>NZ_JBNRLS010000002.1:0-963140 GCF_050379415.1 Marinobacter sp. DUT-1
CTGTAGTTGCCCCCGCTAAACCGGACACCACCTCATCAATTTGATGCCAGTTCTGCCCGGTACTCCCAGGGCGATTTCATTTTCAGCCCCTTGTGCGGGTGGCTGCGGTTATAGTCCTCGATCCATTCCGGCAACCTGGCCATCACCGTGGCGGCATCAGGAAGATCGTTCAGGTACACATAGTCCCGCTTGAACGTCTTCACGAAGGCCTCAGCCATGCCATTACTCTGAGGGCTTCTGACTGGTGTGGTACACACCACAAAGCCCAGAGAGGACGCGAAGGCCCGCGTTTCTTTGGCAATGTAGCAGCTGCCATTATCCGTCAGCCATTCGAGTGGGTGCGGAACACGTTCTGACTGGCCGAAGCGGTATTCCAGGCTTTCCAGCAGTAAATCCTGGACCATCTCAGCGGTGATGCCGCCGGTGGTCGCCACGTAGCGCATCAGTTCGCGGTCACAGCAGTCCAGGCTGAACGCAACACGCACAACTTCCTTGTTCCAGCAACGGATCTCGAAGCCGTCTGAGCACCAGCGAAGGTCTGGCTTCAAGGTGATGACCTGGCCGTTATGGCAGCGCTCCTGGGGCCGTCCCGTATAACGGGGTAACAACAGTCCATCCTGCTTCATCAGTCGATACACGCGCTTGTGGTTCACTCGCTCGTCGTTTGCTGCCAGCAACCGATTCAGCCGAGCAGTGATCCTTCGATAGCCATTGGCAGCACGGGCATCGCACAGCTCTCGGATAAACGGCAAATGCCGCTCATCGTCCTGCTTGTTATATCTTGGGCTTCTGCCTTTCTGGCGACCATGAAGGCGATCCAGAAGGTTGGAGCGCGATACCTTCATTACCTCCGCAACCCGTTTCAGAGGGTATCGTCCGGTGGCAGCAACGGCATGCGCGAGATCAACTTTTTTGACTGAGCCACCTCCAGGGCTTCCCGGAGTATTTCAGCTTCCATCGTCTTGCGGCCCAACATCCGCTCCAGCTCCCGGACCTTCTTGTTCAGGGCTTTCATCTCGGATGCACTGACAACCTCATCACCAGATTCAATCGCGGACATGCCACCGTCTTTCATCAGCTTCTTCCAACGGAACAACAGACTTGCTGATATACCATGACGTCGTGCGACAAGCGATACCGACATGCCAGGCCGCTCACACTCCGCGACCATGAATGCCTTCTCCTGCGCGGAATACCGGCGACGACGCTGCACTCCAGTTATGACTTCGATTCTCTCCACCTTGGACACTCCTTTGCACTAGGTCTATGCCTAGGCCTTTGCTTCTACCAAGGTGTCCGGTTTAAATGGGGGCTACTACAAGGACGAGGAATACCGTGGGCTTCAAAGCTACCTTTTGCAGAAGCCGGATGCCGGGGATCTAATCAAAGGCTCGGGTGGCGTTCGTAAAGTTCGATGGGCACCAGCGGGTTCGGGAAAGAGCGGTGGTATCAGAGCCATTTACTACTGGAAGAAGTCTGACCACGAGATATGGATGCTCACGCTGTACAGTAAATCAGAGCGCGCCAGCATTCCTGGCCATACGCTCAAGCAGATAGCGGAGGCAATCAAAAATGGGTGACAGGAATCTTGGGGCAGAAATTCTTGATGGCATCAATGAAATCAAGCAGTTCAAGAAGGGCAAATTGGCTCTACGAACCCACGAGCTATCAGAGCCCTCACCGCCTAAAGTGATCAGGCTGAAGTTGAACATGTCGCAGTCAGCATTTGCCGGTCTTATGGGCGTGAGTGTGCGAACCCTTCAGGATTGGGAACAGGGTCGGCGAGAGCCGCAGGGGCCTGCGGTTGCGCTTCTGCGCATTGCTGAGCAACACCCGGAAGTTTTCAATCAGCTTCACTGACCAGAGTGAGGTGTAACCAGGCCATGCACTGGATGCCACAACCTCCGCTTCGCTGCGGTTTTGCCACCGGTGATGGCGGGCGTTGATATGACTCCCCACGTCCAGAGGCATGCACCAGTCCAGCCCCGTTTTTTCAGAGCTACTTTCCCGCTGTGTAAGGGCGGGTCAGGACAGACGCTGAGGCCAGTAATCGTCGACGGTTATCATGCTGATATCCGTGGGTTCTCACCACCTTACTCTTCCGTCGTGAAGAGGGGAGTCATAATGTCTAGGCCATCTGTAAACCTTTGCAAATATCTTTCAAACGGGATGTCGATTAACCGTCGCCATGATCGACTATATGCACACGACATCGAAGCGTGAAATTCTTTGTGGAAGATAATCATGGCAAAGTATCTAATTTCATTCCCCAGTGCCGCAATGAATGTACCTGACAGTGAGTTGGAGGCGGTGGATCGAGACGCTCACGATGTGATACGCAAGGCGAAGGAAGCGGGCGTCTACGTTTTCGGCGGTGGTATTGATGAAACAGTACCTCCCGTCCTAGTTTCGGAGAATGGCTCAGTTGCTGAAGGGGGCTACCCGTGGGCTCCTCCGCTCAATGGTGGATTCACTGTACTTGAGCTACCTTCAAGTAAGGAGGCCATCGCATGGGCGGCACGTTTCGCGAAAGCGTGTCGTTGTGATCAGGAGCTTCGGGTATTCGGATTTGATCCGGAATCGTGAGGTCGGAGTGTTGCTGTACACATCCTGCCAGCTAACATCCAAAAAGCCTAACAATGCCAGCGAGAGAGAAAGGGACTTAACCCGCAATTTCCCTCTGGGTTTGCCTCCCTGCTGGCGGCGTTGGGAGTCAGGAGCCGATCAAACCAAGCAGGTGAACTATGACTGAAGGCATCGCCATTACGAGGCTGCTTCCAAACATCTGCACTGACAAGATGGAAGAGACCCGCGACTTCTATAAGGAGTTGCTGGGTCTGGTCGTTGGATTCGAGCACGAGGGCTGGTATATCCAGATGGCATCGCCTGAAAAGCCGGAACTGCAAATCGGTATCATGCGCCTCGACCATGAGTTCACACCCCGGCCTTTCCAGCACCCTGCGCAGGGCGTCATCATATCGGTACAGGTCGAAGATATTGAGGCGACATACGCTGCAGTGAAGGCCCGCGGTTTCGAGTTGGCACAAGACATATGCGATGAGGAGTTCGGGATGAGGCGATTTATGGTAGCGGACCCGAACAGGTTACTTGTCAATATGTTTTCGTTTCCATGAGCGCGCCCAACAAGGCGCTGCACCCGAGCACTAATCCGCTCGCGCTCCATAGCGGCAGGTGAGCTTCGGCGTTAAATGCCGGTGACGGCCATGTCCAGGGCTCCAACAATCCGGTCTCTGAAATGGGATAGAGAGCCAACCGGGTTTTTGAGATGCTTTTCAGAAACAGAGGAAATTTGCGGGGTTAACAGTAGAAGTTCTTGGTCCGCAAAGCTGATTTCAGGCGTGACTCCCTGCAAGGCTTCGCCACCAAATGCGGAGCGTTTCCCCAAAGGGATGACGATGCGAGTTGCCAATTCGCTCAGCAGGCTGCTCTGAATATCGACAAGGTAAGGGTAGTGCGCTTTGCTGGTCTTGCTTGGGTTGGGGTAAACATCGAACTGTGCCATCAAAATTCCCTGAATTCGTCGCCAAAGCATCCATGTTGTTCGACAAAATCGTTGTAACTTTTTATCGCAGCACGGTTTTCTTCAACCCATTTTTCTGCTTCGCGTTTGGAGAGCTCTTCTCTCAGCGCTCGCTCCAGGGTAGCAGACAGGTTAATGTTCAGTTCACGGGTCTTACGCAGAAGATCGCTATTGATTGAGAGGTTCGCGGCTTTTTTCGGTGCGGCTGCGTTGTAGAGTTCGGCCATCGGAGCCTCCAAGTGGCTGTTCAATGCATCACCTTAGTTTATGCGCACGGACATGCGCATTCAAGCATTTAACCAATGGCTGTTGTCGGACGCACCTACGCTGGCACTCCGGTGCACCGCAACGCCAAAGCTACATGGACTCTGTGAGGGTTTGCGCTGGCTTATCTGTTTGTTTCAGACCGGAGAACACCATGTCTTTTCCTCTCGTGACTACCGACTGGCTTCAGGACAACCTGGATAACGAACATCTGGTACTGATCGACTCGAGTATGGCCACTGTCGTTGGCAAGGAGCCGATCGTTTATGACCGCCCGGTGTTTATCCCGGGTAGCTATAAGATCGACCTGGAAGGAACGCTCTGCGATACCGGATCTTCCCAAATCCACGCCTTCCCGACGGAAGAGCAGTTCACAGAGGAAGCGCGCCGGCTGGGCATTACGCCCGAAAGCCTGGTGGTGCTGTACGACAACCAGGGCATCTACTCGGCACCCCGGGCCTGGTGGATTTTTCGGGCTATGGGTCTCAAAAATGTGTTTGTTCTGGATGGTGGACTGCCGCAGTGGTTGGCCGAAGGGCGGGACATCGTATCTGCGCCGGTCGCAGAGGCGGCCATGCCTGGCAGCGTGGTGGGCAAGCTTGACCAGAGCCTGGTTCGGGATTCCGCCTACGTTTTCCAGCATCTGGACGACGAGCGCGTAACGGTCATCGATGCGCGATCACAGGCGCGTTTTCTGGCACAGGCGCCGGAACCCCGGCCTGGTGTGCGTGGTGGTCACATCCCCAATTCTTTTAACCTGCCGTTTACGGAGGTGCTGGAGGGTTATCGGTTCAAGCCTGCCAATCAGCTGGCGGCAATGTATGCCCGCCTCGCTCCCTCGCTTCAGGGCGGCAACGGGCACCAATTGGTGTTTTCCTGTGGTTCCGGTATCACCGCCTGCATCATCTTGCTGGCGGCCGAGCTGGCAGGGTATGGCCAGCTGTCGCTGTACGACGGTTCCTGGGCCGACTGGGGCAGCAATGAGTCACTGCCGGTGGCGTAGAGCACCCTCGGCCTCGCTGATTTCAGCCGCTGTCTGTACGAAACTGCCAGTCAAAATTGCTCCGCTTCCACATCAACGCGGTTAAACCGAAGTAAAGGGACATGTATAACGCAAAGTGCCATTCGATAACGTTTTCGGCTTGATCGGCCCAGCTAACGCCCGAGGCTTTGATAACAACGTTGGCGATGCCCAGGCACCAATAGAGCACCATTAAGATGAACTGCAGGTTCAGGTATCGCCGGATCTGTGTATCCAATTCACCGGCTTTTTGTTGAAGGCTTCGAATGCTGATCATTTGAGCCAGAACGGTGAGGGCAAAATAGAGTGTCGTACCGTAGCGGCGAAGGAATCGGTAGAAGTCGCCTTCGGTGCCGAGAAAGTCCACATAGAGGATCAGGAAGACAGCGCCGATAGCCCCGAGGATAAAGGTCGCAGGATGCGGCTTCTGCGTGATTTCTTTTAACCAGACGCTTTGTAAGTACCAGAATAAAAACAACAAAGCCGCCACAGGCATCATCAAGCCGCGAAACAGAAAGATTGCATTCCCCTCACGAGCCGCACGGCTGATTGACGTACACCCCTCAAAATAAGGCATGCATTCGTTTGCCACACCTTCCCACAACCCGAATAAGAACGACCCGTGAGCTGCAATGACAGGTATTAAGCAAACACTCCAGGCAATGTGGCGGGGGTGCATCGGAGGCTCCTGAACCTATCCGTTTTCAGTTATCCGAAATTTTATAATAAACACGAGGTGACAACGCCAGTCACAGGGATAGCGGCGTCACCCGAACCTCTCCACGCAGCCGATCGACCGTTTTCTTGTCGAACAACTCGGTCCCGGGCTGCATCACCGTCGCCGCACTGCAGGCAATTCCTTCGCGTAACGCATCCTGGTCCGACGCGCCCTGTGCCAATACTCCTGTCATACCGGCCACCATTGAATCACCCGCTCCGACCGTGGAGATCACAGGAACCTGAGGCGCTTCGCCTTTCAGGACCTTTGACGGCGTCACTAACAACGCACCCTCCGCACCCAGGGAGACACAGACCCAGCTAACGCCCAGCGTCTGCAATTGGCGGGCTTCCCGAACAATTTCCTGCTGATTTTCCAGGCGCCGTCCGACCAGGGTTTCCAGTTCGAAACGGTTAGGTTTGATCAGGAAAGGTCTGGCTCCGATCGCGTGTCGCAGCAGGTTGTCATGGGAATCGACGACGGCACGCCCCCCGGCCGCCTGGACCCGGCGCACCGCTTCAGCGTAGAGATCCTGCGGCAGGCTCCGTTGTAGCGAGCCGGTGATTACGCCCAGTCCCTTCCCCCCATGGGTCACGAACCGGTCCAGCAAATGTTGCCATTGTGCGGTGGACACTGCGGGGCCGACACCGCTGACCTCAAACTGGGCTCCGGTGACACTCTCGAGAATAGTGCCATTGACCCGGGTTTCGCCTTCCACTTCCAGATAACTGGCCTGGTCCAGCTGCGCATCGAGCTGATGGCGCAGGAAGCGACCGATTTCGCCGGCGACGACACAGAAAGTACAGGCTTGCACCCCAAGGCGTTTGAGACCGCGGCCAACATTGATGCCGTTACCACCGGGGTCGTACCGGGAATCCGAGGCATGAACCTTCTGGTCAGCAATCAGCTGAGGGATTTGATAGGTGATATCAACGGCCGGATTCAGGCTTAAAACGGACACTGGCAGTTGTCTGGATGTATCGGTCATCAAGTGCTCCCGTTTGGCGCCCTCGATCCTCCCCTGCGAGGAACTATCCTGTTATGGATATTGGTGCATGCCGGTCTAAACATCCAATTCATTATTAAATTGAGAGAATCCGAATGAGCAGGAACGCTCGGGCGCGACCTCCGCCCGCACTCTATACTGAACTACAGTTCAGAAATGTGAAGCTGTGATAAGGGCCGGGCTCCGGGGGCGTTTCCCGGGCCGGGTGAACAGGCAAAGGAGGTTGCATGACGACTGTTTTCGATCTCGCCGATGATCTGGGGCCGGCGAAAGTCCTTCATGTCCATGTCCCGAAAGTGGGGCTGAAGGGCATCCTTGTCGTGGATAATGTGGCGGCGGGGCCAGCCATCGGCGGGGTACGCATGGCACCGGATGTGTCTCTTTTCGAGTGCGCCCGCCTGGCACGCGCCATGACTCTTAAGAATGCCATGGCCGGTTTGGCCCATGGGGGCGGCAAATCCGTGATCTTTGCCGATCCGAAAATGCCGGCATCCGGGAAGGAGGAGCTGATTCGGGCTTTTGCCACGGCCATTGGGTTGGAGACCCAGTACATTGCGGGGCCGGATATGGGCACGAACGAACAATGCATGGCCTGGGTTCACGATGAGATTGGCCGATCCGTGGGCCTTCCGAGAGAGCTGGGTGGCATTCCGCTGGACCAGTTGGGGGCCACCGGCTGGGGCCTGGCTCACGCGGTCAAGGCGGCACTGCCGTTCTGTGACCTGGACCTTAAGGGCGCACGGGTTGCCGTCCAGGGGTTCGGTTCGGTGGGCTATCATGCCGCCCGGTTCCTGGCCGCTGACGGTGCGGTGATTGTTGCTGCGTCGGATTCAAGGGGAACCATTTACCGGCCCGAGGGCCTGGATCTGGAAACGCTCTCCCGGCTGAAAACCGAGGGCAAATCCGTGAGGGAATACCTCGATGGCGAGGCTGGCGGTCCGGACGAAATCGTTGATGTCGAGTGTGATATCTGGATTCCCGCTGCACGGCCGGATGTGGTGACCGAACAGAATGTGGACCGCCTGCGAACCCGCCTGGTTGCCGAGGGTGCGAATATTCCGCTGACAAGCGGAGCCGAGGAGCGCCTGCATCAACGTGGCATACTCGTGCTGCCCGATTTTGTCGCCAATGCGGGCGGGGTGATCTGTGCCGCCATGGAGTACCACGGTGCCACCCAGACAGCCGCCTTCGACGCCATTGCCGAAAAACTGACCCATAACACCACCCAGGTGTTGCAGGCTGCCACGGAGGAACGGTCACTGCCGCGCACCGCTGCGATGAAAATCGCAAAAGAGCGGGTTCGCAAGGCAATGGCTACACGCCGCTGGGGCGGTATGGTCTAGACAAAGTTTCTGTCGTAAACCTTCACCGGCAAAGTGATTTTCCGGTAAAGTCGGGAAACTCTACTCACGCATCAAACGGAGATGTCCCCAGATGAGCGATCCAACGTACACGCCTCCCAAGGTCTGGAAATGGGATCCCGGTAACGGTGGCCGGTTTGCCAATATCAACCGCCCGATTGCCGGCCCGACCCATGACAAGGAGTTGCCGGTCGGCGAGCATCCGATCCAGCTGTATTCCCTGGCCACGCCCAACGGTGTGAAAGCCACGGTGATGCTCGAGGAGTTGCTGGAGAAGGGGCACAAGGGAGCCGAGTATGATGCCTGGCTGGTGCGTATTACCGAAGGCGACCAGTTCGGCAGCGGATTTGTGGAGGTGAACCCGAATTCCAAGATCCCGGCGATGAGGGACCACAGCGTGGATCCGGCGGTCCGGGTGTTCGAGTCCGGTTCCATCCTGCTATACCTGGCGGAGAAGTTCGGTGAATTCCTGCCGCAGGACCTCACCAAGCGGACGGAGACCCTGAACTGGCTGTTCTGGCAGATGGGCAGCGCTCCATTCCTCGGTGGGGGCTTTGGTCACTTCTATGCCTACGCTCCGGAGAAGTATGAATATCCGATCAACCGCTACACCATGGAGGTGAAGCGGCAGCTGGATGTTCTGGATCGCCAGCTGGCGGACAACCAGTTCATCGCCGGTGATGAATACACCATTGCCGACATGGCTATCTGGCCCTGGTACGGCGCACTGGTGAAAAACATGGTGTACGAGGCGGCAGAGTTTCTGGAGGCCCACACCTACAAGAACGTGGTGCGCTGGACCGATGAGGTGGCGCAGCGCCCGGCGGTGAAACGTGGCCGGATGGTCAACAAGACCTGGGGGGATCTGTCATCCCAGTTGCATGAGCGCCATGATGCCAGTGATTTTGACTTGAAGACGCAGGACAAGCTGGAAGGCAAGGAAGGGTAAAAGTTCCTGCTTCGACCAAGGCCCGAACGAACAAGGGCAGCCATTTGGCTGCCCTTGTTCGTTCTGCGGCGATGTCAGTCCTCGTCGACGGAACTTTCGTCCTCAAGGATCAGCTCCACTTCCTCGGGATCGAGAACCTGTGCCTCATAGGTCAGGCCCTGGTCTTCGATTACGCTCACGAAGGCCTGCAGGTGGCTCTTGGAACCGTCGAGCAGATTGGAGTAGGCAAGGATAATCGGGCGCTCATCGGTCTGGTTGATGGCCGCCAGAATGTCCCGCATGTCCTTCTCTTCGATCAGGGCGCCGACATAGAGGGCGTTGATAAAGGAGGTCTTGCCCTTGGCAACGAGCTCGTTATAAAGCGCCTGAAGCTCCTCATTGGTGAATACACCAATGGTGTCGTTTACCACCGGGTCTTCCACGTCGAATTTGTCCAGCAGGTAGTCAACGGTGGTCGTATGGTCTTCTTCTGACAGTGCGATCTTGGCAAAGACCTGGGTTTGCTGCCCCCAGTACTGGTCCATGGTCAGATACACATCCCGGGCCAGTTTCTCTTCTTCACGCATGTATTTGAGATCATCGGTCTCAAGAGTGGTCAGATCGTTTTCGTCCACCGCAACGGTGTCGGTCGAAGAGGCTTCTGTCTCCTCGACAAAGGTCATGTCTTGCTTGCCGTAACCAGGTCCTCCGGCAGCCAGCGCAACACTGCTCGCAAACATGGAACCGATAAAGGTGGCGGTCATAAAGGGTTTCGTGTTCATAGTTAACCTCTCTTGAACAGGTAATAGGAAAACCCGAATTCACTACTTAAGACGCTGCCTTTCTGGAAAAGTTCGCTCAATGTTCTTAATTTGTTGCAATAATATGTAGGTAAAAGTATCTATCGTCGACGAAAAGTGCGTCAAATTGTCGCACCTTGATATTTTTGACCTTTATCAGTCCCTTTCTTTTTTCATTCCGATTCTGATTTCCACTCCCTGACCATCCTTTGGTCGTGGTCTATCCTTTCAGTCACCGATGATTCCTCATTTGAAAGTGCGACTTGCCTGAAGGAGTAGTTGATGACAGTACCCGCACCGCTGAACATTGATCAGGTTTATCACCGTTGCCCGCCGGAAAAACTGGATTTCGAGACCACGGAAACCCTCGAGGACCTGGAGCTGCCCTGTGGCCAGGAGCGGGTACTGCGGGCACTGGAGTTTGGTGCCAGCATGGAAGGCCGGGGGTTCAACCTCTTTGTGCTTGGGCCCTCGGGCGCCGGCAAGCACGAGTTGGTGGAGCGCTTTCTGGGCAAGCACGCCAGCGAGAAGGAGGTGCCACCGGACTGGTGCCATGTCTACAACTTCAAGAATGCCGACCGCCCGAAGGCTTTGCGCTTCCCCGCCGCTCAGGGACGGGAATTCCGCAAGGACATGAACGATTTTACGGATGAATTACGTACGGCCATCCCGGCCACGTTCGAGAGCGAGGAGTACCAGTCCCGGATCCAGGAGCTTCAGGAAGAAATGGCCAGGCGCCAGCACCAGGGGCTGTTCGATATCCAGGAAGAGGCCAACCGTAACAACATTGCCATGATCACCACACCGGCGGGCTTTACCTTTGCCCCCATGCGGGATGGTGAGGTGATCGATCCCGAGGAGTACAAGAAATTTTCCGATGAGGAAAAGGAGCTTGTCGAATCCAAGGTGGAGGAACTGCAGAAAAAACTCCAGCAGACCATCCAGCAGATCCCCAGGCTGCGCAAGGAAGTTCGCGAACGTGTCCATGCCCTCAATGAGGAAATGGTGCAGATTACCCTGGGTGGCCCTATAGGCGAACTGCGCGAGAAGTGGTCCCACTTGCCCGAAGTGGTTGCACATCTGGATGCGGTCCGGGAGGATGTGGTCGAGCATGCCGAAGCGTTCCAGGACGGCGAAAACGGCCCTCCCGCTGGCCTGCTGGTGCGCTACAAGGTCAATCTGCTGGTGGACAACGCTGAGACGCAGGGCGCTCCGGTGATCTATGAAGACCTGCCCAATCACCAGCACCTGACTGGCCAGATCGAACATCGGGCGCGCCAGGGCACACTGTATACCGATTTCACCCTGATCAAGGGTGGTGCCATGCACCGCGCCAGCGGGGGTTACCTGATTCTCGACGCCCGCCGTATCCTGACCCAGCCCATGGCCTGGGAAAGCCTCAAACGCACTCTGTTCTCCGGTGAAATCCGCATCGAATCCCTGGAGCGGCTATACGGTCTGGTGAGCACCACCAGCCTCCAGCCCGAGCCGATTCCGGTGTCGGTCAAGGTGGTGATTCTTGGTGACCGGATGCTGTATTACCTCCTGTCCCACTATGATCCGGACTTCCTTGACCTGTTCAAGGTGGAAGCGGATTTTGAAGATGACCTTGATCGGGACGACGGCTGCTACGTGCTCTATGCCAGGATGATCGCCTCCATGGCGAGAGGGGTCAAAGCGCGACCTTTGACCCGGGATGGCGTGGCCCGTCTGATCGAACACGCCAGCCGTCTGGCCAGTGACCAGCGCAAGCTCACCGCCCATGACCGGGTGTTGAGGGATCTGATGAGCGAGGCGGACCACTGGGCCAGACAGGCCGGGGCCGAGCTCATCACCGCTGACCATATCCAGCAGGCGATTGATGAGCGTGAATACCGTGCCAGCCGGGTTCGGGAACGTAGCATGGAGCAGATTATCCGTGGTGTTGTGAAGATTGCTACCGCCGGCGAGGAAGTGGGGCAGGTGAATGGCCTGTCCGTACTGCGGCTGGGGGCCTCCATGTTTGGCCAGCCCACCCGTATTACTGCCACCGCCCGCCCGGGCAAGGGCCAGGTAGTGGATATCGAACGGGAGGCCAAACTGGGTGGCCCGATCCACAGCAAGGCAGTGATGATCCTGTCCAGGTTCCTGGCCAGCCGCTATGCCGGAGAGGGAGAGTTGTCGCTTTCGGCCAGCCTGGCCTTTGAGCAATCCTATGGTGGTGTGGAAGGGGATTCCGCTTCGGTGGCCGAAACCTGTGTCCTGCTTTCCGCCATTGCCGGGGTGCCGCTGAAGCAGAGCTTTGCGGTCACCGGTTCCATGAATCAGCACGGTGAGGTCCAGGCTGTAGGCGGGGTCAACGAGAAGATCGAAGGGTTTTTCAGCGTCTGCCGGTCTGCTGGTGACCTGGGTAACCAGGGCGTCCTGTTGCCCGAGAGCAACGTAGAGCACCTGATGCTCAGGAAGGATGTCAGGGACGCCATGGGTGAGGGCCGTTTTACCATCTATCCGATATCGGACATCAACGAAGCGATCGAGTTGCTGACCGGTATGGAGCCGGGCGTTGCCGACGAAAACGGTGACTACCCGGAGGGCAGCTTCAATCGGAAGGTACAGGACCGCCTCTCGGCCTTCGCTGAAGTGGGCAAGAAGCGGGACGACGACAAGGACAACGGCAATGGCAACGGAGGCAAGGAAGACGATGACTGAGCAGCCAGAATCCGTTCCTGTCGAATCCGGTTCCGGCCGTGTGCTTGTGCTTCTGGATGGCTCCCGGCTCAGTCTGGCGGCGTTGGAAGCTGCTGCCGACATAGCTGCGCTGCGGGGGCACGACATTCTCGGCGTGTTTGTCGAGGAAGTGAACCTGCTGCGCAGTTCGGGCTTTGACTTTGCCCGGGAGATTGGCGCAAGCTCGGGCGCCACGCGCCCGTTGGACTCGGCCATGCTCGAGATGCGCATGCGCTCGCTTGCGGAACAGGCACGCCGTTCCCTGCAGCGGGCTGTGGCCAGCCGGGGGCTGCGCCAGGCACTGAAGTTATGCCGGGGCAGTGTTATTGAGGAGGTTCTCGGTCTGGCAGGCCCGGATGATCTGGTGGTGATGGGGCGTGTAGGCTGGTCAGCGGCACCCGGATCCAGGCTGGGCTCCACTGCCCGGGGGCTGATTCGCCAGGCCCCGGGGGATGTGCTGCTCTGGGCAGAGCTCCAGCGCCGTCCCGGCTACGGTGTGGTTGTCCTCCTCAATGACGACCAGGGTGCCAACCATCGGGCGCTGGTGGTGGGTATCGAGCAGGCAAGACGCCATCACCAGCCGCTGACAGTGCTGGTTCGTAGCCACGGAGAGGATGGACAGGAGGTGGTCAGGGCGATCGAGGAGCAGCTGATTGCCCGGGGTGCCGGCGCACGTGTCAGGCTTATTCCCCGCGCCAGTGCCGCCGAAGTGGCCCGGTTACTCCGCCGGGAACGCCCGGCCGAACTGGTTGTCAGCCGGCAGTGCAGTGTTTTCGATGAACAGGGTGCCGATCAGCTACTGGTTGAACTGAATCTTCCGGTGACTGTAACACCCTGATTCAAACATTCCTTTCAGACTGTTGGTTCCGGATGTTTCTGGATGTTGTCTATATCGTTGTCCTGACCGCGGTGGCGGGTGCCTGTATCCCCGCCGGTGGTCTGCTGGCGAGCTTTGAACGGATCAGGCCGAACTGGCTTGAGCAGGAGTTTCGCCACTTTTTGATCGCCTTTGGCGGCGGGATCCTGCTTGGGGCGGTTGCGGTAGTGTTGGTGCCGGAGGGGCGTGCCAGCATGCAGGGTTCTTTGTGGAGTATCCCTCTCATTCTGCTGGGAGGTTTGCTGTTTTTCGGGGTTGAGCGGGGGCTGGGTCTGAGGCGCCGGGAAGCACCACAGTTGACCGGTTTGATGCTCGATTACATTCCGGAAGCAACGGCTCTTGGCGGCCTGATCGTGGTCAACCCCGGGATGGCGGCACTGCTGGCGGCATTGATTGCTCTGCAGAACCTGCCGGAGGGTTTCAATGCTTACCGCGAGCTCTGTGATCAGCCGGACTACACCTCAAGGAAGACGCTTGGATTCATGAGTTCCCTGGTCCTGACGGGGCCCATAGCCGGCCTGCTTGGTTACTTTGTGCTGTCAGACCATCAGGCCATACTGGGCGGCATCATGCTCTTTGCGTCCGGCGGAATCCTGTATCTGATCTTTCAGGACATTGCGCCCCAGGCCCGGCTGGACCGGCATTGGGGGCCGCCCCTTGGTGCCGTGCTCGGATTCTGTCTGGCCCTGTTCAGTGAGATGCTGGTGGCACACGCCTGAGGGCCCAGCCTCAGGCGATTTTGCGAGCGTCTTCCTTGCGCAGGATTTCGTCGATTTCCTCCGCTGACAGCGTCTCTTTTTTCAGTAGTACCTTGGCCAGCGCGTCGAGGTGATTACGGTGTTCGTTCAGGAAGTCGACGGTGGATTTCTCCATCTCAAGCAGTTTGGATTGGATTTCACCGTCGATCATTTCCGCCATCTTTTCACTGAATTCCCGGGGAGCGCCCATTTCGCGACCCAGGAAAACGTGTTCCTCACCTATGCTCAGCCCCATGGGGCCGAGCTTCTCGCTCATGCCCCATTGACCAATCATCTTGCGCAATAGCTTGGTGGCTTCCTTGAGGTCGTTCTGTGCGCCGGTGCTGACTTCGCCATAGACGATCTTTTCCGCCGAGCGGCCGCCGAGCATGACCTTGATGCGGTCTTTCAGGTAGCTCTCGGTGTAGGTGTACCGGTCTTCCCTGGGGGTCTGCTCGGTCACGCCCATGGCCATGCCGTGGGGGATGATGGTGATCTTGGTGAGCGGGTCTGCCTTGGGCATGAAGTAGGCCATGATTGCGTGGCCACTTTCGTGGTAGGCCACGGCCTGTTTTTCGTCCGGAGTCAGCCGGGCATCCCGTTCTTCGCCCAGAATCAGGCGGTCCCGTGCCTCGTCGAAGCATTGGGCGTCCACCTTGTCCTTGTTCTCGCGGACCGCGGTCAGGGCAGCCTCGTTCACCAGATTCTTGAGGTCGGCACCGGAGAAACCGATAGTGCGGGCGGCGACCTCGGTCAGGTTCACGTCATCGGCCAGTGGAACCTTGCGGACATGGACGCTCAGAATGGCTTCCCGGGCATCCTTGTGGGGGCGGTCGAGGGTAATGGTGCGGTCGAACCGGCCGGGGCGGAGCAGGGCGCTGTCGAGCACGTCCGGCCGGTTGGTGGCCGCAAGCACCAGGACATTCTCGTGCTCCTCGAAGCCGTCCATTTCGGTCAGGATCTGGTTCAGGGTCTGTTCCCGCTCGTCGTGGCCACCACCCAGGCCGGTACCCCGGGAGCGGCCGACTGCGTCCAGCTCGTCGATGAAAATTAGCGCCGGCGCTTCTTTCCGGGCGGTCTGGAACATGTCACGGACCCTGGCTGCGCCCACACCGACAAACATTTCGATGAACTCGGAGGCGCTGATGCTGAAGAAAGGCACATCCGCTTCTCCTGCAATGGCCCGTGCCAGCAGGGTTTTGCCGGTACCCGGCGGGCCAACCAGCAGCACGCCCTTGGGCATCACTGCGCCCAGCCTGCGGAACCGTTCCGGGGCTTTCAGGAAGTCGATGATCTCGGTGATTTCACGCTTGGCGGACTCGATGCCGGCGACATCGTTCAGGCTGGTGTGGGAGGTTTCCGGACGCGCCCTTCGGGCTTTGGATTTGGCGTAGTCGAACAAGCCACCGCCCTGGGTCATCCGCCGCTGGGCAGCGCCCCAGAACCAGAACATCAGTGCCAGCAGCAAAATCCACGGCAGGAACGCCTGGATCAGCTGTTGCCACCAGGGCAGCTCGGAGCTGGTCGCCCGGATCGTGACGTCGTTCTGCTCAAGCAGGGGCAAAAGTTCCGGGTCCTCCATGGGCGGCCGCACCGTGTGGAAGCCTGTCGTCGGTTGCCGGGCCTGGCTTTCGGCGCTGAAGTCGGTCATGCCCTGATCGTTGAACGTGCCGACGATTGCCTCGGACTTCAGGGTGACTTCTGCGACCTGGCGTTCAGCCACGGCAGTCTTGAACTCGGAATAGGCGAGCTCCTGCTGGCGCGGCTGGTCTCCATCCTGCAACCAAAGCACCATCAGGAAGATGGCGGCGCTCAACCAGAGAAAGGCAAACTGGTTGGGGATCGCGGGTTGCTGGTTGTTGTCGCCCGGTTTCTGCTGGTCCGGTCCTTGCGGTGCTGTCATCTGGGCCTCCGATCGCCCTCCATGATTTTTGCGACGAATACGGATTTGCCATAGGTCTCGAACGACCACTTCATGGTATCCGAGAGTACCTTCATGACTTCATCGTACTCGCCAAAGATTTCTGTACTCATACGTCCGGAATACACCTCCAGCCCGGATTGTTCAAGTCGGGCAATGAGATCCCAGATCGGCTGTTTGTAGTCATCCTTGAGCGGATAGCAGCTGAGTTGTACTGAAAGATACATGGTACCTCCTCTCGGGTCAGTGACCCGGGTCAATCGGTTTCGTTCAATACCCCATGGCCGATGAGGTGCTCCGGCGCGGATCGGCACCTCCATACAGCGTACCATCCGGCGCGATCAGGATGCTCTGGATGGCACCCATGGCGGATTTGGTTACCACCGTGTGACCCATGGCCCGCAGCCGTTGAACGGTATCGGGGCTGACGCCCTGTTCAATGCGGATTTCGTCCGGCAGCCACTGATGGTGTATCCGGGGCACGCTCACCGCGGTCTGTATATTCATATTATGGTCGATCACGTTCATTACCACCTGCAAAGTGGTGGTAATGATCCTCGAGCCTCCAGGGCTGCCGGTGACCAGGAAGTTCTTGCCGTCCTTGCGAACAATGGTGGGAGACATGGAGCTGAGCATGCGCTTGCCGGGTTCCACCTTGTTGGCTTCTCCGCCAATCAGACCGTAGGCATTGGGCACGCCGGGCTTGGCGCTGAAGTCGTCCATTTCGTTGTTGAGCAGGAAACCGGCGCGGGCCACGGTGATGCCCGAGCCGTAGCTGAAGTTGATGGTGTAGGTGTTGGAGACCGCATTACCCCAGCGATCCACCACGGAAAAATGGGTGGTCTCGGGGCTTTCATAGGCGGCGGGCTCGCCGGGTCCTATCTCGCTGGCGGGGCGGGCCTGGTCCGGTTTGATGGTCTCACGCAGACCCTCCGCGTAGGCCTTGCTGGTGAGGCCGGCGAGCGGTACGTCCACGTAGTCGGTATCACCCAGGTATTGCGAGCGGTCGGCGTAGGCCAGTTTCATGGCTTCGGCCATGTGATGGATGGTGCTGGCGGAGTTGTGGCCCCATTCTGAAATGGGATAGCCCTCCAGGATATTCAGGATCTGGACGATGTGAGTACCGCCGGAGGAGGGTGGTGACATGGAAAAGATGTCGTGGCCGCGATAGGTACCATGGACCGGCTCGCGGATAGCCGGTTCATATTTCCGCAGGTCCTGTTCGGTGATCAGGCCACCGTTGCGCTTCATTTCCTCGGCGATGAGACGGGCGGTTTCACCCTCGTAGAAACCCTTGACGCCGTTATCGGCAATCCGCTGGAGCGTGGCGGCCAGTTCCGGCTGCCGGAAACGCTCACCCGGTTGCCAGGTCGAGCCGTCTTCCTTGTAGAAGGTTTCCAGGGTCGCGGGCCAGCGCTGCAGTCGTTCCTTTGCCTGCTCCAGTCCCTCGGTGAACCGGTGCGGGACGGTAAAACCGTCCCGGGCGAGCTTGATGGCTGGTGCCAGGGCATCCTTCAGACTGATGGTGCCATGGCGCTTCAGGGCCAGCGCCAGGCCGGCAACCGTTCCTGGAACGCCGGCGGCGAGGTGGGTAAACCGGCTACGGTTGGTGACTACATTACCGTTTTCGTCCTGGAACATGGTTTCGCTGGCGGCCGCAGGCGCTTTTTCCCGGTAATCGATGGCTTCGGGAGCGCTGCCGTCACCCGGTGAAAACAGCATGAAACCGCCGCCGCCAATATTGCCGGAACGGGGTTGGGTCACGGCCAGCGCAAAGCCCGCCGTAACGGCAGCATCAACAGCATTACCGCCCTCTTTGAGCACCTCCAGTGCCACCTCCGTAGCGAGAGTATGACTGGTGGCTACCATGCCATATTCGCTCTGGACCGGGTGGAAGCGCTCACCCTCGAGAATGGCCTGGGCCCAGACAGTGGGCAGGCAAGCCATCAGCACTGAAAACACAATTATCCGCATGCGTCCATTCCTCGTTTTAGGCGTTCAGATAGGCTATGATAGCCGGTCATTTTTGATGGTGCGTACCGATTGCCCGCCTTGTGTTTTTCCACCGGGGTCCCCGTCGCACCTGCTTTCCCGGATTCAAGTTAAGGAAAGGCTTTCATGGAGCATACCTATCGTCTTGTGATTTCCTGCCCGGATCGGGTCGGAATCGTTGCCAAGGTGAGTAACTTCCTGTCCACCTACAATGGCTGGATTACCGAGGCGAGCCACCATTCGGACACCCAGACCGGCTGGTTCTTCATGCGTCACGAGATCAAGGCCGAGTCTATTCCATTCGGGCTGGATCAATTCCGTGCCGCATTTGAGCCCATTGCCCGCGAGTTCAACATGAACTGGCACATCGCCGATTCCGCACGGCCAAAGCGGGTCATCCTGATGTGCAGCAAGGAATCCCACTGTCTGGCAGATCTTCTGCATCGTTGGCACAGTAAGGAACTGAATGCCGAGATCGTTGCGGTGATTTCCAACCATGACGATCTGCGCCGCATGGTGGAATGGCATGAAATCCCGTATCACCACGTACCGGTGAGCAAGGAGAACAAGGCCGAGGCCTTCGCCCACATCGAGGAACTGTTCGGGCAGTACGAGACCGATGTGGTGGTCCTGGCCCGCTACATGCAGATCCTCCCGGCCGAGCTGTGCGAGAAGTACGCGGGCAAGGTGATCAATATCCATCACAGCTTCCTGCCGTCCTTCGCCGGTGCGCGCCCCTACCATCAGGCGTACAGTCGCGGTGTGAAGCTCATCGGGGCCACCTGCCACTACGTGACCCAGGACCTCGATGAGGGCCCGATCATCGAACAGGATGTCATCCGCATCAACCACAGCGATTCCATAGAAGACATGGTCCGCCTGGGCAAGGATGTGGAGAAAAACGTGCTGGCGCGCGGCCTGCGGGCGCATGTTGAAGACCGGGTGATTACCTACGAAAACAAGACCGTGGTGTTTGGTTAAGGCTTGGCCACAAGTGCCCCGGCAAAGGGCGGACTGTGGTATGCTTGGCGGCTTGTTGAAGAATAAATACGGGGCCCGGAAACGGCTCCCGCACGACTTCCAGATAACGCAAAGGAACCTTTCTCGATGGGTGAGTTAGCCAAAGAGATCCTGCCGGTAAACATTGAAGACGAGTTGAAGCAGTCCTACCTCGATTACGCCATGAGCGTCATCGTCGGCCGGGCACTGCCGGATGTGCGTGACGGCCTCAAGCCGGTGCACCGTCGGGTGCTGTTCGCCATGTCCGAGCTGGGCAATGACTGGAACAAGGCCTATAAGAAATCTGCCCGTGTGGTGGGTGATGTTATCGGTAAATACCACCCCCACGGTGACTCTGCGGTATACGACACCATCGTTCGTATGGCCCAGCCGTTCTCCCTGCGCTACCCGCTGGTGGATGGTCAGGGTAACTTCGGTTCCATCGACGGCGATAACGCAGCCGCTATGCGTTATACCGAGATCCGCATGGAGAAGATTGCCCACTCCCTGCTGGCGGATCTGGACAAGGAAACGGTTGATTACGTCGACAACTACGACGGCACCGAGCGGATTCCCGATGTTCTGCCGACCCGGGTTCCGAACCTGCTGGTGAACGGCTCCTCCGGTATCGCCGTGGGGATGGCCACCAATATCCCGCCCCACAACCTGACCGAAGTGGTCAACGGTTGTCTGGCGCTGATTGATAACGGTGACCTGACCGTGGATGAGCTCATGGAGTTCATCCCCGGCCCGGATTTCCCGACCCAGGGCATCATCAACGGCCGTGCCGGCATCGTCGAGGCCTACCGCACCGGTCGTGGCCGCATCTATATCCGCGCCCGCCACGAGATCGAGCAGGACAAGAAAACCGGTCGCGAATCCATCATCATCACCGAGCTTCCCTACCAGCTCAACAAGGCCCGCCTGATCGAGAAGATCGCCGAGCTGGTAAAGGAAAAGCGTGTTGAGGGTATTTCCGAACTGCGGGACGAATCCAACAAGGAGGGTATCCGCGTTGTGATCGAGCTGCGCCGTGGCGAGAACGCGGACGTGGTGATCAACAACCTGTTCGCCCACACCCAGCTGGAAACCGTGTTCGGTATCAACATGGTTGCCCTGATCAACGGCGAACCCAAGACCCTGAACCTGAAGGAAATGCTGGATGCGTTCCTGCGCCACCGCCGCGAGGTGGTGACCCGCCGGACCATCTACGAACTGCGCAAGGCCCGTGAGCGCGGCCATATTCTCGAAGGCCTTACCGTTGCACTGGCCAACATCGACGAGATCATCGAGCTGATCAAGCAGTCCCCGACTGCGGCCGAGGCCAAAGAAAAGCTGATGGACAAGGGCTGGGCCCCGGGTGATGTGCTGGCCATGCTCGAGCGTGCTGGCGAAGATGCCTGCCGCCCGGACGACTTGCCGGAGATCTACGGTCTGCGCGAAGGCTTGTATCATCTCTCGCCGGAACAGGCCCAGGCCATCCTGGATCTGCGTCTGCATCGCCTGACCGGCCTGGAAACCGAGAAGCTGCAGAACGAGTACAAGGAAATCCTCGAGAAGATCGCCGATCTGCTCGACATCCTGGGCGATCCGGAGCGCCTGTTGCAGGTTATCCGTGAAGAACTGGAAGCGATCGTGAACGACTACGGTGACGAGCGTCGTACCGAGATCACCAGTTCCCGCCGTGACCTGACCATTGCGGACCTGATCGACGAAGAGGACCTGGTGGTCACCATCTCCCACGGTGGTTATGCCAAGACCCAGGCGGTAGAGGATTACCAGGCCCAGCGCCGGGGTGGCCGTGGCAAGGCAGCCACCTCCATGAAGGACGAAGACTTCATCGAGAAACTGCTGGTTGCTAACTCCCACGACACCATTCTGTGTTTCTCCAACCGTGGCAAGGTGTACTGGCTACGGGTGTTCGAGATTCCGCGTGGAAGTCGTGGCTCCCGGGGGCGGCCGATGGTCAACATCCTGCCGCTGGATGAGGGGGAGCGTATCACCACCTTCCTGCCGGTGAAGGATTATCCGGAAGACCAGTTTGTGCTGATGGCCACCTCAAACGGTGTGGTCAAGAAGACGCCGCTGCCAAACTTCTCCCGTCCGCGCAGCAACGGGCTGATCGCCCTGAACCTGGACGAGGGCGATACCCTGGTTGGCGCTGCCATCACCAAGGGTGATGCAGAAGTCATGCTGTTCTCCAGCGCCGGCAAGGCAGTGCGGTTCACCGAGGACCAGGTGCGGCCCATGAGCCGGACCGCCCGTGGTGTGCGTGGCATCCGGATGCCTGAAGGCCAGCATGTGGTGTCACTGATCATTCCGGAAGAGGGTGGTGTGATCCTGACTGCCAGCGAGCATGGCTATGGCAAGCGCACGGCGATCGACGAGTTCCCCACCTACAGCCGTGGCAGCCAGGGCGTTATCGCCATGCAGTGCTCCGAGCGTAATGGCGACCTGGTCACCGCGCTCCAGCTGTTTGATGGCGATGAAATGATGCTGATTTCGGACAAGGGTACCCTTGTCCGGACTCGCACCGATGAAGTGTCTGTCCTGAGCCGGAATACGCAGGGGGTACGCCTGATTCGCCTGTCACAGGAAGACGAGCGTCTGGTCGGTGTTGAACGGATTGCAGAATCCGATGATGAAGAGATAGAAGGCGAGGAAAGCGAAGAATGAGCAGGGCGTTCAACTTTTGCGCGGGGCCGGCTACCTTACCGGAGCCCGTGCTGAAACAGGCCCGGGACGAAATGCTGGACTGGCGTGGTACCGGCATGTCGGTGATGGAGATGAGCCACCGCAGTGACGAGTTCGTGGCCATTGCCGAAACCGCCGAAAAAGATCTGCGTGAATTGGCCGGAATTTCAGATGATTACGCCGTTCTCTTCATGCAGGGTGGAGCTTCCAGCCAGTTCTCCACCATCCCGCTAAACCTGCTCGGCGACAAGACTTCGGCGGATTACGTCAATACCGGCATCTGGTCCAAGAAGGCGATTGCCGAAGCCAGGCGATACGGTGACGTGAACGTGGTTGCCAGTTCCGAGGACAGCGGTTTTAGCACCGTACCGGAGCAGTCCGCCTGGAACACCAATGCCGATGCCGCCTACCTGCATTACACCCCGAACGAAACGATTGGCGGCCTGGAATTCGATTTCACACCGGACAGCGGTGACGTGCCCCTGGTGGCGGACATGTCCTCCACCATGCTGTCCCGGCCGGTGGATGTCTCCCGTTACGGACTGATCTACGCCGGTGCCCAGAAAAACATCGGTCCCTCCGGCCTGGTGGTCGTGATCATCCGCAAGGATCTGCTCGGCAAGGCCCGTAAGGAAACGCCGACAATGATGAACTACCAGGTCATCGCCGATAACGGTTCTATGTACAACACGCCGGCAACCTATTCCTGGTACCTGGCCGGGCTTGTATTCAAATGGCTGAAAGAGCAGGGCGGCGTGAAGGCCATGGGTGAGATCAACTATCGCAAGGCCAGGAAGTTGTATGACTTCATCGACACCAACGACTTTTACGCCAATCCGATTGATCCGCGTTTCCGTTCCTGGATGAACGTACCGTTCACGCTCGCCGATGATGCGCTGAACGCCGAGTTCCTCAAGGGTGCCGATGCTCGCGGCCTGCTGAACCTCAAGGGCCACCGTTCCGTAGGCGGCATGCGCGCCAGCATCTACAATGCCATGCCGGAGGCGGGTGTCGACGCGCTGATCCAGTACATGGCGGAATTTGCGAAGGAGCGTGGCTGATCATGACGGACGAGAAGACCCGTCTGGGCGAACTTCGGGATGAAATCGACAGCATTGATCAGCAGATCATGGACCTTATCAGTGCCCGGGCCCGCTGTGCCCAGGAAGTAGCCCATGTGAAGATGGCAGCGAATCCGGATGAGGATGTGTTCTTCTACCGTCCCGAGCGTGAAGCCCAGGTACTGCGTCGTATCAAGGAGCACAACCCGGGGCCGCTGCCGGCAGAGGAAATGGCGCGGCTGTTCCGTGAAATCATGTCCGCCTGCCTGGCACTGGAAAAGCCGATGCACATCGCTTTCCTGGGGCCGATCGGCACCTTTACGCAGGCGGCGGCGCTGAAGCATTTCGGCCATTCCGTGGTCAGCGTTCCGTTGCCGGCCATCGACGCGGTTTTCCGCGAGGTCGAGTCCGGCGCAGCCCACTATGGTGTGGTGCCCGTGGAAAACTCCACCGAGGGCATGATCAACCACACCCTGGACATGTTCATGTCCTCGCCGCTGAAGATCTGCGGTGAGGTCCAGCTGCGGATTCACCACCACCTGCTGGTGTCTCCCAAGCACAAGGACCAGGAAATTACCCGCATTTATTCCCACCAGCAGTCCTTTGCCCAGTGTCGGCAGTGGCTCGACACCCATCGCTATGGCATTGAGCGCATCACCGTGTCCAGCAATGCCGAGGCCGCCCGCCGGGCCGCCGAGGAGCCGGGTACGGCTGCAATTGCCGGGGATATGGCGGCGGAACTGTATGGCCTGGAAAAACTGGCCAACAGCATCGAGGATCGTCCGGACAACACCACCCGGTTCCTGATCATCGGCCGTGAAGAGGTTCCGGCCAGTGGTCACGACAAGTCCTCCATCCTGGTGTCCATGCGCAACAAGCCCGGCGCCCTGTATCAGTTGCTGGAGCCTTTCCACCGCCACGGCATCAGTCTGACCCGGATCGAGACCCGGCCATCGCCCAGTGGTACCTGGGCCTACGTGTTCTACATCGACTTCGAGGGGCACATGGAGGACGAGACCATCCGTAAGGCGCTGGCCGAGGTTGATGAAGAGGCAGTGGAGCTCAAGCGGCTTGGTTCCTACCCAATCGGCGTTTTGTAAAGGAGGCTTCGTATGGCAGTCGATTACCAGAGTCTTGCGGTCAAAGGTGTCCAGGCTTTGTCTCCCTACCAGCCGGGCAAGCCGATCGAGGAGCTGGCCCGGGAGCTGGGCCTGAAGCCCGCCGAGATCATCAAGCTGGCCAGCAACGAGAATCCGTTGGGACCCAGCGAAAAGGCAGTGGCTGCCGCCCGGGAAGCATTGTCCGAACTGTGTCTGTATCCGGATGGCAACGGCTTTGATCTCAAGAAGGCGCTGTCGGAGCGCTTCGGTGTGGGCATGAACCAGATCACCCTGGGCAATGGTTCGAACGATGTCCTGGAAGTGATTGCCCGCTGCTTTGCCGACACGGATTCTGAAGTGGTGTTCTCGCAGTATGCCTTTGCGGTTTACCCACTGGTGACCCAGGCCATTGGCGCTAAAGGGGTATCGGTGCCGGCGAAGGATTGGGGCCATGATCTCGATGCCATGGCTGATGCCGTGACCGAGCGTACCCGCCTGGTATTCGTGGCCAACCCGAATAACCCGACCGGTACCGTGCACACCGCTGATGCGATCGAGAGCTTCCTGGCAAAGATTCCCGAAGACGTTCTGGTGGTTCTGGATGAAGCCTATTGTGAATACCTGACCGGCATCGAGTACCCCGACGGCCTTGAACTGCTGGAGCGTTTCCCCAACCTGATCGTCTGCCGCACCTTTTCCAAGGCCTGGGGGCTGGCGGCATTGCGGGTGGGATACAGCATCAGTTCGCCTGCGATTGCGGATATCCTCAATCGCGTGCGTCAGCCGTTCAACGTGGATACGGTCGCGCTGGCTGCGGCAACTGCAGTCCTGGGGGACGAGGATTATCTCAACCGTTCCCGCGAAGTGAACGCCGAAGGGCTGAAACAGCTGGCGGACGGTTTCGACCGCATGGGGCTGCCCTATATACCTTCCGCAGGGAACTTTATCGCGGTGGAAGTCGGAGAGCAGGCCCTGGCGATCTATCACGCGTTGCTGGAACACGGCGTTATTGTGCGGCCGATTGCCGGATACGGCATGCCGGAACATCTTCGGGTTTCTGTCGGCCTTGCCAAAGAAAACGAGCGATTCCTCGACGCACTGGCCGAGGCCCTGAGCGCTGCCGGGGAGGGTGGCTGAAGTGGGCGACGGCGAGCCACTCTTCAAGCGCGTTGCCATCATCGGTCTTGGGCTCATCGGCGGGTCCCTGGCCAGTGCCATCAGACAGAACGGGCTGGCCGGCCAGGTGGTCGGTTATGACCGACGGGCCGAAGAGCTTGCCCTCGGCGAAGAGCTGGGTGTTATCGATGTGGCGGCCGATTCCCTGGAGCAGGCGGTTCGCGGCAGTGATCTTGTGGTGCTTGCGGTTCCGGTACGCGCGACCCGTACGGTGCTTGCAGAGCTCAAGCCGTTTCTGGGCAATAACACGGTGCTGTCGGATGTCGGCAGTACCAAATCCAGTTTTGTGGCAGACGTCGAAGCCGTGTTCGGCGAGCTTTCTCCCCACATCGTTCCCGGTCACCCGATTGCCGGTTCCGAAAAAAGTGGAATCCGGGCCGCTAACCCGAAGCTGTTTGCCAATCATAAGGTCATCCTGACACCGGCGGACAACGCTTATCAGCCAGATGTTGAACGGCTCAGAGCACTTTGGGAAGGGTGTGGCGCCACCGTATTGACCATGTCCGTGGCCTACCACGACGAAGTGCTGGCCGCCACCAGCCACCTGCCACATCTTATTGCCTTCTCCCTCGTGGACACCCTGGCGGGGGAAGACGAGAATATGGATATTTTCCGGTATGCCGCCGGTGGCTTTCGGGATTTCACCCGGATCGCCGCCAGCGACCCGGTGATGTGGCACGACATCTTTCTGTCAAACCGGGATGCGGTACTCCGGGTTATTGACCACTTTACCCATGATCTGGACCAGCTTCGGTCTGCCATTGCCGCTGGCGATGGCGCAATGCTGCTCCGGGTCTTCAGTCGCGCCAAGGCGGCGCGGGAACACTTCACCAAGATGCTTTCAGGACAGGCGTACGTGACTAACAACAGCGAAAAGCAGGTAACCTTCCGGCTCCAGCCCGGCGGCTCCATCCAGGGTGATATCCGGGTTCCGGGTGACAAATCCATGTCCCACCGTTCCATCATGCTGGGCGCTTTGGCGGAGGGAATTACCGAGGTAAAGGGCTTCCTCGAAGGTGAAGACAGCCTGGCGACCCTGCAGGCATTCCGTGACATGGGCGTGACCATCGAAGGCCCGGAAGACGGTTTCGTTCGCATCCATGGCGTCGGCATGCGCGGACTGCAGGCGCCGCGGGGCCCGCTCTATCTGGGGAACTCCGGAACGGCCATGCGCCTGTTTGCGGGCCTGTTGGCCGCCCAGCCGTTCGATTCCGAGCTGACCGGTGACGCCAGCCTGTCCAAGCGCCCCATGGGACGTGTTGCCGATCCGCTCCGCGCCATGGGTGCGGTGATCGACACCGCCGAGGGTGGTCGTCCGCCATTGAAAATCCGGGGCGGCCATAAACTGACCGGTATCCACTACGAAATGCCGGTGGCCAGCGCCCAGGTCAAATCCTGCCTGCTGCTGGCGGGCCTCTACGCCGAGGGGGTTACCTCGGTGACCGAGCCTGCGCCGACACGGGACCATACCGAGCGTATGCTGGAAGGCTTCGGCTATCACGTTCATCGTGATGGCGCGACGGCCAGTGTGACCGGCGGCGGCAAGCTGACCGCCTGCGCCATCGATGTGCCCGCGGACATTTCCTCTGCCGCCTTCTTCCTGGTGGCCGGGAGCATTGCCCCGGATTCCGAACTGGTGCTGCGCCATGTCGGCATGAACCCGACCCGGGTCGGCGTCATCAATATCCTGCGCCAGATGGGTGCCGATATTGAAGTGCTCGAGGAGCGGGAAATCGGTGGCGAGCCGGTTGCCGACCTGCGTGTACGCTCTGCCGAACTCAAGGGAATCGACATTCCCGAAGAACAGGTGCCTCTGGCCATCGACGAGTTTCCCGTGCTCTTCATCGCGGCCACCTGCGCACAGGGCCGTACTGTGCTCCGCGGCGCCGAGGAACTGCGTGTAAAGGAAAGCGACCGGATCCAGGTGATGGCAGATGGTCTGGCAGCCCTTGGGGTAGAGGCGACTGTTACCCCTGATGGCATTATTATCGATGGCGGCCAGGAAATCGGCGGTGGAACCGTGAACAGCCACGGGGATCACCGGATTGCCATGTCGTTTGCAGTGGCATCCCTGCGGGCAACTGGCCCGATCGAGATCACGGACTGCGCCAACGTGGCCACTTCCTTCCCGAGCTTCGTGGAACTCGCGCAGCAGACCGGTATCCAGATCCGTACAGAAGGTGGTGAGTAATGGCAGACAGCAAGGCACCGGTCATCGCGGTGGATGGCCCCGGCGGCTCGGGAAAGGGCACCATCACCCAGATGCTGGCGCAGAAGCTGGGCTGGCACCTGCTGGACAGTGGCGCCCTGTACCGTCTGACCGCACTGGCGGCGACACGCCAGGGTGTTTCCTTTGATGATGAAGAAGGACTGGTCAGGGTGGCGTCCTCCCTGGACGTGACCTTCGAACCGACCCCCGCCGGTCAGCCTGCGAAAGTACTGCTGGCAGGCGAGGATGTTACCTCCGAGATCCGGACCGAATCCTGTGGAGATAACGCTTCCCGGGTGGCGGTCATGCAGCCGGTCCGGGATGCTCTCTTGCAGCGACAGCGGGACTTCCGGCAGGCCCCGGGTCTGGTCGCTGATGGCCGCGACATGGGCACCGTGGTGTTTCCGGATGCACCGGTGAAAATCTTCCTGACGGCCAGCGCCGAGGAACGGGCCCGGCGACGTTTTAACCAGTTGAAGGACGCAGGTGTCGATGTTAATATTGATGCCCTTTTAGAGGAGATACGGGTTCGTGACGAACGGGATATGAACCGTTCCGCAGCCCCCCTCAGGCCCGCAGATGATGCGCAAGTCATTGATTCTACGGGGTTGAGTATAGAAGAGGTGTTGGACAGGTGTATGGCCGCAGCAGGTCAGGCCTGACTACACCTTTTTGTCGTTGAAATGCCGGAAGCAGCGTTATTTGCCAGCCGCTGGCTGATTCCGGAAATCGTTAACAGACCGTGTTGCTGGCGGCACGGAGTACACTTGCGTTGATCACATAGGACACATAATGAGCGAGAGCTTTGCGGATCTTTTTGAAGAAAGCCTGAAAGAAATTGACATGCAACCGGGTTCCATCGTCCAGGGAACCGTAGTTGACGTCGACAACGACTGGGTCACCGTTAACGCCGGACTGAAGTCCGAGGGCGTTATCCCCGCCTCCCAGTTCCTCAACGAAAAAGGCGAGTTGGAAGTAGCTGTCGGCGATGTTGTCGATGTGGCTCTCGATGCTGTTGAAGATGGCTTTGGTGAAACCCGTCTTTCCCGTGAAAAGGCCAAGCGTGCCGAAGCGTGGAAAGTACTGGAGAAGTCCTTCGAGGCTGAAGAAGTTGTTAAAGGCGTGATCAATGGCAAGGTCAAGGGCGGTTTCACCGTCGACCTGTCTGGCATTCGTGCCTTCCTGCCGGGTTCCCTGGTAGACGTTCGTCCGGTTCGCGATACTGCGCACCTGGAGAACAAGGAACTGGAATTCAAGGTTATCAAGCTGGACCAGAAGCGTAACAACGTGGTTGTTTCCCGTCGCGCCGTTCTGGAAGCTGAAAACAGCGAGCAGCGTGAAGCCCTGCTCGAGACCCTGACCGAGGGTATGGAAATCAAGGGTATCGTCAAGAACCTGACCGACTACGGCGCGTTCGTGGATCTGGGTGGCGTTGACGGCCTGCTGCACATCACCGACATGGCCTGGAAGCGCATCAAGCATCCGAGCGAAATCGTGAATGTTGGCGACGAAATCAACGTCAAGGTTCTGAAGTTCGACCGCGAGCGCAACCGCGTTTCTCTGGGTCTGAAGCAGCTGGGCGAAGATCCCTGGGTGGATATCAAGGGCCGTTACCCGGAAGGTTCCAAGGTTACTGCACGCGTAACCAACCTGACCGACTACGGCTGCTTTGCCGAGCTGGAAGAGGGTGTTGAAGGTCTGGTACACGTGTCCGAAATGGACTGGACCAACAAGAACATCCATCCGTCCAAGGTTGTGCAGGTCGGTGACGAAGTAGAAGTCATGATTCTGGATATCGACGAAGAGCGTCGTCGTATCTCCCTGGGTATCAAGCAGTGTGTATCCAACCCGTGGGAAGACTTCTCCAGCAAGTTCAACAAGGGCGACCGCATCTCCGGTAA
This sequence comes from Marinobacter sp. DUT-1, assembly GCF_050379415.1. Taxonomy (NCBI): domain Bacteria; kingdom Pseudomonadati; phylum Pseudomonadota; class Gammaproteobacteria; order Pseudomonadales; family Marinobacteraceae; genus Marinobacter; species Marinobacter sp. DUT-1. Next base: position 29,013 of record NZ_JBNRLS010000002.1, read on the forward strand.
GATCAAGTCCATCACTGACTTCGGTATCTTCATCGGTCTGGAAGGCGGCATCGACGGACTGGTTCACCTGTCCGACATCAGCTGGAACGAGACTGGCGAAGAAGCCGTTCGTGAGTACAAGAAGGGCGACGAAGTCGAGACCGTTATCCTGTCTGTTGATCCCGAGCGTGAGCGTATCTCCCTGGGCATCAAGCAGCTGGAAAGCGATCCGTTCGCCGAGTTTGTACAGCTGAACGACAAGGGCTCCATCGTCAAGGGCACTGTATCTGCTGTTGACGCCAAAGGCGCAACCGTTGCCCTGAACGACGAGGTTGAGGCGGTACTGAAGGCCTCTGAAATCAGCCGTGACCGTGTGGAAGATGCACGCAACGCGCTGAAGGAAGGCGAAGAAGTCGAAGCGAAGATCATCAGCATCGACCGCAAGAACCGCGTCATCAACCTGTCCATCAAGTCCAAGGACGTTGAAGACGACAAGCAGGCGCTGGAAAGCGTACGCAGCAAGGCCGCTGAATCTTCTGGTGCGACCACCATCGGTGATCTCATCAAGGAACAGATGCAGCAGCAGAACGCCAACAAGGAATAAGTTTCCTTCTGGTGTGAAAAAAACGGGCTCTAAGAGCCCGTTTTTTTTGTGTTTTTTTCTGGTTTGACTAAACTAGGACAAGAAATCACGGTAACTGACTACCGAATAATAAAGAAGAGGGAAGCGCCTCATGACGAAGTCCGAACTGGTCGAACTGATTGCTTCCAAGCAGACCCAGTTGTCTGTAAAGGATGTCGAACTTGCAGTGAAAACTATCATCGAGCACATGTCCCAGTCGCTCGCCGATGGTCAGAGAATCGAAATTCGGGGATTTGGCAGCTTTTCCCTCCATCACCGGGCGGCCCGAGTCGGGCGTAACCCCAAGACCGGTGAGGCAGTAAACCTGCCGGCGAAGTATGTGCCCCATTTCAAGCCCGGGAAGGAACTCCGGGAACAGGTTAATGACAGCCTGAAAAAAGGTTTCTAGGGTCTCGCAGAGAATATGAAAGTTCGGGCCTGTTGAGCCCTACGGAGTGCTTACGCTATGGCAGGATTGCAGAAAATCCTCATTATTCTGTTGGTACTGGTCCTGATTTTATTGGCACTCGTATTTTCGCTGAATAACCAGATGGCGGTCTCCCTCAATTTCCTGCTGTTCGAGACCCAGCCCCACGGCGTGGCCGTCTGGATTATCATGGCGTTTGTTATTGGTGCGCTTTTCGGTGTGCTGATGACCATGCTGGCGACCGTCCGGACATCGGTCTCGCGGCGAACCCTCAAGAAACGACTTGATCGTGCCGAGCAGGCATTGGAGAAATCCAGGGCTCAGAACGACCGGACTCTTTAATGGATATCGTGCTTCAATGGCTGCTGCTGACCGCGGCAGTCGCGGCCGGCTGGATGGCTGGTCGGCTTGGCAGCAATGACCGCAGTTCCGGAACCGCCATCTCTGACGAAGACTCGGTCCGCGATCGCCTTCAATTCCTCTTTACCAATTATTCGGATCAGGCGGTCGAGAACTTCGTGCAGTCTCTGGCCGTCAACAAAGACACCGTCAGCCTGCACCTTTCCATCGGCAATCACTTCCGCAATAAGGGCGAGACAGATCGCGCCATTCTGATTCACCAGAACCTGCTGGCCCGCCCGGAACTGCCCGGTCGCTTTTCGCCACAGGTGACGATGGAACTTGCACTGGACTACTTGAATGCCGGCCTGCTGGACCGTGCCGAAGCGCTCCTGCACCAGATCATGGGGGACCGGGAATACGGCCGCGATGCTGCGCTTCAGCTGATCGAGCTGTATCAGCAGGAACGCGAGTGGGCCAAGGCCGCCGACGTGGCCCGCACCCTGGCCAAGGGCGACTCCGATGTAGCGCTGTTCAAGACTCTGGCCTATATCACTTGTGAGCTTTCCGAGAAGGCGCTGAAACACGACGATCGATGGACGGCCCAGAAGTTGGCCAAGGAAGCCCTGGAATACGACCGCTCCTGCGTCCGCGCCACGCTGATCCTGATGAGTCTCCTGATTCGACAGGGCAGCTTCCGGGAAGCTGGAAAGGAAAGCCTCAAGGTATTCGACCAGAACCCGGAGTTCGGGCCGGAAGCGATTGACCGCCTCATGAAGCTTGAACGGGAGCATGGCGACGTCGGCCGCCTGGTAAAGAAGCTTCGCAAACTCTACGAGAAATATCCCAGCACGAGTTTGCTGCTGGCTCTGGTAGAATCCGTCGAACGCTCTTCCGGGCGACCTGCATCGATTGACCTGCTGCGCCAGGAGCTGGAAAGCCGTCCGTCCGTGCGGGGACTTTTGAGACTGGTTGAAATGGCCGGTTACGAAAAGGGCATGACCACGGATGAAGGCCGTCTGGTTAGCCGGATCGGCCACCTGCTCCTGTCCAATCGCCCGGTTTATCGCTGCGTAAACTGCGGTTTCTCCGGCCAGCAGTTACACTGGCTCTGCCCGAGCTGCAAACAGTGGGAAACCATCCGCCCGATCCAGGGCGTGGAAGCCGAATAATCCCGTTACGATTTACCCCAGGAACCGAACCGTGCAAAACCCCTCTGACCCCAAAATCATTGTTGCCCTCGACTTCCCCTCCCGGGACCCGGCACTGGCCCTGGTCGACCAGCTGGACCCGGCCAAATGCCGCCTGAAAGTCGGCAAGGAACTGTTCACCCGCTCCGGTCCGCAGCTGGTGGAGTCGCTGCAGGGCAGGGGGTTCGATGTATTCCTGGACCTGAAATTCCACGACATTCCCAACACCACTTCCGCAGCTGTTGCTGCAGCCGCGGATCTTGGCGTCTGGATGGTGAACGTTCACGCCTCCGGCGGTGAGAAGATGATGGTCGCCTGCCGCGAACGCCTGGAATCCTTCGGTGCCGATAAGCCCCTGCTGATCGCTGTCACGGTTCTCACCAGCATGGGGGCCGAAGACCTGGCTGGCATCGGCATTACCGACTCCCCGGAGGCCCAGGTCTCACGCCTGGCAACCCTGACCAGAAACTGCGGCCTCGACGGCGTCGTCTGCTCCGCGCAGGAAGCTCCAAAGCTCAAAGCCGAGCAGGGCGCCGACTTCAAACTGGTCACCCCGGGTATCCGGCCGCTGAGCGCCGACAAAGGCGATCAGCAACGCATCATGACTCCCACGGATGCCCTCAAAGCCGGTTCCGATTACCTCGTGATTGGCCGTCCGATTACCCAGGCGCCTGATCCTTTGGCTGCTCTGGAGGCTATTCATTCTGAGGTGGTTGGCCTCTAAGATTGTCCTGGTTTCTGATCCTGCCTCAGCCTTCCAGTGATGGGGGGCTGGGACTGCTGGCAGGGCTAAAACAACAAAGCACTGAAAAAAACGAACAAACACAAAAAAGCCCGCTAACTCAGAGAATTAGCGGGCTTTCGAAATATTGGCTCCCCGAGCTGGGCTCGAACCAGCGACAAACGGATTAACAGTCCGTTGCTCTACCAACTGAGCTATCGGGGAACGTCGTCGTATGACGAGGCGCGTATATTAAGGTGGCGATACCGCCCCGTCAACCCCTGACAAAAACTTTTTAGCCAAGCGCCTTTTGCAGACGCTCAACCGCTTTTTCCAAGTTTTCCATGCTGGTGGCAAAGCTCAAGCGCATGTGACCCGGAGCCCCGAAGGCAGAGCCCGGCACGATCGCCACGCCCGCGTCGGTCAGGAGTTTTTCGGCGAACTCCACGTCGGTGCTGACGCTGTCATCGGCATCGATGGCACCCTGGAAGCTCGGGAACACGTAGAACGTGCCGTCGCCAGTCAGGCATTCAACACCCGGCAGCTTGTTCAGGGCATCTACCAGCCAGTCGTGGCGTTCCTTGAACGCCTTGACCATCTCGCCCACGCACGCCTGGTCACCATCCAGGGCTGCGGTGGCGGCGGCCTGGGAGATGGAGCAGGGGTTGGAGGTGCTTTGGGACTGGATCTTTTTCATGGCGCCGATGATCTTGGCCGGGCCGGCGGCATAGCCGATACGCCAGCCGGTCATGGAATAGGCCTTGGAGACACCGTTCAGCACGAAGGTACGCTCGTACAGTTCCGGGCAGGCGTTCACGATGTTGCAGAACGGCTTGCCGGTCCACAGGATCGGCTCGTACATGTCGTCGGTGGCGATCATGATGTTCGGGTGCTTCTTCAGCACCTCACCGATCGCTTTCAGCTCTTCCATGGAGTAGGCCATGCCACTCGGGTTGGACGGGCTGTTGATCACGAACAGGCGGGTACGCTCGGTGATGGCGTTCTCCAGCTGCTCCGGAGTAATCTTGAAGCGGGTGTCGGCGCTGGTCTCGATGATGACCGGCTTGCCTTCGGCAACCAGCACCATGTCCGGGTAGGAAACCCAGTAGGGGGCCGGGATGATGGCTTCGTCACCCTTGTTCAGTGTGGCAAGTGCCAGGTTGAAAAAGCTCTGTTTGCCACCACTGCTTACCAGTATCTGGTTGGCTTCGTATTCCAGGCCGTTGTCCCGTTTGAACTTCGCAATAATCGCTTTTTTCAGGGCCGGCGTACCATCCACGGCGGTGTATTTGGTCTGGCCGTTGTTGATGGCTTCAATGGCTGCCTGTTTGATGTGCTCGGGGGTGTCGAAGTCCGGCTCGCCTGCACCCAGGCCAATGATGTCCTGGCCGGCTGCGCGGAGTTCCGCGGCCTTGTTGGTGACTGCGAGGGTGGGAGAGGGCTTGATAGCCTGTACTCGGCTGGAAAGTTGAAGGTCCAAACTTGAGCTCCTTAAAGCTGCGTCCTATTGGGCTGCGATCGGCCGGGGAGGAGCCAGTCCTGGCTGAATTTCGCCCAGCCGTCGATCGCACTGATGGTATCATGAAGCCAGCGTAACGCTAAATTTCTCGATGGTATAAGTCCGCCTGTGGCGGGCGCCGCGCAAATCCGGAGGTTATCCGCCAGTTATGGCAAAGCAAGAAACCAGTACATCCCATAGCGGGGCGTTCAGTGTCGATTCTCCCTACCAGCCGGCCGGTGATCAGCCCAAGGCGATCGAAGGGCTGGTGGATGGCATCCAGTCCGGTCTGGCGCACCAGACCCTGCTCGGGGTGACCGGTTCGGGGAAAACCTTCACCGTCGCCAATGTGATCGAGCAGGTACAGCGGCCCACTATCATCATGGCCCATAACAAAACCCTGGCGGCGCAGCTCTATGGCGAGTTCCGCGAGTTCTTTCCGGACAACGCGGTGGAGTACTTCGTTTCCTACTACGACTACTACCAGCCGGAAGCCTATGTGCCGTCCTCGGACACCTTCATCGAGAAAGACGCTTCCATCAACGAGCATATCGAGCAGATGCGTCTGTCCGCCACCAAGGCGCTGCTGGAGCGGCCGGACGCCATCATCGTGGCCACTGTATCGTCCATCTACGGTCTGGGTGACCCCCAGTCCTACCTGAAGATGATGTTGCACCTGGACCGGGGCGACCAGATTGACCAGCGCTTCATCCTGCGACGGCTGGCCGAGCTGCAATACACCCGTAACGACGTGGAATTCCATCGGGCCAATTACCGGGTCCGGGGCGATGTCATCGATGTGTTCCCGGCGGAATCGGAGAAAGAAGCCATCCGGATCGAGCTGTTCGATGATGAGGTGGAGAATCTCAGCTATTTCGATCCGCTCACCGGCGAAGTCCTGCGTCGGGTGCCCCGCGTGACCATCTACCCGAAATCCCACTACGTCACTCCGCGCCAGACGGTGCTGGATGCGGTGGAACATATCAAAGTGGAGCTGGATGAACGCTTGCAGCAGTTGCGGGACAACAACCGGCTGGTGGAAGCGCAGCGTCTGGAAGAGCGTACCCGGTATGACATCGAGATGATGCTGGAGCTCGGCTACTGCAACGGCATCGAGAACTATTCCCGCTATCTGTCCGGGCGCCGGCCAGGGGAAGCGCCGCCGACCCTTTTTGATTACCTGCCGCCCAATGCCCTGCTGGTGGTGGACGAGTCCCACGTGACCATTCCGCAGATCGGCGCGATGTACAAGGGCGACCGGTCCCGAAAGGAAACCCTGGTGGAATACGGGTTCCGGCTGCCCTCGGCGCTGGATAACCGCCCGATGCGCTTTGAGGAATGGGAGCGCATTGCGCCACAGATGATTTTTGTCTCGGCGACCCCGGGGAACTATGAGGCCGAGCACGCCGGCCAGGTGGTGGAGCAGGTGGTTCGTCCCACCGGCCTGCTCGATCCGGAAATCGAGGTGCGGCCGGCTTCCACCCAGGTGGATGATCTGCTGTCCGAGATTCACGCCCGGGTGAAGGTGCAGGAGCGGGTTCTGGTGACCACCCTGACCAAGCGCATGGCGGAAGACCTGACCGACTTTTTGATGGAACATGACATCAAGGTTCGGTACCTGCACTCGGATATCGACACTGTGGAGCGGGTGGAGATCATCCGGGACCTGCGCCGAGGCGAGTTTGATGTGCTGGTGGGGATCAACCTGCTGCGGGAAGGTCTGGACATGCCGGAGGTCTCGCTGGTAGCGATTCTGGATGCGGACAAGGAAGGCTTTCTGCGCAGTGAACGTTCCCTCATTCAGACCATCGGTCGGGCTGCCCGTAACGTGCACGGCAAGGCGATCCTCTACGGCGATAAGATCACCGGCTCCATGCAGCGGGCCATCGATGAGACTCAGCGTCGCCGGGAAAAACAGACGGCCTTCAACGAAGAGCATGGCATCACGCCCACCGGCCTGAACAAGAAGATCGCCGACATCATGGAAGGTGCGGCCGGTGGCGGCGGCCGTGGCCGTCGTAAAGCCGAGCGTCCGGGTCAGAAGGCGGCCGAGGAAGCGGAGCAGTACCGGGCGAAGGCCGGCAACCGGTCGCCGGAGGAAGTCCTCAAGGAAGTGGCCCGGCTGGAGGACGAAATGTACAAGGCGGCCTCCGACCTGGATTTCGAGACCGCCGCGCGCCTGCGGGACGAGATTTCCGAACTCAAGGAGGCGGCGCTGCGAACCGGCTGATTACCCGGTTTTCTTAGGCCCCACGATCACCGCCGCCTGCAAGGGCTGGTTGCGGCCGTAGCTGGACATCCGGGTGAAGACCCGTTTGTCCACCGGCAGGTACTGTTTGTCTGCGACGGCCTCGCCTGCGTTCACGTCGATTTCCGGATCGTGCAGGTAAACAAATTCCTCGTCGATGGCGCAGACGGTGACCCAGTGCGGTACCCGGCTCCGGTTCAGTTGCCAGGTGCTGATCAGGATGACCGGTATGCGTCCCTCGTGCAGGGCGCTCTCCATACCCTCAAGGGTTAAAGGGTCGTGGTGGAGCTCGATGCCGGTGGCACCGATGTCGTGCAGGAATCCCTCATGCACCAGCTCCAGCACTCGCTTCTTGTCTTCGTTGCGGACGGTGTCCTTGAATAGCGCGCCTTCCTGGCTGATCCAGGCACTGGCTTCGAAGCCCCGGTTCCAGCTGGCCAGGGCCAGACCGTGAGGGCCGCAGCCGCCGTGGCCGGCGAGCATGAAGATGGTGGTGGCCTCGCGCCAGATTTTCAGCTCTTCCAGGGTGGTGACCGGCTGCTTCTCATCCAGCGCTGCCATGGCCATGATCAGGGCTGAGGGGCCGCAAGTAAACTCGGTGGTCTGGGGGTAATAGGGAACCGGCAGAAACTCCCGGTTTGGTTCGTAATACAGGATCCTGCGCTCAAATCTGAGCGCATTGCCGTGGTCCTCATAATAATCCCGGTAGGTACCAAATTGTCGGTAGCCCAGGCGCTTGTAGAGATGGATGGCGCCGGGATTATCCTCACGCACTTCCAGGCGCATGACGATGCGGTCGGCCTCGGACGCTTCTTTCTCGGCCTCGCGGATCAGTCGTTCACCGATACCCCGGCCACGCACAGCCGGCGAGACTGCAATGGAGTAGATCCGCGCCAGACGGGTAGCGGCGTTCATCAGCACCAGGCAATAGCCGACCAGATCGCCGTCCTGCTCGGCCACAATCAGGCGGTCCCGGGGTACTTCCAGGAAACGGCGGAAACTCCGCCGGGAAAGCCGGTCGTCGCTGAAACAGCGGTGCTCCAGCTGCACCAGGTTGTCCAGGTCCGTATTGACGGCGTGGCGAAGCGTTACATCAGACATGGTTTTACGGGTCCTGGTCGGTGGGAAGTGCATGCTCGCGGGCTTCCCTGTTGCGGCTATTATGGTAGAGAGTGGCTGGTACGCAAGCCCCGCCGGCATGCGTAAAAGCACGCACGCCGAGGTGATTGTGCAATATCGGGGCCGGGCGTATTGTTGCGCACATCCAGGCGGCTGAACCTTCAGGGAGGAATGCCACAGATGTCCCGTTTGCTCATAGTTGTCGACCGCGCCAAAGACTGGGCACCCTATTACCCCAGCGAAGATGTGCTGACCTTTGACCAGTACCTGCAGTATTCCTCGCCATCCACTGGTCGAGTGCGGGTCATCAACCTGTGCCAGAGCGCCAAATACCTGAGCAAGGGCTATTACTGTTCATTGCTGGCGGAAGCCCGTGGCCACCACGTGGTGCCTTCGGTGATGACCCTCAACGATCTTGGCCGCAAGGGCCTGTTCTCGCTTGAGCTGGAAGAGCTGGACCCCAGTGTACTCCGCTGGCTGGACGCCGCCGGTGCGGAAATCGAACCTACTCGCCAGGAAAAGGACGCAACCCATGAGGTTCGGATCCGCACCTACTTTGGCCAGGCCGAGCACCCGGACCTGAAACCGGTTGCCCGGGCCCTGTTCGAGAGCTTTCCGTGTCCCATCCTGGAAGTGGTCTTCAAGCGCCGCAAGAAGTGGCAGATTGCCTCCATGCGGCCCTCGGCGCCGGCGGATCTGTCCGAGCAGGAGCAGGATTTGTTTGCGGCAGCCCTGGACCGGTTCAGCACCATGGTCTGGCGCAAGCCCCGGACACGCCGTCGATACCGTTTTGATCTGGCCATGCTGGTGAATCCGGAAGAGCCCATGCCGCCGAGCGATGAGGATGCGCTCAAGCGTTTCGAGAAAGCAGGCCGGAAACTGGGCATCAATGTCGAGCGGATCAGCCGTCGGGACTACATGCGTCTGCCGGAGTACGATGGCCTGTTCATCCGTGAGACCACCGCCATTGACCATCACACCTATCGCTTTGCCCGCAAGGCGGAGTCCGAGGGGATGGTGGTCATCGATGACCCCGTTTCCATCCTTCGCTGCACCAACAAAGTGTTCCTGGCGGATCTGCTCAGGAATAACAAGGTGCCGACACCCAAGACCCTGATCCTGTCCCGGGACCAGAAAGATGCTGTTGAACAGGTAGTCACTGCCCTGGGCTTTCCGGTAGTCATCAAGATTCCGGACGGAGCTTTCTCTCGAGGGGTGACCAAGGCCCGGGATGAAAAGGAATTACGGGCGGGTCTTCGGGAGCTGTTCCGGCAGTCAGCCCTGGTGTTGGCACAGGAATATCTGTACACGGACTATGACTGGCGGATCGGAGTGTTGGGCGGGCGTGCGATCTATGCCTGCAAGTACATGATGGTCAAGGGCCACTGGCAGATCTACCAGCATGGAGAGTCCAACGTGGAGAGCGGTGGCTTCGAGACCATGCCCACCTATGAAGTGCCCAGAGGCGTGATCCAGGCGGCACTGAATTCCACCCGGCTGATCGGTAACGGCCTCTATGGGGTCGATATCAAGCAGTCGGGCAACCGGGTGGCAGTGATTGAAGTGAACGACAACCCCAGTGTCGATTCCGGTGTCGAGGACAAGTTCCTCGGTGGCGAGCTCTACACCCTGATCATGCAGGAATTCCTGTCCCGGATGGAGGCCAAGCGCCGGGGCTGAGCGGGCAGGGCGGCTGTTACGGCTCGCCCAGCCAGATCCTCACGCTGCCGAACCAGGGATAATGGCCGAGGGCTTCACGCACTTTCTCGCTGGTGATATCGCCGGACTTGTCCGGCGCGTCGAAGAACAGTTCCAGATGTACCTTGTTTTTCAGGTAATGGAGTCTGAGCCGGCCGTTGGCTGGCAATTCGCCGATTTGCTCATAAAGTGCATGGCGTATTTCCTCCCGGGAGGGAAGTCGCTCCGAGGTGGGGGACTGGTCCTCGTCATTCTCGGCATCGATATGGAAGTTGATATCCCGGATGTTTTCCAGGGCGTCCCTCATGCCTGACACCACCTGCATGCCGATCTGGTGGCCCTCGGAGACGCTGATATCCGGCCTTACCACCAGGTGCACATCGAGCAGGATGTCATGACCCATACGGCGGCTGCGCAGTTCATGGACATTGCGAACGCCGTCGGTCTCCCGTGCGATGCTTTTCAGCTTCTGGGTGTCTTCCTGGGAGAGCCCGGTGTCCACCAGTTCTTTGACGCTGTCCCAGGTGAACTTCCAGCCAATGTGGATGATGATCAGCGCGATGACCACCGCAGCCAGCACGTCCAGCCATTCCCAGCCCATCATGGCGCCGATTGTAGAGAGCAGCACAACAACAGAGGAGAAGGCATCGGTGCGGCTGTGCCAGGCGTTGGCGATGATCAGGTCCGACCGGATCGCCTTGCCCACATGACGGGTGTAGTGGTAGATCCACTCCTTGCCGGCAACCGAGAAGGCAGCCGCAACCAGAACCGGCCAGCCGGGCACCTGGCTGATTCCGCCCTCGATGAGACGCAGGATGTTTTCCCACGCCAGGGCGGCGCCCACGGCTATGAGAATGCTGCCGAGCAGCAAAGTACCAAAGGTTTCGATGCGCTGGTGGCCGTAAGGGTGATTCTCGTCCGGTTCCTGCCGGGATACACGCATTACTGCCAGTACGACGAAGTCAGAAGCGACATCGGTAAAGGAGTGGATGCCGTCAACAAACAGCGCCTGGGAGTTGAAAAGTGCACCGCCGATGACTTTTATCACACCCAGTATCGCATCAAGAATCATTCCGATTATGGTGACCCGCGAGGCCGCTTTCATTTCCTTGTTCAGGGCATCCTGGGTGCTGGACGTTGTGGAAACGGGGTCTTGCATTCGGAATGGCTCCGGCGGTTGAGTGTCCCGGAAAGTATAACGTTAAACTCCGTTCCTGTGGGGACGGGCGTTACACGCCTGATCGAGCGATTTATGCACATGGTTGCAATTCGGTGACGATGTAAAGAACCTTGACTATGTGTAGCCATGGGTGCCCATAGAATTATAAGTCATTGAAAAACATAATAAAATAAACTGGTTAAAAAATGATCAATTTGTAGGCTGGCGCAGTTATCAAGGGGTCTGAAAGTTTGCCCCGTGATTTTCAACAGGGTTATCCACAGATTCCGTGGAAAAGCTCACGAGGTGTTACAAAGACAAGCAGTTACAGGGGATTGGACAAGCGGACAGGATGCTGTGGAAAACTTCCGGTATACTCCCGCCCACTGACATTCAGGGAGTTATCTGATGTACGGCGTTATTCGCAATCTGTTATTCCGTTTTCCACCCGAACAGGCCCACAATATGGCGTTGGGCAGCCTTGATGTCGCCCAGAAGCTGGGCTTGTTGGGCGCTTTTTCGCCAAAAATAGATGCATTGCCAGTCAATGTTATGGGGCTGGATTTCCCCAACCCCGTGGGGCTGGCGGCGGGCCTGGACAAGAATGCCGATCATCTGGACGCCCTGGGCGCTCTGGGCTTCGGATTCATCGAGGTGGGGACGGTCACACCTTGGGCTCAGCCGGGTAATCCCAGGCCCCGGATGTTCCGTCTGCCCGAGCACCAGGCCATCATCAACCGCATGGGCTTCAACAACGAGGGCCTGGAGCACCTGATAGAGCGGGTGGATCACCGGCATTACCGCGGCATTCTCGGGATCAATGTCGGCAAGAACAAGGACACGCCGAACGAGGAGTCCGAGGCTGACTATCGCAAGGGAATCGCGGCGGTTTACTCTCGCGCTGACTACATCACGGTGAATGTATCCTCGCCGAATACCCCGGGTCTTCGGGACCTGCAGTTCGGGGATTCCCTGAAAGGTCTGCTGGAGGCTATCAAGGACGAGCAGCGCCGTTGTGAGCAGGAGACCGGAAAGTACGTTCCGATTGCGGTAAAGATTGCACCGGATATGGACGATACCGGCATCCGGTTTGTTGCCAACGCCCTGCTGGACACCGGCCTTGATGGTGTCATCGCTACCAACACCACCATCAGTCGCGATGCCGTGGCCGGCCACCCCCACGCGGAAGAGGCGGGTGGCCTCAGTGGTGCCCCGGTCCGTGAGGCGTCCCTGAGGGTTATCCAGGGACTGTATGGAGAACTCGGGGAACGTTTGCCCATTATCGGCGTTGGTGGCATTACCGACGGCGAGAGTGCCGCAGAGAAGGTCAGGGCGGGTGCAAAACTGGTGCAGATCTACACGGGTTTCATTTATAAGGGGCCGGCGTTGATCAAAGAGGCGGTGGAGGCCATTCGGCGGGAAACGTCAGGAGGCTGAAAAAAGATGGGCCCGCTTAGCGGGCCCGTGCGGGGAATAAACCCCGTTGCGCTTCTTCGCATGGTACGGGGCGGGAGACCCCGTTTGGGTTGCTCTTGGTACTGCGTCAAATTGTGTAGAAAAAGATCAGATCAAGATTCGGGGTTGCTGGTGAATGTCCGTCACGCTGATGTGACATTGGCAAGTTTGTGAATACCGGAGACGCCGGTCATGCCCTCCCAGTTATCTGTGCGACCTTCGCGCCACCCGTTCAGCCATTCCTGGCGGACTTCCGGTTGTTCGATCGGGCAGCTGTCTTTCGGTTTTCCGGACACTCCGGCTAGATAACCCCTTTTATATGCACGGGCGTACATGTCTCTTTTCTGTCTTTTCATGCCGTTCCTCACTAATGGATTAACAGAACAAGCGTGTACACATCTGCACTGGTCATGGCGATCCGGGTTTCCCTCCGGGACAACCCCCTATTGCCAGCTTTGACCAGAGCAGTCAGGATCCTGTTAACGGAGGCTTTTCAGACCTCCGGAACGACGCGTCAAGTACAAGGTAGAACGAACCTTGAGCGCGTGTACACTAATTATTTCATCTATGTGACCGTTTTCTTATAGTTTTATGAACTAAAAATGACGCAGTAAAATTGGAATTACTGCGAAAAACGGAAACTTACCCGGATAGTATTTTTGCCCAGGAGCTCGCTTTGTCTAAACGTGTATTTTTCGTAACCTGCCCGAAAGGTGTTGAGTACCTGCTGGGAGATGAGCTTCGGACCTTCGGCCTGGAGACGGTCCGTAACGCACCGGCGGGGGTGTGGGTTGAAGGGGAGCTGGAAGCGGGATACCGGGCCTGTCTGTGGTCGCGACTGGCCAACCGAGTGATCCTCAATATCGCCGAGGTGGATGCCGGGAACGGGGACGCCATGTACGAAGGCGTGCTTGGTGTGGACTGGGCACAACACATTCCTGAAAAAGGCAGCTTCCGGGTAACCTTCCTTGGTCAGAACCAGGCCATCCGCAATACTCAGTTCGGTGCCCAACGGGTCAAGGATGGCATTGTCGATGGTTTCCGTGCCCAGGGTGCGGCACGGCCGGCGGTGGATGCCAAGAACCCGGACGTGACGATTTCCGCCCGCCTCAATCGTAACCGGCTTTCCATTGGTGTGGATCTCAGCGGTCACAGCCTGCACATGCGCGGCTACCGTACTGACAAGGGCATAGCGCCGCTGAAGGAAAACCTGTCGGCAGCGCTGCTGATGCGCTCCGGCTGGCCCGAGATTGCAGAGCAGGGTGGTGATTTTGTGGACCCTATGTGTGGTTCCGGAACTTTGGTGATCGAGGCTGCCATGATGGCCCTGGATATCGCTCCCGGGCGCCGGCAGGAACGGTTCGGTTTCGAGAAGTGGCCGGGCCATGATGCTGAGGTCTGGCTCGCGCTCCGACAGGAAGCGGAACGCCGGGCCCATGAAGGCAAGCAGGGAAAGATTCCCAGATTTGCCGGATTTGATCAGGATTCCCGGGTTATCGCGACGGCCTGGAAGAACATTCAGCGTGCCGGCCTGGAGGGTGTGGTGCACGTGGAGGCCCGGCCAGTGCAGGAGTTCAGCCTGGAGGGACCGTGGGCGGAGCGTGGTCTGGTGCTGACCAACCCGCCTTATGGCGAACGCCTGAGCGAGCGCAAGGAATTGGCGGGTCTCTATCAGGCTCTCGGTGACGCCGTGAAACAGGCGGTACCGGGGTGGCGCCTGGGGGTGTTCACCGGCGCGCCGGAGTTTGGCAAATCCATCGGGCTGCGCAGCTTCAAGCAGTACAAGCTGTTCAATGGCAAATTGCCCGCCCAGCTGTTGCTGTTCGAGGTGGCCGAGGAGAACACAATGACCCCGCGGGAACCGGATGTTCCCGGGGAAATTCGCCCGCGCATCGCTAACGAAGAGCGAGCGGCGATGTTGCGAAACCGCCTGAAGAAAAACCTGAAGACCATCGGCCAGTGGGCCCGGAAGCAGGGCATCGGGTGTTACCGGTTGTACGATGCGGATATGCCGGAATATGCCCTGGCCATTGATATCTACGAGGGCCGGGTGCACGTGCAGGAGTATGCTGCTCCGAAGTCTGTGGACGAGCGTGCGGCCCGGGAGCGGCTAGCCGAAGCTCTGGCGGTGATTCCCGAAGTGCTCGGGATCGAACGCTCAGAGCTGGTGTGCAAACAGCGCCAGCGCCAGACCGGCACCCAGCAGTACGAGAAGCAGGCGGCCAGTGGCGAATTCTTTACCGTGCACGAGTACGGCTGCCTGTTGAAGGTGAACTTGAAGGATTACCTGGATACCGGCCTGTTCCTTGATCATCGGCCGGTGCGGCACTGGATCCAGCAACATGCCCGGGGCCAGCGTTTCCTCAACCTGTTCTGTTATACCGGCGCGGCTTCGGTGCATGCGGTCGTGGGTGGGGCCAGCCGCTCCCTGAGCCTGGATATGTCGAAGACCTACGTCAACTGGGCCCGGGAAAACCTGGCGCTCAACGATGCCGATCCGAAAAAACACATGGTGGAACAGGCAGACTGCCTGGCCTGGCTGGCGGAGAAGCCGGCGGCGGATCAGCGTTTTGACCTGATCTTCATGGACCCGCCGACGTTCTCCAATTCAGCCCGTATGGCCGGAGTGCTGGATGTCCAGCGCGATCACGCCACACTGGTCCGCCAGGCGATGGCACGGCTGACCTCGGACGGCTTGCTGATCTTTTCCAACAACTTCAGAAGATTCCGGCTTGATGAGGCGCTGGAGGAGGAGTTTGCGGTGGAGGAAGTCTCACGCAGCACCCTGGATAAGGATTTCCAGCGCAACCCGAGGATTCACCGCTGCTGGCACATCCGTCACAAAATCTGAAAAACGGCCCCGATACTAGAATTCGTATCTCAGGCCGCCCGAGAACTGGAAGCTGTTCACTTCACTGCCGGTGTCTTCGAACAGCTTCCCGCCCTCGAACACCAGGAAGGTGTCCTCCATGACCTCGAAATCCAGGCCAGCCACCCAGCTGGTGCTGAAACCACTGTCCGGGAATTCCTCGCCAAAGCTGCGGTAGAAGACGTTACGGTCGGCATCCGGGTTCTCGAGGGTGGCCTCGCCATGAATGTAGGAAAACCCGAACTGGCCATAGATATTGGCGTATTCGCCGAGCGGGTAGTGCATCCCGATGTACCAGCTGGCGAAATAATCCACCGCCAGGGTGAAGTCACTGTCCGGGACCTCGGCATCCTTGTAGCCGCCACCGGCACGCAACTCCGCGTGGAACAGGTCTGTGATGTGCCCGCCAACCACGAGGGTGGCCGCGCTTCCCCAGGCGCGCTCGGCGGCCGGACCGATGGTGCGGTGGTTGATGGCCGTGGCCATCAGGCCGATGTAGTGTTTGTCCGCCCGCGGGGTGGTTTCCTGGCTGAGTGCCTGTTGAGAGGCCAGGAGGGCGCAGAGGTAGAACGGTGCCAGGGTGGATCGAAGGGCAGTGGGTACAACCTTTGTCATTGTTATCGGGCTTCCTGACGGGTGAGCGGTTGGCCCGATTCTGCCTTGTGTAACGGTTTGTTACGTCGACCCGTGTCACAGTTCCCTGTGTTCAAAACGGGGAGGGGAGGTCTAACAAGGGGTCAGAAGAAGGGTTTCTTCAGACCCCGACTTCAAACTCCGGGGTCAGATGAACGCTTTCATCTGACCCCATCTTCACGAGGTTATCCCTCAGGCCTCAGTCTTCGTCCAGGTAGCCCTCTTCCCGCGCCAGTAACAGCAACGCATACACCCCATTCTCCGGCAGCAGCGGCTCCAGCCCTTCCTCGATCATCAGCTGATGGCGACGATCCTCCAGAGTTTCCACATCCAGGCCGGTGATCAGGTCACTGATCGGCGCAATCTCGAACGGTGGCTCGTGGCCCACGGCACTGAAGATGAGGTCCACCAGGATCTCGTCCGGATCCAGGCCGTCGACGTACACAGTCTGGTCAGGCAGGTCCTCGTGCAACTCCCGGACCAGCTCGATGAGCGGAACGCCCTGTTCCATGAGGTAGCGGATATCAGTGTCTCCCGGGTCGCCGTCGTCGGGCAGCCAGCTCTCATCCGGGGCAATGACTACGGCTTTCATCTGCCCATCGGCCAAAGACCACGCAATGGCCGTCGGGAACAGGATATCGTCGGTCTGGCAGTATTCGATATCGAGAAATCTGGGTAGGGACAAGTTAGTCTCCGTTCCGCCGTATGGGTGGATATAAGGAATGTCACTATGGCCTGTAGGAGCTGTTATCGCTTCATGCCATACTGTTACCACGCAATTATCAATCAATCAGGAACATCATGGAACACGTTGAATTTAACAAAGATTTGATTGAATTTCTGAACAGCTCACCGACTCCGTGGCATGCGGTGTCGACCATGAAAAGCCAACTGGATGCCGCCGGATTCGAGCAGCTGGATGAGCGTGATGACTGGTCACTGGATCGTAACCGGGGATATTACGTCATTCGCAACGGCTCCTCCATTGTGGCCTTCCGAACCGGCAGTAAAGACGTTTCCACCAGTGGTATCCGTATGGTTGGTGCCCACACGGACAGCCCGTGCCTGAAGGTCAAACCCAACCCGGAGCTGCGCCGCAAAGGCTACTTCCAGCTTGGTGTCGAAGTCTACGGAGGCGTGTTGCTCAATCCGTGGTTTGACCGGGACCTGTCCCTGGCCGGTCGCGTCACCCTGCTGGACGAAGCGGGTGAGGTGCAGGATGTCCTGGTGGATTTCCGCAAGCCGGTTGCGTTTATTCCGAGCCTGGCGATCCACCTTGACCGGGAAGCCAACAGCAATCGCTCGATCAATGCCCAGACCGATCTTCCGCCGGTGCTCATGCAGGTTCCGGAGGACGACAACACCAGTTTCGCTGATCTGCTGAGCCAGCAGGTCGCCGCGGAAAGCGGTATCAAGGCCCGCAAGATCCTGGGTTACGAGCTGAGCTTGTACGACGCTCAAAATGCGGAGTTCGTGGGGCTCCGGAATGAGTTTGTCGCCTCTGCCCGGATGGACAACCTGCTGAGCTGCTACATCGGCCTGCAGTCGCTGATCCACACCTCCGGTGACGAGGCCGCGCTGCTGGTCTGCAACGATCACGAAGAGGTGGGCAGCATGTCCGCAGAGGGCGCGCAGGGGCCATTCCTGACTGCGGTCCTGGACCGGTGGTGCGGTGCTGGCAAGGCCCGGGCCATCGCCCATTCCATGATGATCTCCGCGGACAATGCCCACGGGGTGCATCCGAACTATCTGGACAGACACGACGAGAACCACGGCCCGATCCTGAACCAGGGGCCGGTGATCAAGGTCAACCACAACCAGCGCTATGCGACCAACAGCCGTTCCGCGGCGCTGTACCGGCACATCAGCGATGAGCTGGGCCTGCCGCACCAGACTTTTGTGGTGCGCAGCGATATGGGCTGTGGCAGTACCATCGGACCGCTGACCGCCGGAAACCTGGGCGTGACTACGCTGGATATCGGCGTCCCCCAGTTCGGCATGCACTCGATTCGCGAGCTGATCGGGGCAGAGGATGGCTTTACCCTGTTCCGCGTCCTGGCGGAGTTTATGCAGCGGAGAAAAGTATTCTAGGATAAAAAAAGAAAAAGGCCGCTGATCGGAAATCAGCGGCCTTTCGGAATAAGTGGCTCCCCGAGCTGGGCTCGAACCAGCGACAAACGGATTAACAGTCCGTTGCTCTACCAACTGAGCTATCGGGGAACAATGTCGAAGTGGCGCGAATATTAAGCGCTTTGATTTGAGTCGTCAACCCCCTGAAATGAAAGGTTAAAAATTGTACGGAAGCAAGACGTTACGGTACCGGCCGCCGGTGTGGCTGAGGAATGGCCATGTGCAATCGGTGTGGCCAAGCCTGTTCCGGACCGTGCCGATGCAGGAGCCGGTCCGGGAGGTATTGCCCACGATGGATGACGACGAGCTGCAACTGGACTGGTACCGCCAGGGCAGTGATCGTCTGGCGGTCATCTCCCATGGCCTGGAAGGGCACAGCCGCAGACCCTACGTGCTTGGCCTGGCCCGGGCCCTGCTGGCCGAGGGGTGGGACGTGCTGGCATGGAACTACCGTTCCTGTGGTGGTGTGATGAACCTTCAGCCCCGTTTCTACCACAGTGGCGCCACCGGGGATCTGACCCACGTGGTCAATCACGCCCTCGCAGGCCATTACAAATCCCTGTTCCTGTCCGGCTTCAGTATGGGCGGTAACCTGACACTGCTTTACCTTGGGCAGCAGGGTGAGATGGTGGACAGTCGGATCTGCGGCGCCGTGACCTATTCCGTGCCGTGCGACCTGGCCGGAAGCGCGGAGGTGCTCGCACTCCCCAGTCGTCGGATATACATGCAGAGGTTTTTGAGGGACCTGCACGTAAAAATGCAGGAAAAATCGAGAAAGTTCCCAGATCTTATTGATACAGCAGGGTTTGAGTCGATCCGGAATTTCAGGGAATTCGATGACCGTTACACAGCGCCCCTGCACGGGTTCCGGGATGCCGAGGACTACTGGACCCAGTGTTCGGCTTTGCCGCGTCTTCGGGATATCCGGGTACCCGCGCTGATGATCAATGCCACGGATGATCCGTTCCTGTCCGCAAAATGCTTCCCGGAGTCACGAAAACTGTTGGGCGACTACGTGCGCCTTGAAGCACCCCGGTGGGGTGGGCATGTCGGCTTTGTTGAGCACGCCCGGGACGGTTTCTACTGGTCGGAACGGCGTGCCCTCGGCTTCCTCAACCACCTGTCATGAACCGGTGGCGGCCGTACGCGCCTCCTCCAGCATGGGTTCGAGCACCGGCCAGACCTTGTCCAGGAGCTTCGGTTGCGCCTGTTCGCTCGGGTGAATACCGTCTGGCTGCATCATCTCCTCAAGGTTGTAGATACCGTCCAGGAAGAAGGGAACCAGTTCGGTGTTGTACCGGTCCGACAGAGTCGGGTACAGCTCCGCAAACATCTGCGTGTAGCGGGGTCCGTAATTGGGCGGCATCTGCATACCGACCAGCAATGCCTTCGCGCCGGACTGCAGGGTATCCTCGATCATGGACGCCAGGTTGGATTCGATCACGTTGGGCGGGAAACCCCGTAGCCCGTCATTGCCACCCAACTCGATGATCACGACCTCGGGGCCGTGCTTCTCGATCAGCTCCGGCAGTCGTCTCGCGCCGCCATCGGTGGTTTCGCCACTGATACTGGCATTGACCACCTGCCAGTGGCTCAGACCATTCTCATCCAGGCGCTGGCGCAGCAGTTGGACCCAGGCGGTTTCGGAGGGCACGCCATAGGCGGCACTGAGGCTGTCACCCATGATCAGGATGGTGTTCTGGCTGGCCAGTGCAGGAGCGGCCAGAGTGGTGAACAGCACCAGAAGGATTGATCTGGTGTGCAGCAATAGCGTATCCATAGACAATTCGTTTACCTTGATAAAACGTTTTAAACCATTGACCCGGGAGTACCCGTGAACCAGATGACCAATCCGACGCCTGAAAGCCAGCCACCGATGTTGCGAGCGAAAGACCTGACTCATCGGGTTCGCCTGGAAACCGATACGTTGACGATCTTGCAAGGGGTCAACCTGGAAATCAATCGTGGAGAATCAGTAGCCATTGTCGGCCGGTCCGGTTCCGGAAAGACTACCCTGCTGGGTCTGCTCGCGGGGCTGGATACACCAACCGAGGGTTTGGTGGAACTTGACGGCGCCATCATCAGCCAGCTGAACGAAGACCAACGGGCGCAATTGCGGGCAAGCCGGGTCGGCTTCGTTTTCCAGTCTTTCCAGCTGCTGCCGGCGCTGACCGCTCTTGAAAACGTCATGCTACCGCTGGAGCTGGCTGGCATCGAGGATCCGGAGAAGCGCGCCCGGGAATTGCTCGAGCGGGTCGGCCTCGGTGAACGCCTGACCCACACGCCGCGGCAGTTGTCCGGTGGCGAGCAGCAACGGGTGGCGATCGCCCGGGCCTTCGCCTCTGAGCCCGTGGTCCTGTTTGCCGACGAGCCTACCGGCAATCTGGATAACCGCACCGGCCAGGCGGTCTCGGACCTGCTGATGGCACTCAACCGGGAGCAGGGCACCACTCTGGTGATGGTTACCCATGATGAGCACCTGGCGGCGCGGTGCTCAAGGCAGTTCCACATCGAAGCGGGACAACTGACTGAGCCTGAGTCCAATGAGCTCGGGGAGCCGGTGTCCTGATGGCGGCCGAACAGAAACTCATGTCTGTGCGCCGGGACTGGCGCGAACGGGATGTGCGGGTCGTTCTCGCGGCCCTGGTGATTGCGGTCGCCACGGTGGCGACCATTGCGCTGTTTGCCAGCCAGCTGCAACGGACCCTGGTTACCTCCGCCAGCTCTTTCCTGGCGGCGGATCGTCAACTTGAAGCCGAAAATGGCCGGCCGATCCCGGATTCGTGGTTGCAGGAAGCCGATGCCCGGGGCCTTGAGACAGGGCAGATGGTTGAATTCTCAACCATGGTGTTCGGCGGCGGTGGCTTCCAGCTGGTGTCCGTCAAGGCGGTCAGCAATGAATACCCCCTGCGGGGCGAGATCGAAATCCAGACCGGGCCGGACAGCCCCCGGGAATTGGTACAGTCCGGGCCGAAAGCCGGAGAGGTCTGGATCAATCCCCGATTGCTGCGCCTGCTTGAATTGCAGATTGGCGATTCGCTGGAAGTGGGGAACCGCCAATTGACGGTCTCCGGCCTGCTGATCCGGGAGCCTGACGGCGGTTTCCGCCTGTCTGCGCTGGCTCCGAGGGTGATGATGCACAAGGACGACGTGCCATCCACGGGCGTGGTGCAGGAAGGCAGCCGGGTGGAATACGTGTACCTGTTTGCAGGTGAGGAAGCCGCTCTGGAAGGTTATTACGAGTGGCTGCAACCCAGGCTGGAACCCAGCCATGAATGGGAGGGTGTGCGGGACGGTGAGACTTTCTCCCGCTCCCTGCAGAGGGCCGAGCGTTTCCTCCTGCTCGGTGGCAGTCTGGCGGTATTGCTGGCCGCCGTGGCGGTCGCTGTGGCCAGCCGGCAATATGCGTTGTCCCAGCGGGATACAGTGGCGCTGCTGAAAACCCTGGGGCTCAATGGCGCCGGCATCGGCCGGCTGTACCTTAGAAGATTGCTCCTGTGGGGCATTACCGGCATCGTCGGAGGCCTGCTGGTGGCCCTGCCGCTGTTCTGGCTGCTGGCGTCCATGCTCAGTGATGTGCTGGAACGCCCGGTGGACATCTCCCTGGATCCAGCCGCACTCGCCCCCGCGCTTCTGACCGCCCTGGTGTCCCTGTTCGCCTTCGCCTTCCCGCCGATCCGGCGCCTGCGCAATGTCCCGGCCATGCGGGTACTGCGCAGTCAGCCCGGAGAGCGCGGCCGCGAGGCCTGGCCGGATATGCTGGTGGCAGTTGTCGCTATTTTCGGACTGGTCTGGCTCTACGCCGGTGAACTGGCCCTGGTAGTGTCACTGCTCGGTGGCCTGGCGCTGCTGCTTGCGGCCCTGGGGCTGCTCGGGTGGGGGATGGTGATGGTATTGCGCCGGGTTCGCGGTGGCGGCAATGCCTGGCGCCTGGCTCTGGTCGGCCTGTACCGGCACCGCAACGCCAGCCTTTCCCAGATTGCCGTCTTCGCCATGACGCTCATGCTGGCAGCCACCCTGGTGCTGGTCCGCACCTCGCTGCTGAATGACTGGCAGGCGCAGCTGCCGGACGATGCGCCCAACCATTTCCTGATCAACATCGCCCCGGATACCGTGGATGAAGTGGCCGGTTTCTGGGACGACCAGGGTCAGCCACTGGAAGAACTCTATCCCATGGTCCGGGGCCGGCTCACCGAGCTGAACGGCCAGCCGGTCAAGGAAGCAGTGAGCAAGGACGAAACTATTGGTGCGCTCAATCGCGAACTCAATCTGACCTGGATGGATTCTCTGCCGGAAGACAACGAGATCATCGAAGGCAAGTGGTTTGCCGATGGCGACCAGGAAGGCGTTTCGGTGGAAGCAGAACTGGCCGGAAGGCTGGGCCTGCAACTGGGAGACGAGCTGACCTTCACCATCGGCGCGCAGCAGGTGACTGCGGCCGTGACGAGCATTCGTACCGTCCAGTGGGACAGCATGAAACCGAACTTCTACATGGCCTTCCCCCCGGGCGGTGGCCTGGAAGGACTGCCCGCCACCTGGATCACCAGTTTCTATCTCCCGCCAGAGAAGAAGACGGCGCTTAACGCCTTCTCACGCCAGTTCCCGACCGTATCGGTGCTGGAGATCGACCATATCATCAGCCGGATACAGGAAATCGTACAGCAGGTGACCCGGGCCATTGAGGCTATTTTGGCCCTGATCCTGGCGGCTGCGCTGGTAGTGATGGCCGCCGTGGTCAGTGCCACACTCCGGGATCGTCAGCGGGAAGGCGCGTTGCTCCGGACCCTGGGCGGGCGCCAGTCGCTGTTGGTGCGCAGTACCATGCTGGAGTTTGCAGTGCTGGGTGGTTTTGCCGGCCTGCTGGGTGTGGTTGCCGCAGAGGCAGCGGTTTATGCCTTGCAGTTCCGAATGTTCGAGGGCAGCTTCAGCTGGCACTGGCAGGTCATCATTCCGATCCCTCTGATCAGTGCCGTCGTGCTTTCCGTGTTCGGACGCTGGCAGTTGCGGCCAGTGCTGAGCGTCTCGCCCATGCTGCTGTTGCGGCGGCTTGAGTGAACCGGGTCAGCGGTAATTCGCGAGAATGGCGTCCAGCTCGCCATTCTCGCGTATCCTGGCCAGTTCGCGATTGAATGCTTTGGCGAAGTCCTGACAGTCCTTGCGCAGCATGATCCTGAACCCGAAGGTGCTGATGCTTTTCGCGGACGTGCGGAAGCCGTCCCTCAGACCTTCGTTTCTCAGGAACCATTTGCCCACCAGCCGGTCGGCAATGGCGGCGTCGAACCGGTCTCCGTGCAGCACATACAGGAACATGTCCCTATCCCGGGCCACATCAAAGCGCTGGATTTTGCCGGATTCGAAATGCGGTTCCAGTGCCGGGTAGATGTAGCCCAAATGGGTCACGATGGTCCGTGAGAACAGGTCCTCCGGGGTTCGGTACGCCAGTTCCGAATTCTTAGGAATGAAGAAGACTTCCTCGATGGCCACCACCGGATCAGTGAACAGGAACTTTTCCGGCTCATCGGTCCATTCCCGGGCCCGGGGTGTGGCATCGATAAAACCCTCAAGCAGCATCTGATCTACCCGTTTACGGGGCACCTTCTCGGCGATCAGTTCATAGCCAAGTCGATCCGAAATCAGTGACATCACATCCCACATGATGCCCGAAGGCGTCTGGTTCTCGACGATGAGGTAGGGTGGATAACCGTTCGGAGAAACGTTGAAACGTACGGTCTGTTTTTCGGAGGCTACGCTGGCTTTTATCGGGAAAAGCAGGGCTGCGGACAGAAGACACAGGAAGGGCAGGGCCAGGAGGGAGGGCTTTCGGTCATTCATTTTCGGACTCTGAGGGCGTCGTGAACTTTTTTCAGGGTAATCCGGCTACCTCCCTGCCAGCTTGCGGTGCAATTGTTACTGTATTGCGGGCCGATTTCAATTATTTCGGTTCTTTCTTTTGCCGTGGATCAAACGGGCCCGAAGGCCCGTTGCTCAGGCCCAGGCCCGGCGCAATACTGCACGCGCGTCCTCGAGAGTGACTTCCTTAGGGTTGAACATGATCGAACCATCATCGAGGGCCATCTCGGCAATATGGTCCAGCTGGCTTTCCAGCACCTTGCCGGTTTCCTTCAGGGTCCGGGGCAGCTGACAGCGCTTGTAGAGCTGGTCCCGCAGCTTGCGGATGGCAGAAATGGTCGCTTCCGCACGGCGGGCGGCCGGTGTCGCCGAGTAGACTTCCGGGCCCTCTAGATACAGCAGCAACTCACCCAGGGGCTCCCGAATTGATTCCAGGTTGTACTCCAGCACGTATGGCAGGTAGAGGCTCATGCACAGGCCATGGGGCAGGTGGCAGATCGCTCCGGTGGCGTGGCCGAGGGAGTGTACCAGCCCAACCATGGAGTTGGAGAAGGCAATGCCAGCCATGGTCGAGGCCTGGGCCAGCTCCAGTCGCCCTTCGGTATCCTTCGGGTTATCCATTACATTCAGCAGCGACTGGCTGATCTTCTTGATGGCGGCCGTGGCATAGGCGTCGCTCAGCGGATTCTTCGCCATGCAGGTGAACGCCTCGGTGGCGTGGGTCATCGCATCCATGGCGGTCGCCGCGGTAATGTGCGGTGGCAGTGTCAGGGTCATCCGCGGGTCGATGATGGCGGCATTGGGCAGCAGGAAAGAGGAGGTGAACGGCAGCTTCACGCCCTTTTTCTCGTCAGTAATCACCGCCACGGCGGTGACCTCGGAGCCGGTGCCGGCGGTGGTCGGTACCACAAAGAACGGCTTGAGCGGGTGTTTGAGAATGCCGGCGCCGCTGTATTTGGCAATGTCGTCACCGCCTTCGGACACCAGGATGTTTACGGCTTTGCCGGTATCGATAGCCGACCCGCCGCCCACCGCGATGATGGCATCGCACTTTTCCTGCCGGTAAATACCGGCGATATCACGGACGACGGAAGTGGAGGAGTCCGGCGGCACGTCGTCATAGATGCTGACGATCTCCAGCCCGCTCTCCTCGCAGGCGGCAATCACCGGGTCCAGCAGGCCGGCCGCGCGCACGCCCTTGTCGGTGAC
Organism: Marinobacter sp. DUT-1; assembly: GCF_050379415.1. Taxonomy (NCBI): domain Bacteria; kingdom Pseudomonadati; phylum Pseudomonadota; class Gammaproteobacteria; order Pseudomonadales; family Marinobacteraceae; genus Marinobacter; species Marinobacter sp. DUT-1. The sequence continues at coordinate 54,159 of NZ_JBNRLS010000002.1, forward strand.
GATCATGGGCCGCTTGGCCGCCAGGCCGGTCAGTTCGTAAGGGATATGCTCAAGCGCAGCCTTGCCGGCAATGACTTTGACCGGGCAGAAGAACTCGTAATATTTTTGGCTCATTTAGGGTCTCACTGTCTCGACAAAATTGGTGGCAACCTTCAGGTAGATCCGGGCGGCACTGATCAGTTTTTCCGGCAGATGCAGGTTGGCGGGGTACTCCTTTACCGCCCGCTCGGCAATCAGTTTGGGCAGGATAAAGGTCTCCAGCCTGTTCAGCACACGGGTCATTCGTACCGCATAGCTGACGTCACCATCCACCAGCATCCGGTCATTGGCAAACGCCTCCGAGGTCTTTTCCTGGAAGGACAGCACCAGGAAAGCATGGGCGATGTGCTTGAACTGGATCGACAGGTCCACCGGCCGCGGGGCGGACTGGCCGTGGTAGTGGAAATGGCCGTCCCCGGTGTGCTCCACGATCAGGCGAGGGCCCTCGGGCATGACCATCATTTCGAACAGCAGCCCTTCCGGAAGTGCCCGGGCCTCATTCTGCACGGTCTCGTCCACTTCACTGACTGCCTGCAAGGCCCGCCCCATCACCTGGAACATTATGTCCACGTAGAGTCGGCGCGCCTGGAACATCATCGGCTGGATACGTTTGAGCAACATGGCCGTCGTCCATAGTCTGTTGTTGATACCAGTGATTTTTAGAGTTAATGCTCTAAAAGTCAATGCAGGCAGTGACGAAGTTTTGCCGTCGCTGGGGCAACTGGAGATTGAACAATAAAAAAGCCGGGTCGCTGTCGCGGTTCCCGGCTTTGTTTGAGGCGAGCAGAGGGCACTACTGGGTAATCGCGGCCAGCTTGCGCTCGGCTTCCTCGCCCACATCGCCTCCGGCTTTGGCAGCCTGGCTGTAATAGGCCACCGCTTCGTCACGGCGTTTCTGCTTGACGGCAACATCGCCCATACGCAGATAGCCTATGGATGTGGGTACCACTTCATTGGCCTTGGTCAGGTGTTTCCTTGCCTTGTCGACCTTGTTCAGGGCCAGGGCATTCAGACCGCTGCGCAGCTGATACTCGAACATCTCCGGGTACAGCGAGACGGCCTTGTCGAAATCGGCTTCGGCCTTGGCCATTTCCTTCTGCTGCTGGTAGAGACGCCCTCTCAGGGAATAGAACATGGCCTCCCGGGGCAGGATACGGATCGCCTCGTTGATCTTGGTGAGGGCAGCCTCATAGTCCTTGTTCGAGGCCAGTTTCAGGGCCTCGTCATGGGCGTCGTATGCTGGCTGCAGCTCCCTCAGCCTGGCCAGCTTGCGCTGATAGACATCCGCGCCCCGATACCCGCCGGCGCCGATCTTGCTGACCAGTTCCCGGTTCTCCGCCACACGCCTGGCCGAAGGCGGGTGCGTGGCGAACAGGCCCTGGATAAAGCCCTGGTTACGGCCTTCACTCAGTTCCAGGAACAGCTGCTGCAGCTCCACTGCCGCCTGGGGGTCGTAGCCGGCCTTCTTCATGTAATTGATGCCGTAGTGGTCAGACTCCAGCTCATCCCCCTGGCTGTACTGGGCCAGGGCGAGTTGTGCACCGAGGGCTGCACCGCCCATGACCAGGCCGGCCCACTCGTTATCGGACACCGCAAACCCGAGCCCGGCCACGCCGAGGCTGATCAGCTGGGCCTGTTGCATGCGCTGGACGCTGTGCCGGGCGGCGGCGTGAACAATCTCGTGGCCCAGCACTGACGCCAGCTGAGCCTCATCGTCCAGCTTGGTGAGCAGGCCCCTGTTAATGGCGATCTTGCCCCCGGGCAGCGCCCAGGCGTTGGGCACGCTGTTGTTTAACACCACGAATTCATAGGGCAGGTCGGGGCGGTCGCTCACCTGTGCCAGCTTCTGGCCCACTTCACTCACGTAGAGGTTCAGTTCCGGGTCGATATAGAACCGACCACCCTGGGTCTGCTGGGTCGGCACATACTGTTCGGCTCCGATGGCCAGCTCCTGGCTTTCGGGGATCAGCGACAGCTGTTTCTCGCCGGTGACAGGGTTAACAGAGCACCCCGCAATGAACGCAAGGGCAAGAAACACCAGCCCGAATCGGGATTTGGAACGAAGCACGGTTACCTCCTGTAGTACCTGGGTGCCTGGTGGATGTTGGTTCTATACATAATTACACGGTTGGGTGAGCCTGAAAACGCCCGTTTTCTGGAGAGGCGCCTTGTCTTGACGTATTATGGGTAACCGATTCCTTTCCCCGTTATGAATTCCTGACTAAGGCCTTCCATGAACAATCTGCTCGAGCTTGCCTCGCTGCTCTGGTTCTTCATCTGCTGGGTTGGCTACACCCAGTACTCGAAACGCCGGGCTGCTGACAGGCCCTGCCTGTCGAACACTCTGGATCTCTATCGGGAAGACTGGATGCGGGTGATGCTCAGGCGGGGAAATCGCATGTCCGATACCTCGGTGGTGGGTAACCTCGAACGCAACGGCGCCTTTTTCGCTTCCAGTTGTCTGCTGATCCTGGCGGGTATCATCACTGCACTGGGTTACACCAGCGAGGCCATGGAGGTGTTCGCTGCTATGCCCTTCAGCGCGGTGCCGACCCGGGAGATCTGGGAATTGCGGCTGGTGGTGCTGCTGGTGGTGTTTGTCTATGCCTTTTTCAAATTCACCTGGTCCATGCGAATGTACAACTTCGTCGCGGTGATGGTTGGCAGTGCACCCCTGGCCGAGGACACCAAGACCAGTCCGGCAGCCCGGGAGGCCTTCGCCCGCAGTGCCGGCAACATCTGTAACATGGCCGGGGATGCCTTCAACCTGGGGCTAAGGTCGTTTTATTACGCGCTGGCGGTGGTCGCCTGGTTCTTCCATCCCGTTGCCTTCATAGCCGCCTCCACCATTGTGGTGATTGTGCTCTACCGTCGGGAATTCTGCTCCGATGCTCTGGAGGCGCTACGCTCAGGAAAAGTGTTTGAGGAGCCGGCTGCGAGCAAGGCCGAAAAAACCAACTGATCAACAGGATTCTCCTGAATGGATAATCAAACCCGAATAGACCGTGTAACCCGGTTTATCGAAACCCTGAACCAGGCCCGCGAGCTGGGTCTGTCAGTCACCGACGCTGGTGACGGCACGCTGACCCTGTGCCTGCCGTACAGTGACCGGATCATTGGTAATCCGGATACCGGCGTCATCCACGGTGGTGCGATCACCACTCTTATGGACACCACCTCCGGCTGCGTCATTCTTTGTGCCCTGGAGGATTTCGAGCTGTGCCCGACCCTTGACCTGCGGGTGGACTACATGCGACCGGCGCATCCCCACAAACCGGTCTACGCCCGCGCGGAAACCTATCGGATTACCCGCAACATCATCTTCACCCGCTGTGAGGCCTACCAGGAGGGCGGGGAAACCATTGCCAACTGCGTGGCCACCTTCATGCGCATCGGCAAAGAGGCCAGCCCCAAACATTACCGTGACCTGATCGCCGGAGGTGCCAAATGACCGATCCGGAAATCCTCCGTTACACCCAGGAAACCGGTGACTTCTCCCGCATGCTCGAAAGCATTCCCTATGCCACCTGGATCGGGCTGCAATGTGAGCGTTTCGGAGATGACCTGATTTTTCGGCTGCCAAAAAAGGAATCCAACCTGGGCAATCCGATCCTGCCGGCCATTCACGGCGGCGTGATTGGTGGCTTCATGGAGATGTCGGCGAACATCTATCTGATTATGTCCCGTGAATCCCTGCGCATGCCCCGCATCGTGGATTTTTCCCTGGACTACCTGCGTGCCGGCCTGAACCGGGAAACCTTTGCCGAGTGCCGGCTGACCCGGCAGGGCAACCGCGTGGCCAATGTGATGGTCACCGCCTGGCAGAAATCCCGTTCCGAGCCCATTGCTACCGCCCGGGCCCATTTCCTCCTCGAAGATTGATCCTGCCTGACCAATCCGGGGCTTGAAATGCCCCGGTGTGGCCCCATTTTTCCTGCAGACCTAACACGACAGTCGGGTGGCAAGGGCAGGAAGGCAGTTCCAAAACCGTGCGGAGCCATGGATGGCGGAGCCGAGCGTACAGGGACGTATTCACAGCGTGTTTTGGAACTGCCTTCCTGCCCGTGCCGCTCCACCGATCCAAGACAGCAGGAGAACCAAAAGCCATGACGGTTGAAGCAAACAAAGAGACTTTGGGGTTTCAGACAGAAGTTAAGCAGCTGCTTAACCTGATGATCCACTCTCTGTATTCGAACAAAGAGATCTTCCTTCGTGAGTTGATTTCGAACGCTTCGGACGCCGAGGACAAACTGCGCTTTGCAGCCCTGAAAGACGACAAACTTTTCGAGGGCGATTCCGAGCTGAAAATCCGCCTGGATTACGACAAGGACGCGGGTACTGTCACCCTTACCGATAACGGTATCGGCATGAGCCGGGATGATGTGATCTCCAACCTGGGCACCATCGCCAAGTCCGGTACCGCCGAGTTCCTGAAGCAACTGTCCGGTGATGAGAAGAAGGACAGCAAGCTGATCGGCCAGTTTGGTGTCGGTTTCTACTCCGCGTTCATCGTGGCGGACAAGGTGGACGTGTTCACCCGTCGTGCCGGCGCGCCTGCCGAAGAAGGCGTGCATTGGGAGTCCAAGGGCGACGGCGAGTTCTCCATCGAGCAGGTGAACCGCGAGCAGCGTGGCACCCAAATCGTTCTGCACCTGAAATCCGACGCCAGGGAGTTTGCCGACGGCTGGAAACTGCGCAGCCTGGTGAAAAAATACTCCGACCACATCTCCTTCCCGGTGGTAATGAAGTCCGAGTCCGAGGAAGAGGACAAGAAGGGCGAGGACGAGACCGTAAACGATGCCACCGCCCTGTGGACCCTGCCGCGTACGGAGATCAAGGACGAGGAATACAAGGAGTTCTACAAGCACATTGCCCACGACTTCGAGGATCCGCTGACCTGGTCCCACAACAAGGTCGAGGGCAAGCTGGATTACACCAGCCTGCTGTATATCCCCAAGCGGGCACCGTTTGACCTGTACAACCGGGAAGCGCCCCGTGGCCTGAAGCTGTACGTACAGCGCGTGTTCATCATGGACGACGCCGAGCAGTTCCTGCCTCTGTATCTGCGCTTCACCAAGGGTGTGATCGATTCCAACGATCTGTCCCTGAACGTCTCCCGGGAGATCCTGCAGAACGATAGCACCGTGGATAGCATCCGCACAGCCATGACCAAACGGGTACTGGATATGCTGTCCAAGCTGGCCAAGAAGCAGCCGGAGGACTACCAGGCGTTCTGGAATGAGTTCGGTACCGTTCTGAAAGAAGGCCCGGCCGAGGACTTCAGCAACCGCGAGAAAATTGCCGGGCTGTTGCGCTTTGCCTCCACCCATACCGGTGAAGCTGCGCAGAACGTCTCTCTCGATGAGTACATCGAGCGGATGAAGGACGGCCAGAAGAAGATCTTCTACATCACCGGTGACAACTTTGCCGCCGCCAAGAGCAGCCCCCACCTGGAAGTATTCAGGAAGAAAGGCATCGAGGTGCTGATCCTGTCCGACCGTATCGACGAGTGGATGATGGGCTACCTCAGCGAGTACGACGGCAAGCAGTTCCAGGACGTTGCCCGCGGTGACCTGGACCTGGGCGAGGTCGAGACCGAAGAGGACAAGAAACACAAGGAAGAGGCCGCCGAGGAGCACAAGGACCTGGTGGAGCGCATCAAGAAGGCGCTGGACGACCGGGTTCAGGAAGTGCGCGTGACCAACCGCCTGACCGATTCTCCCGCGTGCCTGGTGGTCGGTGAGTTCGACATGGGGGCCCAGATGAAGAAGATCATGGAAGCCGCGGGCCAGAAAGTGCCGGAGAGCAAACCGATCTTCGAAATCAACGTCGACCACCCGCTGGTCCAGCGCCTGGAAACCGAGAAGGGCGAAGAGCGCTTCAGCGAACTCTCCGCCGTCCTGTTCGACCAGGCCACCCTGGCCAGCGGCGAGCAGCTGAAGGATCCCGGCGCCTATGTGAGCCGGCTGAACCGGCTGTTGCTGGAGTTGGCTAACTGAGAGGGAAGGCCGTGAACATGGGGTCAGAAGAAGGCTTTCTTCAGACCCCTGACTTTCGCCCAACATCGGCGGCCAGCACCGGGGTCAGATGAACGCTTTCATCTGACCCCTTTTTCATCAAATTGGGGTCAGAAGAAGGCTTCCTTCAGACCCCGCCCCCCGCCTGCACCATCCATAAACAAAAACTCTCAAAAGTTTATCTTTTATTAATTATCCCTCTCTCCACCCCCGCGCTAAGGTGAAATCGTTCTCGTTAACGCAGGAGCAGTCCGATGTCATCCGAGAAGAGTCTTCCTTCCGTAGCATGGTCAGGCGCTCTCGCTATTCTGACGGACTATTTCGGGAACTACGCCATCGCCCAATAGGGCTACAGGCAAGGATTCGAGACGGGCTGCCGGCGTAACGGGAAAGGCTATAGGAGCCCGCTATCAAAGCAGTAGGAAACATTCAAGCAGCGCAATTTGAATGAACTATATTGAGTGTTGCTTCCATCACAAAACGTTTGTTTGCCAATGCAGCACAAACAGGAGAGTACGATGACTGAGAATAATACCGGCGGTAAATGCCCGGTCATGCACGGGTCTAACACTCAGGAGCAGGGAGATGTCACAGCCTGGTGGCCGGAATCCCTGAATCTCGACATTCTGCATCAGCACGACCGCAAGACAAATCCGATGGGCGAGGATTTCGACTATCGGGAAGAGGTCAAAAAGCTCGACTACGAAGCCCTTGAAAAGGACATGCATGAGCTGATGACCAACAGCCAGGATTGGTGGCCGGCGGACTGGGGCCACTATGGCGGCCTGATGATCCGTATGGCCTGGCACGCTGCGGGCACCTACCGTATCGCCGATGGCCGTGGTGGCGGTGGTACCGGTAACCAGCGTTTTGCTCCGATCAACTCCTGGCCCGATAACGGCAACCTGGATAAGGCCCGCCGTCTGTTGTGGCCGATCAAGAAAAAATATGGCAACAAAGTGAGCTGGGCCGACCTCTTTATCCTGGCCGGCAACATTGCCTATGAATCCATGGGCTTCAAGACCTTCGGCTTCTCCTTCGGCCGTGAGGATATCTGGCACCCGGAGAAAGACACTTATTGGGGAGCGGAGAAAGAGTGGTTGGCGCCGTCCGATAGCCGCTATGAAGACGTCGCAAAGCCGGACACCATGGAAAACCCGCTTGCTGCGGTACAGATGGGTCTGATCTATGTGAACCCGGAGGGTGTCAACGGCAATCCTGACCCAATCAAGACCGGCGAGCAGGTGCGCGAAACCTTCGCCCGTATGGCCATGAACGATGAGGAAACCGCTGCCCTGACAGCCGGTGGTCACACTGTGGGTAAGGCCCACGGTAACGGCGATGCCGATGCACTTGGACCAGAGCCGGAAGGTGCTGACGTTGAAACCCAGGGCTTTGGCTGGATGAACCCCAACATGCAGGGTAAGGCCACCAATGCCGTTACCTCGGGTATCGAAGGTGCCTGGACCGCCAACCCGACCCAGTTTGACATGGGCTACTTTGACCTGCTGTTCGGCTACGAGTGGCAACTGACCAAGAGCCCGGCTGGCGCAAACCAGTGGGAGCCGGTGGACATCAAGGAAGACCACATGCCGGTGGATCCCACCGATCCTTCGGTCCGCCGCAAGCCGATGATGACCGATGCTGATATGGCCATGAAGATGGACCCGAAGTACCGGGCTATCTGCGAGAAGTTCATGGCGGATCCCGAGTACTTCAAGGACTGTTTCGCCCGCGCCTGGTTCAAGCTGACTCACCGGGATATGGGTCCGAAGTCCCGTTACATTGGTCCGGACGTACCGGCTGAAGATCTGATCTGGCAGGATCCGGTGCCGCAGGGTGAGACCAACTACATCGAAGAGGCGGTCAAGGAAAAGATTGAAGAGGCCGGTCTGAGCCTCAACGAGCTGGTCTGCACCGCCTGGGATAGCGCCCGTACCTTCAGGGGCTCTGACATGCGCGGTGGTGCCAACGGTGCACGTATCCGCCTGGCTCCTCAGAAGGACTGGGAAGGCAACGAGCCCGACCGGTTGGCCAAGGTGCTGAAGGTCTACGAGCAAATCTCTGCTGACACCGGCGCCAGTATCGCGGACGTTATCGTGCTCGGTGGTAACCTGGGCGTGGAGAAAGCCGCGAAAGCTGCCGGTTACGACGTACACGTACCCTTCCTGAAGGGCCGTGGTGACGCGACCGATGAGATGACCGATGCCGAATCCTTCGAGCCGCTGGAGCCGCTGGCTGATGGCTTCCGCAACTGGCAGAAGAAGGATTACGTGGTCAAGCCGGAAGAGATGCTTCTGGACCGAGCCCAGCTGATGGGCCTGACCGCGCCGGAAATGACCGTCCTGATCGGTGGCATGCGGGTGCTGGGTACCAACTACGGTGGCACCCGGCACGGCGTGTTCACGGACCGCGTTGGCCAGCTGACCAACGACTTCTTCGTGAACCTCACCGACATGGCGAACCGCTGGGAGCCCACTGGCAAAAACTCGTACAACATCGTGGATCGCAAGAGCGGCAACACCAGGTTCACCGCGACCCGTGTTGATCTCGTGTTCGGCTCCAACTCCATCCTGCGTTCCTACGCGGAGGTGTACGCCCAGGACGACAACCAGGAGAAGTTCGTGAAGGACTTCGTTGCCGCCTGGACCAAGGTCATGAACAACGACCGCTTCGACGTGAAGAAATAACCCGTCAGTAACCGGCCGGGCATCCTGTTTCGGGATGCCCGGCTACCAACTTTCCGCCAAATTCCTTACAATCCGCTCCGCCTGATTTTTGATCAGTCGCCACCTGATTTTCTTTTCTCAGCCGCTGGAGCCTCCATGCGAATCATCCTTGCCCCGATGGAAGGGCTGGTCGATGCACCCATCCGTGAAACCCTGACCAAAGTCGGTGGCATTGACCGGTGCGTGACCGAATTCATTCGCGTGACCCACGGCATGCTTCCTCCCCGGATTTTCTACAAATACGCACCGGAACTGCATCGTGCCTGCGAGACCGAGGTGGGTACGCCAGTGGCTGTGCAGCTGCTCGGATCAGACCCCGAACAGATGGGCCGCCACGGCCTGAAAGCGGCCGAGCTGGGTGCGACCCAGGTGGACATCAACTTCGGCTGCCCGGCCAAGACCGTGAACAAGCACAAGGGCGGTTGCGTGCTGATGCGTGAGCCGGAACTGATGCACGAAATCACCGCCGCCGTGCGCAACGCTGTGCCTGTCGAAATCCCGGTGACCGCCAAAATGCGCCTGGGCTATGACGATCGTTCCATGGGCGTGGCCTGTGGTCAGGCCCTTGAAGCCGCCGGCGCCTCCGAGATCGTGATTCACGCCCGCAGCAAAGTGGACGGATACAAGCCGCCTGCCTACTGGGAGGAGATTGCCCGGGTGCGGGAAGCGGTCAAAGCCCACGTGATTGCCAACGGCGAGGTCTGGACCGTCGAGGACTACTGGCGCTGCCGGAAGGTGTCTGGCTGCGAGGATGTGATGATCGGCCGGGGCCTGATTGCCCGTCCGGATCTGGCCGCTCAGATCAAGGCCTCCCAGCGCGGTGAATCCTTCACACCAATGACGTGGCTGGAGGCTGTGGCACTGGTTCGGGAATATTCCGCCGCGCTACAGACCCGGCTCGAAGACAGATACGTTACCGGCCGCATCAAGCAATGGCTGAACTTTTTGCGTCAGGGCTTTGCCGAGGCGGAGTACCTGTGGCCACAGGCCCGCAAGATCCGCGACGTAGCCCCGATGCTCGCCTGCCTGGAGCAGGGGGTGCCCACTGATGCCCTGAAAGAGCGGGCAGCCTGACAGCGTCGTTTCTCTACCGTTGGTTCCCGAAAGCCCCTTCCGAGGGGCTTTTTGCGTCACTGGGGGACGTTTGCGGGTCTACACTGGTACGAACAGGCAGTGTGACCGTACAAACACAGACCAATAACAAAGAACGGAGAAGGAGGCACCATCTCATGAGTAACGGATTAGTCAGGCGGACCCTGGTGGGCATCGTCGCAAGTGCCGGTCTGTTCGCGGCGGGTGCCGGGCTGGCCCAGGAAGACGGGCAGGTGAAGGTAACGCCGCTTGGAAGTCATGACGGCGAATTCTGTGTAGTGGACCGCGCCATGGTGTTCGAGGATCCCAATGGCACCCGAATTCTCTATGACGCCGGTCGCACCGTGGCCGGAGCCGACGATCCACGGCTCGGTGACATCGATGTGGTGCTGGTGTCGCACATGCACGGTGACCATGTGGGCGATCGCCGCATCGAGGCGGTGAACCGGGGCGCGTGCGGCTCGCCGGAGTTTCCGGTAGTCACCCTGCCGCAATCCAACACCGTGGATATCGCGGTCGCGAAGCAGGCCACGATTGTCACCGGCAGCGAAATGCCGGCGTTCTTTGCCGCCAAGCTCGAAGCTGCCGGCGCGGACAAATCAAAATCGCAGCTGGTCCGTTTCGGGGCCAGCAAACAAGTGGGTGGGGTGAAGATCACGACCGTGCCTGCGGTGCACAGCAACGGCGTGTCGGCGTCCTTCCTGACCGGGCCGCTGGCGGAATACCTGAAAGCCGCCGGCGTGTCCGCGAACGTCGGTCCGCCCACCGGTTATGTGCTGACCTTCTCCAACGGTTTGGTGGTGTATTTGTCCGGTGATACCGGCATTACTGCCGAGCAGAAACTGGTGGTTGCTGACCATTACGGCGCCGAACTGGTGGTCATGAACATCGGTGATACCTACACCACCGGCCCGACCGAGGCGGCCTACGTCATCAACGACCTGATCAAACCCCGCGCGGTGATTCCGTCCCATGCCAATGAACCGGCCACCGAAGGCGGCAAGGTGAAAGAGGGCACCCGCACGGCAATCTTCCGCGATGCCGTGAACGTGCCCGTCCATATTCCCCTCAGCGGCCGCACCATGGCATTCAATGGCAGCGGCAAATGCGTGGATATCTGCGATTAGGCGTCAGTCTTCATTCTCCAACTCCGGGGAATAGTCCCCGGAACGAGCCAGGCCATTGAGCCTGGCCCGTTTGTGCAGGGCAGCCTGGGCTTTGTCTGCATTAGCCAGGTCACCGGCCCAGGCATGCTGCGCCGGCTCTTGCAGGGCGCGCCCGTACGAGAAGCTCAACTCCCAGGGATGGTAGCCCATGCTGTTGATGGCATTGAGATTGACGGTGGCCTCCGCCGGCGTCTGGCCACCTGACAGGAAGAAGATTCCCGGCACTGCCGCGGGTACCGCGCGCCGGAAAATCATCAGTGTGTGTTCCGCCACCTGTTCCGGGCTGGCGGAAGGCGATTCCTTGCCCGGGGTGACCATGCTGGGCTTCAGTACCATGGTTTCCAGATCCACATGGTGCCGGTACAGCGCCTTGAATACTTCCCGGAGTACCGCTTCGCTGACTTCCCCGGCCCGCTCAATGCTGTGGTGGCCGTCGATCAGTACTTCCGGCTCGACAATCGGCACAATGCCCATCGACTGGCACACCGCCGCGTACCGGGCCAGCACCTCGGCGTTGGCCTTGATCGCCTGGCGTGAGGGCAGGGTGTCGGAGATGTGGAACACATCCCGCCATTTGGCGAAGCGGGCACCCAGCTTCTTGTATTCCTCCAGGCGGGATTCCAGGCCATCCAGGCCATAGGTGATCTCGTCTCCGGGTGCATTGACCAGCGGGCCCTTGCCCTTGTCCACCTTGATGCCCGGAACGATGCCCTGACTGGCCAGCAGCTTGGGCATGGCTACATCCTCAAGGCTCAGCTGCTCCAGGGTTTCCTCGTACAGGATGACGCCGCTGATGTATTTGCCCAGGTCGGGGGTGGAGAAGATGATGCTCCGGTACTCCCGGCGCTTTGCTTCCGTGGATTCCACGCCAACCGCCTTGAAACGCTTGGCGATAGTGGGGGTGCTCTCATCCGCGGCCAGGATGCCTTTGCCGGGCTGGACCAGGTCCGCGATGGTTGCGGTCAACTCTTCCTGAATGCTCATTGGGTTCTCCTTTACCGGCAAAACCGGTGTCCTTTGGGATGTTTCGGGTAATTGTAGACCCTGTACGACTTGCGCAAATTTGACCTACGCTAAGACATACCGAATCCGTCTGGATTAGGCTAATTACAAGACCGACAGGAAGGATGGAAGACCGCTATGAAAACGGTTGTGAGTGTAAGCCAGGGATCGTCCGACTACGACTACGAGCTGGAAACGGAATTCCTGGGACAGGCGTTCCGGATTATCCGCATCGGCACGGATGGCGACATTGAAAAGGCCGAATCCGTTCTGGAGTCGGTGCACCCGCAGGCGGACGCCATCGGCCTGAGCATGATTCACGACCACTACCAAGTAGGGCGGGAACAGCTGGAGCACCCGGAGACCGCCAGGCTGGAAGCCTGTGTACCGGACAAGCCGGTCACCACCGGCGCCGGCCTGCGTGGTATTCTGCAGGAGTGGGCCATTCGCCACACCCAGACCGAGCTGGGCCATTTCTTCGATAACGCCCGCGTGCTTTTCCTGAACGGGCAGGCCGGTTACCGGATCGCCAAATCCCTCTCCGAACATACCGAGAACCTGCAGTTCGCCGACCCCTACCTCGATTTCGGGGTGCCCCGGGTACTGACTTCCCTGGGCCAACTCGAGACCTACACCCGGCTCACCGCGCCGCTGATGTTCCGGCCGATGGCGGTCAAAGCCATCAACGCGCTGCACCAGAGCCCGTTGTACCGGTTGGGAGAGAATCTGGTGGCCGGTTCCCTGCACAGTGCAGTCCGTGACTCCCATGTGATCGTGGGTGCGATCGGTGACCTTGAAAGCTTTACCGAGAAGGAGCTGGACGGCAAAACCGTCATCACTTCAAGGGTAACCGATGCGGTACTGGACTGGATGCGTTCCCGGCGCGTGGCGATGGTGGTGGACTACAGCCCGTGGCTGGAAGGACGGCCCATCGGCGTGAATGTGATGGAGGCGATGATCAGCGCCGCCCTGTCACGCACGCCGGAACAACTGGGCGCGGATGATTTCCTGGACGTCATCCAGAGCCTGGGTATCGAGCCCCGGATCCTGTACCCGAACGGCTACCGGCGGGTAAACCGGTTTGCCTTCGTGATTCATCCGCTGTCCCAGCAGTACCTGACCAAGACTCCGCCGCTGGACTGGGTGGCCAGTGTGTCGCCGCCGAAAGTGATGGACCTGGTGGAGAAGGCCATTGCCTACACGCCACCTTTCATCTATTCGAAAGTTTCCGGCATCCGATCACCCACCGGCGATGAAGTGGAGGGTTGGCTTATCACCGTCGGCGGTACCCCCCGGGAGATCATGGCCCATGGCCCGGAATTTACCTATAGCCGGTTGCTGGCGGCCGCCAAGCTGGCGAAGAAACTGGGCGCCCAGATCATGGGGCTCGGCGCTTTCACCAAGGTGGTGGGGGATGCGGGCATCACCGTGGCCAAACGGGCGCCGCTACCGATCACCACCGGCAACAGCTACAGTGCCTCAGGAGCCCTCTGGGCCGCCCATGATGCGGCGAAGAAAATCGGCCGTGTCCACGTTGGCGGAAGCGGCAAGATGGCCGGCAAAGCCATGGTGGTGGGTGCGACCGGAGCTATTGGCTCGGTCTGCGCCCGGTTGCTGGCCAAAGCGGTGGATGAGATCTACCTGGTGGCCCCGGAGGCCGCGAAACTGCTTGCCCTCAAGGAAAGTATCGAACTGGAAACTCCGGGCGCGGTGGTTCACGTGGCCGCCACCACAAACCGGGACCTGGCGGATATGGACATGATCGTGACCGCCACCTCGGGCGCGGGCAAGCGCATCCTGGATATCATGAAAGTGAAGCCCGGTTGCGTGATCACCGACGTTGCCCGGCCCCTGGATATTCCTGCGGAAGACGTGGCCAAACGCCCGGATGTGCTGGTGATCGAATCCGGGGAAATCCAGCTGCCGGGGAACCCGAAGATGAAAGATATCGGGCTGCCGAAAGGCATCGCCTATGCCTGCCTGGCGGAGACCATCGTTCTGGCCCTGGAAGGGCGCTTCGAGAACTTCACCCTGGGCCGTAACATCGAGTGGGAGAAGGTGCGGGAAATCTACAAACTCGGCCTGAAGCACGGCATGGAGCTTGCCTCGATTTCGGGCGTGAACGGGGTCTTCACTGAAGAAGATTTCGAGCGGGTGCGGACTCTGGCAGCCGAAGCAACAGAGCCCGCGTGAGCGGGCTCCGGACTCAGCCGATACCGTGGGCGCGGAAGTGCTCCACGTAGGCCTTATCCACCTTCAGAATGTGGTGGGTGAGCCAGTCCTTTAACAGTTCCAGGGTTTCCTCACCGGCCGAATCGCCGTTTTCATGGCGATCAATCAGGCTCATGATCTGGCCGGTGAACTTGTTGTGCTCGGCCTTGTGCGCATCCGTTTCCGGGTACCCCAGGCGCAGGAACAGGTCCTCCTCCACAATGAAGTGGTTCATGGTGTAATCCATGAGAGATTCCAGAATCTCGCTGGTTTTCCCCTGATCCGCGCCTCCGTCGAGTGCGTCATACAACTGGTTGGTCAATTCCACCAGCCACTTGTGTTGCTCATCAATCTCTCCGATTCCGACTTCAAGCTCTTTACTCCATGGCCAGAATGTCATCGGTATCTCCCCTGTATTCCTGTTTATAGTTATGTCTTCAGGGACATCCTATGAACAGGCATTCATCGGGATATTGACTGACGTCAAGGAAGACAGGGGAGTCTGTCCCGAACAGTCATCAGGATTGGAAGATTTGCAATATCCGGATAGCGCAAGTGCTCAGGCCGCCGCCACCCGAGAGGCCTCACGAGCCAGCAGGGTCTGCTTGCGTTCCACACCCCAGCGGTAACCACTCAGGTTGCCGTCGCTGCGCACCACGCGATGGCAGGGGATGACGACCGCGAGCCGGTTGGCAGCGCAGGCACCGGCGACCGCCCGTACCGCTTTCGGGCTTCCGACTTTTGCAGCGAGTTCTGCGTAACTGACCGTTTGGCCAGCCGGAATAGAGCGGAGCGCTTCCCAGACCCGTTGCTGGAAATCGGTACCCTCAATGGAAAGGGGCAGGTCGAGGCGTGATTGCGGCGCGTCGATAAAGCGGATCAGCTTGGGCAAAAGGCCACCCAGGTTGTCGGTGACTTGCTGCAGCGTGGCATCCGGGAAGCGGGATTGCAGTGCGGAACGCAGCGAATCGGGGTCATCGCCCAACTCGATGGTGCAAAGGCCCTTGTCGTCGGCTCCGGCAAGGACCCAGCCCAGGCTGCAGCGCTCAATGGCGTAACGGATCATGGGGGCACCTCCTTTCAATCAGGTGGAAGGATCCAGTACCCCAGCGTACCGCACGCCACTCAGGAGTGCCATATCCCGGTTCCAGGTGGAAAGGTCGTCAATGGAGAGCTTGCCCAGGCTGTCGTGACCACAGGCCCGTGCCATCACCTGCATCAGCGAGACTGAGCCCTGCAGGAAGTTCTTCAGCTGATGGGCGGACTTATCCACATCCAGGCGCTGGCGCAGATCCTTGTTCTGGGTGGCGATGCCGGCCGGGCAGTTGTTGGTGTTGCAGATGCGCGCGGCGACACAACCGATGGACTGCATGGCGCTGTTGGCGATGGCAATACCGTCTGCGCCCAGAGCCAGTGCCTTCAAAAAATCCATCGGCACACGCAGGCCCCCGGTCACAATCAGCGTGACCCGCCCGCTGGCACCGTGGTTGTCCAGATAGCGACGGGCCCGGGCAAGGGCAGGGATGGTAGGCACGCTGATGTGGTCCCGGAAAATCTCCGGTGCCGCGCCAGTGCCACCGCCCCGGCCATCCAGGATGATGTAGTCGGCGCCAGCGTCCAGGGCAAACTGGATATCCCGTTCAATATGGTTGGCACTGAGCTTGAAACCCACCGGAATACCGCCGGTGATCTCCCGGACCCGACCGGCGAAATCCCGGAAATCCGCCACCGAACCCAGATCCTCGAACGTAGGGGGAGACACCGCCGGTTCACCCTCGGGGATGCCCCGCACCTCGGAAATCCGGCCGGTGTTCTTGTTGCCGGGCAGATGGCCGCCGATGCCGGTCTTGGCCCCCTGGCCACCCTTGAAGTGGAAACTCTGGACCTTCCTGAGCAGGTCCTCTTCATAGCCGAATTTGGCACTGGCCAGCTCGTAGAAGTAGCGGGAGTTCTCCTGTTGCTCCTCCGGCAACATGCCGCCTTCGCCGGAACAGATGCCGGTGCCTGCCAGTTCCGCACCCCGGGCCAGGGCAATCTTGGCTTCCTCGGACAAGGCACCAAAGCTCATGTCCGAAACCAGCAGAGGCATGCTCAATGTCAGCGGCTTCTTTGCTTCCGGACCCACCACCAGCTCGGTAGCGACATCTGCGTCTTCCATCAGCGGCTTGCTGGCCATCTGGGCGACCATGATCTGCAGGTCATCCCAGTGGGGGAGAGTGTGCCGCGGAACACCCATGGCGGTGACCGGCCCGTGGTTACCCATGCTGTCCAGGCCTTCCCGGGCCAGCTGGTGGATGAATTCCACCGTGGGTTCCTCTTTGGTTGCCTTGGCCTTCGGGGCCTTGTCCTGATTGCCCGAGTCGCCGGACTCCTCTGAATCATCGGAGCTTTCCGGCGCTTCCTTGCCCACCAAGTCATCACTGAACTGCTGGTGAGTACCATCGCAGTAAGGGGGATTGCCGGTTTGCTTGCACTGGCACAGCACCGCCTCTTCGTTGTCTTCCGCCACGAAACGCCGGGGCGTGATGCCGGTCCCGGCGTGGGAGCCATCGCAGAACGGCTGGTTATCGGAGCGCCCGCAGGCGCAGAAGAAATACTCCTCGCCCTTCTCCAGCTTGACCTTGGTGGGCTTGTTGTCGGCAATGACTGGCTTTCCCATGGTACAGGCTCCTGAACCGTTGAGTGAGTTGAGGATACGGAGGTGTACGTTGTCCGAACGATGATCGGACCAGTGCACGGGAAAGTGTGGCTGAAGTGGATGAATCCCGCCAATGGGCGGGATTCCGATTATTTCGCCAGGTGCTCTGTCAGAAAGGCGGCAACCGTATTGAGGACTTTCGGCTGCTGCTCCCGATGGGGAACATGGCCGCAGTTCTCAAGGATGCACTGGGCCGAGGGCCCTTGAACCCCTTCAGCAATGCGCCGGGGAAATTCCAGGGTACCGAACTCATCGTGGTCGCCATGAAGGGCCAGCACGGGGCAGTGCACCTTCGGCAGGAAAGGTTCCAGGTTCCAGTGGTGGAAGCTGGGGTCCAGCCAGACTTCGGTCCAGGCCTCCAGTACCCAGAGGGCCTTGTCGCCATGATATCGGGCCAGTTTGTCCAGCTGCCCCGGTTTCTGGAACTGGGCTTTGGCGGCCCGGATGCCGTCCAGGGTGTGCTCTTCCACAAAGGCCTGGGAGGCTTCGGTGATCACCAGTTCGCAGTCCCCGGCAAACCGGGTGGCAATGATGATTGCCATGGCGCCGCCTACGCTGTGGCCGAAGAGCAGGAACTTTGTAAAGCCCAGGGCTTCCCGCAGGGCCGGGAAATAAATTTCCGCTTCTTCTTCGATAAAGCGCTGGGAAGGCAGGCCCTGACGCGGGGAAGACTGGCCGAACCCCAGGCGATCGTAGGCAATCACCGGACGTTCGAGCCGGCGTGCCAGCGCTTCCGGGAAATCCCGCCAGAGCTTCACGCTTCCGAGGGAGTCATGAAATAACACCATGGGCGCGCGGTCTTCGGTGCCGGCGGGGGTCCAGGTGCGAACAAACAATTCGCCCCCGGGGACATCAACAAAACGGTCCTGGACGTTCAAGACAAGGTCTCCAGATTCATTCAATTTCTACTCAAACGGAAGGAATGGCCGTAATCAGGCCACCAACTCCCGCAGATCGGCGAGGAAACGGTCCACCTGGGCCTCACTGGTGGACCAGGAACACATCAACCGGGCACAGCCGCCGATGAAGTTGTAAAATCGCCAGCCCCTTGCCCGCAGCGCGGCCTGGACAGGTTCCGGCATCTCCACGAACACCCCGTTCACCTGTCTCGGGTAACGGAGGCTCACCCCCGGCAGGCCGGCCAGGCCCTTTTCCAGCCGCTCGGCGCAGGCGTTGGCGTGGCGGGCATTGGCCAGCCAGACATCGTTCTCCAGCAGCCCGCACCACGGCGCGGAAATATACCGCATTTTGGAGGCCAGTTGCCCGGCCTGCTTGCAGCGCCACTCGAAGTCCTCGGCCAGGTCCCGGTTGAAGAACACCACGGCTTCGCCGAGGGCCAGCCCGTTCTTGGTGCCGGAGAAGCACAGCACATCCACGCCGGCTTTCCAGGTGATCTCGGAAGGGTGCACATCCAGCGCCGCCACGGCATTGGCGAAGCGGGCACCATCCATGTGGATGTTCAACCGGTGGGTGTCTGCCACGGCCCGGATGGCTTTCAGTTCCTCCGGGGTATAGACCGTACCCACTTCCGTGGCCTGGGTCAGGCTCAGGGCCTTGGGCTTGGGGTAGTGGATATCCGTGCGCTTGGTCACAAGATGCTCGATGCTTTCCGGCGTGAGTTTGCCATCCGGCCCCTCGCCAAGCAGCAGCTTGGCACCGTTGGAGGCGTATTCCGGGCCACCGCATTCGTCGGTTTCGATGTGCGCCAGCTCATGGCAGATCACACTGTGAAAGGACTGGCCGATGGAGGCCAGGGCCAGGGAATTGGCGGCGGTGCCGTTGAACACGAAATACACTTCGCAGTCGGTATCGAACAACGTGCGCAGGCCGTCCGCGGCCCGCTGGGTCCAGCTGTCCTCCCCGTAGGCGGGCTCGTCCATCCGATTCGCCTGCTCCATGGCGGCCCAGGCTTGAGGGCAGACACCACTGTAGTTGTCGCTGGCGAACTGTTCGGAATCGGACACGCTGAGCTCTCCTGTCTCGGGGATTGAGGTAACAGATTACCGTTTTTTGATAACTGACATCGAGTTGATGTGTGTCATCCTTCAATTAAGCTTACGGGACTCACCATAGGGACAGCCATTATCACAAAGGAGAAGTCAGCGTGACGGACTCAAAGAAACGGACAGTTCCAGACCCCAGCCTCGACGCACACATTCGTGCCCTGAAAGCCCGAGGGGTTGACGCAACCCCGGATGCCACCGCCACGCACCTGCACAACGGGATCGACACACCCCTCCCACCGGCTGACCTGCACGGTACCTACGTCAACCATCGGCCAATGCCCACCGCGGGCATTGAAGACCGTCGCGCCTACATCATTGGCAGCGGAATTGCCGGAATGGCTGCGGCCTTTTTCCTGATCCGCGACGGCCACATGCCGGCGGAGAATATCGTGTTTCTGGAAGAAGGTCCGATTGAGGGCGGCTCCCTGGACGGAGCAGGCAATGCTGAGGAGGGCTACATCGTCCGGGGTGGCCGGGAAATGGAGATGACCTACCAGAACTTTTGGGATGTGTTCTCCGAAATTCCTGCCCTGGAGCTGCCGGCGCCGTTCACTGTGCTCGACGAGTACCGCCTGATCAACGATCCGGACAAGAACTGGTCAAAGGCCCGCCTGCTGGAAAAGCAGGGGCAGATCGCAGATTTCTCCACCATGGGGTTGAGCCGCAGGCAACAGCTGGAAGTCATCCGCTTGCTGCTGGCCCGAAAGGAGGACCTGGACGACATCACCGTCGAACAGTGGTTCAGCGAGGGCTTCCTGGAATCCAATTTCTGGACCTTCTGGCGCACCATGTTTGCCTTCCAGAACTGGCATTCGGTACTGGAAATGAAGCTCTACATGCATCGTTTCCTGCACCTCATGGACGGGCTCAATGACATGACCTCGCTGGTCTTCCCCCGCTACAACCAGTACGACAGCTTCGTCCGCCCGCTGATGAACTGGCTCAAAGATCAGGGCGTGAAGATCCAGTACGACACCATCGTTTCGAACCTGAAATTCAGTACCAGGGGAGGCCAGCGCACGGTTACCGGGATCGAGTGCGAGACCGAACAGGGTGAGAAAACCATCCGGGTGCGCAAGCGCGACCTGGTGTTCGTCACCACCGGCTCGATGACCGAAGATACCGCCTACGGTGACGATGACACCGCGCCGGTACTGAAGGATGAGAAGGAACCGCGCGATTCTTCAGGCTGGCAGCTGTGGAAGAACCTGGCGAGCCAGTCCGACGTGTTTGGCCGGCCCGACAAGTTCTGTGGCAACGTGCCGCAATCCACCTGGGAATCGGTGACCCTGACCTGCAAGCCGTCACCGCTCATGGACAAGCTCAAGGAGCTGTCCGTCAACGACCCGTATTCCGGGTTCACGGCTACCGGCGGCATTGTCACCTTCACCGACTCATCCTGGCTCATGAGTTTTACCTGCAATCGCCAGCCGCATTTTCCCGATCAGCCGGATGACGTGATCGTGCTTTGGGTATATTCCCTGCTCATGGACAAGCCCGGCGATTGCGTCAAAAAGCCCATGCCGGAATGCACCGGCCGGGAAGTGCTGACGGAACTCTGCTACCACCTGGGCCTGATCGATCAGGTGGAAGAGGTGATCGCCGCCACCAAAACGCGAATCGCCCTGATGCCTTATATCACTTCCCAGTTCATGCCCAGGGCCCAGGGCGACCGGCCCGAGGTGGTTCCGGAAGGCTGTACCAACCTCGCCCTGATGGGGCAGTTTGTGGAAACCCCGAACGATGTGGTCTTCACCCTGGAAAGCTCGGTCCGGACTGCCCGGGTCGGGGTCTACAGTCTGTTGGAGATCCCCAAACAGGTACCGGACATCCACCCCGGCCAGTACGATATCCGCCGCCTGCTGCGTGCCACCCGAACCCTCAATAACGACGAACCGTTCATTGGCGAGGGCTTACTCCGGCGCTTGCTCGGTGGCACCTACTTCCGGCACATCCTGCCACTGGGGCAGGACGAGGACAGCGAGGACGTGGAAAAGCCCGGGCTATTCGAGCAACAGCTGAACGCGGTCCGTGATCTGCTCGGTGGCAGTCATACTCTAAACGAAGCCAGAGACCGTATTCAGGGCGTGGTGGAGAAGATCCGTGGGCGCTTTTGACCAGTCTTCCCGGGTGCGGCCTGATAAAACCTGTTAGTTGAGGTTGGGGCCCGTCGGGAACAGAGAGAACTCGGCATTTCACGGAATACAGTCGACCGCTTTGGCAAGCGGTCGACTGTGGTGTGGGTGGGGTTGCTCAAACGGCTGCGGCGGCCTTGTGGCTGGGGTGATGGGCACTGATGTGCCGGAGAAGCTCCATGGTTTCCTTCGAGGAGATCTTTTTGTCCCCGGTTTTCGCGACAGTTTCAGCGCCAGTGAAAGACACTATGTCTCCCATGCTGACCATACCGCAGAGCTGGTTGTACTGGTTGACCACAGGAAGGCGACGAACTTCATGCGCTTCCATCAGTTGCAGGGCTTTCGCAATGTCTTCTTCCGGTTCGCAGCAGTACAACTCTCGATGGCTGGAGATATCCTCTGCATGAATATCCCACAACGGTTTTGATTGCAGCGCAGCACCCATGGCAATGTCCCGATCGGTGATTATGCCCAGGGGGTGTTCCTGTTCATCTACCAGTGGAATTGCGCCACAATCGTTGTTCCACATCATCATGGCGATGTCTTGCAGGGAAGTGTGCGGCGAGCAGCTCGCCACCTCGGTAACCATTACTTCGTTGACTTTCATTCGAATATCCTCCGTCCTGGGGCTCGCATCTAAATGAATGCCATCAGCAATACGCCCTTGCGACATCGGATCCTGCATACTTCCATGGGGTATCCGTCCTGAAGGCTGCACCGGCTCCATCGCGGGAACGGTGCCAGTCCCAATGTGTGCTCAGATCGGGTGATTGTCGATGACCCAGATCAAAGTGATTGGCCTCCGGATTTTCCGGTAGGTTAAGCTTAGTCTATGACTACCGGGGGTTGGTTCCATGAGTAACGTTTTAAAAGTCGCAGAACAGCAGTGCGATGCCATTGATGCGCCGTGCACTGCCATTGAGAAGATCCTGACACCTCGTGTCGCAGATCTGGGCGGATTCTCGGTACGCCGGCTGTTGCCAACCGCGAAACAGAAAATGGTCGGGCCCTGGATCTTCTTTGATGAAATGGGGCCGGCGGATTTTCCCGCGGGCGAAGGCATCAACGTTCGTCCCCATCCACACATCGGCATCGCCACGGTGACCTACCTCTTTCAAGGCGAGATACTGCACCGGGATTCCGTGGGCAGCTGCCAGCCGATCCGACCCGGTGATATCAACCTGATGGTGGCTGGCCGGGGCATCGCTCATTCAGAAAGGGAACGCCCTGAAGTCACTGCATCGGACCATCGATTGCACGGCCTGCAACTCTGGCTGGCACTGCCGGAGACGCACGAGGAAACCGAACCGGCGTTTCACCACTATCCCAGTGACGATATTCCGGCGATTGATATCAACGGTGTTCCCGTACGGGTGATGATTGGGAGCGCCTATGGAGTGACATCCCCAGTGCGCAGCTTCAGTGAAACCCTCTACCTGGAGGCCACCCTCAAAGCCGGCCAGACTCTGGAGTTGCCCGATGCACCTGAGCGGGCAGTCTATGTGGCGAGCGGGTGCCTCAAGGCGCATGGCTCGGAACTACCAACCCACAGTATGGCCGTGTTTGCGCCGGAGCCTGGCGTTTGTATCACCGCTGCGGAAGACACCCGGATTGCCCTGATTGGCGGTGAGCCCGTGGGCCGGCGCTTTATCGAGTGGAATTTTGTGTCGTCCAGGAAGGAACGTATCGAACAGGCGAAGGAAGACTGGCGGGCAGGGCGGTTTGCGAAGGTTAAGGGAGACGAGGCGGAGTTCATCCCCTACTAGGCTGTAAGCAGATCCGGAAGGAAAGACGCCTCTTGCCAACATCGGCAAGAGGCGCAGCCAGTCGATTACTGGAAGGGGCTCTCCAGTTTTCCCTTGTATTTGTCGAAGGCATCACCATAGACGGTGCCGTTGCGATCGACCAGTTTCTTGATCGCGGCATTCATCATGTCCCAGGCGTCCATGTCGCTGTCGGGGTTATTGCCACCCCCGCCGAACTTCACATGGACATTGATGCCATCGTAGGTCGCTTCTGCAAGCACCTTGAGGAGGTTGATTACATCCCGGGCTGAAGCGTCCAGATCATTCAGGGTGGCCACACTTGGCGCATACTGCAGGTTGTGCTCCAGATAGTAGCGACCGTCCGTGAAAAAGATCTCTGGCCGGTAAAGCGGGTTGTCATAACGCCGCGCGAGATCCAACGCGTAAGTCTTGTAGTACTCTCGCACCTTGTTGGCGAGTATCACCTCAAGATTCCCTCCCGTGTCGTAAAGATCCATGATGGTCAGCGCAATGTTGGCGTCGGTATCGCCACCGTCCGCCTCATCGGTCAGGATTTCCCGGATCCGAATCTTCACATCATGGATGTCATCGTCCTTCCTGCGAATCTGGACTCCGTTGCTGGCTGTCAGAGTCTCGCGCACCGTCACCGAGCGATTCAGGGCCCGCTGATACTCGTTGTTGTCGTTGAACAGGCGACTGTCTGAAGGGCCGATGTAGGAAATCCGATAGCCGGTGCTTTGGAGACCTTCGGCAACCGCCTGGGCGCGTTCTCTCTGGAGTCTCGCATTCTCATCTGCGGGCCCGGTACTGTCCGCCGTGCCCAGGATCTGGATTTCCAGAATCTGGTTACGCTCTTTCAGTGCGGCGGCCCGCCGTTCCAGAAGATTACGGAGCGACTTCAGGTCGTCACGGGTGATCTCGGAGGAAGCCACCGGGAAGTCGTACACAATGTAGGACAACAACTGAACCAGATCCGGATTCGCGGCGCTGGACAGGAGCCTGTCGGTATTGAGACCTCCCACTGTGAAGAAAAACGGCCGGGTCATAGAGCGCTGGCGCTCCGCATCGCTGATCCTGTCCTCTACCGGTTCCATGAGGGGGAAGAAGGACTCGATGGTATCCTTCGACGGGGTGGCAAAGAAGCTGTGATTGAAAATCGCCTCTTCATCCAGAGGGTCCGATTTGGCAATTGGAAAACTGTGCCGGGAGGCGGCTGTTCCGCCGGGTCCGGCAACAGCACCTTCCAGCTCATCGGCCATTGCTCCTGATCCTTGACCAGACCGGGATTGAGCCGCTTTCACGCTGGTAGTCACCTGACCATCGGGCGTTGTCTCCGTCACAGACACATCGCGTTCTCCACCGAAGCGTTCCACCAGAT
Source organism: Marinobacter sp. DUT-1 (assembly GCF_050379415.1). Taxonomy (NCBI): domain Bacteria; kingdom Pseudomonadati; phylum Pseudomonadota; class Gammaproteobacteria; order Pseudomonadales; family Marinobacteraceae; genus Marinobacter; species Marinobacter sp. DUT-1. Next base: position 78,398 of record NZ_JBNRLS010000002.1, read on the forward strand.
CCTTAGAATTGGTGGACAGTCCGGAGGGCGATCTGCGTCCCATGGCTTCAGCTTGGGCCTGCAGTGCTTTCTCACCATCGGCCCTGGACATCGAGCCCTTGTTGACCGCACGATCAATCGCCGCCCGTTTCTTGTCGAAGTTCTGCCCGGCATCCCGTTCCGATTGCAGCTCTGCCAGCCTGGCCTGGAGCGCATAACCTCCGAACTGCCCGGCCAGGTTGGCGGCAGAATTCAGGGCGCCCATGGCGTTTTTCTGGGTGCCTTCCAGGCCCGCCATGTCTCGGAATGCGCTGTTGCTTCCCAGTGTGCCCAGTATGTCACCAAATCCTTGGGGCGCCGGCGCGGCAGGGGCATTTTGCAGGTTAATGATGGAGTCGGGCATGTCCGTGGGTGTCATGTTCTGGGGCTGGGTTCGGCGAGAGTCAAAGAAGGTGCTTGGGAACTCCGCCAGGGCCGGATCCTCGTCGTTCAGTACCCAGTCGGTTGAGCCGTGATGCTCCTCGCAGGCCTCGCACTGGTCCATGATGGCCTGGGCATAGAGACCGTCGGTGGGCAGGCTGACGCGCATGGGCGTAGAGGGTGCCCCTTCGCCCTTGTAATAGTTGAACGCTTCCTCGTAACTTTCGTGGCCGTTAACGCCAAGGAATGCGCCGGCGGCCACCCGGAACACCAGGGAGTTCCCCAGTATGGCGATGGGCTCGCGTTCCACCACTGAGGCTATGGAACGGCGGTCGCTGGAGGAGATGGCAAAGCCATCGAGCAGCATGTAGAGCTCATCCCGGTCCATCGTCCACCAGAGCACCTTGTGGTAGTAGTGCAGGTTGTCGTTAATGTGGTCGAGAATCTTCTCGTTGGCTTTCTCTGCTTCCCGCCTGGGATTCTGCTTTTCCCAGTTCGACGGATTGAAGGTGAGGGTTGCGCTCTCCGTCGGCGCCGGCCGGGTGGTGTCCTCATCATCCCAGGCCGGCGGAGAGATCAGGTCCTGGGTGCCTGTAGATGCGCGAACACGCCGGTTGTAGTGGTCGGTGTGGAATTCCACAGTGGCGCTGGTTACGTTGGCGACCGAACCTTTCGGCAGGTGTTCGGAGGCCGAGAGCGTTAGCCGGGTCAGCGCTGCGCGGGTGGTGTCGGACAGTGAATCTGTGGGCACGTTGAAATCAACCCGAACGGTCCGGTTGAACTGGTATTCGCCCACCAGTGTGAAATCGGCGCCCTGAAGCTCGCCACTGTCGGTCTCCAGCTTCAGCCTGTCGATCCAGCGACGGGCCATGGACGGTGCAATTTCCCGCTGGAAATAGGCATCGCGCTGGGAGGCACTGTAGTCGCGGATGCGGGCAACGATTTGTCCCACCGGTATTGGTAGAATTCCTGCGTATGCCTGCCACACCCGGGTGGTTACCTTTTCTCCTACGGCACCTTCCTCCTTGAGCTGGTCGTCGATCTCGTCCGACACCACCTCATCCCGAGGCCGCTCAATGCCGAGTTTGATGTAGATAGAACCGGAGAGACTTCGCACCGTCTGGGCGGTTCGTTCGCCGTCGGGAGGTGTGTCAGCACCTTCCCAGTTGTTTGCCACTGCTTCGGCGTATTTCAGGGCCCAGCGCAGCTCGCGTTTCTTTAAGTAGCGTTCGAAGACGTCCCGCCACCGGGCAATTCGATTCTGGGTAAAGGGCCGTATGGAGAAGGGTACGAACAGGCACTCCCGAACCCCGGCCAGCACGGTGTCCACCCGCATATGGCGGAGGATTTCGTGATAGATCACCGTCAGGGAATGGCAATAGTTGGGGTTGCGGACGACTTCCGACACGCCCTCAATCGATTCATCCTGACTGACTTCGTTTACCACAGTGCTTTCAAACTGGCGGAGAGAATCACCGAACTGGCGTACCGCGTCACGCAGGCTCTGTTCCTCGGCTGCGGCGACGCTGCGGCCGCCGTTCTGCCAGCTGCTGGAACTTGCTCGGCCATGAGCTGCACCACCCCCGATCACTACCGGGCCCATGGCAAAGCCGATGCCACCCGCAACCCCCGTGGTTTGAGACTTACTGCCGCCTTTACTCCATTCGTTCAGGTTGGAACGGACGGCATCGTTGTAGTCCCTCTCCCGCAGGGTGGTTTGTGAAACCTCCTCGCCAAATTCGGTGCGCTCAGACCGGATGCTCTGTTCGCGGCGGCGCCAGTCCAGTTTGACGATGCGGCGGGTTTGACGTGGTGCGAGCGTCAAGGTGTGCGCCACGTCGCCAAGGGAGTAGCCGTTCGAACGCCATTGCACCCGCCACTCAAGGATATGGCCGCCGGCAACGGACAGTGCCTGGTACTGGGTGGAGTCACCATCCCAATCAATCGGGTTGTTGGGGCCCACGGGTTGGCGCCGGTTGAGCCAGGGGATCTTGGGCAGTGGCAGGAAATCGATGGCTTTCACGGGCGGCATCAGGAGTGTGTTATCCCGGGGCAGGAACCGGTTCAGGCTGGAGCCCAGGTTCCGTAGGACCGGAAACCCACTGCCGAAAGCCGGGTTGCTGCTCTCATTGTTCGCGACCATGGCACTGCGGATCATCATCGGCTGGTTGGCATCCTTGGGATGCAACAGACCCTTGTAATCCGGTTTGGTGTTGGCGGTGGACTCAATCTCCGGTTGCTCTACCCGGAACACAGTATGGAAACGCCGTTCTCCGAGAATTCGTGCCGGATTGCTGAATGGCTTGCAATAGGAACCGGGGTCGTCGCTGAACAGGTCCGGTTCATTAAGAAGACTTTCTTCATTCACGTTGAGTGGCGGGTGTTTACCGTTTTCCGACTGACTGTGTTTCGACGCGCCTTGGTCGTCGGCACCTTTTTCCTGCCAGGGGAGGAGTATCCGAAGATCACGCTGGGGCGAACGCAGTGTCGGGTCTTCCCGGTATCCGATGATCAGCTCGGGGCCGTTCAGCAACCAGGCCCAGCCAGGTGCTTCGGTTTGTGGATCAAAGTGTCGGTTGATCTGGAAGGAGCCATCGAATTTAAGATCGGCGGCGGTGAGCGAGAACACACCAAGCTGCTCAGCAGTGGTGGCGTCCAGCGGAGACTGGCTGGAGCTTGTACCCAAGGCTCCTTCAGGTGACTGTCCCAGCAAAGCTTTCAGGGCATTCTGTTTGGCGGGGGTGTCAACCAGATCAACACTGAGAGTGTATTGGTCGAAGCGCTGATCTGGCTGGCCAAGGCGAACGAAACGGCCGGAACGCGAGAGCACCGGCTGCTGGTCGGGCTCCAGGCGGGCCAGCGCCTGTTTCAGTGTGGCGGATGGAATTACCAGTTTTACCGGTTCGCCCTCGCTGGCGGGCGTACCGTCAATGGTGCCCAGGTCCGCGACTTCCAGGCCCTGCCGGTTTTCGAGGATGGCGTTGATGGTTTGATCAAGGGCGATGGGCTGGAGGGTAGCTTCGGCCCGGGCGTGCCGGTCCAGCCTTAAAATGTCACTGCCGGGGTGGGATGTGGGTTCCCCGTCGTCGGTTTTGCCTGGAATCTGGTAGGTAATCCGTATCTGAAGCGATTCGGCTTCGGTGCTGTCGACACTGTCCTTGGGTTCGACGGTCAACCGGAGTTGGTCTGGCATGATTGGTCCCTTTCTGTTGCTTGTGCATCCCTGCCATCGCTCCGCGCTGGAGCAGACTCTTCAGACAATACAACCGGGCCCACGCATGACCATGCGTTATGGGGCAAGACAACCTTGTCACATCAGGACTTCACTGCGCCGATTAGCGCGAGGCAATGCCACTGGCATGCTTCCATTTTCCCTGTGCCGGCGAGTGGAGGTGTATGATTTGACTACATTCTTTCGCCGACTGTTTGCAGTGAAAGGATTGCGGCTGAGGCCGGATTTGTAAAGTCTGAACCGCAATTTTGTGCAATAAATCTCCTTTGAATCAGGCCAGACTCAGTGAACCATCACCAAGGAGCACTGATCCAATGAGTCTTTCACTGATTCTGCCCATGTCCGCCTTTGCCCTGGCCGCATCCATATCGCCGGGGCCAGTTAACCTGGTATGCCTGAGCAGCGGAACCCGTTACCCCGTTTCGCGGGGGCTGATCTTCGTAAGCGGTGCCACCATCGGCTTTATCGCACTGTTCATCTCCGTTGGGCTGGGACTTTACTCCCTCCTGACCCTGGTGCCGGCCTTTGAGGCATTTCTGAGGTGGGCGGGTGTGGCATTTCTGCTCTATCTGAGTGTGAAACTGGCCCTCGATAGCGGCCACATGCCCGAGAATGCGGCGGAAAAGGCACCCGGCTTCGGGACCGGGGCGTTGATGCAGTGGCTCAATCCCAAGGCCTGGTTAGCCTCGGCTTCCGGCATCGGCGCCTATACCAGCGCTAATGACTGGCCCCAGGTGCTGTTGTTCGCCTCGGTGTACCTGCCGATTTGCTGGCTCTCCCTGGCGTGCTGGGTCTATGCAGGTGCCTTTCTCCGGAAACAGGTTCAGCGGCCCGTGGTGTTGGCAACGGTAAACCGGGTACTGGCTTTACTGCTCGCGGCGAGCTGCCTGTACCTGGTGATCGGCTGAAGCGCGCCGATACTGGTTTGGCGTTGCTGCCATCAGCCGTTTGAAGGCACGCTGGAAATGCGGTTGGTCGGCGAAGCCCGCGTTCAGGGCTGCCTCGGCAATGGCGGAACCGTTCTTGAGTTCATGGCGCCCCAGTTGCACGCGACGGTTCACCAGATAAGCGTGGGGCGTGAGTCCGAAATGTTGTTTGAACGCCCGGATCAGATGGCCCGGGCTGAACCCGGACAACTCGCAAAGGGTGTCCAGCGAGACGTCATCTGTTGCGTGGTCGTCCAGATAGCGGGCCAGGCCAGCGAGAATCTCTGGCGTCTTTGGTGCTGTTGCGACGGGTTGGCTCGCCAGTTCATGCATCAGGTCTGACAGAAACTCCACAAGCTTCGATTGCTTCTCAAGCAACTCATGCCCCGGTTCCAGCAGGCATTCGGCCAACTGGCAGTAACGTTCAAACCAGGCGGCATCCGATATCACTGCAGTGGAGATGTCCTGCCACCGCGGTTCCGGGAGCAGTCCCGCCCGGAACCGCAGGTCTGTCAGCCACGTCGTATCCACATATAACATCAGATACGCCCACGGCTGATTGTCGATGGGATTGCAGGTATGGACCCACTCGGGGTTCATCAGCACAAGATCCCCCGCCTGGACACGGTAATGATCATCCCGGTACTGAAATTTACTCTTGCCCCCGGTGATGGCGCCCATCGACCACTGGGTGTGAGTGTGCGGGGCATAGCAAACCTCGCGACCGTCGGCGACCTTGCGCAGCTCCACATGGGGCAGGCGGGCGTCTCGCCAGAAGATGGGCTTGCTTTTACTGGTGGCTGTTTTCATCTGAATTGGCGCTCGCAGTCAGCAAGAACACCGGATAGCTCCGATCTTCTTTTTCGATGGCGCTGGCGGACACGACCTCAACTCCGGAGAAGCCTGCCTTTTCAGCAGCACGGGCGATGTCGTCCCGCTCAAAACCGAAATGGAATACGCCGGTGTCTTCACTATGGAAGGTGCCATCTTCCTTGTCCAGATCCGAAATGGCGATAAAACCACCCGGCTTCAGAAGCTCCCGGAAGCGTCGGAACATGGCATCAATATCCCTGACGTGATGCATGGTCATGGAGGAAATGATGCCATCGAACCGTTCATCGATTGACTGCTTTTCAAGATCAATCTCCTTGATCTCCAGCTCGCAGTTCAGTGAAGCCCGCTTTTCGGAGAGCTGGCGGTTCATGGAGGGGGATATATCCACCGCCGTGATTTTCTTCACGTGAGGGGCAATCCGCTCCAGCAAAAGACCGGTTCCGGAGCCGAAATCCATCAGGTGCATGGAGGGTTCAATATGCGCCTTTTCCAGAATGGTGTTGGCGATATTGGTAACGTTATCGACGCGATCGCGATTCTGCTCGTAGGTGTCTGCCTTTTGGGCGAAGTAGTCTTTGCTCATGAATCTGGCCGTTTTTGGTTAAGGAAACTCAACTGATTATGCGGCGTTCGTGACCGAGTTCAAGATGAAATAACGTTATGCTAAAAAAGTCGTAAGAGCATTTCTGTGGATTGGAGAAAGCTGGCCCCTCCATTAATGCGAACAGGCCGGCTCATTCTACATTGTCGCCATCGCCGTCGTTTCCGTCTTAATCGTCATCGTCACTGCCCTTGTTACTGCCATTACCACGGCCATTACCTTTACCACTGCCATCGCTGCTTCCGTCGTCACTGGCATCATTACTGCCATCGTCACCGCCATCGCCACCGCCACCGTCGCCGCTGCTGTCGCCGCCGCTGCCATCACCGCCACCGCTGCCGCCGTCATCGGTGCCTGAAGGTAGGGGAGCCGACGGGATAGCGGCGAGGTTGCCACTGGAGATCAGGTCAACAAACTCACCGTAACTCGCAACATTCGGTAAATTTCTGACAGCCTCAAAAAAGACATCGAGCAGCTTGTCGATCGTGTCGTTTATCTGGAAACTCGAGTGGAAAGGATCGAAATCAGCCGGGACACTGTAGCCTGCCTGTGTAAGGGCCTGAACAAACTCGTTTTTGGCTTGATCCAGGTTGTTGGTCATTGAGGCATAGTCGTCCTGCTGGTACCAGATTTCCGGTGTGCTCGAAGTTGAGAGGGTAATGATCAGATCTGTGAATGGGGTTACGTTGACGGTCCCCGCTGAGCCGGTATAACTGTGCAACACGTCATACTCCGCTCCAGCACTCACCCTCAGGGCACAGGGTAGAGCGGTCGCGGCTACTTGCCCTGTAAAACCGCCTGAGGAATCCGTCTGGACCTCTTCAATGAAACGTCCCCCGTTTTCGCATCGGGCATCAACCGGAGCATTTGCAATCGGGGCGCCCACAGCTGCCCGCCCGGACAAAACCACTACCAGTTGGTCCGTGGCAACTTCGCTCCCACTTGGATCATTGGATGATATTCCGTCGCACCCGCTTATTATTGCTGCCAGAGCCGGGATGCAAGCTCCCTTCGCTACCCAGATCATGACCAAACCCTCTGTCAGCCCTCGACACACCTGCCAAAAGGTGTTTGGAAGCAAGATGAACGCCACGGAACAAGATGTTCACTGAAAACAGACATCGGCAGCGATGGGCGATTTGCGCCTGGAAGATGAAGTGTAAAATAGGCCGACGGATTCTAAGCTCTCGCCAGAACCGGTGCAGCCCGGGGCAGCATCGGGGGGGGTAAGCTAAGGTCTTTATCCTGGGACCGTATCTAACCGGATGTGAAGGTCAGGCGACCTTGTCCTCGGAGCGGCCATGGTCGGGGAGCCAGCCTTCAGTCGCCAGCGCTCCGGCAATGGCCCGGTAGCCTTTGTCACTCGGATGATAGCCGTCGCTGGCCAGCATCGAGGTGTCGGTGATGGTCGGGTAGGTCAGATAGCGGAAATCCCCCGGGGCCCGGTGCGCCAGTTCCTGGTACAGGCGATCCAGCTGCCGCGCCCGCCAACCCATGATATGCCGGAGCGGCGAGGGCAGCGCCGTGAACAGATGCATCGGCGGTACGCTCAGCAGGTAGACCGGCGCCGGGTAGCGTTGGGCGAGCAGGTTACGCAGGTCCGTCAGCTGCTGGCGAAACCGGAACCTCGGGGTGAATCCGGTGGTGTCGTTAACGCCCATGCTGAGTAAAACCACATCGGCTTCCGGCAGGTCGGCATTTGCCAGCTTGCTATTGAGCTCGCCCAGACGAATGCCGTTCACTCCGAAGGTATGCCAGGCGATGGTCTGCCCGGAGCGTTCATACAGCTGCAACGCCAACTGGCTGGCGAGGCCCTGGTCATGGGTGGACACACCCACGCCAGCGGCGGTGGATTCGCCGATAACCAGAACCCGGAACACGGGGGTGCCCTTGCCGTACTGGCCCCCTGGAGAGCCCTTAGCTTCCGGGAGTCGTGGCGTTTCCCGCCGGGCACGTTTGCCCTGGTACAGCAGTACCGGGAAAAGCAGGGCGGTGGTCAGCCAGAAGGGAAGGTGCATGGGTAAACCTCAATCAAGTAGCAAGCGCCTTCTCAACGGCCTGAGCGGCGTGGAGTTCGGTGGTGTCATAGAGAGAGACTGACGTATCTTCCTGCCGGATCAGCAGGCCGATCTCGGTGCAGCCGAGGATGACTGCCTGCGCGCCCCGTTCTGCCAGGGAAGCGACGATCTCCAGGTAAGCCTGCTTTGACGCCTGAATGATCTCGCCCTGGCAAAGCTCCTCATAGATGACCCGGTGAATCAATTCCCGCTCCGGCTCATCCGGAATGATCACCTGTATCCCGGTCTGTTCCAGACGCTCCCGGTAAAACTCCTGCTCCATGGTAAACCGCGTACCCAACAGTCCCACACTGGAAACGCCATCCCGCTTCAGGACCCCGGCCGTTGCATCGGCAATATGAAGCAGGGGAATCCCAATGCTCTTTTCAATCTCCGGTGCTACCTTGTGCATGGTATTGGTGCCAATCACCAGAAAATCCGCTCCGGCCTGTTCAAGAGCGCGGGCAGCCCGGGACAGAATGTTGGCAGTCTCTGCCCATTTGCCCTGGTGCTGGAGCGCCTCGATCTCGGCAAAATCCACGCTGTAGAGAATCAGCTTTGCAGAATGCAGTCCGCCCAGGCGTTCTTTCACGCCCTCATTGAGCAGCCGATAGTAAGTCTGGGTCGATTCCCAGCTCATTCCGCCGAGCAGACCAATGGTTTTCATGCTAGCCCTTCTTAACCAGACTTATCAGATACAACAAAATGACAGCGCCAATGGTGGCCATGATTATTGAGCCCAGCAACCCGCCTGTTGTTATGCCAAACAAACCGAACAAAAAGCCGCCCAATACTGAACCGACAATTCCCACAACAATATTGCCCAGGATGCCAAACCCTCGTCCTTTCACAATGTTGCCGGCAAGCCAGCCGACAAGTGCGCCGATGGCTAAAAATATTATTAAGCTAATGATATCCATGTTGCCTCCAGTGTAAATCCTTGGCGAAAATGTATGTTCCGACAACAAAACTCATAGCACCGGTAGTGACGAAAGTCATTGTTGGATTAGAATATTTGCGCGCTTTCTGACCTGAATTCTAGGGCCACCATCTCACGATCATCGGCCTCACAGTCAGCCCGTGGATGATGATCGAAAGTACGATAACAACCAGCGTAATGTGGATGAACTCTACGGCGAGGTCTTCCGGCAGGCCAAATACGATCGCGAACATCAGGTAATAGATTGAGCCGATTCCGCGCACGCCAAACCAGCCGACCAGCAACTGCAGCCTGAACGGGATTCCAGAGCCAAGCAGGCCCAGATAAACGCTGACAGGCCGAATTACTGCAAACAGAAACATCGCCAGTCCGACGGACCTGAAGCTCCAGGAGTCTAGAAAGAGCATCCCGCCCAACAATAATACGAGCACCAGCTCCGCCATTCGCTCCAGGGGTTCCTTGAAAAGCAAAGAGCCCTCGGACACCTGGGGCCTCAGCTGTGGCCTTTGCTTCCAGGTGTGATCCATAGATACCGGTAACATGTGACCGTCATGACCAGGGGCGTCCCTGGCTGCGAGCTTGAGTTCCGTTTGCCGAAGAGAAATTGCCGAGACAAAAACTGCCATAAACCCCCAAGCCTCAACGACCAGACAGGTGCCATAAACCACACCGATCAATCCCAGACCAAGAAAGTCGTCCAGTAAAGGGCCTTCGCTCTCCAGGACGCGCTGCTTCTGTACAACATGTGCCAACAACCATCCCAGGGCCAGTCCAACAACCAGGGCCGACAGCGTTGACCACAAAACGTCCTTCAGCACCCAGGTACTGAGCAGTTCAGAACTTGCCGGAGAGCCGATCATGGCCAGCCCCAGCATGACAAACGGGAAGGCGCTGCCATCATTCATGCCGGCTTCACTGGTCAGGGTGAATCGCAAAGGGTCCTGATCGCCCACGTGGCGAACCTGGACTTCCGTTGCCAGCACTGGGTCGGTGGGCGCCAGAATGCCGCCCAGGAGAATGGCTGCGCCCAGGGGCAGGGCAAGCACGTAGTAACCAAAAGCCGCAGTCAGCGCGACACTGATAGTCATGGAGAGAAATGCAAGTCGAATCGGCGCGCGCCATGCCCGCCACTGGAACGGGACCGGCATTTTCATACCGGCAATGAACAGCGACACCAGAACCGCAACTTCGGCCAGCACTTCCAGTAGTTGTGCCTGTTCCAGCGGGTTGAAATGAAAGGCGCCAAGTACTGACGGTCCGAGTGCAACGCCGACTGCCAGGTAGACCAGGGGCGGCGTCAGATGGAAACGCCGAAGAAGGGATGACCGCAGACCTATCAAGATCAACAGGCTTCCAATCAATACAAACCAGGTTGCGATGGTCACGGTGGTTTTCCGCTTGCTTTCGAACGGGGCAGTCGCCGCTTCAGTGAACGGTCGACTGCGATCCGAAAATGGCCTTTACAGGGTGGCGGTAGCCTTGTGGCCGGGGTGATGCGCACTTATGTGCCGTAAAAACTCCATCGTATCCGCCGAGGAAATCTTTGCATCTCCGGCTTTCTTTACGCTTTCGGTGCTCGTGAAGGAAACGATGTCCCCCAGGCTGACCATGCCGCACAGCTGGTTGTACTGATTCACAACGGGAAGACGCCGCACCTCCCGTGCTTCCATCAGCTGGAGTGCTTTCTGAATGGTGTCCTCCGGCCCGCAGCAATAGAGTTCCCGATGGTTGGATATCTCCTCGCCGCGAAGCTCCCACAAGGGTTTGTGTTGTAGCGCAGCGCCCATGGAGATGTCCCGGTCGGTAATGATGCCCACTGGATGCTCATCGTCATCGACCAGTGGAATGGCGCCACAGTCGTTGTTCCACATCAGCATTGCGATGTCCTGCAAGGAGGTTTGTGGGGAACAACTCGCCACTTCGGTAACCATGACTTCGTTGACTTTCATTTGGATTTTCTCCGTCCTTAGGGAAGCGTTCGAATGAATGCCGTCAGCAATACGCCCTTGCGACGTCGGACTCTGCAAACCTCATTGGGCTATCCATCCTGAAGGCAGCGCCGTTTCCATCAATGATCCGGCGCAACGTCCAATGTGAGCTTATATTGGCTGATTGTCCATGACTGATGCGCATCAAAGTGCCCGGGCCCCGGGGCACTGCAGTCCCAGCCATGTTGTTGGAAATTATCCGCCACAGGATCTAATTTTATTGGCAGGGAGGGATCAGCCATGGATCAGGGTAATCTCCAGGAATCGGGCAACAGCTCACCGGAACACAGCGAGGGCATCCGGGTTGGCCGGGAGTTGCTCGCGGCCACGAAGCCGTACGTTGAAGAGTCAGCCGCAACAAGCTGGTGGTACGTCGGCTCTACCTTCGGATTGATGATTGCAGCACTGACGGCCGCCGGGGTGATTCCGTGGTGGCCCCTCAGAGTGGTGTTTTCAGTATTGGGAGGTCTGCTGATGGTACGCGCCTTCATCACCTTTCACGATTACCTGCACGGTGCGATTCTCAAAGACTCCCGGATTGCCTACTGGCTTTTTCACGCCTACGGCGCCCTGACCCTGACGCCAACGCGCTCCTGGCTTGCCAGTCACAATTATCACCACGGCCACGTTGGCCAGATTTCGTCTGCCAGTGTGGGCGCTTTCCCGCTGATAACCGCCCGTATGTGGCGGGAATCAACGTGGTGGCAGCGCTTCGCCTATCGTGCACAGCGGAATCCCATGGTGGTGCTGTTGAGCTACCCCATCGTTTTCGGGTTAAACATTACGCTCATCCCCCTGCTGAAGGACCCCGGCAAACACTTCGACTCCCTGATAGCACTGCTCAGTCATTTCGGGTTGATTGCAGTGCTTTGGATGCTGGGCGGGTTCAGTCTGGTCTTCTTTGTCATCCTGTTACCCATGACCCTTGCCTCGGCGATGGGGTGTTATCTGTTTTTCGCCCAGCACAGTTTCCGCCGCATGAAGATTGCCTCGTCAGAAGACTGGACCTTTTACCGCGGGGCCATGGAGTCCTCAAGTTTCATGCGGATGAATCGGGTTATGCAGTGGTTTACCGGGAATATCGGTTTCCACCATATCCACCATCTCAATGTACGAATCCCTTTCTACCGCCTTCCGGATGTAATGGCGGCCATTCCCGAACTGCAATCACCAATAACAACAACCCTTGCACCCGGCGACATTGCGGACTGCTTCCGGTACGCCCTTTGGGATGAGGACAAGCAGCGAATGGTGTCCTATCGGGAGGCCCGGGGTTGAACGAGGAGGACGAGTCGCCTCACCCGCAGTGCATCAGCGACTCATGTTTTATGCCGGGATTCCACCTTTCAGGAAGCAGATTCCGGCTTGATGATCAGTAGGTTAGCAGGATCACCATGGTGCAGGACGACCTTCGCGTCTGAATTGCCGGCGGTAAACTCCAGAACCTGTCCAGGCCCCAGATCAATATCAACCCGGCAACCATCACCACAGAACAGGCTGATTGAAAGCCTGGCGGTATGGGTATTTTCAATGCTGGCAGATTCGCCGGCACCAATTCTTTCTCCGACATCCGGTAAGTTAGTCATAGGTAGTGAGCTCCCTGCGTGTTTTGGGGACCAGACTGCAATCGTGCTTCTGGTCACTCACATGAAAATAGTACGAGTTGGCTCACGCTGCCGCTATTACGATCAACTTTAATTCAGGGTCAGATACCGTATTCCCTTTCTACCTTCGCCACCCGAACACGAAAGCTGGAATACCATTGCTGGTGACCCAGCCGCTGGGCTTCCTGATGCTCGGCATTGCTTTTCCAGTTGCGGATGGCTTCGAGGCTTTCCCAATAGGAAACCGTAATGCCCAGACCTTCCCGGGCGGACTCCATACCCAGGTATCCGGGTTGCTGGGAGGCCAACTGCGCCATGCGCTCGGCCATTTCCGTATAGCCGTTATCCCCGTCCGTCCGGTGGCTGCTGAAAATAACGGCGTAGTAGGGAGGGGTGGGGGTATTCGCGATGTCTGACATAATATCCTCCGGGCAATTGATGCAATGCAGCGCGGTGTTTTCCAGCTGTGAAAGGATCAGCTTTTGGAATCAACCTTGTTGATCGTGCCCTGGGCCACTGCAACGGTGCGCTCACCGGCCTCTCCATTCGCGATAACGGTGCACTGGCAGACTGCCTGGTTTCTGCCCGACGAGAGGACTGTGGCCCTGGCGACCAGCTTGTCTCCGATCGCAGGGCGGAGGTAATTGATCTTGTATTCGGAAGTCACCGAATCGCCCAGGACAGAGCCCCCGGCATAGGTCAATGCGTTGTCAGCCAGGTAACTGACAACGCCTCCATGAACAAAACCGTGCTGTTGTTTCAACTCCGGCCTGATGGCAAGCGAGAGAACGGCGGTTCCGGGCTCAAAGACCTCCAGCTCGGTGCCGAGCAGGGCGCTGAATGGCTGGTTCTTCAGTATTTTCTTTCCAAATTCCAGTAACTCACTCATTGAATGATCTCTCCTCAGCATTACCGCCGTTAACCCCGTGCTCTGGTAATTGGTCCGCCAGATGGCGCAACTTGTCCGGATTGCGAATCACATAAAGAGCCACTATTCGATTCTCCGCTATAGTGCAAAAGAGACATCGCTGGCCAGAGCCTGAGCGTCTACCGGAGCCTCCAGTGGTTCCAGCAGAGGCTCCGTCAAGGCAAAGTCAGTCACAAATCCGGTACTTCGCATGGTTTTCAAAACGCCGCTTCGTTCGGGTGAGCGTTCCTGAATCCTACGCCAATCCGGTTCCAGGCATTGATGACGCCGATTAACAGCGTCAGATCCACAAACTCCTTCTCAGAGAAGTGGGCGAGGCCCAGCTCATAGTCCCGGGTGGGAGCGCCGGTGTCCTGGAGTCTCGTCAACGCTTCGGTCCAGGCCAGCGCCGCTTTTTCCCGGGGGGTATACAGGGACGATTCACGCCATGCGGACAGCAGATACAGCCGAGCCTCACTCTCACCAGCTGTGCGGGCTTCACTGGTGTGTTTGTGCAAGCAAAAGGCACACCCGTTAATCTGCGAGGCCCGCGTGACTACCAGCTCGATGAGGCTTTCTTCCAGCCCACAACGGCGCACATGGTCGTCCAGCCTGGCCATGGCTGCGATGGCCTCCGGATTGGCTTTGTAAGCATTCAGGCGTTTCTCCATTTTCTGGCTCCTCTGTGATCCATGGATCATTTCCATGGATTTCTACAGAGGTAGACGAATTGGCCCCGGACTTTGTGACATGCCTGAGAAAGCTTATGGCCCGCGAGATCCGTTGAGCGGGGTCCGAGGCCCCCGTTACTTAACCCCTTCGCGCCGCTTCAATGGTCGCAATGTCGATCTTACCCATCTCCATCATCGCCTCGAACGCCCGGCTCGCAGCTGCAGGATCCGGGTCGGCGATGGCTTCGGTCAAAGCCACCGGCGTAATCTGCCATGAGATGCCCCATTTGTCCCGGCACCAGCCACAGGCGCTTTCTTCGCCGCCATTACCGATAATGGCATTCCAGTAGCGGTCGGTCTCCTCCTGATCGTAGGTGGCAATCTGGAAGGAAAAGGCTTCGTCGTGGGTAAAGGCGGGCCCGCCGTTGAGCCCGAGGCAGGGGATGCCGAGGACCATAAACTGCACGGTCAGCACATCGCCTTTCTTGCCGGATGGAAAGTCTCCCGGAGCACGGAGGATTCTGCCCACGGATGAATCCGGAAAAGTCTCCGCATAAAAGCGGGCCGCCTCTTCGGCGCCGCCATCGAACCAGAGGCAAATGGTGTTCTTTGCGTGTTCCATCGCGTTAGCCCTCCTGCCGTAGTTTTTCGCGGCGTGCGAGTTCCGCCGGAGTAGGTGGGTCCATGGCAAAGTCGCCGGTTGCTACTTTGCCATCGCGCACGTAGCGCGCAAGCACTATGCCGCTCGGTGAAACCCGGCTGGCGGCCAGCTTGAATGCGGCTGGTTTGGTGCCATCGCCAAACAGCTTCTTGCCGTGGCCGAGTACGACCGGGAAGGTGAAGACATTGATCTGATCCACGAGGTCGTTCGCGAATAGCGTCTGTAGCAGATCCGAGCTGCCTTGCGTAACCAGCGCAGGACCCTCCTCCTGCTTTAGCCGTGCGACATCGGCCGCTGCGTCATTGAGTGCCACCGAGCCCTGCCAGGTCAGATCGAGCCCTTTCCGGGTTGCAACGTACTTGTTGATCGAATTGAAGGTTTTGGCGATGGAGTCGTCCGGCCCGTCCTCGGCATAGGGCCAGTGAGCGGCAAAAATCTCATAGGTCTTGCGCCCGAGCAGAAGGTCGAAGGGCTGGCCGAACATACGGTCTATCTCTTCGCCAAACACCTCATCCACCATCGGGGCGACCCAGCCGCCGTAGCCGAATCCACCGGTGGGATCTTCTTCAGGCCCGCCGGGTGCCTGCATCACTCCATCCAGCGACACCATGGCACCAACAATCACTTTTCGCATGAGTTCATCCTCCTGGTTTGCGTTCTTGCAACCAGTAGTCGCGTGAGGCACCGATAAATCGACAGCAAGTTTTATTCTGGATGCAAACCCGTTTAGCTGCCCCTCGGCGCAAACATGATGATCGCCATACCCAGCAGGGCCACGGCCGAGCCAAGGATGTCCCACCCGGTGGGCCGGATACCGTCAACCGCCCAGAGCCACAGTATCGCCATAAAAACATAGACCCCGCCATAAGCCGCATACACCCGGCCGGCCGCCGTCGGATGAAGCGACAACAGCCAGGCGAAAAGCGCGAGGCTGAGGGCGCCGGGCACAAGCAGCCAGATGCTTTTGCCTTCGCGAAGCCAGAGGTAGGGCAGGTAACAGCCAACGATCTCCGCCAGGGCGGTGACGACAAACAGACCGAGGGTTTTCAGTTCAGGCACTGGGCAGGGCTCCTGTTGATTGGCTGGCGGCTGTTAGCCGGGTCGATCAGTCAGTCTACTGACCGCAGCAGCGCCCGGTCCAGAGCACTCGGTTCCCCCTAAGTGGTCGGCCACAGGGGCGGCCATTGCCCGTGCTTCCTGATGTACTGTTCGATAGGCTCACTGCGATAACCATTCTGGTACCGCTGCTTCACACTGGGATGGACGAAGGTACGGTTCTGGTCCGGCGCCGGTATTTCCCGGACCAGTTTGCCCAGCAGCTTATACTTGCCCTTGTACTCGTTGTGCTGTTCAGCGGTGGGATGGGTCCGGGTTGGCAGGTTGTTATTGAACACCAGCTGGTGTTTTTCCGCCTCCTCCGCCATCCAGAGCAGGGGAATGTCTGCCAGAATCCGGCCCAGCTTGTCCGGCCCGTAGCCGCCGCCAACGTCCGAGTGCACGCCGGCAAACCACACCTGCTCCAGATCGGTCCCCGGTCTGGGCTCCCAGAGAGTAGGTTCAAAGGGCTCCCGCTGTTCGTCGAGCGAAAGAGCATGGCGTGCCACCCGAACATTGCTGCCGATCTTGCGATCGTAAAACAGATCGCGATCCCGGATCAGCCCAAAGACCGTGAAAGGCAGTCCCAGGGCGCCAACCGTGTCCCACACGCCGACGAACTTGATAGCAGTGCGCTGCTCCACGGAATGCTTTTTCTTCCACGCCATGGAGTAGTCGTCGTTGGCCTTGTGGCTTTTGGTCTTGTAAAGCTTGAAGGCGGTTTCGATCAGCTCGGCATTGTCTTTGCGCAGAACGCTGCAGTTGTTGACCATCCCGCAGAGGCTGCGGGCGGTGTATGCACCCCGGCTGAACCCGAACAGGAAAATCTCGTCACCGGGTTCGTAGTTGTGCACCAGGAAGCGGTAGCCATCCATGACATTCTTTTCAAGGCCATAGCCCGTGGCGCCGGCGCGGATCTCATCGTGGTAGGAGCCAATGCCCCAGTCGTAGAACACCACCTGTTCCACCCCCTCACCATCCGAAGGCCGAATGGCCCGGGAGAACTGCAACACATTGGTAGGAAAATCCTCGCTGAGGTTTTCCTCGGGCCGGTTCCAGGTGCCGTCAAAGCAGATCGCGATACGTTTCATGGGGGTGACCTCCTGTCATCCGGTTCCGTGTTTCCCCGGGGCTGCTATCCAAAGCCCATACCCGGGGTGGGACTCAGCTATTTGTCTCCGTTAAAGCCTTGTATAGGGCATCCAGGCTGTCAGGGCCAGCGCCCAGCCGGACGCAGTTCTCAGAATCGCGCTCCCACGCCGCCGCCGAGTCGAGGTGAAGATGAACATTCACCACCGTATCGAAATCCTCCTCCAGCAAACCGGCGGGCACCCAGACCAGCTCGGTGCCTCTCAGCTGGTTGGGCACCGGACTGCCACACACGGAGCAGAAATCACTGCGATAGCCGGTGGGTTTCTGGAACGAGGTGATCCTGTCCTGGCCTGAGAGCCAGCGGAAATCCTGCTGGTGGACAAAGGTTGCTGCGTTGGCTGCCGATCCGGTGGCCTTGCGGCAGAGGGAGCAGTGGCATTGGTAGAGGTTGGGGAGATCGCACTGGATCTCGAATTGCACTTCGCCACAGAGGCATTCGCCGTTCATTGGTTATTCCGATTAACAGTGGAGTAGGGCCCGTTATGGGTAAAGCGCAACTACAAGCTGTTGTTTCAGTAGCTTAAAGCCAAAGACCTTCCCGCGCACATCAGTTGCCAAGATTCCGGTTGCCATGGGGGTACCCGATTACAGGCGAAACCAACAGGCTATCGAAGCTGGCTGTCCTTACTGCCTCTGCGATTGATGCTGCCGGAGTGGGTCTGCTGCTTCTCATGGGCCGACTGGCAGTCAATGCACAGCCGTACACCGGGAATGGCCTTGCGCCGGGCTTCCGGAATCGGAGCGTCACACTCATCGCAATTCGTGGCGCTCTCGCCTTCGGCTAACTGGCTGCGTGCGCGCTGAATTTCGTCTTCAACGCTTGCGTCGATCTGTTCCTGAACCGCACCATCACGTGACCATCCACCTGCCATGAGCCCCTCCGGAGTCTGGATGACTGAAACCACCAAACGGTATCATTCGAGTGCAGGTGCTCCAAGATTGCCGATAACCCAACGAGGCAACACCATGTCCTATACCAGCCAATATACACCCGAAACGCTCAGCCGTGACGAGCTGGACCAGACCACGGGCCCGATGGTCATCGAATTCGGTACCAACTGGTGCGGGATCTGCCAGGGTGCGCAGGCCGATATCAAGGCGGCCATGGACAATCACCCAGGCGTTCCGCATGTGAAAGTTGAGGATGGCAAAGGCCGGAGGCTGGGGCGTACATTTGGCGTTAAGCTCTGGCCGTCGCTGATTTTTCTGAAGGATGGTGAAGAAATGGTGCGGCTGGTCCGCCCGGAAAACAGCGGCGAGATCGAGGGTGCACTGAAGAAAATTCTGTGAGGACGTGCTGGTAGTGGTAGATGTAAAAGTCTGTCCCGCTTTCGGAGCGGAAACAGGTTTCCTCGATCTATCCTCAGGTTTTGTCCCTCACCCACTTGTCACCTTCCTTGTGGTATTCCTTTTTTACCGCCGCCCAGGCTACCTTGTGGGCTGTTTCTTCCCGCCCTGAATTGCCACGGCGATCTTCAGGATCGCTATATT
This sequence comes from Marinobacter sp. DUT-1, assembly GCF_050379415.1. Classification (NCBI taxonomy): domain Bacteria; kingdom Pseudomonadati; phylum Pseudomonadota; class Gammaproteobacteria; order Pseudomonadales; family Marinobacteraceae; genus Marinobacter; species Marinobacter sp. DUT-1. The sequence goes on from NZ_JBNRLS010000002.1 coordinate 96,956, forward strand.
CTTCCCAGGCGGAATTGAACGCTTTGCGATAAATCTCCTGAGCATGGGCTGGCAAATTGTCTCGTACACTGGCTGGTAGTTCCGAATTGCTATCGTATGGCATTGGTCTCGTCCTTAAAACGTTTCCCTCAGTGACAGCCTAGCAGCTGGTAGTCCCGGGGCCGGCAAAAGCTTACAACTCCAGCACAAGATTTCTGCCGCCAAGAAAAAGCACCCAAACCGTTACCGCAGCCCAGTGAATGATCACCGGAACCCAGATAGACCGGGAAAGCACGTAGGCGTAGCCACAGGTAACCCCCATAGCGCATACGATGACCAGAAACCACGGATCCAGGAAAAGAGGAACAGCGGTGGGGTTAAACGCCAGCGCATTGAACGGATGCCACAGAACGAAGACCAGTGTGCTGATTGCCACACTCCAGACAGCTTTCAAGTGCCCCGATGCCAGGATGTTTCTGGGTATAAGTACGCCCCTGAAGAAGGCCTCTTCGAGCATCGATGGGAACACGAACAATATGATGGGTAGCACGGGCGTGATTGGCGAGTCCAGCCACCCGAATTGGAAAAAACCGGCGCCGAAACCAACGGATACCGATAGGATTGCGAACACTGGGACCAGTGCCCAGGCCTTCAACGGGGCCTGGAAAGGGGAGGTCAGGAAACCCTGGCCAAGGTTGTTGCCGAGGGACTTTACAGGCTTTGCTGAAATCATAGGGTTACGGATTCAGAAAATAGATCTGTTCCGGTCTTCTCGCCCAGTCACTTGTCGTGTGATGGTCGCTCACTCTGGCAGACCCTCGAATTTTGGCACGTCTCCTAACTCCCCATCCCAAGTAGCTTTGCTGGATGAAAAAATGTGCGCAGTTGGCAACATAGAGAGTTCAGTGTCCAAACACCCTGCGGGAACGACGAGCAAACCTGCGATCTGAGTGCTTGGCAATGCTGAACCACACAACTTACAAAAGCTTTTGTTGTGACGAGTGCCTGGAAGCGTAAAGGAAGTTACAGCATCTGCACCCGACTGCCAGATCAATTTAGCTGACCGTGAGAACAGATTTGCCGCATGAGCAGAACCCGTATCTTTTTGGCAACGTAGACAATGACACAGGTAAAAGCTGTCGAAGTCACCTTCTACCTCAAAGTTCACCGTGCCGCACAGACAAGAACCGAAATGATTAGTCATCAGAACTCCTTCCATGGCCACTGGGTGAAATACAACGAGGCTGTAGAAAAACCCGGTTCCGAGTCGTTCCCAGCGCCTGGTTCTTAAAATTTTTGTAGCGGCCATCAGCTAGCTGATTATCGCCATTCCAATGTTCAGCCATCAGTTTCGGCCCTTTGACGGTCTCAGTGCCGGTATTACTAGCATTCAGCGACCACATTTCTGGCCTTCCACCCTCGGCATTACGCCGCCAACCGCCCGTAATTCGCCAGCTTCTCAATATTGTGCACCAGGCAGTATAGCTGCCACTGGCTCTGTACTTTCTTCCTGCCTCGCAGGCTGAAGCGGTTCAGTCGCTTCGTGGTACCAATGTTACCGAACACCGGCTCCACGACCGACATCCGGTGACTATAGATTTCCTTGCCTTGCTGGCTATCCACACGGTGTTTCATCCAATCCGTGTAGGTCGGCAGGCGCTTGTTCTCAATGATGAATGATACCTGCCGACCTTTGCCTTTCCGGTGATTGGCAGCCTTCGGGTTCTGCATGCACTGGTGCTTCTTCGGGCAGTGTCGGCATTGCAAAAGGCGGCCCTGGAAGTAGGCCCGACTCAGGCCATTTTGGTCCGTGCGAGTGGCATGGTATTTCAGGCTCTCACCCGCCGGGCAAAGGCAGGTCAGGCTGACCGGATCGAACTGGAATTCACTGGCCGGAATAATGTCTTTCCAGCCCGTATCCGGCTGGTTCTGATGGCGCTTGCCATACTTGTCTTTCTGGTTCTGGAACTTCGGATCACGGCTGCGGAACCGGTTGTCCGGCACGTAGCCATTGATCTGCCGTTCGTGCAGGTACTTCATGTTGGCTTCGTTGGCGAAGCCGGTATCAGCGGTAACGATGGTACCTTGCTGGTAGATGTTGTCGGCGATACCCAGTTTCTTGAAGCGGGCTTCCACGCTCTCCACTACCGGTTGCAGGGTGTGGTGTTCCTGGCCTTCGCCAAAGGCCTGGGCGTCGATGATGATCTGGTGTTTCTTGTCCACCGTGGCCACGCCGTTATAGCCCTGAATCGTGCCCTTGCTGGTGGTCATCTTGGCGCTTTCGTTATCGGTGATGTTGCTCTTCACTTCCTTGCTCCGCTTCCCCCGGCCCATCCTTGGGCGGTTCGTCTTTAGGAAGCGGTCGACTTTCTTTGCGGCCTCATCCAGGGAGAGGATGGTCTTCGCTCGTCGGATATCCCGGTCCAGTTCGGCCTCGGTCTCAGCCTCGTCCCGCTCGTGATGGGCCTCGAGGTGATGGCGAACCAGCCGTCGCAGCTTGGCGCGTTTCTCTTCCAGTTCTTTGAAGGTGCCGGACCATTCCTTGGCCGCATTCGACGACATCTTGCAGCCGTCGATGGCAAAGAGTTCGTTGCCCAGCAGGCCCTGGTCGTGGCAGACCAACAATACCTGCTCGAACAACTCTTCGATCTCATCCGAGTGGCTGCTGACGAACTTGGCCAAGGTGGTGAAGTGCGGAACGGTATCGCAGGATAACGCTTTGAAGATGATGTTGGTCTCGCAGCACCACTGCATCTCGCGACTGGAAGTAATGCCCTTGGAGTAGGCGAACAGGATGATCTTCAGGAGGATGGCCGGATCGTAGGCCAGCCGGCCGGTGTCTTCGTTGCGGTACTTGGGATGGAATACCGACAGGTCCAGCTTGTGCTCGATCAGGTAGTGCACCGCGTGTTCAAAGGTGCCGGGCTGAAGCTGTTCCTGGTAGTTGATCACGACCATCGCGTCTTGGTCGTAGCTGTAGTGCTTGAAGCGGGGCATGCCGACCTTCCGTTGATCCGTTTTCTGCATCCTATCAAAGCCAAGCGCTGGTTTTTGGGAGTTTTTCTACAGCCTCAACGCGGAAATAAGCGGCGGCTCGTCAGGGGAGTCCGGTGGACGGCCACCAGGCCGGGAATGGTATTCCCCCAAATAATTGGACACGCCCCCATCAGTTAGCGCTCGTCACGACATAGCCAAAGATATCGTCTGTAAGACGCTCACAACTGTCAGGAACCCACCAATTACGGTAAGTCTTCTGTTAGAGAGATCGATCCCCTGAATCAGGATAAAGCTCCCAACCGCGCCGCTGAAAAAACCTCCGCTGAACTGAGAACCACCAACCGCAAAGACAAACACCAAGTAAACCACTGCCAGGAAATACAGCAATACTCGTAGCGGCTTGACCTCAAAACGCTTGTAGTAGGCCTGGTCTTCTGGGGAAAGTTCTTCTTTGCTCACTGAAAACTCCCTTGAGCCTTTAACGCCTGCAGCAGGGGCGCGACGCTAGGAGCGTCCCTTGCCTGCACTGGTTATGTTTTAGAGCGAATCCGCAACCTGGAATCCACGCTCTGTGATCTCGAATATTTCTCCTTTGATGCCTCGCTCTACGACCAAGTCCGCTTCAATCAACTGTTGTAGGGCTGCCTCCCATTGGGCGACGACTCTGCGATTCTGATCGTTGATCAAATTCTTGCCGTTCGTTTGAAGGTCAGTACCCCCAAGGTGGCGGAGATGCATGATCACACCATGCCCATCCAAGCTGGCCTCTTTTAGCAACATTCTGGCTTCCTCCGATAACTCCGGTAACTGGGAATCGTCAGGAAGCGGGATGGGATCTATAAACGAGGCTTCTTCCGCAGAGGCAAACAGTTGATGCTCATTCAACTTTAATTGGAGGTGCCGATAGAACTTTTCCTTGAACTGAGAGTGGCTGTCATAGACCTCGTATAGCCCTCGATCTTTGCAGGAGGACTTAAACCTTTTTAGCTCTTGGTATTGCCCCTCATCAACACTATCAAGGCGTGCAGGTTGCTCCGAGAAATACAACATTGCCTGCTTTCCCGATGATATGTGCCGCTCAATTTCTTCGACAGTTCCACTCGCGTAATCCTGCGTTTGTGTTCCGATTCGGGTCCAAAAAACGCCGACCAATAGATCGCCTTTATCCAGCACCTGATCATTTATGATTGATTGAGCTGAATCTCCCATTTCAGGGGATGAATGTGACTCCCAGCCAGTCGGCAGTAGAACAATCTTGCGGGTCGAAGAATGGACGGCATTCCATTCAGCAATGACTTCCCGAACGATAGCCCTCTCGGAGGCGACATCTCCGGGTGAGGCGATCATCACGTTATAAACCGTTGCCCTGTAGCTCATAGGAAATCCATTTGTTTGAAAACATAACAGCGTATTCGATAGACGTATTCATGATTACTGAAATGTGGCGTCTTCATTTATGCGCCCTATGTTTACGTCATTTATAAGCAACCTACGGATAAATATGGCCTTAAATCAGTAGATTACCAGTCTGTTGCGCCAAAAAAACCCAATATCACCGCGTAATAACGAACCGATCACACGAATACAGGCCCCGCTCAGACAATCCCCAACCCCAAACAAAAAGGCCCGAAGTTCTCACCCCGGGCCTTCTTGCTAATTCACCACTAAATCACCTCAACCGCACTTGCTATCGCCGCAAGCCAGGCAGGTGGCGCAACCGTCCATTACGATCACCGCCTTGGTGCTGCACTTGCCGCACATGGTGGCGTTGGCGGGGTAGTCGTTGCTGGTTTCGTCATTCGTCGCCGTGCTCTGGCTGGCTTCGAACTCGGCGCGCTTTTCGGCGAGGATGCGCTTGGTGGTTTCGCTCATTTCCTCGCTTTCCAGCAGGCCGATGGCCTTCAGGTGCTTCTCGATCACGGCGCCGATTTCGGCCACCAGTGAGGGCATGAATACGCCGCCTTTCTTGAAGTAGCCGCCGTTGGGGTCGTACACGGAGCGCAGCTCTTCCACCAGGAAGGTGACGTCACCGCCTTTGCGGAACACCGCGGAGATGACGCGGGTGAGGGCGATAACCCACTGGAAATGCTCCATCGACTTGGAGTTGATGAACACTTCGTAGGGCTGGCGGCTCTCGTGGTCCGTTCCCTCGTTGAGCAGGATGTCGTTGATGGTGATGTACATCGCGTGCTCGGCCACCGGCGGCTTGATCTTGTAGGTGGTGCCCAGCAGGAAGTCCGGCCGTTCGATGTATTCGTTCATCTGGACCGGCTTGCTTTCTGCCTGTACCTGCGCCTGGTGCTCGTTCGGGGTTTCGGTCTCGGCCTTCTTAACGCGGTAGCCGACGATTTTGTTGCTGATTTTGACTGTCATGTTCGTTGTCCTGTTGTCGGTTCCCGGATCAGTACTTGCCGTAGGTGCCTTCTTTAAGCGCATCAAACAGGTTGGCGGCGTTGTGGATTTCGCCGTCGTACTCCACCTGTTCGTTACCGCGCAGGGTCACCTTGCTGCCATCGTCCAGGGTGAACTCGTAGAGGGTGTTCTCAAGGTCTTTCTCTTTCACCAGCACGCCCTGGAACGCTTCCGGGTTGAAGCGGAAGGTGGTGCAACCCTTCAGGCCCTTGTCGTAGGCGTACAGGTAGATGCCCTTGAAGTCCTGGTATGCGAAGTCTGTCGGAACGTTGGCCGTCTTGGAAATCGAGGAATCTACCCACTTCTGGGCGGCGGCCTGGATGTCCACGTGCTGCGTCGGCGTTACGTCGTCCGAGGTGGTGAAGTAGGCCGGCAGTTTCTTGTCCTCGTCTTCGGAGAACGGCATGGCGCCCGGGTTCACCAGGTGGCGGTAGGCCAGCAGCTCGAAGGAGAATACGTCTACCTTCTCCTTGGTCTTGCGGCCTTCGCGGATGATGTTACGCGCATAGTGGTGCGAGAAGCTCGGCTCGATGCCGTTACTGGCGTTGTTGGCCAGTGACAGGCTGATGGTGCCGGTGGGCGCGATGGAGGTGTGGTGGGTAAAGCGGCCACCTTTCTCGGCCAGCTGCTTCACCAGCTCCGGCTCCACGTGGGCGATCTGCTGCATGTAACGGCTGAAGCGGGCGTGTAGCAGCTTGCCCTTGAGGATGTCGCCGACCTTGTAGCCTTCTTTGGCCAGCTCCGGGCACTTGGTCATCATCTTCGGAGTGATTTCGAACTCTTCGTCCATGATCGGCGCCGGGCCTTTCTCTTCGGCCAGGGCCAGGGACTGGCGCCAGCCTTCCACGGCCATCTCACGCACCACTTCCTCGGTGAACTGTACGGATTCTTCAGAACCGTACGGCATACGCAGCATGGCGAGGGTGGAGCCCAGGCCCAGGATACCCATGCCGTGGCGGCGCTTGTGGGTAATCTCGTGGCGCTGCTCGGCCAGCGGCAGGCCGTTGATCTCAACCACGTTGTCCAGCATGCGGGTGAAGATGCCCACTACCTTGCGGTACTTCTCGTAGTTGAAGCTGGCCTTGTCGGTGAACGGGTATTCCACGAACTTGGTCAGGTTCACCGAGCCCAGCAGGCAGCTGCCATACGGGGGCAGGGGTTGCTCGCCGCAGGGGTTGGTGGCGCGGATGTCTTCGCAGAACCAGTTGTTGTTCATCTGGTTGACCTTGTCGATCAGGATGAAGCCCGGCTCGGCGTAGTCGTAGGTGCTGGTCATGATGGTGTCCCAGATGAACTGGGCCTTGACCGTCTTGTAGATGCGGCAGGCAACCTTGCCTTCATCGTTGACCACGTAACCGTCCTGCACCGGGAAATCGCGGTACAGGTACTGGGAGGTATCGCTCAGGTCCAGGCCTTCGTCTTCCACTTCCTTCTGGGTGACCGGGAAGGAGAGGTGCCAGTCGTCGCCGTTGCGCACGGCTTCGATGAAGTCCTCGGTGATCAGCAGGGACAGGTTGAACTGGCGCAGGCGGCCGTCTTCACGCTTGGCCTGGATGAACTCGATCACGTCCGGGTGGTGAACGTCGAAGGTGGCCATCTGTGCACCGCGGCGGCCACCGGCGGAGGACACGGTGAAGCACATGCGGTCGAAGATATCCATGAAGGACAGCGGGCCGGAAGTGGTGGCGCCGGCGCCGGCTACGTAGGCGCCGCGGGGGCGCAGGGTGGAGAACTCGTAACCGATACCGCAACCGGCCTTGAGGGTCAGGCCTGCTTCGTGGTTCTTCTCCAGGATGTCGTTCATGGAGTCATGGACGGTACCGGAGACGGTGCAGTTGATGGTGGAAGTAGCCGGCTTGTGGGCTTCGGCACCGGCGTTGGAGGTAATACGGCCGGCAGGGATGGCGCCGTTCTGCAAGGCCCAGATGAAGTCCTTCATGTGCTTGGTGCGCACGGACTTGTTTTCCACTTCCGCCAGGGCTTTGGCCACACGTTCGTAGGTGGCGTTGATGTCCTTGTCGACGGGTTCACCGGTCTTGGTCTTGAGCTGGTATTTGCTGCTCCAGATATCCAGTGAAGCTTCCTGCATGGGAATCGTTGTGATCACTGCCTGTGCCTTAGCGTTCATTGCCACCCTCGGTTCTTCCAGTATGTCTCTTTTCGATGGCGCCGTCGCCGGTGCCATACCCCTTTGAGTCGTGTTGCGTCTGTCTGTTTCTGTGTCTTGCGGGCCCGGCTTGGGCGGATAGGGAAGAAGACCACAAGATGTGGGGGTCTTCCCTGCCAGCCGTTGACGGCCGTTCCCGTTGTGTGATCGTTGCTGAGGCCCTGGCTGAGGCCTTCTCGCGCCTGCCGGGTGGGCAGGTCGGGTTTGTCCTTGTGGCCCTATATGTGGGCTTATTTTTCAAGGAGTATAACAGGATATAGTATTGTGTGAATAAGAACGCAACTATTGATTGGGGATGCGGGGCAAAGAAAATCAATGGAAGAGGGCTTGAAAATACCGAAAGCCGCGGAAAAACCGACGCTTGGGAAAGATTGCTCAAAAACACTACATATTGTGGTCAGATTTCAGTCAAATGATGCCAATCATTCGGAGTTGCATGTTTTGTGATCCCTGCACGTACCCTTGCCGGACGTGTCGCTAAAGTGAGCGGGTGGCGTCGTAGTAGCGCAGTGGCCCACAGGAAGTGATAACGACTATAAAAAGGACGAAACAATGAAAGGCCTGAAACTTACCTTGCCGGCGCTGTGCGTGGCAGGCGCTCCGCTGTTTGCCCAGGCGGATATCCAGATGCTGGATGAAACCTCCATGGGCAACATCACCGGTCAAGCCGGCGTCAGTATCGAATTGGAGACGAAAATCGGAATTGGCCGGTTTACCTACACGGATGAGGGCTCCCTGGCGATCAACGACATCCGTATCGGTGGCACCAACCGGACGGACCTGTTCGGCTTCAACGGAATGGGCGGTCCTGTCGCCACCGACACCCTGGATAACATCCGAATCGATATCGACATACTGGCGGACGGCGATGCCGCCATCAATATCCAGCCAACCTACTTCAACGCAGTGGATTTCCGGATCAGTACCGGCTCATGGCAGTTGCTGAGCAGTGACGGATCGGAATCAACCACCTTCCTGGACAACTTTGTGGCCGAAGGTGTGATGGGGCGGGGCGAAATTCACATCGATACCAGTACGGATGTCATGCGCTTTGCCACCGCGATTGGTATTGAGCGGATGGATTTCGATGTTCCCTTTCTGGCGGTCGGGGTTCGGGGCATGAGCATCACCGGGGCCGACTGGGATCCGTATGTCTTCCGGAATCCGATGGATGTCTTTGCCGAGGTGGAGCTGTTCATCTATGAAGGAGCCCGGCTCGCCGGACCCGGGTCCGCCCTGGCCATTGATATGCCGGTCTTTGAGGCGGACATGCGGATCGATGAATTGATTGTTGGCCAGCAGTCGATCGGCAGTATCTTCCTCGATAATCTGGCGATCACCGATACCGCCATGCGTATCTATGGTCACTGATACGCGAGTGTCGTGATGCCATGCCATAAAAAAGGCGGGAGCTTTACGTCCCGCCTTTCTTGTTCTTCCGGGTCAGCCCAGCAGCAGACTGTCGTCATCCACTTCCAGACCGCGCTGTTGCTCGAACAGCCCGAGCAGGTCCTTCACTTCCAGACCTTCCCGTTCCTTGCCGGCAATGTCGAACACCACCTGGCCCTGGTGCAGCATCACCGTGCGGGTGCCGACTTCCAGAGCCTGTTTCATGCTGTGGGTGACCATCAGGGCAGTGAGTTTCTGCTCCTCGATGATGTTTTCGGTCAGTTCCAGTACGAAGGCGGCTGTTTTCGGATCCAGGGCAGCGGTATGCTCGTCCAGCAACAGGATGCTGGAGGGCGTCAGGCTTGCCATCAGCAGGCTCACGGCCTGGCGCTGGCCGCCGGAGAGCAGGCCCATCTTGTCGCCGAGGCGGTTTTCCAGGCCCAGTTTCAGGGAGGAGAGGCTCTCGCGGAACTGGCCAAGGTACTGCTTCTTGACCGCCGAGGTTAACCCCCGGCGCTGGCCACGCTTGATGGCGAGGGCCAGGTTTTCCTCGATGGACAGGTTTTCGCAGGTACCCGCGAGCGGGTCCTGGAACACCCGGGCCACCCGCGCCGCGCGCTTGTGGGTGGGCAGGCGGGTAACGTCCTGGTTGTCCACGATGATCTGGCCGGTATCCACAATCACCTCGCCGGCGAGGGCATTGAGGAAGGTGGATTTGCCGGCGCCGTTACTGCCGATCACGGTGACAAATTCACCCTGGTTTACGGTCAGGCTCATGCCCCGGAGTGCCGGGTTTTCCAGCGGCGTTCCCTTGCCAAAAGTCAGTCGGAGATCGCTTGCACTGATCATGTCGATTCCTCAGGCCTTTTTGCGGGTGAGTTTGCCGATCACGGAATTGCGCACGCCCGGCAGGACGATGGCGAGGGTCACGAGTACCGCTGTGATCAGGTTCAGATCCTGGGCCTGCAGGCCAAGCACGTCGGCGTTCAGGGCAAAGGCAATGGCCAGGCGATAGATGATGGCGCCTACCACGCATGCTATCAGCGCCCGGACGACCGTTGAGGGCGTAACCAGCGCCTCACCGCCAATCAGGGAGGCCAGGCCGATGACGATCACGCCCACACCCATGGTGACGTCCGCCGCGCCCTGGCTTTGGGCAAACAGGGCGCCGGCGAGGCCCACCAGGCCATTGGACAGGGCAACACCCAGAACGATCATGCCGCCGGTGGCGATGCCCTGGGCCCGGGCCATCCGGGGGTTGGCGCCGGTGGCACGCATGGCCAGACCGGTTTCGGATTTCATGAAGCGCCAGAGCAGGATCAGGGAAATAAACACCACGACCACGAACAGCAGCACCGGCACCTGGTGGAAGGCCAGGTCCAGTTCGTACCAGGGGGTGAGTACGGTTTCCTCGGTCAGCAGGGCGACGTTGGGCCGGCCCATGATCCGGAGGTTCACCGAGTACAGGGCGATCATGGTCAGGATCGAGGCGAGCAGGTTCAGGATGTTGAGTTTGACGTTAAGCAGCGCGGTCACGGCACCGGCAGCCATACCGGCGAGTACCGCCGCACCGGTGGCAATCCAGGGATTCCATCCAGCGATAATGAGCATGGCGGCCACGGCGGCCCCCAGCGGGAAGCTGCCGTCAACGGTGAGGTCGGGGAAGTCGAGAACGCGGAAAGAGATGTAGATGCCGAAGGCGACCAGGCCATAGATGAGGCCGGTTTCCAGGGCGCCGTAAAAAGCGATTTCACTGAGCATGGGTAGTATTCACTGTGAAAGAAAAACGGGCGGGCCCTTGTGGGGTCCGCCCGTATTGGTCAGGGCGTTTACTTGTCGTTTTTGACGACTTTTTTCGCTTCCTTGACGAAATCTTCGGACAGGGTGATACCCATACGCTCGGCGGCGGCAGGGTTCACGAACAGGTCCAGGGTGTCCATGGTTTCAACGGGCATGGTGGCGGTGTCCGCACCCTGGAGCACGCGGTAGACCATCTTGCCGGTCTGGCGGCCGTGCTCGTAGTAGTTGAAGCCGAGGGCTGCCACGGCACCGCGCTCGACGGTGGCAGTGTCGGCGGCGAAGACCGGGATATCGGCACGCTCGCCCACGGAGATGACAGCCTCGGCGGCACTGATCACGGTATTGTCGGTGGTCAGGTAGATGGCGTCGGCTTCACCCACCAGGGAACGGGCGGCACCCAGAACCTCGGAGGTCTTGGTGGCGGCGGCCTTGACCAGCTCCAGGCCACGGGCGGCCAGGCGCTCCTCTAGCATGTTGACCAGGGAAACAGCGTTGGCTTCACCCGGGTTGTAGACGGTACCGATGCGTTTGGCATCCGGCATCACGCGCTGGAGCATGTCCAGATGCTTATCGAGCGGCAGCATGTCACTGACGCCGGTGATGTTGGCGCCCGGTGCTTCCAGACTCTTGACCAGCTTGGCGCCTACCGGATCGGTAACAGCGGAAAACACGACCGGTATATTGCGGGCGGCTGCGGCGACGGTCTGGGCGGAAGGCGTGGCGATGGCCACGATCACATCCGGACTCTCACCGACGAACTTGCGGGCAATCTGGGAGGCGATGGCGGAGTTACCCTGGGCGCTCTCGTGCATCACGGTCAGGTTTTCGCCTTCCTTGTAGCCTTGTTCAGCCAACTGGTCCTTCACGCCCTGGTAAACGGCGTCCAGCGCAGGGTGTTCGACGATCTGCGTGATGGCAACGGTCTTGGCTTCCTGGGCCTGTACCAGGCTTGCCGCTGCCAGCAGGGAGGCACCCAGAAGAGTGCGCAGAGTTCTCTTGGCCATATACCCATCTCCGAGTTTTTAAGGGTTTCAGGTGTGTCGGGTCTGACGTCCGGAAAGAGCGGGAGTTTATCACAGGCCGGGGGCGTAAGGGGTAGGGGAAGTTGCCTGCGGCAAGGTTTTTCACGCAAGAAGTTGTAAATTCTAATTGTTTTGCGTTGGTCACGTTTTGACGGGCGAATGTATGTTGAAATACCCTACGAAAGTCTAATAACACGCCTGATAAGGCGAACAATTAAAAGCACTGTGACGCATAAGGAAGGTCCATGGACACAACAAACAAGCTTCCCCTGGATATGGTTTATCACTGGGAGAAGGCGAAGAAGAACGACCTCTACATGACCCAGCCCGTGGGCGATGGCAAGGTGGTGGAGTACACCTGGGGTCGTGCGGTAGAGGAAGCCCGCCGGATGGCGGCCTATCTCAAATCCCTGAATCTCCCGGAAAAGAGCCGGGTGGGCATTATTTCCAAGAATTGCGCCCAGTGGGTGATGTCAGATTGGGCCATTTGGATGGCCGGGCACATTTCCGTTCCCCTGTACCCCACGCTGAATGCGGACACTGTCAACTACATCCTCAACCACGCCGAGTGCGAAGTGTTGTTCGTCGGTAAGCTGGATGACTGGGACATGATGAAACCCGGCGTGCCCGAGTCGGTGCGTTGCATTTCCTACCCGCTGAGCCCGCCCAACGATTTCGAAACCTGGGACGATATTGTCAGCAAGTATCCGCCGCTGGAGGAGAACGTTCAGCGTGACCCGGAAGAGCTGGCCACCATTGTTTACACCTCTGGCAGCACCGGCCGGCCCAAGGGTGTCATGCTGAGCTTCAACAACATGGCCTTTGCTGCCGCAGGCGGCATCGAGACCCTGGGCGTCGGCCCGAACGAGCGGATGCTGTCCTACCTGCCGCTGGCCCATGTGTTCGAGCGCACCTTCGTGGAGCTGGGCTCGCTGTATTCCGGTTTCCAGCTGTATTTTGCGGAATCACTGGATACCTTCGTCCAGGACCTGCAACGGGCACAGCCTACCCTGTTCCTCTCGGTGCCCCGCCTGTGGGTGAAGTTCCAGCACGGCGTGCTGCAGAAGCTTCCGAAGGAGAAAATGGATCGCCTGATGAAGATCCCGCTGGTGAACCGGCTGATCAAGAAGAAGGTGCTCAAGGGCCTGGGCCTGGACAAGGTGAAGCTGGCCGGCAGTGGCTCGGCGCCGTTGTCCCACGATGTGCTGGACTGGTACCGCAACCTGGGTCTCGAGTTGCTTGAAGGCTACGGCATGTCCGAAAACTTTGCCTATTCCCACATGAACAAGCCGGGTCGGGCCCGCACCGGGTACGTGGGCGAGTCGCTGCCGGGTGTGGAAACGAAGATCAGCGAGGAAGGTGAGGTGTTGGTCAAGAGCCCGGCCACCATGATGGGCTACTACAAGGACGAGGAGAAAACCCGGGAAACCTTCACCGAGGATGGCTTCCTGAAGACCGGTGACAAGGGCGAGATCGACGAGATGGGTCGCCTGAAAATTACCGGCCGTATCAAGGAAATCTTCAAGACGAGCAAGGGCAAGTACATTGCGCCTGCGCCCATCGAGAACCGCCTGATGTCCCACGATGCCATCGAGATGGTGTGCGTGTCCGGCGCCAACCAGACCCAGCCCCACGCCCTGGTGATGCTCGGTGAGGAGACCCGTCCGAAACTGGCGGACGATAATTACCGCAAGCAGCTGGAAGACAGCTTCAAGAACCTGATCCAGGAAGTGAACAAGACTGTCGACCCTCACGAGCAGCTGGCGTTCATTACCGTGGTCAGCGATGAGTGGTCGATCGAGAACAGCTTTCTGACACCGACCCTCAAACTGAAACGGAACGTGGTGGAGGATGCCTACCAGGCGAAAGTGGATAGCTGGTACGCCCAGAAGCAACCGGTGATCTGGCAGTAAGGCCGCGCCTTCCCGCTTCATCGCTCAATGAAAGGGCCCGGATTTTTCCGGGCCCTTTCTGTATCTGGCCATTTCTGGCCGACGTTAGTCGCATGTTGAAAACGCCGGCTCGGGCCTAAACTTCTGGTAGTCAGGAGGAAGTTATGACCCAGTTGGCCCTTTTTCAGAAACGAATCAATGAAGATATTCCCCTGTCCCGCGCGCTGGGTATCCAGCTGCATTCCTGGGACGGTCACGCCCTGGTGCTGAGCGCACCGCTCGAACCCAACCGTAACCACCAGGGCACCGGTTTCGGCGGCAGCGTCTATTGCGCTGCGGTCACCGCTGCCTGGAGCCTCACTGAGCTCGCCCTGTGGGATCTGGGCCTCAGGGGCGCGGTGGTCGTGCAGAATGGCAACATCGATTACCTCGAGCCGGTCAACAACGATTTCTTTGTGGTGTGCCGGCTCCCCGGGGAGGAGATTCCGGAGCGCTTCCGCAAGAGCCTTGCCCGCCATGGCAAGGGGCGGCTGGACCTGACCGCGGAGGTGTTCTGTGGTGAGCCCACCGATTTGCCGAAGACCGATCCGGTGGCGGTATTCCAGGGTCGCTTCGTAGTTCAGGATGTACGGTCCCGGGTGGATCTCTGAACGGGGCGGCGGGCCGCTACATTCTAGGCAATACTGCGGGTATTGGAGATGGAGCGGCTCATCAGAATGATCGGCACGATGCCCGCCAGGACAATGATCAGTGAGGGCAGGGCACTGTGGAACAGGCGCTCGTCAGAGGCGAACTGGTAGACGTAGGTCGCCAGGGTCTCGAAGTTGAATGGCCGAAGGATCAGCGTGGCCGGCAACTCTTTCATGCAATCCACGAACACCACCAGAGCCGCGGTCAGCAGGGTGCCCCGGAGCATAGGCAGGTGTACGTGTACCAGTGTCTTGCCAGGCGTGTAGCCGAGTGAACGGGAGGCCATGTCCATGCTGGGCGTGACCTTCTGCAGGGCACTCTCCACGCTGCCGGCGGAAACCGCCAGGAAGCGGACGGTGTAGGCAAAGACCAGCGCGAACGCCGTGCCGCTGAGCAGCAGGCCGGTGCTGACACCGAAGGTATCCCGCATCAGGCTGTCCAGCCAGTTATCAAAACCCGCCAGGGGCACGATTACACCCACCGCCAGTACCGCGCCCGGCATGGCATAGCCCAGGCTGGAAAGGCGCATCAGTATCTGCATGCCCCGGGTGTTATGCAGGCGCCGGCTGTAGGCCAGGATAACCCCGATCAGCAGGGTGGTCATGGCAGCGGCACTGGACAGGAACAGGCTGTTCAGGGTGTTCTGTACGAAATCGGGATTCCAGCTTTCTTCGAAATATTCCCAGGCATACAGGCCGAGAGTTCCGGCGGGTACGACGAACCCGAGGATGAACGGGACGGCGCACACGGCAACGCAGATCAGCTGCCGGGGAAAGGACATGGTGAAACGGCGGATCGGGTCCCGGTTGTCGCGGGCGGCATATTGCTGCTGACGCCGGCGGGAGTAGCGCTCAAGGGTCACCAGGATCACCACAAACACCAGCATGGTGGTGGCAATCTGTGCGGCACCACCGAGGTTGCCCAGGTTCATCCAGGTATCAAACAGGCCGGCGGTCAGGGTCTGCACGGCGAAGAAATCCACGGTGCCGAAATCGTTGAGGGTTTCCATCAACACCAGTGACAGGCCGACGGCGACGGCGGGTCGGGCGATGGGTAACACCACCCGGAAGAAGGTGCTCAATGCCGAATGGCCCAGACTGCGGCTGACCGCAAACAGGGACGGCGATTGCTCCAGGAAGGCGGCCCGGGCCAGCAGGTAAACATAGGGGTAGAGCACCAGGCCAATCATCAGGGTGGCGCCTTCCAGGCTGCGAATCTCCGGGAACCAATAGTCAGAAGCATTCTGCCAGCCAAACCAGTCACGCAGGGTGCGCTGAACCGGGCCGGCGTAGTCCAGGAGGCTGGTGTAGACATAGGCAATCACGTACGCCGGAACCGCAAAGGGCAGCAGCATGGCCCATTCGAAGAATTTGCGCCCGGGAAATTCGCACATGGTCACCGCCCAGGCCGTCGACAGGCCGATCACGAGGGTGATGGCACCAACGCCAACCATCAGCTGGATGGTGGTCCACAGGTAACGCGGCAAGGTGGTGTCGATCAGGTGAGGCCAGATGTTCTCCTCGGGAAAGAAGGCGAGGAAGATCACCGAAAGCACGGGCAGGGCCACAATGGCGGTAATAAGAGTGGCGGAAATGATCCAGCGACGGGAAGCGCGTTTTGCCAGCAAGGGCTGGGAAAGCCCCGGATCAGCGGCGGTTACGGCCTCGGTCATAATGCTCCCGTCTGTCAAATGGAACTGAGAAAGATTGAGGATTGTAGTCAGCAGTCAGTTGCGCTGCAATGACTCGCGTCATTTTAGGAACCGGTAGGCCTGATACAGGAAAGGGCGCTGCAGCGCCCTTTCCATGGTTCCATTGCTTTTATCCGGTGCGATTACTCGCCGTCGTAATCGACGCGATCAACCAGCTTTACCGCTGCCTCGCGGTTTTCCGCGATAGTCTGCAGGGACAGCTGGTCCGGATTGATCTCACCCCATTCGGCGACGAGGCCGGAGGGCTTCACTTCCGGGTTGGCCGGGTACTCGGTATTGGCCTCGGCGTAGATACGCTGGGCTTCCGGAGAGGACAGGAACTCCATCAGCTTGACGGCGTTCTCCCGGTTCGGCGCGCTCTTGGTCATTGAGATACCGCTGATATTCACGTGGGTACCACGGCCATCGGCGTTCGGGAACACCAGGCGAACCTGCTCGGCGATCGGGCGCTGGTTCTCGTCCTGCAGCATGTTGCCGTAGTAGTAGCTGTTGCCGATGGAAATGTCACACACGCCTTCTGCAATGGCCTTGATCTGGTCTCGGTCGCCGCCCTGGGGCTTGCGCG
This sequence comes from Marinobacter sp. DUT-1, assembly GCF_050379415.1. NCBI lineage: Bacteria > Pseudomonadati > Pseudomonadota > Gammaproteobacteria > Pseudomonadales > Marinobacteraceae > Marinobacter > Marinobacter sp. DUT-1. Next base: position 113,580 of record NZ_JBNRLS010000002.1, read on the forward strand.
CCAGGTTGTCTTTTACATCCTGCAGCCACTGCTCGGTCCACTCTTCGCCGTGATGGGCGATCATCGAGGAGAACAGGGCGATGTTGTACGGATGCTTGCCGCTACGGGTGCAGATGCGGTCGTTCCACTTGTCGTCGGCCAGTTCTTCGTAGGTGGTGATTTCACCTTCGTCCACACGTTCTTTGGATGTGAAGATCAGACGGCCGCGGGTGGTCAGGGCAAACCACTTGCCCTCCGGGTGGCGCAGGTTTTCAGGGATGTTGCTGTTCAGCACATCGCTGTCCACGCCCTGGACCAGGTCACGCTCGACCAGTTCGTTGATGCGGGAGATGTCCACGGTCATGACCACGTCCGCCGGGCTGTTGCGGCCTTCGCGCTCCAGGCGCTCGGCAAGGCCCTGTTTGGCGAAAACCACGTTGGACTCGATGCCGGTTTCTTTCTCGAAAGCGTTGAGCAGCGGCTCAAGCAGGTATGCCTGGCGGTATGAGTAGATGTTGACTTCGCCTTCGGCGGATGCGGAGAGTGGCATGGCCGCCAGGGCCATTGCTGCACTTGCTGCCAGTTTCATGCGCATGTTGGTGTTACCTCTGCCTGATATGAGTTTGTTTCGCTTGTAAGAGTCGCAAGCATGTAAAAACAGAAACCATTCTCATTTGGATTGGCGGCAGAGTCAATATCACCTTTGGAATATTTCAGGCAAAATGGTGGTATTCTTCAGAACACACTAAAAAGCTTGGACTTTTTCGGAATACAGGGACTTTCAGAATGGCTGGTAGTGCAGGGATGATACGCAGAGTCTTCTTTCTCTTTATTATACCGGTGGCGGTCCTGTTACCTGGCTGCGCCAGTTATTACAGCCATTTCGCCATGTTTCCCGCAGAGAACTCGCAGGGTGAGGCCCGCCAGGTGCGGGTGTCCTGGGACTCGGCGGAGTACCCGGACTGGTGGATTCTGGATGACCGCTCCACCGCCATGAAAGTGGAAACCCAGTGCAGCGCGCGGATATGGCGCCTGCGCGACGACTCCCATGACCAGGCGGGCGCCTGCGGCAATGGAATCCGGGCCTGTGCGGAGACTGGCGTGGATCGGGTGGTGGTCACCGGTGGGCATCTGGATCCGTCCGCATGTCTCGTGGTGAATCCGGATGACAATAATGCCCGGATTGCCGACATCGATGGCCGGCTGGAATTGCTGGTGGTCTGTGAGCCGGTGGTTCCCGGATTCGAGCGGGAGGGTGAGGTGATCAATATGGACTACCTTCGTGCCTCGTCTGTTCCCTACACCGTCTATACTCGAAAAGTGCCACGTGGATCCTTGCGAGCCAGCCTTCCGTCCTTTGAGGAGTCTGTTTGTGAGTAAGGATGACGACCGGTGTGAAACAGATCACGGAGTTACAGTCTGTTTACCTTCGGTTACTTTCTGGATCTTTTGCGGTACGAAACTGTAATGGACTCTTGTGTATGCTGGGTCAGAATGTCAAATATCTAAAAATGAATAATTTTCAGGGGTGACTCTCGTGGGCGTCCAACAGAGAAAAGTTGCGGTTCATGACTTGGAAGTGGGCATGTTTGTGTCCGATCTGGACCGGCCCTGGCACCAGACACCGTTTCCGATCCAGGGGTTCTACATCCGCTCCGAGGATGACATCCGGGCGCTGAAATCCCATTGCCGGTGGGTGATGATCGATGTAGCCGAAATCCGGGAGACCCGGGATTTCGACAAGGGCGATATCAAGCCGGCTTTCGGGCGCCGGACCCTCAAGCGTGGCGGTGACCGTGAGGAGCTCAAGCTACCGCCCCTGGCGATCCAGGAACCGGTCGAGTACGAAACCAGCACCACCCTGAAAAAAGAGATCAAAGTATCCCGTCGTCTTCTGGACGACGCCGAGCTTGCCCTCGAACGCGCATTCGAATCCCTGCAGGAGGGCGGTAGCGCCGACCTGCGGCCCGTTGCCGAAATTACCCGCAAGATGGTTGCCAGCGTGATTCGTCACCCCGACGCACTGCTGTGGCTCAGCCGGATTCGTTCCCACGACGACTATATCTACCGCCACTCGCTCAACACGTCGATCTGGGCGTTGGTATGTGGTCGTCATCTTGGCCTTAATGAAGGATTGCTGAATCATCTGGGCATGGGTTGCCTGTTGTCACAGGTGGGTAAAACCGTGCTGCCCCGTTCCCTGCTGAATCACGAGGGCCAGTTCAGTGCCGAGGATTACGCCCGTTACAGGACTTATGTCGAGAAAGGTCTCGCCATGCTCGAGGGCACCGGTGTATCCCGGGCAGTGCTCAGCGTGGTAGGTGGGCACCGGGAGCGTCACAATGGCTCCGGTTTCCCCCAGGGTGTCCGCGGTACCCGGATCCCGCTGATGGCGAAAGTGGCGGGTATTGCCGAGTATTTCGAATCCCTGATCGGCCCCCGGGAAGGCGGGGACGATCCCTTGACGCCAGCCAAGGCAGTGAGCCTCCTCTACGAGATGAGAAACATTGAATTCCAGGAAGACCTGGTGGAGAACTTCATCCAGGCGATCGGTGTCTATCCGACGGGCAGCCTGGTGGAACTCAGCGATGGCCAGCGTGGCATCGTGGTCTCCCACTCTCCGGAGCGCCGCCTGTGGCCGAAGGTGATGGTGATGACCGACCAGGAGCACCAGCCCCTGAAGTCCGCACACATCATTGATCTTGCCAAGTACAACGAAAGCCGGGATGTCAACGAAGCCCTGATCGTCAAGGAGTGCCTGCCGCACGGCTCCGAAGGTCTGGACCCCTCGCAGTATGACGTTACCGGCGCGGAATCCCGCTGGAGCCTTGGTCGTCTGATCAGCGGATAATCACCCGCAGGCTCTTGCGTACCCAGCGGTAGGTGTTTTCGGGGCGGAAGCTCATCACCAGCTCTGATTCACCGCCGCTTTCCCCACTGATGAAATAGTCCACCTCGGCGCTCTGCCAGTTCCACGCGTGTATGGTGACATCCTCCGGGCGGGTGCTGATGGCCTCGATCTTCGCAAGTGCGGTATCGTCTCCGATGCGTTGAACCCGCACGCTCTTGATTCCGGTGTCGCTGGCCGGGTGGCTGGCGACGTCCTCATCGAGGTAATAGCCATTGCTGACGTCGGTGGTGATATCCTGCAGCTCCCGGCGCAGGTACATTCGCGCATCTTCGTTGTCAATTTCATCCATGGTCCGGATAGCGTCGAGGATGCGATCACGTTTGGCCTGCAGGTCTTGACGGTATTCGAAGTCCGGGTCCCAGTCCTCCTCATTTTCCGGCCGTTCCGGGGCATTCTGGATCTGCTCAGGGGTAGGAGGTGACTCACAGAGCTCGTCGCCTTCAGGATGAAAGCAGATTCGGGCCAGCAGCTGGTTGGCGGGTGAGGGTGTCGTGCCTGTGGCGGTAAATTCCGTGGTGGGCACATTGAAGTCAATGGGGGTATCCAGTAAGGGCAGAGCCGCGTTCAGCTGGTCGATCACCCTCTGGCGGATTTCGATGCCTTCGTCTTCCTGCACACCCTGGGTCCAGTCCAGTGACATCAGGAGGCGGGTCATGTTCATCAGAGCGCCGTTGTCCAGCAGGTTCAGCTCTGTGCGGGTATGGGTGCGCAGCCCTTCGTCGTCGACTGTCGGCGTTTGCAGTGCCCCCCGAATGTCGGGAAAGAATTCCAGCAGGGTGACATGGGGTTTGGCCGGAACATCCTCTGCCAGGACCAGGTCGCCGACCTGAAAGGTCAGGGTCTCGCCGGGATAATAGCTGAACCCGCCATCGGCGCGGGTGGTGCCGCTCTGGCTTGCGGTCCGGAAGCTCAGGCCGCTGAAACCGTTATAGTTGAGTTGCCCGGTGTCCACGGCGGTGCCGCCGCTGTCATCACTGCCGAGGCAGCCGGTCAGGGCAAGGAGGCTCAGGAGGACGGTCAGGTGCGCAGTTCGGTGAACGGATTTCATGGTTCGGCGTACATCCCGGTCTTGAGGGCCGGCAGCAGAGATTCCGACCTGGTTTTGTAAGTTGTTGTAACCGCATTATAGGGATGCCAGTTGGTGGATATCGCGATTCCTGTCGCAGTTTGGCGGTTTTGCCGGGGCTCCAGGCATACCCTTGAATTTCACGAGGTTGCCACAATGAATAGCACTCTACTTTTTGACGTGCGCGGCTGTGCAGGCTGCTACCGAAATCCATCGGATCCGGGATGAGCTATGACCAATGCACTGGAAATTGAGGGCCTCACCAAGACCTATGGTGACGGCTTCCAGGCCCTGAAGGGGATTGATCTTCATGTCAGGGAAGGGGATTTCTTCGCGTTGCTGGGCCCCAATGGTGCCGGCAAATCCACGACCCTGGGCATCGTCTGCTCACTGGTGAACAAGACCGCCGGCAAGGTCCGGGTGTTCGGCCATGACATCGACACCAACCTGGCGGATGCGAAGCTGAATCTCGGGGTTGTGCCCCAGGAGTTCAACTTCAACCAGTTCGAGAAGGTGTTCGACATCGTGACCACCCAGGCGGGCTATTACGGGATTCCCCTCAATCGGGCCTCCGTGTCCGCCGAGAAATACCTCAAGAAACTGGGTCTCTGGGACAAGCGCAATACCCCGGCCCGTATGCTCTCCGGTGGTATGAAGCGCCGCCTGATGATCGCCCGGGCACTGGTGCATGAGCCCAAACTGCTGATTCTCGACGAGCCCACCGCCGGTGTGGATATCGAGCTGCGCCGTTCCATGTGGACCTTCCTCGAGGAAATGAACCGGGAAGGCACCACCATCATCCTGACCACGCATTATCTGGAAGAGGCAGAAGCCCTGTGTCGGAATATTGCCATCATCGACCATGGCAAGATTCTCAAGCACACCAGCAAGCGTGAGTTGCTGCAGCAGCTGAGCGTGGAAACCTTCGTGCTGGACACCGAGAAAGAGCTCTCCGGTGCACCGGAGCTGGAAGGCGTCAGCTGCCGGATCAATGACGAGGGCGCGCTGGAAGTGGATGTGGAAAAAGGTCAGGGGCTCAATGCAGTTTTTGCCCAGCTGGACCAGCTCGGTATCAAGGTGGTCAGCATGCGCACCAAAGCCAACCGGCTTGAGGAGCTGTTTATCCGGATGGTGGAAGAGAATGCCGCCGAAACCCGCAAGAACGTGGAGGGCGCGGCATGAGGCTTGATGCATTGTGGGTCGCGTTCTATACCATTGTACTTCGCGAGGTCCGCCGGTTTACCCGGATCTGGCCGCAGACGTTGTTGCCGCCGGCGGTCACCATGACCCTCTACTTCATTATCTTCGGCAATCTGATCGGTTCCAGGATCGGTGAGATGGGCGGTTTCAACTACATGCAGTTCATCGTGCCCGGTCTGATCATGATGGCGGTGATCACCAATTCCTACGCCAACGTGGTGTCGTCGTTCTTCTCCATGAAGTTCCAGCGCAGTATCGAGGAGCTGCTGGTGTCACCAGTGCCGAACTGGGTGATCCTTGCCGGCTATGTGACCGGCGGTATGGCCCGTGGCCTGGGTATCGGCGTGATTGTCACGGCGTTGTCCCTGGCGTTCACCCAGTTGTCGATCCACAGTTTGCCGATGGTGGTGGTAACGGTGTTTCTGACCTCCGCGCTCTTTGCCCTGGGTGGGTTTATCAATGCCATGCTGGCAACCAAGTTCGATGACATCTCGATTGTGCCCACCTTCGTGCTGACACCGTTGACCTACCTGGGCGGCGTGTTCTACAGCATCGACCTGTTGCCGGGGTTCTGGCAGGGCGTATCCATGGCGAACCCGATCCTGTACATGGTAAACGGCTTCCGCTTCGGCATACTGGGAGTTTCGGACGTTAATCCGTTCGTGTCTCTTGGTATGATTCTGGTCTTCATCGTTGTACTGGCGTTCATTGCCCTGCGCATGCTCGAGCGTGGCAAGGGCATCCGCCACTGATTTCAGGAACAAATATGGCTTTGCATAACGCGCCGCTGGGTAAATCCAGCGAATACCCGGATTCTTACGACCCGAACCTGCTGTTTCCGGTGGCGCGCGAGGAAAACCGCCGCCGGATCGGGCTGGAGGATGGTCGCTGGCCCTGGTTCGGTGAGGACCTCTGGCAGGCCTGGGAAGTGTCCTGGCTCAGGCCTGGTGGTGTGCCTGCGGTCGCCTGGGCAGAGATCGTCGTGCCGGCGGCATCGCCGTCCATTATCGAATCCAAGTCCCTGAAGCTGTATCTCAATTCGCTGAACCAGCATGTGTTTTCCACGCCGGAGCAACTGGTGGAGACGGTCGTCAGCGATCTCTCCAGCGCCTGTGGCGCCGCGGTCCGGGTGAACCTGCACAGTGTCGATGAGAGCGGGCAAGCGATCGGTCGCCCCGAGGGTTACCAGTTGATTGATGACGAGCCGGTCTCGGACGTGGTGTACCGGTACGCGCCGGAATCCCTGGCGGTCGAACCCGGGGCAGAGGTGGTGACCGAGCGGTTGTGTTCACACCTGCTCAAGAGTAACTGCCCGGTGACCGGGCAGCCGGACTGGGGCACGCTCCTGATCCGTTACACCGGGCCGAAGTTCGACCGTTCGGCTTTGCTGCGTTACATCGTCAGCTTCCGGAACAAGCAGGATTTCCACGAGCATTGTGTGGAGACTGTCTTCACCGATCTGATGGAGCATTGCCAGCCAGCGGAACTGGCCGTGTGCGCCCGCTACACCCGCCGTGGCGGTCTGGACATCAATCCGTGGCGGAGCACGCAGGCAGAGGGGAATGCGGGCCCGAGGCTGATCCGGCAGTAAGGGCACCGGCCCGGTTCAGCCGAGTTTGCCGGAATCGGGCAGTTCTTCTTCGGAGCGCAGGCGATCAGCGGCATCCTCAAGAGCCTCCAGGATGGCCTTGCGCTCCTTCTCTGTGATCTTGTCGGAGTCGAGGTACATGGCAAAGCCGCTGTGTTCATGCTCCAGGAAGCTGCGGTTCGGGCCCATGTCCCGTCGGAAGTCCACCACTTCGTAAATCGGGACCGGTTTGGCAAAGCCCTTGACCGTGATCTCGCCCTTGTCACGACACATGATCCTGTCCTTGATCAGAGAGAAGGTTTCATAGGACACCAGGATCTCTCCGGGCTCTGCCAGGGATTCGAGCCGGCTGGCGAGGTTCACTTCCTTGCCGATGATGGTGTAGTCCATGCGGTTTTCGGCACCGAAGTTGCCCACCGTGGTGTAGCCGGTGCTGATGCCCATACGGATCTGCAGGGGCGTCTTGATGCCCTGGCTGCGCCACTTCTGGCGCATGATTTTCATGTGCTTGCGCATTTCGATGGCCATGGATACGCAGGCAAAGGCGTCTTCTTTCTGGCCGCGGCTGGTGGGGTCCCCGAAGAACACCATGATGGAATCACCCACGAACTTGTCGATGGTGCCGCCGTATCTCAGTGCCACTTCGGACATGCCGTTGAAGTAGTGATTCAGCAGTTCGGTCAGCGCCTCCGGCTCCATCTCTTCGGAGAGCTCCGTGAAGCCTTTGATGTCGGAGAAGAAGACCGCGAGTTTCTTGCGCTGGGTTTCCAGCCGGACATCCCGTTCACCGGTAAAGATTGACTGCCAGACCTGGGGCGACAGGTACTTGGACAGCTTGTGGGAGAGGGCAATGGATTGTTCCCGCTGGTTCTGGATCTGGGTTTTGGCCAGCATCAGAGCCCGTGCCTGCTGGTGTGAATAGAAGGCGGTGACGCAAATATAGATGCCGGTGGCCAGGACGGCGCTGATGCTGGTCAGCAGCGGTGACTGGAAGGACTCGGCCGGCCCGGCAAAGGCGACGCCGGCAGCAATCGCGGATGCCATCAGGGTGGTGCCCAGCAGCCATTGGCGGATGCCACCGATGATCAGGCAGCTGAACATCATCATCAGTGCCACAGAAACTGCAGGAACCGCGACCAGGCCGGTGAGGCCGATGAATGTGCCACCGAACACGCAGTCCACCAACAGCATCTTCTGGCGGATTCGTGGGGAGCGGTTCAGGAAGGTTCTGCGGGTGAGGACATGGGCGATGTGCGGCCAGAGCAGGGCGCCGGCAACGAGCCACAGCAGCCATTGTTCAAATGCGCTCTGCAGGACGCCGATGACAATGATGACGGCAGTGACCGTGTAAGCAAGGATGCGCCCGCTGTAATCCGGCATCGGGGGGACAGCCGTAGAACTGCTGCCCTGCTCGTGGGGCAGCGCGTTACCGGCGCTGCTGCTCGCGTTTCGCAAGTCCACAGGGGCGCTCATCATCTCAGAAACGGATCCTGCCAATCAGCATGTCTCGGAACATCACCCAATCTCCCATGAGGCTGTACAGTGGGTATTTGAAGGTCGCCGGCCGGTTTTTCTCGAACTTGAAATGGCCCACCCAGGCAAAGCCATATCCGATAACCGGGAGTGCCAGCAACCACAACAAGTTGCCCGATGTGATCGCCCAGATTGCAACGATCAGGACCAGCAGGCTGCCGGCGAAATGCAGGCGCCGGCAGGTTACATCGCTGTGCTCTTCCAGATAGTAAGGATAGAATTCTGAAAAGTTGCGAAATTCGTTCTGGTCATTCATGGTGCTGCCACTTCATTTATAGTTGTTAACATGGGCCAACCAGAGTTGAAGGTTACCAGTATTACGTATAGGCCACAATTCGCGTGTGGCCTTCTAAACAAGGCTTTTTGAACACATTTTTTCCTGACAGCGAGTCGATATGACGTCCGTTACCGAGTTCCTTCTCAATCGCAGTTCCGAACCGCGCCTCACCGCGCCCGCCCCGGACCGGAAAACCCTGGAGCGCGCCTTTGCCTGCGCCGCGCGGGCACCGGATCACGCCCTGTTGCGGCCCTGGCGTTACCTGGTGGTCGAAGGCGAGGGATTGGAGCAGTTGGGTGAGCTGTTTGCGTCCACCTGTCCCAACAATGCCGACGAGCAGGACATTGAGAAGTTGCGCCGTGCGCCACTGCGGGCGCCGATGATCATTGTCGGCATCGCGTCTCCGAGCGAGCATCCCAAGGTTCCGGAGGTGGAGCAGTTGTTATCCGCGGGCGTCGGTTTGAGCTTTCTGGAGCTGGCGCTTCAGGAGGCCGGGTACGGAGCAATGTGGCGTACTGGCACGATGGCCTACCACCCGGCAGTCAGGGAAGGTCTGGGCCTGTCAGAGCAGGAATCCATCATTGGCTTTCTGTATACCGGCACAGTCGCTACGGAGAAGCCAAAGATACCCCGGCCGGAGGTTGCGGAGTTTGTCTCGGACTGGCCACCGGAACGCCGGTAATGTTATTGCTTTCGAAAATAACGTCAGTATAATCCCCCACACTCTCCGATGGCGGCGTGGTGAAATTGGTAGACACGACGGATTCAAAATCCGTTGGGGTAAAACCCGTGGCGGTTCGAGTCCGCCCGCCGCTACCATCATCTTTCCTGCAGTGTCGTAACCAGTCCATCCCATGAACGTCTCCGACTTTTATTTCGATCTCCCGGACGAGCTGATTGCCCGGTACCCGCTCAAGGAGCGCAGCGCCTCCCGTCTGCTGCACCTGGAGGGTCTGACCGGCAAGGTTGGCCATCTCCGGTTTACGGACCTGCAGGACCTGGCCCAGGAAGGCGACCTGCTGGTGTTCAATGACACCCGGGTAATCCCTGCGCGGTTGTTCGGCCGGAAGGAAACAGGTGGCCAGGTGGAAGTGCTGGTCGAGCGGGTAACCGGTGAACACGAAATCCTCGCCCATGTCCGTGCCTCCAAAGCCCTCAAAGCCGATCAGAAGGTTATTCTGGAAGATGGCAGCGTGTTGCGCATGGTCGAGCGCGAGGATGCGCTGTTCCGGCTGATGGCCGAAACCGCCGAGCCTGTTCTCGAAGTGCTCGAGCGTATTGGCCACATGCCGCTGCCTCCCTATGTCGATCGTCCTGACGAATCCTCTGACCGGGAGCGTTATCAGACGGTTTATGCCCGGGAAGCCGGAGCTGTGGCAGCTCCGACCGCAGGATTGCATTTTGACGAGGCGATGCTGGAGCAGCTTCGCGCGAAAGGTGTCGAAACCACCTTTGTAACGCTGCATGTGGGGGCCGGCACGTTCCAGCCGGTGCGTGTGGAGCGTATCGAGGACCACGTGATGCACAGCGAGGTTGCCCATGTGCCGGAGGAAACCGTCGAGGCTATCGAACGGACCCGGGCGCGCGGCGGTCGGGTCATCGCAGTGGGTACCACCTCGGTGCGTTCTCTGGAGTCGGCGAGTCGGGGTGGCCGTGTGCGGCCGTTCCGGGGGGAGACCGACATCTTTATCCATCCGGGTTACCGCTTCCAGACCGTCGATGCCCTGATCACCAATTTCCACCTGCCGGAATCGACCCTGATCATGCTGGTCAGTGCCTTTGCCGGTTACGACAATGTGATGGCGGCGTACCGGGAAGCCGTGGCCGAGCGCTACCGTTTCTTCAGTTATGGTGATGCCATGTTTATCACCGGCCAGGAACCCAGCCGGGGCATGCTTCTGGGTGCATCGACCAGCGCTGCCACTACCGAATCCGACGAGTCCGGAGAATCATCGTGACCAATTCCTGCTTCATGTCCTTCGAGAAAATTACTGAAGACGGTCGTGCCCGGCGCGGCCGCCTGACGTTTCCCCGGGGCGTGGTCGAGACGCCGGCATTCATGCCGGTGGGCACCTACGGAACCGTCAAGGGTATGCTGCCCCGTGATATTCATGAGATCGGTGCCCAGATTATCCTTGGCAATACCTTTCACCTGATGCTCAGGCCGGGCACCGAGGTGGTCAAGGCCCACGGTGATCTGCATGACTTTACCCAGTGGCAGGGCCCGATCCTGACTGACTCCGGCGGTTTCCAGGTGTTCAGCCTGGGCGAGATGCGCAAGATCACGGAAGAGGGCGTGACCTTCCGGTCACCGGTGGACGGCTCGAAAGTGGAGCTGTCGCCGGAAATCGCGATCCGGGTTCAGCGCGACCTGGGTTCGGATATCGTCATGATCTTTGACGAGTGCACGCCTTACCCGGCAACCGAGAAGCAGGCCAGCGAATCCATGCAACTGTCTCTGCGCTGGGCGGAACGAAGCAAAAACGCCCATGAAGGCAATCCGGCGGCATTGTTCGGTATTGTCCAGGGTGGCATGTACGAAGGGCTGCGTGACCAGTCCCTGGCCGGGCTTACGGAGATCGGTTTTGACGGCTACGCCATCGGCGGGCTGTCAGTGGGGGAGCCGAAGGAAGACATGATCCGGATTCTGGATCACCTGCCGCCGAAAATGCCCGAAGACAAGCCGCGCTATCTGATGGGTGTCGGTCGGCCAGAGGATATCGTCGAGGCGGTCCGCCGGGGTGTCGATATGTTCGACTGCGTGATGCCGACACGGAATGCCCGTAATGGGTACCTGTTCACATCCACCGGCATCATCAAGATCCGCAACGCCCGTCATCGCCATGATACCGGTCCGCTGGACGAGCGCTGTGACTGTTACACGTGCCAGAAATTTTCGAGAAGTTATCTGCATCATCTGGATAAATGTGGAGAAATGCTTGGCGCCCAGCTTAATACGATCCACAACCTGCGGTTCTACCAGAACCTTATGGCCGGATTGCGTGGGGCCATTGAAGCAGGTACATTGTCGGACTTTATTAGCGACTTCTACGCCCTTCGCGGCGAATCGGTGCCGCCTCTGGCCGGTGCCTGAACGAATTGCCAAACCAACGGAGATAATAAATGAAATCAATGAAGTTTCTTGTTGCTGGACTGATGGCTCTGATGCCGGCGCTGGCTATGGCTCAGGATCCCGCAGCCCAGGGCATGGGTGTGATGGGCCAGGTGATCTTTTTCGCCGGCTTTATCCTGATTTTCTACTTCCTGATCTGGCGCCCCCAGTCCAAGCGCGCCAAGGAGCACAAGGCGCTGATGTCCGGCCTGAACAAGGGTGATGAGGTTGTCACCTCCGGTGGTGTCGCCGGCAAGATCACGAAGGTGACTGATGACTTTATCGTGATCGAAGTCGCCGACAACGTTGAAGTCAAGGTTCAGAAGGTTGCCGTTGCCGCAGCGCTGCCGAAAGGTACCCTGAAGGATATCTGATCCAGGCTTTTCGCCTTCCCAGAACCTGCCTGTCTGATTCTTTCTGGCTGACAACCAAGGCCGGCCTCAGGGCCGGCTATTAAGGGAACCCATGCTGAACAAGTATCCGCTCTGGAAAAACCTGGTTATCCTGGTCGCGCTCGTGATCGGGTTTATCTACGCTCTGCCCAACCTTTTCCCCGATGATTTCGCCATCCAGATTACCGGCGCCCGCAGCAGCACCGAAGTGAACGAGCGTGTGCTGGAACGTGCGGTCCAGGCACTGGAATCCGAAGGCATCACGGTGAAGAGCAGCTCTCTGCAAGAGCGTGATGCCCTGATTCGCCTGACCAGCTCCGATGACCAGCTCAAGGCCCGCCCGACCGTCCAGCAGGCGCTGGGCAACGAATACCTGGTGGCATTGAACATGGCCGCGTCCACCCCGGACTGGCTGAAAGCCGTCGGTGCCGGACCCATGAAACTGGGTCTGGATTTGCGAGGTGGTGTGCACTTCCTGCTGGAAGTGGACATGGATACGGCGCTGCAGCAGCGTCTGGAAGCCTTGTCCAGCCAGATCAAGCGGGAGCTGCGTGAAGAGCGGGTTCGGTATCGTGGCGGTGATGTTGATGCCGGTGACCGCCAGATTGTGCTGAGCTTCCGGGACGAGGAGTCTCGTGCCGAGGCCTTTGACCTGGTCCGCAACCAGTACAATCAGTTCCTGATGGACGAGCAGATGCAGGGTGACGAGTTCCAGTTGGTGCTGTCCCTTTCCGAAGCGGAAGTGAAGTCGATCCAGGAGTATGCCCTCGAGCAAAACCTGACGACCATCCGTAACCGTGTCAACGAACTGGGCGTGGCTGAGCCGCTCGTTCAGCGTCAGGGCACGGACCGGATCATCGTGGAGCTGCCGGGCGTTCAGGATACCGCCCAGGCTAAGCGGGTACTGGGTGCTACCGCGAACCTGGAGTTCCGCCTCGAAGCAAGGCAGGACGCACCGGCCAGCGAAACGGAGGAGTACAGCTTCCGGGATAATCCCCAGCGCACTGCGCGCCTTGAGCGCGATGTGATTACCACTGGTAACAATGTGGCCAACGCCCAGCAGGCGTTTGACGAGAACGGCCAGCCACAGGTCAACATCACCATGGACTCCGTGGGCGGTGATCTGATGAACCGTGCCACCCGCAACGCCATTGGTCGCCGGATGGCCGTGTTGTTCATCGAATACCGTACCGAAACCGAAAGCCGGATGGTGGACGGTGAGCCCACCATGGTCGAGAAGCGGGTGGTAGAGAAAGGTATTATCAGCCTTGCCACCATTCAGTCGGCTCTGGGCAGCAGCTTCCGGATTACTGGCCTGGATTCCATTCCGGAAGCTTCCGAGCTGGCCCTGTTGCTGCGTGCCGGTGCCCTGGCGGCGCCCATGTACTTTGTTCAGGAGCGGACCATCGGTCCGAGCCTGGGTCAGAAAAACATCGATGCCGGCGTGATGTCGGTGGCGCTCGGTTTCGGCCTGGTCCTGCTGTACATGATTGTCTATTACCGTGGGTTCGGACTGATTGCCAACGTCTCGCTGACCCTCAACCTGATGTTGCTTATTGCCTGCATGTCCATCCTGTCGGCAACGCTCACCCTCCCGGGCATTGCCGGTATCGTGCTGACCGTTGGTATGGCCGTGGATGCGAACGTGCTGATCTTCGAGCGAATACGTGAAGAGCTGAAAGCAGGGGTGGCGCCACAACTGGCCATTAATGCCGGCTATTCGCGGGCGTTCGTTTCGATCTTTGATGCCAACATCACCACGCTGTTGGTCGCGGTGATCCTGTTCGCCATGGGCTCCGGCCCGGTCAAGGGCTTCGCCGTCACCCTGTGCATCGGTATTCTTACCTCGATGTTCTCCGGGCTGATGGTCAGTCGCAGCATCGTTAACCTTGTGTATGGCGGTCGGAAGATCGAAAAGCTGTCGATTGGAGGGAAGCTGGCAAATGTCTGAGCAGGAGAAGAAACCGTTTGATTTTATGGGGTTCCGGAAGGCTGCTTCCGTCGTCTCCATCGCGCTGATCATTGTCTCGATTGCCTTGCTGGCAGTTCGTGGCCTGAACCTGGGCATGGACTTTACCGGGGGCACCTCCGTCGAATTCGAATATGCGGAAGCGCCGTCCCTGGACAATATCCGTGGTCAGCTTGACGAAGCCGGCTTCGAGAAGTTTGTGGTCCAGAATTTTGGTTCCGATACCACGATCCTGATCCGTCTGGCGGAAGCAGGTAATGATGAGCTTGCCGTCGAAGTCGCCGACGCCCTTCAGAAGGGTGGTGCGCAGTTCGAGCTGATCAGTTCCGAGTTCATCGGTTCCCAGGTGGGTGAGCAGCTCAAGGAAGACAGTGGTCTGGGCCTGTTGCTGGCCCTGGCGGTGGTGCTCATTTATGTGGGGATGCGCTTCCAGTTCAAGTTCGGTATCGCCTCGGTGATTCCGCTGGCCCATGATGTGATCATTGTTCTGGGTGTGTTTGCCCTGTTCCAGTGGACCTTCGATCTGACCGTACTGGCTGCCCTGCTGGCGGTAATCGGTTATTCCCTGAATGACACCATCGTAGTCGCGGACCGTATCCGGGAAAATTTCCGCAAGATGCGGGTCGGGGATGCCTGGGACATCATCAACACCTCGATTCATCAGACCATCAGCCGGACCATCAATACATCCGGTACTACATTGGTGGTGCTGTTTGCGCTCTATCTGTTCGGCGGTGAGGCGATCAACAACTTCGCCCTGGCGCTGATTATCGGCGTGCTGGTTGGTACCTATTCCTCCATCTATGTCTCTGCCAACCTGTTGATCGCGCTGGGCGTGTCCCGGGAGGACATGATGCTCCCGGTCAAAGAGGGTGCGGCCGGGCAGGAAGAGGAAGAAGAACCACCGGAATGGCTCAACCGGATGTAAGCCCTCCGGGCATAAAAAAAACCGCCACTCCGAGGAGTTGGCGGTTTTTTTATGGCTTGCCGAAGCTGTTGATCAGCGCGGCAGGCGGCCCCGGAAGGGGTGCAGGGTTTTCAGAACTTCCCGGAACAGCTTGGGATTGGCCACGACCAGTTGCCGGGCGTTACCGGTAGACGGGTTGCCGGAGAAGTCACCGGTCAGTGCGCCGGATTCCATGGCCAGGGTCACGCCCAGGTCCAGATCGGCCGCTTCCGGGCGGAAGATGACGGCAGCATCAAGGCTGCCCGAGGCAACCCGGGCAATATCCAGCACTACGCAGCCGGAACTGCGAAACATGGCTGAATCGTGGGCGATGACCGCGGCCATTTCACCCCACAGCTGTGAGTTATCGCTCTTGCGCGCCTGATCCAGCAGGTTGGTGGCAATGGCGGCCTTGTCGAAATGCCTGATTTCCGAAGTGCGTACCCGCCGGCTGTTGAGGGCTGCGCCGTGACCCCGGGACGCGGAATATTCTTCGCCGGTAATCGGGTTCACGATCAGCAGGTTTTCAGTGCGGTTGTTCCGCTTCTGGGACAGGGCCAGAACGAAATCCGGAATCCCGCGGAGAAAGTTTTCGCGGCCCAGAACCGGAAAGATATGCCAGCTCTTCTCGCTGGTGCCGGCGCTGGCCTCGTTCAACGGAGCAATCTCGTGGTCCTTATAGGACTTCTCGAGCTGCTCCTTGAAGTTGTCATAGATGGACTGTTCAACCCGATCCAGCTGGCGGCGACGTTCGCTCTCGTCCTTGCCGTTGGGTTCCTGGCGCTCGAAATGGGCTTTCAGGTAGTCGGACCCCTGACGCGCAACGCGCAGGGCCATTTTGATTGCTGGTTGCATCTGAGTGTTCATTATCCAGGTGTGTGGAGGCCGGGTATGATAGCAAAAGATCACCTCCCTTGTATGTTTTTTGACTCCGGAAAACCACGGATGACGGCTATTCCGGAGAGGTCGGAGGAGCGTGGTTCTGCTATCATGTCGCGCTTGGTTCACTCTGCACACAGAAACGGGCTTTTTGATCATGCACAAACCCGCGCTCCCTATGGAAGGCTCGGACACCTATAACGACCGGATCCGCATTGTTCTGGTGGAAACTTCCCATTCGGGAAACATTGGCGCGGTTGCCCGGGCCATGAAGAACATGGGACTGGGGAACCTGTGGCTGGTCAATCCGAAATCCTTTCCGGACGAAGCATCCTATGCCCGCGCCGCCGGTGCCTCGGATGTGCTCGACCGTGCACAGGTAGTCGCCAGCCTGGAAGAAGCCATTGACGATTGCGTGCTGGTGATGGGCACCAGTGCCCGCGGCCGCAAGGTGCCCTGGCCGGTGATGCCGCCCCCCGAATCGGCCAGGGCTGCAGCGGAAGCGTCTGCCGGTGGTAGCGTTGCGCTGGTGTTCGGGCGCGAGAGCAACGGTCTGAGTAATGATGAGCTCCAGCATTGTCACCACCACATTCATATCCCGTCCAACCCGGAATACAGCTCCCTGAATCTGGCCATGGCGGTACAGGTGATGTGTTACGAGTTGCGGATGCTTTATCTTCGTAACCTTGAAGGTGGCGAAGGTAGCCCATACCTCAAGCCCATGTCGGCACCGGGCGATGCCGGCTGGGATGTGTCTCCGGCTTCGGTCAGGGATGTGGAAGGGTTCTTCGGACATCTGGAACAGATGCTTGTGGACGTGGAGTTTCACCGCCGTGAGAATCCGCGCCAGCTGATGATCCGCTTGCGGAGGCTTTTCCAGCGGGCCAGACTTGATCAGATGGAAGTCAACATTCTCCGTGGCATCCTGACGGCGGCCCAGAAGGCTGCCGGCAAGGCACCAAATCAACGCCGATCCACTGATGGTGAGCCATCGGCGACGGGACAGGAAAATGGCCATGTTTGAACAATTGCGGGAAGACATTAACAGTGTTTTTCACCGGGATCCGGCGGCGCGGAACACGTTCGAGGTTCTCACCAATTACCCGGGCCTCCATGCTTTGCTGTTTCACCGGTTTGCCCACTGGCTCTGGAAGCTGGGGCTGAAATGGCTGGCCCGCACGGTATCAACCCTGGCCCGCTGGTTCACCGGCATCGAGATCCATCCGGGAGCAACCATCGGCCGACGATTCTTTATCGACCACGGCATGGGTGTGGTAATTGGTGAGACTACGGTTATCGGTGATGATGTGACCCTCTACCAGGGCGTGACTCTTGGGGGCACCAGTTGGAACAAGGGCAAGCGCCATCCGACCATCGGAGATGGTGTTGTCGTCGGCGCAGGTGCCAAGATCCTCGGGCCGTTTGAAGTGGGTGAGGGTGCCAAGATAGGTTCCAACTCTGTCGTGACCAAGGCGGTACCCGCCGGCGCCACGGTGGTTGGCATACCGGGGCGGGTGATCGTCAAACGCAAATCCGAAGACGATGTCCGCCGCAAAGAGATGGAAGAGCGCATGGGTTTCGATGCTTACGGGGTGACCGAGGAAATGCCGGACCCGGTGGCACGGGCCATGCGTGCACTGCTTGATCACATGCATGCGGTCGATGACCGCATCGAGAACATGTGCAAAGCGATCCGCAAGGTTAACAGTGAATACCAGAATGGCGAGCTGCCGCCGCTGGATGAGGAGGACTTTGACTGTGTCCGGGATGACACGGATACGCGGGGTTGAATACTTGACTGAAATACTGGGTCAATTCATACTCGCATCTGTTAATCGAGATTCATTCCCGTCGCGGGGCTGACGCCATGAAACTGACCACCAAAGGCCGCTATGCTGTTACGGCGATGTTGGACCTGGCCCTTCACGGGGATCAGGGGCCGGTCAGTCTGGCGGATATATCATCCCGGCAGGAAATCTCGTTATCCTACCTGGAACAGCTTTTCTCCCGTCTGCGCCGGCAGAAACTGGTTGTCAGTATCCGTGGCCCGGGTGGTGGTTACCGCCTGAGCCGTGATGCTGATCGTGTCTACATCGCCGAGGTGGTGGATGCGGTCAGTGAGTCCCTGGATACCACCCGCTGTGGTAACAAGGGTGACTGCCAGAATGGGGAGAAGTGCCTTACCCACCATCTCTGGTCTGATCTGAGCGATCAGATTCATCAGTTTCTCAGCGAGATAAGTCTCGGGGATCTGATGAAGAAGCATGAAATCCGTCAGGTTGCGGATCGCCAGAACCGTCTCCAGGGCGGCAAGGATTCTGAAACCATCAACACCGACCGTCTGACCGACCAGGCGCCGGCCTGATACAGAACGTTCTTACATATCATGAAAAAGCCCGTATATCTGGATTACGCGGCCACGACGCCCGTTGATCCCGTCGTTGCCGGTGAAATGGCCAAATACCTCACGCTGGATGGTGTGTTCGGGAACCCCGCTTCCCGTTCCCATGCCTATGGCTGGCAGGCCGAGGCGGCGGTTGAGGCTGCCCGCCGGCAGGTTGCCGACCTGATTTCCGCCGATCCCAGGGAGATTGTCTGGACCTCCGGCGCTACCGAGTCCGATAACCTTGCGATCAAGGGCGCGGTGGGCGATCGCAGGGGTGTCCATATCATTACCTCGAAAATCGAGCACAAGGCAGTTATCGATACCTGCAAATGGCTAGAAGATCGCGGCGTGGAAGTCACCTGGCTGGACCCCGATCCGGAGGGGCGGATTCCTCCGGGCCGGGTCATCGAGGCGCTCCGGGAGAACACGGTCCTGGTGAGCCTGATGCTGGTGAACAACGAACTGGGCTGCGTTACTGATATTGCGTCGATTGGCAGTGAACTCCGTGAGCGGGGTGTTCTGTTCCATGTGGACGCTGCCCAGGCTGCCGGCAAGATGCCCATTGACCTGAACCGGACCCCGGTAGACCTGTTGTCTTTGTCCGGACACAAGGTCTACGGACCCAAGGGTATTGGTGCGCTTTATGTGCGCCGGTCCCCGGATGTGCGGATCGAGGCCCAGATGCACGGCGGAGGCCACGAGCGGGGAATGCGTTCCGGGACCCTGCCGACTCACCAGATTGTTGGGATGGGCAAGGCCTTTGCGATTGCCGCGGATGGGCTTGAAGCGGAGATGGCCAGGCTCGAATCCCTGCGTACCGCTTTCCTGAAAGGCCTGGAGGGTCTTGAAGGTGTAACCGTGAACGGCAGCGAGTCCCATCGCGTACCGGGTCTGGTCAATCTTTCGTTTGACGGAGTGGAAGCGGAATCGCTGATGCTCGGCCTGCGGGATCTGGCGGTTTCCTCCGGCTCTGCCTGTTCGTCCGCAACCATCGAGCCTTCTTTCGTGTTGCGCGGCATCGGCCTGAGCGACGAGCAGGCGCACCGGGCGCTGCGGTTCTCCATGGGGCGTTTCACCACTGAGGAAGAAGTGGCCTTTGCCAGTTCGCAAATCGTTGATGTTGTTAGGCGCCTGCGCGCAGTGCGGTAGGCAGTAGCCCCCGGACTGCGTATAATCGCAGGCCAGAATTTTAACCTGAACCATACTGGAGACTTACCATGGCAAATGAGCGCACGCTCTCTATCATCAAACCCGACGCAGTCGCCAAGAACGTGATTGGCGAAATCTACAGCCGTTTCGAGAAGGCTGGCCTGCAGATTGTTGCCGCCAAGATGATGCACCTGACCCAGGAGCAGGCTGAAGGCTTCTACGCTGAGCACAAAGAGCGTCCGTTCTTCAATGATCTGGTAGCGTTCATGACCTCTGGTCCGGTTGTGGTTCAGGTTCTGGAAGGCGAAGGCGCCATTCTGAAGAACCGTGACCTGATGGGTGCCACCAACCCGAAGGAAGCCGAAGCTGGCACCATCCGCGCCGATTTCGCATCTTCCATCGATGCCAACGCCGTTCACGGCTCTGATTCCGCGGCCTCTGCCGAGCGCGAAATCGCCTATTTCTTTAATGACAACGAGATCTGCCCGCGCGGCTGATCCGGTTGTAAGGGGCAGTCTTCGACTGCCCCGAATTGGTTATTTGATCGAGGTTATGAAATGACAGCTGCTGCTGAAAAAACCAATCTGCTGGGGATGCCCAAGGTCAAGCTGGAGGCCTTCTTCGAATCCCTGGGCGAGAAGCGCTTCCGTGCGCAGCAGGTGCTGCAGTGGATCCACCAGCGCGGCGTGGATGACTTCGACCAAATGACCAATATGAGCAAAGCGCTCCGGGAAAAGCTCAAAGCGGTAGCCGAAGTTCGCGGGCCAGAGGTGGTCTACGACGAAAGCTCCAAAGATGGCACCCGCAAGTGGGTCATGCGCATGGATAACGGCAACAGTGTCGAGACCGTCCTGATCCCGGATGGGGAGCGGGGCACCCTGTGCGTCTCTTCCCAGATCGGTTGCAGCCTGGATTGCACCTTCTGCTCCACCGGCAAGCGGGGGTTCAATCGGAACCTGACGGCAGCGGAGATCATCGGCCAGGTGTGGGTGGCCCGCAAGGCCTTCATGCCGTTCGACCCCAACGCCGATCGGCCGATTACCAACGTGGTGATGATGGGCATGGGAGAGCCACTGCTCAACTTCGACAACGTCGTTGATGCCATGAACCTTATGATGGAGGACCTGGCCTACGGTATCTCCAAGCGCCGGGTCACTTTGAGCACCTCCGGTGTGGTGCCGGCATTGGACCGTTTGGGCGAGGTTACCGATGTTTCACTGGCCATTTCGCTCCATGCCCCTAATGATGAGTTGCGTAACCAGTTGGTACCGTTGAATAAAAAGTACCCGATAGCGGAGTTGCTCGCGGCAACGCGGCGGTATCTCAGCCGGCTGCCTGACAAACGCAAGGCAACCATTGAGTACACCGTGATCGAGGGGATGAATGACCAGCCGGAACACGCCCGGCAACTGGCCGTCCTGTTGAAGGGGCTGCCCTGCAAGATCAACCTGATTCCTTTCAATCCGTTCCCGGAAAGCGATTTCCGGCGTCCGAGCATGAATGCCACCCGCCGGTTCCAGACCGTCCTCAACGAGGCCGGATATATCGCCACTATCCGGACTACCCGGGGTGATGATATTGATGCAGCCTGTGGGCAGCTCGTTGGCCGGGTCGAGGATCGCACCCGCCGCAGTCAGCGGTACATTGAGGTACAACAGGTGAACCCCTGATTCACAAACCAGATGCGAGGACTGCAGAACAGTGGCGACTAAACCGGTGATCAGACGTTTATTCCTTGTAGCTTTGATGTCATTGGCCACAGGGCTCGCCGGATGTGTCACCACTACTGACAGTCGGTTCTCCCGGGAAGCCGATCGCCAGGAAGCTGTTGATAACTACGTGCAGTTGGCCACCGCTTATATTGGCCAGGGGAACATTGACCGTGCCCGGCACCACCTCGATCGGGCCCTCAAGCTGGAACCGGGATCCCCCGCGGCACTGGCTGCGATGGGCCTGATTTACAATACCGAAGGTGAAGCGGAGCTCGCCGAATCCAGTTTCCGCAAGGCAATCAGTGCCGATGGAAGCTATACCCGGGCGAGGGTGTACTATGGCGCCTTCCTGTATGGTCAGGGTCGATTCGCGGATGCCCGTGATCAGTTCCGGGCAGCCTCAAGGGATACCGAGTACCAGGATCGTGGCTCGGTATTTTTCAATCTTGGCATGGCCCAGGAGCGTCTCGAAGAGACGGATAATGCCGTCACGTCCTACCGCCGCGCCATTGAGCTGTCCCGGGGAGATGCCCGGCCGCTGCTTGCCTTGTCGCGGGTACTGGTGGAGCAGGGCGAGTATGAGGCGGCCTCGCGTTATTACAGCCGACTTTCCACAGCCATCGCCCGGAATCCGCGCATGACGCATTCCGCGGAAAGTCTGTACACGGGCATTCGTATCGCCCGCTATTTCAATGACAGGGACCAGGAGGCGAGCCTGGCGATGTTGCTGAAGAATGAATACCCGGAGTCAGTGGAATACCAACAATATAAGGTACTGATTTCTAATGGCCAGTGATGAAAATCCCCAACCAGTGGTAGGTGATCCTGTCGGGCAGCAGCTCAAGCGCGCCCGGGAAAAAATTGGGCTTGGTGTCGACGACATAGCCCGCGCGCAACATCTGAGGCCCGCGATTATTCAGGCCATCGAGAACAGTGAGCATACCCGGATTGACAGCGAGCTGTTCCTTAAAGGCTATGTCCGGGCGTACGCAAGCCAGGTGGGGCTTGACCCCGAGAGCCTGATCAACGATCTCGATCGCGAACTGGAACCGCTTCGAATCGAGCGGGAAAAGCAGCATGAGGCCAATCCGCTGGTGGACATCGAGCGCCGTCGGCGCCAGAAACGCCGCATTGCCAAGATGCTGCTCCTGATCGTGGCTATTGCTCTGGCGGGCTTTCTCGCTTACCGCTTCATCCTGCAGAATGACGTTGCGTCAACCAGCACTGAGGCTCCGGACCAAGCGTCGGAAATTCAGCCTGAATCGGATGTGGCAGAGGCTGATTCTCCGTCCGGATCGGATACTCAGGTGACCGAGGATGTTGTCGAACCTGGTGCGGTTGAAGAGCCACTGGCTGCTCCCGAGATCGGGAGCGTTTCCGGCGACACCGTAGGCGGAGAGCCTCCCGAACTCGTGGCCGGGGAAGCTACCGTTCAGGAACCGGCTCAGGAACCGGCTGTCGAACAGCCGGTTCCCGTTGTTGAAGAGCCGGAACCACTGGTAGAGAATCCTGAAGAGCCGGTAGCAGTTGCGAATACAGCCCGGCTCCAGATGACCTTCACCGCGGATTGTTGGGTGCAGGTGAGTGATGCGGACGGCAACCGCCTGGTCGCATCCCTGCAACGTCAGGGTGACAGAATAGATGTGTCAGGCGACGCGCCGCTCCGGGTTGTTATCGGAGCCGTGGACGCGGTAGGTTCCGTCCGTTTCCAGGGAGAGCCGGTCGACCTTGGTGACTTCCGGGTTGCCAACAACCGAACCGAATTCACACTGTCCCTCTGACAGGTACAGTCGATCTTTTTATTGGTCAGTCAGACATGAAACACGAATCCCCGATCAAGAGACGTAAATCCCGCCAGATCATGGTTGGAAATGTACCGGTGGGTGGTGATGCGCCGATCGCGGTACAAAGCATGACCAACACCAACACATGCGATGTGGACGCCACCGTGGCACAGATCCGCGCCCTGGAAGAGGCCGGTGCCGATATCGTCCGGGTCTCGGTGCCCTCCATGGATGCAGCCGAGGCTTTTGGCAAGATCCGTGATCAGGTTTCGGTTCCCCTGGTGTCCGACATCCACTTTGATTACAAGATCGCGTTGCGCGTTGCCGAGTTGGGTGTGGACTGCTTGCGCATCAATCCGGGCAACATCGGTCGCGACGATCGCGTGAACGCGGTGATCAGTGCCGCCAGGGACCGGAACATTCCGATCCGGATCGGCGTCAACGCCGGTTCTCTGGAAAAGAGCCTTCAGCGCAAATACGGTGAGCCTACCGCCGATGCGCTGGTTGAATCCGCCATGCGCCATATCGACATCCTGGATCGTCATGATTTCCAGGATTTCAAGGTCAGTCTCAAGGCCTCCGAAGTGTTCATGACCGTCGATGCCTACCGGAAGATCGCCAGCCAGATCGAGCAGCCGTTGCACCTTGGTATCACTGAAGCCGGTGGTTTCCGTTCTGGCACGGTGAAGTCGTCCATCGGCCTGGGCATGCTGTTGATGGACGGTATCGGCGACACCATCCGGGTGTCCCTGGCAGCCGACCCGGTCCAGGAGATCAAGGTTGGTTTCGATATTCTCAAGAGCCTTCGCCTGCGCAGCCGCGGCATCAATTTCATTGCCTGCCCGAGCTGCTCCCGTCAGAACTTTGATGTGATCCAGACCATGAACGATCTGGAGGCCCGGCTGGAGGACGTCAACACCTCCCTGGACGTTGCCATTATCGGTTGTATCGTCAACGGTCCGGGGGAAGCCAAGGAAGCCGACATCGGCCTCACCGGTGGCAGTCCCAGGAATCTGTTCTATATGGGCGGCAAGCCGAACCAGAAACTGGATAACGCCACCCTGACCGATGACCTGGAACGTTTGATCCGGGAAGAAGTGGCACGCAGGAAAGAGCAGGAAGAGGCCATCATCGCACGGTCAGACGACTGACCAGTCTCTCGTTCACCAGTTAACCATCAGAAACAGTTAAGGGTTTCACTTGGCTAAAATTCAGGCAATTCGCGGGATGAACGATATCCTGCCGGAACAGACGCCGGTATGGCAGTTTGTGGAAGCGGCCGTGCGGAAGGTTCTCCGTCAGTATGGCTACCAGGAAATCCGGATGCCAATTGTCGAGCAGACGGATCTGTTCAAGCGCTCCATCGGTGAAGTCACCGACATTGTCGAGAAAGAGATGTATACCTTCGAGGACCGGAATGGCGACAGCCTGACTCTGCGGCCCGAGGGCACTGCCGGTTGTGTGCGCGCTGCGGAGGAGCACGGTCTGCTGTTCAACCAGACCCGTCGCCTGTGGTATACGGGCCCGATGTTCCGGCACGAACGGCCCCAGAAAGGTCGCTACCGCCAGTTCCATCAGATCGGGGTAGAGTGCTTCGGCATGAGCGGCCCGGACATCGATGCCGAATTGCTGATTCTGACCGCGCGCCTGTGGCAGGCATTGGGACTCTCCGGCCATACCCGGCTGGAAATCAATTCCATCGGCACCTCCGAATCCCGGAAGACCTACCGCTCCGCGCTGGTGGACTACCTGAGCCAGTACAAGTCGGAACTGGATGCAGACAGCCAGCGCCGGATGGACACCAATCCACTGCGCATCCTGGACAGCAAGGATACCGGTACCCGCAAGATTCTCGAGAATGCCCCGCGCCTGGACGATTATCTGGACGATGAATCCCGGGCCCATTTCGAGCGTCTGCGTGAGTTGCTGGATGCGGCAGGTATTGAGTATACGGTTAATCCGGCACTGGTACGGGGGCTCGACTATTACGGCAAGACCGTTTTCGAGTGGATCACCGACAGTCTCGGAGCCCAGGGTACTGTCTGCGCCGGTGGCCGCTACGACGGGCTGGTGGAACAGTTGGGCGGCAAGCCCACATTTGCCGTCGGCTTCGCCATGGGGATAGAGCGCCTCATCCTGTTGCTGGAGACCCTGGACCTGATCCCGGATCATGTGAACAGCAACGCCGACGTCTACGTGACCGCCATGGGTGAAGGGGCCGTGGCCCCGGCCCTGGCACTGGCGGAGCAGCTTCGCAACGAACTCCCGGACTGTGTGGTGGTGACCCATTGTGGCGGCGGCAGTTTCAAGAGCCAGATGAAGAAAGCGGACAAGAGCGGGGCCCGATATGCCGTTATTCTTGGCGAGAATGAAGTGGCCGGAGGTACGGCCGGCCTGAAACCGCTGCGGTCTGACGAGTCGCAAAGGGAAGTTCCCCAGGCGGAGCTGGCTCAGGCATTGGCGGACGTACTTTCAAACTGAATCCAACGTTATAAAAGCAATAATTTCCAACAGGAGTCATCATGGCTGAACTGCGCACCGAAGAAGAACAGGTCCAGGCGATCAAGGATTGGTGGAAGAGAAACGGCAGCTCCCTGCTGATTGGTATCGGTGCCGCACTTGCCATCGTGTTTGGCTGGCAAGCCTGGCAGAACCATCAGGCACAGCAGCGGACGGAAGCGGCAAACCAGTTTGCCAACCTGCTGAACGCATTCAGCAATCAGGCGGACGAGACCTCCGGTGAAACGGTGGCCTTTGTCGCGGAAAAGCTGCGGGAAGACTATACCGACAGCGCTTACGCCGTCTACGGCAACCTGATCCTTGCCAGGCAACAGCTGATGGAGCAGGGCGATGCCGAAGGGGCTGTCGAGTCGCTCAAGTGGGCTCTGGAAAAGGCCAGGGATCACGCCGCCCTGACGCTGGTTGTGCAGAATCGCCTGGCCCGTGCCCAGTTCGCTGCCGGCCAGCTTGAAGAGGCACTGGCCACGATCGACGGCGTCAGCAATGCCGGAACCTTTGCGCCCATCCTTTCGGAACTGAAGGGTGACATCCTGCTTGCCCAGGGGGACCGGGAAGCGGCCAAAGAAGCCTATCTGGCCGCCCGCGAACAGAGCTCCCAGGGCCGTAGCGGCATTCTTGAACTGAAGCTGTCTGACCTGGGTGTCAGGGAGGATGCCTGATGCCGGGCCTTCGTTTCAGCAGCCCGAAACCGCTCCTGTTGGCAGGACTGTTTGCCTTGGCGGGACTCAGCGGATGCAGCACCACAGACACCTTTGAACAGCCCGCACCGGTTCCGGAGATTGATCCGACTGTGAAATTCAAGCAGGTCTGGAGCATGTCCGTGGGTGACGGTCACGATGGCGACTTCCTGTACCTGGCACCGCTGAATGCCGGCGATACCCTGTACGCAGCATCCGCAGATGGAGAGCTGGTTGCGGTGGCCCCGGAAAACGGCGAGGTGTTCTGGGAGCGGGAACTCAAGGACCGGATCTTCGCGGGCATCGGTGGCGATGCCAACCAGTTGTACCTGGTGACCAGGGAAGCCGATTTGCTCGCGCTCTCCCGTGACGGGGGCGAAGAGCAATGGCGGGCACCACTCCCGACGGAAGTCCTGGCAGCGCCCCAATCGAACGGATCTATCGTGGTCACCCAGACTACCGACGGGCGTGTGCTGGCGTTTGACGCTGATGACGGAACCAGGCTCTGGCAGTACGAGGGTCAGGTTCCCGTGCTTTCGATGCGGGCCGCGGCAGCTCCGTTGGTGGGCGGCGATATCGTTATTGCCTCCTTTGCCAACGGCAAGTTGATTGCGCTGTCCGGCGATTCCGGGCGTCCCCTCTGGCAGTATGAGGTTGGCCAGCCCCAGGGGCGCACCGAACTTGAGCGTCTGGTGGATATCGGCGGCCAGCCGCTGGTGCTGGATTCCGCCCTGATGGTGGTGGGTTACCAGGGCAAGCTTGCGCTCCTGGATATCCGGACCGGCCAGGAAATCTGGAGCAAGAAGGCATCCAGCCTTTACTCACCGATGATTGGCAATGGCTCGATTTATCTTGCTTCGGCCAACGGGGACATTGTCGCCCTGCGGGGTTCCGATCGCCGGGAATTATGGGTGCAGGACCGCCTGTCCTGGCGCCAGCTGACCCAGCCGATGGTATCGGGAGATTACCTGGTGGTGGGTGACTATGAGGGTTACCTCCATGCCATATCCCAGGAAGACGGCAGCCTGCAGGGCCAGCTTGAGTTCGACGATGAGGGTATCCGCGTACCGGCACAACGCCTGAGCAATGGTAATCTGCTCGTTTTTGGAAACAGCGGCCGCCTGGTGAATTTCGAACTCAGGCCAGTAGAGTAACGCACCATTATGACCCCAGTAATCGCCCTTGTCGGCCGGCCGAACGTCGGCAAGTCGACCCTGTTTAATCAGATGACCCGTTCCAGGGACGCCCTCGTGGCGGATTTCCCCGGGCTCACCCGTGACCGTAAGTACGGTGAGGGCAACTACGAGGGCCAGCGGTTTATCGTGATCGATACCGGTGGTCTGACTGGCGATGAGGTTGGCCTTGATGCCGAAATGGCTCGCCAGTCCATGCAGGCGGTCGAGGAAGCGGACATCGTGTTGTTTCTGGTGGATGGCCGTGCCGGCCTGACCGCCGGGGACGAGATGATTGCCGATCACCTGCGCCGGAGCGGCAAACAGGCGCACCTGGTGGTGAACAAGACCGACGGCCAGGATCCGGATGTCGCGGCTGCGGATTTCTATGGCCTGGGCTTTGAATCCGTGTACCTGATTGCCGCGTCCCATAACCGGGGCATCCGGTCCATGCTGGACGAGTTGCTGCCGCGCCCCGAAGATGCCGAAGAGGAAGACCGGGCTGATAAATACCCGGGAATCCGGATCGGAGTGGTTGGCCGCCCGAACGTGGGTAAGTCCACCCTGGTGAATCGGATGCTCGGCGAGGATCGCGTGGTGGTGTACGACATGCCCGGAACCACGCGGGACAGTGTCTACATTCCCTACGAGCGCCAGGGCAGTCAATACACATTGATCGACACCGCCGGTGTGCGCCGCCGCAAGAATGTTCGCGAAGTGGTGGAGAAATTTTCCATCATCAAGACCCTGCAGGCCATCGATGATGCCCATGTGGTGATTCTGGTGATCGACGCCCGGGAAGGGTTGGTGGACCAGGACCTGCACCTGATCGGTTTCGTCCTGGACGCTGGTCGTTCACTGGTGATTGCCGTGAACAAGTGGGACGGCATGGATCCGGACGATCGGGCCAGGGTCAAGGAGCAGGTGCAGCGGCGTCTGGATTTCCTGGATTATGCGGACAAGCATTACATTTCCGCACTGCACGGTTCCGGTGTGGGGGTCATGTATGAATCCGTGGAAGCCTGCTACGAATCGGCGATGGCCAAGTGGCCGACCAACCGCCTGACGGCGATCCTGCAGGATGCGGTCGCCCAGCATCAGCCGCCGATGGTCCATGGGCGCCGAATCAAGCTCAGGTACGCCCACCAGGGTGGGTCAAATCCCCCGGTTATCGTGGTCCACGGCAATCAGACCGAGGCCTTGCCCGGTGCCTACAAACGGTACCTGGAGAACACCTTCCGCCGGGTGTTGCAGGTGACAGGTTCCCCGATCCGTTTCGAGTTCCGCTCCAGCGAAAACCCGTTCGCCGGCAAGGTGGACCGCCTGACGCCGCGCCAGAAGGTCAAGAAGGACAATGACCTGAAGAAGGGGCGCCGCGTTCGTAAAACCCGCCAGAAAAGCCTCAAGCGCTAACCGGGCAGGCTCACGCCAGCCCGGCATCCTCCACCTGTTTTGCCTGTACCGCCGTAAGGGCGATGGTGAAGACAATGTCTTCCACCAGAGCCCCACGGGAAAGGTCATTCACGGGCTTTCGCAGGCCCTGCAGCATTGGGCCGATACTGACCACGTTGGCACTGCGTTGAACAGCCTTGTAGGTCGTGTTGCCGGTATTGAGGTCAGGGAATACAAACACGGTGGCCCGGCCGGCCACCTTGCTACCCGGTGCCTTGCTGCGCCCGACGCTCTCGATGGCAGCGGCATCGTATTGTAAGGGGCCGTCGATAAGCAGGTCCGGTCTCCGCTCACGGGCGATCCGGGTGGCTTCGCGGACCTTGTCCACGTCCTGACCGCTGCCGGATTCACCGGTGCTGTAACTGATCATTGCCACCACCGGCTCGATGCCGAATGCCTCAGCCGATTGCGCACTCTGAATGGCGATATCCGCGAGTTCTTCGGCGTTCGGGTCCGGATTGATAGCGCAGTCTCCGTAGACCACAACCTGTTCTGGCAGCAGCATGAAGAACACCGAGGAAACCACGCGGGCCTGATCGTGGGTCTTGATCAGTTGCAGGGCAGGGCGAACGGTATTGGCGGTCGTATGGACGGCGCCCGAGACCAGGCCGTCGGCCTCATTCAGGGCAACCATCATGGTGCCCAGCACTACGTTGTCTTCCAGCATGGCCTCGGCCATCTGCGGGGTCAGACCTTTGTGTTTGCGGAGACTGACCATGGCGGCCACGTAACGGCTGCGCACGGCAGCAGGCTCAATGACCTCGATGTCATCCGGAAGGGTCAGTCCCAGGGTCGCGACTACGCTGTCGATCTCTTTCCTGTCACCGATCAGCACGCAGCGGGCGAGCTGCCGCTCATGGCAGGTGATCGCGGCCTGTATCGTTCTGCGTTCGGTGCCCTCGGGCAGGACAATGCGTTTGTTGGCGGCCCGGGCCCGTTCGGACAGCTGGTACCGGAACGCCGGCGGAGACAGCCGGCTCTGGCGCTCCACTCGCAGGTGCTCACGCAGCCACTCCGCATCGATTCGGGGGGCAACCGCATCCATGGCCTGTTCGATTCGCTCCGGATCGTCCAGCGGAATGGCGGTCGACAGGTTGGCAAGCATGTGGGCACTTTCATAGGTGTTGGTGTCGGAGCCCAGTACCGGCAACCCGGTATCCAGGGCCCGCCGGCACAGATCGATGACGGACTGTGCCGGCATCAGGCCTCCGGTCAACATCAGTCCGGCCAACGGCACCCCGTTGAGCGCTGCCAGAGCGGTCGTGACAATGATGTCCTCACGGTCACCGGGGGTCACCATCAGAGTGCCGGGTTTGAGGGTATCGGTCATGTTTCTGATGGTTCGGGCGCACACCGATACAGTTTTCACCCGCCGCTTCTCCATGTGACCGGCGTTGAGTACTTCAACACCCAGCTCCCGAACGATGTCGGAAACTCTTGGGGCCAGTAACTCCGGTTGCCAGGGCACTTCAGCGAGTAAACGAAGCTGGCCTTTGCTGAATACCTGGCATTCTTTCTGGTAGTCGATTGCCGCTGCCGGCTCTTTGTCCCGGTGCAGCGTCAGGCCGGATTGTTCAGGTTCTCCCACCTTGTTGAGAATCACGGCAATGACATCGGGATCGTTGGGGTCGGCATAGAGCCGGCGGGAAAAGTCCAGTTCCTCATCCAGCTCCTCCGGGCTGCAGCTTTTCGGGGTACTGACCAGGATAACTTCGGAGCCCAGGTTTCTTGCTACCTCGA
Organism: Marinobacter sp. DUT-1; assembly: GCF_050379415.1. Taxonomy (NCBI): domain Bacteria; kingdom Pseudomonadati; phylum Pseudomonadota; class Gammaproteobacteria; order Pseudomonadales; family Marinobacteraceae; genus Marinobacter; species Marinobacter sp. DUT-1. The sequence continues at coordinate 144,024 of NZ_JBNRLS010000002.1, forward strand.
CGTTCAGGCGGGCAATGTAGGCTTCGCTCCGGTCGGGCACCAGGCCCTCGATCACCACCACATCAACCTTGCTTGCCACCTTGTGGAATTCGCCAACCACATTCTCCATCAGCAGATCGGACTGGTGCCGGTTGAGCAGCTGCTGGGCTTTCTTCAGCGGAATGGGTTCCGGTGTATCCAGGTGGCTGCGGTCACGGACGAAAGCAACTGAGGAATCCTGGCCGGCGTTATGCCGGGCTTCGGCCTCGTGTACCGACTGGCTGAAAGGCTTATAAAAGCCGACGCTGACGCCCACGCGCTCAAGCGCCCGGAGCAGACCCAGGCAGACCGAGGTGAGGCCGGCGTCCATGGAGGTAGGGGCGATAAAAAGACTTTTGGCCATAGCGATTATCCTGGTGTTTCGGATCCGTTTGAGGCGATGGCAAGACGAGCGGCTTCCCGGGCAATCACCCGTTCTTCATTGGTGGGAATCACCAGCACCGGGAACTTCGATTCCGCGCTCTCGATATGGCCGTCACTGTATTCACCGCTACAGCGGTTCAGCTGGTCATCAATGTCGAAGCCAAGGAGCTGCAGGTTATCCAGGGTTTGCTCCCGAACCCGAGCGCTGTTTTCACCAATGCCGCCGGTGAATACCAGGGCATCCAGATGGCGCAGGGAAGCCATCATTGCACCAATGTACCGGGCCAGCCTGAAACAGAACACTTCGATCGCGATCAGTGATGGCTCATGGCCGTGTTCGGCCAGGTCACACAGTTTCCGCATATCATTGGTCTGGCCGGACAGTCCAAGCAGCCCGCTTTCATGGTTCAGCACGTGGTGCAGCTGGTCCTGGGCGACCCCCTTTGATTTCAGATAGTCAAACAGGCCGGGGTCTATATCGCCACTGCGGCTGCCCATGACCAGACCTTCCAGTGGGGTAAGTCCCATGCTGGTGTCGGCACTGAGGCCGTCACGAATGGCGGTAATGCTGCAGCCGTTGCCAAGGTGGGCCGAAATGATGGAAGTGGTGGCCGGGGTCTTGCCCAGCCGTCTGGCCGCTTCTGTCAGCATGAAGCTGTGACTGATGCCGTGAAAGCCATAGCGACGCACTCCCCAGTCCCGATAATAGGAGTGGGGCACCGCGTAGAGGTAGGCTTTTGGCGGCAACGTCTGGTGGTACGCCGTATCGAACACGGCAACGTTCGGAACGTTCGGGTAAAGACTCAGGGTACTGTCGATCCCCGAGAGGTTAACCGGGTTGTGCAGGGGCGCCAGGCTGGCGCACTCGTTAATGGCCTGGCGGACCTCATTGTCTATCAGCACGGCTTCCCGGAAATTCTCACCACCGTGGACTACCCGGTGCCCGATGGCGGTGGGTGTGCCCGCCAGCAGGCCGGAGTCTGACAGGGCCCGGGTCATAGCCTCCAGGGCTTGCCGATGGGTCGCCCCGGCCGGTAACCGAATGTCGCCTTCGATTCCGTCGATCCATGCCACTGCATCGTCGTGGTTCAGGCGTTCCCCCAGCCCGGTGGCGGTACATTTCAGGCTGTTCCCGTCAAACAGGGCGAGCTTGAGTGTGGAGCTGCCGCAATTGACCACCAGTATTGTGTTGTCCATAAACCGTTTCCCGTAGTTTCAGACCGGTATCCGGTGATTCTCTCGTAGCCAGGCCTCAAACTCCCTGGCCGGTTGGGGCCGGCTGTAAAAATAGCCCTGGGAATAGTCGCAGTGTTCCTGCCTGAGGAACGTGGCCTGGCCTTCTTCCTCCACGCCCTCTGCAATCACCTTGAGACCCAGGCTGTGGGCCATGTTGATAATGGCCCGGACAAGGGAGGCATCCTCCGGTTCCTTGATGACATCGTTGACGAAGGACTTGTCGATCTTGAGCACGTCAAAAGGATAGCTTTTCAGGTAGCTCAGCGCAGAATATCCGGTTCCGAAATCATCGACAGACAGCCGCACTCCCGCCTGATCCAGTTGATACAGGATGGTTGCCGTTTCAATGGAATTGTCCAGAAGCAGTCTTTCGGTAATCTCGAGTTCGAGCAGTTCGGGTTTCAGGCCGCTGCTGCGGAGGGCACCCATTACCGTCTCCAGAAAGCCGGGATCACGGAACTGGCGTGGAGATACGTTCACGGAAATGCCGATGTCCTTTCCGGCCGTTTTGTGCCAGCCGACAGCGGTCCGGCAGGCCTCCTGCAGAACCCACTCGCCCACGGGCGTGATCAACCCGGTTTCCTCGGCAAGCGGAATGAATCGGTCGGGCATAACCAATCCGAGAGTCGGGTTGTTCCAGCGCAAAAGGGCTTCCGCTGCCTGCGGCTCACCGCTATCGGTCTGCACTATCGGCTGGTAGTGCAATTCGAACTCATTAAATTCCAGGGCCCGGCGCATCAGCGATTCCATCTGGAGCCGCTCGTGGGACACTTCGCTCATTTCCGGCGAGAAGTGGGCGTAGGCGCTCTTGCCATTATGCTTGGCTTCGTACATGGCGGCATCGGCGTGCTGGAGCAGGGTGCCGCTGTTGTCCGAATCCGAGGGGAATATGGCGATGCCGATACTGGTTGTTACGAACACTTCCTGAGCGTTCAGGGTAAACGGCGGCGAAAAGGTCTTCAGAATCCGCTCCGCGACCTGGGAACAGGCGTCCGGGCCGGGCAGCCCCGGCAGAACAACCAGGAATTCATCACCCCCGAGGCGGGCGACCGTGCTGGTGCCCCGGAGGCAGCTCGAGATTCGTCGGGCGGCTTCGATCAGGAGATTGTCGCCGGCATCGTGGCCGAGGGTATCGTTGATGTGTTTGAAGTTGTCCAGATCGAGGAACATGACGCCCACCAGGGTATTCTCGCGGCGGGCCTGGGCCAGGGCAAGTTTGAGGCGGTCCAGTGCGAGCATCCGGTTGGGCAGGCCGGTGAGGATGTCGTAGTTGGCCTGGCGAAGCAGTTGCTGCTCATAGCGTTTACGAATGCTGACATCCTCGCCGAGGATCAGGTAGCCGGTGATCTCGGCGTCATTGTCCTTTATCGGCGTGACCACCAGCTGTTCCCAGAAGCGGTCGCCGCTCTTGCGTATGCTGTTGACCTCACCCTGCCAGACGCCAACCCGCTGTACCTGTAACCGGATGGATTGCCACAGGTGCTGGCGCTCACGGTTCTGGGCGCCCTCGTTTCCCAGCTCCGCAGGGTGCTTGCCAAGGATGGAGTTACGGTCAAATCCGGTCAGTTGAGTGAACTTCTGGTTGACGTACTCAATGTGCCACTGGCGGTCACAGATCAGAACCGAGGACGGGCTCTGCTCGATGGCCTTGGAGAACTTCCGGATCTCGGCGGCATCCCGTTTCTGTCTCGCAATATCGGTGTTGAGGCGCTCACGCATCTGATTGATGGCATCCACCACCTGTCCGAGCTCGTCCCTCTGGTTGGCCGGTGAATCCGGGCGATCCAGATTCAGGGGTTGGGACAGGTTGGAAAGTGAAAAGTCCCGGGCATAGGCGGCCATATCCGAGAGATGTCGGGTCACCAGATGCCGGAAGATCCAGAGGATGAGAACGGAGACAAAGAAGGTTTTCAGGAATTGGGTGGTCAGAATCACGCCAATCTTCTGTTTCATTTCGCGGTATACACGGTCCAGATTGGCGGTGATGGTCAGTTCACCGAGTTTGAAATTCCGGTCGCCATCGTGCACCAGCGTGAAGCTGTGGGTTTTGGTCTCCGCCCCCCTTGGAACACTGCCCATCACCAGTTCGGAGTCGGGTTCGATCCGCAGCCTGAGGTGGGCAATGTCGGGTAGGCTGAGGATGCCCTCCATCTGGGTTTGCAGGAGTTTCTGGTCCAGAGCCCAGAGACTCCTGGCCAGACTTGAGGCATAGCCGGATTCAATGACCTTCAGGCGCTGGTCGATCAGGCCAACATCCTTACGATAGTCCGTATAGAGTTGAATGCCTGAAGCGATCACTGTGAAGACGGAACTGAACAGCAGAATCCACGCCAGCAGCTTCAGGGACAGGGGCGAGCTTGTGCGTAATCGCTGGAAATGTTTCGAAAAATTCGGCATGTCGTGAGTACAGCCACCCTGAAGGGATAGGAAACCGTAGCCTTCGCCACAACCCCGAATATAGCAGTTGTCTTTGGCAAATTCCCTGCAAATGCAGGAAAACTGGAGAGAATTGTGTGATTGATTAGTGTTTTTGCGTATCTGTGCGCGAAAGGCTGGTTTGACCTGGGTCAATACCGTGCATTCAGGGCCGGCGTAACCTGAGCTTAATCAAGTTTGATAAGTGAAGGAGAGCAGCTATGTATATGGACGCCGTGGTAATCGCAGGAATTGTAACTGTACTGCTGATGGTGGGCTTTTTCGTGGGCGTGGGCGTCTTCGTGATGAAAGATCAGAAGCAGCATGGACACCAGGATAAAAAGCATCAGGGCAAGCATGGCGGAAAGCCGGTCTGACGGATTCAGGTGCCATTCAGCAGGGAAGCTGAACCCTTACTCAAGCAGGAAAAAATTGGCGTCCCCTAGGGGGTTCGAACCCCTGTTGCCGCCGTGAAAGGGCGGAGTCCTAGGCCACTAGACGAAGGGGACGCAACGTTTTCAAAAGCTTGCCTCGTCGAGGTGGCGCGTATATTAAGTAAGCCCCGGGGCGGTGTCAACGCTTTTTACCAAAAAAATTTCGGGCGCCTGAGGGGCGCCCGAAATCTGTCGCTACTAGTGCCTGCCGACGGCATCCCTCAGGGCAGGTTCCAGCTCATCGAATTGGAAGGTAAAGCCCTCGGCCATCAGTTTGGCTGGTCTGGCATTCTGCCCGGTCAATAGTAGCCGGGACATTTCGCCCAGGGCTATCTTCAGGACCGGTGCCGGCGCCGGGAAAGGGGTGGGACGATGGAGCACCCTGCCCAGAGTCCTGGTGAATTCGGCATTGGTAGCCGGATTTGGGCTGACGACATTGTACGGGCCCCGGGCGGATTCAGTGTCGACCATCCAGATCAAGGCGTTGACAACATCGGTGCGGTGCACCCAGGGCATATACTGCTGGCCGCTTCCCAGTCTGCCACCCAGTCCGAGCTTGAAGGGCGGCAGCATTCTGTCCAGGAAACCTCCGCCGGGCCCGGCGACAACGCCGGTCCGCGACAGACAGATGCGGGTGTCACCGCTGTCCAGTGCCATGGCTGCGTTTTCCCAGTCCCTGCAGAGCTGGTGGGTGAATTCGTCGTTGGGAGTGGTGTCTTCGGTCACAGGTGCGGCCCCCTGGTCTCCGTAAAAGCCGACAGCAGAACCGGATACCATCACTTGCGGTGACCTTTCCCAGGTTCTGATGACATCGACAAGCTCTTCGGTCAGCCGGATCCGGCTATCCCTGAGTGCCTGTTTGCGGCTGGCGGACCAGCGCTTGTCTGCAATGCCTTCCCCGGCCAGGTTTATCACCGCATCGAAGCCCTGACCGGAACGCAGTGATTTCAGGCTGTTGACTGTCTCGACCCGACCGCATATCGCCTTGACGCTCTCCGCCGGTTGTCGACTGAACACGGAGAGCTGGTCACCCCGCTCGAGTAACCGAGGGCAGAGCTCCTTGCCGATAAAGCCGGTGCCGCCGGTAATGAGAATCCGTTTTGCCATACCCTTGCCTCCTTACCTGTGCATCCTTCAATGCCCCCTATTCAGGGCGCCGAACTCCTCGCCTGGTCCAGTTGCAGGGCTACGACGTCCTTGATGGCCTGGCCAAGCAGCGGATTTTCGCCAATGGGTGGCGCAAGATGGATTTTTACGTCATGGTCTTTTTCGAGGTCCGCGATCATTGCCGGGACGTCCTTTCTCAGGTGTCGGCCAGCAGCCAGGAACAATGGAACGACCGTATACTCGGTAATGTTCTCGGTGAGTCCTTCAGCAATGGTCTCCTCCAGGGAGGGTGACGCCAGTTCCATATAGGCAATTCGTGAGCCTGCAACGGCCTGAAGGGTCGGTGCGGCGAGCTGTTCAAAGGTTTCACACCAGCGCTTGTCGCTGCTGCCATGGGCCAAAAGAACAATGCGATGGCTGCTAGTCATTCATACTCCTGGGTAATCAGTTAGGGGAACCCCGTCGTAATCCTGCACAATTGTGCGCCTCATAAGAGGCTCCTTAAAGATATCAGGGCGTGGATTAATGTTCGATTGGAAAGAGATTCTGGATTTCTGGTTCGGGGAGCTTGACGATCAGGGGCTACCGGACCGTTTTCATCGCAACCGCTGGTTCCGGTCGGACCGGAAGTTTGATCAGGAAGTGCGTCGGCGGTTTCTCTCCATGGTGCTTTTTGCTTCCGAACAGGGTCTGGACCACTGGCGAACCGAGCCGGGTGGGGTCCTGGCCGAAATTATCCTGTTGGACCAGTTCTCCCGAAACATTTTCCGGGGTGGGGCGCTCGCATTCGAGCAGGACGTCCTGGCACGGAAACTCTGCCGACAGGCGATGCACAAGGGACAGGACATGGAACTCGTGCCGGTACAGCGCGCTTTTCTCTATATGCCACTGCAGCACTCCGAGCGTCTGGAAGACCAGAACCTCTCGGTGGAGTGTTACGGTCAGCTCGCGGCGACCACCCGCGGCATTCTTGGCGATTTCATGGCGAGCTTCCTGGAATCGGCGGAAGAGCACCGGGCCATTATCCGGGAGTTCCGGCGGTTTCCCCACAGGAACCGGGCGCTCGGGAGAACCTCGACTCCCGAAGAGAAAGAGTATCTCGAAGGAGGGAAGTCTTTCGGGCAGTAACTTTCCGATTGCGTTCTGCCGGCATTTGTTACCGTTTTGTATAAAAAGTGTACGATTAGACCGGCATCTCATTTGGTCCTGATAGAATGAGCCAGAATTCAGGTAATCCGGCCAGCACATCAGCCGGATTTGCCCCTCATTTTGTTACGGTGATTGAAGATGCTGAAATGCAGTCGGGACATTGCTTTGTCCCTGTGTTTGCCACTGATGGCGATCGCGAGCCTGCAGGCTCAGTCAGAAACGCTTGATGACAGCCTCCTCGAACGTATGGCCCAGTCCGCGCCCCGGCTCGATCCGCAGGTGCTCTCCATGGCAGTCAACGCATCCCGATGCGCGATCGGCAGCGGCGTGGCAATGCCCGAGCGACTCGCCGTCATCGACTTTTCCCTGCCGTCCAGCGAGGAGCGGATGTGGATCTTCGATGTCCGTAGCGGTGATCTTGTGCTCAGAGACCTGGTGGCCCATGGTCGTAAATCCGGCAACTTCCGCTCCACCGCGTTCTCGAATGTCGAGGGCAGTAACATGTCCAGTATCGGTCTGTTTCGCGCCAGTGAGTCCTACTATGGCAAGCACGGGTACTCCTTGCGCCTGGATGGCCTGGAGCCGGGTGTGAATGATCATGCCCGTCAGCGTGCCATTGTGATTCATGGAGCGGACTATGTGAGTGATAGCTGGGTGGATCAGTACGGCCGTATCGGCCGCAGTCTGGGTTGCCCGGCCGTGGATAACCAGATCATTGAAGAGGTGGTCGACAATCTCAAGGGTGGCCAGCTCGTCTTCAAGTATTATCCTGATCAGCAGTGGTTGCAGAGTTCGAGTTTCCTGCATTGTGAGGATACCCAGATGGCTGCCGCCGCCGGCAACGAGGCAGGGCAGAGTTGATCTCCCTGCCTGAAAATTCAACGAATTGCATGGCGTTTGAGCAATCTTCCCGCTCCTGTAAAAAAATTTGAAAAAAGAGGTTGACGGCCGGAGTCTGATCCGTAGAATACGCCTCCGTTGACGGCAATAACCGTTCAGCAATGCGGGAATAGCTCAGTTGGTAGAGCACAACCTTGCCAAGGTTGGGGTCGCGAGTTCGAATCTCGTTTCCCGCTCCAGATTTCGAAACCCGGCTTTGAAAAAAGCCGGGTTTCTTCGTTTCAGGGCCACGGTCAGTCGCAGCGCCCGAACCACCTCTCGGTTATACTCGGCAGCCATACCCAATTCTTCTCAGGACGGGAGGCGCTCAGCATGAGAATCCATTCGCTTTATGTCTATCCGGTGAAATCGCTGGCCGGCATCCAGGTTGATTCCTTTGATATGGATGATTTCGGGCCGGCAGGGGATCGGCGATGGATGATCGTGGATGAAGAGCGTCGTTTCGTTACCCAGCGCAGCTATCCCCAGTTGGCACGGATCCAGGCCCGGTTTTCGGAGGGCCATGTCGAAGTGGATATTCCGGGGGAGGGCGTCTTTCGACTTCAATCAACCGATGAGTCGGTCCCCGTGTTGGTCTGGCGTGACTGGGTAAAGGCCCGGCTGGGAGAATCGGAAGCCAACGAAGCGCTGTCCCGCTTCTGCGGCCAGTCTTTCCGGTTTGTATACATGGCGGATGAGACCTTCCGCCGGGTCGATGCGGATCGGGTCGGTGAATATCGCCGGGTCGGATTTGCAGACGGCTTTCCATTCCTGATAACGAACCTTGCATCGCTGGAAGAACTGAACAGCCGGCTCGAGCAGCCGGTCACAATGCGCCGGTTCCGACCCAATATCGTGGTTGAAGGGGCCGAGCCCTGGGCTGAAGATGGCTGGCGCGAGCTGCAAATCGGCGCCCGCCGGTTTCGGCTGGTAAAGCCCTGTTCCCGCTGTATCATGACCACCGTTGATCCGGATCGGGGTGTAAAAGAACCCTCAGCCCAGCCGCTTCGGACACTCTCAGGGTACCGTCGTACCGGCGAGGGCGTCATCTTTGGCATGAATGCCATTCACGACCAGCCCGGCAGCGTAAGTGTCGGTGACCCTGTAAGCATTATCAAAACGGAGAATACCTGAACGTGCCTTTGTTAACTCTGGATTCGGTTTCCCTTGCCTACGGTATGCACCCTCTGCTCGATCATGCCTCAGTGGTGATCGAAGCCGGTGAGCGTGTGTGCCTGCTGGGTCGTAACGGTGAGGGCAAGTCCACCCTGCTGAAGATCGTCAGTGGCGAAGTCACTCCGGACGGCGGCACCGTGCGCCTGGATGACGGTGCCGTACTGGCGGTGTTACCACAGAACCTGCCGTCTGACGACGCCCGAACCGCCTATGATGTGGTTTCCGGCGCTTTCCCGGAAACCGGGGAGTTGCTGGCCGAATTTCATCGGCTCTCGCAGCAGGCTGACGAAGCCAGCCTGGAGAAAATGACAAAGGTGCAGGAGCGTCTCGAGGCACTGGACGGTTGGCGCCTGGACCAGAAGGTCACCACCATTCTCGGGCAATACGGCATCGATCCTGACCGGCGTCTGAACACGCTTTCCGGGGGCTGGCAGCGCCGTGTACTGTTGGCGCGGGCCCTGGTGGCCGAGCCCGACATCCTGCTCCTGGATGAGCCGACGAACCATCTGGATGTGCCCGCCATTGCATGGCTCGAGGAGGCGTTGTCCCAGTTCCGCGGAGCCATGTTGTTCGTCAGCCATGACCGGGCCTTCATCCGCCGTATGGCAACCCGGATTGTTGAGCTGGATCGCGGCAAGCTGGTCAGCTTTGCGGCGACCTACGATCGCTACCTGGAGCTCAAGGAAAAAGCACTGGAGGAAGAAGAACGCCAGAATGCACTGTTTGACAAGCGGCTCAAACAGGAAGAAGCGTGGATTCGCCAGGGCATCAAGGCGCGCCGGACCCGTAACATGGGGCGCGTGCGGGCACTCAAGGCCATGCGGGAAGAGCACCGTCAGCGCCGGGTTCGGGGTGGAACCGCCAGCTTCGCCGTGGAGCAGGCTGACCGTTCCGGCAAGCTGGTGGTGGAAGCCCGCGACGCTGGATTCGCTTATCCTGATGGCACCAAGGTAATCCGGGACATGGAGCTGACCATCCTCCGGGGTGACAAGATCGGTCTGGTCGGTGAAAACGGCACAGGAAAGACAACCCTGGTACGTTTGCTGCTCGGTGATCTCAAGCCAACAGACGGAACCATCCGTCTCGGCACGAATCTGGAAGTGGCGTATTTCGATCAGTTGCGCGGTGAGCTTGATCTGGAGCGCAACGCCCTGGATAACCTGTCCGAGGGGCGGGAATTCATTGAAATCAACGGCCAGAGCAAGCACGTTTTGGGTTACCTGCAGGAGTTCCTGTTTACTCCGGAGCGGGCAAGGTCTCCGGTTCGCGTGTTCTCCGGTGGCGAACGGGCCCGTCTGCTTCTCGCCAAGCTGTTCAGTAAACCGGCCAATATCCTGGTGCTGGATGAGCCTACGAATGACCTGGATGTGGAAACCCTCGAGCTGCTGGAAGAGCAGTTGGCGGAGTTCAAGGGCACCGTCATCGTAATCAGTCACGACCGTGAATTCCTGGATAACGTGGTTACCGAGACCATCTTCCTGGACGGCACCGGCAAGGTTAGGGAATACGTGGGGGGATACTCGGACTGGCGTCGTCAGGGAGGTCGGTTTCCCTCGGAGCAGGGCGGTAACCGACCAGATAAGCAGGATAAGCAGTCAAAAGCGGTGGAACCGGCCAGTGCGGATTCCGGCAGCGAAAAAGCTTCCGCTGGTCCGGCGGCACCCAGGGCGAAACCCGCCAAGCTAAGTTACAAGCTCAAGCTGGAGCTGGAGCAGCTCCCTGCCAGGATTGAAGCGCTCGAACAGGAGGTGGCTGAGCTGCAGGAAACCATTTCAGGATCCGATTTCTACGCCGGGCCAGCCGAGGAAGTCGCGGCTACCCTGCAGAAACTGACGGAGGCGGAGCAAAGCCTGGAACAGACCATCGAACGCTGGATGGAGCTCGAAGAGCAGGCTGGCCAGTAAATGGAACGAGGGCGGCTGCATCGGCCGCCCTCCCTTTTCAGGCTTCTACGGATCAGTGAATCCGCACCGCCAGAACGTCACATTCGGTGCCGTGGAGGACGCCGTTGGCAGTCGAGCCAAGCAGCAACTGAAAACCTTTGCGTCCGTGGCTGCCGACAATGACCAGGTCCACATCCTGTTCTTTCGCCAGCCGATGGATCTCGGATTCCGGCCGACCCACGGTAACGACCTGGTTCTCTTTCCCTACACCGTATTCATCCCCGTATTTGCCCAGCTGCTCCTTGGCAGCCTTGTCCAGCTGATCCTGAAGCTCGGTCAGGTCCATGGGAATGTCGCCGCCATAGGCATAGCCCACCGGTTCAACAACGTGTACGAGCATCAGTTCGGCGCCATGGGCGCTGCTGATCGCTTTTGCCTTGTTGAGTACCTGCGGAGCTTCTTCCGTCAGGTCAATGGCAACGAGCATCTTTTTGTAGGCGGACATCGCATCACTCCTTCGCATCGGGCTTACATAGGAAATAGTAGTCCAAATCTAACCGAAAGAGTGTAGCGGGAAACTGACAGGTATCAATACAGAGGCAGGAAAAAATGAAGCCTGACGGGGAATTACACCCCGTCAGCGGTCGGTGGTCGATCAGGAAGCGGAATTTTGCAGCAGGTCAATGGTGGTTGCCAGGCTGTTGAGAATGCCCTTTGAGTATCGGTCGATCACAAAGCCGACATTATTCTCGTTGTAGTTGATGTAAGAGCCCCGGATGAACTGCCATTTTGAGCTGATGTCGTCCAGCAGGGTCTTGAGTTCGCCCTGGGCCGGACCTTTCCTGACGGTTGCCAGCAACTGATCGAACTCCATGGCCTGTTCGTCGAGCGAGGTCTCGGTGTCCGAGCCCTGGAAGGTCTGGGTGACGGCTGAGTTGCTCCGCACCGAGTACTTGGCCATCATCTGGGCCATTTTGACCGCGGCCATGCGTGCCGCTTCCAGCCGCGGGTTGGTATCGGTTTCACTGCTTTCCTGGGCGATTGCGTATAGCTCCGTGGCCATGTTGTTCATGGTGAGAGCCTGGTTTGCCATGTCTGAGACCAACCGCAGGTCCGGGTAACCGCGATTGCGCACATCGTTGATGTTGTCCCGCATCAGGGCCTTGAACTTGTCAAACTCCTGGTTGAGAGACTCGAGCTGATCATCGGAGAGCACGCCGGCCGTGCTCTGGCTGAGGTTGTTCATAGCGTCGTTGGCGGAGTTGATGCCGACAACGATTTCATTCAGGGTTTCTGTATCTCCGGTCCCGCTGAAGCGGTAGTAGGCATCCAGGGCCATGTAATTGCTGATTCGGAAGTCGTGCAGATCAGACAGGAAGCTGCCGGAGGTTTCCTGGGCTTTAGCACCCAGGGACGCAATCGCAAGCGCGATCAGGCCGATAGCAAGGGATACAAATCGCAGGCGGGCGTCTTTCATCGGATAACTCTCCGTAATACTGTGTTGTTATTGTCGACCAAAGTCGTACTTCGAAGGTAAATTAACTATTCTGGCCAATCAAGCGCTTTTGCCGACAGGGAAGGCTGCAATTGTGAATTTACACGCCTTCAGCAAGAAACAAATTGACAAACGCTTGGTTTTTTTTCATCGTGTGCCCTCACGATTCAAACGACTGTATGAATTTTTGGATCGGAAGATCGGGCAGTGACCGAAATCTCGCTGCACGGGCGGCCACCGGGAAGGATACGTTCCGGTGGCTGTCAGCAGTTCCAAACACAGACTGGAGATCAGTTGATGATTTACGAAGGTAAAGCCATCACGGTTAAAGAGATCGAAGGCGGGATCGCTCAGTTGGACTTTGACTTGCAGGGCGAGTCAGTCAACAAGTTCAACCGTCTCACCATTGAAGAGCTTGGTGCCGCAGCCGAAGCACTCAAGTCCCAGAAGAATCTGAAGGGCCTGGTAGTCACCAGCTCCAAGGACAGCTTCATTGTCGGTGCGGATATCACCGAGTTCACCGAGCTGTTTGCCGGTTCCGAGGAAGACCTCGTGGCCAACAACCTCAAGGCTAACGAAGTATTCAACGCGATTGAGGACCTGCCGGTCCCGACCGTTACCGCCATCAACGGTATCGCGCTGGGTGGTGGTTTTGAAATGTGTCTGGCAACCGACTACCGGGTTATGGCCCCGAAGGCCAAGGTAGGTCTGCCGGAAGTCAAGCTGGGCATCTTCCCGGGCTTTGGCGGCACCGTGCGTCTGTCCCGTCTGGTTGGCGTGGACAATGCCGTTGAGTGGATTTCCGGTGGTACCGAGAACCGTGCCGATGCCGCTCTGAAGACCGGCGCTGTGGATGCGGTCATTGAGGCTGACAAACTGGTGGATGCTGCTATTGCCATCATCAACCAGTGCAACGAAGGCAAGCTGGACCACATGGCTCGCCGGGAAGAGAAGAAGGGCAAGGTCAAGCTCAACGCCATGGAAAGCATGATGGCGTTCGAGATCTCCAAGGCGTTCGTGGCCGGCAAGGCCGGCAAGAACTACCCGGCGCCGGTGGAAGCCATCAAGACCATGCAGAAGCATGCCAGTCTGACCCGCGACAAGGCGATCGAAGTGGAAGCCAAGGGCTTCGCCAAGATGGCCAAGACCAACGTCGCCGCGTGTCTGGTCGGCCTGTTCCTGAACGACCAGGCCCTGAAGAAGAAGGCCAGTGCCTGGGAGAAGGAAGCCTCTGATGTGAACCTGGCCGCCGTACTTGGCGCCGGTATCATGGGTGGCGGTGTGGCATTCCAGTCCGCACTGAAAGGCACGCCGATCATCATGAAGGACATCAATCAGGACGGCATCAAGCTGGGCCTGAATGAAGCCAAGAAGCTGCTGTCCAAGCGTGTTGCCAAGGGCAAGATGAACGCCGACAAGATGGGCGACGTCCTGAACAACATCACGCCGACCCTGAACTACGGTGATTTCAAGAGCGTAGACCTGGTTGTTGAGGCAGTTGTTGAAAACCCGAAGGTGAAAGATGCGGTTCTGCGCGAGACCGAAGACGCAGTTCGCGAGGACACCATCCTGACCTCCAACACCTCCACCATCTCCATCAACCTTCTGGCCAAGAACCTGAAGCGTCCGGAGAACTTCTGTGGCATGCACTTCTTCAACCCGGTGCACATGATGCCGCTGGTCGAGGTTATCCGTGGCGAGAAGACCAGTGACCGTGCTATCGCGACCACCGTTGCCTATGCCAAGGCCATGGGCAAGACGCCGATCGTGGTCAACGATTGCCCGGGCTTCCTGGTTAACCGTGTTCTGTTCCCGTACTTCGGTGGTTTTGCCGCGCTGGTGCGTGACGGCGCCGATTTCCAGAAGATCGACAAGGTCATGGAGAAGTTCGGCTGGCCCATGGGCCCGGCCTACCTGCTCGACGTAGTAGGCATGGACACCGCCAGGCACGCCAACGAAGTCATGGCAGACGGCTTCCCGGATCGCATGAAGGCCGACTTCAAGTCCGCCATCGACGTGATGTTCGAGAACGACCGTTACGGCCAGAAGAACGACAAGGGCTTCTATCGCTACGAAGAAGACAAAAAGGGCAAGCCGAAGAAGGTTGTCGACGAAGAAACCTACAAGCTCATCGAGCCTGTGGTTAAAGGCAGCAAGGACTTCGACGAGGAAGAAATCATTGCCCGTATGATGATCCCCCTGTGCCTGGAAACCGTTCGCTGCCTGGAAGACAACATTGTTGAAGACCCGGCCGATGCAGATATGGGCCTGATCTACGGTATCGGTTTCCCTCCGTTCCGTGGTGGTGCTCTGCGCTACATCGACGACATGGGTGTCGACAAGTTCGTCGAACTGGCAGACAAGTACGCAGATCTTGGCCCGCTGTACGCGCCGACCGAGAAGCTGCGTGAAATGGCCAAGACCGGCAAGAAGTTCTTTGGCTAACCCTAACGAGATTTCCGAACGGAGAAAGATCTATGAGCCTTAATCCGAGAGACGTTGTCGTCGTCGATTGCGTGCGGACTCCGATGGGTCGTGCCAAAAACGGCTGTTTCCGCAACGTACGTGCCGAGACCCTGTCGGCTGCGCTGATCGAAGCACTGTTTGAGCGCAACCCGAAGCTCGATCCGAAAGAAGTGGAAGATGTGATCTGGGGCTGTGTAAACCAGACCAAGGAGCAGGGCTTTAACGTGGCCCGGCAGATTTCCCTGCTGACCCGTATCCCGCACGAGTCCGCAGCCCAGACCGTGAACCGTCTGTGTGGCTCCGCCATGAGCGCCATTCACACTGCCGCCCAGGCGATCCAGACTGGCAACGGTGACATGTTCATGGTTGGTGGTGTCGAGCACATGGGCCACGTTCCCATGACCGAAGGTTTCGACCACAACCCGGCTGCGTCCAAGTACTCCGCCAAGGCCTCCAACATGATGGGCCTGACTGCGGAAATGCTGGCGAAGATGCACGGTATCACCCGTGAGCAGCAGGATGAGTTCGGTGCCCGTTCCCATCGCCTGGCCCATGAAGCCACCGTTGAAGGCCGCTTCAAGAATGAAATCGTGCCCATCGAAGGCCACGACGAGAACGGCTTTGTGAAGCTGATCGAGGAAGACGAGACCATTCGCCCGGAAACTACGGTTGAATCCCTCGGCCAGCTGCGTCCGGCGTTTGATCCGAAGAACGGTACCGTAACTGCCGGTACTTCTTCCCAGCTGACCGACGGCGCTTCTGCCATGGTGCTGATGTCCGCTGAGCGGGCAGAAGCTCTGGGCCTGACCCCGATTGCCAGGATCCGCAGCATGGCCGTGGCTGGCTGTGATCCCGCAATCATGGGTTATGGCCCCGTGCCGGCCACCAAGAAGGCACTGAAGCGTGCAGGCCTGAAAGTTGAAGATATCGACTTCTGGGAACTGAACGAGGCCTTCGCTGGGCAGTCGCTGCCGGTTCTGAAAGACCTGAAACTGCTGGGTGTTATGGAAGAGAAGGTGAACCTGAACGGCGGCGCGATTGCCCTGGGCCATCCGCTGGGCTGCTCCGGTGCCCGCATCTCCACCACACTGCTGAATGTCATGCAGGCCAAAGGCGGTAAGCTTGGTGTTTCCACCATGTGTATCGGCCTGGGGCAGGGCATTGCCACTGTGTGGGAGCGTATCTGATTCCGGTCACGGAACTGATCGCTCTGTGAACAGGAGGCCCGGCAACTGCCGGGCCTCGCTGTTTGTGAGTTGTGAAAAAAGCCCCCAAGAAAATAAAGAATGGGTTGTCTTGCCAATCTTGACCCTGTAAAACAGTGAGCCTATACAGAATGGCGGCTCCTGCGTGTTTTCTAGCCGCCTGATTTTACAGCGAGTTTACGGTTTGCTGAATATTTGACCGATTTGTCGCCAAGGAAACAGATCTCCGATATGGGTAAAAGTCTCGTAATTGTCGAGTCGCCAGCGAAAGCGAAGACCATCAACAAGTACCTGGGCTCCGACTACATCGTTAAGTCCAGCGTGGGGCACATCCGGGACCTGCCGGTAAGCGGCAGTGGCTCCCAGACCGACCCCAAAGAACGGGCGCGCCAGGCAGCGCTGACCCGCAAGATGAGTCCTGAAGAGAAGGCCGAGCACAAGAAGCGCAAGGCCCGTGAGCAGCTGGTAGCCCGCATGGGGGTCGACCCGGACCACGACTGGCAGGCCCGCTACGAGATCCTTCCCGGCAAGGAAAAGGTGGTCAGTGAACTCAAGCGCCTGGCCAAGTCCGCCGACCACATCTACCTGGCAACGGATTTGGACCGCGAAGGGGAGGCGATTGCCTGGCACTTGCAGGAGACGATTGGCGGCGATTCCGATAAATACCGGCGCGTGGTCTTCAACGAGATCACCAAGCGCGCCATCCAGGAGGCATTCAAGGATCCGGGGAATCTGGACCGGAACCGGGTGAATGCACAGCAGGCCCGCCGGTTCCTGGACCGGGTTGTAGGTTACATGGTGTCGCCGCTGCTATGGGCCAAGATTGCCCGCGGCCTGTCCGCCGGCCGGGTCCAGTCGGTGGCCGTGCGCCTGATCGTCGAGCGGGAGCGGGAAATCCGCAAGTTCATCCCGGAAGAGTTTTGGCAGTTACACGCGGATCTGGCGCCAGAAGGCGCGAAGGATCCGGTGCGCTTCGAGGTGACCCGGTACAACGATCAGCCCTACCGGCCGGTCAATGAAACCCAGAGCAACGAGCACGTTGCGCGCCTGAAGGAAGGTGGCTTCAAGGTCGCCAAGCGGGAAGACAAGCCGACCCGGTCACGCCCGTCTGCTCCCTTTATTACCTCGACGCTGCAGCAGGCGGCAAGTAATCGCATGGGGTTCAGCGTCAAGAAAACCATGATGCTGGCCCAGCGCCTGTACGAGGCGGGTTTCATTACCTACATGCGTACCGACTCCACCAACCTGAGTCAGGACGCGGTCTCCAGTTGCCGGGAGTTCGTCAAGAAGCAGTTCGGGGACAAGTACCTGCCCGAGAAGCCCCGGGTCTATGGCAGCAAGGAAGGCGCCCAGGAGGCCCACGAGGCGATTCGTCCGACCGAGGTGAGCCGTCGTCCGTCCGATATTACCGGTCTGGAAAAAGACGCAGAGAAGCTCTACGACCTGATCTGGCGCCAGTTCATTGCCTGCCAGATGGCCGATGCCGAGTTCCTGAGCACGTCCATCGTGGTGGCGAACGATGGCTATGAGCTCCGCACCCGTGGTCGCATCGTCAAGTTTGACGGCTTCCTCAAGGCTGCCCCCCAGTCCAGCAAGAAAGACGAGGATGTGGCGCTGCCGGATATCCAGGTCAACGAAACCCTGGATCTGAAAAAGCTCGACCCGAGCCAGCATTTCACCAAGCCGGCACCGCGTTACACCGAAGCGAGCCTGGTAAAAGAGCTGGAAAAGCAGGGCATTGGCCGGCCGTCCACCTATGCCTCGATCATCTCCACCATCCAGGATCGCGGTTACGTGCGCCTGCAGAACCGGCGGTTCTACGCGGAAAAAATGGGTGAGATCGTCACCGAACGCTTGTCCGAGTCCTTCCCGAACCTGATGGATTTTGATTTCACCGCCCGCATGGAAGACGAGCTGGACGAGATCGCCGAGGGCGATGAGGACTGGAAACAGGTCCTCAATGATTTCTATGCCCGGTTCCGGCAACAGCTGGAATCCGCGGAAAAAGCCGAAGGCGGCATGCGTGCCAACACCCCCACGGAAACCGATATTCCGTGCCCGTCCTGCGGCCGCAACATGCAGATCCGGGTGGCCAGCACCGGCGTGTTCCTCGGTTGCTCGGGCTATTCACTGCCGCCCAAGGAACGCTGCAAGACCACCATCAACCTGATTCCGGGCGACGAGGTGGTCAGTGCCGACGAGGACGTGGAAGGCGAGGGCGAAACCCGCCTGCTGCGCAAGAAGCGTCGCTGCCCCAAGTGTGGCACCGCCATGGACAGCTACCTGATCGACGAGAAGCGCAAGCTGCACGTGTGTGGTAACAACCCCGACTGTTCCGGTTACGAGGTCGAGGAGGGCACCTTCCGCATCAAGGGCTACGACGGCCCGACCCTGGAGTGCGACAAGTGCGGCTCCGAGATGCAGCTCAAGACCGGCCGCTTCGGCAAATATTTCGGTTGCACCAACCCGGACTGCAAGAACACCCGGAAACTGCTCAAGAACGGCGAGCCGGCACCCCCCAAGATGGACCCGGTTCCCATGCCCGAGCTCCAGTGCCAGAAAGTGGACGACACCTACGTGCTCCGTGACGGCGCCTCCGGCCTGTTCCTGGCGGCCAGCAAGTTCCCCAAAAACCGGGAAACCCGCCCGCCACTGGTGAAGGAAATCAAACCGCACCGCAAGGAAATCGATCCGAAATACGATTACCTCATGGATGCCCCGGAAACCGACCCCGAAGGCAACCCCACGGTGATCCGCTACAGCCGGAAATCGAAAGAGCAGTACGTCATGTCCGAGAAGGATGGCAAAGCCACCGGCTGGTCCGCCTGGTACGTCAACGGCAAATGGCAGCCGCGGGAGAAGGGTAAGTAAACTGCCGGGGAAACTGCCAGGCCGGGGTCTCATGCTCAGGGGTCTGATGAACTCCGTTCATCTGACCCCAACTTAAGGTCTGCTCAGGGGTCTGATGAACTTGTTCATCTGACCCCAACTTAAGGTCAACCCCGGGGTCAGAAGAAAGCTTTCTTCAGACCCCTACTTTCTCAGGGGTCAGATGAAGGCTTTCATCTGACCCCAGTGCCAGGCCATACTCCGGGGTCTGATGAACTCCGTTCATCTGACCCCATCTTCATCAATACCCCGCACTCACCGAAACTTCCTTAACCGCTGAATCAACGAGGAAGTATCCCACCGACTCCCCCCCATCGCCTGAACATCCGCATAAAACTGATCCACCAGCGCCGTCACTGGCAGCGTCGCGTTGATCTTGTTCGCTTCCTCCAGGCAAATCCCCAGATCCTTGCGCATCCAGTCCACCGCAAAGCCATGGTTGAATTCGCCCTCGATCATGGTCCCGGAGCGATTCTCCATCTGCCAGGACTGCGCCGCGCCCTTGGAGATCACATCCACCACCCTGGCCACATCCAGGTTCGCCTGCTCGGCAAAATGCAGCGCCTCTGACAACCCCTGAACCAGGCCGGCGATGGCAATCTGGTTAACCATCTTGGTCTTCTGCCCGCTGCCGGCAGGCCCCATCAGATTGACCGCTCGGCCATAATGGTCCATCACTGGCTTCGCCCTGGCAAAAGCCGCTTCCGGCCCGCCACACATAACGGTCAGTTTGCCGTTCTCCGCCCCCTGCTGGCCGCCGGAAACCGGTGCATCGATAAAGGCCTGATTCCGCTTCGCGGCGGCCGCCGCCAAACGCTCGGCCACGCCCGCCGATGCCGTCGTGTGATCAATCAGGATCGCGCCCTCGGGTGCATTGGCGATGATGCCGTCCTCACCCTCGAACACCTCGATAAGATCCTTGTCCGCACCCACGCAGGTCATCACAAAGTCTGCGCCTTCAACGGCCTCCGCGATCGTCTTGCAGGCGGTTCCCTGGTATTCGCTGGCCCATTGCTCGGCCTTGGCGGACGTCCGGTTCCAGACCCTTACATTCAGGCCGGCTCTGGCCAGGTGCCCGGCCATCGGGTAGCCCATTACACCGAGTCCGATGAAGGTTGCAGTGGTTGTCATAGTGTTCTCCGCGTTCTGTAAGTTATTGATTATTTGGCTTGGTTGAGAGAAAAGTTTTGAATTAATCCAGGCGTGAGGATAGCGCAGATCGAACTGAGTTGGGACCAGGTCACACTGTTACAAAACATAGCACTATGTTGCCAATGGATACCCGTTTTGTTGTGTAACTTTGTTAAGTTTCCGCAAGCTTTTGGTAATAACAAGAATTTTTTTATTTAGAAACAGAACGTTCTGAGCGTGACAACGATAGTGTCCGCTTCAAACAGGGAACTCAGGGAGAGGGTCTGTGCCGCTATATCGCTATCGAGCGATCACTGCCGAGGGGCGCGTCGTAACCGGTGAGTATGCCGGTGATGACGTGGCCTCTGTCCGCCGTTATCTCCTTTCAGCCAATCTTTTCCCCGAGAAAGTTTCCCGTGCCCTGAACCTGCTGCCGCAGCGATCAGGATTACGAACCGGTCGACTCCTCTTCATTCATTCCTTCGAGCTTCTCCTGGCTTCCGGCCTGGATACCGTCGATGCGTTGGCCGTCGCCACGTCGAAGGTAAAGAACAGGGCCTTGAAACAATCCCTGGAAGACGTTGTGGCCTCGGTTCGCAATGGTCGGTCACTGGCGGACGCGTTCAATGATCATGTCAGAGTGTTCGGACATCAATGGATAGCGGCACTCAAGGCGGGTGAAGCGTCCGGCAACCTGAAAGAGTCGGTTCATCTGTATCGTCAGCTGAACGAGAGGCTCGATGAGATTTCCCGCAAGGTATCAGCGGCGATGACCTATCCACTGATACTGGTGGCAATGATCGTGGTCGTTCTTGCGGTCCTGCTGACCGTCGTGGTTCCGAGACTGTCCGAAGGTTATCACTCTCTTGGGGGCGAACTACCGGCGCTGACCCGGTGGGTATTGTTTGCCAGCGAATCATTTCCCTACCTGGCCGGCGGCCTGCTGTTGCTGTTTGTTCTCGGGCGCCAGGCGTTCAAATACACCATGGCCGCGACCACCCGCGCAGGCTATAAGCGAAGGCTGTTGGACAGTATTCCTCTGATGGGCAAGGTGCGCATCGAGTTCCGCACGGTGAATGTCGCCGCAACCTTGTCAATGCTGATGCTCGCAGGCCATTCATTGCATGAGGCCCTGAAACTCATAGCGGTGACGGAGACCGACCCGGACCTTGTTTCGCGGCTCCGCAGTGCAGCCGTGTCTGCTGAGGAAGGCCATGGGGTGGTGTCGTCCCTGCAAGCCAACGACCTGCTGCCGGATACCGCCCTGCAGCTGCTGGAGGCGGGTGAACGCACCGGCGAACTGGGCCGGACCCTGGAACAGGTCTCCCGGTTCTATCTCGGCTCGCTGGATTTGTCAGTCGGTCGGTTTGTCAGCGTTCTCGAGCCCATCCTCATGTTGGTTATCGGACTGGTTATCGGGGTTGTCGTTATCGCCGTTTATCTGCCGATTTTCTCAATGACACAGGTGATTGGATGAGCGCAGACGCAATCACCCGGTCGCTGGTCGCGGCCCTGGTCACAAGAGGGATGCTGTCAGGCCCCACCGATGAATTGTTGTCTGTGGCAGGTGAGCGCGGTGAGGAACTCGTTGCCCGTGGCCTGGTGTCTGATGCCCATCGATTGGAGGCGCTGGCCGCTCTACTGCATCTTGATTATGCGGAAATTCCGGCGGATTTCGCCATTCCCGAACCGTTGATCGAGCTGGTGTCGCCCGAGCGGATTCAGCAGTTCGCCAGTATCCCGCTCGAACTGGATAGCAACGGTACACTGAAACTCGCAGTTGCCTATCCCTACGACCCGGAACTGGAAGACGTTCTCCACAGGCTGACCGGCAAAGGTATCCGGCTCGTGCTGTGCCAGGCCCTGCGAATTCAAGAGGTACTTCGGTTCAACCGGCTGGACAGCCGGATACTGGATTTCGTGTCCAGTCATCTGCAGGAGCACAAGGACCGGACAGAAGAGGGCGGTCTTCACTTTGATCTGGCCGTGGATGCCCGCGATCCTGTGGTTCAGCTGGTCAACCAGGTATTCAAGGACGCGTTACAGCATCGGGCCAGTGATATTCATATTCACTCGGCAGCGTCCGGTGTTGTCATCAAATACCGGGTCGACGGTGTGCTGCTGCCATCAAAAGTCTCGATAGGAGGCCGTCACGTTGATCAGCTGATCTCCCGGGTAAAGGTGATGGCCGGAATGGATATCGCGGAGCGCCAGATACCCCAGGATGGGCGATTCAGCGTCTGTGCCGGGGAGTCAGAGACGGATATGCGGGTTTCGGTTCTGCCCACGGCCATGGGCGAGGATGCGGTCATCCGTCTGTTGGACCGGAGTTCGGTTGTTGAGGATTACAAGGGGTTTGGAGTCGGCGATCTCGGACTGACATCTATCGCCGTCGCCAGCATCGCAAAAGTGATTCGGGAACCCCATGGTCTTTTCCTCGTGACCGGCCCGACAGGAAGCGGGAAGACGACCACGCTGTACGCCGCGCTCAACGATGCCAATGACGGGGCCGGGAAAATCGTCACCATTGAGGATCCAGTCGAGTACCAGCTTCCCGGTATCACCCAGATACCGGTGAACGAAAAGAAAGGCCTGACCTTTGCCACCGGACTGCGTTCGATCCTCCGCAGTGATCCCGACCGGATCATGGTCGGGGAAATTCGTGACGCGCAAACCGCTGACATTGCGGTGCAGGCCGCGCTGACCGGCCACCTGGTGTTCTCTACGGTCCACGCAAACAGCGCCCTGGATGTTATTGGCCGTCTCGAACATATGGGTGTCAACCGCTTCAATCTGCTCGGCTCCCTCAAGTTCATCCTTGCCCAGCGCCTGCTGCGACGAGTCTGTTCCGACTGCTCGAAATCCCGGGCCATCACGGAGGATGAGCGCTATGAGTTCGAGCGTGTGGGCCTGGTACCCCCAGAAAGCCTGAGACAGGCGGACGGCTGTACCCATTGCGCGGGGGCCGGGTACTCGGGACGTTTTCCCATCACAGAGTTCCTGAGGCTGGACCCGGCCTTACGACAACTGTTCATGGACCACGCTTCCCTGCCTGAAATCGAAGCAAAATGTCGGGAACAGGGCCAGCAGTCGCTGCGCTTTACGGCACTGGAAGCCTGCACTGATGGCCGTACCACCCTGGCCGAGGTTCACCGGGTTATCGGACAGGAGTGGTCATTGTGATTTTCGGAACCCGCAGAAAGGTGTTTGTCGGGCTTGGCCGGAAAGAGGTCTGCGTGCACCTCCCCGGTCCAGGCCGCAAGGAAGACATCGACAAAGCTTTTGCCATGGACTCAGGCGATGACGTGCTGTCTCCTGACTCCCTGGCGACGGTTCTCGAGACGGCGGCAGGTTGGATACAGAAAACACTCGGGTCGTCGAAACCTGTCGAGGTGCATTGGGTGATTTCCGACCCCTGGGTACATCAGCGGGTATTCAAGGTGGACAGGCTTCCGGGCGGGAACAAGGCAACGCAGGAACTGGTGCAGTGGCGGTTCGGCCAGGATCTGGGCGGGGCGGGCGCAATGCTCAAGGTTGCCTGGCAGCTTCGCTCGGCGGCAGGGGAGCCTGCGGTTCTTCATGGCATCGGGCTTGAAAACGAGTTGTATGAGGTGCTGTGTCAGCCATGGCTGAAACGTCGGTGGCCGGTTGCCAGCATGGTCACGCTTCTGAACGGGCTCGAAGTGACACAGGACCGGATAACTCTCGATAAGGCGCCGCTGACCGTGGTTCTGACTGACGAATACTGGCTGACCTCGAGACCCGGCGCGTCGGGAGTGCGTTGTCGCTGGTTCGGTGACGACCCGGGCTGCGAGTCATTGTTGAGGGACATTGCCCGGGGAGTCAATGAGGAAGGTCGGGAACGGATCGTCGTTTTTGGCAGTGATACCGCCCCCGATGTGTGCGAACGCATCAAGTCACGGTTTGCTGGCGCCTTGACCGCGGATGGCCTGGTTTTTGTTGACCTGTACCGTGGTCAGGATTCCCGGTGCGAGGGCCTGATCTCCGGCCTCCGGAGTTGGGCAGGGGGCCGCGCATCATGATGGCGATGGACTTCCAGGCCCCGGTTCAACGGCGCTTCCGCTGGCTCCGTGTTGGACTCCTGACTCTGGTTGGTATGGCCGCGCTGTCGCTGGTGGCGGCGCTATTGATCGCGGAAAGGTACCGGGATGGCCTGGCAGAAACCGAGCGGGGTATCGCCGAGATCCGCGCCGACCTGTCGGCGTCGGTGTTGGGGGAGATCGATCTGGAGCAACTGACCCATCAGGCCGGGAAACTCAGGAATGTCGTTGCCCATATTGGAGCGCCCCTGCCGGACGTGTTGAGCTCGGTGGCTGCCGCCATTCCTGCCAATGTCCGGCTCGAACTGCTCGAATACGACGCCCGGGAGGGCGCCGGGACGGTTCGGGCGGTTTCACCGGACCCCCATGCCCTGGCGGATTTTGTCCGCACCCTGGAATCAAGCCCTTCGGTTCGCCGGGCGGTGGTCGCCCGCCAGGAAACCCTGCCCGGGCCGGAAGAGAATTATCGCCATGACATCCACCTGGTCGCGGAGCCCTGAATGGATAACTTGACGCTAAGGGCAGAGTTGGCGCGGCCTGCCTACCTGTGGCTTGCCCTGTTGCTGGTTTTGCTGGTGAGCACCACGGCCATCGTGGTGGCTGTTTCCATCGTTCCCGCCCGGGAGGATTTGCAGGAGGCGAGGGAAAGTTACGCGACGATGTCCGAACACCTGAGGCTCGCCAGCGAGCTCAGTTCGCTTCGCGAGGACGTTAGTTACTGGGCGTCAGTGGTGCCTGGCATGGCCGCGAAGCTTGGCTGGAGAGGGTCCGCATCGGATTTCTCCGGCGCGATCCTCGATGCGGCGACGCTGGCCAATATCCGGCTGGACAAGGAGGTTAACGAAGTGAGGGCCGCAGATACCCACCGGATCTACTCGAAGACCCTGTATTTCAAGGCTGAATACGCGGCTGTCGACCGGTTTATCGCGGAGCTGGCCCGCCTGGATCTGCTGGTCGTGCCCGGCAAGGTTTCACTGGCACCGGCCGGGGAAGGTGATGATCGGCTGGGAGTCACCCTCGCACTGACCGGCTATGCGGAGATAGAACGATGAGTCGACTTTACGTGATCGGTCTTGGAGCGTTTGCCTGGCTGGCAGTGCTGGCATCGTTGGCCGGTGTGGCTACGCCAGGGGTCGCCGGGCACCAACAGTCCGGACACCTCATTGCCCTGGAGGACCTGGTTGTGGGTGGCGTTCCGACAAACGCAGGGCAGAATTCGCCAGTTTTGGAGAGCCGGAATCCGTTCCGGTTTGCACCGACGTTCCTTGAGGACGCCTATAGCCCGATGCCGGAATCACCCTCGGAGCAGCCACTTCTGGCCGGGCTCAACCTGACCCTCGAGGGCGTCCAGCTACGCGGGGGCAAATTCACAGCCTTCGTGAGCTATCAGGGTCAGCGTCGGCCTCTGCGCACCGGTGATCGTATCGGCGACCAGCTGGTGGTCGCACACATAGAGCAGGACCGGATCCAGGTTGTTGGAAATGGCAATGAGGCCCGCTGGATCTATCTCACCCAATGACGATTCGACATGAAACAGATAACGGGGAACACACCAACGTGAGGACACGATTGACGCTGACACTCCTGCTGGGCTTGCTGCTGGCAGGCTGTGCTGCCCAGGTGCACATGGAACCGGAACCGACGGCGTCCGGAGACTGGTTACAGACAGTGATGGATTACCGGGCCAGGGCAGCGGAGCATCCCCGTGACGCGGCTGTCCGTATGGCGCGGGAGAAAGCGGAGTTGGCCGCCGCGGAGTATTACCTGGAGGAGGGTAAAGAACGGATGGCAGCGGGCAACGTTGAAAATGCCATCGTCTCGTACCGCAACGGCCTGGTAGCCCGGCCCGATGACCCACAGCTGCGCCGGTCCCTGTCCGAGGCCATGGGCGCCCGGGAAGCCCGGCATGCCTATGACCAGGCGCTATCGCTGATCGAGATGAACCGGCTGAGCGAGGCCACCAGCCGCCTGGAAGAAGCCCTGGATCTGAACCCTGATTTCAGCCAGGCCCGCCGGAAACTGGAGGAAGTGGCGGCGAAGAAAGACCTCTACCAGCGTTACCGCTCCCAGCTCTCTTCCCGGGAGCGCATCACCCTGAACTTCAACGGTACCGACATCAAGGATGCCTTCCAGTATGTCGCGGAAGCCAACGACCTGAACATCGTGTTCGATAATGAGGTCAAGAGTGTGCCAGTCACCCTGTTTGCCGAAAACGTGACACTCCGGCAGGCCCTGGATCTGATCTTCCGGTCGACGGACACCCAGTACAAACAGATCGGCTCCAACACGCTCCTGATCGCACCGGATACTCCCGAAAAGCGTTCCCAGTACCAGGATCGGCTCCTGCGCACCTTCAGCCTGAACTCCATCAAGGCCGCCGAGATGGCGGAGATCCTCAAGTCCGGTCTGCGGCTGGAGTCTGTGGTCATCAACGAGCGAATGAACACCCTGAGCATTCGCGAGCCGGATGACATCATCGCGCTTGCCGAGAAACTCATCATCGCCAATGACCAGCCCATGGGGGAGGTCATTCTGGATGTGGAAGTGCTCGAACTGGACCGCACCAAATCCGAACAGCTGGGCCTCAACCTGGGCGAGCAGATCACGCTGGCCTATCCGCAATTCGAGACCGGGGACTCCATCCGGGACGACGTGCTGACGAAAGGGGTGGTCACCATCCCGACCATCACCTTCAACTACCTCAAGCGGGACGTGGGCGCGACGATGCTGGCCAGTCCCTCGCTGCGGGTGCTGGACAACCAGCAGGCCAAACTGCACATCGGTGAGCGGGTGCCGTTGCGCTCCTCCACCATCCTGGACGCCACCGGCCAGACCCGCACCACCTTCGAGTACCGGGATGTGGGTATCAAGCTTGAGGTCATGCCGGATATCCACCTCGATGGCTCGGTGGCGGCAAGCATCGGCATCGAGGTCAGCGCCCTGGGCGCCAACCTCGGCACACCGGACGAGCCTGCCATCAGCATCCTCACCCGCCGGGTGGAAACGGGCATGCTGTTGCGTGATGGCGAGACCGCCGTCATTGGCGGGCTGATCCAGGATATGGACAGCAACAACCGCGTCCGCCCCGTGGGCCTGGGCGAACTCGGCACGATTGGCAAACTGTTCAGTAACACCACCGACGAAAAGCGCCGGACCGACGTGATGCTCACCATCACCCCGCGGGTGGTGCGGCCTGCGGCGATGCCACCCCAGGCGGTCCGGTCTTTCTACTCCGGTAACTCCGAGCGCTTCACGTCCGAGCCCATGTTCGACTACATCGGCTCGAAGGCCAACGTCCGCATGCATGGCAAGAGTGCCGAACCGGGCCCGATGGCGCCGGCGGTTGCCGCGGCTGAAGACCTCGCCGAAAAAGCTGACGGTGAGGGCGCACCCGGCCTGGCATTTACCGAAGACAGTTATCAGACCACCTCCGGCAAAACCCTCACCGTCAGCGTACGCGCCGGTGACCTCGGTGCCATTGAGGAACTCCCGCTGGACGTTCTGTTCAATCCCGAGCTGGTGAGTTTCAAGGGCGTCCGCCCGGTGGGCGGCGGAACGCTTACGGCCGCCGCCGAGACCGGCGACAAAGCGGGCATGGTCACCATCAGGCTCTCTGGCCGGCCATCGGGAGCCTCCGGAAGCCTGATCGACATAGAACTGGAAGCCCGTAAGGCCGGCATCTCCTACCTGATGGCCCGCCCTGCAATGCTGGCCACGCCGGAGGGAGAGGCGCAGCCGGTAGACGGATTCAACTCGCGGGTGGTGGTGCGGTAATGCAGCGTTCCGCCGGGCTTTCACTGATCGAGCTGA
Organism: Marinobacter sp. DUT-1; assembly: GCF_050379415.1. Lineage (NCBI taxonomy): Bacteria > Pseudomonadati > Pseudomonadota > Gammaproteobacteria > Pseudomonadales > Marinobacteraceae > Marinobacter > Marinobacter sp. DUT-1. The sequence goes on from NZ_JBNRLS010000002.1 coordinate 171,762, forward strand.
TGGTGTCCGTGATGATCCTGTCGGTTCTGGCGGCAGTGGCCTTGCCCTATGCGGAACGGGAATACATGCGCAAGAAGGAACTGGAATTGCGGGAAAGCCTGAGGACCATGCGTAACGCCATCGATGCCTTTCACAGCGACTGGCTCAAGGGCCGGATTCCGCCCGGCAGCGGCACCGCCAGTGAGGACGGCTACCCGGTTTCCCTGGAGGTGCTGGTGGAGGGCGTCGACAGCGGGACCATGGAAGGCGGCCGGCGGTATTACCTGCGCCGGATTCCCCGCAATCCATTTGCGGACCAGAGCCTGGAGACGACCAGTCACTGGCAGCTGCGCAGTTACCGGGATGAGCCGGATACCCTGGCCTGGGGAGGCGAGGATGTTTACGACGTATGGCCGGCCACCCAGGGCACGGCGCTTGACGGGAGTTGCCGCTGTGACTGGTAACCGATACGCGAGGCGACAGGCCCAGCAAGGCTTCACCCTGATCGAGGTGCTGGTGGTGATCGTGCTGATTTCGATACTGGCGGCGGTTGCCGTGCCGGTGGTGTCCGGCTCCGTTGAAAAGGCCCGGGAAGCCGCGCTGAAGGAAAACCTCCAGGTGATGCGCAAGTCCCTGGACGATTACTTTGCCGACCATGGGCGCTACCCGGCGAGCCTCGAAGCGTTGGTGGATCAGCGATACCTCCGCTTCATCCCGGAGGATCCGGTGCTGGAGGCCCCCGCGCCACAGTGGCAAACCGAACTCACCCGCTACAGCGACGGAGGGCAGGGCATTCACGATGTCCACAGCACCTCCGGGGGAACGGCGAACGATGGCAGCCGCTACGCGGATTGGTGACCGGCGCGCCGAACAGGGCGTGACCTACCCGGTGGTGCTGGGCCTGCTGATGGCCTTTGCCCTGGGCACGTCGGTGTCGGTGCCACTGGCATCGACGGAAATGAAAAGAATGCAGGAGGCGGAACTGCTGTTCCGCGGGATGGCCTACCGGAACGCCATCCATTCCTATTACGAGGCTGTCCCGCAGGCGCCGGAGTATCCGGCCGAACTGGATGACCTGATCAACGACCGGCGGTTTGCACACCGCCGACACATACGCCGGCTCTACGCAGACCCCATAACGGGTGGTGCCTGGGAGCTGATACGCACAGCCGGAGGCCGGATTGCCGGTGTCCGCAGCCGGAGCGGGAGGAAGCCCCTGAAAACGGGCAACTTCCCCTCAGGCCTGGAAGAATTTGCCGCGGCAACGCGGTACCAGGACTGGTGGTTTGTCTTCACCACGGACAACCCCTGATAAAAACTCGAAGAACGTAGTCTCGGGAGAAATAACATGGAATTCTGGCGCCAGAACCGCCGTACGTTTGCGTTTGTTGCCCTGTTTTCGTTGCTGGCCCCCCAGCTTGCGCAGGCGGCAACCATTACCATGGACTCGGTGCGAAGCTCCCCCAAGGGCTGGTCGCTACAGTCGGCGGCCGCCTTGCCCCCGGAAATCCAGGCGGTCGAATCGGCCACCCTGGAACAGGCCTTTGACCGGGACACGGCCACGGAATACACCGCCTACGACGACCAGAGTTTCGATATCACCCTCGAAGGCGAACGGGATGTAACGGCGATCCGGGTCTTTGGTGCCGCACCCTACACCCTGACCGTCCAGGAAAAGGCAAACACCGGCTGGCGGGACATCCAGGGTCTGAAAGGGCTGGACCTGACCAGCCTGCCGCCCACCTGGAACAGTTTCAGCACCAACAATGCGGCCAGGACCGAACAGGTGCGCGTGGTGCTGGAAATGGCGGATTCCCCCGCCACCGGACTACGGGAACTGGAAATCTGGTCCAACGGTGAACACCTGCCCGTCGAAACCGGCGAACAGCTGAGCACCCTGCTGGAAGAACAGGACCTGCCAGACCAGGCGGTCATGGCCCGGGCCACCCCTGCGCACGGCGAAATCGGACGCCGCTCGGAAACCAATCCCGACGACCCGACAGACAACACCTTCACTGCCCAACTCCCGATGCCCGCGAGCCAGATCAAGTACGCGTGGCTTGCCTACGAACTGAATGGCCTGTCGCACTGGGCGGAAGCGATCCGCGTTATCAACGACCAGCCGGCACTGGGTGGTGTGGTCGTCGAAGGCAGTGACAGCTGGAACGCGCAGCTGGAACGCATCAGCCCGACCTGGCTGAAACAGGGTGCTAACCGCATCCGCTTCACCGCCCCCTCCGACAAGGATTTCCTCTACCAGGTGCGTAATGTGCGCCTGGTGGTGGAGATGGACAACGGCGCCAACTTCGTCAGCTACGTCAGCGCCAGTGCCACCGACGATAACGCCACCATCGATAGCCTCTACGATGGCCAGACCGACAGCGGCATGGTGGTGTACAGCGGCACCGGCGTTGGCACCTCCACCAATACCTCGAGTAACGAGACCGCTCTGCCGCCAGGCCTGATCGATAATCCCGGCAACGGCCTGCACCTGGGCTGGGTGAAAGGCAAGGCCGCCTGGAAACAGGCACTGGCAAGCCAGACCACCATGGCCGCTGGCTCCGTGGTCGAACTGGGCTTCGATCGCGAAGTGGAACTGGAAACCGTCGGGTTTTATCTGCGGGGCAGTCTTGCGGGTAAGATCGGTGTTCAGCTCTACGTGAACGGCGGCTGGCAGGAAACCGGCGCACCGGACGTCTCGGCACGCTCCCTGAAGGGCGGCTGGAACGAGATCCCCGTTGCCAGCGGCAACCGTGTGCGTGGCGCCCGGTTGGTGTTCACCGGCGGTGAGGGCAGCGCCGGGGAAGTGCGGGAACTCACCGTGCGCGGCTCCGGTATCGGTGGTGCCTGGCTGCCGCCCGAGGTGGTCGTCACCTACCCGGATGCCGGCCAGTATTACGGCCGAGAAGCCTACATCCGCGGCTTCCTGCAGGGGTTGGAGAACGAGAGCGGTGAGGCGGAGCTTTTCATTGCCGGTCGCCCCCTGAATCACGTCAATGGCGAATTCCAGACTCTGATCAGCAAGGACGACATCGGCCTGGAAGAACAGCCGGACGATACCGCCTGGACCGTCCAGCTGGAAGCTGTCTATCCCGATGGCGAGCGCAGCTCCGTCATCGTTCCCCTGTACGTCAACAAGGGCGCCCTGCCGGAAGAAGGCGCCGTCAATGACGACAACGTCGATATGCCCCCGGTTACCAGCGTCCCGGTGACACCGGAGGAAGGCAACACCGGTGGTACCGGCGGCGCGGTGATAGACGTTGGCCCCGGAGCGGTCTACACGGACCTCGATATCAATATGATGCCGCTGCGTGGCATTGACCTGGCCACCATGGACTCCTGGATGACCAACGTCACCGGGCCGGACAATGGCTATCGCTTCCTGCCTCACGGCAAGCATTTCAAGAAGAAGGTGGAAGTCCGCATCAAGTACAACCCGAGCCTGCTGCCGCCGGGCTTCAGCGAGGACGACATCCGCACCTTCTATTTCGATGAGAACGCCGGCCAGTGGAAAGAACTGGAGCGCAAGTCCATCGACAAGGGCAAGAAGGAAGTGGTGGCGCTGACCGACCACTTCACCGACATGATCAACGCGGTGATCCAGATCCCGGATTCACCGCAGAACACCCAGTTCAACCCGACCCAGATCAAAGACATCAAGGCCGCCGACCCCGGCGCGAAGGTCAACCTGATTGAGCCACCCCAGGCCAACAACATGGGCGATGCGCGCCTGAGCTACCCGATCGAAGTGCCACCGGGTCGCCAGGGCATGCAGCCACAGCTGGCGGTGCAGTACAGCTCCGGTGGCGGCCACAGCTGGCTGGGCCACGGCTGGGACCTGAGCACCCAGGCGATCACCATTGATACCCGATGGGGCGTGCCGCGTTACGACGCAGAGAAGGAAACCGAAACCTATCTCCTGAACGGCAGTCAGCTGACACCGATGGCCCACGTGGGCGAGCCGGAAGCGCGCTCTGCTGAAAAGGTATTCCACACCCGGGTCGAAGGCGGTTTCCAGAAGATAATCCGCCACGGTGACAATCCCACCAACTATTGGTGGGAAGTAATCGACAAGTCCGGAACCCACTATTTCTACGGCGGCGACGATACCCGCAATGGGCCACAGGCTGATGACACCCTGCGTACAGCCTCCGGAAACATCGGGCACTGGGCGCTTCGGCTCGTGCGCGACAGCAATGGCAATGAAATCCGCTACTACAACACCCGGGTGACTGATTCCGGTCTGGGTGACGGCAAGGGTGGCGTTGCTGGCTATCAGATCTATACCGATCGTATCGAATACACCGGTTACAAGGGCCAGAAAGGTGCCTATGCAGTCAGCTTTACCCGGGATCGGGAGCAAGGCGGTTTCAACAGCTCAACCGATCGCCGCCAGGATGTGAACATCGATGCGCGCCTGGGCTTTAAACGCGTCACTGCAGATCTGCTCAAACGCATCGACATTACCTACAAAGGCCAGCCGGTCCGCAGCTATACCTTCGAGTACGAGCAAGGCGCCTTCGCCCGCACCTTACTGAGCAAGATGAACCAACTGGACAGTAAGGGCGAGTTCTTCAATGCCCACAGCTTCAGTTACTACAAGGACATCCTGAATTCCGACGGCAATTACCAGCCGCTGGCGGGCGAGGACCAATGGGCTAACACCGATGATCACATCGAGGCAGGTCTGTCCCTGGATCGGAACGGTTTTGAGGACGGTGCCAGTGCCACCAGTGGTATTGCGTCAAAATCAAAAGGGGACAGTAGCGCCGTAACCGCCGGCCCGAACGACGGTAACCTTGCTTGCAAAAGCAGCACCATCGGTGACACCCGGAACTCCACCAAATCCAGCAGCAAGGGGTTGCTGGCGCTGGCGGACATCAACGGGGACGGGCTGCCCGACAAGATCTTTGTCAGAGACGGCAGGATGCAGTTCCGCCCAGGTACCCCTGGCGGCGGCTTCAGCGGTCAAACCGTTCCGGTGGTCGGTGCTACCCGTTTCTATGAAGACACGGCCACTTCCAGTGCCAATGGGCAGCAGGCGGTGCTCGGTTGCAGCGGTGTTTCCGCCTCCTACAGCTCGGTGACGACCAATACCTACACCAGCTCCCGCACTTACTTTACCGATGCCAACGGCGATGGCCTGATCGATATCGCCATGAACGGCACCATCTATTTCAACCGACTGGATGATGGTAAACCGACCTTCCTGACCCATTCCGGAGACACGCCAAACCCGATTGAGGCGGGCGCCGATATTGATAGCGACGGCCTGGTGACCTTCGACCCACAGGAATACGAGCAACGTATTGACGACAACCCGCTTCATGACACCGTGCGTGTGTGGGAAGCCCCATACGATGGTCATATCGCCATCAGCGGGCCGGTGGCGCTGGTTGAGGACAAATCAACGGATCGTCGGAACTATGAGGATGCAGATGGTGTCACCGTGCACATCGAGCACGGGGGCAGGGCACTCTGGTCTGCCACCCTCGCAGCCAACGATTACACCCCCAGAACTCCCGAGGGTGTGTCGCGCATTCCGGTTACCCGTGGGGATCTGGTGTTCTTCCGGGTGCAGTCCGTGTTCGATGGCCTGTACGACCAGGTGAGCTGGGCGCCGGAGATCCGTTACCTGGATGTTCCCGCCGTCAGCGACGCCAATAACAAGCCCCTCTATACCTATCATGGTGACGGTGATTTCCTTGCCGTCGCCTATCCCGGCCAGACCGTCAATGCGCCCATCGCCGGCACCGTGCGCGTGGATGCGCCACTACACAAACAGGCAACCAGCGACAACGTCACCGTAACCGTTACCCTGGAAGACGAGGTGATCTGGCAACGGGAACTGGCAGCCGGGACGGAAGGTACGTTTAATCCGGATACGGTGGTGGAGGTCTCGGAAGGAGACACGCTTTCCTTCCGGATGGAAGCCAGCACCCGCATAGACTGGCAAGCCCTCGACTGGAAGCCCGCGCTGATCTATACCGCGGCTGAAGACAGCAACGTGAATGTCACCGACGGTGACGGCAATCCGCAGATCGTCATTCCCGGGATACCCTCGGCATCCCTGTACTCCGCTACCGTAACCCCGGTGACGGCGCCACTGACCATCCCGGAAGAGGTGCAGGTCCCTCTGAGCAATATCGGGGAGCGTACAGAACCGATGCCGGACGACGGCACCGTGGAAGCGGTGGTCACCCCCACAGCCACCTTTGACGCCAATGAGGGCGAGGTGGTGTTCACCGTCAAGCGCGATGGGGCGCTGGTCCACAAGGAAATGCTGGTGGTCTACGACGGCCAGCTGCTGCGCCCGGAAGACGTGCCGGAAGAAGACGAGAACAGACCGGACCCGTATCTGCCGACGCCGGAAGTGCGCTTCCCGGTGGTTCCGGGGGAAACCTACTGGCTTGAATACCACACGCCGGACACAAAGCTGGCGCAACGCGTCGAGTCCTCCGGGAGCGGGGTTTATTACCACAACACCGGTAACGGTACCTGGAGCACGTCGGTGTCTGAATCGGTCACCAGCGGATTCTATACCGTGCGGCAGGATTTCCGTTTCGGGCCGATGTTCCGCCAGTGGGGCCAGTTTGTCTGGAATGGCAACCGTGGCGCTGCTGAAAAGCCGATTGATGAAGCGAAGCTGGTGCTCGATCCCAACCTTGGGAATGACCGTTCCACGGACGGGTTTGAAGATATCAGTAACTCCGATCAGCTTGAATCCGAGTTCGATGCCAACGGTTACGATTCGACGTCTGCCGATCTGGTTCTGATGTTCCCGGGTATTGGCGGCAATACCTGGGAAGGCTACGACGCTGAGAGTTACATCCAGCCAGGACTGATGAGCAGCTCCCGCTATGGCCTGGACAACCCGGGCGATCCGGACCCGGTGGCAGGTGCCGGCGCCCGTGCGATTATCAAACTGACGCACAGTTACAACAAGAGCCGGACCCTCGGTGGCTCGGCCATGGGAGTCAGCGGCGGTGCCGGGGAGACCAACGGCGAATCCCGCACCCTGGTGGATTTCCTGGATATGAACGGCGACCGGTACCCGGACATCGTTGGTCCGTCACGGATCCAGTACACGTTGGCTAACGGTGGACTGGAAGCCGCTCCCATCAGTCTCGAGGAACTCGACGGGTTACCCCGTGTAAACAAAACCGAGGCGACCTCCTTCAACGCTGGGGGCTCGGTTGGCAGCTCCGAACCCCAGAAAGAACGAACCTTCGGGGGAATGACGATTATTTATGCCAACTCGCCCCCCTCGGTGGGTATCACCGGCAACCTTGGCAACAGCGAGGACCAGGAACAGCTCGGCTGGACCGATATCAATGGTGATGGCCTGCCGGACCGCATCTATAGCAACGGCACAGTGGCCCTGAACCTCGGCTATGATTTTGCGCCCGCCGAAAACTGGGGTGCCGTCAACCGCAAAGGTGAGAGCGAGAGCGCGGGCCTGAGCCTGGGCTTTAACTTCGGTGTCATGAGTATTGCCGGCGGGCTCTCTCTGTCCCGATCTGAAACCTCGCCTCAACAACAGTTATTTGACGTAAATGGCGACGGCTTGCCGGATGTTGTCGATTCGGCTGGCAGTGGTCCCATCAAAGTTGCCATCAACGCCGGCAGCGGTTTCCTGGCGCCCATGCTGTGGCAGGGAGCCCATGTAACCAACCAGACTGCGTCGGTTACCGAGGGTGGCAACGTCGCGGCCACCTTCTGCACGCCCTTCCCGCCATTTGCTCCGGTGTTCAAGGCCTGTGTTAACAAGGGTCGCAGCAAGTCCAAAGGCATCAGCCGCGAGGAACATTCCCTCAACGACATCAACGGCGACGGCTACCCGGATTTCCTGACCTCCGGCAATGACGGTGACCTGCGGGTGAAGCTCAACACCCACGGCCGTACCAACCTGCTCAAGTCTGTCCAGCGCCCACTGGGTGCCAGCTTCGAGCTGGACTACGAGCGGACCGGCAACACCTACGACATGCCCCAAAGCCGCTGGGTGCTGAACAAGGTGACCGTGCACGACGGCTTTGAAGGCGATGGTGTAGACAGTCTGCTGAAGACCTTCAGCTATGCCAACGGCTATTACGACCGCCGGGAGCGGGACTTCTTCGGTTTCGAGACCGTGAACGTAGCAGAGCGTGACGCCGGTAAACCGGAACAGCCAGTCAGCCGCAGCATGACGCAAACCTACCTGAACGGCAGCGTGTACGAGCGCGGCTTGCTGGTCAACAGCAAGATGACCGACGGCCAGGGCAACCCCTGGACCGAATCCACCAAGGCCTACCGGTTCGCCGACATTCACAGTGGACAGACAGTACCACTGGAGGCACTGCCGTCGGTGACCGCGGCCACCATCTTCCCCCAGGTCACAGAAGAAACCACTCGCTTCTACGAAGGCCAGCGAACACCGGGTAAATCCACCCGCGTCCGCTACCTGGAATACGACGACGTAGGCAACGTCACCCACCTGATCGACGAGGCCGACAGCGGCACCGAAGACGATGTGGAAGCCGTCATCAGCTACTTCCGGGATGAATCCGCCTGGATCATGGGGTCGCCGGAGTCCATCCGGGTGACCGGCGCTGGCGGCCTGCTCCGTGAACGGTTCTCCGACATCGAGCCGGGCACGGGCAATGTGAAAGCCATCCGACAGACGGTGGAAGAGGGCGAAGCCCGTTACGACTTTGCCTACGACCAGTACGGCAACCTGACCAAGGTGACCGGCCCGCAGAACTATCGCGGCCAGCGTTACGGCCTGGACTACTTCTACGACCCCGATGTCCACACCTATGTGGAGCGGATGAAAGACAGCTTTGGCTATGTTTCCTCCGCGGACTACGACCGGTACTGGGGCGAGGCGAAGGAAACCGTCAGCATCAACGGCCAGCGAATTATCACGACCTACGACTCCGTAGGCCGCGTGAAAACCATCACCGGACCGTATGAGCAAAAAGAAAACCAGGCAGTTACTACTGGGCCAGATGAGGATGAAAACCGTAAGGTGACCATCCGGTTCAAATATGAACCCCAGGTCGCACTCGGGCAGATCAACCTGAACCAGACCCTCAACCGGGCCCTGACCCAGCACTACGATCCGGAACACCCGAACGATCCGATCGAGACCGTGCTGTTCACTGACGGCCTCAAGCGGGTGCTGCAGACCAAGAAAGACAGCCAGATCGGCACCGGCGTGGACGATCCACAGGCGGTCATGGTGGCCTCCGGCCGGATCCTCTTCGACCACCTGGGCCGCAGCGTCGAGCAGTATTACCCGGTCACCGAACCGGTGGGCAGCGCCCTGCGCTTCAATGCGACGTTCGACCCGATCCCGCCGACCGTCACCGAATACGACGTGCAGGACCGGCCGCTGACGGTCACCCAGCCGGACGGCGCCACCACCGAATTCGACTACGGCTTCGGCACCGACCGGGACGGCCGGCAGCAGTTCCGCACCACCGTCACCGACGCCAACGGCGTGCGCAAGGACAGCTTCCGCGACGTGCGCCAGCTGATTACCGCCGTGAAGGAATACAACCAGGGCGGCAACGAAATCCTCTGGACCAGCTATCGCTACGATCCGCTCAAGCAGATCACCGACGTGTTCGACGCCCAGAACAATCACACCAGCGCCGGCTACGACCTGCTGGGCCGGCGCACCCTGCTGGCCAACCCGGACACCGGCAAGGTGGTGATGGACTTTGACCTGGCGGGCAACCTGATCCACAAGGAAACCCCGAACCTACGGGCGCTGGGTGAGACCATCACCTACCGCTACGACTACAACCGCCTGAGTGCGATTGAGTACCCGCAGTACCCGGACACCAACGTCAGCTACGAATACGGCGCCCCCAACGCACCGCACAACGGGGCCAACCGGATCATCCGGGTCACCGACCAGGGCGGCTGGGAAACCCGCCAGTACGGTCCCCTGGGCGAACTCACCCAGAGCACCCGCTACCTGCAATGGAGCGCCGGTCCCGGCGAGCAGTACACCACCCAATACACCTACGACACCTGGAACCGCCTGCAGCAGCTGGTGTACCCGGATGGCGAGGTGCTGACCTACGACTACGACGTCGGTGGCCAGATGCACGCCGTCCAGGGCCGCAAAGGCAGTTACGACTACCCCTACGTACAGCGCCTGGACTACGACAAGTTCGGCCAGCGCACCTACGTGCTGCACGGCAACAACACCGTCAGCCGGTACAGTTACGATCCGTACAACCGCCGCCTGAGCCACCTCACCGTGGGCAAGGGCGACGGCAACCCGTTCATGGACCTGTCCTACGGCTACGACGAGGTGGGCAACATCACCGACCTGGCCAACCGGGCCAGCAACAACAGCCCGGCCCAGATGGGTGGTGCCACCAATTACACGTACACCTACGACGACCTGTACCGCCTCACGGACAGCAGCGGCACCTTCGACGCGCCCCCGGGCAAGCAGCACCGCTTCACCCTGAGCATGGGCTACGACACCATCCACAACATCACCCGCAAGACCCAGGTGGATGTGCTCAGACAGCCCTCGGGCCAGGAAGTCACCCAGAAGAAAACCACCTACGACTGGACCTACCGCTACGACGGCAACCAGCCGCACGCCCCGACCCATCTGGGTGACCGCACGTTCACCTACGACGCCAACGGCAACCAACTGGGCTGGAGCCACGACCAGAACGGCACCCGTAGAAGCATCACCTGGGACGACGAAAACCGCATAAGAGAAATCCGGGACAACGGCCACCGGCTGACCTACACCTACGACGCGTCCGGCCAGCGCCTCACCAAGCGCGGCCCGCAGGGGGAGACCGGCTACATCAACCAGTGGTTCACCCTGCGTAACGGCGAAGTGGGCACCAAGCACATCTACGCCGGCACTACCCGCGTCGTCTCCAAACTGGTGAAGCAGGACAAGCCCAATTCCAAGCGGAAAGGGCGGATCGTGTACGAGAAAGACCAGTACACCTACCACCCGGACCATTTGGGCACCAGCGCCTACATCACCCACACCAACGGGCAGGTGTACCAGCACCTGGAGTATTTCCCGTTCGGGGAGACCTGGGTGGAGGAGCACTCGAACAAGCAGCGGACGCCGTACCTGTTCACGGCCAAGGAACTGGATGAGGAATCGCAGCTGTATTACTTTGGGGCGCGGTATTACGATCCGCGGACGAGTGTTTGGCAGAGTTCGGATCCAATTTTTAATCAGTACCTGAACGGTCAGATTAACGGTGGTGTATTTAATCCACGGAACTTGGGTTTATACAGCTATACGTTTAATAATCCGATGATTTTTGTCGATCCAGATGGTCGAGCTGGCGAATACGTCGCGTTTAGAGCTGTCTGGAGTGTTGCGGTGGTGGATTTGTTTACACCGGATGCTAGCGATGCTGCAGCTCCTGTAAAGGCGGCAGGCTATAGTGGCGCGCTGATTGGGACAGCGATCGGAGGCACGGTAAGCCTCGGTCTAAATTGGATGATGAATCAGGGAAGTAAAGGTGGGGCGCAGGGCAGTAGCGATGCGAGCTCAGAAGGTGCTGTAGAAAGTGAAAATTCAGGTCCCGCTACAGGGAATACCGATCTCGATGAAGTCCTATCTGGTGCGACTCCAAAAGACGGTGGGAAGAAAGGGTACAGCCTACCCGGAACTCAAGATGAGTTAATTGGTAATCTCGGGGACATTGATGGTGCAGAGCAAATCGACCGTCCTGACGGCGGCACTACTACCGTTTTGCCTGATGGAACTAAGGTCGACACATACCCGGGCCGGAGCTCTACTGGCAAACCAGGTTGGTCTGTAACCAAGCCTGGCGCGACAAAGCCCAGGATTAAGGGGGATACAGAGCTATGACAAAGTTCTATTTTGAGAATAGTGATGAATTTTACAGTTCCTTTGCTTGGAAGTCTGAGCGACAGGTCTTGAAGGATAACCACTCATACCTTCTGTCTGTTGATGAGGCAAATGATCTTAATGTAGAGGTCTTTTTTTCCAGAGGTCAGAATGACGCGAAGCCAATCCTTAATCAGGATTATAGTTTTTTTGCTATTCCCCATGAATTAGACGACTTGTTTTTTCTAGATTCAATTGATGGAGATTGTTTATCCACAGTATTGGCGCTGGCTAATAAATATTTGACTGGAACAAAATATATTGCTTCGACTGATCCTAGAAAATGTTGTGTGGTCGAGACTCAGGAATTAAATGAAGACGTTGTTTGGAGTTTGTTTTCTGGGCATCTAAATACACCTTTTCTAATTTTTGATATAAACAGATTGGTCTTTATCTTGATCGACTTCGATCTTCCGTTGCAGATTTTTGGCTCTAAATTAAATCGGATTTCCATTGATGAAATTGATTTTTGGAGAGAATATGTACGTAAGAATTGGCAGGCGGTCGTAGCTCAGTATAGTCACTATGAAATGCTTGACAGTATCATTAGAAATTATTATTCATTTATTTTTGGTGGTAGGTCAGGGTGATATTCTAAAAACATAATCTCTAACCGGAGGGGTGAAAAACTAGGATAGGCCTAATTTGTGTGGTCTGTTCGTTTTGTCGCTACTCGGTCTTTAGGCTCTTTAACAGTCTGATAGCTTGCCGGGCAACCAGAGCACTCACTTGGGAGCGCACATGCCCCGGTCGGGCGAGCAGTACACCTACGACACCTGGAACCGCCTGCAGCAGCTGGTGTACCCGGATGGCGAGGTACTGACCTACGACTACGACGTCGGCGGCCAGATGCTACTCTGCAACATTAAAGGGCGATCAATTGAGACACAGCTCGTGTTCACCATGGACCCATTCCATTAATACACCCGCATAAGCTTCAAGGTTCCCAAGAAACATGATGTCGTAGTAGTAGGTTTTAACGGTAGTAGTTGTCCCAGACTGCTTTGAGGCGGTTGTCACCAACACATTGACAGCCTCTGAGTCTGGCATTCCCGACCCTTTAATAAGGTAGGTAAGTACGAGGCTGTCGTTGGTGGCTCCGGGGTAAAAACGCACGAATCGGTCGGTTGTTACGCCACCATCGTTAACATGGCGGTTCAGGCAGCGTGGTGCTGTCTCTTCGAGGATATTTTTGACCTCCGAGTAAGGTCGATTGATCGTGTCGGTCCGGGTTGAGTAAACGTCCCCACCATCTTCTGCAAGGACACGGTTATGGTCATAAGTGATGGCCGGTGCCATGCAGCCGGACATGACTGCTGACATAAATATCAAAAAAAGTGCGCGCATATTTTCGGGTTCTCCGGGGATCAGTCGGGTTTGAAAAAGCCGGGAGAAATTCCCGGCTGTATGCGATCTCTCAAACTCAATAAGACAAGCACATATCGTGCTCACCCCGGGCCCACTCAACGACGATATCGGAGAAGACCTCGTAGGTCCCTGCCAGCGGGGGATGATAGTGATGGGTTTTTATGTAAGTAGTGGCTGGTGTTTTGGATGATACTTCTGCCACCAGGATGTTTCCTGCTTCCTCATCAGGCGCACCGTCAAGTTTGAACAGGTAAGCGAGTATAAAGCTGTTTTCGGTATCTCCCGGATGAAAGCGAACAAAACTCTCAGAATTGCCATAGATCTGGGATGTCTGCTCGCGGGCTGTTTTGGTCAGGCAACGGGGAGCGGTCCTTTCAAGATCCGCTTTCACCTCCGCATAGGGGCGTTCGATGACTTCTGAATGGGTGTTAAAAAGTAAGCCGCCGTCCTGCGCGATAATCTTATTGTGGTCTCGCATCATGGCCGGTGGTGCAACGCAACCCGAAACTGCTGTGATCAGTGCTAGTAGCGCTAGAATTCTCATGACAGGTTCGTCCTCCCTGGCTCGGTAGGTGTTGAATTAATTGAGGTACTGATCGCAGATAGTCGGATCGAATTCGGCAATTTTCTCGATGTCTTTTTCGCCGTCCGGCGTTTTCTTCTTGAAGAAGAAGTCCCCGACGACTCTGCCGGATGAGGTTTCCAGGCGCTTGTAGCTGATTGAATAGTCTGTGTCGGCCTCGGCAAGAAATACGACATCGATGTAGTTGATAACGGTGTAGTTGCCGCCGCCATCATGAAATTCGGCAACTGCGCGGAGCGGCTTGGCGGGAATGCGCATGGCCGGACTGGGGTCGTCGGAGTCGGCCTCAATGGTGCCAAGATAGGCGTTGTCCTTGATGATGGTCTCCTTGGCGATCAAGCCCTCCTGGCCGCAGGCCTCGCCGTTCTGGATCATCGTGAAGTCGTAGAGGTGAACGTAGATCTCGCGGTCGAAAAAGGTATCGGCTTCGGCACTGATCTTGAGCGTCGCGCTTTCACCATCGATGGCTTTATCCCGGTAGGTTTTGATGCCGGAGCAGCCGGCGAGAAAGGTTGAGGCAAGGATCAGGGCCAGGCTTGTTTGGATTCGCATTGTTTCTCCTTCTTTATTGGCGACCAGTGGGCGGAAATGGTGTGTCTCAGGCATCACACCCTCCCGATCCATGTGCCGTCCAAGCGGAGTCAATCGCGAACGCGAAGGTATGAAAATCCCTTTCATTTCAGTAGCTAGTGACGTTAGCAAAATGGGAATGTACAAACAGGCGACATTTTGTGACGGTTTGAAAAGAAGGGTAACCGGAGGATGCTTCGATCAAGAGGGGCAGGCGCCAGGCAGCGGACGGCTTTGCCACTACCTGGCTGTTGGTTGTCAGGACATTGTGTCGAGTTTATCCAGTGCTTCCCTGAGCACTTTCACTGATTCTGAATGCTTGCCCTGGTTGTGCAACGATTCCCCCTGATCCCTGAGAGCTCTGATGCTGGCTTCGGTCTCACTATCGAGCTGGGCTGACTGAAGCTGCTGGTCGATCTGGCTCACCAGAGAGGGGCATTGGCCGGCGAGTGCCGAACCGGCGAAAAACACAGTTAACAAAAGTGCAGCTAAGTAACGCATGGTATTGCCTCCTTTTGTGCACGCCCCGTGGAAGTATAGTTCATCCGGCCATAGTTTGATTGGTCGTTTTTTGATCGGTTCCCTCGCATTCTCGCGAGAAAGTGCACCATATTATTGAACCTGATCACACTCCGGCTAACACGTCCGTGAAATTGACAGTTCGTCGTGGAATGGATTTGATGCCGTTTCTATACTGCTTTTCTACTGCGTGGATGCACCGCAATGATTCCTCCCGCCTGTATGGACTCGTTCATTGTCCTGTGCTTTCGCCCGGTTGGATAACCGGGCCCGGGAAGTGGCCCGTCACCCTGTAGTCATTAAATTGAGGGAATAGCATGGAATTGGTTTACAAGAACGAGAAGCCGCTGCTCAGGATAGCGGTCGTGTTTTCAGCGATTATCTGGCTGGCGTTGTTTGTCGGCACCTTCGGGATCGTCTTGTTGTATCTGCTTCTGGGGTATGTGTTCTTTCTGTTCGCGCATTCTGCTTTTATCTCCCACCTGAAAGGGTCGGGGGTGCGGATCAGTCAGGAGCAATATCCGGATTTGTATGAGCGGCTGGTCCGTTGTTGCCAGAAGGTTGGCGTCAAGGAAGTGCCTGAGGCCTACCTGCTGCGTACGGATTTTTTTAACGCACTGGCCACCAAGTTCCTGGGCCGGCATTTTGTGGTGCTGTTTACGGATGTGATCGATGCCCTGGAGGATCAGCCCGGTGCAATCGACTTCTACATTGGTCATGAACTTGGCCACATCCATCGGAAACACCTTTCCTGGCGCGCGTTTGTGATGCCTGGCTCACTGCTACCAGTGGTTGGTCCGGCTCTGCGTCGTGCTGAGGAGTATACCTGTGATCGTTACGGCGTTGCCTGTTGTCAGTCCGAGGAGGACATCAAGGCAGCCATAGCCGCGATTGCCGCCGGGGATACCCGCTGGAAGACCATCAACGTGGATGCGTACGTCAGTCAGGTACAGGCCACCAATGGTTTCTGGATGTCGTTCAATGAGCTGACCGGTGACTATCCGTGGCTGACCAAACGGATGGCGACTGCGGTGGCACTTGCCCAAGGCAGGGAAGTCAAGCATCCGCGCCGCAGCCTCTGGGCCTGGACACTGTCGATGTTTGTGCCCCGGGTCGGTGGCGGTGCTGGTGGGGCGGCGTCGCTCCTGGTAACGGTGGCGATTATTGGTATTCTGGCTGCGGTGGCCATCCCCGCGTACCAGCAATATACTGAAAAAGCCCGTTACTCGGCAGCCTACTCGGAGGCTCAGGGCGTTCAGGAAAAGGTAACTTCCTACGCCTACGATAATCAGGCCTGGCCAGTAACGATGCAGGAGCTCGGCTATCCGGAGCTCACGCTGGGGAATGAGGTGCAGAATTACTCTATCGACGTTTATGAAGATGGCCTGATTGGTGTGGAAATGGGCGTCGATGATTCCGGCGAGTCGGAATACATTGTGCTGGAGCCCTCCGTGGAAAGCGGCGAGATCAGCTGGGTCTGCTATGGCCAGAACGTGAACGAGCAGTATTTGCCCGCTGATTGTCAGTAGGCTCAGGCTGTAACCAAAAAGGGGCTTTCGGGTCCCTTTCTCGTTATTTCATGGTATTAGCTGCACTTCATAGAATTGACCTGAGCTTCCCCTGGTGTACTAGACTGTAATCAGGACACCGACTGAGGGGAGGGCTCGCCATGGCCATTGGTTATGATCCATTCGGTTTTGGAGGTTCCGCGGGTACTGGCGGACCAGACCTGTCAAAGGCAATCGCCGGCCTTGCCGAGCCCTTCAGTTCCGTGAACGCCCTGTCTCTCGATGGCCTGCTGGACCGTGTTGGTGATGCGCGAGTGGTCCTTCTGGGAGAGGCGTCCCACGGTACAGCAGAATTTTATCTTGCCCGCCAGCGCATCACCCGCGCCCTGATCGAGAAGAAAGGCTTTTCCTTTGTGGCTATTGAAGGGGACTGGCCGGACGCGGCGCGGGTGGATCACTACGTCCGCCACGCCGAATACCCGCCCTCGGAATGGACTGTGTTTTCCCGTTTTCCCACCTGGATGTGGCGCAACGAGGAAGTGCGGGGTTTTGTCGACTGGTTGCATGACTATAACAGCGCCCGCGCGTCGAATGAGCGGGTGGCGTTTCATGGCCTCGATCTTTACAGCCTCTACAGCTCTATCCGCGCGGTGCTGGAGTACCTGGAAGAGGTGGATCCGGATCTCGCGATCCATGCCCGGCAGCGCTATGAATGCCTGGCGCCTTTTGAGGGTGAACCGGCTACCTACGCCAAAGCGGCGCTCAATCCGGATTATCAGACCTGCGAAAAGCCCGTCCTCGATATGCTCAACGAATTGCTTGGCCGGCATCGTCGCTATGCAGAGCATGATTCCGACCGGTTTCTGGATGCGATCCAGAACGCCCGGCTGGTGGCGGATGCCGAAGAGTATTACCGCACCATGTATTACGGGTCCCACAGTGCGTGGAATCTGCGGGATACCCACATGTTCGAGACCCTGGAATCCCTGTTGAAGCATTACGGGGATAACGCCAAAGCGGTGGTCTGGGCCCATAACAGCCATGTGGGCGATTCCGATGCCACGGACATGAGCCGGCGTGGCGAGTTCAATATCGGCCGGCTGTGCCGGGCCCGGTTTGGCAAGGAACTTTATACCATCGGGTTCGGCACGGATCATGGTACCGTGGCAGCGGCATCGAACTGGGATGCGCCGATGGAAATCAAGCAGGTCAGGCCATCGATGGAGGGCAGTTTTGAGCATTTATGCCATCAGACTGGCATCTCCGGCTTTTTGCTTCCGTTTCAGAAGGCCCGGGGCAGGGTGTTTGAAGCATTATCGCAGCGGTTTCTGGAGCGGGCCATCGGTGTGATTTATCGGCCGGAAACGGAGCGGCAGAGCCATTATTTCCGGGCCTGTCTGCCGGAGCAGTTCGATGAGTATATCTGGATGGATGAGACCCGGGCGATCACGCCGTTTGCCACAGGTGTTTTGCCGGGGGTGCCGGATACCTATCCGTTCGGGTTGTAGGCGGTGAACGCTGGGGGATAAAAAAGAGGCCGCTGAAATCAGCGGCCTCTCTCGTTCCGGCTTGCAAGTCTTTGAGAGACTTACTTCTTCGGATAGTCGCGCTTGTCGGAGCCGGTGTACAGCTGGCGCGGACGGCCGATGCGGTAGTTGCCGCTGACCATTTCGTTCCAGTGAGAGAACCAGCCGATGGTGCGGGCCATGGCGAAGATCACGGTGAACATGGAGGTTGGAATACCGATCGCCTTCAGGATGATGCCGGAGTAGAAGTCGACGTTCGGGTACAGCTTGCGCTCCACGAAGTACTCGTCTTCCAGGGCAATCTTTTCCAGGCGCTGGGCGATCTTGAGCAGCGGATCGTTTTCCAGGCCCAGCTCCTTCAAAACTTCGTGTGCAGTCTCGCGCATGACCTTGGCGCGAGGGTCGAAGTTCTTGTAAACGCGGTGGCCGAAGCCCATCAGGCGGAACGGGTCGTCTTTGTCCTTGGCCTTCTCGATGAACTTCTCGATGTTGGCTTCGTCGCCGATCTCGGCCAGCATATCCAGCACCGCCTCGTTGGCGCCACCGTGAGCCGGGCCCCACAGGGCGGCAATGCCGGAAGCGATACAGGCGTACGGGTTGGCGCCGGTGGAGCCGGCCAGGCGTACGGTGGAAGTAGAGGCGTTCTGCTCGTGGTCCGCGTGCAGGATGAAGATCTTGTCCATGGCCTTGGCCAGAACCGGGTTCGGCTTGTATTCCTCGCAGGGAACGCCAAACATCATCTGCAGGAAATTCTCGGAGTAGGACAGATCGTTCCGCGGGTACATGAACGGCTGGCCCAGGCTGTATTTGTAACACCAGGCGGCAATGGTCGGCATCTTGGCGATCAGACGATGCGCGGTGATCTGGCGCTGGGTCTCGTCGGTCACGTCCATCTGGTCGTGGTAGAACGCGGACAGGGCACCGACTACGCCGCACATGATGGCCATCGGATGCGCGTCACGGCGGAAGCCGTGGAAGAAGTTGCGCATCTGATCGTGCAGCATGGTGTGGTTCTTGATGGTGTCGTGGAACCGCTTGTTCTCTTCCTCGGAGGGCAATTCGCCGTTCAGCAGCAGGTAGCAGACTTCGAGGTAGTCCGAGTGGTCGGCAAGCTGGTCAATAGGGTAGCCGCGGTGCAGGAGAACCCCGTTGGCGCCGTCAATGTAGGTGATGGCTGATTCGCAGGCCGCTGTGGAAACAAATCCCGGGTCATAGGTGAAAACGCCTTCCTGGACCAGGCCTCGTACGTCGATAACGTCAGGGCCGACGGTGCCGGAATAAATCGGTAGCTCAATGGACTTGTCCCCCACCGAGAGCGTGGCTTTCCTGTCGGTCATGGTGCTCTCCTATTTATCAGCTTTGGAAGCTTTATCTGCATGTGTCGATGCGCTAGAAGGCGCGTATTATCGCAAAACTGGCGGCAAAATATAGGGCGTCAGCTTTTTTTGT
This sequence comes from Marinobacter sp. DUT-1, assembly GCF_050379415.1. Taxonomy (NCBI): domain Bacteria; kingdom Pseudomonadati; phylum Pseudomonadota; class Gammaproteobacteria; order Pseudomonadales; family Marinobacteraceae; genus Marinobacter; species Marinobacter sp. DUT-1. The sequence continues at coordinate 191,160 of NZ_JBNRLS010000002.1, forward strand.
CAATGGAGGTTGCCGTAAAAAGGTCGAATTCCCCGTTGATGTAAATCAGGGAAATCCCGAATAACGCCTGATGCAATGCAGAAATGGATTTGTCAATAATCCTTATAGCTGTCTTAACCCCCGTAATTAGGCGGTTCCGGAAGGGTATCCCGTTTGTAATTGTAAGGGTCACTCCTTATAATCCGTAGCCCGGAATCGGGGATGCACTTTCACGCAAGCTGCAGCATAGCAAGCTATCTGGATGGCATCCGCCCTCCTGAACCAATCGGTTATCGGTAGCGTATCGATCGGCCGAACCTTACATACCAACCATCCGCACGTCGGCTCGCCGGCTCCGCGGAACCAAGAGAGAGTGTGAGAGCGCTGTGAATAGCAAACGACCAGTAAATCTCGATCTCGGCAAGTTTCACTTTCCACTGCCAGCCATTACGTCCATATTGCACCGTATCAGCGGCATCATCATTTTTGTTGGTGTTGCGTTCCTGCTTTATGGACTTCAGCTTTCCCTGTCCGGGGAAGAAGGGTTCAGTCGGGTAAGTGAACTGCTGGACAGCTTCCTTGCCAAGCTGATTACCTGGGGCATTTTGTCTGCTCTGCTTTACCACCTGGTTGCAGGTATCAAGCACCTGTTCATGGATATGGGCATCGGTGAAGAGCTTGAGAGCGGTCGCCTTGCTGCGAAAGCTACGATCGTGGTTTCCGTCATTCTCATCGTTCTGGCAGGAGTCTGGGTATGGGCATGAACAGCGCAACGAATATTGGTCGTAACGGGATTCAGGACTGGATCATCCAGCGGGTCACCGCTTACGTATTGGCCCTTTATACACTGTTCCTCCTTGGCTTCCTTGTGACCACTGATGTTGATTATCAGTCCTGGTCCGCTCTGTTTGGCCAGGGGTGGTTCAAGATCTTTACACTGCTCGCTCTGCTGTCCATTGCCGGGCACGCATGGGTTGGCTTGTGGACCGTTTCCACCGACTACATAAAATCGGCGATGCCGCGTTTCCTGTTCCAGGCTGCCTGCGTACTCGTGGTTTTCGTGTATGTGGTGTGGGGCATTCAGATTCTTTGGGGGCTTTAATCGATGGCTAACATCAAGACCATGTCTTTTGACGCGATTGTTATCGGTGGTGGCGGTGCCGGTATGCGAGCCGCCCTGCAGTTGACTGAATCCGGTATCAATACCGCGTGTATCACGAAAGTATTTCCGACCCGGTCTCACACCGTGTCCGCCCAGGGCGGCATCACCTGTGCGATCGCAAGTGCCGATCCCAACGATGACTGGCGCTGGCACATGTATGACACCGTCAAGGGTTCCGACTACATCGGTGACCAGGATGCCATCGAGTACATGTGTTCTGTAGGTCCCCAGGCCGTTTTCGAGCTGGAGCACATGGGGCTGCCGTTCTCCCGTACCGAGCAGGGCCGTATCTACCAGCGTCCGTTCGGTGGCCAGTCCAAGGACTACGGTAAAGGTGGGCAGGCTGCCCGTACCTGTGCCGCTGCCGACCGTACTGGTCACGCGCTGCTGCACACCCTTTACCAGGCCAACCTGAAAGGCGGCACTACCTTCCTTAATGAATGGTACGCCGTCGATCTGGTCAAAAACGCCAAGGATGAAGTGGTTGGTGTTGTCGGGATCGAGATCGAGACGGGTGAAGTCTGCTATATCAAATCCAAGGCCACGGTTCTGGCCACCGGTGGTGCCGGCCGTATCTACGCCTCCACCACCAACGCCATGATCAACACCGGTGACGGTATCGGTATGGCCCTGCGTGCCGGCTTCCCGATGCAGGATATGGAGATGTGGCAGTTCCACCCGACCGGTATCCACGGTGCCGGTACGCTGGTAACCGAAGGTTGCCGGGGTGAGGGTGGTTACCTGATCAACTCGGAAGGTGAGCGATTCATGGAGCGCTATGCTCCGAACGCGAAAGACCTGGCTGGCCGTGATGTTGTGGCCCGCTCCATGGTTCTGGAAATTCTGGAAGGTCGCGGCTGCGGTCCCGACAAGGATCACGTGCTGCTGAAGCTGGACCACCTGGGTGAAGAAACCCTGAACCTGCGTCTGCCGGGCATCTGTGAGCTGTCCCGCACCTTTGCGCACGTGGACCCGGTGAAAGAGCCGATTCCGGTTGTTCCGACCTGTCATTACATGATGGGTGGTATTCCGACCAACGTTGGTGGTCAGGCTCTGACCCAGGACGAAAACGGCAACGACAAGCCGATCCCGGGCCTGTTTGCCTGTGGTGAGGCTGCCTGTGTATCCGTACATGGTGCCAACCGTCTGGGTGGCAACTCTCTGCTGGATCTGGTTGTGTTCGGTCGTGCGGCTGGTCTGCACATCGAGGAGCAGCTGCGCGGCGGCTTCGAAGTGGACGGTGCCAGCGAAGAGGACATCAAGCGTGCCATGGCGCGCCTGGAGCGCCTGAATAGCGCTTCCGAGGGTGAGAGCGTTGCAGAGGTTCGCAAGGATCTTCAGAACTGCATGCAGCTGTATTTCGGTGTATTCCGTGATGGCAAGAGCATGGAAGAGGGTTTGAAGAAGCTGGAGGCTATTGGCGAGCGTGTTCGTAACACCAGGCTTGCTGATACCAGTGATGCCTTCAATACCGCTCGCATAGAGGCGCTTGAGTTGGACAATCTTTATGAGGTTGCTCTGGCGACAGCCATTTCCGCGTTCGAGCGTAAGGAAAGTCGTGGCGCCCACGCCAGGAACGATTTCACCGAGCGTGACGACGAGAACTGGCTGAAGCACTCCATGTACTTCCCTCTGGACAAGCGGGTTGGCAAGCGTGACGTGAACTTTGCGCCGAAGACCGTGCCGATGTTCGAGCCGAAGATCCGGACTTACTAAGGGGAGGATGTAGAGAATGTTGGTAAGCCTGTACCGTTACAATCCCGAGACTGACAACGCCCCCTACATGCAGGACGTTGAGGTAGAGATTCCCGCGGGCAAGGATCTTATGGTTCTTGACGTGCTGAATCTGGTGAAGGAAAAAGATGAAACCATGTCCTACCGTCGCTCCTGCCGCGAGGGTGTGTGCGGCTCCGACGGCATGAACATGAACGGCAAGAACGGCCTGGCCTGTATCACGCCTGTTTCCCAGGTGGTGAAGAATAACAAGCTGGTGCTGCGTCCGTTGCCGGGTCTGCCGGTCATCCGTGACCTGGTGGTCGACATGAGCCTGTTCTACAAGCAGTACGAAAAGGTCATGCCGTACCTCATCAATGACGAGCCGGCGCCGGCAATCGAGCGTTTGCAGTCTCCGGAAGACCGGGAGAAGCTGGACGGCCTGTACGAGTGTATTCTCTGTGCCTGCTGTTCCACTTCCTGTCCGTCCTTCTGGTGGAACCCGGACAAGTTCATTGGCCCGGCTGGTTTGCTGCAGGCCTATCGGTTCCTGGCGGACAGCCGCGATACCGCCCAGGCCGAGCGGCTTGCGGACCTGGATGACCCGTTCAGTGTGTTCCGCTGCCGGGGCATCATGAACTGTGTCAGTGTCTGTCCGAAAGGCCTGAACCCTACAAAGGCTATTGGTCACATCCGGAACCTCCTGCTGCAACGGGCAACCTGATCAGCAGGTTCCGACACAGACGCTATACTGTTCTGACCAGGTTAGCACCCCGAAGGCCTCGCTCTACGCGGGGCCTTCAACCAAAGGCTTATGGTCAAAAGTCTTAGTCGGGTGCACACTACGCATGCCGTGACGATAACTTAAAAGGTTTTCGCGGCTTTGCCGAGTATAAAAACCACTGGGGAATGGAAAACATCCGTGTCGCGTGTGGTGGTCAAAGTCATGCCGTAGATACCCGTATTGACTGAGTTTTACCCCTGACCGACCATACCGGCTCCCCGCACCAGCCCAAGGTGAGCTATTCAAGATGCACGAAAGCATAATGGAGCAGTTGTGGCAGACTTCCCACCTGCAGGGTGGAAATCTTGCCTACGTTGAACAGCTTTTCGAAACCTACCTGACAGACCCCAACGCCGTTCCCGAAGAGTGGCGAAGCTACTTTGACAAGCTTCCCAGCGTTGACGGCTACCACGGCCGCGACATCGTCCACTCTTCCATCCGCGAACAGTTCGAGCATATTTCCCGAAACCAGCGTTTCCTGGCCGCCAGCGGCGTTCCCGCCAGTGCCACATCTGACGCGGACAAGAAGCAGATCCGCGTACTCCAGATGATTAACGCTTTCCGTTTCCGCGGCCACCAGGAAGCGAAGCTCGACCCCCTCGGCGTTTGGCAGCGTCCCCAGGTTGAAGACCTGGATCCCCGGTTCCATGAACTTGGCGAATCCGACCTCGATCTCGAATTCCAGACCGGTTCCCTGAACTTTGGTTCCGAGACCATGATGCTCTCGGACATCGTTGACGGGCTGCGTCAGACTTATTGTAAGAGTATCGGCGCGGAGTACATGCATGTTGTCGATACCCGTGTGAAGCGTTGGTTCCAGCAGCGCATGGAACCGGTCCGCTCACGGCCGGAATACGAAGCGACCACACGCAAGCACATCCTTGAGCGTTTGACCGCCGCCGAAGGGTTGGAGAAGTACCTGGGTTCCCGTTACCCGGGCGTCAAACGTTTCGGTCTGGAAGGTGGCGAGAGCCTGATTCCCTGCCTGGATGAACTGATCCAGCGCGCGGGCTCCTATGGTGCAAAAGAAATCGTTCTCGGTATGGCTCACCGTGGTCGCCTGAACGTTCTGGTGAACACACTCGGCAAAAACCCGAAAGAACTCTTCGACGAGTTTGAGGGCAAGAAACTGGCGGACTCCGGCTCCGGGGACGTCAAGTATCACCAGGGCTTCTCTTCCAACGTCATGACTCCAGGCGGCGAAGTTCACCTGGCGATGGCATTCAACCCGTCTCACCTGGAAATCGTGTCTCCGGTGGTTGAAGGTTCGGTGCGTGCGCGCCAGACCCGCCGGGGCGATACCGATGGCAGCCAGGTCGTGCCCATTGTCATGCACGGTGATGCTGCCTTCGCCGGCCAGGGTGTGGTGATGGAAACCTTCCAGATGTCCCAGACCCGGGGTTATGGTGTGGGCGGTACCATCCACATCGTGATCAACAACCAGGTTGGCTTCACCACCAGCAAGCAGGAAGATGCCCGCTCCACCGAGTACTGCACCGATGTTGCCAAGATGGTTCAGGCGCCGATCCTGCACGTGAACGCGGATGACGCCGAGGCGGTCATGTTCGCCACCCAGATGGCCATGGACTACCGCAACGAATTCAAGGGCGACGTGGTCATCGATCTCGTTTGTTACCGTCGTCGTGGCCACAACGAGGCCGACGAGCCGGCTGCAACCCAGCCGCTCATGTATGAAAAGATCCGCAAGCTGAAAACCACCCGCGCCCTGTATGCAGATCAGTTGGTCGAGGCGGGTGTTATCTCCGAAGACGAAGCCAAGCAGATGGAGACTGAGTACCGTGACGCCCTGGATAATGGCGAGCACGTTGTGAAGTCTCTGGTCAAGGAGCCCAACACCGAGCTGTACGTTGACTGGACGCCGTACCTGGGGCACGAGTGGACAGCCAAGTGCAAGACCAGCGTCAACCTGAAGACTATCCAGAAGCTGGGCAAGCAACTGACCTCCCTGCCGGAAGGTTTCAGTGTCCAGCGCCAGGTGTCCAAGATCGTCAATGACCGCGAGAAGATGACCGCGGGCGCTCTGGCCCTGAACTGGGGCTACGGTGAGATGATGGCCTACGCCACGCTGCTGAACGAAGGCCACCCGATCCGTCTGACCGGTCAGGACGTGGGCCGGGGTACTTTCTCCCACCGTCATGCGGTGCTGCATAATCAGAAAGATGGTTCGACCCATATCTCCCTGCAGAAGCTGTCCGACGACCAGCCACAATTCGAGATCTACGACTCGCTGCTGTCCGAAGAAGCGGTCATGGCGTTCGAGTATGGTTACTCCACCACCACTCCGAACGCACTGATTGTGTGGGAAGCCCAGTTTGGTGACTTCGCCAATGGTGCCCAGGTGGTTATTGACCAGTTCCTGACCAGTGGCGAACACAAGTGGGGCCGTCTGTGTGGCCTGACGCTGCTGCTGCCACACGGTTATGAAGGGCAGGGCCCGGAGCACAGTTCCGCTCGCCTGGAGCGCTTCCTGCAACTGTGTGCGGAGCACAACATTCAGGTATGCGTGCCGACCACGCCGTCCCAGGTCTTCCACATGCTGCGCCGTCAGGTCAAGCGCCCGCTGCGTAAGCCGCTGGTGGCAATTACGCCGAAGAGCCTGTTGCGCCACAAGGAAGCGACCTCCGGCCTGGACGACCTGACCTCAGGTACCTTCCAGACCGTATTGCCTGAGAAGGAGCCTTCCGATCCGAAGAAGGTCACCCGCCTGATCATGTGCAGCGGTAAGGTCTACTTTGATCTTCTGGAGAAGAAAAAGGCGGACGAGCGTGATGATGTCGCCATTGTCCGTATCGAGCAGCTTTACCCGTTCCCGGGGGATGACCTGGATGAGCTGCTCAGCCAGTACACCAAACTCAAGAATGTGGTCTGGTGTCAGGAAGAGCCGATGAACCAGGGCGCCTGGTACTGCAGTCAGCATCACATGCGTAATGCACTGCAGCGCCTGAACCCCAAGCTGTACCTTCAGTATGCCGGTCGTGATGCCTCGGCTGCTCCTGCCTGTGGACATATGTCTGTCCACATTGAGGAGCAGAAGAAACTGGTCAACGACGCGTTTGAAATCTGACGAGCTACCGAACTAAGGATTTGTAATGTCAACTGAGATTAAAGCCCCCGTTTTCCCGGAGTCGGTCGCAGAGGGTACCGTCGCGACCTGGCACAAGCAGCCGGGCGAAGCCTGTTCCCGCGACGAGCTGATCGTCGATATCGAAACCGACAAGGTTGTCCTCGAAGTGGTTGCACCGGCGGACGGTGTGATTGAGGAAATCGTCAAGAATGAAGGCGATACCGTCGAAAGCGGTGAAGTGATCGGCAAATTCAAGGAAGGCGCCGCGGGCGAGTCCAAGCCTGCCGAAAGCAAGCCGGAAGCAAAAGAGGAAGCACCGAAGGAAGAGGCCGGATCAGAAGCCGCTTCCGGCGAAGCTATCCTGAGCCCGGCCGCTCGCAAGCTGGCCGAGGAAAACGATGTCGATCCGAACGCCGTCAAGGGTACCGGCAAAGACGGCCGCGTCACCAAAGAAGACGTTCAGGCTCATATCGACACCCGCAAGGCCTCCGGTGGCGCCGCCAAGCCGGCCGCTCCGGCGGGCATGCCTGAAGTGAATGTTGCCGCCGGCGAGCGTCCCGAGAAGCGCGTTCCGATGACCCGTCTGCGTGCCAGCATCGCCAAGCGCCTGGTCGAAGCCCAGCAAACCGCGGCCATGCTGACCACCTTCAACGAAGTCAACATGAAGCCGATCATGGAGCTGCGCAAGCAGTACCAGGACAGCTTCGTGAAGCGCCACGGTATCAAGCTGGGCTTTATGTCCTTCTTCACCAAGGCGGCAACCGAAGCCCTGAAGCGTTTCCCGGCGGTTAACGCGTCCATCGACGGCAACGATATGGTTTATCATGGCTATCAGGATATCGGTGTCGCAGTCTCCACCGATCGTGGACTGGTGGTTCCGGTCCTGCGCGATTCCGACGCCATGGGTCTGGCCGACATCGAGAAGAAGATCGTCGAGTACGGCACCAAGGCCAAAGAAGGCAAGCTGGGCATCGACGAGATGACCGGTGGCACCTTCACCATCACCAACGGCGGTATCTTCGGCTCGTTGATCTCCACGCCGATCCTGAACCCGCCGCAGACCGCAATCCTGGGCATGCACAAGATCCAGGAGCGCCCGATGGCGGTAAACGGTCAGGTTGAAGTCCTGCCGATGATGTATCTGGCGCTGTCATACGATCACCGTATGATCGATGGTAAGGAAGCAGTGCAGTTCCTCGTAGCCATCAAGGAAATGCTCGAAGACCCGGCACGTATTCTGCTGGACGTGTGAACTGACACTTAACGAATCAGAGAACGGGATAAATTATGTCTGATAAGTACGACGTCATTGTCATCGGTGCCGGCCCTGGCGGTTACGTGGCCGCTATCAAAGCCGCCCAGCTTGGCCTGAAAACCGCTTGTGTCGAGTCCTGGACGTCCAAAGACGGCAAGAGCCAGGTGCTTGGCGGTACCTGCCTGAATGTGGGTTGTATTCCTTCCAAGGCCCTGCTGGAGATTTCTCACAAGTACGAGGAAGCCAGCCACGACTACGAGATGCAGGGCATCATGGCGAAAGAAGTCTCTATGGACATCGCCAAGATGATGGAGCGTAAGTCCGGCATCGTTCAGCAGCTGACGGGCGGTATTGCCGGTCTGTTCAAGTCCAACGGTGTAACTCCCATCCACGGCCACGGCAAGCTGCTGGCAGGTCGCAAGGTGGAAGTGACCGACAAGGACGGCAAGACCAAGACTTACGAAGCCGACAACGTCATCCTCGCCACCGGCTCCAAGCCGATCGAGATTCCGCCGGCTCCGTTCGACGGTGACTACATCGTCGATTCCGAGGGCGCGCTGGAGTTCAGCGAAGTGCCCAAGCGTCTGGGCGTCATTGGTGCCGGTGTCATTGGCCTCGAATTGGGCAGTGTATGGGCCCGTCTGGGTTCCGAAGTCACGGTTCTGGAAGCCCAGGACACCTTCCTGCCGGCGGTTGACCAGCAGGTTGCAAAGGACGCCCTGAAGCAGTTCAAGAAGCAGGGCCTGAATATCGTCATGGGTGCGCGGATGACCGGCGCTGAAGTCAAGCGCAAGCTGATCAACGTCACCTATGAAGATTCCAAAGGCAAGCAGGAAGCCAAGTTCGACAAGCTGATCGTTGCGGTTGGCCGTCGTCCTTACACCGATAACCTGCTGGCCGAAGACGCCGGTGTCCAGATGGACGAGCGCGGTTTCATCTTCGTGGATGACAACTGCAAAACCGAAGCACCGGGTGTATGGGCAATCGGTGACGTGGTTCGTGGTCCGATGCTGGCCCACAAGGCGTCTGAAGAGGGGGTGATGGTTGCCGAGCGCATTGCCGGACACAAGCCGCAGGTCAATTACGACTGCATTCCGAACGTGATTTACACCGCGCCGGAAGTGGCCTGGGTTGGCAAGACCGAAGAGCAGCTCAAGGCGGAAGGTGAAGAATACAATGTCGGTACCTTCCCGTTCGCTGCCAACGGCCGCGCCATGGCAGCCAATGCAGCCAGTGGTCTGGTCAAGATTATCGCTGACGCCAAGACTGACCGCATCCTCGGTTTCCACGTGGTAGGCCCCCAGGCTTCCGAAATCGTGGCCCAGGGTGTGATCGCGATGGAGTTTGGTTCCAGCGCGGAAGATCTGGCCCTGACCTGTTTCGCGCACCCGACTCTGTCCGAGTCTGTGCACGAGGCAGCACTGGCTGTTGGCGGCGGCGCGATTCATATCGCGAACCGTCGCAAGAAGAAGTAACGCAAACCAGGAATTCTTTAATTCGGGACATTTACTATGAATTTGCATGAATATCAGGGCAAGCAGCTGTTTGCTGAGTACGGCCTGCCCGTATCCAAGGGTATTGCCTGCGATACTCCCAAGGAAGCCGTAGCAGCGGCAGACGAAATCGGCGGTGACGGCTGGGTAGTCAAGGCCCAGGTTCACGCGGGTGGCCGTGGTAAGGCCGGCGGTGTAAAGCTGGTCAAGAGCAAAGAAGAAATCCGTGAGTTTGCCGAGAAGTGGCTGGGCCAGAACCTGGTTACCTACCAGACCGACGAGAACGGTCAGCCGGTCAGCAAGATCCTGGTCGAATCCCTGACCGATATCGCTGAAGAGCTGTACCTGGGCGCCGTGGTTGACCGTGGTACCCGTCGTATCGTCTTCATGGCATCCACCGAAGGTGGTGTCGAGATCGAGAAGGTTGCCGAAGAAACTCCGGAAAAGATCCTGAAGGCCGAAATCGACCCGCTGGTCGGCGCTCAGCCGTACCAGGGCCGCGAGCTGGCCTTCAAACTGGGTCTGGAAGGCAAGCAGATCGGTCAGTTCACCAAGATCTTCCTGGGTCTGGCCAAGCTGTTCGAAGAAGCTGACCTGGCACTGGTAGAGATCAACCCGCTGGTTATCACTCCGGCCGGTGACCTGCACTGCCTGGACGCCAAGGTTGGTGTGGACGGCAACGCCCTGTACCGCCAGAAGAAAATCCATGAGATGCACGATCCTTCCCAGGAAGATTCCCGCGAAGCCGAAGCGGCCAAGTGGGAGCTGAACTACGTGGCACTGGAAGGCAACATCGGCTGCATGGTTAACGGTGCCGGCCTGGCCATGGGTACCATGGACATCATCAAGCTGTCCGGCGGCCAGCCTGCCAACTTCCTGGACGTGGGCGGCGGCGCGACCAAAGAGCGTGTTTCCGAAGCGTTCAAGATCATCCTGTCTGACGACGCGGTTCAGGCCGTTCTGGTTAACATCTTCGGTGGTATCGTTCGCTGCGACATGATCGCAGAGGGCATCATCGGCGCTGTTAAGGAAGTCGGTGTAAAAGTTCCTGTGGTTGTTCGCCTTGAAGGTAATAACGCCGAGCTGGGCACCAAGGTACTGGCCGAGAGTGGCCTGAACATCATTGCCGCCACCAGCCTGGCGGATGCTGCAGAGCAAGTCGTTAAAGCCGCAGGGGGTAAGTAATGAGCATCCTGATCAACAAAGACACCAAGGTTATCTGCCAGGGCTTTACCGGCTCCCAGGGTACCTTCCACTCCGAGCAGGCCATTGCCTATGGCACCAAGATGGTTGGTGGTGTAAGCCCCGGTAAGGGCGGCACCGAGCATCTGGGCCTGCCGGTATTCAACACCGTTCGTGACGCTGTTGAAGCGACCGGCGCGGAAGCCACCGTGATCTACGTACCGGCTCCGTTCTGTAAGGACGCCATCATCGAAGCGGCAGACGCCGGCATCCAGCTGATCGTCTGCATCACCGAAGGCATCCCGACCATCGACATGCTGTACGCCAAAGAATACGTTGATCGTAAAGGCGTTCGCATGATCGGTCCGAACTGCCCGGGCGTGATTACTCCGGACGAGTGCAAGATCGGCATCATGCCGGGCCACATCCACAAGAAGGGTAAGGTCGGCATCGTATCCCGCTCCGGTACCCTGACTTACGAAGCGGTCAAGCAGACCACTGACTTCGGTTACGGCCAGTCCACCTGCGTCGGCATCGGTGGTGACCCGATCCCGGGTTCCAACTTCATCGATATCCTGAAGCTGCTGCAGGAAGACCCGGAAACCGAGGCCATCGTCATGATCGGTGAGATCGGCGGTACTGCCGAGGAAGAAGCGGCTGCGTTCATCAAGGAGAACGTAACCAAGCCGGTTGTTTCCTACATCGCGGGTGTGACTGCGCCTCCGGGCAAGCGTATGGGTCACGCCGGTGCGATCATCTCCGGTGGTAAGGGTACTGCAGACGAGAAGTTCGCTGCCCTGAACGACGCCGGCGTCAAGACCGTGCGCAGCCTGGCCGAGATCGGCAAGGCCCTGAAGGAAGTGACTGGCTGGTAAGCCTTTCCTCCTGAAGGAAAAACCCCCGGCACCAGACGGTGTCCGGGGGTTTTTTGTTTTTTGGCCTGTATCCTTAACGGCGAGGGGCTATCAGACTATAATGCCCGGTCAGCCTCTTTCGCCGGGGCGCACTATTCGCAACAGAAGGAGTTCGTGCTTTGAGTTCTGTAGATTCCCAGCAGCGGGTTTTGTCGGGCATGCGTCCGACCGGAAAGCTTCACCTTGGTCATTACCACGGTGTGCTGAAAAACTGGGTCAAACTCCAGCACGAGTATGAGTGCTTCTTCTTCATCGCCGACTGGCATGCCCTGACCACCCAGTACGACGATCCCTCGGGCATCGAGCAGAGTGTCTGGGACATGGTGATCGACTGGCTGGCAGCCGGTGTGAACCCGGGGTCCTCCACCATGTTCATCCAGTCCCAGGTGCCCGAGCACGCGGAACTGCACTTGCTGCTGTCCATGATCACGCCTCTGGGCTGGCTTGAGCGTATTCCCACCTTCAAGGACCAGCAGGAGAAACTGCGGGAGAAGGACCTGGCCACCTATGGGTTCCTCGGATACCCGCTGCTCCAGAGCGCCGATATCCTGATTTACCGTGCCGGCAAGGTGCCGGTGGGTGCCGATCAGGTCTCCCACGTGGAGATCACCCGTGAGATCGCCCGCCGTTTCAACCATATCTATGGCCGGGAGCCGGGCTTCGAGGAGCAGGCGGAAGGCGCCATCGTCAAGATGGGCAAGAAGAACGCCAAGCTTTATCGTAACCTGAAAAGGCGTTACCAGGAGGAGGGCGATCTCGAGGCCCTGGAAACCGCCCGTGCACTGCTGAAAGAACAGCAGAACATTTCCCTGGGCGACCGGGAACGTCTGTACGGTTACATTGAGGGCGGCGGCAAGGTCATTCTGCCGGAGCCCCAGCCACTGCTGACACCGGAATCCAAAATGCCGGGACTGGACGGTCAGAAGATGTCCAAGTCCTACAACAACTACATCGGCCTGCGTGAGGAGCCGGATGCGGTCGCTGACAAGGTCCGCACCATGCAGACCGATCCCCAGCGGGTACGCCGAACCGATCCGGGTGAGCCGGAAAAATGTCCGGTCTGGGCACTGCACAAGATCTATTCCGATGCCGACACCCAGGAGTGGGTGCAGACCGGATGCCGGAGTGCCGGCATCGGTTGCCTCGACTGCAAGAAGCCGCTGATTGATGCCATTGTCGAGGAGCAGCGCCCGCTGCACGAACGGGCCCGGGAATACGAGAACAACCCGGACCTGGTGCATTCGATCCTGCAGGAAGGCCGCGAGCATGCCCGGGATGCAGCCCGTGATACGCTGGAGGAAGTGCGGGCAGCCATGGGGCTGCATTACCGCTAACGATCAGCCGCTGACCCTGTCCCGGTCAGTGTCATCCGAGGGAAGGCTATGACGGACGATACCAGTACCACGGTAGCGGAAGCAGAACAGGCGCCTGATGAACAGACGCCCCTGGCATTGGTTTCCGGCAAGCCCGTCGTTGATCTTCCCAAGGACCTGTACATTCCACCCGATGCGCTTGCGGTGTTCCTGGAGGCTTTCGAGGGCCCGCTGGACCTGCTGCTGTACCTGATTCGCCGCCAGAACATGAATATCCTGGATATTGATGTCAGCGAGATCACCCGGCAGTACATGGACTACATCGGCGCTGTGGAGGCGATGCGATTCGAATTGGCGGCGGAGTATCTGGTGATGGCCGCCACCCTGGCCGAGATCAAGTCCCGGATGCTGTTGCCGCGTCAGGAGTCCGAGGATGAGGAGGAAGTGGATCCCCGGGCGGAACTGATCCGTCGTCTGCAGCAGTACGAGCGTTTCAAGCAGGCTGCCGAGGATATCGACGAGTTGCCCCGGATGGAGCGCGATACGTTCGGCGCATCCGCCGCATTGCCGAAGCTGCCATCCAGCCAGCCCCATCCCGATGTGGATCTCCGGGAGCTGCTGCTGGCCATGCAGGGGGTACTGAAGCGTGCGGACCTGTTTACCAGCCATCACGTGGAGAAGGAAATCCTGTCCACCCGTGAGCGGATGTCACACATCCTTTCGGTGCTGCAGGACGACCGGTTCGTGTCCTTTGAAAGCCTGTTCACCCCTGAAGAAGGTCGGCTGGGCGTGGTGGTAACCTTCCTGGCCACACTGGAGCTGGTCAAGGAACAGTTGATCGAGGTGGTGCAGGGCGAAACGCTCGGGCCGATTCACGTACGGGCCCGCGCTGCCAGCTGAACGTTATCAAGTCCAGAAATACCAAGATACCGGATTCTGATCATGAATGAAGAACATCTGCTAAGGATTCAGGCCATTGCCGAGGCAGCGCTGCTGGCAGCGGGCAAGCCGCTGTCACTGGAACAGCTCCGGGAACTGTTCGCGGAGGACGAGCGACCGGCCAGGCAGGTGATGGAGCATGTCATGGTTCAGCTGGAGGCGGCGTGTGAGGGGCGCGGTTTCGAGTTGAAGAAAGTGGCCAGTGGTTACCGGCTTCAGGTTCGGGAAGAGTATGCCCCCTGGGTCGGACGCCTGTTCGAGGAGAAACCCCAGCGCTACTCCCGGGCCTTGCTGGAAACGCTTGCCCTGATTGCCTACCGGCAGCCGATAACCCGGGGGGAAATCGAGGATATCCGTGGTGTTACGGTAAGCAGCAATATCATTCGTACCCTGCTTGAGCGAGAGTGGGTGCGCGTTGTCGGCCACCGGGATGTGCCCGGTCGTCCGGCCATGTACGCCACGACCAAACAATTCCTGGATTACTTCAACCTGACCGGCCTGGATCAGTTGCCGCCACTCTCGGAAGTGCGGGATCTCGAGGAAATCGGTCGGGAAATCGAGAAGAACATGCAGGGGGAGATCGAGTTTGAGTCCCCCGAATCCAGTCAGCAGACCATTCACTGACCACATACACGTCAGTCATTATCAAGGATTTAACCATGGCGTCAGATCGACCAGGCCAAGGCTCAGCAACACGTCAGGAAAAAGCAAACGCAGACGCCTCGGAACGGGTGCAGAAACTCCTGGCCCGGGCCGGTGTGGGTTCTCGTCGGGAAATCGAGGGCTGGATGGAAGCGGGCCGGCTTACCGTTAACGGTCAGCCGGTCAGCCCGGGCCAGAAAGCCACGGCACACGACCGTTATGAGCTGGATGGCAAACGGCTGGACGTCACTGGGGCTGCCGACGTGCTGCGCCGGGTACTGATCTACAACAAGCCGGAAGGCGAGGTGACCACCCGCAAGGATCCGGAAGGCCGGCCGACGGTGTTTGACCGTCTGCCCAGACTGAAGGACCGACGTTGGGTATCCATCGGTCGCCTGGATATCAACACCACGGGCCTGGTGCTGTTCACAACCGATGGCGAGTTGGCCAACCGGTTGATGCATCCGTCCAGCGAGATCGATCGTGAATACGCCGTGCGTATCTTCGGGGAAGTGGACGAGGCCATGATCGAGCGCCTGATGGAAGGGGTGTTGCTCGAAGACGGGATGGCGAAGTTCACTGACATTACACCGGCCGGCGGTTCCGGCATGAACCAGTGGTTCCATGTGACGCTGCTGGAAGGACGCAACCGCGAGGTTCGCCGGCTCTGGGAATCCCAGGGTGTGAAGGTGAGCCGACTGAAGCGGGTCCGTTACGGGCCGATCTTCCTGCCCAGCCGCCTGACCGTAGGAAAATGGGAAGAACTGGACCAGAAGGCGGTCGACCTCCTGAGCCGGACCGTGGGTCTTGACCCGGTCCAGATCCCGGCCAAGACTCCGGGCGAAAAGGCGGCCCACGATCGCCGCCGACGCAAGGCGCCTTCCCGTCCGGGCCGTAAGCCTGGAGCCAATAAATGGCAGGTTGCTGATTCCGCTCCTGAAAAACCGAAAGCGCACCGCCGGCCCAGTTCCCGGAAATAAACCAGGAGAGAGTCCCCGGGGAAATCCGGAGTGGGGCAATCAAAATGTCGGACAAGGGGGTGGGACCAGTGCAAGCCTGTGCTAAACTCCAGCGCTTGTGACTGTATTCACCCGGGAAGTGAGCGCCAGAATTTATGAGGTTTCAGGCTCCTGAAAGTTTGTCCGAACAGATTGCCCAGCACCTGGGGCAAAGGATCATCACCCGTGATCTCAAACCAGGCGAACGAATCCAGGAACTCAAGGTCGCCGGCGACCTGAATGTGAGCCGCGGCTCCGTCCGTGAGGCCCTGCTGATCATGCAGCGGCGCCACCTGGTGGAGATCTTCCCCCGCCGTGGTGCCGTGGTCTCGGGCCTGACGGCTGACAGCGTCAACAACCTCTACGATATCTACATTGATCTCCTGTGCATGCTGGGGCGCAAGGTCCTTGAACGCTGGTCCGGCGAGGAACTGGGCGGCGTCATGGGCCAGGTCCGGGAACTGCAGGCGGTTATCGACGCCCTCAACTCCAACAGTGCCGACGCGGCGGAACAGGTGATCGACGCCGGCTTCGGTGTCATGCGCTATGCCTACCGCCTGGTGGAGAACCCGTTCCTTGAGGAAACCCTCGAGAACTTCCGGCCGGCCATCAGCCGCACCTACTTTGTGGCGTTGGAACATTTCCGGGAAGAAATTGACGAGACGGCGACTTTCTTCCGCCAATTGGCGGATGCGGCCACGGCCGGCGATGCAGACCGTCTCCAGGCGGCCATCCAGGCCTTCGGTGAGCACCAGCGCCAGCAGGTCCTGAGTATTCTCAGGGAGGAGGAGAGCGCCTGATATGCGCCTGAAGTCCATCAAACTCTCCGGTTTCAAGTCCTTTGTCGACCCGACGACGGTGCCGTTTCCCTCCAACATGACCGCGGTGGTGGGACCGAACGGCTGTGGCAAGTCGAACATCATTGACGCGGTGCGCTGGGTCATGGGGGAAAGCTCTGCCAAGTATCTGCGTGGCGAATCCATGACCGACGTTATCTTCAACGGCTCCAGTGCCCGCAAGCCCGTCGGCCAGGCATCCATCGAACTGGTTTTTGACAACAGCGACGGCTCCGCGCCGGGAGAGTTTGCCCGCTTCAACGAAATTTCCGTGCGCCGGCGGGTGTCCCGGGAAGGCCAGTCCGAATACTTCATGAATGGCGCCAAATGCCGTCGCCGTGACATCACCGATCTGTTCCTGGGTACCGGTCTCGGACCCCGAAGCTATGCCATCATCGAGCAGGGGATGATCTCCCGGCTGATCGAGGCCAAACCTGAAGAGCTCCGGGTCTATATCGAGGAAGCGGCGGGTATTTCCAAGTACAAGGAACGGCGCCGGGAAACCGAGAACCGGATCCGTCGTACCCAGGAAAATCTGGAACGCCTGACCGATCTCCGGGATGAGCTTTCCAGACAGCTGCAGCATCTTGAACGCCAGGCCGCTGCTGCCGAGAAGTACAAGGCCTACAAGCAGGAAGAACGCCAGAAGAAGGCGGAGCTGACAGTGCTGCGCTGGCAGTCCCTGGATAATGATCTGCAGACCTGGCGTGGCAAGATCCGGGACACCGAGCTTGAGCTTGAAAAACAGCTGACCGAACGGGTCAGCCTGGAAACCTCCCTGGAATCGCTCCGGGACAGTCATCAGGACCGCACCGAACATTTCAACCGCGCCCAGGCCCGCTACTACGAGGCCGGCGCCGATATTGCCCGTATCGAACAGAGCCTGGAACACCAGCGCGAGCGTAGCCGCCAGACGGCCACGGAACTGGACCAGGCGATGGCTAACGAGCGTGAGCTGGCGCGGGAGCTGGAGCAGGACGAGGAAAAACTGGCCGGTATCCAGGAAGAACTGGACATGATGGAGCCGGAACAGGAAGCCCTGGCGATCCGTTCCGAGGAGTCCGGTGAGAAACTCCAGCAGGCCGAAGATGCCATGAGCGACTGGCAGCACAAATGGGAAGACTTCAGTACCCGTTCTTCCGATGCCCGCCGTCAGGCCGAGCTGGCCCAGTCCCGGATCCGGTCCCTGGAAGATGCCATCGAACAGCTCCGGAACCGTAGCCGGAAACTGGAGGACGAGCGTGAACTGCTCGAAGGCCAGATGGACCGGGCCGAACTGGAAGGCCTGTTGGAGCAACAGGAGACCCTGGAGCTCCAGCGGGAAGAAGCCTCCGAGCGCATTGCGGATATCCAGGACGAACTCTACGAAGCCCGCCAGCAACAGCGGGAAGCCGAAAATGTTCTTTCAGACGAACGCCAGCGGGTCCAGAGCCTCCGGGCGTCCCTCGAGTCGCAGCAGGCGTTGCTGGATGAACAATTGGGTAGCCAGGATGATCGGCTGCAGTCCTGGCTCTCCGATCACGACCTGATGGATGCTCCCCGTGTGGCCTCCCGCCTCCGGATTGACGACGGCTGGGAATTTGCTGTGGAGCAGGTCATCGGCCGGTTCACCCAGGGTCTGGCCTTGCCGGGCATCTCCGAACTCTCCGGTGCCATGGCGGACGCCCCGCGGGGACTGGCGGTGGTTGAGGACCGTTCCGGGAATACCGGCAGCGATAGCGGGCTTGCTGCAAGGGTCTCTGGCGTTCCGGCGGTAACCGCGATGCTCGACGGAATCGACACCGCTGAAAATCTGGATGAGGCGCTGGCCTCGCGCGCAAGCCTTGGCGCAGGGCAGAGTCTGATCACCCGGGAAGGTATCTGGGTCGCCCGTGACTGGATCCTGATGCCGGACTCGGACGCCGGCCAGGTGGGGGTGATTGAGCGCCAGAAAAAGGTAGCCGAACTGACGGAACAGCTTGCCAGCGCCGAGGAAGCCATGGAGGTGTCAAGCGAACGCCTGGAGCAGCTCCAGGAACGTGCCGAACGGGCTGAAACAACCCGCGAGGACGCTCAGGCGAAGCTGTCCGAAGCCGAGCGCGAACTCAGCAGTCTCGGCTCGCGGATCTCCGGCCTCAAGGCACGGGCCGAGCAGATCGATGCCCGTCTGCAACGGATTACCGAGGATCGCGAGGACGTCGCCGTGAGCCTTGAGGACCAGCAGGAAAGCCTGCAGATGGCCCGGGAGGAATGGCAGCAGGCACTGGCTTCTACGGAGGACAGTGACGAAGAAAAGGAACGGTTGCTGGAACAGAGAGACACACTCCGGGAGAACCTGGACCGCCTGCGCCAGGAGGCCCGTCACGACCGCGACCATGCCCACCAGCTGCAGCTACAGCTCCAGACCCTGAATAGTCAGCGCGAGGGTCTGAAACAGACCATTGACCGGATGCAGCTCCAGAAGGAACGGATCCAGGAGCGCCTCGAGATCCTGCGGGAAGCGCGGGAGAGTGCCGAGGAGCCCATGGAAGACCTGCAAATGCAGCTCGAAGGCTTACTGGACCGACGGCTGGCGGAAGAGGAAAAACTGGGTGCAGCCCGGGACTCCCTGGAAGAGATTGACCGGGAGGTCCGTGAGAAGGAGCAGGCCCGCAGCCGCATTGATCACGAAATCCAGGATGTCCGCGCCCGGCTGGAGAAACTCAAGATGGAGTCCCAGGCACTGGAGATCCGGTCCGGCAACCACATCGAGCAGCTCACCGAACTGGATGTGAAGCTGCAGGAAGTACTGGAGCAGTTGCCGGAAGGCGCCAACGAGAAGGACTGGGCCGAGGAGCTTGAGAAAATCGGCAACCGGATTCAGCGGCTCGGAGCCATCAACCTGGCGGCCATCGAGGAGTATCAGGTCCAGAGCGAACGCAAGACCTATCTGGACAGCCAGCACGAAGACCTGATGGAAGCCCTGGAAACGCTGGACAACGCGATCCGGAAGATCGACCGGGAAACCCGCCAGCGCTTCAAGGAAACCTTCGACCAGGTCAACGGCGGCCTGCAGGCACTGTTCCCGAAAGTGTTCGGGGGCGGTAATGCCTATCTGGAGCTGACCGGCGAGGATTTGCTGGAAACCGGTGTCGCCATCATGGCTCGGCCCCCGGGCAAGAAGAACAGCACCATCCATCTGCTTTCCGGTGGTGAGAAAGCCCTGACGGCGATCGCACTGGTGTTCTCCATTTTCCAGCTCAACCCGGCCCCGTTCTGTATGCTCGATGAGGTGGATGCGCCGCTGGACGATGCCAACGTCGGCCGCTACGCCAATATGGTCAAGGAGATGTCAAAGCAGGTGCAGTTCATCTACATTACCCACAACAAGATCGCCATGGAGATGGCGGACCAGTTGATGGGGGTGACCATGCACGAACCGGGTTGTTCGCGGCTGGTGTCCGTGGATGTGGAGGAAGCCGCAGCCCTGGCCGACGCCTGATGCCGGAACTGGTTGAATTGCCATCAAGGATGACAAAAATGCCATCTGGCCCGGCTGCGCGTTGTATTCATTACAGGCTTTTCTTAGAGTAGCAACATTATTGAACCTGCAGACAGGACGACAGCACTATGTCTCTTAGGGAATGGTTAATCGCCATAGGTACCCTGGTTATTCTCGGCATCGTGATCGATGGTATTCGTCGGATGCGCCGGGCTCGGAAAGAGTCCATGGCCATTTCGTCGGGGATGGGGGCAGATGACCTCGACGAATCTCCTCTCGAAGAGGAGTACAACCCCGAATTGCCCAATGGCGGTGCCCGGACGATCTCCCGTGACGTCCTGGAAGAGCGGGGTTACGTCAAACCCGAAAAATCCAGCCGCTTCGGCAATCCGCCGCCCAAACCGACCCGGCCGGCGAAGGAAACCCGCAAACCCGAACAGCCCGCTGAGCCTGAACCCGAAATGCCGGAGGAAGAGCAGCTGTCTTCTGCCGATCAGGATGACTACCTCCAGGATGCCGGCTGGGGCGCCCGTGACGATGAATCGTTTGATGATGGTATTATCGGCGAGCCCCGCACTGTGGCGCCAGAACCAGCGCCCCGGCCTGCAGAGCCCGAGGTCACTGAAGAGCCCCGGGGTGCCAGAAAAGCGGAGACAGAAAATGCTCCCCCCATTGTCACCAGTGAGGTTGAGGAGGACACCGCCCGGAGAACCCCCACCGCGCGTCGTTCTGACCAGCCACTGGCCGGAGCCAACCGTCCCGAGGCCCGGGAAGTGATTGTGATCAACATACTCGCCCGCAGTGGCGAAGAGTTTACTGGTACCGCGCTCAAGAAACTGTTCGAGGCGTGCGGGCTTGAACATGGTGATATGGACATTTATCACCGCCACGAGGAAGCGGACACCACCAGCCCGGTGCAGTTCAGTGTGGCCAATGCGGTGGAACCCGGCACCTTCAAGCCCTCCGACATTCCGGGCATGAAGACGCCCGGGATCAGCTTCTTCATGAGCCTGCCCGGTCCGTCCAAGCCCCTTCAGGCCTTCGATTTCATGCTGGAGACCGCCCAGGCGGTGGTTCGTAACCTGGGAGGTGAACTCAAGGACGAACGACGCAGTGTGATGACGCCCCAGACCATCGAGCATTGTCGCCAGCGCATCCGCGAGTTCGAGCGCAAGCAGCGATCCCAGCGGGTCTGAGGGTCGTAACACCGAAAGCGTAATGCCCGGCACTGGTCCGGGCATTTTTGTGACAGCCGAGAGTGCCCATTGATGAGCAAAGCCACGCCCGAGATTATCCAGCGTGTTGAAGAACTCCGGTCCCAGATCGAGGACCACAACTACCATTATTACGTCCTGGATGATCCCCGCATTCCGGATGCGGAATACGACCGCCTCTTCCGCGAGTTGCAGCAACTCGAGTCAGACTACCCCGAGCTCGCCTCCGACGACTCGCCGACCCGACGGGTGGGAATCAGTGCCGAGACAAGCTTCGAGGAAGTGGTCCACCGGCTGCCGATGCTCTCCCTGGATAATGCCTTCAGCGAAGAAGAGCTCAGGGATTTCGACCGGCGCGTTCGTGACCGGCTCGATGCCGACAGCGAAATCGAGTACGTGTGCGAGCCAAAGCTCGATGGCCTGGCGGTCAGCCTTCACTACGAGAACGGTTCCCTGACCGTGGCCGCCACCCGGGGCGATGGCTACAGCGGCGAGGACATCACTGCCAACATCCGTACAATCCCATCCGTGCCGCTCAAGCTTCGTGGTGACGATGTGCCGGAGATGGTGGAAGTCCGGGGCGAGGTCTACATGCCCAAGGTGGGCTTTGAGAAGCTCAACCAGCGGCTGGCAGACCGGGGTGAGAAGACCTTTGTGAATCCCCGTAACGCCGCCGCCGGCAGTCTGCGCCAGAAGAAATCCACGGTGACCGCCAAACGTCCCCTGGAGATGTGTGCCTACAGTGTTGCTGTCACCGATGAGAGTCTCTTGCCGGATACCCAGTGGGACGGTCTACAGCAGGTCAAGCGTTGGGGCTTCCGGATCAATCCGGAAATGCGCAAGGCCAAAGGTGTGGATGAGTGCCTTGAGGCCTATAACGAGCTTATGGAAAAACGGGACTCCCTCCCGTACGAGATCGATGGCATCGTATTCAAGGTCAACCGGTTGGATCTTCAGCAGCAACTGGGTTTTGTGTCCAGGGCGCCCCGATGGGCCATTGCCCACAAATTCCCGGCCCAGGAAGAGCTGACTGTCATCGAGGACGTGGAGTTCCAGGTTGGCCGTACCGGTGCCGTAACTCCGGTGGCGCGCCTCAAACCGGTCTTTGTGGGCGGCGTAACCGTCAGCAACGCGACCTTGCACAACATGGACGAGATCCGTCGGCTGGACGTGCACATCGGCGACACCGTATTCATCCGCAGGGCCGGGGATGTGATTCCCCAGGTGGTCAAGGTGGTCGCCGACAAACGTCCGAAAAACGCCAAAGCGGTGGAACTTCCGAAGACCTGTCCGGTGTGCGGTTCCGACGTCATCCAGATCGAAGACGAGGCCGTGGCCCGTTGCTCCGGCGGTCTGTATTGTCCGGCCCAACGGAAAGAGGCTATCCGCCATTACGCTTCCAGAAAGGCTTTGGATATCGAGGGGCTGGGGGACAAATGGATCGATATCCTGGTGGACCGAGGCATGGTCAAGACCGTCGCGGATCTGTATCACCTCAAGGTCAAGGACCTGACCAGTCTGGAACGAATGGGCGAGAAGTCTGCAAGCAACCTGGTCAATGCCATCGAGAGCTCCCGGGAGCCGGTGCTGTGGCGTTTCCTCTATGCCCTCGGAATCCGGGAAGTGGGCGAGGCGACGGCCAAGGGCCTGGCCAGTCATTTCGGAACCCTTGAAGCCATCGCCGATGCCGACGAGGAGGCCCTGCAGGAAGTGCCGGACGTTGGCCCCATTGTCGCCGGACATATCCGCAGCTTCTTCGATCAATCCCACAACCAGGAAACCCTCCAGGCCCTGAAGGACGCCGGTGTCCGGTGGCAGGAAGAGGTGGTGGAACAGGGCGAGAAACCGCTCCAGGGCGAAACCTGGGTTCTCACCGGCACCCTGTCCGGGATGACTCGTGATGAGGCCAAGGAGAAGCTGGAAGCCCTGGGCGCGAAAGTCGCCGGGAGCGTTTCGAAGAAAACCGCCTGTGTTGTGGCGGGCGAGGCGGCCGGCTCAAAGCTGGCCAAGGCCGAGCAGTTGGGTGTGCCGGTTCTTGACGAGGAAGGCCTGGTCAAGCTGTTGAAAGAGCACGGCCTCAAAGGCTGAGCCCTGGATCACAATCGCGTAGCTGCCCGCATACCATGGAGGTTTACGGGCAGCGATTCTGAGAACTCGCGCAGATCCCGCCTTCGACAAATTGGCTACCATGGCGTTGTTCTGTAACGGTGTGTAAATCGGCCCTGGCGGCTGGCTCGCACCGATAATAACAACGCTCCGAAACGGACTTTTCCATGCGCGCCGATAGTTGTTCCCGCATCGCTTCCGGTCTCCGCTTTACCGGCCTGATACTTCTCCTGACCGCTCTCGTTGGCTGTAAAACCGAGAAAGACCCGGATCAGCCAACCATCCTGGGAGCGCCGCCGTCGAATGCCTACCTGGGCGTGGAGTATTACTACAACTGGGGCGCCTACGGGGGCGAGGGCATTCTCGACTACAGCCTGACCAACGCGCCGTCCTGGCTGGCGCTGGAAGACATCAGCAACAAGGCTCGCCAGGGCGTAATCATGTATGGCGTGCCCGGACTGACCGGGGGCAATCGGGGAGAAGCCGATCTCGGGAAGACAGAAGACATCAATCTGGTAACCACGGACGGCAGCCTGGCCGGTACCATGCCGTTCGATATTGAAGTGCGCTACAACCCCCTGGTTCTGGAAGCCGGCAGCTTTACCGAGGGCGAGGTACCGGAACTGGCGGCTCCGATAGGGGAACATTGCGAGGTCCCGGACTTGTCCGAACCGGGAAAACATACCTTCACCATCAACACCTATGACGATTCCGGCGCGGTTGATGGTGAAAAGGAAGTGACGTTGCCCACTCGCCAGGTTGCCGTCAAGGTGAGCCTCGAGAAGCCCTCGGTGACCCGCGTTGGCGTCGCCTTTGAGCTGAACTCGCAGTATGACCCCTCCAGATGTGATCCGTCGTTCACTGGAACCGAACCCCACCAACAGTGCGATTTCAGTGCTGCCAATGGCAGTGACGCCATCATCGGCAAGGACATTGTTGGGCTTGGCACGGACTCTCCGGAACCAGTGGATGAAAACGGCGATCCGCTGGGCTACCTGTCCTACGAAGCGGATGAAAACGGCTATCTGACCCGGGGTATTGTTACCCTCGAACCCGGAATCACCGAATGTTATATCCGCCTTGAGGTAGTGGAGGACAGCTTTGCTGAGCTTTCCGAGTCGGCGCGGCTGACCCTGACCGAGGTCCGCTCCGGCCTTGCCGGGCTCGGGCCCAATAACGGCGGGGTACAGACGACCCTCACCATTGATGACAACGAACCGGTGGTTGCTCTGGAAACCCTTGAGGGTGGGCTTCGAGATACCCTGAACGTGGGAGACTCCCGCGAATACCGGGCCACGTTGACCGGTGATCGGGATGGAATCGTCCAGGCCCGTTTGATCCATTCCGAGAGCTCCACCGCGCGACTCCACAGCGAATTTGTGATCGAGCAGCAGGAGAACGGACTCTGGGTGGAGAAACCGACCCTGAGTTTCCCTGTGGATCAGGATCAGGTCACCTTCCGTGTACGCGTGCCTGCCGATAGCTATACCAATCCGGACCTTGCCGACCGGTTTATCCAGATGGCTCTGGACGAGGCCTACCAGGCCGGGCGCGAGGCATTTGCACGGACGGCGTCCGAGGATCTGCTGCGCATCAGCCTGAATGAGCTGACAACACCGGTCGTTCTGCCTGGCTCCGGGGGGTTCGTGCCCACGGACATGGCTCTTGGTCACAATGGCCGGCTTTTCCTGGCCGGATACGATAGTGGCGATGGCAACCGGGTGAAGGTCAGGATTTTTGACCAGAAAGGAAACCAACTGCAGGAGGTGGGAGTCACGCTGGCAGGCGCCAGCATTGCACCGTCGTCCCCTGTAATTGGCGTGGTGAACAGGAAGGTTACCGAGAATAATACCAAGGTTGACCGGTACGAGTTCGTCGTCGCCTACACCACCGGCGATGACATTGCGGGAACAACGCCGGCAGGGGGTGACGATGTCCTGGTGTCGTTGTTCCGGTTCGACGGTGATTTTAACGGAGGCGAGTACGTTCCCTACTGGACATTGCGAAGTGGCACCGCAGGTGATGACCGGATAAGAGAGGCCGGGATCAATCCGGACTCCGGTTATGTGATCCTGTCCGGTGAAACCAGCGGGACCTGGCCAGGAGAAAGTTCGGCTGGCCGTGTGGACAGTTTCCTGCAACGGATTGATACCGTGCTCGACGGCGAAACACCGGTGCCCGCAGTCGCCTGGACCCGACAGGTGGGATCCGCCGGTGACGATGCCGTGGCGGGCAGCTCGGTGCTGTCCATGTCGCCCACGCTGTTCGGCTCGGCAGCAGGCTCCGTAGGTGGTGCCGAGGTCATTGGCGGGGAAGATGCCTATTTCTATGCATACAGCGGGGCGTCAACCATGCCGACCGTCCATCAGGTGGGAACGGCAGGTAATGAGACGGTCGTGGCCGGTCTCTTCGGTGGGAATAATCTCTGGTTGTTGGGCGAGGGTGATGGGAAGTATTCCGTCGCTACCGGCGAGGACGATCTTCAGACCCTGGTACGAGAGCCGTTGTCCAGTCAGGCCGGTTTCCTGTTGTCCTATTCCTCGACCGGAGAGGTGAGCAGGGCGTTCACCTTGAACGATACAGCGGATGCCTCCAGTGAGGTTTTCCACGCCCTGACCGGGTTCGATGGCGATATGGTGGCCGGGGGCGATACCAACGGCAATTTCACCGGAGCTGCGGTTCCCTCATCCGGTCAGACCCAGGGCATCGTCAGCCGCATTTCGCTGGTCGAACCGGTCGCAACGGATGACAGCGAGCCGGCGTTCCGCAACGAGTGGCGTTATCAACTGGCGGTTGGGGATACCTCGGTTCAGGGGCTCGCCAATTATCGGGACGATGAGATCACCGCGCTGGTGCACAGGGGGGAGGACCGGATGATCCTCCTGTTCAGTCCCGAGGGGCAGCTGCTGACGCCCCTGAACTGAGGCCTCAGCCGGCCCGGAGCCGGCACATCCGGTCCGGGCGGACGCTGTGCGCGAGCGTCGCGGGCAGGCAGGCCGGTTGCCCGGTGAGCTGATCCGCCACGTATTCGGCCAGGAGAGGGGCGTAGGTAAGGCCCTTGCTCCCAAGGCCGGTAAGCAGGTAGACACCCTCAAGAGATTGCCCATTGCAGTCTGCCATCATTCCGGCCACGGGCTGATAATCGTGGGTGGTGCAGCGAAATCCGACCCGCCCCTCGAAATCCCGGTTGCTGCCGTCCTCGGCAAACAATCCCGGCAACATGTCACCGAGCTTCTGGAGGTTCTCGGTGTTTGCCTCGCGGGTGACGGAGGGATCGGCGCTGTGCAGGTCAAAGGTGGCCCCGGTCACGGCCAGACCGTTCTGGCACGGATTCAGGTATTTCTGGCCGCAGATAACCGCCTTCGGTGCCCGGATGGTTTCTTCGGGGATATGAGTTACCTGACCCCGGATGGCCTTGAAGCGGTACTCGCCCTTGAGGGGAATCAGTTCCGCCGACTTGTGGCCTGCGGCAATCACCACACTGTTTGCGATGATATCCGCGCCACTACAGCTGGAAAGATGCCACTTGCCGTTGCAGGGCATCAGCCTATCCACCCGTGTACCGAATCGGCAATCAATCAGGGCGTGATCGACCAGCTCCCGGCAGAGGCTGCCGGGTGACAGCCAGCCATTGTTGGGAAACCAAAGCCCACCGTTGGTTACGGGGATGCCGGTGAGTTCGGAGGCGGTGGCTGCATCCACAGGGTAGAGAAGACCCTCGGGATACTGATTGCGGTCGAGAAAACGGGCCTGCCTGTCCTGTTCCTGCGGATTCCAGGCCAGCTGCAGCAGGCCCGTCGGATGCCAGAAAGAATCCCGGTAGGGTTCGTAGGCGCGCTGACTGAAGGTCAGGGCGGAGAGCGCCAGTTCTGTCTGGGCATTAAACTCGACACCGAGTTTGACATACATCGCGCCCTGAAGATTTCCGGAGGCAGCGGCACCGGCATATTCTTCCGTATCGATCAGGGTGACGGCTACCCCGCGGCTGGCCAGGTTCCGGGCCAGCAGGGTGCCAGCGATGCCTGCACCGATAATGGCCACGGTGTGGGACGGGTTGGTCGAGTCGCTGGAAGCGGTGCCGGTCAGTGCTCCGGCAATCATGTCCCGTTTGCGTCCGTAGCCCGGCGACTTGCGCATCTCGAAGCCTTCGCTCTCAAGCGCCCGGCGTATCCTGCCCACCGCGGTGAAGGTGGCCAGGGTTGTGCCCGGTCTGCTGTGTTCGCGGATCAGCGCCATGGCCTGGTCAAGCCACATATCGGGATTCAGAGCCGGGGCGAAGCCGTCCAGAAACCAGGCGTCGGCAGAGAATGAAAGAGCCTTCCAGGCATCCAGTACATCGCCAAAGTACAGGGTCAGGCGCACGCGGCCTTCATCCAGTACCAGGCGGTGTGTACCCCGGACCAGAGGCGGGTAATGAGCGAGCAGGTCCCCAGCGAGCGGTGCCAGTTCGGGCCAGAGGTCCAGAGCGCGCTTGAGATCATTGCGCGTGAGCGGGTAGCGCTCGGCCGAGATGAAATGCAGTACGGACCCGTTATCCGGCCGGTGTTTCCGCCAGGCCTGCCAGGCGGCCAGAAAATTGAGACCGGTACCGAAGCCCGTCTCCGCGATCACGAACGCACCCTGAGGTGGCAGGTCCCGGAACCGGTCGGGCAGGTTGTTGTGGTTCAGGAAGACATGCCGGGTTTCTGCGAGGCCATTGTCCCGGGAGAAATAGACATCCCCGAACCGGGCCGACTCCGGTATTCCGTCGCGCCAGACAAGGTCCGCGGGCTCAATGGCTGGCGGGTGCACAGTGCAGTCAGTCATGTTCTACTCGTCGTTGCTGACCACCGAAACCTTCTCGATGATGACCGGATCGACCGGTACGTCTCTCATGCCACGGGCGTAGCCGGTTTCGACACCGGCGATGGCGTCAACCACATCCATGCCTTCGGTTACCTCGCCGAACACGGCATAGCCGGGGCCACGAACGCCGGCATTGAGAAAATCATTGCCGACCACGTTGATGAAGAACTGCGAAGTAGCTGAATCCGGATTGCTGGTGCGGGCCATGGCGATGGTGCCCCGCTGGTTCGGGAGGTCCTTGCTGGCTTCGTTGACGATCGGGTCCCGGGTGGGTTTACGGGACAGTTCCGGGGTAAACCCTCCACCCTGGATCATGAAGCCGGGGATGACACGGTGAAACACCGTACCTTCATAAAATCCGTCGCGGACGTATTGAAGGAAGTTCTCTACGGTTTCGGGAGCCACATCGGGGCGCAGTTCGAGCACGAATTCACCCTGGTTTGTTTGAAACCGGACTTCCGGCGTTGTCGCATCTGCGTCACCGGACTGGGCCTGGGCCGGCGCGGAGACCAGGCAGAAGGCAGCCAGGGCAGCCAGCAACGGAGAAAGCAGGTGGCGGGGAAAAGGGGCGTATTGGGTCATATCCGGGACACTCTCGATGTTGTTGCCAATGTTCCGACTGGGCAAATCAGCAGGACCAGCTGTGTGAAGCAGGATGTTAGCAGATTGATCCCACGCAACGGCCAGCCGAAGGTGGTAAAATGCCGCTTTGATTACGCGAATATAATAATGAGTCAATGGAAACGATAAACACAAGCGACTATCAGGCCCTGCAGATCTATCTTCGGGATGCTTGCGGGATTCTGCTGCGAGACAGTGCCCGGGATCTGGCCCGGCGACGCCTGCGCCCGGTTTTGGATAACCATCAGCTGACGTCCATCGAAGAGTTGTTGGCCCGGCTGGATAAACCGGGGCGGTCCGGCCTGAAGGAAGCCGTCATTGATGGGGTTACCATGAGCGAGAGCCAGTGGTTCGGCGAAGCGGCGGTATTCTCGTTACTGGGTGATCAGGTGCTACCCGACATTGTCGGGCGGAACCCCGGCAAACGGGTGGCTGTCTGGTCGGCCGCCTGTTCTACCGGGCAGGAGCCTTATTCGGTAGCCATGCTTGTACGCGAGCTCAGCGAGAAGAATCCCGGTACGCTAAGTGAACCCAGGGTTCTGGCGACGGATACTTCACGCAGTGCCCTGGAAGTCGCGCGGCGGGCACACTACGAAATCGGCCCCGACGACACCGGCGTTACCGCCGTGCGCAAGGAGCGTTTTTTCCGATCGATCGAGAAGGGGGGCTGGCAAGTCAGTCCGGACATTCGTGCCCTGGTCGAGTTCCGTGAACTGAACCTGCTGCAACGCACTTTGCCGGGCAAGTTCGATGTGGTGATCTGCCAGAACGCGCTGGTTTACTACTCGGCAGAAAAGAGAAAGGCCATATTGGCCCGGTTCCATGCCGCCCTCAATCCCGGTGGCTACCTGATCGCCGGATCCTCCGAGCTGACGGGCGACATGACCGAACTTTACGAACCCATTGCGTGCCCCAGTGGCACCGCCTACAGGAAAAAGTAATTCATGCCTCTGAATGTCTGGGTGCTGGTGGCTGCGCAGGCGCTGGCCATGTGTACGGCACCGTTCATTATCGTTATCGGCAGTATCCAGGGCCGGGCCCTGGCACCCTCTGCGGAGTGGGCCACGCTTCCAGTGGGGCTTGTGGTGGTCGGGACGGTGGTCTCGGTCAAGCTTGCCACCTGGTTGATGGAGCGCATAGGGCGCAAACCGGTCATGCTGCTGGGGGCCATAATGGGCATCCTGGCCGGGGGATTGGGCGCATTGGCTTCCTTGCAGGGATCTTTTCCGCTGCTCTGTGTGGCTGCCGTCGTGGGTGGCAGTGGCCTTGCCGTAGTGCATCAGTATCGTTTTGCCGCAATGGAGTCGGTCGGACCGGAACTTGCGGCTTCCGCTGCAGCCAGGGTGCTTCTGGGCGGGTTGGGTGCAGCCTGGTTAGGGCCTGAAATTGCCACTCTCGGAGCCGGCCCGGATGAAGCCCATCCCTTTATGGATAGCTGGCTTGGGTTGCTGGCGGTGCAGGCGGTAGCCCTGGTGACGCTTTTCGCAGGCTATCGTTCGAAAGGCGAGCTGGTCCGTGAGGACCATGTTGGCGGCGGTCGACCACTGCGTGAAATTCTGGTCAATCCCCTGGTACTGGCAGCGATCGGTGCTGCCGCCATCGGCTATGCGGTGATGAGCTTCATCATGACGGCGACACCGCTGAGTATGACCGAAATGGCCGGTCACAGTCTGGACGATGCCAAGACAGTCATCCAGCTCCACATCATGGCCATGTACCTACCGTCACTGATCAGTGGCTGGCTGACCCGGGTCGTGGGCATTCCGCTTATGATGGTTGGCGGGCTGGCGGCCTATCTCGCGTGTGTGCTGCTTGCTGCAGCCGGTATCAGCTTTCACCACTACCTATGGGCGCTTCTGTTGCTGGGCGTGGGCTGGAATTTCCTGTTCGTAGGGGGAACAGCGCTGTTACCAAGGGGCTATCAGGACTCCGAGCGTTTCCGGGTACAGGGGCTGAACGATCTCCTGGTCTTCGGTTCCCAGGCGGCCGCGTCGCTGTCCGCCGGGGCGGTTTTTGCCTGGGTCGGGTGGTCCGGTCTGGTTATGGTCGCCGTACCTTTCCTGGCACTTCAGGGCATTCTCGTTATGCTATGGCTGGCTCGTTCCAGGGCAACACAGAAGCTGCAGACAGGAGGCGCAGATGCAGATTGATTTTGATGGCATGGACCCGAAAGACGTCTATCACATCCTGACCCAGACCATCATTCCCCGGCCGGTCGCCTGGGTGCTGAGTGAAAACCCGGACGGTGATTACAACCTGGCGCCGTTCTCGTTCTTCACGCCGATTACCAGTAATCCGCCATTGCTGATGTTTTCCGTCGGCAAGAAACCTACGGATGGCTCTTTCAAGGACACCCGGGTGAATATCGAAACCAACCGGCACTTTGTGGTGCATATTGCCCACCGGGAACTGGCAGAAGCGATGACCGAAACCTCCCGGACATTGCCGCACGGAGAATCCGAGCTCAAGAACGTAGACCTGGAACTGACGGAATTTGATGGTTCTCCTCTGCCGCGCCTGAAAGACTGCCGGGTGGCACTGGCCTGTGAGCTCTATGACATCAAGGAGATCGGCGCGGCACCCCAGTCCCTGATTTTCGGTAAGATCAACGCCATCCACGTGGCTGATGAGGCCGTGACCCGGGATGACAAGGAGCGACTGCGATTCGACGGTTCCGCCATTGATCCCCTGGGGAGACTCGGCGGCAGTGAATACGTTACTTTCGGTGAGATCCTGAAGGTCCCCCGGCCGGCTTGACTCCCGCAGGAGGTCAGAATCCATGGAACAGCTCAACCTCCGGCATCTGTATTATTTCTGGGTGATCAGCCGGGAAGGCTCGATCGCCCGCGCCAGCGAGGTGCTCGATCTGGCACCGCAAACCCTGAGCGGTCAGCTGGCCACCTTCGAGTCGGCGGTCGGCGGAAGGCTTTTCCTCCGGGAACGGCGAAAGCTGGCACTGACGGATCTCGGCCGGATGATCCTCGGCTACGCTGATGACATATTCGCCCTGACCGGGGAGCTGACCGATACCCTGCAACTTGCACCCGCGGACCGGCCATTGACCCTGGCCGCGGGTATCTCCGCCTCGATCCACAAACTCATTGCCTATTACCTGTTGCAGCCGGCCATGGCGCTCAAGCGACCAGTTCAGCTGGAATGCCGGACCGGCAGAACCGAGGATCTCGTGCTGAGCCTCAAACGAAAGGAGCTGGATGTCGTACTGGCGGACCGGATGCCGGGGCTGGATGAGCACGGTCCTTTTACGGTACACCCGGTTGCGGGCTCCAGTATCAGCCTGTTCGCTGCACCGGCACTGGCTGCCAACCTGAAAGAGGGCTTTCCCGATTCCCTGAATGGCCAGCCATTGCTGGCCAATGCCACCGATGCACCGTATTTCGAGCGCCTGATGAACTGGCTGTCACTGCAGGGCGTGCGGATGAAGCTGATGGCCCGGGTCGATGACAGCGCGCTGATCAAGGTCTTCGGCCGCCAGGGTTATGGGGTGTTTGCCGCACCCACGGTGATACGACGGGAAGTCTGCCGGCAGTATGAGGTCGAGCACATCGCCAGAATTGATGAAGTGCAGGATGAACTGTTTGCCATCACGCGGGGCCGGAAGCTGGCCCATGAGGGCGTCCGGGCAATTTGCATGGACCCTGTCAATTTCAACGGGCTGAGTACGGATCTGGACAACTAATGCATCGAATATTTCGATGTTAAAAGCTCAAAAAAGATTATTTTCTCGAAGTAGTGTTCGGAGGAACATAGGAATTGTGAAGTGGCAACTCGGAGGACGCAGCCATGAAAACGATTCACAAGTTCCGCGTTGAAGCCGGTAAAGAGCCGACAACCCTTCACCTGAAAGAGGGCTACCGCGTAGTGCGCTGCGAATACATCGTCCCGCACAAGGCCGTATACCTCTGGGTGGAACAGCCGCTGAATGTAGGAACACCTACGGTCGAGCGTCAGTTCCGTTTGGCCCTTTCCGGTGAACCGGTGCCTGACCGCTTCGACTACTTGGGTACGGCACTGGATCCGTTCGGACCGGAGGCATATCACGTGTTCGCCCTGCCGGCCGGTGAAAAAGGCTTGCACTACACCCCCGCAGACGATGGTGCGAGCAACGACCTCTTCAGCAGCGTCGGTTGGCAGTCCTCAGCAATGTCATCCTGATGCGCACTCTCTTGGCCCTTCGGGGCCTTTTTTCTTTTTACGGTGCTGCCAGGGGAAGGTGGCCGGTCTTGACCCAGATAACGGTTTCCTGCTCCACGAAGGGGTGATGCTGGCTCATGTGCGGGCTGCGAATCCAGGTGCCGACCGGATAGCGCCCATGTTCATCGCAGAATTCGCCGGAGAGCACAAAGATTTCCTCGCCACCAAAGTGTCGGTGGGGCTGGAATACCTCATTGGCCGGCCACTTCACCAGTGCCACATGCTCGTGCTCGAAATCGTGCAGGGGCATCACCTGAAGCCCGCCAATCCCCGGAAGCCACTCGGCCGTGCGGGTATCCACCCGGACAGTTTCCGTGTCTCTTTCGTCAAACTGGTGCAGTTTGACCAGCAGGGTACACCCTTCCTTGCTGAAGGGAGCATGTCCGCTGCCGGGCGGGTTTCGAAGATAGGTGCCGGCCGGATAGTCGCCGGTCTCGTCGGAGAAGACGCCTTCGAGTACCAGGATTTCCTCGCCCAGCGGGT
Organism: Marinobacter sp. DUT-1; assembly: GCF_050379415.1. Lineage (NCBI taxonomy): Bacteria > Pseudomonadati > Pseudomonadota > Gammaproteobacteria > Pseudomonadales > Marinobacteraceae > Marinobacter > Marinobacter sp. DUT-1. Next base: position 224,396 of record NZ_JBNRLS010000002.1, read on the forward strand.
GTTCATGGCGCTTGAACGATGCTCCAGGCTCATAGCGAACCACGCTGGTTGCGTGACCCCGTTCGGCTTCTTCCCGGGCCAGTGGCTTTCGCAATACTCCGCCGGCTGGGCTGGGCACCCAGTCCATCTCTGCGGTACGGATCACGACTTTTTCACTGAAATCCATATTGAGCATGACAAACCTCTGATAACTGGAGTGCCGGGAATACGCCAGCGGATGGACGCTGGATGACCCCATCAGGCCCTTTACTTGATGAGCGTCTGGATATCCCGGAATCGCGGATGCCGGCAATCGCGCATCCACTCGAAAGCAACCATTTCCAGGGTAACAATCCGGGCTCCACTCTCGTTCAGCCGGTCCAGGGCGACATCCCGGTCAAAATCGTTTCTGGATCCGGTGGCATCCGCCACCACCCAAACCTTATAGCCCGCATCCAGGAGGCTCAGGGCAGTCTGCATCATACAGACATGCGTCTCACAGCCACCAATGACAATATGCTGCCGACCCTCCGGCAGCTGGTCGATCAGGCCATCCGGGCAGGCATCAAAATGGGTCTTGTCGAGAACCGAATCGCAGAGTTCCCGCACCGAGTCAATATTGGGGCCGAGTTTGTCCGGCAACTGTTCGGTGCCGAGCACAGGAACCCCTAGGAGCCCCGCAATCGTCGCGAGTGTCGTACACCGGTCTGCGACTTCCTCGCCGAAGCTGATCGCGGGCATCAGCTTTTCCTGGACATCGATCAGGATCAGGACTGATTGGTCTGCTTTCATCAGCATTGTTATTCTCCTTGTTCTGAGAGGGCAGTTTCGTAAGAGGAGTTCCCCATGGCGCGATGGCTGGTGATCGCGGGCCTTATTCTTGTTCTGCTTGGAGCCATACTACATTTCGCCCCGGGCCTGCTGAACTGGTTCGGCAAATTACCGGGGGATATTAACATCCGATCGGAAAACAGTCGGGTGTTTATACCGATTACCTCGATGATTATCATCAGCGTTCTGTTAACGATAGTTCTGAACCTGTTCAACCGTTAACCGGAATTCGGGCCAACGTGAAATTTTTTCGGTGATTTCCGGATAGGGTGTTGCCAAGGGCCTGAAAAACCATTACAGTTTGCGCCCTCAAATGAGCGGCAACACCGCTGATTTGAAACAGTTTATTGGAGAGGTGGCCGAGTGGCTGAAGGCGCACGCCTGGAAAGTGTGTATACGTTAATAGCGTATCGAGGGTTCGAATCCCTCCCTCTCCGCCAATACAAAACCCCGTCAGAAATGGCGGGGTTTTTTATTGGGCGTATTCCAGGTCTAAACTTGATGAGTATCACTTCTTGAGCGGTATCCAGCCTCGTGGGTTTGACAGTAGGGAATAACTATATATAAAAGAGGTATAACCTACTGTATGACAAGGAGCACTGTATGTCTCCACGCCCCTTCTGGTCACCTCTATGGGCAGGCATCGCCCTTGGGTTGGCGTTATTTCTCACCTTTGTCCTGACCGGTCACGGCTTGGGCGCCAGTGGTTTCTTTACCCGGTTTACCGCGGAAGTTGGTCAGTGGCTGGCACCGGAGCTGACGGCGGCCAACCGCTACCTGGGCGATTATGTCCGGGGTGAGCCGCTGCAGGCCTGGATCACCTGGGAGGTGCTCGGAGCGTTCATTGGGGCACTTGTCGGCGCGCTCTCCGGTCGAAGGTTCAGGCCTCAGGTGGAACGGGGACCGTCATCCGGGGTGAGTAGCCGGCTCGTGCTGGCTCTGATCGGTGGCGTCCTGACAGGGCTCGGAGCCCGATTGGCACGCGGCTGCACCAGCGGCCTCGGTCTTTCCGGTGGCGCGGCACTGGCGGTCGGGGGCTTTGTGTTCCTGATCTGCTTCTTCGCAGCGGGTTTCCTGTTCAGCTTTGTTGTAAGGAGGTACTGGCAATGATCTGGCCTCTCTATGATTCTGGCATTGCGTCCGGTTTGCTTGCCGGCTTCCTGTTCGGCTTTGTACTGGAAAATGCAGGATTTGGTAGCCCGCGGAAGCTCACCGGGCAATTCCGCCTTGAAGACTGGTCCGTGTTCAAGGTGATGTTTACCGCGGTTATTGTGGCGGCTGTACTGCTGTGGCTGTCGAAACAGTTCGGTTTGATGGGGATTGGTAGCTACTACGTACCTACCCCGTTCTACATCGCGATGGCGGTCGGCGGGTTGCTGATCGGGGCCGGATTTGCCATTGGCGGCTATTGCCCGGGCACTTCGGTGGCCGGGTTCGCCGGGGGGCGGATCGACGCCGTCGTGTTCATGGCCGGAATGGTGCTGGGCACCGCACTGTTTGCCGCCTGGTTCGGCCCGCTTGAGGAGCTCTACTTCGCCACACCCGGCCCGCAAGGGCAGACTCTGATGGATCTTACCGGTATTCCCGAATGGCTCATTATTCTCGTACTGGCGGCAATGGCCTGGGGCGGTTTCAAGCTGGGCAGCAAGCTTGAACAGAAGCTGGGCGGACCCTACCAGGCCTCTGACCTTTATCCGGCCGACAACAAACAGAACTGAAGGAGCACAGTCATGACCTGTTACCGTTTCAAACGTGCCGCATTGCCTGTGGCCATTACCATCGCCCTGGGCATGGGTGTTACCGGATGCTCCGATTCGCAGAACCCGGCAGCAACACCGGCTCAGACAAGCAGTCAGTCGGCCGCCAATCCCTGTGCGGCCGCGAATCCGTGTGCGGCCGCCAGCCAGAGTGCGGCGAACCCCTGTGCCGCCGCCAACCCTTGTGCTGCAGCCAGCCCGTCAGCGAACCCCTGTGCGGCGGCCTCCGGTTCGGGTAGTGGTGCAGCCCGGCCGATGCCTGCTGCCGTTCCCGGAACGGCCACGCAGAATCCTGATCGCGCCTTACCGTTTGCAATCGAAAACGATTGGGCCATGGTGCCCTACGGCAGCGAGATGCCTCAGGTTGTCAAAAACTACAATCGGCCGTCACCGTTTATTGCCGCCGGCGGTCACGTCGAGAAAGGTGCAATGGCAGAACTGAAGGCCCAGGGATTCAATACCGTGGTCAGTCTGCTCACCGAAGAAGAAGGGGTGGCAGAGGAAAAGGCCGAGGCACATGCCGCCGGCCTGAATTTCTATGCACTTGGCGTTTCAACCACGGCGCCAACCCAGGCTCAGGTGGAGGCGTTCGCGAAGATCGCATCCTCGCCGGCGAACTATCCCATTCTGGTTCACTGCGCCAGCAGTAACCGGGTAGGCGCCATGTGGGCGCTGTATCGGTTCCATATGGGTGTGCCAGCGGAAATTGCCATTGAGGAAGGGCGCGCTGCCGGCCTGAAAACGAGCCGGGAAGGTGCCGTCCGGGAACTCATGGGCCTTTGATGGATTTTCAGCCTGACCTCTCGGCCCTGACGGACAATGAGCTCGAAAGCCTTCTGGATTCGGCCAAGCGGGTCCGGGAGTGCTATCGCGTGCTTGAGAAAGGCGGCCTGAATATTGTCGGTGAGGTTCTGAAGGGGCAGGGAACCTTCTATGAAATGGAACATTACCCCAAGGGTGATGTCTTCGACCGGGACACGCGTAGCCAGTACTACTATCATGCCCACCGAGCTGACAACCCCGAACACGGGCATTTCCACACGTTCCTGAGACTGCCGGACGAAGAGCAGGGCGACGATTGCACCATGCACCTGATTGCCATTTCCATGGATGCCTGGGGCTATCCGATTGGTCTGTTCACCACCAATCGCTGGGTGACCGACGAGAAGTGGCATTCTGCCGACCAGGTCATCCCCCGGCTTGGCGAATTCGAGATAGACCACGCGTCCCCGAGTTGGCCGGTAAATATCTGGATAACCGATTTTGTCCGGCTTTACCGGTTTCATATTTCAGCCTTGCTGGAAGAACGTGATCGGGTCATCCAGTCCGTCGGGCGGCCGCTTGATGAGGTCCTGGAGAACCGGGACTTTGAGGTCCTCAGCAGCTGTGAGGTTGATGTCGAAGGGTGGCAGAAAACTCTGAACCAGGCCTTACGACAACCGCATCGCTGAAATGTCAGTAGCGTACCCCGAAATTCGAAAACTCCCCGTTGGCCCGCTGTTCCTCAATCTCGATATCAGTCACTTTGGCTGCAGGGGGGCCTTCCTGGCACCACTGGTGTAGTTGCCGGAGCTCTTCCGGACTGCCTTCGGCAATCACCTCGACGCGTCCGTCCGGCAGGTTCCTTGCATAGCCGGAGAGTCCCAGCCGATTGGCTTCCTTCTCGGTGGAGGCCCGGTAGTAGACTCCTTGCACCTTGCCCGAGATCAGCATTTTCCAGCGTTTCTTGTCCATAGCGGTCGCGCGACTCCGTTACATGTTAGCCTGAGACCAATCTAACGCCCCGGCCGGAAACGATTCAAGGAAGGGTAAAGCCATGTTCACCAAACATAATACCACCGGATTTTCCGACGCACTGATCTGCGAGGCGGAGGGGCTAGAGAGCCTTCGTTCAGCACTGGTGGAGTCGGGTGTCACGGATGTGCGGATTCCAGAGGTGGTGCGGGTCGATAACAGTGTGCTGGAAATCACCGGCATCGAATCCGAACCCGCCACTGCTGAAACGCTTGCCATGCTGGGAGAGGGGCTGGCGCTGATGCACCGGCTGTCCCAGGATCGCTATGGTTGGGGACGGAACAACTACATCGGACTGTCGCCACAGCCCAATCGTTGGTCGGAGTCCTGGGGTGGGTTTTTCGTCTCTGACCGCCTGGAGTATCAGGTTGGCCGGATCCGGAATCCGGAGATTCGTGGTGAATTCGAGGCGGTCCTCGAGCGCCACGGCGAGGCCCTGGCACAGTGGCTCGATCATACCTGCGAGCATCCGAGTCTTCTGCACGGGGACCTCTGGAGCGGAAATGTTCTGTTTGATCGGATCACCCCGTGGCTCATTGACCCGGCGGTTTATTGCGGCGACCGGGAAGCGGATCTCGCCATGACCGAAATGTTCGCCGGCTTCGGCGAGGCGTTCTACGAGGCCTACGACCGGATGTACGCCCGATCCCCGGATTATCCCCGCAAGCGGGACATCTACAACCTGTACCACTATCTGAACCACTACAACCTGTTTGGCGGCGGTTACCTCGGTGGTTGTCAGCGCGGTTTCGAGACGGTTCGTGCGGTCGGCTCTCAGATGATGCCGTAACTGCGTAACAGGAAGACGCCAGCGGTAACTGTAACGCTGGCCATCAGGGTGGTCAGGGCAATGATATTAGCCGCCAGGCGGTCATTGCCACCGAGCGCCTTGACCATCACGAAGCTGGCGGCGGCGGTCGGGCTGGCGAAGAACAGGAACATCAGTCCCAGTTCCGGCCCCCGGAAACCGGCCAACCAGCCGGCGGTGGTGCACACGGCCGGCAACACGATCATTTTCATGGCGCTGGAGCCGAAGGCGGTCCTGCTGTCGCTGCGAATGGAGCTCAGGGACACGGTGGCGCCGATGCACAATAGCGCCAGTGGAAGGGTCAGGGAGGCAAAATAGTCGGCGCTGGTCATTACCCAGGTTGGCAGCCTGATATTGAGCCAGGCAAAGGGAATGGCCACCAAAACGGCGATGATCAGGGGATTGCGCACGATGTCATGGAGGATCTTGCGCCAGCTGGCGGACTGACCGGGCTGGTAGGCGATCAGCACCACCACCGACAGCGCGTTATAGGAGATGATCACGAGACCGAGCAGGATACCGCCGGCAGATAACCCGAAATCACCATACAGGTTGGCCGCCAGCGCCAGGCCGACAATCCCGCAGTTGCCGCGGAAAGCCCCTTGCACGTACACCCCGCGATCCTCTTTGCGCACCCGCCAGGTCGCCCAGAGCCAGGTCAGCCCGAACCCGCCAAGGGTGGCCAGCAGGTAGAACAGCAGCAGTTCCGGGTTCAGGGCGGTGCTCAGGTCAGCGCGGATGATGCTCAGGAATACCAGAGTTGGCAATGTTGCCTTGAAAACCAGGGCAGAGGCGGTATTGATGAACGGGGCGTCGATCCAGCCGATCCGTCGCAGCCCGAGCCCGATAAAGACCATGGCAAATACCGGCAAGGTGGTTTCCAGTGTCTGGAGAAAGATGTCGATCAGGTTCATCGCGGGGCCATGGGCAAATAGTGCAGGGGGAAATCGTGGCGGCAGTGTATAATTTCCTTGAGGTTTTCCCAAGGAATTCACCAACCAGATGCCCGGACCCAACGGTTTTCAGCGGAGTTCTCTCAGGATCCAGCCCTGCGGCTGCCTGTTGGTATTGAGCAGAACGCTGGACCGTATAGTCCAGTGCAGCGCCAATGCCGAGTATTTCCTGCAGGTTCCGGCCGAAACCCTGCTTGACCAGTCCCCGGAGGGAGTTTTCGGTGCCCGTGTGCTGGCCCGCATTCGCCGCGAACTGGCTGAAGACGATGTGCTCAGCGGGCCGGTTTCCATTCGCAAGGAGAGCAACGGTCGGCAGGTCCGCCTTCAGGTGAATGCCTTTCGTTCCGGGGCCTGGGTGGTCGTCGAAATTGAGCCGCTGACGGGACTGGGAACCAGGCGGATGACCGGAACGGTCAACCGCTGGCTGGGCAAGCTTGCCAACGCCCGTAATCCCGATGATCTGATGAATATCCTGGTGGAAGGCGTTCGCGACCTGGTGCGGTTTGATCGGGTGGTGGTGGCGCATTTCGATGAGCAGGGTCATGGTGTCTTTCTCGCCGAGAGTAAAGGCAAAGGGGTTTCGCCGTTGCGGGGTCAGCGTTTTTCCGCCGCCGCTTATCCTCCGGCGCAACGTTCGAAAATGACCCGGCACCAGGTGCGGAGCATTCCGGACGTCGAGGCCGGCCTGGTACCGGTACTGGTTTCCGGCGGGTTGACCCGAAAACAGTTGGCGGACGTCGATGCCAGCGGGACGGTACTCCGGGCTCCGTCCCGAAGGCAGACCGCGTACCTGAATTATTTCAAGGCCCAGGCGTTGCTTTCCATCGCGATTGTCGGCCCCTCAGGCCTCTGGGGCCTCGTTACCTGTATCTCGCAAAAGCCGGTCCCCCTTGCTCCCACCCTGAGAGATGCAGCGCGAACCCTGGTGCTGATGGCCACACAGCGACTGTTCCTGTTGAAATCCCGAATGGAGGCCCAGTTTCTTCAGCGTGTTCACAAGTCCAGGGACTTTCTGGCATCGGATATAAGGCTTGGGTTGTCACCGGCCAGGATGCTGGAGAAATATGCCCCCGACTGGCTGGCATTGTTCCGTGCCAGTGGCATGGCGTACGCCAACAGCACTGATATTGCCGCGCTCGGGGAGGTTCCGTGTGCTGCTTCGCTGGAACAACTGGTTGCCAGGCTGAACACGGAACAGGGTCGGTCGCCCTGGGTGTCCTCCAAGCTGAGAGAGGAGCCACTGGCCACGGGGCTGGAGCTCGGTGCGGCCTGTGGCCTGCTGGCGGTTCCGCTACCGGGCGAGCGGGTTACGAGCTGGTTCATGATCTTCCGGGGCGAACATGGTCGGGGCGTATATTGGGAGGGCCGTCCGGAGGTGGATATCCTGACCAGTGCCCCTGGTGAGGAAGAAACGTTCCGCAAGGCTTTTGGTTCCTGGCTGGAATCCATGGAAGGCAACAGTGAAGCCTGGAAACGGGTGGAGCGTCTCGCGGCGGTGGACCTGGCAGAGGATATGGCACTGCTGGCATCGATCAGTGAAATTACCCGGCTGAACGAACTGCTCAAGGCCGAGCAGACGGCCCTGGCACAGGCCAACGCGCAACTCAGTCATGCCGCCAGTCATGACTCCCTGACCGGACTCTGGAACCGCTACCGGACCGAATATGAACTGGATCGGGAACTGGCGAAAGCGCGGCGCCATGGATTGCCGTTTTCAGTGTTGCTGCTGGATGTCGATCATTTCAAGAACATCAATGATTCCTGGGGTCACGCGGCCGGTGACGAGGTGCTGCGGGAAGTTGTCCGGAAAGTAACCGTTGTGCTGCGCCAGGAGGATCATCTCGGGCGCTGGGGTGGTGAGGAGTTTGTTATTCTGGCGACAGGTGCCGGGCGCGGCGATGGCGTGGCCTTGGCCGAACGGGTTCGAGAGGCAGTGGCCGAGGTGACAGTGCCCGGAGTGGAAGCCGAAATTACCGCAAGTATCGGTGTAGCCACCTGGCGCCCGGAGGACAAGCGCAAGTCCATTATCCAGCGGGCAGACAGGGCCATGTATGCTGCCAAGAATGATGGTCGGAACCGGGTGGAGACCGACGAGGGTCTGTAACAGACCCTCGTCATTGGTTCGTGTTGTTCGCCGTTGATGTTGAGCGTAACCATGGAGCCCTCTGTCAGTTGGATTAAGGGCTTTCCTTCACTGTAGCTGTGCTCAAGTGAAAGGCAAAAAGCTCAGAATCCCGGGAGAAAGCCGGTTTGTTGGATGACCATATACGCGGCAGTACCGGCAGCAATGGAAAGCAGGGCATTACGCCGCCAGAGATGGATGGCCACCACCAGCAACCCGGGAAGTACTGCGTCCAGGCCCGGTAGTGCGGCGTTCCAGTTAGCGGAACGGGTGAGGAACACCGTCGCCAACAAGGCCATGACCGCTGCCGGAAGGTAGCGCCCGAGGTGTTTGATCAGTGGGTGTTCGGTGTGGCGTTCAAAGAACACGAACGGAATCACCCGGGTTGCAAAGGTGGCAATGGCCGCTACAGCAACGAAGGAAAGCAGGTAGGACATGTCAGCCATGATTTGTGCCCTCGGTTGCGCCGGTGTCTCTCAGGCGGCGGTAGTGCACCAGCAGCACGACAGTCACGACGACAATAGCGCCGATCAGCTGGTGTGACGGGGACAGCAGCAGCATGGCGATACCGGCCGCGGCGGCACCGGTCCAGATCGGGAAGCCGTCTTTCAGGGCCTTGTATTGCTCGATAGTGAGCACGATAAACAGGGCGACCAGGGCGAATTCTATGCCGGTGCTGTCGAAGGCCACGTTGTCGCCCAGCAGGGCGCCGATGGCACAACCGATCACCCAGTAACACTGGTTGAACCCGGTAATGCGGAAATCCAGCTCCTGTTCATGGTGGCGGTCGGGGCTGCGGGGGCGGCTGGTGAGCAGGGAGTAGGTTTCGTCGGTCAGCCCGAAAATCAGGTAGGCCTTGCGCCAGCCCGCACCCCGGAATTGGCCCAGCAGCGACAGTCCGTAGAACAGGTGCCGGGCATTCAGCACGAACATGGCCACAAAGACCTCGACCATGCCTGCGCCGACGGCCAGCAGACTGACCGCCAGAATCTGGCCGGCACCGGCATAGATGAGCACGCCCATCAGCGGCGCTGCCCACCAGGGATAATCCAGCTGGGTGGAGAACAACACGCCGAAGGCCATTCCAAGCGGAATGTAACCGAACAGGATCGGCAGGGTAAGGCGAAAGACAGACTGGTTCATTAGCATCCAAACCGTTGAAAGCGACGCATGATAGTGAATCATGTCAGCATTTTGAAGCTAACCTGTTGTTACAGGGGCTTCTACCCGGAGCGTTTAATCCTTACCATACCCATACTCACAGGAGAGATAATGACCGACGAAGCAGCCCTGCAACCAGAGCCGGACCCGCGCGAGGAAAAATTCGTGGTGGATACGGAGTTACTCAGCGAGGACCAGCTTCAGGGACTGGTTGAGGAGTACTGCACCCGGTACCATGGCCTCAATGACACCGAGAACCCTTTCGCCGAGAGGGAGGGGGTCATGGCAGCCGTCCGGCGGGGCGAGCTGGTGGTCTGGTTCGATCCGGTAGAAAATACTGCCGGACTGGGCGTCCCTGAGTAGGGTAGAATCCCGCTGTATTTCCTGAAGCCGTGTGCGAGGTGGAATCTTGATCAGCGTATTGGTTGTCGACGACCACGAACTGGTGCGTTCCGGAATTACCCGGATGCTGGCGGACAACCCCGACATTGATGTGGTGGGTCAGGCATCGTCCGGAGAAGACGCCATCGAGTTTGTGCGCAAACAACGACCTGACATCGTACTCATGGATATCCGCATGCCGGGTATCGGCGGCCTGGAGGCCACCCGCCGGATTCTCCGTATCGATGATTCCATTCGCGTGATTGTCGTCACCGCCTGTGCGGATGACCCCTATCCGACCCGGGTGATGCAGAGTGGCGCCAGTGCCTATATCACCAAGGGCGCGGACATCCAGGAGATGGTGCGCGCCATCCGTCAGGCCCATTCCGGCCAGCGTTATATCAGCCCTGAAATCGCCCAGAAGATGGCGCTCAAGCAGATCTCCGGTGATAAAGACGAGAATGGCGAGCTTTCGCTGTTCGAGCGGCTGTCCGAGCGGGAAATGCAGATCGCAATGATGGTGGTGGACTGCCAGAAGGTACAGGACATCTCGGACAAACTGTGCCTGAGCCCCAAGACCGTCAACAGCTACCGCTACCGGATATTTGAAAAGCTGGAAATCTCCAGCGACGTGGAACTGGCCCTGATGGCCGTGCGGCTTGGATTGCTGGATGCCGACAAGGTCTGACCCCAAGCCCGAGCAGAGCGGGGAGTTCGACAGTAAAAACTTCCTGAAGCAGTTGACCGAAAGACCCGGCGTCTACCGGATGTATGACGCGGCGGGTGAGGTGCTGTATGTGGGCAAGGCCCGCAACCTGAAAAAGCGGGTCAGCAGTTATTTCCGTAAAACCGGCCTGGCACCGAAGACCGAGGCCCTGGTCGCCAAAATCGAGTCCATCGAGGTCACCATCACCGGCAGCGAGACCGAAGCCCTGCTGCTGGAACAGAACCTGATCAAGTCCCTGCGGCCGCCCTATAACATCCTGCTGCGGGACGACAAGTCCTACCCCTATATCTATCTTTCCTCCCACCAGGACTATCCGTCCCTGACTTTTCGAAGAGGACGGACCAAGAAGGGCGGCGGCACCTGGTTCGGCCCATTCCCGAGCTCCGGAGCAGTTAAGGAAAGTCTTAATATTCTACAGAAGGTTTTCCGCATAAGGTCTTGTAGCGAAAGTTATTTCAGGAATCGAACCAGACCTTGTCTGCAATACCAGATCAATCGCTGCACGGCACCCTGCGTGGGTTACATCAGCCCCGAGGAATACCAGGAAGACATCCGCCATGCCACCATGTTCCTGGAGGGCAAGAACCCGGCCATCATTCACGATCTGATGAATGCCATGGAAACGGCCTCAAAGAATCTCGAGTTTGAGAAGGCAGCTGCTTACCGTGACCAGATAAATCACCTGCGTCACGTCCAGGAGCAGCAATCTGTGGACAGTGCCGGAGGGGATGCGGATGTCATCGCTATTGCCCAGGATGCAGGCATTGTCTGCATTGTGGTGATTATTGTGCGTGGTGGCCGGGTGTTGGGCACCAAGGATTATTTCCCCCGGTACTCAATCGAACAGACCGAAGGTGAATTGCTCAGCGCTTTCCTGGGTCAGTATTATTTCGGGGGCAATACCCGCCGCGAGATTCCCCGGGATATCCTGGTGCCGGTCGAAGTAGAAGGCCAGGAATTGCTGGCTCAGGCCCTCTCCGAGGCGGCTAACCGCGAGACCCGGATCCGTGGTAACGTGCGCGGAGAGCGGCGCCGGTGGCTGGAACTGGCAATGACCAACGCCCGGCAGACCCTGCTGACGCATCTGGCCAGCAAGGAGACCGTTTACCGCCGATTGCTGGCTTTGCGGGACCTGCTGGAGCTACCGGAAACCCCTTCGCGCATGGAATGTTTCGATATCAGCCACAGCCACGGGGAGAACACGGTCGCATCCTGTGTCGTTTTCGACGAGAATGGCCCGCTGAAGAGCGACTATCGCCTGTATAACATTGAAAACGTGAAGGCCGGCGACGACTACGGCGCCATGCGCCAGGTGCTGACTAGACGGTACAAGCGGATGGTCGCCGGTGAGGGCAAGCGCCCCGATCTGGTGTTCATTGATGGCGGCAAGGGCCAGTTGAATGTCGCCCGGGAGGTTTTCGATGAGCTCGGAATCTCGGATATCCCGTTGATCGGTGTCGCCAAGGGCGTTACCCGCCGGGCTGGCATGGAGCAGCTCATTGATGCCATGACCGGCGATGTTTTCCGGGTGCCGGCGGATTCGCCCGCGTTGCACCTGATCCAGCATATCCGTGACGAGTCCCACCGGTTTGCTATTACCGGTCACCGGGCGCGTCGGGACAAGAAGCGTCGGCAGTCCACCCTTGAGGGAATCGAGGGCGTGGGACCGAAACGCCGCCGTGAACTGATCCGCTATTTCGGCGGAATCCAGGAGATCCGCAAGGCCAACGTCGACGAGATGGCGAAGGTTCAGGGTGTCAGTAAGGCCCTGGCGGAAACGATTTACGCAGCATTGCATGACGAATAGGAAGCCCATGAACCTGCCAAACCTGCTCACACTCTCCCGCATCGTGATGATCCCCGTGTTTGTCGTGGTGTTCTACCTGCCCGTGGAGTGGAGCTACATCGTCAGTGCCCTCATATTTGCCCTGGCAGGGGTGACTGACTGGCTGGATGGGTACCTGGCCCGCAAGCTCAACCAGAGCACGCCGTTTGGCGCCTTTCTGGATCCGGTTGCGGACAAGCTCATGGTAGCGGTGGCCCTGGCGGTGCTGATTGAAGAGCACTCCGCCGCGTTGCTGACCATTCCGGCCACGGTCATTATCGGCCGGGAAATCGTGATTTCCGCGCTCCGGGAATGGATGGCGGAAATGGGCAGTCGGGCGAGCGTGGCGGTTTCCTACATCGGGAAGATCAAGACGACCGCCCAGATGGCGGCCATTGTCGGTTTGCTGGCATTTCCCCCGGGCCAGACCCTGGCCTATGTGGCCATCGCCCTCTTATATGTGGCGGCGGTATTGACCTTATGGTCCATGATCCTTTACCTGAAAGCCGCCTGGAAGGATCTGTTTCCCGACAGTAAATAACCGGAGTTCGCGGCTTCCGGAATCAGTTTTCCTCCAGGCATCGGTGTACCCAGAGCAAGGTTTCCTCAGCCAGCTGATGGGCGGTGTTGCCGAAAGCCTCCACTACGTCATTCAGTTCACTGCTCGCAGCGGGCTCCTCCAGCCGGCTGTTTCGCACGCAAAGGCTCTTCCGTGACCGGTTATCCAGCACTTCTGCGTGCAGTTCAATCACAATCTGCGTTTTCCCTTGGATTGTCTCTGCCTGGAAGGCAGACAGCTCGCTGATCAGCGTCAGGTCCGTGCTGGCGGCACTGGTGTCCGTCACAACATTAGCAAAACCCTGGCTCTGACGCAGGGTGTCGATCAGGTGATCGCGAACCAGTACCGGTGCTATGTCGCGCCAGCGGGCGTTGCCATACATCCGGAATTCATGGGGGGTGGGCTTGGCCAGGATACGGGTTCCGTTCACTGGCTCGGACGCCAGGGGCGTGTCCACCCTCAGGGTCCTTGAATGACGGGTTTCCAGGCGTTGGACCGGGTCGACCGAGCCCAGATCCATGACACGGGGCGCCTCAGGGGTAGGAAAGACGGTACAGGCGGTCATGGCAAATGACGCTACCAGCGGGGTGACCGCTCGAAGACAGCTTCTCATTGCTCAACTTCCTTGATGTTGGAACCACCCAGCAGGGTGCCTGCGGGGTTTGCCTCCAGGCGTGTAGCGAACTGGTTCAGGTTGCGCAGGGCACTGCGCAGTTCCCGGATTGCCGGCGTCAACTCACCCAGTCCCTGCAGACCGGCATCCAGCGCACCTTCATTGTTTCGGGTCAGATCATCGAGACGGGCCAAAGCAGGCTGAAGGGTGGACAGCGCCCGGTCCATGGAGTTAAGCACCGGTGCGACCTGTTCCAGCAGGATGGCATTGGCATTGTCGGAAACACTGGAGACCTTGATTGCTGCTTCTTCCGCCCGCACACCGGCGGCATCGAACTGCTTCATCAGTGCCACCAATTCTTTCCGCTGGGCCAATAGGGAATCGGTAGCGGTCCGGGTGTTTTCCAGGATGCTGGTCATGTTTTCCAGGTTTTTCTCGGAGAACAGGTTGTTGGCATTGGTGAGCAGAATCTCGGTTTTTTCGATCAGTGCCTCGCCATTGGTCAGCAGACTGCTGAAGGCCGAAGGATCGGCGGTGATCAGGGGTGGGTTGTTGCGACTCCCCTCAAGCACGGGGCTGTCTTTGGTGCCACCCCGGAATTGCACACTCATACTGCCAGTGATATTGGCGAGGATCAGACCCACGTGGGTATCCTTGCGAATGGGCACTTCCCTGTCGACCCGGACCAGTACACGAACGTGGCTGGGATTGTCCGGGTCCAGCGTCAACTCGAGTACCTCGCCCACCGGGACACCGCTGTAAAGCACCGGATTGCCCTCGGACAGGCCGGAGATCGGGTGGTCGAAGCCGATCTGGTAATAGGCCCATTCCCGATCCGCCGAGGATTTGCTCAGCCAGAGCGCGAACACAAGCGCGGCGCCGACCGCCAGGACAGTGAACAGGCCAATGATCACGTGGTGGGCCCGGGGCTCCATCAGACGTTTTCTCCTTGTTGCCTCGGTGTTCGATTAATCGCGGCGTAGCTCGCGGCCCGGCCTCGCGGGCCATTGAAGTAATCCTGTATCCATTCGTCCGGGTTGGCGGCAACGGTTTCCAGGGTGTCTGCCACCAGTACCCGCTTTTGTGATAACACGGCCACCCGGTCACAGGTAGAGTACAGGGTATCCAGATCATGGGTGACCAGGAATACCGTCAGGCCCAGGGCGTTGCGGAGGGTTACGATCAGCTCATCAAAGGCCGCCGCGCCAATCGGATCCAGACCTGCCGTGGGCTCATCCAGAAACAGGATTTCCGGGTCCAGGGCCAGGGCCCGCGCGAGGCTCGCACGCTTGACCATACCACCGGACAGTTCTGCGGGATACTTCAGGGCGGCATCCGGCGGCAGGCCGGTCAGCGCAAGTTTCATTCGTGCCACCCCCTCGGCATCCGGTCGCTTGAGCCCGGCATGTTCGATCAGCGGAACCGCGATGTTCTCCTGCAGATTCAGCGAGGTAAACAGCGCGCCCCCCTGGAACAGGACACCGAACCGCTGCTCCATTCGGGAGCGGGCCCGTGGAGACAGGGCGTCAAGCGTTTCGCTAAAGACGCGAATGTCACCGGATGTGGGTTTGCGCAGACCGATGATGCTGCGCAACAGCACCGATTTTCCGGTCCCGGAGCCCCCCACCACGCCAAGGATTTCTCCCCGGTACAGATCCAGGTTCAGATCCTCGTGGACAACGTGTTCCCCGAAACGGTTGCAGAGGTTTCTGACCTCGATAACCGGTTCCGCCTCATGCTGTGAGTGTCTGGTGCTTTTTACTGCTGCCATCGGTTACCACCCCATTTCCATAAAGAATAGCGCAGCGATGGCGTCCAGCAGTATTACGATGAAGATGGACTGCACCACACTGGAGGTGGTGTGTTCGCCTACCGATTGGGCGCTGCCGCCCACCTTGAAACCTTCCAGGCAGCCGATGACGGCGATCAGGAAGGCAAAGACAGGCGCCTTGGAAATGCCGACCAGGAAATGGCGCAGAGCGATATCCCGCTCAACAATGGCCAGGAACTGGGTGAGGGTGATATCCAGTGACAGCACGCACACCAGGGCGCCGCCGACCATGCCCGCCATCATGCCGACAAAGGTCAGGATCGGAAGGCTGATCATCATGGCCAGAACCCGGGGCAATACCAGCAGTTCGATGGGACTCAGCCCCAGGGTGCGGATGGCATCCAGCTCCTCGTTGACCTTCATGGCGCCGATATGAGCGGTGAACGAACTGGCGGTCCTGCCTGCCAGCAGGATGGCGGCAAGCAGCACACCGAATTCCCGCAGGAACGAGAAGGCCACCAGGTTGACGGTATAAATCGTGGCGCCGAAATCCTCCAGTACCGTGGCACCGAGAAAGGCGACCACGGCACCGACGAGAAAGGTCAGCAGGGCGACGATGGGAAGGGCGTTTAACCCGGTGTCCTGGATGGCGGCGACGAACGGCGTTACCCGCCAGCGCTTCGGCTGCGGCAGCACCCAGACCATGGCGGCAAGGGTCTGCCCGATGAACCCGAGCAATACCCAGATCAGATGGCCAAGTGCTTCCACCTGCTGGCCGGTATGGCCCAGGAACAGGCGAAGCGGCGAAACCTTTGGCGGTACGGGTTCCTGCCAGTCTTCCAGAGACCGGGCCACAGCCAGCAGCAGGGCCGCCTTTTCCTCCGGCAGGGTCTCTTGCGCGATAACATGTTGCTCCAGGGTTGCCGGTCCGAGAAAGGATGCCAGTACCGAGGCGCCGGCTGTGTCGATGTGCTCCAGGGCCGAAAGGTCCAGTCTCTTGGGAGATTTGGCCCCGGCGGGGAGTGGCGCCAGTTGCTGCAACAGCGAGTGATAACCCGAAAGGGTCCAGTCGCCGGTAATGGTCAGCCCGCCGGACTCGAACCGGGCATTGCCGGGACGTGATCCGATAGGGTCAGATGCCTGGGACTGGGAAGGGCGTGGTTCCATCTTTGGATACGTCCGGGCCTCGGGAAGTTATTGAATATCAAGCTAATGACAGCTTAGAGATTCAACTGCTTATCCGCCAGTATCTTTCGATCTTCCGCATCGTGACTGGCAAGAACCAGAACCTTGCCAGCGGCCTTGTGCCGGAGCAGCAAGGACCGTAACTGGGTGCGTGCCTCCGCATCGAGGCCCGTGAGAGGCTCATCCAGAAGCAGGATGGGCTGGTCCCTTAGTAGCGCCCGCAGCAAGGCTACACGCTGACGTTGCCCGCCGGACAGGTCCCCGGGCATACGACTCTCAAAGCCGGCCATGCCGACACTGGCAAGTCCCCTGGAGATGGCCTGTTTCTGCTCCGTACTCAACTTCAGCCCGGGATGCATACCCAGGCCAATGTTGGTCTGTACGTCCAGGTGTTCGAACAGGTTATGCTCCTGAAACAGGCTGGTTACCGGTCGATCCCAGGGTGGAAGCTCATTCAGTAAACTGCCTTCCCAGCGGATGGTGCCGGATTCGGGGGTCAGGAAACCGGCGACCAGATTCAGGAGGGTGGATTTTCCGGAACCGCTGGGGCCGTTTATGGCAATGCATTGCCCATGGTCGACATGAAAGGTGAATCGCCAGGTGGTTTCCGTGTCCGGGTAACGGAAGGTCAGGTCCTTCACATCAAGCATGGCGGGCCTCCGCAAGGGTCTTTAAGGCATCGTGCGAGTGTCTGCCCTGTTTGCGTCTTCGGTAATCGGGAAGATTGAACGCTGCGAAGGCCAGCAGCAGGAGAACGACCAGCCACAGGGCGGTGCCCGCCGCGAGTTCCATGCGATAACTGCCCAATTGCTGGTAAAGCAGGACCGGTACCGTGGGTTGTCCCGGTGTGCCGAACAGCGCGATCACCCCGAAATCTCCCAGGGATAATCCGGTGCCATAGGCCATGGCGAGAGCAAGCGGACGCTTGAGCCGGGGCCAGTGCAGCCAGCGCCAGCGGTACCAGCCCAATAATCCTAGCTGGTCCGCCTGTTGTGCCGTTGCCTGATCCAGGCCGGTGAGCGGTCCCTTAAGGAGCTGGGTGACAAATGGCAGGGCCATCAGACCATTGATCAGCGCAACCAGCGCCAGCCCCTGCGAGGAGTGTCCCAGGCTCGGCCGGAGAAGCAGAAACAGGCCTGTCCCAAGGACGATCGGCGGGACCATCAGGGGCACCGCGGTTGCCACCGAAGATAACCTGCCCAGATGCGGGCCACCCCGACTGGCGAGGGCCAGCACAAGGAGGGCCGACAGCACCGAAAACGCGCCGGCGGGCAGGGCAATGGCGAAGCTTAGTAGTGTCGCGTTCACCAGATCCGCGAGCGGGTTACCACCGTCAACGGCCACTGTGACAAGCCCCGGCAGGCCCCGGAACAGGATTGCGGCCAGTGGCAGAAGGAGAAAAAGGGTAAAGCACAGTAGCAGCACGATATCCCGGAACCGCGTGATGCCGTGGCTGTCTGGCCTAAGTATGGTTTCTGAAAAACTGCGTTGTGGCGTAAGGTTAGCTGACAAACCTCGACGAACCATCAAGAGCCAGATGGCACCGCAGATTGATAACTGCACAATCGCCAGCAGGGCCGCGCGACCGAAGTCGAATTCAAAGCGCAGAGACTGGTAGATCGCTACTTCAAGGGTAGTGGACGCGGGCCCTCCGCCGAGCGTCATCACGATGGCAAAACTGGTAAAGCAGAGGGTAAATACCAGGGCTGCGATGCCCGGCAACACACGGCGCACAGCCGGCCAGTCAAGGGTGCGCCAGAGCCACCACCCGGTCAGGCCGAGCTGGCTGGCCACCCGCCGCCGGGGCGCGGGAACCGATTCCAGTGCCTGGAGCAGAATCCGGCCGGCCAATGGTGCATTGAAAAACACGTGAGCCAGCACGATGCCGTTAAGCCCGTAGAGATTCCAGCGGACCGTGGTCCAGTGTTCAACCACTGACGTCAGCCAGCCGTGCCGGCCATAAACTCCCACCAGTCCCGAAACCGCCACGATCGTTGGCAGAACCAGGCTCAGCTCCATCATCCGTAACAGCAAGTTTCGACCCGGGAATCGGGGCTGCCTGACCAGGGCAAGTGCAATGAACAGTCCCAGAACCAGGCTGAGCAAAGTGGAAAGGGTGGCCTGCCAGATCGTGAAACGGATGACATTGCTGAGATAGCGGTTTTGCCAGAGCTCGGAGGCTTCCGGCAGGTGGGCCTGCCAGAGCAGCGCGGCTACACCGGCAATGGTCAATGCCAGCAGGCTACCGGCGATGAGCAGGCCCGGGCCGATCTGCCAGCCCGGGTGGCTGAGCGGCGCCTGGGTGGCACCGAACGGGAATTGACGCATTACGGGATCATGGCGTTGAGCCATTCATCCAGCCAGGATTTGCGTTTTTCTGCCACGGTGGCCGGATCGATAAACAGGGTTTTGTCCGGCTGGATCAGGCGATCAAACACCTCCGGTAATTCATCCCCCAGATCAATGGCCGGGTACATCACGTTCTTCAGGGGAATATGGCGCTGGAAATCTGCGGTCAGGATGAACTGCAGGAAGTCCCGGGCCAGTGCTTTCTGTTCCGAGGGCTCAACCAATGCCGCCACTTCCACCTGAAGGTAATGACCCTCCTCGAACTCGGCCGCCTGGTAACGGTCGGTCTTGTCGATGGCCATGTGATAGGCCGGAGACGTGGAGTAGGAGAGGATCATCGGTGCCTCACCGTTCATGAACAGCGAGAAGTAGCCGTCACTCCAGCTCTTGGTAGTTGTCAGAATGTTATCGCTGAGGGCCTGCCACTTTTCGCCGGCCTGGTCGCCGTAGACGGCCTTCATCCAGAGCAACAGGCCAAGGCCCGGTGTGCTGGTCCGGGGATCCTGGATAATGATCTGCAGTTCCTCGGGTGCGTTGACCAGTTCCTCCAGGCTTTTCGGAGGGTTGGGTAACTGTTGGGTGTCATAGACGAAGGCAAAATAGCCCCAGTCGTAGGGCACAAACAGGGAATCCTGCCACTCGACGGGCAGATCAAGAGATTCGAGCGCGATACTGTGCGGAGCAAGCAGGCCGGTCTGCCTGGCGGTTTCCATGGTGCCGGTGTCCAGCCCGAGAACCACATCCGCGTCGGTGGAATTGCCCTCGAGGCGAAGCCGCTGGAGGATGTCACCTCCGCTATCAAGGACCACATATTCGAGGGTGCAGTGACATTGTTGCTCGAACGCTTCCTTCACGCCCGGTCCGGGTCCCCATTCGGCAGCGAATGACGGGTGGGTGTAGACGGTCAGGGCTTCGTTGCCCTGGGCACTGGCCAGAAGCGGCAGCGCGA
Source organism: Marinobacter sp. DUT-1 (assembly GCF_050379415.1). Classification (NCBI taxonomy): domain Bacteria; kingdom Pseudomonadati; phylum Pseudomonadota; class Gammaproteobacteria; order Pseudomonadales; family Marinobacteraceae; genus Marinobacter; species Marinobacter sp. DUT-1. The sequence continues at coordinate 244,160 of NZ_JBNRLS010000002.1, forward strand.
TGCCTGCAAAAAGGGTCAGGGGGCGTCTCAGCATGGTCGTATCCTCGGATTCGATCTGGGGAACCATGCCGCGGTTTCACTGGAACGGTGAATACTCAATCCCTTCGCCGGTACGAACCGGATCAGGTTCCGCGGGTATGGTCTCAGCCCTTCATTTCTTGAGCGAAGGGCACCCCGTTGAGTGGCGCACAGTATAACACGCTAGCCGTTGCCTCCGGCCAGCCATCGAGTTTGCCTATCAGCGTCATTGTGTCGCATATAGCCATGGCGCCTATGCTTAGAACTAAAAGTATGGTGTAGTGTGTGACGTAACGACAGACACTCCCGACGGAGGAATGACTATGCAAATGCCTGCAGTCACACATTTCTTTGATGAACCGACCAATACTTTCAGTTACGTAGTACAGGATCCAGCGAGTAATGCCTGTGCCATCGTGGATTCCGTGCTGGATTTCGATTACGCCGCCGGCCGGACCGACGTCCGTTCCGCTGAAGAGATCATCCGTTTCGTAAAGGATGGCGGCCTGAAGGTCGAGTGGATACTCGAAACTCACGTTCACGCTGACCACCTTTCTGCGGCGCCTTACCTGCAGGAACAGCTCGGTGGCAAGACCGGCATCGGCCAGAAAATCGTTGACGTGCAGGAAATCTTCGGAAAAGTCTTCAACGCCGGTACCGAATTTGCCCGTGATGGCAGCCAGTTTGACCGGCTTTTCGAGGAAGGGGATTCGTTCCAAATCGGCAACCTGGAAGGGTGGGTGCTGCATACCCCCGGCCATACCCCTGCGTGCCTGACGTATGTCATCGGTGACGCAGCTTTCGTTGGCGACACACTGTTTGCACCGGATTCCGGCACCGCCCGCTGTGACTTTCCCGGCGGTGACGCTCACACGCTCTACCGCTCTGTCCAGAAGGTTCTGGCGCTGCCCGATGAGACTCGGATCTTCCTGTGCCACGACTACAAGGCACCGGGCCGGGACGAGTTCCAGCATGAAACCACGGTTGCCGAGCAACGGGCCAACAATATCCACGTTCGCGAAGGCATGACCGAAGACGATTTCGTCAGGCTCCGGACCGAGCGGGACGCCACGCTCAGCATGCCCCGCCTGATCCTGCCTTCGGTACAGGTGAACATGCGGGCAGGTGGGATGCCACTGGCCGAGGATAACGGACAGGTTTACCTGAAAGTACCTGTAAACCGCTTCTGACAGAGGGTACGCCATGAAGATTCATTATCTTGAACCGGAGTTCGCGGTTGCGGATACCGTGGCTATCGGCGATCTCCCTGAAATCCGGGAAAAAGGCTTCCGGACACTGATCTGTAACCGTCGCCCCGGGGAAGAGGGTTACGCCGGTGAGCAGGCCTACGCGGAGGCTGCCGCCAAGGTCGGTCTTGAGTGGGTATGTGTCCCGGTGGCATCCGGCGAGTATTCCGAAGCAGACGTGGAAGCGTTCGGCAAAGCGCTGGAACAAGTACCTTCACCCATCCTCGGGTTCTGTCGGACCGGCCGTCGTGCTGTTCACATGTGGGCCCAGGCCCGCGCTCGGGAACCCCAGTGCAGTATTCCGATGCTGCTCAAGGCGGCCCACGAGGCCGGTCATGATCCTCAGCCCATTCGGGAACTGCTGGAAAAGTAACGTTTGATTATTGAGCTCGACGGACAGGGAGGTCCTTTGATATTGCGGAGTTGAAGACCAGATGAAACCTCACCAAAACGCCGATCGATCCTCCCTGAAATACCATGACGTGGTCATCATCGGGGCCGGAGCAGGCGGAATTGCGACCGCTGCGAGCCTGTTAAAGCGCCAGAAGGACCTGGATATCGCAATCATTGATTCTTGTGAAATTCATTATTACCAGCCGGGCTGGACCATGGTTGGTGGCGGTGTGTTTTCCGCTGAAAGTACACGCCGCAAGACCGAAACCGTCATCCCCACCGGCTGCCACTGGTACCGTGTGGCCGCGGAGAACGTAGATCCTGAGGCCCGGACTGTTACACTGACCGATCACCGGTGTATCAGCTACCAGCGCCTGGTGGTCGCTCCGGGACTGGTTCTGGACTGGGGGGCGGTGGCAGGCCTTGAGGAAACCCTGGGCCAGAACGGCGTTACTTCAAACTATCGCTACGATCTCGCCCCCTACACCTGGTCGCTGGTAGAACGGTTGGAAGCAGGCAAGGCGCTGTTTGTGCAGCCTCCGATGCCGATCAAATGTGCCGGCGCGCCTCAGAAGGCCATGTACCTGTCAGCGGACGAATGGCTTCGCAAAGGCAGGCTGAAGAACATCGATGTTTCTTACCATTCCGCCGGACAAGTGCTTTTCGGCGTTGAGGATTACGTACCCGAGCTACAGAGATATATCGATCGCTACGATATCGAGCTGTGTTTTGAAGAGCGGCTCATTGCGGTCGATGGCAAGGGTAAGACAGCTCATTTTATCAAGCGTACCGGAGATCAGCAGGAAATAGTCGACCGGCCGTTCGACATGCTTCACGTTGTTCCCGCCCAGCGTGCCCCGGAGTTCGTTGGTAAGTCCGGACTGGCAAATCAGGATGGCTGGATCGATCTTGATCCCGAAACCCTGCAGCATGTGCGGTACCCCACTATATTCGGACTGGGGGATGCCAGTGGAACCCCCAATGCCAAGACCATGGCGGCGGTACGAAAGCAGGCCCCGGTGGTGGCGGAAAACCTGCTTGCGTCATTGCTGGATATCGAGCTGCCTGCCGCCTATCTCGGCTATGGCTCCTGTCCGCTGACAGTAGAGCGGGGCAGGATCGTTCTTGCCGAGTTCGGCTATGGCGGCAAGCTCCAACCAAGCTTCCCGAGCTGGATCAATGACGGCACCAAGGCAACCCGAATGGCCTGGTGGCTGAAAGCGAAGCAGCTGCCCTGGCTTTACTGGAACGGGATGCTTAAGGGTCGCGAATGGATGGCGGCACCGGCCGCACGAAAGGTCTGATATCAGGGAGTGAGAAACATGTCGGATCGGTTAACCCGGTTCCTGCCCATTCTGAACTGGCTCAAAGACTACAGGGGCGACACGTTTGTCAGCGACGCGCTGGCAGCTGTGATTGTCACCCTGATGCTGGTGCCCCAGGCGCTGGCCTATGCATTGCTGGCAGGTCTTCCGCCCGAGGTTGGTTTGTATGCCAGTATGATCCCCCTTGTGGCGTATGCACTGTTCGGAACCAGTGCAACGCTTGCAGTCGGGCCTGTGGCCGTTGCCTCCCTGATGACGGCTTCTGCACTCGGTGGCATCGCCGAAGCGGGCACTCCCGAGTACGTCGGCGCCGCGCTGGTGCTGGCCTCCCTCTCTGGCCTGATGCTTTTTGCCATGGGCCTCTTGCGGCTCGGCTTTCTGGCCAATTTTCTCAGTCATCCGGTGATATCCGGGTTTGTGACTGCTTCAGGCATCCTCATCGCCGGCAGTCAACTTGGCCATATCCTGGGTATTCAGGGCGGCGGTCACAACCTGCTGGAAATGGTGCAGGGGCTGTGGCTGCAGCTGGGTGGAGTCAATCCGGTGACCCTGGTGATTGGTGGAGGCGCCCTGGTTTTCCTGTATCTCTGCCGCAAGTTCCTCAAGCGCGGCCTGACCGGCATCGGATTTTCCGAGCGGCTGGCGGACCTGACCACCAAGGCCGCGCCGGTTACTGCGGTCATTGTTACCACGGCGGCTGCCTGGTATTTCGATCTTGGCGCTGCAGGGGTAAACCTGGTGGGCGAAGTGCCCAGTGGCCTTCCGGATATCAGCCTGCCATCCATGGATCCGGATATCTGGGCGACCCTGGTGCCTGCCGCCATCCTGATCAGTCTCGTGGGTTTTGTGGAATCTGTGTCGGTAGCGCAGACCCTCGCGGCCAAGCGGCGCCAGAGAATTGATCCCGATTCAGAGCTGATTGCCCTCGGCCTTGCCAACGTGGCTGCGGGTGTGAGCGGTGGTTCGCCGGTATCCGGCGGCTTCTCAAGATCCGTCGTCAACTTCGAAGCTGGTGCTCAGACGCCGATTGCCGGTGCGCTTACCGCGGTCGGTATCGCCCTGGCGACACTTACCCTGACCGGGCTACTCGCGTTCCTGCCCAAGGCGACCCTGGCGGCGACCATTATCATCGCGGTGAGCACCTTGATTGACCTGCCGGCAATCCGAAGAACCCTGGCTTACTCGAAGGCGGACGGAGCGGCCATGTTGGCCACGATCATCCTGACGCTGGTGCATGGGGTCGAGGCTGGCATTATTGTGGGTGTTGCGCTGTCTATCGGGCTGTACCTGTACCGCACCAGCCGGCCTCACAGCGCCGTGGTGGGCCGGATCCCGGGTACGGAACATTTCCGCAATGTTCAGCGCCATAAGGTGGAAATCGACGACAGTACCGTTGTTCTTCGAGTAGACGAGAGCCTGTATTTCGCCAACGCCCGGTATCTTGAAGAAACGGTCCTGGAGTTGGTTTCCGATAACCCGGAAATGAAAAACCTTGTCCTCGCCTGCCAGGCGGTCAATGAAGTTGATGCCTCTGCCCTTGAAAGTCTGGAAGCGATCAACAGTCGCCTGGTAGATGCGGGTATCCGCCTGCATCTGTCCGAGGTAAAGGGCCCTGTCATGGACCGGCTGAAACGGACACATTTCTGTGAGGAGCTGACAGGGCAGATTTTTCTGAGCACCTATGACGCGTGGAAGGCACTCGTCAAGAATCCAACCATTCTTTTCAAACCCGACTGACAATCTCTGTTGCTGGGTCTGCTGTTCGTGATCCCGATCCTGCTGAACTACACCGGCTGGACCTACAGGGTCTTCCGCGGCAAGGTGCGCGCTGGAGAGGGATACCACTGATAAAAAAGCCGCCTCCCGAACCCGAGGCGGCTTTTTCGAATCTTTTCCTATCGATTCTGCTAATCAGTCGAAATCAGGCAGTTCCGGTTTCACCACCGGCTTGCCAGCTTCCATCCACGCATCAATTCCTCCGGAAATGGACTGCACGTGGATATAGCCCATTTCTTTCATGGCCTTGGCCGAGAGGGCAGAACGGCCGCTGTTCTTACAGTAGATCACCATGTTAAGCCCGCGATCTTCCAGGGCGGGATCATTGGTCAGCTTGAATTCCAGAATGCCGCGGGGAATGTTGACGGCGCCCGGAATATGGCCGGCGTGGAACTCGTCCGCTTCGCGAACATCAATCAACAGGTCCGCTTGTTTGATGGCGTCCTCGGATTTATCCAACGGTACTTCCCGGATTTCGGTCTTCGCAGCCTGGACCATGTCGTGAACAGTTTTCATCATGAAATACCCCGCTAATCTCTCGTAAAAAAACCGCTACCGCAGAACGGTAGCGGCTGTGCTGAATATACAGGAATTGTGGCTCCTGATTCAGTTACACGGACCTGGTGCAGATGTAGAAGTCCTTGCACTCGAAGTCGCCGGATTCGACGCGCTCATTGGCACCTTCGGCGGTCTTGGCCGGCGGAACGATGACCTTGTCACCCTTCTTCCGGCCTTCTTTCTTCATATCATCAAGAAATCCTTTTCAATGAATCCGAATGCATCGCTCTGGCTATTATCGGGGTTCATGGGCCTACACCTTTTCAATCGTTTCCTGACGGCCTTCGTCTGCGAAAAGAACCCGGCGAGAAAGGACTATGTGATAGGTGCCATTTCTGCTTGTGCGGGGCGGGGTTACCCCGAAACTGGCCATGATTCTCGCGCCAAAAGCGTGAATCTGAGGGGATTTAACGCGATTTTCTGGCTGTTTATCTGGCTCACCCGATCTGATGGTCTATCTTTGTAATGGGCCGGTCAGGATTAAACTTTCATTGGTTCCTACATTGGAGGTTATTTCAAAGTATCGCGCCACTCTACTGATTAACAGAAAAGGAATTCGCGACTATGAAAATCAGATCCTTTTTGCTGGCTATGACAGCCGGCTTCATATATGCCTCCGGCGCCCAGGCAGTGGAGTTCTATCCCGGGTATTTCGGTATCTCTGTCGGCCAGGCTGAAGTCGATGATTTTTGTTCGGGCGCCGAAATTTCCTCATGCGATGACAGCTCTGTGACGGGCCGTCTCTATGGCGGAACCGAGTACATTGGATTCGCGAACTTCGAGTTCGGGTATCGTTACATTGATGAGGTGTCCGCCTCGGGGACCGTTGAGGGGCTCGGCTTTGCTTCCGCCGAGGTCGACGGCCACTTTTTCGATGCGACCCTACAGCTGGGAATGCCAAGAACGGGCCGCTTCAAGGTGTTTGCCAAAGCAGGCGCCATGTTCTGGCAGCTGAACTATGAAGCTACGGCGCAGACCAGTGTGGGTAATCTTCGCTTCAGCGATGACGACACCGGCGTATCGCTCAGAACCGGGCTTGGGGCCAGTTTCAATGTTTCCGACAATTTCCGGGTAAGAGCCGACTGGGACTTTCTCATGGATGTTGGTGATGAAGACGAGACTGGTGAATCGGACATCAACGTCTTCAGTATCGGCCCCGAGTTTCTGTTCTGACGTGAAAATGGGGTCAGATGGAAGCTTTCATCTGACCCCGCCTTCTCCGACTTTTCCGCTTTCTTCTAAAGCCCAAAGCTCCCGCCAATCATAGAGTTGTGCATTTTTCTTCAGGTACGGGTAACCTTGATTGCGTGTCGAAAGAGCATGCATTCTGACAGGGGAATATTTGTGCCCAGATTTCTTCATACTGCAGACTGGCAGATGGGTCGGTCGTTCAGTCGTTTTGAAACGGAAGATGGCGCTGCGCTGGTGGAGGCCCGTTACGTGGCCATCGAAAGGCTGGCACAACTGGCGGTCGAGCAGGAATGCGATGCGGTGCTGGTAGCGGGTGATGTGTTCGACGCCCAGGGAGTATCCGACCGGACAATTCGCCGGGTATTCAATGCCACCGGTGCTTTCAAGGGCCCCTGGGTCATGCTCCCCGGCAACCACGATGCAGCCCTCGCCGAGAGCGTCTGGACACGGGCCCGGAGGCTCAAGGCGGTACCCGATAACGTTCACCTTGCCCTTGAACCGGATGTGATCCTGCTGGAGGACCAAGGGATTGCAGTGCTAAGCGCACCGCTGACCCAGCGCCATACCTACAGTGACCTGACCGAAGAGTTCAGCGAGCGTGAGACGCCCGCCGGTCTTCTGCGGGTGGGTCTGGCCCACGGCAGCGTACAGGGTGTTCTGCCTGATGAAGTGGATGCGACCAACCCGATTGCACCGAACCGGGCGGAGCAGGCCAACCTTGATTACCTGGCGTTGGGGGATTGGCACGGCGCCAGGCGGATAAACGAGCGAACATGGTACAGCGGTACGCCGGAGCCGGAGCGTTTCCGGAACAACGAAGCCGGCTATGCTCTGGTTGTTGATATTGCCGCGCCTGGCGCGGTGCCAGACGTCAAGAGCGTTGATACCGCCCGCTACCGCTGGCATCAGTGGCGGGAAACGCTATCTGTGCCCTCGGACCTGGACCGGCTGGTTGAGCGGATGGAGGCGCTTCCGGAAGCGTCGGTCCTGGATATCCGCCTCGATGGTGCGATTACCCTGGAAGGGCTTCAGCGTCTCGATCATGCGCTCTCACTAGCGGAGGCGAGGTTCCGAAGTGTTAGCTGTGACCGTGCCGCCCTCCAGCTCGAGCCCACCGAAGAGGATATCGCGGCGCTTAACGCAGATGGCTATCTGGGGGAAACCATTGAGGAGTTGAGACAGCTCCAGGTTGGAGACAACCCTGAACCGGCAAGGGATGCCCTGGCTATCCTTACGGGCCTGCTGAATAGTAGTAAGCAGGAGGTAAGCCAGTGAGACTCAAAAGACTGAGGATCGAGCAGGTTCGCCAGTTCCGTAATCCGATAACTCTGGAAGGGCTCCAGCCCGGTATCAACCTGATTCACGGCCCGAATGAATCGGGTAAAAGCACCCTGGTACGAGCCATCCGAGCCGCCTTTTTTGAGCGCCACCGCTCCAAATCCGTTGAAGACCTGCGCCCCTGGGGCGATTCTGCAGCCGCACCGTCGATTGAACTGGGGTTCGAGCACGGCGGCCACCAATGGTCACTGACCAAAAGCTTCCTCCAGCGAAAGCGTTGTGATCTTCAGATAGATGGCCAGAGTTTCAGCGGTGAAGAAGCGGAAGAGAAACTCGCCGAATTGCTGGGTTATCAGTTTCCCAAGAAAGGTGCGAGCAAGGAGGAGCACTGGGGGATCCCGGGTTTGCTCTGGGTTGAGCAGGGCACCGGCCAGGATATCGAGAAGGCCGTTGAGCACGCTGGCGATCACCTGAAATCCGCTCTCAACAATCTGGTGGGCGAAGTGGCCAGCACCGGCGGCGATGACGTGATCCAGGCAGTGGAAAAGCAGCGCGCGGAGTTGCTTACCGGAACCGGAAAACCCCGGGGGGAATACCTGCAGCTCGAAAAGGAACGGGCTGAACAGGAAGGGGAGATTGCCGAGTTAAAAGCCCGGATTGAGCAATACCAGGCCCAGGTCGATCGCCTTGGAACACTGACGGCTGAGTTTGAGCGGGCGAGCCGGGACCGACCCTGGGAGGAAGCCCGTCGCAGGATGGAGCAGGCTCAGGAGCAGTTCCGTCAGGTGGAGTCGCTTCAGGGGCAGCAGATTAGAGAACAGGAAACGCTCGATCATGTGCGCCAGAACCTGAATCTGCTCCGCCAGAACCTGGAGCAGGTGCAAAGTCAGGGCAAAAAGTTGGAGCAGCGGGAAACCGATCTGCGTAAGGCTCGGGAGACTCTGGCCGAGGAAGAGGCCCGAACCCCCGCTTTCGACAAGGCTCTTCAGGATGCCCGTGACGCCTATGGTGCGTCGCTTAAAACCGTTGAGCAGGCTCGCCAGCTGGAAACTCTGGCCAGGCTCAAACAGGAAGTCACCGGGCTGGATAACCAGTACAAGACTCTCCGGCAGAGCCTGGACAAGGCCACCGATTTCCAGAAAAAACTGGACGAGGCCAGAAAACAGAAGCAGGAGAACAGGATTGACCCTGATCTGGTGCAACATGCCAGGGTGACCCGGCGCCAGTTTGACGAAGAAGCGATCAGGTCCCAGGCCATCGCCACACGCCTGACCTGGCAGCTGGAGCGGGGACACAGCCTGCATCTCGGTGACGAAAGCATCAACGGGGAGGGTGAACGTCGCCTGCTTGAGGAGACCACATTGGAGATTCCCGGTGTGGGAAGGCTCGGAATTACGCCGGGGGGTGAAGATCTAGCGAGTGTCCGGCGGACCCTGGCGCATCTTGAGCAAACTCTGGGCGAACATCTCCGAACACTCGGTGCCCGTAGCGTTGAGGACGCGGAACAGAAGCTGGCGCGGTATCGGGATGCGGAAAGCAGACTGAAGCACACTGAGGACCTGCTGGTGTCGGTTGCACCACAGGGCCTGGAACGTCTTCAGACCGTAACCCGGGATACTTTTGCGGATCTGGAGGCTCGAAAAGGGGAGCTCGAGGCATTACTGAAGTCTGCGGGGACGCCTGACGCCAACCTCCCGGGCCTCGCCGGGGCCGAAAGGGGCAGAAAAGAGGCGGAGCAGCGACTTTCAGAAGCCGAAGCGGCCCGGAGGAACCACCTGACAGCCATCCTGACCGCCAGACAGAATGTCGAAAACGCCAACCGGGAATGGCAGCAGCTCAGTGATGAGTTGAAAAACTCCCAGAGTCAGCGTCAGCTTCGGGAACTTGCCGACAAGATCTCGGAAGCGGAAAGGCGGGAAGCGACCGTACTGGGCAACCTGGAAGTACTGGATAAAAAGATACGCGAGGCCCGACCGGAGCTGCTTCAACAAGACATCCAGCGCTTCCGGCAGGCCGCGGAAACACAGCAGAAAGCCCAGGAGAACCGGGAGCGGGAACTTCGGGATATCCGGGTCCGGCTGGAAGCCTGGGGGGCAGAAGGCCTTGAGGAACAGCTTAGTGAGAAATCCGGGGAGTTTGAGCATATCAATCGCCGGTATGGCGAACTGCACCGGCGTGCAGAGGCACTTGATCTACTGTTGAATGTGCTCACTCGCAAACGCCAGGCATTGACCCGTCGGCTGCAGGCACCGCTGCAGAAACACCTGGATCACTACCTTTCGGTGCTCTTCCCGGAGGCAACGCTGGAGGTGGATGAACATCTGATGCCGGGCAGATTTACCCGTGGCAACGAGCTGGGACAGATGACGGAACTTAGTTTCGGGGCGCGGGAGCAGATGGGTTTGATCAGCCGGTTGGCGTATGCGGACTTGCTACGGGAAGCGGGGCGGCCAACGCTGATTATTCTGGACGATACTCTGGTGCACTCCGATGCAGAGCGGCTGGATGGAATGAAACGGATTCTGTTCGATGCGGCGCAGCGCCATCAGATTCTGTTGTTCACCTGCCACCCGGAAAACTGGCAGGATCTGGGCGTCGAGCCCAGGGATCTGCAGGCGCTGAAGAGCGAGCCAGCACCCTGAAAACGAAAAAAGGCAGCCGAAGCTGCCTTTTTCGTGTCTTGGCTGTTATTTACAGGCCAATCACGTTTTCCGCCTGAGGACCTTTCTGGCCCTGGGTAACGGTGAACTCGACTTGCTGGCCTTCAGCCAAAGTCTTGAAACCGCCGCCCTGAATAGCGCTGTAGTGAACGAATACGTCCGGGCCGCTTTCGCGAGTGATGAAGCCGAAGCCCTTGGATTCGTTGAAGAACTTGACGGTGCCGGTGGTAGTAGACATAGATAAAAATCCTGAATTCAATATTTTCAAAGTGCCGCCAGGAATCACTGTGATCACTGATCAGCGTTGTGCGGGAAACAAAAAACTGGCGGGATCAAAAACAGGACTTGCTAATGCTTGGCAGTGTCTTATTGATGAAATGCTTTGCTAAATCTTTCCAACGAGAGCCACTGTACTCCTGCCACCCGGAAAAGCCCAGAACTTTCGCATAGGCATTTACACGTGCAAGCGCGGAGAACAAAGTTTGATCAATAAATCCCTATAAAACATAAACTTGAAAAAAAGTATTGACGCCGGAACCGTAATCCGTAGAATACGCAGCCGTTGACGAGGCAATGCCTCTTGACGGAGAGCGGGAATAGCTCAGTTGGTAGAGCACAACCTTGCCAAGGTTGGGGTCGCGAGTTCGAATCTCGTTTCCCGCTCCAATTTCTCTCCGGTACGCCGGTTGGAAATCACAATTCAAGTCTCTCAATGCCTCCTGAGAGCAAAAAGCCAGTATCACAGGCTTTCCCCGGCGCGGTGGCAGAGTGGTTATGCAGCGGACTGCAACTCCGTGTACGCCGGTTCGATTCCGACCCGCGCCTCCATTTTTTCCCTGAAAATAAAGGTCTTACCTCCCTGAATTGTCTTGATAGACACGATCTCGGGTTTCGAACTGGTATGGCCGACTGTTTCCTGTGTTTTGTCGGTACTATTTAGGGAAGGACCTGTTGACGGAACACAAGCAGGGATAGGGTGGGTTGGTCAGAAGTTGCTCAGAAATTTCTCAAATTCATCTGCCGGCATGGGCTTGGCGTAGAGGAAACCCTGGGCGATATCGCAACCCAGGCTTGTCACCAGGTTTGCTTGTTCATCTGTTTCAACGCCCTCGACCAAAACACTTAAGCCCAAGCTATGGCCGACCGTAATCATAGCCTGCATGATTGCCATGTCCGCATTATTCTTCATGGCGTGTTGAAGAAAACTGCGGTCGATTTTTATTCCGCAAACCGGCAGTCTTCGCAGATAGACGAGTGATGAATATCCGGTGCCGAAGTCGTCGATCGAGATATGAACTCCAGCCTGCTTAAGCTTTTCCAGCTGTCTCATTTGGCTTTCATCGGTGCCGAAAACCTCATTCTCAGTCAATTCCACCCCAAGCTGTTCGGGCCTGAGGCTGTAGCGTTGAAGGGTTTCAAGAATATGGTTGGCCAGATGCGGGTTAGTCAGTTGACGTCCTGACAGGTTAATGTCGACCCGCAGGTTTTTAAAAGGGGTTTTTTGCCAGACGCTTAGTTGTTTACATGCGGCTTCGATCACCCATTCGCCAATCCGATTGATGAGGCCGGACTTTTCCGCCACTGGAATGAACGTGGCCGGGGAGACTGCTTTGGATTGCCCGTTAAAACAGCGCAGAAGGGCCTCGCAGGAGTCGCTCCTTTTTTCTTGCAAATTGACCTGCGGTTGGAAATACAACTCGAAACCATCGTTGCTGAGGGCGTCCCGAAGAAGGCTGGTAATTTCCTGGTAGCGGACCAGCCTGTCGTTCATGTCCGGGGTGTAGAAGCAAACGCCATTTTTACCGGCGTCTTTTGCTTCGTACATAGCCGCGTCTGCATTGCCCATAAGCTCGGCGACAGTGGTGCCGTTATGTGGAAACAGGCTTACACCGAAACTGGCAGTAACCTGATAGCAATCATCATTGAGATGAACCTCATTTTCCAGGGCGTTGAGCAACCTGAGAACAAGTTCGTGTATTCCTTCGGGGCCCTCGAAGTCGAATAGCAGCAGGACAAATTCGTCTCCGCCAAATCGACTCAGCATGTCTCCACCACGAAGTTCCCCTTTAAGAGTCTTGGCGACGGCTTTCAGCAGGTTGTCGCCGTGATGATGACTAAGGGTGTCGTTTATAACCTTGAAATTGTCCAGATCGATAAAAACGACTGCCACCTCCTGCTGCAAACGGTTGGCTTCGTCCAATCTGCTCGACAATTCTGCTTCCATCAAATGCCGGTTCGGTAAGCCGGTCAGATCATCGAAGCTGGCTCGCTGGTACAGTTCATCCCTTGCACGTTTTTGTTCCTCCAGGCTGATGTCGATGCAGAACATCTCACAGTCGCCGGTTTCCTGTTTGATCATCACATGGCTTGAGTAAACAGGAACCAAATGCCCGTGTTTGTGCTTGAGTTCAAGTTCCTCGGCGGGGATGCCAATATCGTTTTCGAGCCAGTTGCGATGCGCGTTGATCACGTCGTCGCGCATGTGTTCGGGAATGATCAGGTCTTCCAATAACTCCCCGTGGGCTTCTTCCCGGGAATAGCCGTAAATACGCGTGCTTGCTTCATTCCAGTATATTACCCGTCGCTGTCGGTCATAGCCCTGGACAGCCACCATCGGGAGACTCTCTATCAACTCGTAAAACTTCTCCTCACTTTCTTGTGAGACTGATCGAGCTCCATTTCTATCTTGCATTTTGAATGAAAATCCTCCTGATTGGCGCTAAATGCAGCGACAGATGACGCCTCATATAGGTTGAGAGTAGCTCGGCACTCCTAGGTTATCTAACTGCATCCATATATCGGAAGGGCGACAAACGGCCGACACCCTCATCAAGCGTGGGTTCGATGTCGGATACCTTGAAGATTTGAGGCCAGGGCCGACTACCTATCCGGATTTACGATCCTCTGGTGGCACCACAGCCTGATATGCTTCAATGACGGGTAACTAGTCAGGCCAGCCGACATGGCTGTCTTTCATACTTCGGGGCCTGGTCAAAAACAATGAGAACAGACGAAAAGAAGGTCAAACCCCGGCGCGCTTCTCCTCGTGGCCGCCAACTGGAACCCTCGGCATTGTCGGAGCTGCGGGACCTGATTGGTGACGAACGTGTCGATTCGTCATTGCGCCACCGCGATCGCCTTATCGAGCACCTGCATGTAATGCAGGACGCAGACGGTTACCTCCCCATGCCCCGACTCCGGGCCCTTGCGACTTTCATGAACCTGCCCATGGCCGCCATTTATGAAACGGCCACGTTCTACGCCCATTTCGACGTCATTCACGATGAACAAACCCCACCGCCGGATATAACTCTGAGGGTGTGTGATTCGCTTTCCTGCCAACTGGCGGGCGCAGGGGCACTGCACGAGGCACTGGCTGATGGGACTGACCCGAGCCAGGTGCGTGTGGTCCATGCGCCCTGCATGGGGCGCTGCGATACAGCACCCGTGGTGGCCGTGGGACAACATCACGTATGCAACGCCACTGCCCAGACGGTTGGCGCGGCAGTTGAACAAAAGCAGGTTCAACCCGACGAAATCCATTGGCAGAAGCTGGCGGATTACCGCTCGGTAGGTGGCTATCAATTACTCGCCGATTGCCACGAAGGCCGGGTGAGCATCGAATCGCTGATGCAGGAACTGGAACATGCAAGTCTGCGCGGCCTCGGCGGTGCCGGGTTCCCCACGTTCCGTAAATGGCAGGCCGTGCGGGCCGAACCCGGGCCCCGTTACGCGGTGATCAATGCCGACGAGGGTGAACCGGGCACCTTCAAAGATCGTTATTACCTGGAACGAGAACCCCACGTCTTCCTGGAAGGTGCACTGGTTAGCGCCTGGGCGGTTGAGACGAAGGCTCTCTACATCTACCTGCGGGATGAATATCCCGGCCTCCTCGGTGTGCTGAAAGACGCCGTTGCCGAGCTGGAAGCTGCCGGCATCGTAGAACCCGGTTTCGTGATCCTGCGGCGGGGCGCAGGCGCGTACATCTGCGGCGAGGAGTCCGCCCTGATCGAGTCCCTCGAAGGCAAACCCGGCAAGCCACGCCATCGCCCGCCGTTCGTTGCCCAGAACGGACTGTTTAACCAGCCCACCCTGGTTAACAACGTCGAGACGGTTTACTGGATTCCGCGCATCCACGCCCAGGGCGCCGACTGGTTCGCCAGCCAGGGGCGGCATGGTCGTCGTGGCCTTCGGAGTTTTTCGGTCTCCGGGCGGGTCGCGCGGCCCGGGGTTCACCTCGCTCCCGCGGGCATCACCCTCAATGAGTTGGTCGAGGAATACTGCGGCGGCATGGCCGACGGGCATCGACTCCTGGCCTATCTACCCGGCGGCGCGTCCGGCGGCATACTGCCGGCCAGCAAGGCAGACATTCCCCTGGACTTCGACACCCTGCAGGAGCATGGCTGTTTCATAGGCTCTGCCGCGGTCATCGTTCTGTCTGATCAGGACGATTTGGCCGCGGCAGCCTCCAACCTTTTGGGCTTCTTCGCGGATGAGTCCTGCGGCCAGTGCACGCCCTGCCGTGTGGGCACCGAGAAAATGCTCACGTTATTGGAGCGCGATACCTGGGATGAGCAGACGCTCCAGCAGCTGGCCAGAGTAATGGCGGATGCTTCCATCTGCGGACTGGGCCAGGCCGCGCCCAATCCGGTACTCAGTCTGCTGCGAGACTTCCGCAGCGAACTCGCCAGCAGCAACCTGATCGCGAAAGGTTAGGGGAGGCAGCCATGAGCCATTCCAGCACAAGCTTTACCCTGACACTGGACAACGTTGAAGTGCAGGCCTACCCCGGCGAAACCCTGTGGCAGGTGGCCAAGCGCGCCGGCGAGACCATCCCGCACCTGTGCTTCAAAGACGCCCCGGGTTACCGCGCGGATGGCAATTGCCGCGCCTGCATGGTGGAAGTGGAGGGTGAGCGGGTGCTCGCCGCAAGCTGTATCCGCGAGGCCACGCCCGGCATGGTGGTACGAAGTGCGGGTTCCACGAGAGCCCAGGAAGCCAGGAAGGGCGTGCTGGAATTGCTGCTGGCCGATCAACCTCCGCGAGATAGCAGCCCCGATCGTTCAAGCCATCTGTGGGAAACCGCGGATCAACTGGCGATTGATGCCGCTGCGGTGCGCCAACGCCTCCCGGCCCATTCAGAGCGAGAAGAACCAACGGTTCACCATGTTTCGCCGCGGTCGGATTCGCTGGCCCACGCCCGGGGCCATGACGCCACTCACTCTGCCATGAACGTGAATCTGGATGCCTGCATCACCTGCGGCTTGTGCGAGCGCGCTTGCCGCGAGGTGCAGGGCAACGATGTCATCGGCCTGGCACACCGTGGCGCCGCCTCCAAGGTAGTGTTTGATTTCGATGATCCCATGGGAGACAGCACCTGCGTTGCCTGTGGCGAGTGCGTGCAGGCCTGCCCGACCGGCGCGCTCATGCCCGCCACCCTGATCGATGCCCAGGGCCGCGGAGACTCGGCCACGGCCGACCGCACTGTGGACTCCGTTTGCCCCTATTGTGGGGTGGGCTGCCAACTGACCTATCACGTGAAAGATGAGCCTGCCAATGCCGAGGGAAGAGCAGGCGAGCCGCGAGGGCGTATTCTCTTTGTGCAAGGCAAAGACGGGCCCTCAAACCAGGGCCGGCTCTGTGTGAAAGGCCGTTTCGGCTTCGATTACCCCTCACACCCGGCGCGGCTCACCCGGCCTTTGATTCGTCGGGAGGGGGTGGCCAAGTGGCTCGACCCTGACTTTGATCCGGCCAATCCGTTAACGCACTTTCGAGAGGCAAGCTGGGAAGAGGCGCTGGATCTTGCGGCAGGCGGGTTAACCCAATTAAAAGCGCAACATGGCCCCGATGCACTCGCTGGCTTCGGCAGTGCCAAGTGCTCCAATGAAGAAGCCTGGCTGTTCCAGAAACTGGTGCGCACCGGTTTCGGCTCCAACCACGTCGACCACTGCACGCGGCTTTGCCACGCCAGCTCCGTGGCCGCATTGATGGAGTGCCTGGGCTCGGGTGCAGTAACCGCTTCCTTCATGCAGGCCCTGGAGGCGGACGTGGTCATCCTCACTGGCTGCAACCCGGCGGTAAACCACCCTGTGGCCGCCACCTACTTCAAGCAGGCGGCACGCAACGGTACCAAACTGATCATCATCGATCCGCGGGGTCAGGCGCTGGATGCCTATGCCTGGCGCAGCCTGCGATTCTCGCCGGGTGGCGACGTGTCACTGTTTAACGCCATGCTCAATGTGATTATCAGCGAAGGACTCTTTGACCAGGCCTACATTGACGCCCATACCGAAGGCTTCGAGGCTCTGGCAGCGAGCGTTGAAGGTATGACCCCGGAAGTGATGAGCCCGGTCTGCGGCGTGGCACCTGAGGTCATTCGTGAAGTGGCCCGAACCTACGCGGGTGCCGAGCGCGCGATGATCTTCTGGGGCATGGGCATCTCCCAACACGTGCACGGCACCGACAACGCGCGATGCCTGATTTCCCTGGCGCTCGCATGCGGCCATACTGGCCGGCCCGGCACTGGCCTGCACCCATTGCGGGGGCAGAACAATGTGCAGGGTGCCTCCGATGCCGGGTTGATCCCCATGGTACTACCGGATTACCAACCGGTCGGGGATGCCCAGTTGCGCGCCGCCTTCGAAGAGCTCTGGAATACTGAACTGGACCCGGAGCCGGGGCTCACCGTGGTGGAGATTATGGACGCCATCAAAGCGGGCACCATCAAGGGCATGTACATCCTCGGCGAAAACCCCGCCATGTCCGACCCGGACCTGACCCACGCCCGGGCCGCGCTCGCTGCCCTTGAGCATCTGGTGGTGCAGGACCTGTTCGTTACAGAGACCGCCCAGTTTGCCGACGTTATCCTGCCTGCCGCCGCCTGGTCGGAGAAATCAGGCACCGTCACCAACACCAACCGGCAGGTACAAATGGGCCGTGCCGCAATGTCGCCGCCAGGGGAGGCAAAGCCCGACTGGTGGGTTATCCAGGAAATTGCCCGGCGTTTCGGGCTGGGTTGGATCTATGCAGGCCCCGAGCAGGTGTTTGCCGAGATGAAGCAGGGCATGCATTCACTCGATGGTATCTCCTGGTCCCGACTGGAGCGCGAAGGATCGGTGACCTATCCATGTCCGGCCGAAGACGCGCCGGGGCAGGACGTTGTCTTCTCTGATGCCTTTCCCAGAGCCGGAGGCCTGGCCAGGTTCTCACCAACCCGGCCGCTGCCGCCGGACGAGCCGGTGGATGAAGCCTATCCCATCGTGCTAACAACCGGACGACTGCTTGAGCATTGGCACACCGGCGCCATGACCCGTCGCAGCCGGGTATTGGACGAGCGTGAGCCTGAGGCTGCCGCTTTTCTGGCACCCGCGGATTTGGCTCGCCTGGGCATAGCCTCGGGCGATGCCATCCAAATTGCCACGCGGCGTGGCAGCATCACCCTGACGGCGCGGGCCGATCAGACCATGCCCGAGGGCATGGTGTTCGTCCCCTTCGCATTTGTGGAGGCGGCAGCTAACGTGCTCACCAACCCGGCGCTGGATCCGGACGGGAAGATTCCGGAGTTCAAGTACGCAGCGTGCCGATTGAGCCCTGCGTAGCTCATCCCCGTCTGTACACCCCCGTTTTCAGCTACACTTATTACTCTGAATGTTTGTTCGGTTTTCCGGTCGCCGGATCGCGTCCGCCGTTAGGTATCGGGGAATGCTGGCCGGCCGGAAATGCCAGTTCGGAGGGACAGGATGCAGCTATCTCCGGAAACCCGGCTTAAGGCCATACTGGATGGCACCGGTGCAGGTACCTGGGAATGGAATCTGGACACCAACGATGTCATTTTTAACGAACGTTGGGCTGCCATGTTGGGCTATACCCTGGAAGAACTGGCACCGGTTACCTTTGCCACATGGGAACGCCTTTGCCATCCGGCAGACCTGGCCATAGCCTGGAAAGCCTTGCAGGACTATCTGGATGGCAAGGGGCCTCAGTTTGAGTGTGTCATCCGGATGCGGCACAAGGATGGTGAGTGGCGTTACATCCATACTCGTGGAATGCTGCTCGACGGCACAGATGGTTTCCACCCACGGTGGCTCATGGGAACCCATCTTGATGTGACTGAAGAGAAGATCACCGAGCACCGGCTTTCGCATCTGGCAGAATCCCTCCCTGGTATCATCTACACCTTCGTCATGGAGCCGGACGGCCGCTACTACTTCACGTACATGAGTAGAAAGGTTGAGGATTTCTTTGGACTTACCCCGGAGGAAGCCTGTTCTGACGCCGGATTGCTTTTCCAGCATATTCACCCTGATGATCTCCAGGCAGTTCACGATTCCATCGCCGAGTCGTTCAAAAGTCTCGAGCAATGGGCATGCGATTACCGGGTGATTAACAGCGGATTGACGGGCTGGCTTCGGGGGGTGGCGAAGCCGGAGCGGGAGCCGGATGGCAAAGTGGTCTGGCAGGGCATGGTGATCGACATTGACGATGAAAAGCGTCTGGAGCTGGAACTCGAAAGACTGTCTGTTACCGATGAGCTTACCGGGCTTTTCAATCGCCGCTACTTCATACGCAAACTGGAAGAGACGGCTACACAGCAGGATCGCTATGGCGGTGAGTTTTCCCTGATTGCAGTGGATCTCGACCACTTCAAGGCAATCAATGACGCCTACGGCCATCCAGTCGGGGATGCGGTCCTGAAGCGGTTCGGTGACCTGATTCAGCGCCGGGTGCGAAAATCCGACGTGGTAGCGCGGACCGGTGGGGAGGAATTTCTCATACTGATGCCACAAACGTCCCTGGAGAACGCGGCTCAGGTGGCGGAAGACCTTCGGCGTGCCATTGAAAACGAGAGCTTTGTCAGTGACGAGAGCCACGATTTCCGGGTCACCCTGAGTGCGGGGGTGGTCAGTTGCAGGGATGAGGTCATAACGGTTCGTGAATTGCTGTCAGTCTGTGACCGGTCCCTTTATCGGGCAAAGCGACAGGGACGTAACGGGATCATGGTGCAGTACCCGCTATCCGGGAAGCAGGCGTGACCTGGACCGGATAACACGAAGAACCCCGCCGAAGCGGGGTTTGAAGTCAAGTTTATGTCAGATGGCTTCCGGCAATGGATCCTGAATCACTGTGTGGATGAACTGGATGACGTTGCGGGTATCCTCTGCCTGCTTGACGAAGGCGTCTATGTTGCTGCCAGTGTAGTCGTCGCTGCCCAGCACTCGGACCCAAACGTCTTCCGTGCGGTCGCCGTAGGCGCAGCTTAGATCATCCGGTTGACGTTCCACGAAATTCACCATGGCACCGGAGTAGATGGTTTCGGTGGTGTGGTTGAAGGCGCTGTAGTCCACGTAACCGCTGGTCAGGCGTTTTGCTCCGCAATCGGCGGCATTGCCCTGGCAGGCGGCAGTGCCTTTCATCAGGAACAACAGTCCTTCATCAGTCAGCTGTTGCTCAAGCTCCGGCTTGATGGCCAGGTCTACAGAGGTCCACGTGCCGTCCTGCATGATTTCAACGCTGCCCTCCAGCTTGCCCCAGCGCATGAGCGCCCAGTACAGCGACAGGCCTGCCAGAGGGGAATCGACAGTTTGATAGGTCACGTTACCGGTGCCATCGTCAATGCCATAGGCGAGACGTCCGGAGAGGTCGAGTTTGAGGCCGACGGAGGCATTGATGGAGTTCATGACATCGTACAGGGCCCGGTCGAGCACGCGTGGGTTGGTGAGCGCCACCCGTACCACGTTCAGGCGGCCAAGCTCCAGTTCAATCACATCATCTTCGTATCCCTCAACGATCACGCACTCGCCGGAATCCACATCGAATTCCATTGGCACGGTACCACCATTCACCGAGACCGGCTGCGGACAATCATTACCGTCCAGAACCGGAACCCCATTCTCGTCGCGTACCAATTCCCAGAGATCACCGAATACTTCACCTTTATTGGTGAACTCGACGCCTTCGTTCAGGCCCAGGACGGTATTGATGAACACCAGGCCGTCAATGGTCAGGGGCACGCTCTTATTGGAGGCACCACCCAGGAAGGCAGCGGCTGCATGCATCAAGTCAACCCTTCCGTCTGCTGTGGGGAGGGTTTGCAGTGGTGCTTCCGGCATATCCTGGATAACATCGTGCATGAACACGATGGTGCGCCGTGCGTCGTCTGCATGTGTCATGAAACCGCTGATGTTCGCTCCGCTGTATCCCTCGAGGCCGAAGACCTGTTCCCATGCATATCCTGTCTCATCACGGTAATGGCAGGCGCTGCCGTCGTCATAATACTGGATGTAGCTCAAAGACTGGGTTGCATAGTCAAGTTGCCGGTCATGAACCGCTTGTGACAGATCGGCATAGCCATCATGCAGATCAACACCATGGTCCCGTCCCGGCGTGCCGTCCCGCAGATAGGCGAGGTCACCGAGTTCAAGGTCTTCCCGGATCTCGAGCCATTGCGGTGCGATGGTCTGGCCGCCCTCGTGTTTCTCCGGACCGAAACCAGCAATACGGCCCTCTTTGAGAAGTGCATTGTAGAGAGCGAGGTTCTCACGCGGAGAGTCGATGGTGTTTTCAATGGGTGCACCGGTGACCGGATCACTGGAAACCAGGATCAGCCGCCCGGCAGGGTCAAGTTTGATCGATTCGGAGGCATTGATGTTCTTGATGGCCTCTTCCAGAGCCCGCGCAAACACGGTGGGATTCTGGGTCATGGTACGAACCATGTTCAGCCGGCCGATCTCCAGCTCGATGGTGTACTGCTCGTAGCCCTCGGCGACCGCGCACACAGGTACCTCTTCCAGAGTGTCAATCACCATTGGCACGGTGTCGGTCGTGGTGCCGTCGGGAAGCGTGATTGTTTCCGAGGCGATGGGTTGTACGCAGCCCTGGGTGTCCAGTACCGGAACGCCATAGGCATCGCGTACGATCATCCACAGGTCACCAAAAAGGTTCTGCGGATCATCGGGGACATCGTTCAGTCCCAGTGCCGAATTGATAAAAATGACCGAATCCACCGAAAGCGGTATCTCTTTGCCGGTGGCGGCGCCAAGGAAAGACGCGGCACTATCGAGTACAGCCGGGGATATATCGGTCTGGGGGATAGTCCCCCCGTTATCAATCACATCCGGAAAGCTGCCAAAGTTGGACGAACTGCCGTCGCAGCCAGCGAGAAAGGCAGAGGTCAGGAGGGTTCCAAAAAAAGCTTTTCTATAGTTGCGAAAATACATCATGGCCACATCCGTTGACGGTGTTACGCCGGATCACCGTAACTGATACAAATCCGGACAGAAGCCGTTGATTGGCAACTACCTGGCAGGGCTTTGGCGGCCTTGCCTACCATTCTATTCTTCCGTGTAGGATAACTATAGAACCAGATGAGCTTAGCGCGTTAGATCTGGATCAAGAAAAGCCGTAACGGAAGGTGTGGGTTGTACGTAGGTTTGCCCGTACAGAAATTTTCCGATGGGCTGGCTTGACGCTACTATTGTCGGAAGGAAGCTGAATTGGGATCGTGGAGGCAAGGATGGCCGAATTACGTTTCAAAGACAGAAAAGACGCAGGCGCACGATTGGCAGAAGTGTTGGCTACCATGCAGATCGAGCCCACTGCCGTTGTCCTCGGTTTGCCTCGAGGAGGCATCCCTGTCGGCTACGAGGTTGCCCGGGGGCTGCACCTGCAGCTGGACTTCCTGAACATCCGCAAGCTCGGAGTGCCCTGGCAACCGGAAGTGGCCATGGGTGCCGTGGGAGAGGATGGTATACCGCACCTCAATTCTGAGCTGGTGCGTTCGCTGGCGATCACCTCGGATCAGATAAAACGGGTAAGGGATCTGGAACTCAGCGTTATCCGCGAACGCAAAAAGGCCTATCGGGGCTATGCTCCGACAGCGGATCTTCAGGGTCGGCAGGTGATCCTGGTTGACGATGGTATTGCAACTGGCGCCACCATGGACCTGGCGATTGAAATGGTCAGGAGCGCCGGAGCCAGATCACTGATCGTTGCCATTCCGGCCGGGCCGGAAGGCACGGCCGAAAAATACGAGGATATGGTGGATCACTGCATCTGCCTGCAGGAGCCGGCAGACTTCAATTATGTGGGGCAGTTCTACCGGAATTTTGATCCGGTGACCGACGAGGAAGTGTGCGAGCTGTTGCGGGCAAGCTTTGAGGCTCTCAATCGGGGAGGGTCATGACCCCGTTGTTGAGCAGGCGCTGAAACGAGGTGGCAGGCATTGGCTTGCCGAGGTGATAACCCTGGACTTCGTCACAGGCCAGTCGGTCGAGCTGCTCCAGCTGGGCTCCATTCTCTACGCCTTCGGCAATCACTTTCAGGCCCAGGCTGTGGGCCATGCGGATAATCGCAAGCACGACTGAAGAGTTATTGGGATCGTCACCCATGTCGTGGATGAAGGAGCGGTCGATCTTGAGCTTATCCACCGCGAAGCGGTTCAGGTAGGCGAGATTGGAATACCCGGTACCAAAGTCGTCGATGGCAAGGTGAATGCCGCGTTGTTTCAGTCCCTGAATGGTGTTGACGACCCGCTTGTGGTCGCCGATCAGGACGGATTCCGTCAGTTCCAGTTCGAGGTAACGGCCCTCGAAGCCAGTCTCGTCCAGTATCCCGCCGACCTTGTCACACAGGTCACCCCGCTGGAACTGGATTGCAGACAGGTTGACTGCCAGGGTAATCGGCGGCATACCGCTATCCAGCCAGGCCTTGCCTTGCCGGCAGGCTTCCCGCAGTACCCATTCGCCAATCTCCACGATCAGGCCGCTTTCTTCGGCAATCGGGATAAAGCGTGACGGGGATACCCATTGGAGCTCGGGGTTGTTCCAGCGCAGAATCGCCTCTGCGCCGATGATCTTACGAGTGGCGAGGTCCATCTGGGCCTGGTAATAGACTTCCATTTCCTTTCTTTCCAGCGCTCCGCGCAGCTTGGCCAGCAGATTCTGCCGCTCGAATGCCTTCTCCTGCATGGTGGTATCGAAACGTTGGTAGGTGTTTCTTCCCTCCATTTTGGCAGCGTACATGGCGGTGTCCGCATTACGGGAGAGCGTGGTGAAGTCATCGCTGTCATCGGGGAACAGTGCCACGCCCATGGAAACGGACGTCGCCAGATGGTGCCCATCTATTTTGAAACTGTTTCCGAATAACTGATGAAGCCTTTCCATCTCATGCACACAGGCTTTCTCTTCGGGCCCGAGCTTGGCCAACACCATGAATTCATCCCCGGACGCACGAGCGATAACATGGGTTTCCGGGGGGAGGGTGCCCAGACGCCGGGCCACTTCCTTCAGCAGGTTATCGCCGATGGTATGGCCTAGCGAATCATTGATGTCCTTGAAGTTGTCCAGATCCAGGTAAACCAGGGCGTAGCGACTGCCCCCGGATCCTGCTTGTGCGAGGCGATCATTGACCAATTCCTCGAATCGGGCCCGGTTCGGCAGCCTGGTCAGGGGATCGTAGTGGGCGAGGAACTCGATTCGGGCCAGGTTGGACTTACGTTTGGTGATGTCCCGCACGAAGGAGAAAAAGCCCGAACTAAATGTGCCGTCAAAGACGTGGGCACTGATTTCCACATCCCGGACACTGCCATCTTTCCGGCGCCAGCGGCTTTCCAGGCGCCCGGAGCCCTCAACCATGACCTGGTCCAGTGAGCGCTCGATGGCTGCGGCATCCAGATCGACTTCCAGATCACGGATATTCATTCCCAGCAGCTCGGTCTGGCTGTATCCCGTGATTTCCTCCGTTGCACGGTTGACCTGGATGAAGTTTGCTTCGTAGTCCATTACCAGCAAACCATCCATGGCGGCCTGAACCATAAGCTCGTAGTTGGCCTGGGTCCTGCGATGGTCGGTCACGTCAGTGGCGATGGCGCCGCTCCCGGACAGCTGGCCGTTTTCATCGAGGATCGGGAAGTGCACGGCCTCGAACATCCTCGGCTCGTTCTCGAATTCCACGATATCGGTCACGGTGATTGGCTTGCCCAGGTCCCGTGCTCGTTGATCCTGGCGATTGATCGACTTGGCTGCAGCGGGCGGAAAGACGTCAAAAACGCTCTTGCCGGAGACCTCTTGCCCCTCAATTCCGAGCAGCTTCCGGAATGCAGGGTTGGTCAGCGTCACGCGGCCCTCGGCATCCATCAAATAGATGAGTGCCGGCGAATGTTCAATGAAGGTTTTGGTCAGGGATTCGCTGCGGGCAAGCTGCGCGGTGCGTTCGGCAACCAGTTCCGAGAGGTGCTCTTCGTGGCGTTTCAGGTCCCGGAAAAGAAACTGGTAGGGCCTGATCAGGCCGGTCACCAGTACGCCCCGGTAAATCAGGTAGGCAGACACCAGCAGGAGATAATGGCCCAGTTCATTGGCAAAGCCATAAACACTGACATATCGGGTGAGTGTCAGTGTCGCCAGGATGTTGAATACCAGAGAGGTCTGGATCAGGTAGAAGACCGGTGTGGCGAATCGCCGTCTCTGGCGGTAGAGCCATGCCATGGTGATCGCGAAGATCCCGGCAATGATGTACTCGGAGGTGATCTTGAAGGGCGTCAGGCCGGTGCCTTCCAGGTAGCTGTCCGGAAATATTCCGGAGAATACGGCAAGCCCCAGAATCACGGCGGCTGCGCCAAACACCGCGAATGGTAGTTTCAGGCTGATATGCCACCTCACGGCCATCACCCCGATCAGGAAAGCAACAGCTTCGAGATAGCGGAAAGCAATCCATAACTGGGTCGGCAGATTGCCGTCATGCTCGGGGAAAATGCCGATGCCCTTGTAGCTGATGGTATGAAGCAGCTCAAGGGATGCGATGAAGATTGCGGCGGTTCCGATGACCCCGAGAAAGCTGTTGGTGGCCCAGTGCCGGGTGTGCCAGGCGAGAGCGAACAGCCCCGCCAGTACGATAATACGGAGCATCTCCACGAGGGTATGGAAGAGCAGGAAATCGTTGCGGGCAATAAGGTGCAGGGAAGCCAGGACAACAACAAGCCCGACGATTTGCGGCAGGGCAATCGGCAGGTCGGTTCGTTGGGCTTGGCTCTGGTACCGTGGCATGGGCCTTCTGCAATCAGACTTTCAAGGGTTCAAGTCTATACCACTGTGAAATTTTCGGCTCGGTTCTGATGGAAATTCCTGCCCCCCCTTAGACAATCATCGGCCAAGTCAAGTATCAGCGGGGATAGCCCGTTATGTCACGGATTTTCCGGTAGATGGGCTGCAAACGCGGGTACATGTCAAGGTACACCTCGGTATACAGCCGGTTATAGAGCGAATGGGTTTCAGGATCGGGCTGAAAGCACTCGCCAACACGGGTCATGGCAGAGACGGCGTTTTCAAAGTCCGGGTGCAGACCCAGCCCAACGGCCGCGTCGATGGCGGCGCCCAGGCCGGAAGTCTCATAGGTGTGGGGTCGCTCCGTGGGCAGTCCGAAAATATCCGCGGTCAGTTGCATGGCGGCATCGCTCTGGGAACCGCCACCGGCAACGCGGAGTTTGCGGATGGGGACACCGCTGCGTTTCTCAATCCGTTCTTTGCCTTCGCGCAGGGCGTAGGCGAGGCCTTCCAGGATCGCCCGGTAGATGTGAGCCCGGGTGTGGACGTCACCGAAACCGATAATGGCCCCCTTGGCTTCCGGGCCCGGTTGGCGCACACCCGGTGACCAGTAGGGTTGCAGCATGAGCCCCATGGAGCCGGGTGGCACGTCCCGGACCAGTTCATCGAAGAGGACCTCCGCTTCAATGCCTTGCTGCTCGGCAATTTTCCGCTCCCTCAAGCCGAACTCCCGCTTGAACCAGCTGACCATCCAGAACCCACGGTAAATCATGACCTCGGTGGAATAACGTCCGGGCAGGGCGGCCGGATAGGGGGGCATCAGCCGTACAGGCTCCACGTATCGCGGGCTGGTGGTGTTGATCGTTGCCGTAGTGCCGTAACTCATACAACCAACATCCGGAGTCAGGCCGCCGGATCCCAACACCTCACAGGCCTTGTCCGAGGCTGCTGCAATGACGGGAAGCCCCTCGGGTAAACCCAGGTGCCGGGCGGCGTCCGGCAGCAACCCGCCGATGGTGTCACCGGGAGCCACGAGTTCCGGTAGCTGGTCGGGGCTGACAGGCATGGTTTGCCACTTGAAATCATGCTTACCCGCCCAGCGGTGTTTCTTGTAGTCAAACGGCAAATAACCCACCTGGCTCCCGGTCGAATCCCGGTATCGTCCAGTCAACCTGAAATTGAGATAGCCGGAAAGAAGGAGAAACTTGTGGGTTTTCGTCCAGATCTCCGGCTGGTTCTGGGCAATCCAGTTGGCCTGGGTTTTCTCGCGAAACCGCGTAATGGTGTCTTCCAGACGGGCAAGCTTGAACAGCCAGCCCCAGGGGCCTTTGACCGGCGCATCAACCCGGGCGTGGCGCTGGTCCAGCCAGATGATGGCCGGGCGTAAAGCATGGCCGTCCCGGTCCACGTTGATGACAGTGCCTCGTTGGGTTGTGACGGTAACGCCGGCCACTTGTTCCGGGCTGGCATCGGTGCTTTGCCAGAGCTTGTCGCAGGCTAACCCGAGGCTCTCCCAGAAATAATCGGGATGCTGCTCGGCCCAGCCGGGCTGTTCCGAGAAATAGGGCTCGATCTCCACCTTGCCCTTGCCAATCAGATTGCCGCGGGTGTCGAACAGCAAGGCCCGAACGCTTTGGGTGCCGTTGTCGATGGCCAGGATCAGAGGTGTTTCACTCATGTCAGGCGTCACCCTCCGGCACACTGTAGGCTTGCTTATACAGCTTCAGGTAGCGTTTTTCTTCCTGCTGCCATTGTTGATCGGACCAGCCGAGCAGCGGCTGACAATAGCGTCTTATCGCCGGCAGAATTTCCGCCGCGCCGCCAGGCAACACCAGCCCAAGTCGGGACCGGCGCAGCAACAGGTCATCCAGGTGAACAACCTGCTCACGCTGGCAGGCCCAGGCGAGCTCCGCCCACAGCACTTCGGTATGGGCGACAGAGGCCAGATTGTCTGCTTCAACAAGGGTCTCGACGTTTGCGCCATACCAACCCCGCAGGCGCTGCCACGTCAGAAAGGAAATCCTGGCCGGCCGGTTTGTTGGTGAAGGCCGGGTGAACACCGGGCTCGCATCAGGGCGCAGCAGGTGCCTTCGATGTTCGCCCAGACCCATTTCAAGTGCTTCCCGCGCAACGCGGCGGAAAGTCGTGAGCTTGCCGCCGGCAATGCTGACCAGTCCATTATCCTCGAGCAGCACATGCTCCCGGCTCTCTTTTGACGCGGCCTTGCCGGACCCATCGGTTACCACGGGGCGCACTCCGGCCCAGGTGGACACAATATCGTTCCGGTCCAGGCCGGACGAAGGGAAAAGCCGCCCGGCAATCGCCATCAGGTAGTTCACTTCGTCCGGGGAAATGCCAGGCTCGATGTTCATATCTCCCTGGTGATCAAGATCGGTGGTGCCAAGTACCGTCATTCCGGCCCAGGGAAACGCAAACACCGGCCTCCGGTCGTCCGGATGCAGTAGGGAGACAGCACAGGACACCGGCAACCGCCGCCAGGGCACCACCAGGTGGCTCCCCCTTAGTGGTCGTATGTGAAGAGGTTCCGAGGTGCTCGCCTGTTGTTGAAGCGTCGAGGCCCAGGCGCCCGTGGCGTTGATGACCAGCGGTGTTCTGACCGTCAATGTATGACCGTCCTCGGTGTCCACCAGTTCAATACCACTGATCCGGCCTGCGTTCCGGCGCAGTGTTCTGGCCTCCGTGTAGTTCAGGCAGATTGCGCCGTCCCGCCGGGCCTCGTCCAGGACGCGAAGGACCAGTCGGGAATCATCGGTCACGCCATCCATGAACAGGCTGGCGCCGTTCAGGTCCTCGGGGTCAAGTCCGGGAACCCACTGCAGGGCTTCCTGATGATTCAGGTAGCGGCGGGTTCTGACGCCGGCAATGCGATCGTAGATACCTAGCAACAGCTGAAACAGCTTCGGGCCGGGAAAGGTTTTACGGAAATGGGGCATAACAAAGGGGAGTGGATCCACCAGCCCCGGCGCCTCTTGCATCAGGCGCTGTCGCTCGGCTAGCGATTCCCGGGCTAATCGCAGGTGACCGCTACCAAGGTAGCGGAGGCCACCGTGAACCATCTTGGAAGAACGGCTGGAGGTGCCCCAGGCGAAGTCTTTCTGTTCCACCAGCAAGGTCCGGAGGCCGCTTCCCGCGGCTTCCCGGGCAACCCCGGCGCCGGTGATTCCGCCACCGACCACCACCACATCGAATTCCGGATTGGCCGTGGCCAGGTCTGCAAGGCTTTCCTTTCTGGCCATGGCTTACTCCACCAGTGTCTTGGGGTTGAGCAGGGTCTCGGGGTCAAACTGGTGGCACAGGGTCCGGATGGCCTCCATGCCCAGCTCGCCCTTTTCGACCGGAAGGTAGGGCGCGTGATCCTTGCCCACGCCGTGTTGGTGGCTGATCGTGCCGCCGTTCTTGACGATCAGCGCGGAGGTCGAGTGCTTCAGTTTCTGCCACCGCTGCTGGGTCTGTTCATAGTTGTCACCGACGCGAAACACGTATGTGGTGTAAATACTGCAGCCCTGGCCGTAGAAATGGGAGAGGTGCGTGAACACGTGGGTCCGTTCCTGCTCGCCAGTAAGTCCTTCGCGAAGATTGGACTCGATCAGAGTCATCAGGTTGTCCACGTTTGACCAGTCGGTGGCGGTCTCCAGGGTGTCCACCGCATAGCCTATTTGCCAGAGGGCTTCGCGCAGGTAGGGCATGGTAAACCGTTTTTCTGCCCACTTTTCGCCCATGCGGGTGCCGGTATAGACACCGGAATACGCCTTGCAGATGGCCCTGACCTGGGTCAGCGCTGCCTTGCATTGACGTTGAGTGCCGGTAACACCGAACGTCATCATGCATTTGCCCTGGCCGGCTCCCCGGAAGGCCAGGAAACGCTCGAGAAGACCGATCAGGGTCGGGTGCCCGGCCAACGCCAGCTGGGTTTCCGTTTCCACCGGGTTGCTCAGACGCAGCATGGAGAGCTGCGTTCGTTGCTGGACCAGTTTCCGGCAGGCGGTGCGGGCACTGTCCCAGTCAGGGAAGAAGGCCACATGGAAGCTTTCATGCTCCGCCAGTTCACTGACCCGGACTTTCACCTCGGTAATGATGCCCATGCGGCCTTCCGAGCCGAGGATCATCTCCCGGATGTCCGGGCCGGCGCTGGAGGCAGGGATGGTGGGTATTTCCAGGGTGCCCTTGAGCGTCTCGATCCGGCCACCGGCAAACATCTGTTCAATCCGGCCGTAGCGCAGGGATTGCTGGCCGCTGGAGCGGGAAGCCACCCAGCCGCCGATGGTAGAGAGTTCAAAGGATTGCGGAAAGTGGCCGAGGGTGTAGCCGCGGGCACGAAGCTGGGATTCCACCAGGGGGCCGGGAGTACCTGCACCAAACGTCGCGATCTGGCTTTCCCGGTCCAGATCGGTCAGCTGATTCATGCTGGCGAGGCTCACAGTCAGCACCGGTTTGTCGGTGTCGGCCGGATTGATGTGGCCGGCGACGCTGGTTCCACCGCCATAGGGGATCAGCTGAACACCGTGCTGTCTGGCATAGCCGAGTAGTGCCTGGACATCATCGTTGGTGCGGGGCAAGGCAACGCCGTCCGGGAATCGACCAATGTCGCCGCTACGCATGGCTAACCAGTCGGGCAGGCTTTGGCCCCGGGCATGGCGGACGCGGGTTTCCGGCGTGAGGTCGACCAGATGCTGGATATCCGGCCCGGGCGAAAGCCGCGATTCGGGCACGCCATTACAAACCGCCGCCAAGGTTGCGTCACTGAGAGGCTGTCCCTGCCCGATACGTTGACCGAGAAAGGCCTGACCTTCTCTGGGCAGTTCGAGTGAAAACTGGTCATCGCCCCAGCCGTTCCAGCGTTTCATGGCAGTACTCCGTCTGAATCCTTGGTTGGCTTGGCATTCTAGCGCCTCAGGCCTGCCCGTCATTGTCGGGTGACGACATTCGGGGTGTCATTTGCCGCCATTCCATTGTCGGGTCTGTCAGGGCCGTAGGGATTGGTCCAGACGCTTGTTGAGTTCCTTCCAGCGAGAGAGTTTTTCAGATTCCCCCGCCCGCGTCTGCCTGCCGCCGGATTTGTTGAGCCACAGCCCTTCGCCGTTGAAGCTGTAAACCGGTTCCAGATCAGTGCGTTCTGATGCAGGCTTAATGTCGTTTATAAGGTTGTCGAGAATCAGCGGATCGGCATCCGGCTCGGGGTACCAGGCCAGAACCATGTGGGCCTGATTCAGTTCGAGTGCTTTTACATAAACGATGCGAAGCTGGCTGTCGGGTACGCCCATGGACTTGAGGGTGAGGTATTTCGCAATGGAAAAATCCTCGCAATCACCAGCGTTGGTAGTCAGCAGTTCAATCGGGGTCGCCCAGTAATCCTCTTCGCCCCAGTGCCGAATATCGCTGACAAAATTGACCCGGTTGAAGAACGAATTGACCAACCGGAGCTGACGGTCGGTTGGTGCATTGGTGGCCAGGTCATGCAAACGCTGCCAGTCCGCGAGGCGTTGGTGGGCCTCCTGGCCAAACTCCTGAAGCACGTAATTCATCAGGCGATTGCCCAGCTCCAGGGCGCTGACCAACGAGACAGCAAGCAGCAGGGGGACCCAACCGGTGCGGCGGCACAGTGCTGGCGCTGCCGTGGTCATGGCTGGACCTAGTTGTTGTTCCGGAGGCGTTCCCGGAGCTGTTCGAGACGCCGTCGGATTTCCTCACGCCGTTGCTGGTCGGCGCTCGGGGTGGTGGGCGAGGTGGTGGTTCCCGTGGAACCGGAGGCGGCGGTATCGGCTTGCTGGGCCTGGTCGTCAGTAGTGAACGACATGCCGGAGCGATCGGCCTCTTCAGGGAAGTACAGATTCTCAAGCTTGCCTGAGCGTTCGATAATTACCCGATTAGGAAAAACCGACCGCAATGTGGCGTTCCCCGGCAGCTCGTCCCCCACCAGGTAGACCTCGGTCTTGCTCTTGTCATCCTCGATCAGGGCACTGCCGGGAAACTCGCCACTGGCCGCAAGTACACCACGCAGGAAAAGCCTGAGATTGGTCTCGGGCAGGTTTTCGGTATCCAGTTCGGCGGGCGCACTATCGGCGTTCGGGGAACCAAACAGGGTGACGTTTGCCAAATCCACTGCGGGAACATCCCGGGTGCTCGGCAGGGATTGTTGAGCGGCCTGGCCGGCAGCAGAGAGGGTTGGCTGGCTTTCTGTCTGCCAGAACCGGTAACCCTGCCAGGAGGTTACGGCCAGCATGGCTGCTCCGGCAATCATCGCGAGAACCATTGGGAGCCGTGGGTGAATTGACAGCATCGATCATCCTGAGTGCTTGGTGGGCCATTAAAAGGGCCACAGGTTATCAGACTGCAACGTTTTAGTGGCAGTATAGTGTATAGAGTTATTCAGCGGGTCCATATCCTGTGGTAGCCTTTCTGAATTAGTTGAATCAAAAAGGGTTTCCGGGCCGGTATGGCCTCGGTTGCCGACAAGAAAATTGCCTGACGAAAACGAGGACGACCTTGACCACCGAGACCGAAGTTCAGCCGCAGGATGCTCCGCTGGGACGTCTTCCGTTTACCTTCGCCAAGCGTAACGGGGTGATCCTGACGCGTTCCGAAGACGGTGAGCCGATCATCCTGGTACGTCCTGGTGCGTCCCACTCGGCGGTTGCGGAGGCCAATCGTCTCAGTGGTGGCCGGGCCAGGTTCTCCGCCATCGACCCCGGCCGCTTCGACCAGGCACTGAACGCCGCCTACCAGAGTGATTCCGCCGAGGCCATGCAGATGGTCGAGGGCATCGGTGACGATATGGACCTGGCGTCCCTGGCAGATTCGGTGCCGGAGACCGAAGACCTGCTGGAGCAGGAAGACGATGCGCCGATTATCCGCCTGATCAATGCCATCCTCACCGAGGCGGTCAAGACCAACGCCTCGGACGTCCATATCGAGACTTACGAGAAGCAATTGGTAGTGCGCTTCCGAATCGATGGGGTATTGAGGGAAGTGGTGCAGCCCAAGCGGGCGCTGGCGCCGTTGCTGGTATCCCGGATCAAGGTCATGGCCAAGCTCGACATCGCCGAGAAGCGAATTCCCCAGGATGGCCGGATTGCCCTTCGGGTAGCCGGTCGCGAAGTGGATATCCGCGTCTCCACGATGCCGTCCTCCAGTGGCGAGCGGGTGGTACTGCGCTTGCTGGACAAACAGGCCGGCTCCATCCGTCTGGAATCGCTCGGTATGGCCGGGCAGGACCTCAAGGTTCTCCGCAAACTGATCTATCGTCCCTACGGCATCCTGCTGGTGACCGGCCCCACGGGTTCCGGTAAATCCACCACGCTGTATGCTTCGCTGCAGGAGATCAACGACCGCAGCCGTAACATTCTTACCGTCGAGGATCCCATTGAGTACAACCTGCCGGGTATCGGCCAGACCCAGGTCAACACCAAGGTGGACATGACGTTCGCCCGCGGGTTGAGGGCGATCCTGCGCCAGGACCCGGATGTGGTCATGATCGGTGAGATCCGGGACCTGGAAACTGCCGAGATCGCGGTGCAGGCCAGTCTGACCGGTCACCTGGTGCTTTCGACCCTGCACACCAACACCGCAGTCGGTGCGATTACCCGTCTGATGGACATGGGAATCGAACCCTTCCTGATCTCGTCGAGCCTGGTGGGTATTGTCGCCCAGCGCCTGGTCCGGGTGCTTTGCCGCGAATGCCGGGAGCCCTACACTCCGAGCGAGGAACATTGCGAGTTCCTGCAGCAGGACCCGGCCAGTCCGCCGACGATTTATCGCGCCAAAGGCTGCGAACACTGCAACCAGCTGGGCTACCGGGGACGTATCGGTATCTATGAGGTGGTGGAGATCAACGAGGAAATCAGCTCGCTCATCCACAAGCGCGCCGGTGAGCTTGAGCTGGAAAAGGAAGCACGCAAGGGCGGTCCAAGCATTCATGCCGATGGGGTTCAGAAAATTCTGGATGGTGTCACCACGGTGGAAGAGGTTCTCCGTGTAACCCACCGGAGCCAGTAACCCATGCCAGCATACGAATACAAGGCACTGGACGCCCGAGGCAAACAGAAACACGGTGTGCTCGAGGCCGATGCGCCGAGGGCTGTGCGCCAGCAACTCCGTGAAAAGGGCTTGACGCCGCTGGCGGTTGAGCCGGCGGTGGAAAAACAGCGCCGCGCCAGTCCGCTCAGTGGCAGGGGTTCACTGACCGCCTCCGATCTCGCGCTGGTGACCCGTCAGCTGGCCACGCTGATCCAGTCCGGTATACCGGTGGAGCAGGCCCTGAGTGCAGCCGCACAGCAATCGGCCAGGCCGAGGATCCGCAGCATGCTCATCGCCATCCGGGCCAAGGTCATGGAGGGCTACAGCCTCGCAGACAGCCTGGGCGAATTCCCGAAGGCGTTTCCCCGCCTGTACCGCTCAACCGTTGCCGCGGGCGAGCATGCGGGGCACCTGGATCTGGTGCTGAACCGCCTGGCCGATTACACGGAGAACCGACAGGAAGCCCGTCAGAAGATCCAGCTGGCGGCTATCTACCCGATCATTCTCAGCTTCGTGGCCATTGCCATCGTGGTCTTCCTGCTGACCTACGTGGTTCCGGACATCATCGAGGTGTTTCTGAAACAGGGGCAGGAGCTGCCCGCACTGACCATGGCCATGCTGGCCATGTCGGAATTTCTTGGCACTTATGGTGTCTACCTTTTGATCATCCTGATAGTGGCACTGATCGGCTTTCGAGTTGCCTTGCGCAAACCCGGTTTCCGGAAGCGGTTCCACAAGCGTTTACTCCATTTGCCGCTGGTTTCCGGCATGGTGCGGGGGGTGAATACTGCCCGCTACGCCAGTACCCTGAGTATCCTGACCACCAGTGGTGTGCCGCTGGTGGAGGCCATGCGAATCGCCGGTGAAGTGTTATCCAACGATTACCTTCGGGAACGGCTACGGGATGCCGCCCGCAAGGTGAGCGAAGGCGGGGCGTTGCACCGGTCACTTGAGCAGACCGGCTACTTCCCGCCGATGATGCTGCACATGATTGCCAGCGGCGAAGCCAGCGGTGAGCTTGATAGCATGCTGGAACGAACGGCCCGGATGCAGGAAAACACCCTGCAGTCCAAGATTGCAGCCATTGTTGGTTTGTTTGAGCCGATGATGCTGCTGGTCATGGGCGTGGTGGTACTGATCATCGTGCTGGCGATCATGCTGCCGATCCTGAATATGAGCAACCTGGTTGGCTGACACCCGGGCCAGTGGTCCGGCAGTTCTTTTCCGGGAAGGGAATCCACAGCAACGACGAGTGAGAAAATGACGAGCAAGACTATGCACAAACGTTTCACACAGCGCGGTTTCACCCTGATTGAAATCATGGTGGTCATGGTGATCCTGGGCCTGCTGGTGGCAATCGTGGCCCCCAACATCATGGGCCGGAGCGACCAGGCCAAAGTCACCATCGCCGAGACCCAGCTCAAGAACATTCAGAGCGCCCTGGATCTGTACCGCCTGGACAACAGCCATTACCCGTCCACACAGCAGGGGCTGGAAGCGCTGGTTTCAAAGCCCAGCGGCAGCCCGGAACCCGGGAACTGGAATCCGGACGGCTATCTTAAAAGTGTTCCGGAAGACCCCTGGGGCAACCAGTTCCAGTACGTGAGCCCCGGTACTGAAGGCCCCTACGATCTGTATTCCTATGGTGCTGACGGTCAGGAAGGCGGTGATGGTGACGCCGCAGATATCAGTGTCTGGAAGACCAAAGGCTGATCGGCTGTGCAGCACAGGACAACGCAAAGCGGCTTTACGCTGATAGAGATCCTCGTTGTCCTGATCGTGGTGGGTCTGCTTGCCTCCCTCGCGGTGTTCACCATTGGAGGCGGTTCCCAGCAGAGGGAGCTCGAGAATGAAGTCAGGGAGCTTTATCTCCTGATGCAGACCGCCTCGGAGCAGGCTGTGCTCAACAACCTCGAAATGGGGGTCAGGCTGGAGGAGGACGGTTACCAGTTCGTGGCTTTTCAGGACCGGAATGCCGAATGGAAAGGTTCCGGAGAACGGATCTTTCAGGCCCGGGCGTTCCCGGATTGGCTGGTTGCCACCGAGTACATTGAAAACGATGCCCCCAGACTTGCCTCGGAAGAGGACCGGAAACTGCCCGACATCGTGTTCTTTTCCAGTGGTGAAACCACCCCCTTCCAGATCGAGTTTACTGTGGGTTCGGACACCGACTACATGCATGTACTGGAGTCTGACGGCGTTACCGGAATCCATTGGCGCAAACCCGGGTCAGAGGGTGATGCATGATGTACCGGTCTCGAGGCTTTACCCTGATTGAGGTCCTGGTCGCACTGCTGGTGTTCGGACTGATTGCAACCGCGGCAGCGGAAGTGGGCAGCCAGTATATTTCCAGTTTCGAGCGGATCAGGGACAAGACCCTGGCCGGTTGGATCGCCGATAACCGCATCAACACCATCCGCCTCGAGGAAGAGCTCCCCGGTATCTCCGAGAACTCCACCGATACTGACTATGGTCCTTTCCGGTGGCGGGTAACGACTGCTGTGAAGGCAACGGCTGAACCCAGCATGCGCCGGATAGAGGTCTCCGTGGCCAAATACACGGATGAACGAAGCGATCCGGTGCCGCTTCATACCCTCTCTGCGTTCGTGGGGGAGAAGTGATGCGCCAGTCCGGTTTCACCCTCATGGAAGTGCTGATTGCCGTTACCATCACCGCGGTGATCGGCCTCGGTGTCTGGCAGGTTATCAACGGTGTGGTCAATTCCAGGGACCGGGTCAATGAGCTGGCCGGGGAGTTCGACCGCATCCAGCGTGCCATGCTACTCCTGGAGCGGGATATCACCCAGGTGGTGAATCGCTCCGCCCGGGACGTCTACGGTGACTTCCAGCCGGCGCTGACCAGTCGCGAGGATGGGTATGCTTTGTTGCTGACCCGCCAGGGCTGGCGTAACCCTCTGGGGTTGAGGCGCAGCGGTCTGCAGCGGGCGGGCTGGGAATACACAGGAACCGAGCTCTTTCGCCGATACTGGCCTACGGTAGACCAGGGCCAGGAAGACAACAGCGAGAATGTTCTGCTTCTTGAGGACATTACAGCCTTTGAGGTGCGTTTCATGAACAGCGAGCGCACCTGGCAGGAAGACTGGCCGTCGGATGGTGACCTAGCTGGCCTGACT
This sequence comes from Marinobacter sp. DUT-1, assembly GCF_050379415.1. Taxonomy (NCBI): domain Bacteria; kingdom Pseudomonadati; phylum Pseudomonadota; class Gammaproteobacteria; order Pseudomonadales; family Marinobacteraceae; genus Marinobacter; species Marinobacter sp. DUT-1. Next base: position 280,808 of record NZ_JBNRLS010000002.1, read on the forward strand.
CCGGGAGAACGCCCGGAATTTCCATTTCCATTGGGTATTGAAGTCACCATAGAGCACGAGCGGTTTGGTGAGCTGGTCCGGACTTTTGCCCTGCCGGACTTTGATCCGGCCGCAGCCCAGGGCCTGGTCAACCAGGCTAACGAGGCGGCAACCCAGACAGACGAAGAAGAAGAGGGCCAGCAACAACCCGAACAGCCAGGCCAGCAGCCCGGTCAGGAAACCACTACCCAGCAGGGTGGGGTTGCGGGATGATGTTGTTTCGGGATCGTCCAGTCAGAAACCGGCAGCGCGGTGTCGCCCTGGTGATGGTTCTGCTGGCAATGGCCCTGGTGGTGATGCTTGCATCAGGCATGACCCAGCAACTTAACATCCGGGTTTTCCAGGCCGGGCATTACCTGGCCCAGCAGCAGGGGCAGAGTATCGCCCTGGGTGCCGAGGCTTTCGCCAGAAGAATTCTGGTCCGGGATTTCGAGGAGGACAAGGAGGACGGTTCGATGGTCGACAGCCTCGATGAATTCTGGGCGATGAACGCGGCCATCCTTCCACTCGATGACGGTAACAGTGTGGTTGAAGTGCAGATTGATGATCTCGGTGGCCGTTTCAACCTGAACGATCTGGTAACGCCGGCAGGGCAGGTGGACACGCTGGCGAAGGATCGGTTCACCCGACTGCTCATGGTTCTGGGCGTCACCAGTATTACCGCCGATGCTCTGATCGACTGGATCGACAGTAACGACCAGACTATCAGCGCCTATGGTGCCGAAGATGGCCAGTACCTGATGGCCGATCCCGGTTATCGGGCCGGTAACCAGCCGTTTGTTGATGTCACGGAATTGCGGCTGATCGAGGGCATGACCGAGGAAATCTACCAGGCGTTGCGGCCACATGTTGCCGCTCTGCCGGTCAGTGGCGCGGGGATCAACGTTAACACTGCGACCGGTCCTGTGCTGCAATCCCTCCATGAGGAGTTGTCCGAAGCAGCGATCGCCTCCGTGCTGGAAAAACGGGAAGAGGAATCCTTCAGTAATCTTCAGGATTTCCTCGCCTTGCCGGAATTTGCCGGCCTGGGGCTCAAGACCACAGGGCTGACCCTGCAAACCCGTTTTTTTGAAGTTGTTTCACGGATTACCTACGATAATCGTGTCGTAAACATGGTCAGCACCGTTTTCCGTAACGGGGAAGGTGAGGTCCGGACGGTTCACAGGGATACCGGACAGAAAAACCGAATTACCAAAGAGCCTTTTACCATTTCAGAAGGATAGCCATGTCTTATCGCCTTTTTGTCCGGCCGCTCCCGCCGTTTGCGGATGTCGATGAGAATCCGGATGCCCAGCTGTTCAACTGGGTACTACAGGATGCCACCGGCGATGCCCAGGCCAGGGGTACCGGGGATAATCGCGACACCATTGAGCAGACCCTTGCCCAGAATGCCCTGGAAAACGTGTTGCTGGTGGGCCTGATACCCGGCGAGGACGCACTTTTCTGCATTGCCGATATTCCGGCCAAGCAGAGCCGGTTCATTCTTCAGGCTTTGCCCTATGCGGTGGAGGAGCAGATCGCTCAGGACATCGACTCTGTTCACCTGGCCCTGGGCAAGCATTCCGATGAGGGCTACCGGGTCGCTGCCATCGATCGGGAACGCATGGGCAACTGGATCACCCTGTTCTCCGGCTGGGAGAATGCCCGTCTTGATGCCATCTATCCGGATGCATCACTTTTACCATCCACTGACGGTGGTTGGAGCATCTGCCTGGATGGCGAGGTGGCCATGCTGATCAGCGATCGTGGCGAATGGTTGAGCATGCAGGCTGCCAATCTTGGCATGTTCGCCCATACTCTGGCCGTACCCCCGACCGAGGAGGTGATGGCAGAGGTGCCGGTTACCGTGTATGGCACACCCGACGAGCTGGAATATCACCAGTCAGTGATTGCGGACCTGAAGGCACCGGGCAGGCTAAAGGTCCGGCAGGAAGAGCTCGATCTGATGCCACTGGAACTCCTGGCCCACGCCCATCACCAGCACCGCTGCCAACCCATCAATCTCTGTCAGGGCGCCTTTTCGGTCAAGGCCGGAAAGGAGAGTCCCTTCAAACCCTGGAAACCGCTGATTGCCGTGGCTTCAATCTGGTTTGTCATTCAGGTGGCGCTTGAGATCGGAGTGGGCTTTTATTACCAGGGACAGGCGAAGGAACTTGAAGCCCAGGCCATGGCAATTTATCGCGATGCATTTCCGGATGACCGCCGCACCCATGCTGGAAATGTCCGTCGGGTTCTTGAAGGCCAGTTACGGGTTGCCGGTTCCAGGGGCCCTGAACTCGATTTCATCGCGTTGATGAAATACACCGGCCAGCAATATTCCCAGTTACCATCCTCCGGGTCGGTGACCTTCAACTCGGTCAATTACAGTAAGGACCGGGGCGAACTGGTGGTGGATATCCGTGCCGACAGTTACGATCGCCTGAGCGCCCTTCGCAACGGCCTGTCAGGGCAGGGGCTCGAAGCCCAGATTGGTTCGGTTGTCAATGAATCCGGCGGCGCCCGTGGCCGGTTGACGGTATCGGGAGGGTAACGGAATGTTGGAACGTTTGAAGGAACAGCCCGCCGTCGGCAAGCTTATTGCGCAATACGATCAGTTGCCCAGACGCGATCAGCAGGCATTAAGTGTGCTGGCAATCGCCATACTGCTGGGTATTCTCTATTTTGCCGTTTGGCAGCCGGTTGCTGGATTCCATGACCGGGCGGTCAGCGCCCGCGATAACGCGGCGGAATTGCTGAGCTGGATGCAGGCGAACGAACCGGTGATCCAGGGGTTGGCGGGGACTTCGTCGTCTACCTCATCGACAGCGGTAGACAAGCCCGCTGATGGTCGGGCGCTGATGGCCCTGGTGACGAGCTCCGCGCGTGAGGCGGGGCTGGCATTGCAACGTTTCGAACCCAGTGGTGACGATGCAATCCGTGTCTGGATGGACGGCGTACCCTACGCCGATGTCGCATCCTGGCTTGAAAGGCTCAATACAGAACATGGTGTGGTCATCGACCAGGCTGCCATGGACCGGGGCAACGACCCGGGTAAGGTTTCAGTTCGTTTGACACTGACCATCTGAGAAAGGGGAAGGCGATGACTGACGGCAAAGACAACAATAACAATCCTGAGCCGGTAATTGTGCGTCTGGACGATACCGCCCGGAACGAAGCACAATCCATTCTTTACCATGCTTATCGGAATGAGCCGACGTTCCAGTATCTGTTTGATCACCGGCGCCCGGGCTATGATCAGCGTGTCCGCGCCACCGTACGGGAATTGATAGACCTGTACTTTGAGTATAATCAGGACGCTATCGGTGTAATGGTGGATAATACGCTGGTGGCGGTGGCATTCGTGGGCGAGCCCGAATTACGGATGAACCTGGCGGAACAGTTCAGCTGGCGCATTCGCATGGTGTTGACCACCGGTTTTGCGTCTACCCGTCGCTACCTCGATTATCACGAGAAAATACGAAACATGCTCCCCCAACCCCAGGCGCACCAGCTGCCGTTGATGGGGGTGGATCCGAAATACCAGAACCGTGGTTATGGCCGGCTGCTGCTGAAGACGGTTGAACGGCTTTGTAGCGAAAATCCACGGGGCAGCGGCCTGGTGCTGGATACCGGCAATAGCCGCTATCTGCCGTTCTACGAATCCGAAGGGTTCAGCAGCCTGGGCAAGATCCGTCTGGGTGATTACGAGGACCACGTGCTGTTCCGGGAACTGAAACCGGAGGGCAAAGCTGCCGCCTCTGGACCCGATTGAAGTCATTTTCATCGACAGGAGAAACTGTGTCTGACAGTCTGGATTATGATCTGATCGTTATTGGCGCCGGTTCCGGCGGTGTCCGTCTGGCCCGGATGTCCGCCCAGCGAGGCGCACGGGTAGCTGTAGTGGAATCCCGTTATCTCGGTGGAACCTGTGTAAACGTCGGCTGTGTCCCGAAAAAACTGTTCGTCTACGGGGCACACGTTCACGATGAGCTGGAAGATGCAGCAGGTTATGGCTGGAACGTTCCCCTGGGCGATGTCAGTTTCGACTGGTCCACGCTTGTGGCCAACAAGAATGCCGAAATCGAACGACTCAACGGCATCTACGGGCGCCTTCTCGAAAACGCCGCGGTAACGATAATCCAGGGCACCGCTACCCTCCAGGATGCCAATACCGTTCAGGTTGGCGATACCTCCTATACTGCCAAACACATCACAGTAGCCACGGGCAGCTGGCCGGTTGTTCCCGATGTGCCCGGCAAGGAGCACATTCTGACTTCAAACGAGATGTTCTACCTGCCGCAACTGCCGAAACATGCAGTGGTCTGGGGCGGTGGCTACATAGCGGTGGAGTTTGCCGGCATCCTGGCCGGTTTGGGTGTGGAAACCACCTTGCTCTACCGGGGCGAGCTGTTCCTGCGTGGGTTTGACGACGACATTCGTCATTTCACCGAGCAGGAGATGCGCAAGAAAGGCGTCAACCTGCAGTTTGGCACCACGATCGAGGCTGTCGAGCCCAACGATACCCACTATCAGGTCAAGCTCAGCACCGGCGAAACCCTGGACACCGGTCTGGTTATGGCGGCAACCGGGCGCCGGGCGCTCGTTGACGGTCTTGGCCTGACAGACCTGGGCGTAGAGCTGAGTGCCTCGGGGCATATCGTGGTGGATGACGCGTTCCAGACCGCCGTTCCTTCAATCACTGCGCTTGGCGATGTAATCGGCACTCCGCAGCTGACTCCGGTGGCCCTGGCGCAGGCCATGGTGCTTTCCCGTCGCCTGTTCGGGGACGGGCAGGGCGAGATGGACTACACCGCCATTCCAACGGCGGTTTTCTGTCAGCCGAATATCGGAACAGTCGGCCTGACCGAGTTCGAGGCCCGGGATAAGGGGCGCAAGCTGAGGATCTACCGTTCCGAGTTCCGTCCCATGAAATACACCCTGAGTGGCCGTGACGAGCGGTGCCTCATGAAACTGGTTGTTGATGACGACTCCGACAAGGTACTCGGTGCTCATATGGTGGGTCCGGATGCCGGAGAGATCATCCAGGGCCTGGCGGTCGCCATCAAAGCAGGGGCAACCAAGGCCGAGTTTGATTCCACCATGGGGATTCACCCGACCTCCGCTGAGGAATTCGTCACCATGAGAGAGCCCGTCGCCTGACCCTCTCCGGGCCAGCCAGACACGATGGCTGGCCCTTCCTTTATTCCCCCCGAATGACCGTCCAGCGGCCCAGGACTTCCTGGAGGTTTTCCTTCCGGACCGGTTTGGCCAGGAAATCATTCATTCCGCTACCAAGACAGATGGATTCCGTCGCCGGCAGAACGTCGGCCGTCAGTGCAATGATGGGAATACCCTGCTGGCCGTTACTACGTTCCCATTCCCGGATCCGCCGGGTTGCTTCGTAGCCATCCATGACCGGCATCTGGCAGTCCATCAGGATCAGGTCATAGCCGGTATGGTTGCGCTGGACGATATTCACCGCTTCTTCACCGTTTGCCGCCGTGTCCGTGCGGAATCCCAGACGGGTCAGCATCGCCGAAGCCACGCGCTGGTTTACCGGGTTGTCTTCCACCACCAGAGCGTGGGATACCCCCTCGTCGGGGCTTCGGGCAGGGGGTGTTTTCCTGGTCGGGCCGGAGATGACCGTCGGCCCCAGTTCGAAGGGCAGCTCAAAGCGGAAGCTGGAGCCCTGGCCGAGGTCGCTCTCTACCTGGATATGCCCCCCCATCAGTTCTACCAGACGCTGGACCAGTGAAAGGCCGAGGCCAGTGCCGCCATAACGACGGGTGTTGCCGGAATCCAGCTGCTCGAAGGAATTGAAGATATCGTGCACACGCTCGGCGGGCATGCCAGCGCCGGAGTCGTTTACAGCACAGTTGAGCACAATGGTGTTTTCCTCAAGGGGAAAACAGCCCGCACGGACACTGATGGCACCCTCTGCGGTAAACTTGATGGCATTGTCCAGCAGACCCGCGATGATTTGCCGCATTCTGCCGGCATCACCAATGACCAGGGCTTTCTCGGGCCAGTCGCCATAGAACTCGACGCTGAGGGAGAGGCCGTGCTGCTCCGCCTGGTGACGATAGGATGCCGCGCAGTTGTCGATAACGTTGCGAAGGTCAAACTCGCGGTTCTCGAGCCGTATTTCCCCGCCATCCATCTGGGCATAGTCGAGGATGTCGCTGATAACGGTCAGCAGGTCTTCCGTGGATTGTCGCGCGGTTCTCAGGTAATCCCGCTGGCGGCACGTAAGTGGTTCCTCTTCAATCAGGTCGACCATCCCAAGAACCCCGTTAAGTGGCGTGCGCAGTTCGTGGCTCATGGTCGCCAGAAACTCGGATTTCGCCTGGTTGGCCGCTACCGCTTTTTCCCGGGCCGATTCTGATGCCGACAACACTTGATCATGGTTTGCCTTGAGGGTTGCAAGGTGTTCAGCAAGCTTATTAAGTTTCTGTTCTATCAGGTTGATATCTCTGGAGCTTCCAGAGGTTTTCGAAACGGCCGTCGCGTAATCGCGGTTGATCAGGCGGTCGATCCGTTCGGACAGGCCGTGAATGGGCGAAAGAATATTGCCGAGAAAATGCCTGACCACCAGGACCGTAAACAGCAGCAGTGAGGAGCCAACGGCGATGGACGTCCACAGGATTTCCTGTTCTCTGGCCTGTAGGGCAAGTGTGCTGACGCCGACCTCAATAGTGCCGACCCTGAGTGCCCCTGAATCAAACCCGAACTCCGGAGCAAACCACTCGTTTGCTTCGTTGGCCCCGATTTTCAGTGGCAACTGCAGGATCTCCGCCTCGAACGTCAGGTAGTCCCCGGCCTGTTCCGTCTCTGGCTCACTCGCGGCCCGGACCATGCCGATTTCCTTTCCCATGACATCCGTTACCCTGACCCAGGCTGCGTTACTGTATTTCAGGGACTGGGAAAGCATTTGTTCCAGCGCCATGCTGTTGCCCGAGACGACCGGATACTCGAGCGCGGGAGCCAGGCTGTCAGCCAGCATCTGTCCGCCCTTCATCAGGTCCCTGCGCGCATCCTCGAGCCGGGCCGAGGTGAAAAACGCCATCAGCACGACAAACATCACCACAGCGGGCAGGGCGCCGAGGAGCAAGAGCTTTCGGGAGAGAGAAATCTTCGCAGTCCTGGCCCTGTTCATTCCCTAGAACTCCCATACTGCGCACGCGCCTGATCAAGATCCCGTTGCAGGGTTTCCTTGTCAGGCAAGGGAATGTTCAGGGACCGCGCCACCTGACTGTTGATCTCCACGCTGTATTGATCCGGGTAGTCCGGAGCCGGTAATTCACCGTTGGCAAAATAGTGATGCAGCTGATCTGCAGCGGCCTTCGCCATGGCGGGAAACGGTGCGTAACCCGATGCCAGAGAGCCCGCCTTGACATAAGCCTGGCTCGGGCCAATGACGATCCGGTTTCGGCGGTAGGTGGTCAGCAGGATGTGTTTGATGGTGCTGGGGTTATAGATACGGTCATCCGGCCCGGCGAGCAGGAAATCGCCGTAGCTTAATGCCCTGACCAGAGTCGGAATAAGATCCTGCTGTGTATCAATGATGAAAACCCTTGGTTGCAGGCCCATGGCAGGCAATTCATCGACTACCGGCTCATAAAGGCCGGCCGTCTCGGTACTCGCTAAGATGGCTACCTTGGTTGCCTGGGGCAGAACCGCCTTTCCTATCAACGCCTGAAGTTCCAGGGGCACATCGTAATAAACCGCTGATATCTGGCCCGGGTTACGTGCCGCATAATCCTTTATGAAAGACCGCTCCACCAGCATGGCCAGGATCGGGGCACGGCGGTTGGCCTGACGCACCCTGGAAAAGGCCGAGGGGCCGATGGTCACGATCGGGGCATCATCCGGGGTCGCAGTCTGCCCATTGGTCAGTGGGCGAACGGAGGTATCCTCACCTAATGCGTCCCCGAGCAGCCGGGTCATGTGCTGGTCCAGGGCGGGATTGCCGGAGCCTGCCAGGTAGACAGTACGAGGGCCTGATTCCTGACACCAAGCCAGGGTGGAAAACAGAAGAAACAAAAGACCATACAGAGAGCTGCGACTCCGGGCCCTGCTACTCTGATTATTGTCCTGCTGCAGTTGAACGATCCTTTTCATACCTTCCCGGGTCACAGGCTATCCTTGGCTGAAAAATTCAGAACCGGATTCCGGCTTCAACGAAAAACTGGTTATGATCCTCAATCCGGTTGTCCGGACTCATCCATGCCTCTGGATTCAGATAGTGTTGCATCGTGAGCGCCAGCACGTAACTGTAGTCTGGCGCGTCCACCCGTTTGGCGAGCCGGAAATCCGCACGCTCAAAACGGGTATCCCTGACCTCGTTCGTCCAGTAATAGGCCACCGAGGACGTGAGGTCCATCGGGAGTTCCTGGATCCAGGCGAAGCTGCCGGAGTGCCGGGCGGATAGCCGACCCAGCAAATCAACTGCGTACTGTTGATCGCTTTCGGACAGGGCGGCTGGATCACCAATGTAGCGGCCATCCTGGTCGAGATAGCCGTAGGTCGCGCGCAACATCGTCCCCGGAAACTCCAGTGAGGTTTCAATTTCAAATCCCTCCTGGTCCAGATCAACGTTGTTGTCTATGGTCCATTCCTCTTCGTTGATTACGCCGCTGATCATGTCGTTCAGATCATCATTGAAATAGCGTATTTCTGTGGAAAACAGCGCATTATCCAGATGAAACTGGCCGAAATAACTAATCTCGCGAGATGTGATCCATTCTTCCTCAAGGTCCTCACCAAGCGTTGAGGTTTGGGGGTCTACTAGATCCTCGATAAGAAACCGCACCCCTTCAAGCGCGGTGAACGGCGGCTGGACATTGGCTGGTCGGTATGACCAGTCAGGGTCCTGCTCAAACGCATCCGGTGTTCGCACGGCGCGAGAGTATACAAACCGAAGCGCGTGGTTATCATTGAAGATGAAATTCGAGGCTGCCCGGGGAGAAAAATAACCTTCACGGGTTGTTGTGGTTTTCTCGTAGTTCCCGCCGGCGTTGAATGTTACCCACCGGGTCGGGGAGTATTCGACGTTGGCGAATACCCGGCTCTGGTAGTTGTTGCCCCGTCCATTGAAGAACGTTTCCGAATCAAAGGTATCCTTGCGATAGCCAACCCCTGATACCAGCTTCAGTTCCGGATTGATCAGCAGCGTATCCTGTAATTCGAATTCCTGTCGGGACTCTTCAATGTCCTCGTTCAGATCAGCGATGAAGATGAGATCCGGGTCGCTCGGAAAAGGGCTGTCCGGCGGCAAAAGCGTAGAAAATTCGTCTGCGGGGATGGCAATGGACCAGCGCTGTCGTCGTTTCTGGTCCTGATAGCTGGCCTGCACGTGATAGAAATGGTTGGGGGATGTTCCGCCATTGAACCGGACATGCAAGTAGTAATCGTCCATCAGGATATCCGGGTCGGTTACCGCCCCCAGCTTTCCGGATTTGAATCTGTCCTCTTCGTTGACCCCCTCCAGTGCCCCCGCCCGGAAATCAACGGAGTGCCGATTATCGAATTTCAGGATGCTGTCAAAGTTGAAATTGTTGGTGTCATGGCCGTCATGGAACGGGACCGACTCGCCGCCCTCTAACTGAGAGTCAAAGCCGTTGGATTTGCGTTTTTCGTAGGACAGTCGCCAACTGCCGCCGGGATTGGCATCACCAACAGAGGTAAACGTTCTCAGATAACCCCGGGAACCGGATGCGGCATAGGCCTCGACCCCGGCCGTGTCGTCGGGTGAACGGGTAATGATGTTAACGGTACCAAGAAAGGCATTGATACCATAGGCGGCAGAGTTGGGGCCCCGGCTGACCTCGATGCGCTCGATATTCTCCAGCGCCACCGGCATGGCTAACCAGTCCACATCAGCAAGACTCGCGCGGTATGCTGTACGTCCATCGATCAGGACCTGAAGCCGGCGCTGTTCATACTGAGATGTGCCGTGGTACGTTGCCACGGGATTGGTACTGCCCCGGTCGCCCACGACCATCCCGGGTACCAGCCTCAAGGCTTCCACCAGGTTCATGATCCCGAGGTCGCGAATCATTTCACCGGTAAGAATGGTAGTGGTACCAGGTACCTTTAGCTTGGATTGCCGCAGCCGGGTAGTGGTCAGCACTTCAGGAAGTTCGGAGAGTTCGCCGTCAAGGGCGAAGATTTCCGACGATAGTAAGGGGTCGGAAACCTGAGCATGGGCCGGCAAAGATGCAGCGGAGACCAGCATCAGAGCGTAACGGAATGACCGGCAGCGCGGCAGGTTTATGAAACTTAACTGCAATCTAGTCGAAACACTCATGAATCACGTTCTATAATTTGCCGGTCTCAGGGGGTTAAACACGGTATTCTTGTTGTTTTACCTATCGTAGGGGACTACACACGGTTTGTCTCTCAATATTGTAATCAATCTCTGGGCTGGGAGTTACAGCTATATGAATTGCTGGGAGATCCTTGGAATCGAACCAACCAGTGACCGTCAGCGAATACAGCAGGCGTATGAACAACAGCTGAAATTTGCCTCTGGCGAGGAGGCAGATAGGCTGGATCAGGCTTTTCGCGAAGCGACCGGTGAGGCACCGGTGAGCGAACAGAAAGAAGACGCCGAAGAGGCTGAAGCTTCCCCGGCTAACCAGGAGAGTGCTACCCGCGATACGGTAGCCGGACGCCCTCTCGACAGCCAGGAAGGTCAAATCGTCCGGGAGGTAATTATTCAGATCAAAGCGTTGCTGAATGATTCCCGGCGGAGCAAGGATGTGGGTATCTGGAAGGCGATTCTGTGCGAGCCGCCTGCGGACAAGCCAGCCCTGCGCCGGGAAATTGCCGGCCAGCTGGAGCCTCAGCTACGGCCAATGGCGGAAAACGGCAGCCTCGCAGCCCCGGTGACCCGTTTTCTTGGCGAATGGTTCGACTGGTACAGCCTGCAGGATGCACCAGAGGAACCGGTTGATGAGCGAAATTACCCGGAACCCGGCATGGCCGGGGATGAGCCGGAACAGCCGCCCCAGATGGTGAACTTCTGGCCGGCTGTCATCGGCTGGATTGTGGGGCTGATAATCCTGGCATCAATTTTTGGCGGTATGGGCGGGGGATGATTCCCTTGCCTGTTCAATTTTCTCCCGATATTTCTGGGCCAGGATCGCCCCGACAATCACCTGGATCTGGTTGTAGCACATGATCGGCAGGACGATCATGCCAAAGCCCGGATGACCGGAAAACAACACCTTGGCCATGGGCAGCCCCGATGCCAGGCTTTTCTTCGATCCGCAGAATACCACCGCAGTTTCATCCTCCAGACTGAAGCCGAACCGCCGTACCAGGAACCGCGCCATCACCATGAAGAAGCCGAGCAAGGCAAAACACAGGGCGATGGCAAAGACGATTGCCTGCAACGGCAGGTTCTGCCAGAGCCCGCTTACAACTGAATGGGAAAACGCGGAATACACGATCAGCCAGATCACGCATTGATCGTAACGCGCCATGAGTTTCTCGTTCCGGGCCAGGTAACCTCCCAACCAGGGTCGCATGGCATGGCCCACTGCAAACGGCAGCAACAGCTGCATCACAATATCCTTCAGCGCCTCAGCAACCGAAAATCCTCCCGCACCGGACGTACTGACCAGCAACAATAACAGGAACGGTGTCAGCATCATGCCGAAGACATTCGAGGCTGCCGCGCTACAGATCGCCGCTGGGACGTTGCCCTTGGCCATCGCGGTGTAGGCAATGGAAGAGGAGACCGCGGAGGGCAGAACGCCCAGGTAGAGGAAACCAAGCCCAAGGTCCTTCGGCATCCACGTTGGGATGATGTCCGAGAGCGCGTTGATAGGCAGAACGGCCAGCGGAAAGAAGACGAAGGTGAGGGCCGTGATCAGGATGTGCAGGCGCCAGTGGGTCGCGCCGGCAATGATCTGTTCCCTGGACAGCGCGGCCCCGTGGAAAAAGAACAGCAATGCCACGGCAATAGTGCCGGCCGTTGTCAGCCAGTCCGCTGCAGAACCGGTAGCAGGAAGGAAAGAGGCAAGGACGATGGCCCCGAGTAACAGCAGGGTAAAGGTATCAACGCGCAACTTCATGAAATGGCAGCTCCCGGATTGAGGGCATCAAGGCTGGGTTGGAGCAGTTCCCGGGCCAGTTGTCCGGCCTTCTGGGCTTCACCGCGACGGATGGCGGCCAGCAGCAGTTCGTGGTCTTCCTGTGACGGTTCCGGAAGATCGGCATCCATCTCGGTGCGCTCGATGGTCTGGCTGACCCCGTGGGAAAAATAATCATAGAGCTCAAGCAGGGCAGGGTTGTGGGAGGCCATGACCACGGCATGGTGAAACCGCTCGTCATGCTTGATGCGCTCCTCAAGATTATTGGCCGAGCGCGCGCGGGCATCGAGGGCATCGGTCATGCGTTTGAGATCGTCTTCCGTCCGCCGCAGTGAGGCCAGCTTGGCGGCCTCGGATTCAAGCATGATGCGGACCTCCAGCTGATCGGCCAGCTCGGTGCGGGCAATGCGCCGCAGCGTTTCGCCGGCATCACGGGTGGCGCGCACGTAGGTACCGTCACCCTGACGGGTTTCCAGCATGCCCACATGCACCAGTACGCGGACGGCCTCACGGACGGTGTTACGGCTCACGCCGAGGGACTCGGACAGCTCCGACTCTACCGGAAGCTTGTCTCCGAGCCCCCAGTCTCCCTTCTCGATGGCTTGCCTGAGGCTCTCGATGGCGGTTTCCACCAGAGAGCCTTTTCGGATTCTTTCCAGCATCAGGTGATCATCCTTCTATCAGATGAACCAATCATCCTATGAATAACTGGAAAATTCAACGGCAGCGGAACTGCCGTTGGAGGTGTCAGTGGGCGGGGTTCAGGAACTGGTAATCCGCGGTCTCCACATGCCGGGTGGCGAACCGGTAGGTGAAGGTAAAACCCGGCCAGTTCACTGTGTTCTTGCCATTCTCGTCGAGGTACCAGGAAGTGCAGCCGGTATCCCAGACCGTTCCCTCCAGCCCGGTCTGAACCACCTGGGAAAAACGCTCCTGACGGTCTTCGCGGACATCCATGGCGGCTCCCGGGTACTTGTCCAGTGCCTTCAGGCAATCGAGAACGTAGCGGAACTGGGATTCGAGCATGTACAGAATGGAGTTGTGGGCCAGGTTGGTGTTTGGCCCGTAGAGCATGAACATATTGGGAAACCCACTGACAGTGATGCCTTTGAAAGCCACCGCGCCGTTCTTCCAGGCCTCATTCAGGTTCTTGCCGTTGCGACCGATAATGGTAATCGGTGAAAGAAACTCGGATGCCCGGAAACCGGTGGCCAGTATGATGGCATCGGCCGGGTAGTGAGCGCCGTCGGCGGTGACCACACCGTCCGGTGCGACCTCTCGGATGGCGTCGGTGACCAGGTTTACGTTGGTCTGGTTGATGGCAGGGTACCAGTCGTTGGAGATCAGGATACGCTTACAGCCAATCTGATAATCCGGGATGATCTTCCGGAGTTTTTCCGGGTCAGTAACCCGTTTTTGCGCCTCCTTGCGGGCCTGTCGGGCGAAAATTTCCAGCAGACCATTGAAGCGGGTGAAGGCCAATGCCCGGCTTTCGTTCTTCCAGTAGATCAGGTACCGGTAGAGCCGGTCCCAGATTGGCAGTTTGCTGAACAGCCACTGCTCCCAGGGCTTGAACGGGCGATCCGGCTTGGGCAGGACCCATGCGGCGCTGCGCTGGAAGAGGTTGAGGGTGTTCGCCTGTTTGGCGACTTCGGGCACAAACTGGATGGCACTTGCACCGGTGCCAATCACGGCGACCTTCTTGCCGGTGAGATCGTAGTCGTGGTCCCAGCGGGCGGAATGGAACATCCGCCCCCGGAAATGGTCCAGGCCTTGGATTTTTGGACAGGCCGGCTGGTTCAACTGGCCCGTCGCGGTGATGAGAATGCGGGCGGTGAGTGTTTCCCCGGAGGTCAGGGTCACATTCCAGCGGTTGAGACGCTGATCAAAGTTGGCCTGCGAAACCTCCGAATTGAACCGGATGTGCTCGCCAAGCCCGTACTTTTCAACGCAGTGCTCCATATAACCCAGGATTTCACTCTGGAGGCCGAATTTGCGGGACCAGTCGTGTTTGGGTTCAAAGGAGTAGGAATAGAAGTGGGACTGGACGTCACAGGCGGCGCCGGGATAGGTGTTGTCGCGCCAGGTGCCGCCCACGCGGCTGGCTTTTTCCAGCAGGGTAATGTTGTGGTAGCCCGCTTTCTTGAGCTGAATCGCCATCCCCAATCCGCCAAAACCGGTGCCGATGATGAGTATGGATGGGGACTCGGTGTGTGCTCTTTGCATGATTCTCGCTGCCCGGATGTTGTTATTTTCATGGACTCGTCCCGAGTATACGGCGACCTACGAAAGGAATGTATGACTTATTCGCACATTGGAGTTAGTCAGAATTCTCAACCGGGCAGGGAGGTTAGCAGCTCATCTGCAGGTTGAGTCAGCAGTTCCGACACCAGCGATTGCTGGAACTGGCGGCGGATGCTGATTGCATAGAACTCCTCGTAGACACCGGGTAGGGCGCCGTAATCCTGCAATACCCCGGCACGCAGCTCATCCCTGACCACAACCGGCGGCAACACCGCAAAGTTTCGGGTATCACGGGTAAGCAGTCGCATCATCGCCATGTCATCCACTTCTGCGATGATGTTCGGGTAGATGCCGTGGTATTCGCAGATCTGGTCGAAAGCCTGCCGGATATGGTTGTCCGGTCCGGGTACGATCAGGTTCTTCCCGTGCAGGAATTTGGGTAGGTCAGGCATGCTGTTGTCCCCGGGCGGGCCGATGATGCTCACGGGTTGCCGGGCCAGGCGCCTTGAGCGCCAGGGATTCTGGTCATCGCCCTGGACTGGCTGATTGGAGAGAATCAGGTCCAGCCGGTGGGCTGAGAGGCGCCTGAGCAGATCATCAAGGCTGCCGCTCTGGAGCTTCAGTTCCAGATCCTTCCGCCCCAGAAGCGGCCTCAGGAATCCCTCCTGAAAGTTCCTGGACAGCGTGGCAACTGCGCCCACCTTGAGAATCTCCCGGTTGGCCTGGCTCCCGGAACGGAACAATGCGGCCAGTTCCTCTCCCTGCCGGAAAATGTCCTCGGCGTAGTTAAAGGCAACCCGTCCTGCCTCCGACAGTCGTAACCGGCGCCCCTCACGGATGAAAAGGTCATGCCCGAGACTCTCCTCCAGTTTCCGGATCTGCCCCGACAAGGCCGATTGGGAAACATGGAGTGATTCGGCAGCCTTGGTCAGGTGACCGACGCGGGCCACGGTCCAGAAATAGTAGAGGTGGTGGTAGTTCAGTCGCATTCGAGCATTCCCGGAAAACGTTCTGTTTAAGTGAACGGTTTGATATTTATAAACCATTTTTATCGATGCTGCACTCCCGGCAAAGTATGCATACGCGATGAAGGGAGTTAAGCATGAACGAGAGCCTCAGTTTTTTATCCATTCCGGTGCTGATCGGCTGGCTTTTGCTGCCAATCAGTTTCTTTGCCGTTGCCGTTTTCAGTAACTGGACACGTAACCCGCTCAAACTCCGCCATTGCTGGCGCATTTCCGAGGGCCTCCTGTTGGCAACGTTGGCAACTACGGGCATCGTAGGTGTGCTGTTGTTGCTGGATGCCTGGCTGATTGACACCGGACTGCCGGAGATGGGTGCCCGCCTTGGCCTGTACCCGGATGCACTGGCGGTCTGGATGGGCGTGATGGTGGCGTTCATCGGATGGGTGATTCTCCGGTACGCCCGTGATTATCTTGCCGGCGATCCGGCGCGGGAGACATTCCTGCCCTGGTTCCTGACAACGCTGGCCTGTGTGCTCCTGCTGGTGTTTACCGACCACATGCTGGTACTTGCAGGCGCCTGGATCGGTGTCAGCCTGGCGCTGCACCAACTACTGACCCTGTACGGGGACCGGCCGGAGGCGCGGCTCGCCGCAGCCCAGAAATTCATTGCCAGCAGGCTCGGTGATGTGTGCGTTATCGCCAGTGTCCTGCTGCTCTGGAGCCATTACGGCACGTTCCGACTGCCCGAGATGATCGAAGGAGGAGCGGTTGTAGGCCAGTCTTCCGCAACACTGACGCTTGCCTCCGTACTTCTGGCGGTGGCCGCCATCCTGAAATGTGCCCAGATTCCCTTCCACGGCTGGCTGCTGCGGGTCATGGAAGCTCCCACACCGGTTTCTGCCTTACTCCACGCCGGTGTCATCAATCTGGGAGGTTTCCTGTGGCTGCGACTGTTCCCGGTGTTTGAGGGATTCACCGCCGGCCACGCGCTGTTGCTGGTGGTGGGCGGGGGCACCGCCCTGATTGCGGTGCTCACCATGATGACCCAGACCTCCGTCAAGCATGCCCTGGCCTGGTCCACCATTTCCCAGATGGGCTTCATGCTCTTCGAAATCGCGCTCGGAGCCTATGTGCTGGCGCTGCTGCACCTGCTCGCGCACTCCCTCTACAAGGCACATTCCTTCCTGGCGTCGGGCCGGACGGTCAAGGTTTCCGCCATCTCGTTCCACTCCGGCTCAGCAACTGGCGGCAACATCATGCTGGCCGGTGCCGGTGCGGCACTCGCCACCCTGATCCTTTGGCTCTGGCCTGATCTGGTTGAGGGCAAATCGGTGCTTGCCGGCCTGTTGGTCCTCGCGGTTACCAGCGTCATCGTCGGCATCCCCAGCGGTGCCAGCGCCAGAACAAGGGCGCTGGTCATGGCCATGGCCCTAATGCTGGTGCCGCTCTATGGCGCACTGCATGCTGTGCTCGGTGGTGTATTCGGAGCGCACCAAGCGATGCTGCCGCCCCTCGAGGCTTCCATTTTTGCCTGGGGAATCCTGATTGCCCTGGCAATGTTCTCTGTGCTCATACTGGTTGCCAGCCAGACCAGAGCAGTACGTGTTCTCCAGACTCGCTTCAGCCAGGGGCTGCGTCTTGAACAGCCTTTTGAGCAGATCACCCGCAAACTTGCCAGTGATGCACTCAACGTTCCGCACAAAACTCGCGACCACCTGTCCGGTTATCCCGCTACTGCAGGAGAAAGATCATGACCGCGAAACTCGCCGTTTCCCTGACAGCCCCGAAGAAAGAAGTAACCGAGTTGCTATCGGGAATTTGCCAGACGATTGCACCGGTCTGGCCGTTGGACCGCTGGATTGCCGTTAATCCGTGGTGGGGCCTGCGGGACATGCCGATCATCGGCGCAGCCCGGAAGCTTCAGCACAATGCCGGCATAGGAATGCTGATGCCCGCCGAGTTTTACCTGAACGCCCTGGAAAGCGGTCGGATCCGGGAGGAGGACCTCCTGGAGGTTATCTCGGAGCGGGAGCTGGAGGTGTCGGTTGATGCTGTCATCGGTGCCCTGAAACGCAGTCCAGGTGGCACCCGGCAGGTCTTTTCCGCACTGGAACATTTTCCGGCGGCGGATTCCCGGCCGTCCCCGGCGGCAGAGGTCAGGGAACAGATTGGCCGTGTCTGCGCGAGATTCTTTGACCAGAGACAGTCTCGGTGGCGCTCTGAGGATGACTCCGGGAGTCTGTTTGCGTTCTGGCTGGACCAGACTCGCATCGACCCCTGGCCGGGCAAGGGAACGGAGCTTGGGATTACTCGCGAAGCGCTTGCAGGACTCCCGTCAGATTGGCCTCAGGCGGCCGAACGGATCATCCAAGGTCTGCCCTATACCGAGGGTGAACTGGAAGCCCTGGGCCACAGCCTGCTTTGCGGTCTGCCGGGGTGGGCCTCCTGGTGCCGGGGTGTTGACTGGCGCGCGGGACTGGAGGGCCGTACCTCGCATGTTTGCGACGAGCTACTGACGATTCTTCTGGCCTGGGAGTGGCTTGCCATTGACCGACTGCCGGTGAAAAGCAAGGCAGCTTGGCAGCGCAGCCGGGGAACCTGGACGGACACCACAAGCGATTCACCGGCGCTTGATCTTCAGGAAATGAGCCCCTGGCTTTTCCAGCGGTCGTTTGAACTGGCCTGGACCCGGAGCCTGGAGGACAGGCTGATCAAGGCCGCCTCTCACCACGAAAAGGACAAGGTAACGCCACCGGCCATTCAGGCGGCGTTCTGTATTGATGTTCGTTCCGAGGTATTCCGGCGCCATCTGGAAGCAGGAAGGCCGGGAATCCAGACCATCGGCTTTGCGGGGTTCTTCGGCGTTCCTGTGACCCATCAACAGCCGGGGCCCAGGGAAGATGAGCCTCGGCTTCCGGGCTTGCTGGCACCCAGTTACCGGTTCAATGAATCCACCGGCAACCTGACGGAAGATATGGATCTGAACCGTCGTCTGGACCAACGGGAGATGACCAGGGAATCAGTTCGGAAGGGCAAGTATTCCAGCCTTTCCACCTTTACCCTGGTGGAAACAACCGGGCTCGCCTGGGCATGGAAACTGATCCGTGACAGCCTGAACCGGAATTCCGCTTCAGCATCCGGTGAGGAAGGGCTCGGGGAAGGGCGCCTGTGCCACGTCCACGGAGGTGATCCGGTCCGGGACGAGGAAAGGGTCGCAATTGCCGAGAACCTGTTGCGGGGCATGTCCCTCACCAGTAATTTTGGCAGCCTGCTGTTACTGGTCGGCCACGGGACCCACACCGATAACAACCCGAACGAGGCCGGACTGGCCTGCGGTGCCTGCGGCGGCAAGAGCGGTGGTGTCAACGCCAGGATCGCTGCCGACCTGCTCAACGATCGGATTGTTCGCGAGGGCCTTGCAGAGCGAGGAATCCGCATTCCGGATTACTGCTGGGCGTTGGCGGCGGAACATTGCACGGTCACCGACCGGGTCAGGATTATTGGCCGTGACCGGGTGCCGGACTCCCACCTGATCCGGCTTGAAGAGTTGGAGCGCGCCCTGGCGGAAGCCGGCCATGAGACCCGCCGTGAGCGGGCCGCCAGCCTGGGGCTCAACGGGACCACGGACCAACAGCTGGAGCATGAGCTGACCAGACGCACCAAGAACTGGGCAGAAATCCGGCCGGAATGGGGCCTGGCAAACAATGCGGCGATTATCTTCGCCAAACGCCAGCGCAGCCGTGGTGCCAATCTTGGTGGTCGCTGCTTCCTCCACGACTACGACCCGGCTCTGGATGAGGACGGTAAGATCCTGGAAGCACTGATGACCGCCCCGATGGTGGTGGCAAACTGGATCAACCTCCAGTACTTCGCCTCCGTCACCGCGCCCACGGTCTACGGTGCCGGCAACAAGCTGCTGCATTCCGTGGTGGGAGGCAATCTCGGGGTCATTGAAGGGAATGGAACGGATTTGCGCATCGGCCTGCCGATCCAGTCGGTCCATGACGGCCGCCTTTGGAGGCACGAACCCATGCGCCTGACGGTAGTCATAGACGCGCCGGAAGCCCGCATCCGGGCCGTACTGGAAAAACATCCGGACGTAGCGGCTTTGGTGAACAACCAGTGGTTATGGTTGTACCAGCTGGGCAGTGGGGGAGAGTTGATTCCCTGGTAGGGGTGAAGTCGGGGTCAGATGAACGCTTTCATCTGACCCCTTCTTTCAATACCGAAGCAGCGCCGACCCCCAGGTAAACCCACCCCCAAAGGCCTCCAGCAAAACCACCTCATTCCGCTTGATCCGCCCGTCCCGCACAGCCACATCCAACGCCAGGGGAATAGACGCCGCCGACGTATTCCCATGCTTGTCCACGGTCACCACAACCTGGTCCATGGGCAGCTTCAGCTTCCTGGCCGTCGCCGAAATGATCCGCAGGTTGGCCTGATGCGGCACCAGCCAGTCCACATCGGTCTTTTCCATGTTGTTCGCTTCAAGGGTCTCATCGACGATCTTGCCGAGGGTATTCACCGCTACCTTGAAAACCTCGTTACCTTTCATTTCCACAAAGGCAAGACCGGCCTTCACCCGTTCGAAGTCATTGGCAATGCCGCAGGGCACCTGAAGCAGCTCTTCGTACTGACCATCCGCATGGATATGGGTGGAGAGAATGCCGGTTTCCTCGTTGGCCTCGAGGATCACCGCCCCGGCGCCGTCACCGAACAGTACGCAGGTACCGCGATCTTCCCAGTTGAGGATTCGGGAGAACACTTCCGCGCCAATCACCAGGGCCTTCTTGCTACTACCGGTCTTGATGAACTTGTCCGCAACGGAAAGGGCATAGACAAAACCGCTGCACACGGCCTGTATATCGAATGCCGGGCAACCGTGAATACCAAGTCGGGCCTGGAGGATGCAGGCGGAACTCGGGAAGATCTTGTCCGGGGTAGAAGTGGCGAACACGATGAGATCAATGTCTTCAGCCTTGATGCCGGCTGCTTCAATCGCCCGGAGCGAGGCCTGCTCGGCGAGATCCACCGTGGTCTGTCCATCCTCGGCAATGTGGCGTTGCTCGATACCGGTACGTTCCCGAATCCACTGGTCGGAAGTATCCACCAGAGACTCCATGTCCTTATTGGTCAGGATCTTCTCCGGAAGATAGGAGCCGGTGCCAACGATTCGGGCGTAGGTCATGCTTGTTTTTCCTCAGGTGTACGGTGTTTCTGTCTGGCATTGGTTGTGATATTGCCATCCTATACTCTGGCGAGCTTGGAGGTTATTAGCGATTTGTCAAAGACCCCACAGGAATGTTCCAGTTCTACTATGATGAGGAGAGAGCCTAACCGCTCGCCCAAATTCAGTTAATCGGAGGCCAATCACTATGGGCATCACCAGCCACGAACTCCACAAGGAATTCCCCGAATACAAGGATCGGATTGAAGAACTGAAGGCCAACGATCTGAAATTCAGTGAGAAACTCACCCGATACTCGGAGTTGGACCAGGAAATCGAAGGGCTGGAACAAAGAGGCGGACCCATCAGTGATGACAAGATGCACCGGTTGAAGGCCTGGCGAGCTCAACTCAAGGATGAGCTCTACCAGACATTAACCAACGGTAAGTAACATCCGCTAACCTGCCATCATCAGGCGGTACCTGTGGCGCTAGCGGCCGAGAGCTGGCGCCCGGTAGCTAAATACAAAGGATATGCCTTAAAGCCGCAATAGAGTATCTCGGATTCTCAAGTTTTTTTGCCAGAAAATGCCTGGTTCGCGAAAACCTCGGACAGAATGGCCTGCTCAACATGACTCCGCTGCCCGGATTTCACGGGAAGTCGGACGATAAGATGGATTTCCCCGGCCGCCGGGACCTGAATGCTGACCTTCGGGTCCACGGACGGCACCTCAAGCCCGCGGGAAATACCAACCTTGGTCATGTATTTCCGGACAGTTTCCAGGTAAGACTTACATTGGCGCCTGGCCGATTCGAGCAGGGCTTGCTGGGCTGCAGGCCAGTCGTCCTCCCGCTTGAACGGTACAGTGAAAGCGTGGAAGTCCCAGTTGTCGGTGAAACTCTCGTTGATGACAGGTTCTGAAACAAACAGCGAATTAGGTATTACAATCATACGGCCGGTACGGTGATGACCCGTCTTGCCGGGGCCGACCTCCATGATCGTTGTCGCCAGGAGAGTCTGGTCGATCACGTCCCCACGAAAATCCTTTACCTGAATGCGATCCCCCAGATTGAAAGACCTGGCGCCTCCTTTGAGAATCGAGCCGGACATGCACAGAATCAATTCTTTGGTCGCGATGACTACAGCCGCGGCGATAGCGACGATGGACAGGGCCAGGGCCCGGATCTGATCTCCCCAGATCAGCGCAAGACCCAGTATCCCCAACAACAGAAACCCGTTGCGGGAGTTAACCAGCAACCTTCCACGCAGCTCTGAGGAAGCCACGTTCTTTCGGATGAAACGGGCGGTCAGGGTCCGCAGGATAATGATGGCGACGACCAATAGCGCCGTGCTGACCAATAACCTGAACATAGACCCCGGTACTGCAAAGTTTTCCGGCAACATAGCCAGATTTTCCAACATATTCAAATTCCCTGTGTTACTTCAGATCAGCCGGCGTCGACCCTCGGTTCGCCTCCGGGCCTGCTCGGAATTCACGTAGATCGACTCCGTAAAGGTTGCGTTAGCGTGTCCGAGCTCTTCGCTGATGTGCCGGATATCGCCACCGGCCTCTATCGCCTGGCTGGCGCCGGTATGCCGAAGATAGTGTGTCTCGGATCGGATCGCCAGCATCTGTTTGGCCTCGTCGGTAAAACCTTCTCGCTCAATTCGATCCGCGGTGGCAATCATGGCATGCTCATGGTGACCCAGCCGAGGGTCCGCAGATCAGAAATGGAAGTTAGATTGAAAATATGACCGCTCTACTAGTATCAGTCATCGTATGGAGTATCGTGGCCTTTATGGCATCCGATGACTATTGCAGAACCCGTGAAATCAATGCCTTGCGATTATTTATTGTTATAGGAGTGGTTCTCATCCTGGTAAGGATGTGGACCTTCGACCTAGCTGACGCCCGCCAGGTTTCAGTCAGTGATTGAGCGCCAAACCAACCGATTATCAGGGTTAGCCTGCCTGTATCTAAAGAACTGGTTGAGATTCAGTAATAGGGAACTGTTTTAATGGGATTGTTGTGGGATAGTGGCTCGACTGGTTACCAGAAAATCAAGAACACAGTATTTGTAATCCCCGCAGTCCTGATGCTGTTAAATGCCTTTGGTCTTCGCAATTTCCTGCCGGCCCCATCCTACGAGCGCTTTTCGCTGTTTGCGGCAATTGGTGTGACTGTGTGGGGGTTCATTTTGATATTTTATGGGCGGGCTGTCGGCGAGCAGAGGCCCAACCTCCAATGGTATGAGTACAGTCGGAAGATGAAGTATGTGGCGATCTTGGCTGCCCCGTTCCTGATATTGCTCTTCAATTACGTGGCCATCGCTTATACGCTTCCTCACTTGGTAACGAAAGTTGTCGGTGAGCCCGAAACCATCGCATACGAGGTTGTCCGGGATCGAGGGGGTGGGCGCTACACCTGCAAGTATCGGATCATCAATGACGACATGACAGTTCCATTTGTCCAGCTGTGCGTATCAGAGGTGACTTGGTACCGCTTGCCCGTCATTCCGTTCACCGCCGAGTTTTCAGTTCAGAAGTCCTCTCTGGGCATGATCTTCAAAGAGATCCGGGTTACTGATTCGGGAGGCGCTGGTGAAGAGGCTACTGGGTGGGCAAACATAGGTTTCTGAAATATGAAGGTGACCCGCTTTGTGCGTGGCTCTTGCCGTCCAACCGGGCCGAATCAAATGGGAGCTGTGCAGGGAAATAAGCTTTGAGACTTCATTTAATTGCTATCCCAACATTGTTGTTTCTGGGTTGCTCAGGAGGAGAAATGCCGAGTCTTGGTAAATCCGGGTACGTTGGTGGTCCAGAGAGTTGGCAGGAATTTCTTGTATGCTGGGACCGCGAAATACTGGAAAGAGTAAAACCAGAGGGTGCGGTTAGCTCTATGGAGCGGCAAGTCCTGGCCCGAGGGGGGCAAAGGAACAAGCCAGCTTCTGAAACGGCTATTGCAGAAGCGGAGCAACGGCTGGGAACTGAGCTTCCTGAATCATTAAAAGATTTTTGGCGTGCTTCCAATGGCTTGATGCATCTTCGCCTTGATGCGGACGACGGTTTAATACACGGGGTCGATACAGTCTCCTGGCTGAAATCGAGCAACCCTGACTTCATACCTGAGAGGTCTCGGACGAAGATTATTTTGAGTATGGGCCTGACCAGGACCCCATATACCTGCGTGATGGTTACATCCAATCCATGCTCGTAGTGAGCGATGTCGTTGATAGTGGAGTTTACTTGCTCAATCCGGAAGTGGTGACGGAGGATGGAGAATGGGAAGCGTGGTTTATGGGCTGGAAGCTACCCGGAGCCCTTAGGTTCAGATCCTTCGCCCATTTGATGAGGTACTCCTACTACAAGGCTACTAAAGACCCTGAATTTGATAGCATCTACCCGGAAGACCGACTTCAAGGTACGTGCGCTGACAGTGGCTTGACGTCGTCCTCAAAGGTCATGCAATGAAAGATACGTTAAAAGAGCTGGAGCTACTGATAGGCAGAGAGGTTCAAGCGCCACCGAAACCAGAGGACTTCGAGAGTAAGGCCGCCTATATCTTCGCAAAAGTTTTACACAAGAGGTTTCCCAAGGAGCTCAATCAGCCGTTATCCGCTGAATTTCGAGGGATTACAGAATTGAGCGATCTCTGGCGTTGGGCCAACGGAGAAAAAGGGATAGGGAAAATAAAACCAGGCTACAGGCTACAGGCTATTAAGTATGGAGGAATCTTCGGACGCACAGGATTCCTTATATAGTAGCGCTCCGATTGAATGGCTGAATGATCTCCAGCCCTTTTTTCTGGCTCCGAATGATTTTTATATATGCTTGAAGTCTTCAACATCAGAAGTTGTTGCCGTGAATTTGACTGCTGGAAGAATCTTGATTCTATCTGGTGACCTCGATCAGTACTTTAAATTTTTGATTGCTTGTATTTCTAACGGGGTGTACGGGGACACCTATTGCGATGACCTGGATCCTGATAATTATATAAAGAGGGAAATTGACGCAGCGAGTGAGGTTGGTTTAGAGAGTTATTATCCGCTAACAAATAACAAGAAAACTGTTCTCGATAGTTTGATTGTTGGTGACCAGATCTAGTTCATACCAACAGAACAGTGTTTGCCCAAATTCACCTGCGTCACCAAATATTTGAAGAAGGTCTGCAAAGCGGTACGGCTGGCACTCAGGCTTGCCTGCGTTACGGAGTAGGGGGCCGCTGGGTCCTTGGAGCGGAGGGCCATGGGGCGCCAATGAGAAGGTTGCTATCTGCCTGTGAAAGACGCCGCTTAGCGATCACCAGGTGTAATTCAGAAACATCTTAACCTCGCTTAGAAACCGGTTGTAAGTGCCTGATAACTAGCTGTATCTAACCAGAAATGTGTGAGCGATTCGAAAATCTTCCAGCGCTGAATCGTGATCGATCGGGAGCTCCGCCAAAGCCGCCTGCAGGTCTGAATAGAGCTCGAGATCGGCGGTATCGAACAAGGGAAAACCGGGAAATCTGGCTCTTGAGTTCATGCGAGGCGTCTTTTGGGCGACTACAGAAAGTGCTAAATCGTCGGCACGAGGAATCAATAGGTTACGGAGTAATTTTTACACAAAGTGCTAAATAAACTTGAAGTGGATTCTAGCATAACTAGTCGATTCGAGGTTCCTCAAAAAGTGCTAAGTTCGTGGTCCAAATCAAGCAAGAGCAGCATCAGAATGCGCCCCTGGAAACCGCTGAAGAGGTGCTAATAGAGGGGCTGGAAAGACATTCCACAAACTCGTCAAAACCAGGGCGTCGAAATGTCGATTCTCAGCCGAGCGCTTTTTCGTATACAGAAAAAGCGTGCTACCGTCATCTAAGTAGACTTTGCCGAATAATTTCAGAATGTTGACTCTGACGGGAAGAACGAATGAAAGTAATTGTTATCGGCGCAGGAATAATGGGCACTACTTTCGCCACCCTGGCGAAGGAATTGGCACCGGAACTGGATAT
Source organism: Marinobacter sp. DUT-1 (assembly GCF_050379415.1). Lineage (NCBI taxonomy): Bacteria > Pseudomonadati > Pseudomonadota > Gammaproteobacteria > Pseudomonadales > Marinobacteraceae > Marinobacter > Marinobacter sp. DUT-1. The sequence goes on from NZ_JBNRLS010000002.1 coordinate 306,290, forward strand.
CACCATTCTGGAAAGACTGGACGGCGCCGGTTCCGGGAATTCCTGGGTGTTCAACAACGCAGGTACCGGGCACGAAGCGAATTGTGAGCTCAACTACACGCCGGTGGACGAAGAGGTTATTTCAGTCGAAAAGGCTGTAAAGATTCACGCCCAGTTCAACGTCGCCAAGCAGTTCTGGGCCTATCTGATCCAGAAGGGAGCGATCAAGGATCCCAAATCGTTCATCAACCAGACCAAGCACTGCACCATCGTCTCCGAGCCGTCGATTCAGGAGCTGAAGCTGCGATTTAAAGAGATGGCTGGACATCACTTCTTTGAGCAGATGCGCTATTCAGAAGACTTTGATGAGATCAAAAGCTGGATTCCTTACATCATGGAGGAGCGGCCACGCCATGAGAAGATGGCGGCGACCGTGATCGAGACGGGTACAGACGTTAACTTTGGTGCGCTGACAGAGCAAATGGCCAAGCATGCTGTTGACGATCTTGGGATAAAGATTGAATACGGCACTCACGTCAAGCGCGTACATCGCAGCCCGGCCGGTAGCTGGCTAGTGGAAACCCAGAGCAGGGGAGTTGATCGCCAGTACAAAGCAGATGTTCTGTTTGTCGGTGCTGGCGGTGGCGCATTCCCGATCCTGAAGAAGAGCCATCTGCCTTTTGCTCGTCGTTTCACCGGTTTTCCCGTTGGGGGGCGTTTCCTACAAGCCGAGATCGCCGCCGAGCAGGCCAAGCAATACAGGGCCAAAACCTATGGGAAGGCGAAAGTGGGTGCGCCGCCGATGTCTGTCCCGCACCTCGATTTGCGGGTGTCAGATGGAAAGTATTACCTTCTGTTTGGCCCGTTTGCCTCGTTCAAACCGGTGCTGGAGAGAGGGCGGGGGTTCTTCGATTATCTTCGCTCAATGCGGATCCACGATATTCCGAGTCTGCTGAATGTCGCCCTTGAGCACTTCCCCCTGGTCAAATACCTGGTTTCAGAGACCTTCAAGGGCGAAAAGAGCATGTTCGAGGAGCTGGACAGCTTCGCGCCGGGCATGAGCAAGAAGTTCAACTGGAAGGCGGCCGAGGCCGGCCAGCGTGTGCAGATCATCCGGGATGGGGACCTGCAGATGGGCACCGAGATCCTGATCTCCAGTGACAAGACCTACGGCACATTGCTGGGCGCGTCTCCCGGTGCTTCGGTATCGCCGGAAGTCATGTTGCGTTGCCTGGAACAGCTTTTGCCGTCTATTTTTACCAGTGAGGAAGCGGAGAAAAAGAAGAAGGAGATATTCCCCGAAGACAATCTGGATACCCTGGCGAAGAATCCCGAGCGTTACCGGGAAATCCGGGATGCCGTTAATGAGCGGTTGGGGATCAAGCCGTCGGCATCACAGCAGGACTGAGCAGGCCAACAAATAGCAGGGAGATTTCCATGGACAGAAGAATCAGTGTCACCTCGCCTCTCGTGATCCTGCACGGCGACGAAATGGCCCAGGTTGCGTTTGAGCAAATTCTCAAGAAATTCGTAAGTTCACGGCTTGATATTCAGCTTGAAGAAATCGACCTGTCTGCGGAAAACCGCCTGCTGACGAATGGCCAGGTGGTCCTCGATGCCATTGATGCGCTTCAGCGCCATGGCGTGGGTGTAAAGAATGCCGGTATGACCGTTAACCGTCAGCAGCTTGAGGACTTACTCAGGAAACACCCGGATGTGGACGGCAACAACCTGAACCCGCTGGCAACCAAATCGCCGAACGGGGCCATCCGGAAGGGCATGAGCGGCAACATAACCCGGGAAGACATTCAGTTCCGTAACCTCAATATCCGTCGTCCAGAGTGGGTGGGGCGTGATATCGAGGTGGAAACCATGGAGTTCGGAGGTATCAAGGACAGCTTCAACCAGCTGTCCGTGGCAACCGGTGTGGTCAAACTGATGTTCGTGGGCAGCAGTGGTGACCCTGTGGAGCTCCATCGCCGTGAGATCCGCAAGGGCGATCCCTGGCTGTTGGCAACGAACGACATTGAGGACGTAAAAGCCTGGGCGCACCGTTTCTTCCAGCGCGCCATCGCAGAGAAACGGGACGTCTACCTGGGCTTGAAAGATACTGTGATACCCGGCTACGACGGCGCCATGCGTTCGGTGATCGAAGATATCTACCACAGCGGCTACAAACAGCAGATCGAGGAACTGGGTCTTAATTACTACTACGAACTGATCGATGCCCAGGCGGCGCGAATCGTTTCCAACCCGCCGGAGCGCGCGCTCTGGGGTGTGCCGGATAACACCACCGGACGCAAACTGCTCAAGCTGGTGAATCAACTCAAGGAATTTGGCATTCCGGGCCGGGGTGCCCATGTGTCCATCTCTCGGATGAGTGCCGGCGGTGGTGACCAGTACGGCAGCTTCAACATGGCCGCCAAGGAAGACGGCATTCTCAAAGTGATCGTCGACGGTGACGAGAAGCATGCCCGCCGGGTCAGAAAGGGCGATCCCATGCTGCTCATGTCCAATGACCGGGAAGCCATCAAGGACTGGGTTCTTCAAGTGTTCCGCGACGCCTCGCGCAAGGAAAAAGAGGTGTATTTCGGCCTCAAACGCGAGTACATGGAGTACGACGAAGTCTACAGCGACGTGATAACCGAGGTGCGCCGTGAGTTGGCCAGTGAGGACACGCCGCCACCATCGTTCATGATTATGCGGCCTTCGAGCCAGCTCAAGAAGATGATCACCGATCCTCCCCGTAACGCGCTGTATCCCTCCCAGAACCTGGATGGGGACATCTTCTCGGACATCTCAGCTGCACTGGGTGGAAGCCTGGCCACGGCCAGTTCGATCATCGAGAGCAAAGACGGCACCATGTTGTTCGAGGCGCCCCATGGCACGGCCCATGATCTGTACCTGAAGTATCTGGAGAGCGACGGCAAGATAGCCCATTTCAACCCCTCAGCATTGATTTTTGCGCTGGCCAACGCCCTGGAAACTCTCGGTGAGAGAGAGGGTAACGAGCCCCTGAGTCGCTACGCAGTTCAATTGAAGGCTGCATTAACCGATACGGTCGATCGGGGTGTCGTTACGGCCGATCTGAAAGGGAAAACCGTGGATCCGGCCTCCGAACAGGTAGTGGATATGGTGGGCTTTCTGGAAGCTGTAGAAGAAGCGCTTCCGTGAACTGCTGAACACCGAAAGTGCCTGAGCGTGAAGTGGAAGTGAGTTCTGCGGGTAAATACATTTAATGTCCAATACTCCTAAGACGGGGTTGGCTGCCTTGAATAATAAGGGGTCAGATGAAAGCGTTCATCAGACCCCGATCTGACGCCGGCGGTTGTCGTCAGGTCTGAACAATGTGACTTGAGCTATCGCTCTTTATGGATTTTTGGAGAGGTGTATGGTTGGACGACCACACAAAGAACTAAACTTCCGCCACCGTAATTCAGTTACTTACCCTCCAAAATCCACACAAAGTGCTAAACAGACTTAAAGCAGATTCGAGAATGAAAATTTAGCACTTTCTGTGGCTATTCTTTAGCACTTTCTGTGGTCGTCCACAGCTGTACCCTGATTTCCAGATAACACCCAAGCAATACTGCGCATAATGTATATTATGTTAAATACCATAAATGCTCCCCGAAACCCTTTTAAAATAATTCCCTCCAGACTCAGCTAATACCAGTGTCATTGCGTCCCCTCACAAACCACCACGCCCCGGCGATCGCCGTTGCCAGTGCTATTGGCCAGATCAGACTCCAGCCTTCACTTGATGTCACCGCGAACCAGGAGTGTCCTGCCTCGGACCAGGCGCCCGGTAAAAACCAGAATGCCACGAGGCTGCATACCGTAGCTGCCACCCAGCCAAGCCATTTGAAAGGATGGTTATGCCCTGTCCGAGCGCTTTGATGGAGGGCCCAGAGGAATCGCCAGATCAGGAGCATGGTAGCAACAGCGCCGGCGGACATGATCAGAGGTAAGTATTCCGCCATGGCGAAGTCATACTGTTCAGGCTTCAGGGAATCCTTCATGGCGAATTTGGCTGCTGCCCCACTGGTAAACGGCAGGCCCGCGAGTGAAAGACCGGGCAAGCCAATCAACAGCCAAACGAGCCACCGGAAGCGGCGTTCAGCCGGCAGCTCCACTGCCGTGGAAAGAAACAGGCAACCTTTGGCCAGGCCATGATGCAAAGCATACAAGGCAATGGCAGACAGAAGCGTTGCCGCCTGGGCAGTATTTGAAATCGCAGCGCCAACCATCAAGGTAATGAGCCCCATCTGACTGATGCTCGAATATGCCAGAATCGTTTTTGGACGAACCTCTTTTAACCCGAGTATTGCACCGCCGAGAGCCCCGGTTGCGCCAAGAACCACGAGCATATTGCCCCAGGCCGGCAACGGCAGTTCACCGAACGGCAGAGTAACGAGCCAGCCAAGCAATCCTGCCTTGATCATTGCGCCGCTAAGTACGGCACTGGCTGGAGTCGGTGCGACCGGATGCGCCAGTGGCAGCCAGAAGTGAAGGATGGGAAGCCCCGCCTTGACCCCGAAACCTGAAACCAGAAAGGCGATGATCAACCCGCTCCGCTCGGAATCTGCAATGGCACCGGGCAGCTCGGTGAGCAGCGTGCTGTCCGCCTGATGGGCCGCCATCAGCAGACCGGTGAGCAGAGCCATCTCGCCAGCGACGGCCATGGCGAGGTAGACCCGCCCTGCCCGGTTGGCTTCGTCGGTCCCGTCGTGAACCACCAGTCCGTAGGCGGCAAAGGTCATCAGGGCAAAGAAGCTGTAGAAACTGGCAAGATCCACAGAGATGATCAGGCCCAGGTTTCCGGTTAGCGTGAGAGTCCAGAACACGCAGAATGCGCGTAGTTTGCGTGTATTCAGGTAGCCAATCGCAAAGATACCTGCTGTCGCCCAGAGCAAAGATGTGAGCAGAAGAAAGCTTTGCCGAAGCTCATCCAGCCCCCACACCCCGCCTATAAGTAACCAGGGCAGTTCAAGCCAGTCATGGGGCTCGGCTATCAGGCTCGCCAGTATTGCCGGAAGTGGCAGCAGTGGCAGGCTGTACCGGTAACTCTCCTGCCATCGTGGCCTCAAAGCCAGTAGAAGAGAGGCAAGAGGCAGAATTACGGTCATCAGAAGCAGCGGTGCGGTGATCATCACAAGTCCACCTCCCTTGCGACAATCAGCTCGACCCATCCCAGCGGGCTAAACGACGCCGAGGCCAGCAAGCCGGCCAGTATCAGGAAGCCGGCCGTCACCAGCGGAGGCCATAGCAGCCAGGCGCTGGTCTCAAAGCGGCCCCACTGCCGTTCCTCAGGCCACGCATCTTTCTGCTCGCGGAACCAGATCCTGTTCAGTACCGGCAAAAAGTAGGCAGCGTTGAGCAAGCTGCTGATCACCAGCACGGCAATCACCCAATCCATGCCCGCTGCCAGAGCTCCGGTCCCCATGGTCCATTTGGTGATGAAACCCGCCAGTGGCGGTGTTCCGATCATGCCGAATGCGGCAAGGGTGAAGGCGACAGAAGTAGCCGGCAACCGACGCCCTGCACCATCAAGTTCATCTATTCGGTGTATTCCCAGGGTTTCCGCGTAATTGCCGGCACAGAAGAACAGTGTGATCTTCATGACGCCCTGATGAATCAGGTGGACCAGGCCGCCGGCCACGCCTACCGGCCCGGCTAAACAAAGCCCCAGAACGATATACGACACCTGACTGACGGTTGAAAACGCCAGCCGCCGTTTCAAGTCAGACTGCTTCAACGCCCTCACCGAGCCGTAGACAATCGTGAACGCAGCAATGGCGGCCAATCCCGATAACAAACCCAACGCATTGGCTGTTTCCAGTCCGTAGATCTCCAACACCACCCGTACAATGCCGAAAGCCCCCGCTTTTACCACAGCAACAGCATGCAGCAGTGCGCTGACCGGCGCCGGAGCCACCATCGCCACTGGCAGCCAGCCATGCAGCGGCACTATGGCGGCTTTTACGCCGAGACCGGCAATCAGAATCACGAAAACGATGGTTAAAGGTAGCTGCAGCTCAGGCGCCATATCCTCAAAATGACCGCCCGGTCGGAATGGCAGGTCCCCGGAAAAATTGTGGAGCAAAGCGATCCCGAACAGCAGAACTGCGCCCCCGGTGAGCGTATAGATGATGTAGGTACGCCCGGCCCGCAATGCCTGTTGGGTTCCGCGGTGCACCACCAGAGGATAAGTGGAGAGCGTGAGCATTTCGTAGAAAAGAAAGAAGGTGAACAGATTACCCGCCAGGGCGATGCCCAGGGTACTGGCCACGCACAGGCTGAAAAAACCAAAGAATCGACTTCGGTTGGGGGAGTCCTCCAGGTAACCCACCGCATACACCGTGGTCAGCAGCCACAGTGCCGCCGAAAGTCCCGCAAACAACATGGCAAGGGCGTCCGCGCGGAGCACGAACTTCACCCCGGGCACCATGGGAAAAGAGATCCCGTACTCTTTGCCGTGAAACACACCCCAGATCATCAGCCCGACCAGCAGTAGCTTCAGGACTGCCGCGGTAAGGTTTACAACGGTTCGAAGTTGATGCTTTTGCTCGGGCAGGGTGAAAATGATGATGGCCGCCGTAAGGGATGTCATCAGCGCGAAAACCGGTAGCAAGGCGCTGGCAGTCATGTGCCCTCCCCGTTGGCGAACGCCAGGGCCATCACCGATAGTACCGGCTCGGCCATCAGGCCAAGTCCCAGGGAAAGCAGCGCCAGAATCATCGGGATGATCTCAAGGCGGCGGGCAGGATGAAAGAAATGATCGATATTGGAGTCTTCGACAAATGAGGCTCGATACACCCGGAATACGTAGGCCGCAGACAACAATCCCCCGCCCAGAAGTACCACCAGCCACCACCACTGACCGGTGGCCAGGCTTGCCTGGAGAAACAGCCATTTTGCGGCGAAACCGCCCGTGGGCGGCAGGCCCATAAGCGATACCCCTGCCAGGCCAAATGAAAACAGCGAAAACGGCAGAAAATGGCTGACCCCGGCCAGCGCATTCACCCGATTGCTGCGCACCGACATGATCAGGTTTCCCGCCGAAAGAAACATTGCAGCCTTGGCAAGCGCGTGGCTGATCACCTGCAGAGTCATGGCTTGTTGTGCCTGCAGTGCCGCCGCCTCCGTGGTATTCCACGTCAGCGGGAACAACAGGAACAGGTATCCGATCTGCGCGACTGACGAGTACGCCACAACCTGCTTGAGCTTCGCCTGCCGTAACGCCTGCCAACCACCCCAGAACACCGCCATACCGCCCAGTAATCCGAGCAACTGAGCGAGGGCAAGTGAACCCAGGGGCGCCCCAAGCTCAAGCCAGAGCCGTGCTGCGATATAAAACGACCCTTTTACCACCAGGGCTGACAGCAGGGCGCTGACCGGTGACCTGGCGATACCGTGAGCGGGTGGCAACCAGCGGTGCATCGGAAACAGCGCTGTTTTCAGGGCCAGACCGAAGAGCATCAGTATCAGGGCGAAACCGGCTCCCTCACGGGCACTCCCATGGATCAATGCGGATGCAATCCCCGAGAGCGACAGACTGCCAAACTGGCCATAGACCAAGGCAACGCCCAACAAGTAAGCCAGGGAACCCAACAAAGCGGCCATCAGGTAACGAATAGCAGCCCGCAAGGCTTCCGACTGCCCGCCAAGCGCAACCAGGCCAACCGCCGACAGGCTTATCAGCTCCAGGCCCACGTACAGGTTGAACAGATCATTCCCCAGCCAGACGACATTCAGGCCGGCCCAGAGAAACCAGAACAACGGCCAGAAATACCGGTGCCACTGTTTGTCCGGGTCCAGATAGAAGCCGGCGTGCAGGCCCGATGCCGCTGCCACCAGCGCGGTCAGCATGACAAACGTCACCGCCAGGCCATCCACTCGCAGTTCTATTCCCAGTGGAGCCTGCCAGCCGCCGAGTGGATATTGGAAGCCGCCCTCGCCGGCAACAACGGCCCAGAGCGCCAGGGATACCAATACCTGGATCACTATTCCCAGCCAGGTTATTGTCCTGCCCCGTCTGAACCCGGCAAGCAGGGTCAGAACTGCCCAGGCAAGCGGTGTGAACAGTAAACCGGCCATCAACCAGAGAGTCATTCGTGCCGAGCCCCCCGGGCCTGGTCCGGCGGTGTGTCCTGGGCAGGGCCCTCAAGGGAAGTCGTTCCGGAGAGGTGGTAATAGCGGCGGATCAAGACTACCGCCAGTGCGGTGGCAGCAATGGCAACCACAATGCCGGTAAGCACCAGTGCCTGCGGCACCGGATCGGGTCCGGAGCGATGCTGGGCAAGGCCGACCAGTACCAGGAAAACCCCGGAACCCATGAGATTGAAGGCCAGCAACTTACGCAACAGGTGCGAGATGAGGATAAAACCGAACAGGCCAATGCCGCACAAAGCGGCTCCTGCGAAGGCGTACAACAGGGATGGCGTCATCCGGAGCCGCCCTCTTCCGGTTCCTCTGCATCATTGACCGGTGCAGAGACAAACAGCGCCAGCAGCACCATGGCAATGGAAAGCGTCAGAACCGTCTCGATTACAACAATCAGAGTTTTGGCCAATTCGGGAGGGTATGCCAGAAACTCACCCCCGTGTAGAGCACTCGCCACAGCAACCAGCAGGAACACCGTGAAGCCCAGCGAGAGTCCAAGCCGAAGCATTAGTCCCGGGCGCAGAAAGTCCATTGGAATGCCTCCGAGTCGCATCAGAATCCCGCTCGCAGCCAGAACAGCCCCTGCCTGGAAAGCCCCTCCGGGGCGATCGGATCCGGCCCAGAGCAGGTATCCGGCGAGCAAAAGCATCAGAGGTATCAGCCAGCGTTGCAGTGCATAGAGCAGCTCATCCGACGTGCGAAGCTCCGGGTCTTCCAGGGATGACGTTCTGGCCACGGAGATGCCGGCAATGCCGGCAATCACCAATACACCAATTTCCAGCAGGGTGTCGTAGCTGCGAAAGTTCAGAAGCACGGCCGTAACCGGGTTCTCGACACCACTCCGCCCAAGGTTCTCTGCCAGCCGCGCTGGCAGGTCGACCGGTGTGGCAGTTGCCGAAATCTCCCGGATAACAAAAGCGAGGCCGGCAACGAAGGCAAGACAGGCTGAAGCGACAAGCGAGGTGCGCAATACCCGGTTCATGACGGCCCTCCTCCACGATTTTTCCTCCCCGACTTCCTGTTGGAAAGGTGCCGGGCGGCGTCGAGCAGCAGTACGCCAGTCAGTCCGGCTCCAATGGCTGCTTCGGCAAGTGCAACGTCTGGCGCATGCAGGCGCACCCAGGCCAGGGCCATCAGCAAACCGAAAGCAATAAAGAAGACAACAGCCCGGAACAGTTCACGGGACCACAGGACACTCCCGGCTGTTACCAACAGAGCGATCACGAGCACGATATCCAGCAACCATTCAGCCATCGTCTTCCTCTGTCCCGGAGCCATCCGTGATACTGTCACGGACCGCTCGCGCCACAAGGTGAGCTGAGGTGGCACTGGCTGCCAATGCAACAATCCAGATCAGCAGTGTCTTGAAGCCGGCGGAGAAGGACGGTGCCAGAGGCAATAACGCCAGCACAATGAAGCCCAAACCAAGGTTATCCGCCTTGGTCAGTGCATGAATACGCGTAAGGGTATCGGGGAAACGGAAGAGACCAAGACTGCCCAGTGCAAAAAACACACAGCCCGAGAGCAGCAGAACCAACTGAACCGCAATCACAAATCCGTCAAGCATGGGGCTCCTCCCTGGACTCATCATTGCCTGACTCCCCTGACGTGTCGTCCCGATCAATCCTGACCACGCGTGTGACAAAGGCTGCCACGGCCAGAACCGACAATACGGCAAGGGTCAATGCCACATCCATCAGGGCCGGCCACGAACGGGCGTATGCAAGTACAAGCAACAAGGCGACACCGGTAGTTCCGAATAACTGGGACGCCAGCATCCGGTCAGCTGCCTCGGGTCCCCGCCAGATCCGGATCAGGGCAAGGAGCAACGTAAGCAGGAGAAACGCAGCAACACCCAACAAGACCATGGTCATGATCTGACTCCTTCCTGGGGAGCCAGGGTGATTCCAAACGCTCGTGCAACCTGAAACTCCGCCTGCCGAATGCCAGGTTCTATATCGACACTGGTGTCGAGGCAGTGGACCGTCAGCTGGTTGCTTTCCATGTGTACGCTGAGAGTCCCCGGCATCAGCGACAGGGTGTTTGCAAGCAACCAGCGAGGGCCACCTTCCGGCAGGCGAAGGGAAAGCGTTATCTCTCCGGGTTTGATGGGCAGTGAGGGTGTCAGCAGACGCCTCGCCACATCAACGCCGGCAAGCATCGAGTGGCCGAGGAAGTACACTATGAACTGCAACAGTCCCAGCAGACGAAGCCTATGGATGGAAGGGGGAAACAGGAGTACGGATAGTACCGCCACCAATGCAATCACTACTGCCCCGAACAACCAGGCCGAGGGGTCTGCGAGGGTTAACATCCACCAGACCGCGACGAGAATCACTGCACGGGTAGCAAAGGTTGCAATAGGTGAAGCCGGCGCCGGCTGCATAGGTACTCCTTTTACCTTGTCAGAGATTCGGGCTCGCTAGCTCCCTTTCATAACCTCCAAAAGCCTAACACAGTCGGCTTGGATGGCGGCACCGGGTGGAATAAGGACGGTTCCTGATCTAATTTTAGTCAAGAGGTCGCAGTCTTGGTTAATACCATTGGTAGTAATCTCGGACGATTAAAACAGGACTGAACGAAAGGAAGCAGATATGAAACGGACCAACTTATCAATCACGCTGGCAGGCTGCGTTTGCCTTTCCCTTGGCTCAGCCGCGGTACTGGCTGACTCCCACGGGAAAGGCACGATGCAACTGGCCGAAGAAAAACAATGTATGGCTTGCCACACCACCAGTGAAGAGGTTCCCCGAGCGCCCTCCTTCCAGAGCATCGCCCAGAAATATACCAAGGACGATGCAGATCGACTGGTCCAGGTCGTTCTTACGGGCGGCGAGGATCACTGGGGCTCTGCGGAAATGCCCGAAATGGATGCCCGTGCAGAAGTGAGTGAGAAAGAGGCAAGAAAACTGGTGAACTGGATTCTGGATATGCGCGCAGAAAAGATGTGAGAATCCGCGAATTGGGCAAGTGAATCAGGCCGGTGGCAAATCAATGGCACCGGCCTTCTTTATTGAACCCACCAAAAAATCCGGTAATCAGAACTTCCAGAAAGGCGTGCGAAGTCTTGCTTCGACAACTTCCGGCGGATAGCCCACATCGAGAAGCAGGCGGGGTTCAGTGTTCTCTACGAGGCGTACAAAGTTGCGCTTCATACGCCAACCTTTAAACCAGGTAGCGGCTGTTTTCATGGTCTCTGATCATCCTGTTAGGAGCTAAGGGCAAATAAATCATGCCTTGGTAGTCATTAGGCAACTATTCTACTGCTTACCTTCTACTAAACAGATGCTTAGAAACCACTACTTCTGGCCTTCAACCTCGGCGAAGTAGCGCCTTTTACGTATGAATCAGTACCCTGCTAAGGCAGAAAAAAAGCACTCACCCGCCGGCCACTTCTGGTGATATATTGATCAGGTCCAGCCAAATCCCATTCTGGTGGTAGTAGTCAGGACAAGCGTGCGGATGGAATGCGTTCCCCTGCTGTCAGCCCGCCTGCCACTTGTGATCTCCTCTGAATAAGCCCGAAGGGCGATGGCTCAGTGGCCAATGTGGCCGTTGATGGTGCCGGCAAGGCACCATCCTCATGGAGGAGCAAGCCCATGAAATCTTTTCTGTTTTCTTACCCGATCCGTTGGCTTCGGCTGATGGTCCTTTGGGGTTTCGCCGGTGTTGTGTTCGCGGCCGAACCAAATGGTTTCATCGGTGCACCCGTGGCCGTGGGTAATGGCGCAGCCTGGGTAATGGTTACGGCCAATGCCCGAAACGAGCCGGAGTCGGTATCGGTAATAATGACTAAAGACGCTCTGCAGGGGCTTCCGCCATTCGATGCCAACAAGCCTGTCTGGGAATTTGTAATTGGCATGCCGGTGGCAGGCCCGCGAACCGGCTACGACCATGTCGTCCTTGACTGGAATCCGGCCGGTCATATTCCCGAAGGCGTGTACTCGGTACCCCATTTTGATGTGCATTTTTATCTGATCCGGAACGAGGAACGCGAAGCCATTACCTTCCATGGCGAGGGGCGTGAGCTTGCGATGGCGGCACCGGATGAACAGCTGGTTCCCACCGGGTACGTGATCCCACCGGATGCGGCCGTGGACAGGATGGGGATGCATGGCCTGGATCCGGCCGGCGGCGAGTTCCATGGTCAGCCATTCAGCCACAACTTCATTTATGGCTATTACAAGGGTGAGCTGATGTTTGTAGAGCCGATGGTGTCTCTCACCTTTTTGCAGTCCCTCGCGGATTCAACCACACCGGTCAAAAAGCCTCAGAGATACAGTTATCCGGCCTGGTATCCTGCGGCCTACCGGATCGGTTTTGATTCCGGCAAAGGCGAGTACACCATTGGGCTCCAGGAATTGCAGAGATTCGACTGAGGATCAGAAGTACTCAAACTCCAGATCCTGGTAAACCCGCCCGGCATTCTTGCCGGCCAGTTCCTCGAACGTATCGAGGTAGGACCATTGGGACTGGTCGATGTTATAGGCGTCGTCCAGTCCACCGCCCTGCTCCAGGATTTCAGTCACGGCGTTGCGCAGGAAGACGAGATAGCCCCGGGTTTCCTTGGTCACGACATCAATGGTCGTCGGTTCGCCATGCCCCGGAATCACAATTTCCGGGTCCAGTTGTTCGGTCATCTTGTCGAAAGACTCAATCCAGGCGCCGGTTTCGGTATCCTCAAACACAGCCAGCAAGCGCTGGTGGAAGCCCAGATCGCCGGTAATCACCAGCTTCTCCTCGGGTAACCACAGAGCAATGTCTCCCGGCGCGTGGCCCGGGCCGAAATAGTGCAGTTCGATGGTTACGTCACCCATATCCAGGTCATAGCGCTCCTCAAACCCGATGTCGGGCACGGCAACGTAGGTTCCCTCAGCCTTTTCCTCCATCCGGCGCTGCATGGAGGCCAGTTTCACTTCACCCTGATGCTCGAATTCGGCGATTGCTTCGTTCTGGGCGATGATTGGCACCCCCTGGTCACGCCAGTAGCTGTTGCCCAGCATCGAGTGGCCCTGGGCATTCTCATTCACCACATATTTCACGTCTTTGTCGGTGATGCTGCGAATGGAGTTATGGAAGGACTTTGCCAGCAGAAAGTTGTCACCGCCGTTGAACACCACCACACCTTTCTCGGTGATGATAAAACTGAGGTTGTTGTTATGGCCGTGGTTTTCGTAGGTGCCCGGCGCGGTTTCCCCGATGGCCGAGTAAACCCGGTCAGTGACCTTTGTGACCTCCAGTTGTTCGGGAATACCATTGCTTGCATCGACAAATCCCGGAACGATCAATAACGCCAGAAACAGTCCTCGAAAACCCATTGTTATTCTCCTTTTTCCGAATAATCCGGAGCGAATAGCCACGCTATTCCGGATTCCTGAATACCGCCTCGGATAACGCTGAGTCATCAGGCAGGCCGACGATCTTGCGTATTTCTCCGTCCGGATCTTTGTAGAAAACCGATGGAGTCGCTGTAACCGACAGGGTCTCCATCAATCGATTGTTGCTCTGAACCTTTTCCCTCAGGTCTTGCGGCACATTTTCTTCGGATTCCAGCCAGTCCCTGGGGAACTGGCTATCATGAAATTCAAGCTTCTGCACCGGGTTCTCGGCCCCGAGTACGCTGGCTGCCTTGGCCAGGCTGGAGGGCTGGATGATGCCGACCATGATGTGGCGCAACTCGATACCGCGCTCCAGATAAGGCTGAGCCTTCTCCCGGAACGCGACACAATAGCCGCAGTTGGGATCGGAAAAGACATACACGACACGACTGGCATCGCCTGGTCCCTCTGAGACCCAAGCGGCGTCGGCCAGGGTCTTCCAGGCTCCGGTCAGATCCGGTTTGGGGAGCCAGTTCCTGATGTGGTTCGCACTCAGATCCTGACCGAAACCGTCCACCATCTTGCCGATAACCACATGCTCGCCGTCCGGCATGAGGTAAAGGGAGACCGGATGTCCGTTCCTTCGGCCCACAAAGCCTTTCAGGCCACCCGGCGCTTCGAAGCTGGCCTCGACCTTCAGGCCTTCATCGACCAGGACCTGTACGGCATCCGGGTAACTCGCCGATACCGCCAACGAGGGCAGCAGAAGTATTGGAGAAACAACTTTCAGAATACTTCGTAGCATTTTGATTACCGGGCAGTTTCAATGGATTCTTTATCAGAAAGACGCCATTTCCAGGTCCATTTCCACGGCCGCGACACCAGCCTGGGCGCACATTTCATCGGTCTCCCCGGAAGGTGCGCCACTTACGCCGACTCCGCCGACGGTTTCACCGCTCGCCTGGATAGGAACGCCCCCGGCCGAGAGCAAGACGTTATCCACCTTGCCGACGGAAAACGGCCCGGTGAATCGGTCCTCAAGCGCCGAGGTCGGGCTTGTGAAGGTCATGGCGGTGTACGCCTTGCGGTAACTGACATCGAGGGACAGATCCATGGCCAACACGTCCCGCAACACCACCTGGGGATGTCCGCCGCGATCAACGACTGTTACCGAAACCTGAACGCCCTCCTCCCGACATGCGTCGATAGCCGTTTTTGCGATAGTCAGGGCGGTATCCATGGACAGTTTCTTGATCTCAACCATGACCGGCTGGTCGCTGTCCTGGGCGCCGGCAATACCACTGGCAGCAAGGGCTGAGACGAACATCAGGGATTTTGACAGCTTGGTCTTCATGACACGTTTCCTTTACATAGTGGGGCATTCACGGGCGAACAAGCACATAGCCTTCTTCGACCACGTCCAGGATATGGGCAACTCCCACGTCGACCGGGATGCTTTCAGGATGGAGTTCCGGACGATTTCCGGTTTCTCTCTCGATGGTGTTGATCGTGTTCATGCAGACCGTGAACCGTACGCCCTGGGCCATGAGACTGTTGATTCGTTCCCGGCGGCTGTTGTCCGCAAACATCAGGCGAACGCCGGGACCGAAGGTCGTTATCTCGATATCTATGGCGTCAGGGCCATAGTATTCCAGCAGGTTGGCGGCCACGCTCAGGACCTTGTCCTGCTTTTCCGCTTCACCATCGCTTAGCTGCATTAGCAGGAATTTCTCGGCAAACGGTTTGCTCTCGCTCACCGGCTCTGCGTGGAGGATACCCGCTGCAACAATGAGCATCAGGCCCAGCACCGCGATCTTGGCTCCAGCAAAGAAATTCCTGTTCATGGCTTATCCTGCGTAGTCTTCAAGCCCCGGATTGCCCTCGACATTCTTGAGCTTCGGGGTGTTGAACTTGTCAATTTTCACGGTCTTCTCGGACCGCAGATAATCGGCGACCACATCCCAGATCGGCCGTCCCGGTGCCCTTGAGTTCACGGTGGCCCAGCCAGCAACCTTGTACATTTTGTTGGCTTCAATGGGCTCGCCATTATCCAGGCGCATATCCGAAATACGCCCGTTCATGGAGCCAGTGGGGTCACAGGTGTAATCCATGCCGCCAACACGCACCATGTCTCCACCCTGCTGGTAATAAGGATCCTTGTTGAACAGGTTGTCGGCCACATCCTCCATGATCAGTTTCAGGTCCGCCCCGGACATCTCCCGAACATAGGTTTCCGGATAGGTGATTGCGGTGGCGTTCATCACATCGTCCATGGTGATGTGTTCCCCCGGCAATACGGTGGTTCCCCAACGGAAGCCGGGTGAAAGGGAAATCTGGGCATCGAGAACCTTGCGCTGGGCATCGCAGATGACCTGGTCCATGGTGCCGTTGAAGTTACCGCGCCGATATAGCAGTTCATCAGCGATAGCGAGTTTTTCACCAAGCTTGTCCATGTACGGCGCGCGGACTTCCTCGATGAAGCTGGTCATGGCCGGATCGGGCTTGATCAGATCGGAGAAGACCGGCAGCAGCTTGTATTCATAGCCGCGGACCCCATTGTTGCCGATATCCAGGTCCAGCATGGCAACGTACTTGCCGTTGGTTCCTGCGTTGCTTACCAGGGTCTTGCCACCCGGATTCGTCACTTCGGTTGGCTGCGGTACGGCGTCGTGGGTGTGACCACCGAGAATGGCGTCGATGCCGGTAACACGGCTCGCCATCTTCAGGTCAACGTCCATACCGTTGTGGGAAAGGACCACAACCGCGTTGACCTTTTCGTTTTCACGGATCTCGTTGACCAGCGCCTGCATCTCGGATTCCCGGATGCCCATGCGCCAGTCAGGAATGAAATAGGATGGATTGGCAATCGGCGTATACGGGAAGGCCTGGCCGATGATAGCAACACGCTTCCCGCCGAGTTCGCGGATGGTGTAAGGCTTGAAGACCCGACCGCTGACCTCGTCGTAGGCCTCTGCTCCCATGAACATGGCTTCGTCGGAAAGGAAAACGTTCTGGGCCAGAAACTCGCCCTTGAAGGCACCGACATTCTTTCGAATCTGCTCTTCGGGATAGGTGAATTCCCAGTGCGCGGTCATGATATCGATGCCCAAGCGATTACTGGCCTCGACCATATCCTCACCATTGGTCCAGACGGCTGTGCCGGAGCCTTGCCAGAGGTCACCACCGTCAAGCAACAGGGAATTGCCCGCACCGGCCTGTTCCCGGAGTTGGTCAATCAGGGTTTTCAGATGCGCGAACCCGCCCAGCTTTCCGTATTCGTGCGCAGCTTCGGTGTAATTGAGATAGGTAAATGCATGGGATCTTCGGCTATCGAGAGGAATGCCGAAATGATCCAGGAAGTGTTGTCCCACCAGATGTGGGACCCTGCCCTTGCTGGGACCGACACCGAGATTCACGTTAGGCTCACGGAAGTGAACCGGTGATAGCTGGGCATGGATGTCGGTGAGATGAAGCAGTCGGACATTGCCGAACTTCGGTGCGTCGTACAGTCCCTCGCCGCCTTTTGCCAAAGCAAGTTTCGGCGCAAGCCCGGCTACGGCTGCCGCTTGCATTGCCATCAGGAAGTCTCTGCGGGAAATTGTCACTGCACTCTCCTTTCTTTGTAGTTATTGGAGGTGATCGGCTTTCCCCCGGATCCGCGCCGGGGAAGCCGATCAGGTTCGGCGCATGGCGTCAGTTGCCTATGGCAACCTGGCGCCACGCCTCCTTCTGCTTTTTACGCTGGGCGACGGACTCCTCGGCGAGCTTCAGAGCCTCATTGGCCATGGCCATGGCCTTTTCATAATCACCACTGTCGGCCGCGGATTTGGCGGCCTTCAGGCGGTCGCCGGTAATGGTCCACTGGAAGGTTCCGGCATCCTGATGGGTGCTTTGGGCCTCGGAGTAGACTTCCTGAAAGTCCTCTTTCGGGCCCGCCTGGGCAACCAGCGGAACAGACAGTGCAAGCGAAATACCGATTGCGAGTAAAGGCTTGTTCATTGCGTTTCTCCCTTTCCGTTCCGGGCTATGGCCGCGTCGCCGGTCCGACGACTGGAAGACCATTGCTCATGTAGGTCAGGAAATACTCCAGATTGCGGTATTCCTCACTCTGTGCCGGCAACGGTTCAGCCCTTACGTTGTTGTTGCATCCGGCGAAGCGACGGTGCAGCGTGCCCAGCTCACCCCATTTGGACCGGTGTACCGGGAAGTTTGCAGGTTGTCCCAGTGTTGGCGACAGGAAGTCTGCCCGAATCCATTTGCCCGGATTCTGTACATGACAGCTTGCGCAGGAGAAATTGAGTTGGCCCCGCCGGCTGTAGTAGAACTCCTTGCCATCCTGGTAGGCAGCCAGCGCATCAGGGTCATCCGGCACCTTGATGTTGATGGGCTTGCCCTGGGAGGTGGATGCCATGTAAGCGGAAATTGACGCGATGGCCCCTTTCTTCCATCTCAGGGGCTCCTCACCATTGGCCTCGCGGCATCGATTGATGGCGAGCTCAAGCGTGATCACCTCGTTCTTTTCTGTGTCGAAGTAGGGATAGTTCTGGCGAATACCGATGCCTCCGTTTTCGAAACAGCTGGCGTAGGTCTTGCCATTGGCAAACGGCGTTTCGAACATCTCCTGTCCCTCGGCTACCGCAAATTCGTAGGGTGGAAAATCCTGCATGGATTCCCACTGTTTCCGGCGGTCCTCGTTCAGCGCGTACTGCCCGTTCACGAATTCCTCGAATGGCACATCCGGGAACATCTGCTTGAAGTATTCAACCGTTTCTTTCCGGTCTTCCTCCGGTGTTGCGCCCGCCAATGCTTGAGGCACCGCAAGCGCCGCCCCGAGAGCGACCAGAATGACTTTCGCTTTAAGCATGTCCAATCCTCCTTTTCGGCGGCTCAGGATGATCCTGTCCGCCGACTATCTTCAGGCGATCGTTGCGGTGGTTGAATCGCTTGCGCCCTCGTTATCGATCCAGCTGATGGTGAGCTCATCACCCTTCTTGGCTCCCTTGAATCGACACTCGAGGAATGGATCCTTGGATACCGCCGGGCCCCAATTGGCAACAAACACGTTCTTGCCGTTATGGGAAATAGTCAGAACCTTGATGAAGTGGGCAGGAATGACATTGCCTGCCGAATCCTTTACAAAGCCTGAATCCATGGGGTGTCGGACCAGGGCTTTAAGCGATGTCACGCCGTTATTTTCTACTGCACGTACTCTGATACTGGACGCCATTATTGTTCTCCTGTCCGTTTAACTGTTAGCCGCCGCAGCCGCCAACGGTGACTTTCACGTTCTGGGTGGCCTTGTAGGCTTTGCCATCAGAAATCACGACCGCTACCACATCTGTCGTTTCTGCCATCTTCAGGCGATTCGATACAAACGGCAGGGTGCCCTCTGGAATGTCGAAATACGCCGCCAGGGCATTCGGGTTCTTGGCTACCAGCAACGCGATGCCAGTCACATTCGGGAGTGCGGTTTCAACGCTCACCGGCACCACCGCACCGTTCTGCGCAATGGTTGGCAGATCCATGGTGATCTGGTCAGATTCAGTGGCCTCCATTCCGTAGAGTTCAGCAATGGTTTCATCCACTCCGGGGGTCTTGAACGCCTTCTCCGGCCAATCAGACCCATCGGGGGCAGTCGCCGCCTCGACTCGCAGTGGCACAATGCCGGAACCCAGTGCAAGGCCGGCAACGCTCACACCCAGCATCCCCTTCAAAAAGCCTCTTCGCCTTTGGTCAGTCACGGTAACTCCTCCTCCGCATTTAAAGCGTGTACAGGTAATCGATGATCCGGTTGATTTCTTGTTTGCTCAGGATCATGTGTCGTCCGAATGGCGGCATGACCGTCATCGGGTTGAACTGGGTCTCGTCCCAGATGCGTTTGAACAGCATTTCCCGCTCGGGAAATCGGGCTTTCATGTTGGCAAGTTCCGGACCGATGTTCCCGGTCAGCTTGCCGTCATCCATCTTGTGGCAGGCCAGGCAGTTGCCGTCTTTCCGGCTGTATGCGAGTTCTTTGCCCCGGTCAATATCAGCCTGGGTCGGTTCGGCGAACACCGGCGCTGTGGCGCTCAGTGCGAGTGTGGTCAAGCACACGGAAATTAACCCTTTTCGCATCACGCATTCCTCCTCGGCACTCTTTGGAGCTATTGCTCCGGTTCAGCCTTTTTATTCTGTAATCCCCTCGTCGAGGGGGCCGGTTGTGCTTGGTGTCAGGTTCTTGCCCGCTGCCGAGTCGGATACAGTGACCTCCTCTTTGCAGTCCTCCATACAACGCTCGTTGTTCACGACCGGTCGCGGGTCTTCCCAGATGAAACCATCGTGATTGGGCATCTGGACCTGCGGCAGCGTCTCCTTGTTGGCCACGAAGTCGGCTTCCACGATGTAATTGAGATTCAGGACATAAGCCGTCAGCGCATACACCTGGTCATCAGTCAGTGATTGAGGTGCGAAGAACGGCATCGCCCGATGGATGTAATCCCAGAGTGTAGAGGCATAGGGCCAGTAACTTCCCACTGTTTTTTCCGGGCGATCCTCGGTGAGACTGCCCTCCCCGCCTGCGAGTTTCGGATAGCGCCCCATGCCTTCGCCGAAGGCGCCGTGGCAGGACGAACAATACGTCTCGTAGACGGCCATGCCCTCGTCGACCGTGCCACTGCCCTCGGGAAGCCCCTTGCCGTCCGGGCGCACATCGATATCCCATGCCGCAATCTGTTCATCGGTTGCAGGTTCGCCATAACCGTAATGCCCGGTCTGCTCGGCCGCACCGAGGATGGGCATCGACGCAAGGATCACACCACAACAGGTACTGGCGAGCCGGCGTGGAGTTTTATGAAAGCTGAACATTGACCACACTCCCGTCTCCGTTGACTTTCCAGGTCTGGATCGCGTTCTTGTGATAGATCGAATTGGTACCGCGAGCCTGTTTGAGCTGAGCCAGCGTCGGCTGCACATAACCGGTTTCGTCGATGACACGGGATTGCAGCAGGGCAGGATTGCCATCCCACTTCCACTCCAGGGAGAACCGGGTCAGGGATTTGGACATCACCGGCTCGCGCAATTGCGCCTGCTGCCAGTTCTGACCACCGTCAACCGAAACGTCGACAGCTTTTACCTTGCCGCGGCCGCTCCAGGCGAGGCCTTCGATCTGACAAACACCCTTGTTCTTCAGAGGCATTTCAGGGCATGGCGAGGTGATCACCGACTTGGCTTCCATGACCCAGGTGAAGCCATGGGCAGTGCCATCCGGCATCAGGTCCGTGTACTTGGACGTTTCCTCACGCTGCATCCAGGGCTTGTCACCCACTTCCAGCCGGCGCAGCCATTTCACATGGGTATTCCCTTCCCACCCCGGCACGACCAGGCGGATTGGATAGCCCTGCTCCCGACGCAACGCCTCACCGTTCTGGGCGTATGCGACAATGACATCATCGAGCGCTTTCTCGAGCGGGATGCTGCGGGTCATGGCGGCGCCATCAGCACCTTCAGCCAGCAACCATTTGCCCTCCGGTTTGATACCAACTTCCTGAAGCAACGTGGAGAGCCTGACGCCGGTCCACTCCGCACAACTCACCATGCCGTGCAGGAACTGAAGCGAATTGAGCTGGGCGCCGCGCCATTCCATACCGCCATTTGCGGGACACTCGATGAAGTTGATCTGGGAAACGCTGGGGAATCGTTGCAGATCTTCCATGGAGAGGATGATCGGCCGGTCCACAAGACCATGAATCATCAGTCGATGTTGTTGAGGGTCAATTTCCGGCCGACCGGCATGGTGGCGTTCGAAGAAAAGACCGTTGGGAGTGATGATGCCTTTCAGGTGCTGAAGCGGGGTGAAGCTGATGGAAGAAACTTTGTCTGCCGTAAGCCAGGGCACGTTCCGGCGTATGACATCTTTCTCGAACGGAGATGGAACACCGTAGGGATCGGTGACCACCCCTGGCCCGAGAGATCGGGTCCACGGCGGAATCTCGGGCGGATACTGTGTCGAAGCCAGTGCCTTGGGAGCGATGCCTGCGAGAGCACCTCCAACCATGGCACCGCCTGCGGTGAACAGTCCGCTTCTGAGAAAACGTCTGCGTTCTTCTGAGGGTAAGCGTTCTGACTCTTCCAGGACTGTTTTGGATACATCCTGGTTGAGTCGGCGGAGTTTGCCGAGCATATTGTTTTTCTCCTCCTTCGATGCCGTCTCGGGCAGTCGGCCGGCGATCAGTACGGAACTGATGGGCGGTCTTGTTGTTTCTGTTATAAGGATATAATTTATTTATAAACCTCCAGTTAGGAGGTTACAAGTGATTTTTGAATCCGGGTTCATAGGACGTTGGTCGTAAATGCCCTGCTTCAGATGCCTTCAAATTGACGTAAATCAAAACGAATACAGGTACTTACATGGTAGGGAAAAATAACAAAAGGAGGGGCCGAGATGGGGGCGAAAAAAACTGAAATCAGCACCAGAATTGCCGGATTAGCCGGCGCAATGATGATCGTGTCAGGAACACTGGCTGCAGGGCCGACTTCCGGCTATGCCCCACTCTCGATTCCGTTCGAGGCCGAGCCGGTGAGCGTGGACAACGTTTATTACTTTGCAGGCCAGTCCGGGGTTCCGGGGAAGCAGAATGAGGGCTTTACCGCCAATGCGGGCTTTGTCATCACCGAGGACGGTGTGGTGGTGTTCGATGCTCTGGGGACGCCGAGCCTTGGTGCCGCGATGATCGATAAAATACGCGAAAAGACGGAATTACCCATCTCTCATGTGGTGATCAGTCACTATCACGCAGACCATGTTTATGGGCTCCAGGCTTTCAGGGATCTGACGGATGCGCAGATTATCGCCCAGGAGACATCCAGTGTTTATATCAACAGCCCGGATGCAGGGCAACGTCTGGAACAACGCAAACAGGCCCTCTCACCCTGGGTTGATGAAAACACCAGCGTTGTCTCCCCCGATGTAACTTTCGAGGACGAAACGTCGGTGAAATCGGGAAGCTACCGCTTCAGCATCGTTCATGCCGGGCCCGCCCACTCGACCGATGACAGCCTGATGATGGTGCAACCTGCCCGTGTGCTGTTTTCCGGGGACATCATCCAGAATGGCCGGGTACCCTACCTCGCCAGTTCCGAGGTCGATTCCGAAAACTGGATGGAAGCCATCGACAGGGTTCGGGAGATGAATCCGAAGATCCTGATCCCGGGCCATGGCAAGGCTTCGGAGAATGCCATGGAGGCCCTCAATTTCACCTACGACTACCTGGCATATGTGCGAGAGCACATGGGTGCCGCAGTAGAAAACTGGGTTCAGTTTGAGGAGGCCTACGCCGAGACCGACTGGTCCCGCTACGAGGGCCTGCCAGCCTTCGAGGCCTCGAATAAGGCTAACGCCTATCGCGTTTATCTTGAAATGGAGAAGGCCGCGCTGGGCGGCAGCTAGGCCACAGGATCAGCGAACCAGTCTGGCCTGCTGCTCCTCTGCCAACTCCTCAAGAGTGCTGTACTCGCATTCCTTGCCGGCGATGAAGCTGTCGGATGAGTCCACCAGAATGTTGTCATCCCGCATGAAACGCCGGCCAAGGAGCACCGGGTAGGAAAATTTGCCGCGATCGGTCAGCGAAAACTGGGTGGTGTGCATTGTCCCGGCGATACAGAACTCCAGATCGACCACATACCGACGTTGTGACGGTGCCCCTTTTCGTTTGATGAGCACGGTCCTGCGCACGGGGCGTTCCAGCACGATCACTACGTTATCATGTGTGAACTCACCCCCGGTTGGCTGATCTTCGTGATCTCCCAACGGAATTTCGAAACTGACCCAACGTTCTTCGTTCCTGGTAAATTCCTCAACGTTCACCGCGTGCAGAGATGAGGTCTTGGCCCCCGTGTCCAGCCGGGCCTTCAACCTTAGCCGGGTATCCTTCATGACCACCCATTCGACGAAACCGAGGGTTTCCGGGGCCCGGTCTTCATTACCCGTGTTCTCTTGAGCCTTGGCTGAAGTGGCTGCTGCCAGCGAGAGGATTATCAGAATCGTAGTCAGAAACCGCATTAAAACTCCTTCGCAATAGATTGAAGATCCGGGAAAAAATTCAGAAAACGTTCCTCGAGTTCCGTTTGATGATCATGAATTTCCTCGATCATCCCCTCAAACCGGTTGGAAAATCGGATACGGGAGGCGACGCGGTCCAGTGCCTGCCCTATGTTATCCAGGTCCTGATAGGCTCCGAACCAGTCATGATCCACCATACGCGAGGTTACCTGCACCATCTGTGGCGGCATAAGATGTCGGTTTTCGTTCAGCTCCCGATAGGTGCGCTCGATAAAGCGGTCGCAATCATAATTGCTGAACCTGTGCCAGTGTTTCAGCAGGAAATGGTCATAGAGTATGTCCAGCGCCACTCCGGCAAACCGCCTCCGCTGTGACGAGAAAAGCCGTTTGGAAGCGAGGACTTCGGGATGGCGATCAGTGAAGGTATCCACTGAGAAATGATGACGCACCCCCCGGTGAACTTCGCCCGGAAGCGCCGAGAGCTCGACTCCCCGGGTAAAGTCACCGAGAATGCTGCCCACGCGGGCTTCCGGGGAATCCGGTGCGAGAAAAACGTGGGCAAGATGGTTCAAATCAACTCCCGATTCACTAAATCAGAGCAACGATCAGAAGTTGAGCTGGATGCCCACACCGAGGCCGTCGAGCTCAACATTGTCGTCGTCGTAGTAACGCATGTACTCCAGGTTACCGGACAGATTCGGAGCGAACTCCATGTTGGCACCGATACCGTAGGAAACATCGGAGTCATCATCTTCAACTGAACCGACTTCCGCCTCAACCCGGGTAAAACCCAATACCGCATACGGCGTTATCGGGGATTCATTGGCTATGTTGAATGTGGCATAACCGCCGTAGAAGTTGTCTACGGAGACATCCACTCCGTTGATGGTGTCATCGTCGACCCCGAAACCGGCACGAGCCTCAATGCCAAGAAACGGCGTGGCCATCACACCAACCTTGCCGGAGAGAGTGCCGGTATCGGCATCG
The DNA here is from genome assembly GCF_050379415.1 of Marinobacter sp. DUT-1. NCBI lineage: Bacteria > Pseudomonadati > Pseudomonadota > Gammaproteobacteria > Pseudomonadales > Marinobacteraceae > Marinobacter > Marinobacter sp. DUT-1. The sequence continues at coordinate 330,776 of NZ_JBNRLS010000002.1, forward strand.
TAAGGTCCGAGCTCTGCATTCATAAAGGTATAGTTCAGACCGGCGTAGAGCCCGCCAACACCGGATTTGTACATGTCCTGAGCCTGAACTGCCCCGGTAGCCAGAAGACCGCTGGAAATGGTTGCCAGCGCCAGCGCGAGAGATTTTGTACGTACCATGACTTGTTCTCCTTAACCGATTTTTTCGGTGTTCACCATTGAAGATGTACCAACCCCACGCTGTTTTCTATAGTAAAGATCCGAATTTACCTGTTATTTACGCCGATTTAATTTGCGCTTCATCGCACGCTAAGGCCTTGACTGCCTTGCGGATGGCATGGCCTGCAGGTATTCTGGCGCGGTCTCCCGGTTCAGCTGGCTAGAGCACTTTTTTGAGAAACCTAAACCCCGTCATTTTTATTGTCAGCGTCATGTTTGTGCTTCTGAGTATATTCATGACGTTACCTGTGATTTTGCTTGCCGGGTCCGAAGCGCCCAATGCCATGGCGTTTGCGGAATCGGCGGCGATTGTTTGCGGTCTTGGCGTATTCGGTATTGTCACCACCTACAATCAGCCACGAGATCTGAAGCCCCGCTTCATGTTTGTGCTCACCGTCTCCAGCTGGTTCATCATTGCCCTCTTCTCGTCTCTGCCCTTTTACCTGAGCGACCTGCACCTGTCCGCCGCGGATGCCTTTTTCGAGGGCACCTCAGGCATAACCACCACCGGCGCAACTGTTCTGAGCGGCCTGGATGACATGGACCGGGATCTGCTGCTTTGGCGTTCGATCCTGCAGTGGATAGGCGGTATCGGGATTATCGGCATGTTCGTTGCTGTGCTGCCCTTCCTGCGGGTGGGTGGGATGCGCCTCTTTGCCACCGAATCCTCCGAGTGGACGGACAAGGCCCTGCCGAGAATGAAAACCCTGAGCCGGGGGCTATTGGTTGTCTACCTTACCTTTTCAGTGATCGCGGTCCTGACCTACTGGTTGTCTGGCATGAGCCTGTTTGATGCCTTCAATCACGGATTGACCAGTATTGCCACCGGTGGGTTCTCCACCTCCGATTTGTCCATGGGCAAGTTCAATGACCTGATTCTCATGGAAGCCACGTTCTTCATGATCCTCGGCAGCCTGCCCTTTTTCCTGTTCGTACGGGAAATGCACGGGCAACACGGCGTGTTGTTCCGGGACCAGCAGGTACGGATGTTCCTGGCCATCCTGCTGATCGTTCCGGCACTGCTGACGCTCTATCGCTGGTGGGTCTCGCCGGTTCCGTTCGATCCGATACACAACTACGCCGCCACACTGTTCAACGTTACTTCGGTCGTCACTACCACCGGTTATGCCTCCGAGGATTACAGTGCCTGGGGACCGCTGGCGTTCGTGCTGTTCTTTTTCCTGATGTTCGTGGGCGGATGCTCCGGCTCAACCGCCGGTGGCATGAAGATTTTCCGGTTCCAGTTGTCCCTGATCATCCTGCGGGAGCAATTGATGCGGCTGCTGCACCCCAGGGCGGTGCTGACCCGGAACTACAACGGCCGCTCGGTCAGTGACGAGATCATCTCCTCGATGATCGCCTACACCTTCATATTCCTGCTGTGCCTGCTCCTGATCACTGTCGCTCTGGCGGCCTTGCAACTGGATTTCGTGACGGCCTTGTCCGGAGCGCTCACCTCCCTGACCAACGTGGGCCCGGGGCTGGGCGAAATCATCGGGCCCGCAGGAAACTTCGGACCCTTGCCGGATGCGGCCAAGTGGGTTCTGTCTGTCGGGATGCTGATGGGCCGGCTTGAAATACTCAGCGTCATTATTGTGCTCTCGCCCGCTTTCTGGCGAGGCTGATAGCTATCACGGCTATGACTACCGCAGCCAGAGCACCGAGGCGTTTTCCAGAGGCAGGTTCAGGCGATCATCACTGACCCGGATTCTGGGTGTGTAATGGCCCTCCGGACGGGCGGGAACAGTGCACTGGTAGATCCAGCCCCGGGCTGATCCTTCCATGGCCTGTTTGCGCTCCATGGCCTGTACCTGCCTGGGGCCGTATTCAGAGGCTTCGGCAACGAGCTCAACGCCGATATGCTCGGCCGGCACGCCGTCCAGATAGACATCCACCATAAAGGCCTGGTTCTGGTCCTGCTCCTCAACCTCAATTGAGGTAAACCGGAGGCGTGACCAGTGGGCATTGATCTCGCGCGTTTCCTGAACCAGGTCATGGGCCGTATCCGGGTCCCGCTGTTGACCGAGCGCTATCATGGGGCGGTAGAAATCCTCCACATATTCGCGAACCATGCGATTGGCAGAATAATGGGGCGTTAGCTGATCCATACTGGCCCGAATCATCCTGATCCAGTCCATTGGCCGTCCGTCCTGGTCGACGCGGTAAAACGCTGGCACCACCCGACTTTCCAACAGGTCGAACAGTTCCCGGGCGTCGGATTCATCATGGTCGTTGGTGTGACTGAGCTCCTCGAAGGTGGCGCCGGACCTGATGGCCCAGCCCACATCCGGATTCCAGGCTTCCGCCCACCAACCGTCGTACTGGGACAAGTTCAGTCCACCATTGACCAACACTTTCATGCCACTGGTACCACAGGCCTCCCAGGGATGGCGTGGGGTATTGAGCCAGACATCCACACCCTGGACCAGCTGGTTCGCGACGCCCAGGTCGTAATCCTCGATGAACACGACCTTGCCTTCGGCTTGCGGCAATCTCGAGAAATGCTTCCAGCGCCGGATCAACTCCTTGCCGGTCTTGTCGTAAGGGTGAGCCTTGCCGGCCAATACGATCTGTACCGGCTTGTCCCGGTGATTGAGCAGGTCCAGAAGCCGGTCAGGGTCGCTCAGTAGCAGATCCGGCCGCTTGTAGTCCGTGAACCTTCTGGCGAAGCCCAGGGTCAGGGTTTCGTTGTCCAGAAGCAGACCGCAGGCCGCGGCAGGATCATTGCCCGGGCTGTGTTCACAATGCTGGCTTGTCAGGCGCCGGCGCAAGTAGTGGATCATGCGTTTTCTCTGGGCGCGGCGCATATCCCACAGTTCCTGATCGGAGATCCCGCTCATCGGGCAACTGGCATCCATCGGACGGCGCCAGCGATCCTTGCCACAGGCCCGGGTCCAGAGTTCATCGGACTCCGCGGAATCCCAGCTTGGCGTATGGATTCCGTTGGTAACATATTCCACCGGAATGTCCTCCGTGGGCCACCGGGGAAAGAAGTCCTGAAGGATGGTCTGGGAGACCTTTTTGTGGATTCTGCTGACGCCATTGACCCGCCCGCTCATGTTCAGGGCAAGCCATGCCATGTTCAGCAAGGGGTCCCCGGTGGTGTCCCGATCCGAGTTGTGGGTACCCAGATCCATCAACTGGTCCATGGTCAGATCCTGCCCGGCCAGCCAGGGGCTCAGGTAGAGTTGTACCAGCCGCCTCGGAAACCGGTCGAAGCCGGCGGCCACCGAGGTATGGGTGGTGAACAGGTTGGTTGCCCGGGTCGCCATACGGGCGGTATCGAAGTCGCGCTCGTTGTCACTGGCCCATCCGAAAGCCCGTTCAATCAGAGCCAGTGCGCAATGCCCTTCGTTGATATGACATGCCACGGGATCCCGGCCCAGGGCGCGCAGCAAACGCCAGCCGCCAATGCCGAGGACCATCTCCTGTTGAAGCCGCTTTTCCGGATCACCACTGTACAGCTCACTGGTGATACCCCGGTCCCCGGGTTCGTTGCGGGGGTCATTGCTGTCGAGAAGCAACAGCTCGCAATGCCCTACCTGGCCAACCCAGGCTCTCAGGCGCACATCCCGGCCCGGCAGAGGCACGATTACCCGCAGCCACTGATCATCCTCATCCCGTAGTGGAGATACCGGTAGCATGGTAGGGTCATTGTAGGGGTAGAATTCCAGCTGCTCACCGTCGGTGCTGATGGCCTGCCGGAAGTAGCCCTGCTGATACAGCAGACCAACGGCGGTGACGGGAACGCCAAGGTCGCTGGCTGCCTTCAGGTAATCCCCGGCAAGTACGCCTAGCCCCCCACTATAGAGCGGCAGTGACTCGCTCAGGCCGTATTCCATGCAGAAAAAGGCGATCCCACGGTCCAGTTCATCCCGGCACTGCTCGGAATACCAGGTTCTGGTGCGGACGAATCGGTCGTGAGCATCCATCTGTTCCCGGTACCGGGCCAGGAAATCCGGATCCCGGCTGAGCTCGTCCAGGCGCTCTCCCGAGGCACTGTTGAGCACCAACCAGGCATTGCGGGTGCTGTCCCAGGTTTCCTGGTCCAGGGTGCGCCACAGCACGTCACTGCCATGGTGCCAGCTCCATCTCAGGTCCAGGGCAAGGGTGAACAAACCATTAAGGGCCTCAGGCAACTGCCTTGGCCGGTAGGCCGCTAACGTCATCGGTGTTCAAATCCCTTTGTAGCTCTTTGCCAAATGATCAGTGTGCTGTGTATCCGCCGTCTATGACCAGTTCGCTGCCGGTCATGAACTTGGACTCCTCGGAAGCCAGGAATACGATGCCCCAGGCAATATCATCCGGTTCGCCCATGTGACCCAACGGATGCAGGGCCGCGGTGGCTTCTTTGGCAGCTTCAAGGTCCTCCCCTGTGGTTTTCAGGTGCCCTTCCACCATCGGGGTCCAGATAAAGCCCGGATGGATGGAATTCGCCCGGATATTGTCCGGTGCGTAGAGCATCGCATCGGTCTTGGTCATCAGCCGTACCGCACCTTTGGAAGCGTGGTAAGGAGGCACGTCCGGTGCGCTGACCAGGCCGTAAATGGAAGACAGATTGATGATGCTGCCGCGCCCGGCCTTTTTCATGTGCGGGATCGCATGCTTGGTGCAGAAGAACACACCCTTCACGTTAACCTTCTGGACCAGATCCCACTCCTCCTCGGTCAATTCGTGGGTTGGCTTGTTTGGCCCGGCGATCCCGGCGTTGTTAACGAGCACATCGATATGGCCGAATTTGTCCGCAGCTTCATTAATGGCTGCCTTCACATTCTGCTCGTCACCCACGTCACAATGCCAGTAGGCTATCTGGCGGCCTTCACCGGAGAGTTTCCTGACCAGGGCATTACCTTCATCGTCCAGGCAATCGAGGATCGCTACTGAAGCGCCCTCCTCTGCCATCCTGGCAACCGCCGCGGCACCAATACCGTGTGAGCCGCCCGTGATCAGGGCGACCTTGCCTTTCAGCCTGTCCATAACAACTCCTGAAGAATCAATCAGTAGGCCCGATACTTCGGGGACGAATCGTATTTAATGGTGGCTTGGTGGCTCGCTAGCCAATTGAGCAGATTGGAGATACCCAGAGCGTCATTGCCCGCACCGTCAAAGTCCAGCCCCAGCCCTTGGGCCGATTTCCTGACAACGTGGGCCTTGAGCCTGCGAAGCGGTTTTTCGGTCTTCTCCGGGTAACAGAATTCGAGCTCGAGGGTCTGGTTGAGACTTACATCGTCGAAATCGGTGGAAACAAAAACACCTCTGCGCGAGGCATTGCGTACGTGCCCGGTGGCAACGGGCATCCCGCGTTTATAGACCAGGATGGAAAGTTTACCGGGGACGCGTTTGCTGAGCCTGTGTTCCATTTTGTCCTCCCTGAACAGGTGCTACGTCTATCAAGAGCTGCCTGTTTTTTATACATCAACCCTTCCGGTTTCAGATTGACGCTGGTCAAGATATGACCAGTCAGAACCGAATTCGTTCATGCCGGGAGGTCACTTCCCGGATCTTTTCGGCAAGCTCATCCGAGCACTGTGACAGTTCCAGCTGCCAGACCCAGTTGCCCTCTACTGTGCCCGGAGTGTTGAACCGCGCCTCCGAGCCGAGCCCCAGAAAATCCTGCATCGGCACCATCGCCAACCAACATACCGAGCGGAAAGCCGCCTCTACGATTGGCCAGGGCATCCCGGTGCCATCGGTGCCGAGGTACCGGTTTACATAGGTTCTGGTGTGATCGTCCAGGCTCCGATACCAGCCAAGGCTGGTATCGTTGTCGTGGGTGCCGGTATACACAAGATCCCCGGGTTCGTGCCGGTGCAGCAGGTGCGGGTTATCCGGGCTGCCATCGAACCCGAACTGGATAACGGTCATGCCGGGGAGCCGGAACTCCCGACGCAACTGCTCGACTTCATCACTGATGATGCCCAGGTTTTCCGCAACCAGTGGCAATCCGGGGAAACGTTTGAAGCACGCGTTCAGGAACTTGCGGCCCGGTCCCGCGACCCAATACCCGAACCGGGGTTCCGGTGTTGCAGCCGGAATCTCCCAGAACGATTCAAGACCTCGAAAGTGGTCAATCCGGATCAGGTCAAACAGCTGGCGCTGGCTTTCCAGCCGTTGTAACCACCACTGGTATCCATCTTCTGCCATGGCATCCCAATCGTAGAGCGGATTACCCCAGTGCTGGCCGTATGGCGAAAAGTAATCCGGCGGCACACCGGCAACCACAGTGGGGTTGCCATCACCGTCCAGCTTGAACAGATGACGGTTGGCCCAGACATCGGCACTGTCGTGGGCGACAAAGATCGGAATATCGCCAAACAGCAGAACGCCGCGCTCGACAGCGTAGTCTCGTAAAGACTGCCACTGATGGTGGAACAGGAACTGCTCAAACCGGATGGCCTGAATTGATTCCGCATGTTCCCGAACGAATTGGGCAACCGCCTCGGGATGCCGGTCACGAAGTGGTGCCGGCCATTCGGGCCAGCTCATACCCGGTTGCGTCTCCCGGATACCACAGAAGATTGCGAAGTCGTCGAGCCAGTCAGCCTGCGCTGCACAGAATGCTTCGAAATCACGGTGGCGTAGCTGTCCTTCCCCGTCGAAAAAACGCCTTGCGGCCAGCTTCACCAGTGCCCGCTTGCTCCCGCCCACAGGGGGGGCGAGCTCATCCCGCCGTAACAGACCGAGCGTGACCAGTTCTGACAGGTCGATAAAGTCCGGATTACCGGCGTGGGCAGAGAGTGACTGGTACGGTGACAGATCACTATGGGTCGGCCCCACCGGCAAGGTCTGCCAGATGCTCAGACCACTCTTCGCCATGAAATCCACGAAGCGACGGGCGGTGGCGCCAAGAATTCCGTATTCCCCCTCAAGTGCCGTCGGGTGCAGCAAAACCCCCGCTCGACGTGCTTCGAAAAGACGTTGCGATATTTCCTCCGTGCTCATGGCGCCTCAGCATCTTTGTCGTGGCCCGGCCGCATGGCTCCGCCGCGAGCCGGTTCCCCGCCACCCTGGCTTAGTTGCTGGAACACCGATGGGGGTGCCGGATAGCCAATGCGTTCATACAGATTGACCAGGTGCCGCCGGTACAGGCGCTCGAAGTCCTGGACGATCTGTGCGGGGTTGTAATCCCCGAACCACCAGAACCAGTCAGACCCCTCACACAAGGCGAGCTGACGCTGGGCAGCCAGCTTCTCCTCGGAGTTCAGGCTGCCGTTATCCATGACGCGGTCATAATGGGTTTTTGCCTCGCACAGCAGGTCCCAGGCACGGTTCTTGTCGGGATCCCCGATCCAGGTGGAAAAGGTCCCATAGATCCAGCTCCCGGCGACGAGATGAGGCAGTTGCACCGGTTCGGCGACCGGTTGTTCAAGCACTTCACTGTAGGTCGCCAGCCTGAGCCGTGGGTGATCTTCAAGAACTGTATAAAGCCGGTCGAGGAAATGGATGCCGTTCTCCGGGTAATATTCCCAGGCATTTTCACCATCGAGAATCACGGAAATGACCGGTCGTGGTTTGCCTTTGGCATGGCCGGCAATGTTTTCCATGTGGTGTACCAGGTCTCCGACCGCGTCCTCGGCGTGCCAGTCGGCATAACTGAATCCGATCAGGTCGGAAAGGCCGTCGTCACGGAAAAAAACCGTTACGTCAGTATCGCCGAAGCGGAAGGGCTGATGAATGCCTGCCTGCTCGGGCAGGTCACCGCTCTCGCGGGCCAGGTTCATGCTGTTGTTGATGACAGAATCGCCACTGGCTGTCCACTGGAACCCGTGTTTGCCGAGCTCGGCCAGCGTTGCCTGGCTCAGGCCACCCTCGGACGCCCAGCACCCTCGCGGATCGATTTCGAAGAACCGTTTGAAGGTTTCCCGGGCCTGCTGCAATTGCCAACTCGCCCGCAACTCTCCTCCCGGATAACGGGAGTGTGAGGGTAAGACAATGTCCGGCATGGCCTCCCGGGCCGATTCCAGATCCAGCAGCAGAGGCAGGATCGGATGGGTATAGGGGCTGACAGAGAGCTCCGCCTGGCCGTTCTTCGCCAGATGCCGGTAACGCGGGCCGATTCCGGCCATCACTTCGAATATCACATCCAGGAGTGCAATCCGGTCCTCCCGGGTGAACCCGGCCGCTTTTTCCTGGAGGCTCTGGATACAGTCGTTACGCTGGCGCACCGTCTCGCCCATCCAACCCAGGTGGTACCAGACCAGCAGATCGGTCAGGAAGGTGGGCGAGATGTAGCGTTGGATGTCCGGTTTGGAGCGGTAGAACTCCGCCAGGTCAGCGAGGCGGGCATAAGCAGGAAAGCGCTTGATAATCCGGTCCGGGTTGGCCCTCAGGGCCTTGTTCATAAGGTCCTGGAATGCCGGGCTGCCGGTCTCGGGCAGCGTTTCGGAAACCAGTGCCGCCAGGAGTGGATCGCCGATGGATCCAGCCCCGTGCCGCCAACGCTCGATCTGTACCAGATAGGTTTCAATCTGCTCCAGCAACACCGGCGCAAAATTCACCACGGCCCGGGCCTGCGGGTGCGCCTCCAGGTGTGCGGCCATATCGCTGTAATCCTTGATGGCATGGAGGTACACCCACGGAAACAGGAATTGGCCGGTTTTCAGGTCCTGGTATCCCGGCTGGTGCATGTGCCAGCACAGCACCACCGGCGTTTTTGCGTCAGAGGCCATGGGGATAGTCCTGCCCGAGCATCTCGGGTGTCACCAGAACAACGCCTTTGGGGGAAACGTGGAAACGCTTGCGATCCTCTTCTTCGTCAAAGCCGATCTGAGTGCCTTCCGGGATCTTGCAGCCACGATCGATCAGGGCTCGCCGGATTTTGCAATTCCGCCCGATATCAACGTCCGGATAGATCACCGAATCAGATACCTCGCTGAACGAGTGCACCTTCACCTGTGAGAACAGCAACGAATGCCGCACCATGGCTCCAGAGACGATACAGCCCCCGGCAACCATGGAATCCACCGCAGTACCCCGTCGGTTCTCATCGTCAAAGACGAACTTGGCGGGAGGCAACTGCTCCTGATAGGTCCAGATCGGCCAATTGGAATCGTAGAGGTTCAGTTCAGGGCTCACACCGATCAGCTCCAGGTTAGCCTGCCAGAGGGAATCGATGGTCCCCACGTCACGCCAGTAAGCAGGCCCATTCTGCCTCGGGTCCCGGAACGGGAACGCCATGACTCGTAAACGCCGGATCACGGACGGAATAACATCCTTGCCGAAATCGTGGGAGGATGTACCCTGCGACTGATGATCCCGGATCAGTTCCTCAAACAGGATCCGCGTGCTGAATACGTAAATGCCCATTGAGGCCAGCGCCTTGCCCGGCTTGCCGGGCAAGGGCTGCGGATTCTCGGGCTTCTCTTCAAACTCCCTGATCCTCATCTCCTCATCCACATCCATGACCCCGAAGGCCGAGGCTTCCTCAATGGGCACCTCGATACAACCAACGGTGATGTCCGCCTCGCTTTCCACATGAGCGGCCAGCATGGTGCCGTAATCCATCTTGTAGATGTGATCGCCGGCCAGAATCAGGACATATTCAGGATGGTGGCTGCGAATGATGTCGAGGTTCTGCAGCACGGCATCGGCGGTGCCCTCGTACCAGGACGTTTCGATCCGCTGTTGTGCCGGCAACAGTTCCACGAACTCGTCGAGTTCTCCCCGGAGGAACCCCCAGCCGCGCTGGATGTGGCGGATCAGCGAGTGGGATTTGTACTGGGTGATCACACCGACCTGCCCTATGCCCGAATTGATGCAGTTGGACAGTGGGAAATCGATGATCCGGAACTTCCCGCCGAAAGGCACGGCGGGCTTGGCACGCCACTTGGTGAGATCGTAAAGCCGCGAGCCCCTTCCCCCGGCAAGCACCAGGGCGAGCGTCTGGCGAGTGATGCGACTGACAAAACGTTTGGCCGTATGCATGAATCCTTCCCTGCAAACCGATTGGTTTGATGCTCACTGCCGAGCGCCTTTACACGCATCGACAGACTTCGTACCGCCGTAATAATATTAGAACAGTATCACGGGATTATGACGTAGAATTGTTACAGGTCATTTTTTGAACGCGCGTATGGGCGTTCAATACCCGGGAACCCGATAAGGAAGAAGCGCGGACTATGGAAAGCCCCACCCTGAGCGATTTCGATTTATACCTTTTCGGCGAAGGGCGCCACTGGCACATCTACAATGTGCTGGGAGCCCATATCCAGACCCGGAACGGTACCGAGGGTGTCCGGTTCGCAGTCTGGGCACCCAATGCAACCGCTGTAAGCGTGGTCGGTGACTTCAATGACTGGACTCCCGGGCACCACCCCATGACTGTTCACGGGGCCTCCGGCGTCTGGTCGGTGTTCATCCCGGGTACCGGCGCCGGCAGCCAGTACAAGTTCGCCATTACCACCCGGTCCGGCAAGCAAGTTTTCAAGACCGATCCCTACGGGCAATTTTTCGAGCTTCGCCCCTCCAATGCGGCCGTGGTTATGCAACGCGGGAGTTTCAGTTGGGGCGATGGTGACTGGCTGTCCCGGCGCAGCAAGTGGGCCTGGCACAAGTCTCCGGTCTCCGTTTACGAAGTGCATGCCGCTTCCTGGCAACACCATGGCTCCGGCCGTTGGCTGACCTATCGGGAACTGGCCGACCAGCTGATTCCCTATGTCCGGGAGCAGGGCTTCACCCACATTGAGCTGCTGCCCGTTACCGAACATCCACTGGATGAATCCTGGGGTTACCAGACCACCGGCTACTACGCGCCCACCAGTCGCTTCGGCACACCCGACGATCTGCGTTACCTGGTTGATCAATGCCATCGCAACGATATTGGTGTCATTCTGGACTGGGTGCCCGGCCACTTTCCCGAAGATGAGCACGCCCTGGCAAAATTCGACGGTACCGCCCTCTACGAACATGAGGACCCGCGCCGGGGCCAGCATAAGGACTGGGGTACCCTGATCTACAATTACGGTCGACATGAGGTACGGAATTTTCTGATTGGCAGTGCCCTGTACTGGCTCGACACCTTTCACATGGACGGCCTGAGGGTGGATGCGGTTGCCTCCATGCTCTATCTCAACTACTCCCGGAATCCCGGCGAATGGCTTCCTAACATTCATGGCGGCCATGAAAACCTTGAGGCCATCGACTTTCTGAAAAGCCTGAACCAGATCTGCCAGAGCCGGTTTCCGGGCACACTGGTGGTAGCCGAGGAATCCACCTCCTGGCCCCGGGTGACTCGCCCACCGGAAATCGGAGGCCTGGGATTCAACCTGAAGTGGAACATGGGCTGGATGCACGATTCACTGGAATACCTGCAGCAGGATCCCATTTATCGCCAGTACCACCACGACAAGCTCACGTTCGGCCTGCTGTATGCGTTCTCCGAGAACTTCATGCTGCCGCTCTCTCACGATGAGGTGGTCCACGGTAAGGCCAGCCTGCTGAACAAGATGCCCGGTGACGACTGGCAGCAACGAGCCAATCTGCGCCTGCTGTTCAGCTTCCAGTTTACCTACCCTGGCTGCAAGTTACTCTTCATGGGCGGGGAATTCGGACAGCGCCGGGAATGGAGCGAATCCCGGGAGCTGGACTGGTTCCTTCTGCAATATCCCGAGCACCGGGGTCTCCAGAAACTGGTGCAGGACCTGAATGGACTCTACCGGCGGGAGCCTTCTCTGCACGCCCGCGATTACTACGGCGATGGCTTCGAATGGATCGACTGCCACGATTCACCCCAGTCGATCATCAGCTACCTGCGCCGAGGAGAAAACGAAGTCACGGTGGTGGTGATCAACTTCACTCCGATGCCCCGGTACGGGTACCGGATTGGCGTTCCGTGCGGCGGACGCTGGGTGGAGGTGCTGAACTCGGACTCGGAATACTACGGAGGGAGTAACGTCGGAAATCCATACGGTCTGGAAGCCCGCGAGGTCCCCTGGATGGATCGCCCCTACTCCCTGGAACTCACGCTGCCGCCCCTGGCAGCCGTTGTTCTCAGGCCGGAGTCATGAAACGGGTTCTTTTTGTTACCAGTGAAGTCTATCCGGTGATCAAGACCGGGGGGCTTGGGGATGTCTCTGCCAGCCTGCCCGAGGCCCTGAGCCGGCAGGACTGTGATATCCAGATACTGCTGCCTGGCTACCCGGCGGCACTGGAGGCCGCGCGAACCGCCGGCAGTCGACGCAAGGCGAGACTGAGCATTGGCCAGTATCACGTTACGCTCTGGCGGACCCGGCTGCCCGGAACCGCCGTCAGCCTCTGGCTGGTGGACTGCCCCGCGCTCTTTGACCGTCCGGGCAATCCTTACCAGAACGAGGAAGGTGAGGACTGGTGGGACAACGCCTACCGGTACCAGCTGTTCTGCCGGGTCGCAGCGATGATGGCGAGCGGCCAGCTGGGGCTCGGCTGGGCACCGGACATCGTGCACTGCAATGACTGGCAGTCCGCCCTGGTGCCTGTTTTCCTGGATCATCTGCCCAAGCGGCCAGGCACCGTCTTCACCATTCATAACCTGGCGTACCAGGGCCTGTTTTCCCAGGAGACTTTCCGGGCTATGGGGCTGCCGGATTCACTCTGGCGTTTTGATCGCCTGGAGTTCCATGACCAGCTGTCCTTCATCAAGGGCGGGCTGGTTTACGCTGACAGGATCACCACGGTCAGTCCCACTTATGCCCGCGAGATCCAGACCCCGGAGTTCGGGTGCGGTCTGGATGGCCTGTTGAGATACCGCTCTGATCGCCTCTCCGGAATCCTGAACGGCATCGACACCCGGATCTGGAATTCCTCGGATGACCGGTATCTCGACTTTCACTACGGGCCGGACAGTCTCAGCAACAAGAGCCAATGCAAGGCCAGGCTCCAGCAACAGCTGGGACTGGATGTCAACGGCGCGCCCCTGTTCGGGTCCATCGGACGGCTGGTGGAGCAGAAAGGTATCGATTGGCTGCTGGCCGTCATCCCGCCCCTGCTTGAAAAAGGTTGCCAGTTTGCCATTCTCGGTTCAGGGGAAGCTCGATATACCGATCCTCTCCGGGCCCTGGCAAGGGAGCATCCCGGGCAAGTGTCCCTTACCGTGGGCTATGACGAGCCACTGGCCCACAGGATCACCGCCGGTGCGGACATGTTCCTGATGCCCTCCCGCTTCGAACCCTGCGGTCTCAATCAGATGTTCAGTCTGCGCTATGGCACGATCCCGGTTGTCCATGCGGTCGGCGGCCTGAAGGATACCGTCGTGGATCCTGGCCAGGCTGCTGGCAGCCGGGCCACCGGCTTCTGTTTTGAGCGATCCAATGCGGATGCGTTCCTGCACGCAATCGACCGGGCGCTGGAGTACTACAGTAACCGCAAGCAGTGGCGGCACCTGCAACGCAACGGCATGGCAGGTGATTATTCCTGGAAGTACCGGGCTCGCGAGTATCTGGCCCTGTACCAGTCGATTCTGACCGAGCAATGCAAACGAAACTGACGGCAAGGCAGCAGGTTCCTTTTCAGGAGAACAATGATGAGCAAGGTCACAGAGTTCCGGCTTGAAGCACGCCCCAGGATTCCGGAAGGTCTTGAACGACTGGAAGAACTGGCCAACGACCTGTTCTACAGCTGGGATCACGGTGTGAGGAATCTGTTCGCCCGTATTGACCCGATACTCTGGCAAAGGGTTGAGCATAATCCCAAGCTCTTCCTTCGCCGGGTAGCACAAGAGCGTCTCGACGAAGCCGCGCAGGACCGGGCATTTCTTGCAGAGTATCGCCAGGTTCTGAGCAGTTACGATGTCTATGTGGAGTCCGAGCCGGGACCGGAAGTCACCGAAATACTGGATCCCGCACGGGATCTGGTGGCCTATTTCTGTGCGGAGTTCGGATTCCATGAAAGCTTTCCGATCTACTCCGGTGGCCTCGGGATCCTCGCGGGCGACCATTGCAAGGCGGCCAGTGACCTGGGCCTGCCCTTTGTGGCAGTCGGCCTGTTGTACCAACAGGGCTACTTCATCCAGACCATCGACGCCCAGGGTCACCAGATTGCCCGCTACAAAACCCATTCCAGCGACGAACTTCCAATCTCCCCCATGGAAGTGGACGGAACGCCGCTGAAGGTTGTGGTGCCCTTCCCGGGCCGGATGGTCACGGCTCGGGTCTGGGAGGCCCGGGTCGGACATATCCGCCTCTACCTCCTGGACAGCAACACCGCGGAAAACAGCCCGGAAGACCAGAATCTCACCCTTCAGCTCTACGGCGGGGACGAATCCACCCGGATCAGTCAGGAAATGCTCCTGGGCATCGGTGGCACCCGGGTACTGGAGACCCTGGGCCTGAAACCTACGGCCTGGCACATCAACGAAGGGCATGCCGCATTCCAGATCCTCGAACGGTGTCGACAGCTGATAGTAGAGCAAGGCCTCGAGTTCGAAGCCGCGCTGGAGGCGGTTGCCGCTTCGACGCTGTTCACCACCCACACGCCAGTGCCGGCCGGCCACGACATTTTCTCCCGGGAGCTGGTGCAGCATGCCCTCGGCAACTACCTGGACGAATCCGGCCTGGATTTCGAGAAGGTCTTTGCTCTTGGCATCCGAGATGGCGGAGACAGATTCAACATGACCACCCTGGGGCTTCGGGGCTCCCGTTTCCACAACGGGGTCAGTCGCATCCACGGGGGCGTGGCTTCGGGGATGGAGGGGTATGTCTGGCCGCAGGTGCCGCCTGCCGAGAATCCCCTCGGCTATATCACCAATGGCGTCCACGTGCCGACGTTCCTGGCGCCGGAATGGGCAAGCCTGTTCGATATTCAGGCACCCACCTGGAAAAGCGAACTGCGGAATCCCGATTTCTGGAACTTCGTCGACCACATTCCAGATTATCACTACTGGAGTGTGCACAAGGCCCTGAAACAGCAAATGGGCGAGTTCGTGGTCGAGCAGCTGGCGCGGCAGCACGAACGCAACGGCACCGGCCACTCGGTAACAGAACGAATGACGCGGCAGCTGGTATCACCGGAAAAAGACACTCTGGTCATCGGTTTTGCGCGCCGCTTTGCCACCTACAAACGCGCCACCCTGATCTTCTCGGACCTGGAACGTCTTGAGCGCCTCCTGACCAATCCCGAACACCCGGTGGTACTGATTTTCGCCGGCAAGGCACACCCGAAGGACAAGCCGGGTCAACAGCTGATCAAGGTCATACACGACCTCTCCATGCGCCCCTCCCTGATGGGTCACATCATCCTGTTGGAGGATTATGACCAGGCCATGGCCCGTTACCTGCTCGCCGGTGTCGACGTCTGGCTGAACAACCCTGAGTATCCGAAGGAAGCCAGCGGCACCTCCGGTGAAAAAGCCGCCCTCAACGGTGCGCTTAATCTCAGCGTTCTGGATGGCTGGTGGGGCGAAGGTTACGACGGCACCAACGGCTGGGCCATCAATCCGAGAGACACTGGTCTGGATCCCGAGTTTCGCAATGAGGAAGAAGCCCGGGACCTTCTGGACCTGCTGGAGTTCGAGGTTGTCCCGCTCTACTACGACCGTGCTTCTCAGGGCTACTCAAAGGGCTGGGTAACCCGCTCGAAAGCGTCCATGAAGACCATCACACCCCGGTTCAACAGCCAACGCATGGTGATGGACTATGTAGAACGCTACTACGAGCCGGCGTCCGCCCAGGGCCAGAGATTACTCGCCGATGGCGCCAAGTCCGCCAGGGATCTGGCAGCGTGGAAGGCCAGGGTACGCGAAGCCTGGCCGGGCGTGTCCCTGTCCGTTGTCGGCTGCGTGGAGTGCCGGTGTGCCTATGATGAAACGGTAGAGTTACGGGTCGAAGCGGTGCTTAATGGCCTGACGGCCGAGGATGTCCGGGTGGAATGCGTCGTCACGCCGGAATGCACCGGCAGCCACGACGCACCCGGTACCGATCGCTTCCTCCTTACCATGGAAAGCGAACAGGACGGGAAAACCGTGTTTTCAACACAGGTTCCACCGCCCTATCCCGGCCTGCAGACGCTCCGTCTGCGCATGTATCCCTATCACCCCGCCCTGACCCACCTGCTGGAGATGGGCGCCATGCTCTGGGTCTAGCGGGAATTCGCCTGGAGTGCTGTGACTACCGGATTGGCATACATGTCCAGCAGGTAAGGCCGAATGGCCGGGTCGCAGGCCTCCAGCCGCCGCTCCATCTCCGCCTCGGCGGCGGCAATATCCGCCGGTGACCAGGTTTCCGCGGTCACGACGGACTCGGTCATCGATTCCGGCGTTGCGTGGGCGTCCGGGTGGAATCCCCGCTGCTGATAGGCCACCAGGTTTGAAGCATGCAGGTGGTAATTGGCATGCATCTCCCGATCGATCCGGCTCGCCAGTTCCTTCGGGTTTTCCGGAGCATCCGCGATGGGTGCACCGAAGTGCACATGTACATGGCCCTTGAATCCGGTCAGGCCCTTCACGATCTGCTCGCTGTCCTCTCCTTCAGTCTTGGTGTAGCTGCCGGTCCGCTCCCGGGTCTCCAGTTCTTTGGCTTTGTCGACGTCACAGGGATCGTACTCGTAGGAGATCGAAACCGGCACGATATGAAGGCGGTTCATGGCCTCGCCGAAGCTAAGCCCGCTCTTCTTGCGGCTCATGTGGAACATCTTGATGATGGCCGGATCGGTGTAATCCAGCCCATCCTTGGCGCGGCCTTCCCGTTGGGCAATCCAGATGCTGTGATTGGTATCGATACTGTGATTGATGAACGCGGAAAGCGTCATGTACGCGTCCCGCATTTCCCGCGGGCTGGTCATGTTCCTGCGTACCACGAAGCTCTTGTTGAGCCGCATCATTTCCGCGAATACCCGGTTCTGGAGCAGGTTGTCACCAATGGCGATACGCGTGGTATAGAAACCGTTCTGAAACAACAGGTAGTTCACCACCATGGGATCGAACACGATGTCCCGGTGATTGGAGATGAACAGATGGGCGCTGTGCTTGTCCAGGTTTTCCAGACCACTGGTAGTGACCCGGGTGGTGGTGCCTTCAACCAGCTCGCCCACATAGGTGGACAACCTGGCCTGCAAGTCATCCACGCGGGTGAAATGGCCGAAATTGCTGATCAGCCAGCGCCGCAGGAAAAACCGCAGTAACGCGGGCGCCCAGCGCTCAAGGTTGGGCGACTTGAAACGCCCGACCATGTCGAGAAACTCCCGGTCATTGACCAGGCGCTGAATGGCCGGACCGGTTTCTTCGTCCGAATATGGACGGATGGCATCAAATTCGTGCATTGAAACCCTGTTGTTATCGTATCTAACGGATTACGCCGGGAAATGTCTGGTTCAAAAACCGCGGTATTGTAGCGTTTCTGAGGCAGCTTTGCCTCACCCGAAAGGCGCCTTGACCAACCCGCCGTATTATTCTGGTATCATCCCACCCGCGCCACGGACATGGCGCCACCTCCCTGTCATCTTTTTTCTATCATGGACGACACATACGGCTCTGCTATGCAACTTGACCAGGATTTCGAACAACTCGCCACAGAAAGGCCCACGGCAACCCGGAGAGACCCCGAGCAGGTTCTGCACGAGGTGTTCGGTTACGAGGCATTCCGGCCACTGCAGGGTGACATTGTTCGTGAGGTAGTCAATGGCGGAGATGCCCTGGTCTTGATGCCTACCGGAGGTGGCAAGTCATTGTGCTACCAGGTGCCGGCCCTGGTGCGGCCGGGTACGGCGATTGTCATATCGCCCCTGATTGCCCTGATGCAGGACCAGGTCGCGGCACTGAAGGAGCTTGGCGTCAAAGCGGCATTCCTGAATTCCACCATGGATATGGAGCAGGCCCGAGCGACCGAATACGCCCTCACCACCGGCGAACTGGACCTGCTCTACTGCGCCCCGGAACGGCTGATCCAGCCCCGGACCATCGATCTGCTGCACAACGCGTCCATCTCGCTCTTCGCCATCGACGAGGCCCACTGCGTTTCCCAGTGGGGACACGATTTCCGCTCGGATTACCTGCAACTGAGCATGCTGGCCGGGGAATTTCCCGGTATTCCCCGTATTGCGCTGACGGCCACTGCCGATGAGCGAACCCGCAAGGAAATTGCCGAGCGGCTGTCACTGACCGAAGCCCGGCATTTTGTCAGCGGCTTCGACCGCCCGAACATCCAGTACCGGATCGCGCCCAAGACCAACGCCAACAAGCAGCTGCTGGACTTTATCCGGGCTGAACATGATGGCGAATGCGGCATTGTCTACTGCCTGTCCCGTAACAAGGTGGACTCCACCGCCCGCATGCTCGCGGACAAGGGCTTTACGGCTCTGCCCTACCATGCGGGCCTGAACGCCGGGGAGCGGGCCAGGCACCAGGAGCGTTTTCTGCGCGAGGACGGAGTCATCATCGTCGCCACCATTGCCTTCGGCATGGGTATCGACAAACCCGATGTCCGCTTTGTGGCTCACCTGGATCTGCCCAAGAGCCTGGAAGCCTATTACCAGGAAACCGGCCGGGCCGGCCGGGACGGCAAGCCTTCCACCGCCTGGATGGTGTACGGGCTTCAGGACGTCATCAAGCTGCGCCAGATGCTCGAGGGCTCCCTGGGCAACGACCAGTTCAAACGCGTCGAGCGCCAAAAGCTCGATGCCATGCTCGGCCTGTGCGAGGTCACCAGTTGCCGCCGCCAGGTGCTGTTGCGTTATTTTGGCGATGACCTTGAAGCGTCCTGTGGTAACTGCGACACCTGCCTGAATCCGCCCGAGACCTGGGATGGCACCGTGGCGGTCCAGAAAGCGCTTTCCTGCGTCTACCGTACCGGCCAGCGCTTCGGCGTAACCTACCTGATCGATGTCCTGCGAGGCTCGGAGAACGAGCGCATCCTGCAATCCGGCCACGATCGGGTGTCCACCTACGGCATCGGCACCGAACTCAGCGCCAGCGAGTGGAAATCGGTCTTCCGCCAACTGGTAGCCAACGGTTACCTCAGGGCCGACCCGGAGGGCTACGGCGCCTTGCAGTTGACCGAACGCTGCCGCCCACTACTCAAGGGCGAGGAGACGGTCTGGCTGCGCAAGGACCCGGTGCAGAAAAAGACCTCGTCAGGGCGCAGCAGCTCAGGACGCAAAAGCTTCGCGGCCGATCAGATCGTCGATCAGGCCGCCTGGGATCATCTTCGTGCCTGCCGTAAGGGCCTGGCCGACCAACAGGGTGTGCCGCCCTACGTTATCTTTCACGACACCACCCTGTTCGAAATGATGGAACGGCGGCCTCGCACCATCGACGAACTTGGTGAAATCAGCGGTGTCGGTGCCGCCAAGCTGGAGAAGTACGGCGAGACCTTCCTCAAGGCCATCGCCGAACTGGAGACTCTTTAGGCTTCTTCTTCGGCCTTGAAGCCCTTTTTCCGGACCCGGTAATGGGCGATCGAAGTCGCCACATGGTTGCCTGCCTGATCGGTCAGCGTTCCCTCCAATGTGAATTTGGCCCGGCCGGTAGCGTCGGCATCGGCGCGGATCGCCGCCACCTGCTCCGGACTCAGGGAAAATTCTACCGAGACATCCGAGTTGGCTGGCTGGAGAAACTGCAGGGTCATTTCCTTGAGAATGGGCGTGTAGGAGGGCCCCAGATCGAACAGGGTCAGGACGCCTCCGGGAATCTCCGCTACCAGAAAATAGGCGCCGGCGTAGAGGCTGCCAAAGTGATTTTTGTTGCCCTTCAGGCGAATGCGGGCACGGACATAGCCCGGTCTCACTTCCTCCACACTGAAGCGGTTGCGGGGCGCAAAAGGAATGGACAAGCCGATGATCTTGTTGACCGCTGCATAGCCCCCTGTTTTCTTGAGCCACGCCAACGGGTGAGCCAGGGTCGTATTAGGATCTGTGGATGCCACCCATTGCCCGGTCGCTCCAATGATGTTGTCTATCAATGCCATATAGTCAATCCTGTCGTTAAGACCGGATAGATCATTACAATGCAATCTCCCGGCCGCAAGACGGTTCTCCAATTTTTTTTGCAATTCCAGCCGGTTTCCTGCATTTTCCGGTCCTGATATGGGTAAAAACGTTGATTCTGGATGCTGAGAGGGAACTCTGGTTTGACGTTACAGGTTCGCAGTTCGCTGGTGACCGTCTTTTTTTGCGCCTTGCTTCTGGCCTTTACCGCGCCAACGTGGGCGACCGGGCGTGAGCCCGTCGCTGATAACGCAGATACAGCGCGGGAATATTCTCTTTGGTACCGGAACTACGATAGCCCGGCTATTCGCTCCATGGTTGAGCTGGCATTCGCCAAAACTCCGGAATATGGCGGGTACAAACTGGTCCGGAGCCTGGAACTCACCCAGGGTCGCGCCCTTTATGAGCTTGCGCAAAAGGATTCCGGCCTTATAGATATCATCAATGTGGCGACATCCCCCACCCGCGAACAACACCTGAACGCCATTCCTGTGCCCATTGATGGCGGTCTGCTCGGCTTCAGGGTGTGTGTCACACTGCCGGAAAAGCTTCCATTGTTTGCGGGCGTCCGTACGCTGGACGACCTGATCGAACGGGGAATCAGTATTGGTCAAAGCTCCCATTGGCCGGACACTCCGATTCTGGAGTCCAATGGCATTCCCGTGGTGACCCACTCGCGGTATGAGATCCTTTACGGAATGCTGCGCAACAGACGATTTGATTGCTTTGCCAGGGGTGTGAGTGAGGTATTCCATGACCTTGAGATCGAAGACGACCCAGGACTCATTATCGAGCCCAACCTTCTCATAGCCTACCCGATGCCCTCCTACCTGTTCGTTGGCCCGGAAGAGAACCTGACAGCCTACCGCCTGCAACTGGGGCTGGAGCGGGCGATTGAGGATGGCTCCTTTGCTCGATACCTGCGAGATTATTACAGCCGCTCGGTCTCAAATCTCAACCTGGATAAGCGGCACATAATCCGCCTCGAGAACCCGTACCTGAGCGAGGAATCCCGTTTCGTAGGAAGAGATACCCTGCGGAATCTGCAGCGAAGGCTGGAACTCTTTGCCCGGTAATTTCTGTTAGACTTCCCCTATAGTTGCGCGGTCACTGGACTTTTTACTTTCATGACGGGAGCCGGACTGAATGGCCCACGAAGAACTGCACCTTAACCTTCGTAATCTTACCCTCGATGACTACGAACAGCTTCAGGAGCTGATGGACCTGGTCTACGACGACATTGGCGGGGCCTGGCCCAAAGAAACGATCAAGGCATTGGTCGAGCAGTTCCCCGACGGGCAGATCTGTATTGAGGACAACGGCCAACTGATTGCGGTGGCGCTGACGGTTTCCGTCAAATACGAGCGATTCAGCAACCCGCACACCTACGACGACCTGATCCTGCGTAACGAGAAAATATGGCACAACGCCAACGGCGACTCCCTCTATGGCCTGGATGTCTTTATCCATCCGGAATACCGCGGCTACCGCCTGGGCCGGCGTTTGTATGAGGCCCGCAAGGAGCTGTGCCGGTCCATGAACCTGCGGGCCATCCTGGCCGGCGGTCGGATTCCCAACTACTACAAGTACAAGGACCAGTACTCCCCGGCTGAGTACATCCAGCGGGTGGACCGTAAGGAAATCTACGATCCGATCCTGAGCTTCCAGCTCTCCAACGATTTCCAGGTCACCCGGCTGATGCACAAATACCTGCCGGAGGACGAGAAATCCATGGGCTATGCCACCCTGCTGGAATGGCGGAACATTCTCTATACACCACCGTCACCGGTGTTGAATGTCCGGAAAACCCAGGTTCGCCTGGGTGCCGTGCAATGGCAGATGCGGGAATTCACCTCGGTGGATGAAGTGCTCAAGCAGGTGGAGTACTTCGTGGACGCCCTCTCCGACTACAAGAGCGATTTCGCCCTGTTCCCGGAGTTCTTCAACGCCCCCCTGATGGGCCTGACCGATCAGATGGACCAGACCCGGGCGATCCGTTTCCTGGCCGGCTTCACCGAACAGTTCCGGGATGAAATGTCGGAAATGGCGGTCAGTTACAACATCAACATCATCACCGGTTCCATGCCCCTGCTGGAGAACGATCGCCTGTTCAACGTCTCCTACCTGTGCCACCGGGACGGCCGCGTGGACGAACAGCGCAAGATCCACATCACCCCGCACGAGCGTCGCGACTGGGTTATTGAGGGCGGCAATACCTTCGAAGTGTTTGAAACCGATGCCGGTCGAGTGGCGATCCTGATCTGTTACGACATCGAATTCCCGGAACTCGGCAGGATCGCGGCCAGCCAGGATGTCGATATCATCTTCGTCCCCTTCTGGACCGATACCAAGAACGGTTATCTCCGGGTCCGCCATTGTGCCCAGGCCCGGGCGATCGAAAACGAATGTTACGTCGTAATTACCGGCAGTGTCGGCAACCTGCCCAAGGTAGAGAACCTGGACGTACAGTACGCCCAGTCATCGGTGTTCTCGCCCTCGGATTTTGCCTTCCCGCACGATGCGGTCATGGCCGAAACCACGCCCAACACCGAAATGATCATGTTCTCGGACATGGACCTGGAAAAACTGACGCTGGTTCGTAACGAAGGGTCGGTAAACAATCTGAAGGACCGCAGGGAAGATATGTACGAGGTGCGGGTGAAGTCCTCGGACCGATAAAAACAGACCCACTCACTATTGAGGAAGTGCCTGAGAGGGTTACCGTAGGACACTGATGGAATTGCCAATACCGAAAACAGTGTCTATTGTTTAATCATTATCCAGCCTGTCCGATCTGTGGACAGGTCGCAGTGGATAGGGATCTTAGCAGAGAACAGGTTTCATGAACGAAGCATTACCGGATCTCATTGCCCGTTTCAGGATCAAGCGGGGCCTCTTCCGCAAGGAGTTGGTGGAGGCTTCTGTTTTTGAACTCGACAGCTACGGCTGCGTGATGAAAACCGACAAGGTCTTCGAACCCGGCGACAGCCTGACCCTGGATCTGGTCATGGATATGCCTTTTGAAGAAATCTGTGCGGAAAGCGTTTCCGGCCTGGTGACAGAGCGCAGAAAGCACTGTAGCAACTTCTTCTACTCCATTGATTTTGCAGAGTTTGAACCTGGATCGCCGAATGGCGACAAGCTCAAGCGGATTCGGGAAGTGCTGTCCAGAAAACTGTCTCTGAAGTCCCGCCGTACATCCTCAGGGTCCATCTCCGGCTTCCGGCAAATGGCCTGATCGTCACTGTCCGTTCCAACCCATCCGTAAGGAGACATTTCATGGCGAAGAAAGCCAAACCGAGCGTCGACAAGATCGTAAAAAAGGTCAACAAGGAATTCGAGAAAACCTCGTCCCAGATTGAAGGGCTCGTCAACGACGCCCTGAAGCAGTTTGATAGCCTGCAGACCCAGATCGAAGAACCGGTGCGCAAACTGCTCAAGGAAGTGAACGAGCTCCGGGAGCGGGAAATGAAACGCTTCAACGAGGAATTCGAGCGCCGCCTGGCCGAATTCCACGAACTCCAGAGCAGCATTCTGGAGCGCTTGGGCGTGGCAGCCAAAGAAGCCGGCTCTGACGTCAAACAGCTGACTGACGAAGTCAATAAAGAAGCACAGGCCGCCGCCAAAAAGGCCGCGCCCAAGAAGACGGCTTCGAAGAAAAGCACTACCAAGGCGAAGTCCACGACCGCAGCGAAGAAGGCCCCGGCCAGGTCTTCCGCCAAAAAGGCAGCCAAGCCGGTGGACAAGAGCGATCTGACCCTGGTCAAGGGTATCGGCCCGGCAACCGCCAGGAAGATGAAGGACGCCGGCATCACCTCGATCGACCAGATCGCCAACCCGTCTGCGGCTGACAGCGAGAAACTGAAAGCCTTCAAAAGCCTCAAGGGATTTGACCAGCTGACCGCCGAAGCCAAGAAAGTTATCTGATGCAAACGCCTGACCAGCCTGTTTTACGGGACATTGTCCTGGTTGGCGGCGGGCACAGCCACGTCGGGGTCCTCAAGCGGTTCGCCATGAACCCGGTCCCCGGTGTGCGCCTGACCCTCATCTGCCGCGACACCCACACCCCCTACTCCGGAATGTTGCCTGGCTACGTGGCCGGCCATTACAGCTATGACGACGTCCATATCGACCTGAGCCGGCTTGCGGAATACGCCGGAGCGCGTTTCTACCGGGACGAGGCCACCGGTATCGACCGGACCAACAAACGCATTCTCTGCCGGAATCGGCCAAACGTGCCCTACGACATTCTCTCCATCAATATCGGTTCCTCGCCTCGGGTGAGTGAGGTCGAGGGTGCGGAAGAGCATGCCGTACCGGTGAAGCCCATCAACGGCTTCAACGAGCGTTGGCTGTCGTTGCTGTCCCGCATCGAGAACCACGAGGGCCCAATGTCCGTCGCGGTGGTTGGTGCTGGTGCAGGAGGCGTCGAGCTGACCCTCGCCATGCAGTTCCGGCTCCGGAACGAGCTCGCTCAGCGCGGCAAGGATCCCGATCAGTTGCACTTTCATCTGTTTGACGCGGCGGACCAGATCCTTCCCACCCATAACGCAAAAGTACGGACAGTATTCGAGCGCAAACTGTCGGAGCGGGGTGTAAAGGTGCATCTCGGCTCCCCCGTTTCCCGGGTCGAATCCGGCCTGCTGACCTCCGATTCTGGCGAGACACAGCAGGTGGATGAGGTACTCTGGGTTACCCGGGCCGGTGGCCCGGCCTGGCTGGAGGAAACCGGCCTGGCCCTGGACGAGGGCCGTTTCATCCGGGTACGCGATACCTTGCAGAGCGAAAACGACGACAGCATTTTTGCTGCCGGAGATATCGCCAACGTGATCAATCATCCCCGGGAGAAAGCCGGCGTGTTCGCCGTGCGCCAGGGGCCGCCCCTGGCCGACAACCTGAAACGACTGGCCACCGGCAAAGACACACGAAACTTCTATCCCCAGAAGAAATGGCTGGCCCTGATCAGTACCGGCGACAAGTTCGCAGTTGCCTCTCGCGGTGATGTTGAGTTCCACGGCCGCCTGGTCTGGCGCTGGAAAGACTGGATCGATCGGCGGTTCATGCGCAAGTTCAGTGACCTCCCTGCCATGGAAGAGTCCACCAGGCTGCCGGATACCGCAGCGGCGCAGAGCGCCGAGGAAGCCTCCCAGGCCATCTCCGCCGTGGCCATGCGTTGTGGCGGTTGCGGCGCCAAGGTGGGTAGTACGGTTCTCTCCCGCGCCCTGAGTGAACTCAAGCCCATCGAGCGGGACGATATCATCATCGGCCTGCACGCTCCGGACGACGCTGCCGTTCTGCGGGTGCCGCCGGGCAAGGCCGTGGTGCATACCGTCGACTTCTTCCGGGCCTTTATCGATGATCCCTACGTGTTCGGGAAGGTTGCCGCCAATCACAGCCTGGGCGACGTATTCGCCATGGGGGCAGAAGCCCAGAGCGCGACAGCCGTGGCAACCGTGCCCTATGGCATCGAATCCAAGGTGGAGGATGTCGTTTACCAGATGATGTCCGGTGCCGTGGAGGTTCTGAACGAAGCCGGCTGCGCCCTGGTGGGCGGTCACACGGGCGAAGGCAAGGAGCTGGCGCTTGGCTTCGCGGTGAACGGCCTGATTGATCCTGAAGAGGTCATGAGCAAGGGCGGCTTGCGCGCCGGCGACGTGCTGATCCTGACCAAGCCAGTCGGAACCGGTACCCTGTTCGCGGCCCATGCCCGGCTCGCCGCCAAAGGTCGCTGGATCGATTCCGCCCTCACCTCCATGATGCATTCCAACAAGCTGGGGGCCGAGTGTTTGCGGCGTTACGGCTCCAGGGCCTGCACGGATGTCACCGGTTTCGGGTTGCTGGGCCACCTGGTGGAAATGACCCGCCCGTCCGGCGTGGAGGCGGAGCTGGATCTTTCCGCCATTCCGGTATTGCCGGGGGCGGAAGAAACCGCTGCCGCAGGCATCCTGAGTTCGTTGCAACCGGCCAACATCCGTTTGCGGCGTGGCATTCGCGACCAGGAGAAATGGGTGGATCACCCCCGCTACCCGTTGATCTTCGACCCCCAGACCGCCGGTGGTTTGCTTGCCAGCGTAGCCGCTGACCAGGCCGAAGCCTGTGTTCGGGAGTTGAAGGCGCTGGGCTATTCACACACCGCGATTATCGGCCGGGTTCTGCCCCAGGACGAATCAGGCCCCATCGAACCGATCAGTCTGAAGGATTAATCCGCACCAACTCGCTCGGAACAGCGTTGGCTGGCAAGGGCCAGCGCCTGTTCCAGACTCGCCTGCTCTCTTTCGGGGGTAAAACGGGCGGCAAGCCGGGCTACCCGGGATTGAAGATCCTGCAGGAATTCCGGTTCGCTTTCCGCCTTGTGAAGCAGATCGGCCAACCCCTGCTCGTCACGGGCCGGAAAATAGCCCGGATAATCGTCGCCCAGCAGACCCCGATTGCCGGGAATATCGCTGGCGATCACCGGAACACCGGCACGGCAGGCCTCGGAGACCACATTCGCACCGCCTTCCATTACGGAACTGATGACCATCACCCGGCTGCTGGTCAGTAACTTCCGGGTACCCTGCTCGTCCTGTTGCCCGAGCCACTGGAATCGTGGATTATCCGCGGTTTCCTGTTCGGCCATTCGCTGCCATTCGGCGTTATGGGCCTTGCCGGCGGCAACGACCCGGATTCGGGATTCGTCAGGCAGCAGCCTTGCGGCCCGGGCCGCCCGCAGGGAATCCTTCTCGTCCCGCAGATGGCCGATAACACAGACCCGGAAATGGTCGCTCGAATGCTGCGGCGCTGGAGGTGGCGCGATGGCGGACTGGTAAAGGGTGACCAGCCTGTCCCGAAAACGGGCGGGAATATCGTCTGCCACGCGATCATGCAGGCCAATGAGGGCGTCGGCCGCGTCCATGGTGGCAAGGGTAGGCTCGTGAAATTCGATCTGGTGGCGGTAGATATCGGTGCCGGTCAGCACCACGATCAGCGGCGTATTGGGCCAGAGCTCCCTGAAACGGCTTACCGCATCGCGGCTGCGCCAGGCATGCAACGCAATGAAAAGATCACAGGATTCACCCTGATAGTCCGTGACAACCTCCACCCGGTGGCCGGCATTCTCAAGCAATCTTTGCCAGCGTTCCGCCGTGGCCCGGTTGCCGGCCCGGGAGCCCGGAGCGGCGGGAGTAATCATTATTATTTTCATAGGTTGCAATAGCTTGTAATCAGCTGAAAGAAAGAAGTTTTTGGTTGAGCCGATAGGGCCTGCCAATCGTATAGCTGTTCAGAGTTCAGGTAAATCAAGGTATCCTGACCTCCCTCCGAAACCAACCGAAACAGGGATTTCAAATGGCTTTGAATCTGATACGGAAATTTGTGGCTTCCAGCCTTCTTTTCATGACGGCAGCCTCGGCAAGCGCGGAGACGTTTGTGTTCACGGCTATTCCCGATGAGGACGAGACCAAGTTGGTAGAGCGCTTTCGTGGCGTGGCCGACTACCTCTCCGGGCAACTGGACGTGGATGTCCGCTACATCCCGGTAAAATCCTACGCAGCGGCGGTTTCCGCCTTCCGCAATAATCAGGTTCAACTGGCCTGGTTCGGTGGCCTGTCCGGCGTTCAGGCCCGTCGTCTGGTCCCCGGCTCCGAGGCCATTGCCCAGGGCGTGGAAGACGAAGCCTTCCAGACCTATTTCATTGCCAACACCAGCACCGGCATCGAGCCGGTTGATGAATTGGCCGAGCTGGAAGACCAGCTCCGGGGCAAGACCTTCACTTTTGGCTCCAAAGGCTCTACCTCAGGGCGTCTTATGCCGGAATTCCACATTCGTGAGACCTTCAATCAAGCCCCTGAAGATTTCTTCGGTCGGGTCGGTTTCAGCGGCAACCACACCCGTACCCTGCGCCTGGTCGAGGCCGGCACCTATGAAGTCGGCGCCCTGAACTTCCAGGTATGGGAAAAGGAACTGGAAAACGGCAATATCGATACCAACGCCGTCCAGGTAATTTGGGAAACCCCGGCTTACCCGGACTACCAGTGGACTATCCGTGGCGACGTGAATGAGCGCTTCGGCGATGGCTTCAAGGCCAGGGTGAAGGAAGCCCTGCTGGCGCTGGATGACCAGGCACTCCTGGAAAGCTTCCCCCGTTCCGGCTTCATCCCTGCCTCCAACGAGGACTATGAGCCCATTCGCAAGACTGCCGAAGAGATTGGAATCCTTGATTGATGTCCGGATTTGATCTCTCGGGCCTCAAGGCCTCATTCGGGGGAGAGCGCGTCCTCGGGCCGCTCTCCCTTCGTGTCCGGGAAGGCGAGAAGGTTGCCCTCGTTGGAAAAAGCGGCGCGGGCAAATCCACGCTGATCCGCCTGATCCACGAACAGGTGGGCCGCAACTCCTCGCTGGTTCCCCAGGAACTGGGCCTGGTCAACGCCCTGCCCGTTTTCCATAACGTGTTCATGGGCCAGCTGGACAAGCATCCGACCTGGTACAACACCCTGACCCTGATCCGGCCTTTCGCCGCCGACCGGGCGGCAGTAAAGAGCCTGCTGAACGATCTGGGGATGGCAGAGAAGCTGTGGATTCCTACGGCGTCCCTGTCCGGCGGGCAGCGCCAGCGGGTTGCCATTGCCCGGGCGATTTACCGGAATGAAC
The DNA here is from genome assembly GCF_050379415.1 of Marinobacter sp. DUT-1. Lineage (NCBI taxonomy): Bacteria > Pseudomonadati > Pseudomonadota > Gammaproteobacteria > Pseudomonadales > Marinobacteraceae > Marinobacter > Marinobacter sp. DUT-1. The sequence continues at coordinate 359,488 of NZ_JBNRLS010000002.1, forward strand.
GCCTGCTGCTGGCGGATGAACCGGTCTCGGCGCTGGACGGCCCCAGGGCCCATCAGGTGATGGCCCTACTCAGGGACCGGTTTGCCACCAGCGTCATTGCCCTGCACGATGTAGAATTGGCACTGCAGTACTGCACCCGGATTGTCGGCATTCAGGACGGCCTGGTGGAACTGGACGAACCCAGCGACCGCCTGTCGCCCTCCGACATCATGTCCCTGTACTGAGGTTATCGGCGGAGCCATGCTTTCCTATCCCACGGTCAGAGCCAGCCTGATTTTTGTTGCCGTCGCGGTCGTGGGGCTGCTGTTTGCCGATATCGCCATCACCGCCTCCAATCCCTGGCGGGACCTGGGTAACTTTTTCCTGGGTGTGGTTACGCCCAATTTCTTCAGTTCCGAGGGACTGCTGACTGCCCTGCTTCGAACCGTGGCCTTCGCCTTCGTGGGCGTGGCGCTGGGCAGTTTCTTCGGCTTCCTGCTGGCCCTGGTGTATCGGCTCCTCCCGGTACGGATCTTCTGTGCGTTTATCCGGGCGATCCATGAGCTGTTCTGGGCCCTGATTTTCCTGCAGTTCTTCGGCTTTCACCCGCTGACCGGGGTGCTCGCCATTGCCATCCCGTATTCCGGGATCTTTGCCAAGGTCTACTCGGAGATCCTGGAAGAAGCCGACCCTGAACCACGGCGCCTGTTGCCGCCGGGTACCGGCATGGTCGCGGCGTTCCTGTATACCCGCATCCCGGATTGCTGGGAACAGATAAGAACCTACACCGCGTACCGGCTGGAATGCGGCCTTCGCTCCAGTGCCATCCTCGGTTTTGTGGGCCTGCCCACTCTCGGCTTCTACCTTGAATCCTCCTTTTCCCAGGGGCTCTACTCCGATGCCGGGGCCATGCTGATCCTGTTTTATGTGTTGATCGCTACCATTCCCCTGTGGGTCCGTCCGAAACTGCTGCCCGTCTATATCCTGGCAGCGCCGTTTTTCCTGGGCGAGGGTCTGCCTATCGTGTGGGGCAATGTGGAACGCTTCTTCACCGAGGATATCATTCCCGCGCCTCTGCGCAGTGGTGAGGGTATCGCCGGGATGATGCCCTGGCTCAATGACCTGATGGTGAACGAGGCGCTGCCCGGGATCTGGAATACCGTCCTGCTGACACAGATTGCCCTGGTTGCCACTGGTGTCTTGGCGTTACTTGCGTTCCCGCTGATCTCCAATCATTTCGGAGGCCCCGTGCGCCGGACCAGCGGCCATGTATTCCTGGTCATCGCCCGTTCGACCCCGGAATACATCCTGGCCTACATCCTGCTGCAGCTCTGGGGCCCCTCCATGCTGCCGGCTGTGGTTGCCCTTGCCCTGCACAATGGCGGCATCATCGGGCACCTGATCGGCCGTCAGACCAACACGCTGCGGCTGCGGCCCGACGCACCCACCGGATTGAACCGCTATACCTGGGAACTGGTTCCCCGGGTATACCGTTCGTTCCTGGCATTCCTGTTCTACCGTTGGGAAATCATCATGCGTGAAACCGCCATCCTGGGGATCCTTGGTATCTATACTCTCGGCTTCTATGTCGACAGCGCCATCCAGAACATCCGGTTCGACCGAGCGATGGTACTCATCCTCATTACGGCGCTGCTCAATATTGGCGTTGATGCCCTGGGCCGCTATATTCGCCGCAAGCTCGCCCTGCAAACCATGCCCACCTGCTGAACCTGGCTGAGACCAGCGTCACAAGTTGGTAAACCCGGCTTGGTCCCTGGATAAATTGCTGAACCGTCGGCAGTTTTCTGTCGTTACAGGTCGTTACAATCGTTGGATTCAGGGAGGTCTATCAAGGTGGTCGAGAATATGTCGTATTGGCTGGTGCCGTTCACACAAGCGGGCTTGTTTGCACTTTTGCTCTTGCTCGGGGTTCAGATGTTTCGGCTGTCCCGTGCGGACGCGCTGGTCGAAGGCGCTGGTGATGAGCAACTCCGGCCTCCTGGTCGCAACGAAAACCCGGCCGGAACGACTTCAAACAGTCGTTACCGAACCGAACTTTTCACCCAGCTTCATATCCTGGCTGCGCTGCAGGAACGGGAATGCCGGAGCAAAGGGCTGGACCGGCCGGAAATGGTAACCATCGTGGGTTCCTGTGCCACCGCCTGGCTCTACGGTGCCGGCTGTGCCCTGTGCGACGAAGCCGATCGCCACTCGAAAACCCTCGCAGGCCTGGTTGCGCACATCGTAAGCCGGAAAACCGGAATCACTCGTGCTGATGCCCTTTTGGTCATTGAGGAGCTGACGGCCAGCAACATCTACCTCGCCTGCTTCCGCGGTGGTCTGGACGGCGCCAGATACTGGCGGGAGCACAACCATGTTCCCGGCCAATCCGGTCTCTGTGAATTGGTGGCCGATCACACGTTTATCTAGTGAAATTACCGGGCCCAGAACGTGAGTTTCATCGGGTTACCGCCCACCGGCTCTTCCGCGCTCTGAAGATCAATCCGCCATTCCATTTCCGAGCCAGTGGTACAGAACGGTGCCGTGAACCGGGCGGTCCATGTTTCACCGCCCTGGTGCTTCAGGGGAACCGGGTATTCGCCCATATACATGGATTCGCCCCGTAATACCGCCAGGAAGCGGTCGGGGGCCCTGGGCGCATTCACGGTGACCTGGAACTCGGTGCCCTGGTCCCCTTCGCCGAGCGGCTCCAATTCGACCAGCCAGGTGCCTTCGTCCCCTTCCCACTGGCAATCCCGTTCCAGCAGATCGCACCGGGGCTGATCAGCAACTGACACCTCGTCGGTCCCCGGAGAACTCAGGAAACGAGGGCCAAACACCAGTAACGTCACCAACCCGATAATCAAACCTGTAACCGCAATCGCCCGTATCATTACCCACCTCTTTTTGCCAAAGGCGCATTATGGGGATTTCCCCTGCCAAGGCAAAGGTTTCTAAACAGGCGCCAGTCGTGAGAAAATACTGCGCCTCCTAACTTATGAACCCAACCTCTGACACAGGACACGCCCGTGCAACCGGATATTTCCGTCAGGCACCTGAACAAAACCTATGGCGATGGCTTCCAGGCGTTGAAAGACATCAACCTGGAGATCGAACGTGGCGAGATCTTCGCCCTGCTCGGCCCTAACGGTGCCGGCAAGACCACCCTGATCAGCATCATCTGCGGCATCGTCAACCTGACCAGCGGTGAGGTCAAAGCGGCCGGCTATGACATCGTCAGGGATTACCGGAAAGCCCGGGAAACCATCGGCCTCGTACCCCAGGAACTGAACACCGATTCCTTTGAGACCGTCTGGGATGCGGTTTCCTTCAGCCGCGGGCTGTTCGGCAAGGCACCGAACCCGGACCACATCGAGAAAACCCTCAAGGCACTGTCACTCTGGGACAAGCGCAACAACCGGATCATGTCCCTCTCTGGCGGCATGAAGCGGCGTGTGATGATCGCCAAGGCGCTTTCCCACGAGCCCCAGATCCTGTTCCTGGATGAGCCGACAGCGGGGGTGGACGTGGAACTGCGGCGGGATATGTGGGAGATGGTGCGCAAGTTGCGGGAGAACGGCGTCACCATCATCCTGACCACCCACTACATTGAAGAAGCCGAGGAAATGGCGGACCGCATCGGCGTAATCCGGCAGGGGGAAATCATCCTGGTGGAAGACAAGGCCCAGCTGATGACCAAGCTCGGCAAAAAGGAGCTCCGCCTCCAGCTCCAGCACAAGCTCGACCAGGTGCCGGGGGAACTCACCCTGGAACCGGTGGAGCTGGCCAACGACGGCTGGGAGCTGATCTTCACCTTTGACTCCCAGCAGGAACAGGCAGGCGTAGCCAGACTGTTGCGCACACTGGGGGATCTCGGCATCGAATACCGGGATCTGCAAACCCGGGAAAGCTCCCTGGAAGAGATTTTCGTCGGCCTCGTCCACGAGTAGCCCGACCTGACGGAGAATTGAATGAACCTTTACGGTATCCGCGCAATCTACAAATTCGAAATGGCCCGGATGAAACGCACCGTGATGCAGAGCGTACTCTCGCCGGTGATTTCCACCTGCCTGTACTTCGTGGTGTTCGGCTCGGCCATCGGCTCGCGCATGGGCGATATCGACAACATCAGTTACGGTGCCTACATCATTCCCGGCCTGGTGATGCTGTCGCTGCTGATGCAGAGCATTTCCAACGCCTCCTTCGGCATCTACATGCCCAAATTCTCGGGCACCATCTACGAGGTGCTGTCGGCGCCGGTCTCCTATGTAGAGGTCGTCATCGGCTATGTCGGTGCGGCAGCAACCAAGTCGGTGATCCTTGGCCTGATCATCCTGGCCACCGCCAAACTGTTCGTGGATTACGACGTGCTGCACCCATTCTGGATGCTGTCGTTCCTGGTGCTCACCTCAATAACCTTCAGCCTGTTCGGTTTCATCATCGGCATCTGGGCGGACGGCTTCGAGAAACTGCAGATCGTGCCCATGATGATCGTCACGCCGCTGGTCTTCCTGGGTGGCACCTTCTACTCCATCGACATGCTGCCGGCGATCTGGCAGACCATCAGCCTGTTCAACCCGGTGGTGTACCTGATCAGCGGTTTCCGCTGGGCGTTTTACGGGGTATCTGATGTGCACGTAGGGATCAGCGTGGGCATGACCATGGTGTTCCTGGCCCTGTGCATGACCGCCGTCTGGTGGATCTTCAAGACCGGCTACCGGCTGCGTTCCTGATGGCCGCTTTTCGATGGGCCAGCCTTGCACTGGCGTTTGCCCTGGTTACCGGATGCGGGGTTGGTGCCACCCCGGCCCAGACGGATCTGCCCGTAACCAATGCGTGCTTCGTAACCGATTCAGACTCTGTTCCGGTGGTACTGGAAGTGGCCAGCACGTCGGAACAGAGACAGGTAGGACTCATGGGGAGGACAAAATTGCCGGCAAGCCACGGCATGCTCTTCCAGTATGAGGAAGCAAGGGAACCGAAGAACGGTTTCTGGATGTACCGCACCCTGATTCCCCTGGATATCGCTTTTCTGGACCGGGCAGGCACCATTCGCAACATCCGCGCCATGGTGCCCTGCTCCGCCTCACAGGGGACGAACTGCCCCATCTACCCGGCGGGCGTCCATTACTGGTCCGCCGTGGAGATGAATGCCGGGTTCTACCTCGCCAACGGCATCGAGGTGGGCGACCGACTGGTTCTGGATGGCGAGAACTGCCGGGCGAACGACTAGCTGTCCTTCCACTCGGGCTTGCGCTTTTCCAGGAACGCACAGATACCTTCCTGGGCGTCGTTGGCCTGCATGTTTTCCGCCATGACCGTTGACGTATACTCGTAGGCCTCCGCCAGTGGCATTTCCAGCTGGCGGTAGAACGCGCTCTTGCCGATCTTCAGGGTGTGGCCGGACTTCTCCGCAATGGTGCGCGCCATCTGATAGACGGTTTCATCCAGAGCCTGCTCGTCCACCACACGGTTGACCAACCCAATCTGCTCCGCTTTCGGCGCACTGACCAGCTCTCCGGTCAGCAGCATTTCCATCGCATGCTTGCGGGAGACATTCCGTGACAGCGCCACCATCGGGGTAGAACAGAACAACCCGATGTTCACGCCCGGCGTGGCAAAACGCGCGGTATCCGCGGCAACCGCCAGATCACAGGACGCCACCAGCTGGCATCCGGCCGCCGTCGCCACCCCTGCTACCCGGGCAATCACCGGCTTGGGCAGGTTCACAATCTGTTGCATCACCTTGCTGCACAGGTTGAACAGATTCAGCTGGAAATCGTGACTGTCGAACTGGTCCCGGATCTCTTTCAGATCGTGCCCGGCGCAGAACACATTACCGCGCGCCGCCAGCACCACGACCCGTGTTTCCGGATCATCCGCTACCCGCTCAAGCTCCGCTGACAAGGCCTCCAGCATGGCCACGGACAGGCTGTTGCGGCGCTCCGGCTGATTCAGCGTGAGCGTGGTGATCCCGTTTTCCGAATAATGCGTTACCAACGCATCGCTGACCTCGGTCATGACATTAACCTCCTGAACGTGTTGTCATTCTTTTGATTCAGTATCAGCCAGGAGTAGAGCTCTGTCGAAGGGACTTTGGTCGGATTCATCAAGGGATGGCCAGGATTAACCAGGGAAAGGTTGCAAATGCAGTTTCCATCCACAGGATTACAGATAGACACTCGTTAAAAACGGGAGGAGGACCGGATGTCCAAATCACTGATTCTCAGGATCATAGTGGCGATCGCCATCATCGGCGGCGGAATTTTCGTCATAATCAAAGACGAACCGCGGCCGCCCACCGGCGACATCAACAGTATTCAGCCACTGCCGGAACAGGACAACCCATGACCCAACCCAAACGCGTCTACCTGGCCGGACCGGAGGTCTTCTTCCCGGCAACCGAACACCAGATCATCGTGACCGAGAAGAAACGCATTCTCCGGGAACTGGGCTGGGAAGGCGTGGATCCCCTGGATACCGACCTGGAATTCAGCGATGCCGAATCTCCCCAACAACGCGGCTTCCGGATATACCGCGCCAACCGGGAGCTGATGGACAGCTGCGATGCCGTTATTGCCAATCTCACGCCTTTTCGCGGCATCAGCGCCGATCCCGGTACCGTCTTCGAAGTGGGTTACCTGATCGGCCAGGGTAAACAGGCGATTGGCTACAGCCTTAATCCTCTAACCTACCGCCACCGGGCCGGAAACCGCACCCACGATGATCTCGGCCATGCCATCGAGGATTTTAACCTGGCGGATAACCTGATGATCGAGTGCGGAATTGTCGAGTCCGGTGGCCAACTCTTTGTGGCCGAGCACCGGTCCGAGCTGGAGTTCTTTGACGCGGAGCTGTTTGAGAAGTGTGCGCGGGCGCTTGATAACTGAAGCCCTGATAATGGCGAAAGACCATCTTGAAGAGCAGTAAGGAATAGCCTCTTGCAGACCACACGGATCAAAGGCCTGACCATAGCCGCCCTGGGCGTTCTGTTTATCGTCCCGGATGCGCTGCTCGTAAAAATCACCTCGGTACCACCGGTAGTATTCCTGTTCTGGCGAGGCTTGTTGCTAACCTTCAGTTTCTGGCTGATCAGCTGGCTGAGATACCGCGACCGCCTGAAGACAGAGATCAGGCGCTGCGGCTGGAAAGGCATCTTCTGCGCGGGAGCCTTCGCCGTCAGTACCCTCGGTTTTGTTGTAGGCATGAAAAACACAGCCGCCGGCAACGTACTGGTTATTCTCAATACCGCACCCGTCATCGCCGCCCTGATTGCCTGGCTGATCTGGAAGGAAACCCTGCCCTGGAGAACCTGGATCGTTATCCTGGTGTGCGTCACAGGCGCAACCTTCATGGCCGTCGGCGAACTGGGCAAAGGCGACCCACTCGGCCTGATCATGGCCGGCATAGCCGCCACCGCCCTCGCCTCCAACCTCAACGTCGCCCGCTCCCGCCCCGATTGCGACATGAGCGTGATGCTGATGTTTGGTGCCCTGGCACTCGCCATTGTCGCGGCATTTATGGGCGGCGCCGAGCTTCTCTCAGGCAGAGATGCCTTTTTCATCGGCCTGCTCTGCCTGGTGTTTCTGCCCATGGCCTGCATACTGATCCAGATCGGTCCACGTTACATACCGGCGGCGGAAGTCAGTTTGATGTTGTTGCTGGAAACGGTGTTGGGGTCTTTTCTGGTTTGGCTGTTTCTGGGGGAAGTGCCACCGAATCTTAGTCTGATGGGTGGGGTGATTGTTTTTTCTGCCCTGGCTACCCATGGCTGGATAGAAGTGAAACGGTATCGCAAAGCGAGGGTGGCATGAGCCACTGAATTATGGTGCCCGGAGCCGGAATCGAACCGGCACGGCCTTGCGGCCGAGAGATTTTAAGTCCTATTTTTTGAGTTTGAACAAAATTGATCAACCCCTAACAGCTATTAACTTTCAGAAGGTTACGCCAGAATAGTCCCTAGTGTCTTTTAACGATTTTGAATCGAACTGCTGCACCAGTGATGCACCAGCGATGCACGGGGAACGATTATGGCGGAAAAATTACGGCTCAATAAAACCAATCTGGACGCGCTGAAGGCGACCGACAAACGCCGCATGGTCTGGGATAACTCTATTCCCGGTTTCGGTGTGCGTATCATGCCCAGCGGTGTGAAAACCCTGTTCTACCAGGCCCGGTTCAAGGGCGAAGTGATCCGGATCACCCTCGGCAGCTATAACGGTCTTGCCGCCACGGCGGAGGCCGCCCGCAAGCGAGCCGCGGGGATCGCTTCGGAGATTGCCAACGGGATAGACCCCCGGCCCAAAAGGAAAGAAGCAGAGGCCGCCACTTTCGGGGATATGATGACCGGCTATGTCGATCTGCTGAAAGCGAAAGGGAAGAAATCCGCCCGTAATGTCGAAAACCACATAACCGCCGACATTGAACGGGCCCAGCCTAAACTGTGGAAAAAACGGGCTGCAGAAATCGACCTCGATGACTGTGTAAAGGTTGTGGCCGATGTGAAGGAACGCGGGGCGCTACGCCAAGCCGACAAGATCCGCAGCTATATTCGTTCAGCCTTCACGGAGGCAATCAAAGCCCGTGGCAACGTGAACGCTCCCGCCAAGTTGCGGAACATGAATATCACAATGAACCCGGCCCGCGATATGGTGAAGGTGGAAGGCTCCAGCCAGGCCCGCACACGCGCCCTGTCCCTTGCCGAGTTCCGGGCATACTGGACGCACGTTAAGGAACTGCCGGAGCCGGGCCGCTCCCTGATGATGCTTCACGTTCTTACTGGTGGGCAGCGTATACAGCAGCTTTCACGCATTACCCTGGACGATATAGACGGAGATACCCAAACTGTCACCCTACTCGACTTCAAGGGCCGCAGAGCCGAACCACGCCGCCACGCTATCCCGCTGCTACCAGAAGCCACGGCCTGCATTGAACGGATTACCGGGGCCGGTGAATACGTGTTCAGCTGTGATGGCGGCATAAGGCCGGTTAACGGCAAATACATTTCCGAGCGCGTGGACAAGATCCGGGAGGCTATGGGGAAAGCCGAGGAACTGGAAGGCGGCCACTTCACGGCCGGCACCATCCGGGCAACCATTGAGACCCGCCTAGCGGCCAAGCCGTACCGCGTGAGTTCTGACGTTTTGGGCCAACTGCTGAGCCATGGGCTCGGAGGTGTGCAAGCCCGGCACTATCAGCACCACAATTTCCACGATGAAAAATTAGAAGCCCTGCAGATGCTCTACCGCATGGTAGAGGGCCTGCCCGAGCCGTCTGCAAGCATCCTACCGTTCGACCGGGAGGCCACAGCATGAGAACGCCACGCGTAACGATCAACAACCTTTTTGCCGGATACGCTCGGGCCGGTATGGATCCGCAGCACTGGTATGAAAACCTGACCGATGAACAGCGGTTAGGCGCACAACTGGATTTTATCGAGGCCCGCGCCTGCTTGTTAGAACGGCTCCCATACGATGAAGGCGCGGGGATCCCGGGCAACGTCCAAAACGAGGCCAAACGGCTTAACCGGCTCGTTCAGCAAACTATGGCCGCCATGAGCCAGGGCCAGATGATTCAAGCTGGCGGCTTCATGCTGGACATCGGCGTAGCAATGCAGAAAATCAGCACACATCTAACCGCTGCTAAGGCCTTGGACGTAACCGAAGAGCTGCAGCGCCCGCGCTCAGCTGGCGGGAAACAGACTGCGATCCGCAAGCAAGAGGCTGCAGCTGAGAACATAAAGACCGCCGCCAGGCACTGGCACAAACTCGCCGCCGATGGGCGCCCCGAACGTGTGAGGGCCGGTGTAATTGCGCAGATAATGGGTTACCCGGTGGGCACGGTGCGAGGCTGGATCAAAAAAGCGGGATTACGCTAAGCGCAACGAATCTTCTAAATCTCAAAGTGGCCTTGTTCAAACATGAATGAGGCCAAATCATGCAAACCACCACATTAAGCCAAACCCCACCGAATACCGTTGTAACCCTCCCCCGCTTGCTCACACAAAAAGAGCTTGCCGAGTACCTGAACAAATCAACTGCCTGGTGTGAACGCGCCCGATGGGCTGGCGATGGGCCACGCTTCATCAAACTAGGCCGCCACGTTCGTTACCGTGCCGAGGACGTTCTGGCATGGATAGAAGAAAACAGCCGCACCTGCTCCGGGGAGGCTACCGCGTGAAAGTTAAACACATTACCTTTCACCGGCGCAGGGCAGCAATTCACGAAGCGGGCCACGCGATCAGCCACGCCGCGCACGGCATCCGGGTTAAATCGGTTTCTATTCAGCAAACCGGGCCGCACTGGGAGGGATGGACCGCTACGGAATGGCAACCTGGCATAACGCCCGACTCTCTGCCGGAAACAGATCTGGCTTTAGCCTGTGGACACCTGTCTGGACACGTTTCCGAACAGATCCACGCCGCCCCGCTTCCGCCAGCCTCGAACATAGAGGAAATAGCGCACGCAATGGCCTGTCAGGAAGCTATGGCCGCGAAAGGCCAAGACGTCGACTTGCAGGGGTACGCCTGGGCGCTGCTGGAAAAGAACCGGGCCGCTTTGCTGCGCCTGGCGGATAACCTGATGCTCAGTCGCAAGCTTTCCGGCTCCCGGCTGCGTTTCCTGCTTCGGGAGGTATCAAGATGATGGAACTTCCCGATCCTCTCGCCCCGCTTGGCCAGTTCCGGCAATTTATCGGTTTTCGGCTGCAACCCGACCCGAAGCGGGCCGGCAAAATGTTGAAAAAGCCCGTTGATATACGGACAGGCCAAACGCACAACCCGCACGACCCGGCAATCTGGCAGGATTTCCGAACCGTCTCGGATGCTGTAGCCGCAGGAACCGCGCACGGCGTGGGCTTCGTTTTCACACCAGATTGCGGCCTGTGGTTTCTGGACATAGACGACGCGTTGCAGTGCGGTAAGTGGTCGCCACTGTCGCAACAGCTGTTAAACCTGACGGCTGGCGCGGCTATCGAAGTAAGCCAAAGCGGGACCGGTCTACACGTTATCGGTTCTGGACGCGTCCCGCCGCACAGCTGCAAAAATACCGCCCTGAACCTGGAGCTATACACAGCGGACCGGTTCGTAGCCCTTACCGGCAAACAATGCAGCGGAAACGCGGCGCACGACTGCAGCGCGGCTATGGCTCAAATTGTGGCCGACTATTTCCCGCCTGATGCGTCCGGACCGTCCGACGGCTGGACCGATGAACCCTGCCCCGGATGGGACGGCCACACGGACGACGGCGAACTACTGCGCCACGCGTGCAAGTCTGGCAGCGCCGCCAGTGCGTTCGGCAACCGTGCCAGTTTTGCTGATTTGTTTGAGGGCCGGGAGGACGCATTAGCCACGGCGTATCCTGACGACTCCGGCACACGCGCCTACGATGCCAGTAGCGCCGACGCGGCCCTTGCGCAGCATCTGGCGTTCTGGACCGGCAAGGACTGCGAACGGATACAGCGCCTTATGCTGCTATCAGGCCTCAAGCGGGATAAATGGGACCGGGCCGATTACTTGCCCCGTACCATCGTTGCCGCCTGTAACCGTTGCACGGACGTACACCAGCGAAAGACCCCGGCAACAACCGAGACGATCCCCGGCGGCGATCTGGATACATTGCCAGCCGACGGTAAGGGCAACACAGTGCGCGAAGTGGCGGTACTGCTCCGAGCGAACGGATTGCCCGTTGCTTACGATGAGTTCCAGCAGCGCATTATGCTGGTAAGCGCCCCGCAGTGGCCCAGCGAGCAAGAATACCCCCGCGCCTGGACGGATCGGGACACAATCGAGTGTCTGGCGTTTCTGCAGCAACACGGCTACAAACCGACGCGGGAAGCCGTGTTCGATGCGGTTACGCTTTACGCGGGCCGCAACAGCCAGCACCCGGTTAGAACCTACCTCAACGGCCTGAAATGGGACGGCCTGCCCCGGCTGGATTCGTGGCTGTCCGATTATCTCGGAGCCGCCCCCTCTGAATACCATGCCGTTATTGGTGCAAAGTTCCTCATTGCCGCCGTTGCTCGCATTATGCAGCCCGGCTGTAAGGTGGACACGGTTCTGGTGTTCGAGGGAGCGCAAGGCATCGGGAAATCAACCACGGCATCGATACTCGCGGGCGACTGGTTCACCGACGAACTGCCGGACGTTGGCAGCAAGGACGCGGCCCTGCAATTACACGGCGCGTGGATCGTGGAGATTGCCGAGCTTGATGCCATCAACCGTTCGGAGCTATCCACGGTGAAGAAGTTTATCAGCCGCCACACCGACCGATACCGACCTCCATACGGACGGATTACCCAGGACGTGCCGCGCCAGTGCGTTTTCATCGGAACCAGCAACGAAAGCCAGTACCTCAAGGACTCAACCGGTAACCGTCGATTCTGGCCGGTGAAGTGCAACCGCGTAGACGTTGCGGCAATCCGGCGTGACCGTGACCAACTATGGGCCGAAGCGCTCCAGCGGTTCAGGCAGGGCGAAAACTGGTGGCTGACTGCCGACCAAGAACGAGTCCTGGCAGAACCAGCACAGCAGCAACGGAAGGAATCAGACCCGTGGCTGCACACGATTTCCAGGTGGATCACTGACCGTCAAATCGCCGAAACGACGACTGCCAAAGTAGCAAGCGAAGCCCTGTTTTTATCTTCCGAAAAACTGAACTCCGGTAATTCACGGCGAATTGCTAACTGTCTGCGTGAACTGGGGTGGAGCGACGAGGGAACCAAAAAACGGTTTGAAGGCAGTCTTCACCCGGTACGGGTATTTGTGCCGGTGGCGGCCACAAGTGACGAACCAGTAGCGGCACACAGTGGGACGGGTATTGGCACACGTACCGCTGCTGACATTTTTGTGCCGTAGCTGTGCCAACGAAACGGAGCGACCGGCACGGGAAAAACTCAATAAAATCAATGACTGTTCCGATGTGCCGATAGTGCCGATGATATGTATTTAAAGAAAGGAAAGGCGCGGAACTGTAGGGCATATACAGGAATACAGTACACGGGGGAAAGGTAGGCAGAGTAATCGGCACTATCGGCACACCGGCTCAAAGCTGTGAAAACCAACGGGAGCAACGAACCATGAAAAGCAATCAGGAACTGACCGCAGCATCTGCTGCACTGACGCAAAACGCGCTGGAGCTGTCCGACGACGTGGCCGAAGCGGCAACTCTGTTACTGGCGTCCGCATATAACCTTGTCGTCGCACGGTACGGACACGAACAGGCTGAAATCTGGCTAAAGGCACAGGCCCAACTGAAGCCGCTGGACCCGCCGCCGCCCTGCCCCGGTAAAGGGCTGCATTGATGACGTGAACGACGCGACTGTGCCGCTCAGAAAGCCCCGGGGGAGGTGAAAAAGTCGATTGCATGTTCTTTGGGGCCGGTGCGGGTAACCGCGCTTTTACGGCCACGTTTCAAAATTCACGGAGGGCATAACGATGCCAAGACCACGAAAACCCGCAAAGATTCAGGAAATAAGCGCCTGGAAGAAAAACCCGCAACGCCGCCGGGAAGAATTTGAGCCTGTGGACGATATAGGACCGGCCCCGGATTCCCTAACTGTGGAGTTTGAAATCTGGGAGGAAATAGCAGGCATGGTTCCGCCTGGCGTTCTAGGATCGTCGGATCGAATCGCTCTTGAAGCGCTATGTCGCCTGATATTTAAGATGCGGTACGACTTCGACAACATGAGCGCAGCCCAGCTGGGACGCCTTGAAAACCTGCTGGGCAAATTTGGACTGACACCGTCAGACCGGTCCCGGGTAATGCTGCGACAAAACGAAAAACCAAAGAACCCATTTGACGGAATGTAGCGACCACTATTGTCACAAAAAGCAATAATATCAATTACTTGCATTATTTTTCTAAAGTCGTAGAGTGAAAAATAACCGGCGTTGATTCATGGACGCCAGCCGTTAGCCGGGTGAGCCGGTGAAGCGGAGACTCTATGCCTTGGTGAGCAAGGCCAGAGCAGGACCAAGAGGCTGTCTGCGTGATGCTTGCAGTACTTCAAGAGGTTCATCACATGAAACGAACCCATTTTTGTGTGAATTACTGAGGTACTGAAACATGGACTACATGGCTGAAGAAGTGAAGAAAGCCCTTGCCGACCTGGAAACGGATCTGGGCAAGCGCTTTGAAAAGATCGACGACCTGGACGAGCAAGTGACCGGCATTAAGCACGACATGACCGAGCTTTTCCAGAAAGGTACGAAATCCCCTGCGCCTGCCAGCCACAAGTCTGGCGGATCTATCCGGGAAGCCCTAACTAAGTCCCCCGGCCTGGAACGGATGAGGAAGGAAAACAGCAAGAATTCCGACCCCATCGACCTCGGCCTGTCCATCAAAGCACTGACAAGCCTGCAAGGTTCCGGCGGCTCCCCCGCAGAAGGTATCGACGTTCTGCCAGAGCGTGAAGGCGGCCTATACGGCTACGCTATGCGCCCGCTGTCTCTGTTGGACGTGCTGCCAATCCGGCCGATTTCGTCCAATGCGTTGACCTTCACCCGCATGGTCAACTTCGTGAACGCTGCGGCTGGCCAAGGCGCTGAGGGCACGGAAAAGGCAGAGCAGACCATTACCCCGACCCTGATCACTGCGCCCGTAGAAACGATCGCCGTTTGGCACGATGCATCAAAGCAGGTTCTGGACGATGAGCCCGGCCTTGAAGCGACTATCGGTATGCTGCTCAGTCATGGGGCAACCGAGAAAGCTGAACGCCAGATCGTGAACGGCGCGGGCGGTTCCTTTGAAATGTCCGGCCTGATTACCGACGGCACCACCTTCGTGCCGACCGTGGCACCAATGGCGGACCGTATCGGACAGTGTCAGGCGACCATGGCAAATGCTGGCTACCAGCCAAGTCTGGTTATGCTGAACCCGGTGGACTGGTTCACGATCCGTTCAGAGCGTGCGGTTACTGGTGATGAACAGTATATCGGGCCGGGCTGGGCAGCGCCTGCCGCACCGTCGATTTATGGCGTTCAAGCTGTGGCCTCCGCTGCCGTACCGCAGGGAACTGCCATTGTGGTTGATACCCGCTTTGTGAACCTGCTGGACCGGCAGCAAACTACGGTCGAGTTGAGCCGCGAAACCGGCAACAACTTCAAGCAAAACATCGTAACCGTCCTGGCTGAGCTTCGTATGGGCTTGGCGATTTACGATACCGCTGCCGTTCAAGTTATCAACCTGACCGGCACGGTATAAAGCTGAACCGCGTGCCCGGCGCGGAAATACCGGGATGCGGGGCCACGTCCGCAACTTCGAAAAGTGGCAACCGGCCAAGCCGTGCCGGTTCCTCCAAAAGCGGTTAGGCTCTCCGGGGCCGGTCCGATGTAGCTCGACGAAGCCAGGCCATCCGGCGCGCCTGGTGGGTCATTGGATCAGCCGGGGCCGCCCTTCGGGGCGGCTTATTTTCCCCTTCCTGGAGTGCCCCGTTATGTCTGCACTACCTCCCGAAATTGAGCCCACACTGATTAAAGCCGAAGCCCATGACGGCTATCAGCGCCTTTGGCGTGCCGCACTGGCTAATCTGATTGGCGACGCGTGCGCGTGCTGGCTCGGCAAGTTGTATCAGCCCGGGGCCGTCGGCCATGATCTACAGGAAGCGTTCGACGACGTTGTGGAGTGCGGTCCGATCACGCGCCGCTTTGCCTGGTGGAATGACTTAGACCCGGAGTACGTGAGTGAATCGTTTATTCGCTGGTGTGAACGCGAGTGATATCAAAGGAACCTGTTTAAAAACTTCTCTAGGTTTCTGAATTGTCTTTCGTAATCCTTCGACCTCAGATCATCGCCGTCTTTATCTGCATACAGAAATTGCTTGGCAGCTACTTCGAACTCATCTTTAGGATTAAAAAAGCCTTCAAAACTGGGCGCGAGTCTCCGAAAGCAGGTTTCGGCGCTTATGTGCACCATAGAAAGTTGTTCGAGGAGTGGCCTTAGTTCTTTTCCCAAAACCGCTTCAGCTTCGATAGCCGTTTGCTCGAAAGAGTCAAACGCAGAAGATAGCTTACGAAGTCTGTTCTCATATATATAAGCGAGCACTTTTCCCTCGCTTATATAGTCTGGCGCCTCAGCCCATATATAGTTGTCTGGATACTCTGTAGGGAAAAACCGATCATCGCGAAATGCATCTAGCGCCTTCTGCAGTCGACGCGCGCTAACTTTTAAAGCCACTGCCTGCTTGTGGGCTGTTTGGGCTTTCAATTCGTGCTTCCAACTAAACACGCCGTAAATCGCTGTCGCAGCCGTGATTATTGCGGCTGAGGATACAATGATATCTGTCACCAAAGTTAGACCCACGCAATTACCCCGAGTTGAAAAATCGTTCGCTGGATTGAAAGGAAGGTAGCTTACTCTAGGCAGACTATGGAAGCGAAAGCTCTGGGCGTCAGTCTCTCCTGACAGTCCCACCATTTCCGGCAGGTGGCGCGACCGCTTGGCACTCCTTGCGAGCGGTTAAATTTTCTCAAACTGATGCACCAGTGCTGCACCAGAAATTTTGAATAAGTTTTAGATCCCTCGAAATTGCGCTAACCGATTGATTTTAATGGTGCCCGGAGCCGGAATCGAACCGGCACGGCCTTGCGGCCGAGAGATTTTAAGTCTCTTGTGTCTACCAATTTCACCATCCGGGCATTCGGAGGGAGGTTTTGAGGGGCAGAATTGTATAAGGCCATGTGCCGTAACGCAATTCTGAATCCGGGTGCCGTCAGGCTTCCGCTGGCTTCACTGCCCTGCCCTTGTAGATGTAACCGGCGATCTTCGGAGCGCTCGGGATGTAGAGGTTTTCCAGTTCCCGGATCTCGAAGCCGGCTTCGCGGATGAGGTCGGCGATGTGCCGGTTCAGGTGGCAGCCGCCGGCGACTTTTTTCCAGGCCGGGGTGATGCGGTGCTGCCATTTTTTTACGCCGTGATGGTCGGATTCTCCGTGCTCCAGGAAGATCAGTTCGCCGCCCGGTTTGAGGACGCGTTTCATCTGCTGCAGCGCGGCGTGCCAGTCCGGAATGGTGCACAGGGTGAAAGTGAGCAGCACGGTGTCGATGGTGTTGTCCTCGAGCGGGATCTTTTCACCGGACAGGTCCAGCCACTCGACCTTGATGTTCGAGCGCTGCAGGTTCGGCTGGGCTTTTCGGCGCATGCCTTCCGAGGGTTCCAGGCCGTAGACCAGATCGACTTTGTCGGTGTCGTAGAACTCCAGGTTTATGGCCGATCCCATGCCCACTTCCAGCACGGTTCCCCGCGCTTGTGGCACCACCTGGCTTCGCAACTTCATCACCTGGCCCATGGAGCAGGCCTTGTCTATGATGTGTGGGAGTATCCGGTCTTCGTAAAAGCTCATTGGTGTCACCATAATTGTTATAAATCAAGCGGTGCGACAATCTGCCCTATCGGTTTTACCGTGCTATTGGGTAGCATGGTATTCATCTGCCGGTAATTACAACATAACAATATGAGCTAAGGCAGCGGCTGGGCGAGACAGTGGCGCTCGCTCTAATTGTGATGTGTGGGTTTACCGGAGGTTCCCATGGAACTAGATCCCCTCTTACTATCGCGAATCCAGTTCGCGTTTGTGGTGTCATTTCACGCCATCTTTCCTGTCTTTACCATCGGTTTGGCCTCCTATATTGCGGTACTGGAAGCCCTGGGCTTCAAGACCGGCAATCCGGTGTGGCTGAAGCTCTCGGGCTTCTGGACCAAGGTCTTTGCCGTGGTCTTCGGCATGGGCGTTGTCTCGGGCATCGTGATGTCGTTCCAGTTCGGTACCAACTGGAGCAATTTTGCCCAGGCCACCGCCAACTTCCTCGGGCCGGTACTCAGCTATGAGGTGATCACGGCGTTCTTCCTGGAAGCCGCGTTCCTGGGCGTTCTGTTGTTTGGCCGCAACAAGGTTCCGGCCGGGGTGCACCTGTTCGCCGCCATCATGGTGGCCACCGGCACCTTCATCTCGTCGTTCTGGATTCTCTCGGCCAACAGCTGGATGCAGACCCCGGCCGGCTTCGAGCTGATTGATGGCGTGTTCCATGTCACCTCCTGGAGTGAAGCGATCTTCAATCCGTCCTTCCCGTACCGCTTCATGCACATGGGCCTGGCCTCGTTCCTCACCGGCAGCTTTGTGGTGGCCGGCGTCAGTGCCTGGTACATCCTCCGTGGCCGGGAGGTGGAAGCCAACCGCAAGGCGCTGTCCATGTGCCTGTGGCTGATTCTGTTCATCGCCCCGGCCCAGCTGGTGGTGGGGGACTTCCACGGCCTGAGCACCCTGGAACATCAGCCCACCAAGGTGGCCGCGATGGAAGGCAACTGGGAAACCTCCTCCAACGTGCCCCTGCTGCTGTTCGCCATTCCGGACCAGGAGGCCCAGACCAACCATTTCGAGATCGGCATTCCCAGCCTGGCCAGTATGATCCTGACCCACGAGTGGGACGGGGTGGTGCCGGGCCTCAAGGACGTGCCCCGGGCGGAACAGCCGCCGGTGGCCATCGTGTTCTGGTCGTTCCGGATCATGGTGGGTATCGGCACCCTGATGATCCTGGTGGGCCTGACCGGCCTGGCGCTGCGTCGCGATGGCCGTTACTTCCAGTCCACCTGGTTCCTGCAGGTGCTGCGGGTGATGAGCATTGCCCCGTTCATTGCCGTGCTGACCGGCTGGTTCGTCACCGAAGTGGGCCGGGCCCCGTGGCTGGTGTACGGCATCATGGATCAGGCTGCGGCGGTAACGCCGTCCCTCACCGGGGGCATGGCGCTGTTCACCCTGATTGGCTACATCGTGGTTTATGCGCTGGTGTTCTCCGCCGGGGTCTACTACCTGATGCGGGTGCTGTACGTGGGTCTGGAAGACCAGGATGACGAAGAGCACGAAGCCGATCGTCCGGCACGACCGCTTTCCGCGGCTCATGTACCGTTCGAATACGGCGAAGACAAACACCGCAACCCGGCCAAGCAGGGAGGTCACTGATTATGGAACTGTTCGATCTGCCCCTGATCTGGGCATTTATTATCGGCTTCGGCATCATCATGTATGTGCTGATGGACGGCTTCGACCTCGGTGTGGGCATCCTGTTCCCGTTCGCCCCGAGTGAGGGTGACCGGGACACCATGATGAACTCGGTGGCCCCGGTGTGGGACGGCAACGAGACCTGGCTGGTGCTGGGCGGTGCCGGCCTGCTGGCCGCCTTCCCGATGGTCTACACCATTTTCCTGCCGGCGCTGTACATCGGCGTGTTCCTGCTGCTGGCCGGCCTGATCTTCCGTGGCGTGGCCTTCGAGTTCCGGTTCAAGGCCCGCACCTCCCGGTACCTGTGGAACTGGGCCTTTGCCGGCGGTTCCACCGTGGCGTCCTTCGCCCAGGGCGCGGTGGTCGGTGCCTACATCCAGGGCTTCAATACCGTTGACGGCGTTTACGTTGGCGGCGCGCTGGACTGGCTGACACCGTTCACCGTCCTGACCGGCCTGGGCATGCTGGCCGGTTACTCTCTGCTGGGTTCCACCTGGCTGATCATGAAGACCGAAGGACGGCTGCAGGAATGGGCGTACCGAATCACCCTGCCACTGCTGGCGGCGGTGCTGATCGTCTTCGGCATCATCAGTGTGTGGACGCCGTTCGTGGATGACCTGGTGCGCGAGCGCTGGTTCTCCAACCTGACCGTGATCTGGGTCCTGCCGGTGCTGACCCTGCTGTGTGCGTTCCAGATCTTCCGGTCGGTGCGCAACCGCTTCGAGGGCATGCCGTTTGTGGCCACCATGGGGCTGTTCATCACCACCTACCTGGGCCTGGTGGTCAGCCGCTGGCCGTATGTGGTACCGCCGGAGTACACCCTGTGGGATGCCGCCTCGGCCTACGGCTCCCAGATGTTTCTGCTGCTGGGGACGCTGCTGGTGGTGCCCATCGTGATCACCTACACCGCCTGGACCTACTGGGTCTTCCGCGGCAAAGTGCGGGCTGGTGAGGGATATCACTAAGTGACAGCTCCGGAGCAGCGAAACGTTCGCCGCTGGCTCACGGAGCTTGCCGCCGGCAATCGTCGGTGGGTGCAGGGTGCCGTCGTGAGCGGCACCCTGGCCGGCATTGCGACCATCGTGCAGATGGTCCTGCTGGCCCGCATCGTTCACCTCGGAGTGATCGAGGGCGTCGCGGCCTCAGAACTGACCCGGCTATTTGTCGCCCTGATCATTACCCTTGTCATCCGTGCGCTGTTCCAGGGGCTGCAAACCCGCCTGGCGGCCCAGTGCAGCAAGCGGGTCCGCCGGACCGCCCGCCGCCAGATTCACCGGCATTGGCAGGCGGCCGGCCCGGTGGCCATGGGCCAGGAGTCCGCCGGGGCGCTTGCCCGGGAATGGATTGACCATGTGGAAGCCCTGCACGGCTACTACGCCAGGTTCCTGCCCCAGATGCAGCTCTCGGTGATCGTGCCCCTGCTCATACTGGCACTGGTGTTCTGGCTGGACTGGCTGGCCGCAGTCTTTCTGTTGCTGTCCGCACCGCTGATTCCCCTGTTCATGGCCCTGGTGGGAATGGGCGCGGAGAAGCTGAACCAGCAGCACTTCGAGACCATCAGCCGGCTGTCCGGTCAGTTCCTGGACAAGGTGCGCGGTCTCACCACCCTTCAGCTGTTCGGCCAGACCGAGTCCGCCGCAGACCTCCTTGCCCGCCGTTCGGACCGCTACCGGGTGGTCACCATGAAGACCCTGAAGATTGCGTTTCTTTCCTCCGCGGTCCTGGAATTCTTCGCGTCAGTGGCGATTGCGGTGATCGCCATTTATATCGGCTTTGGTTTGCTGGGCTATATCAGCTTTGGCCCCGCCGATGAGCTTACCCTGTTCACCGGCTTGCTGATCCTGCTTTTGGCGCCGGAATTCTTCCAGCCGCTGCGAACGCTGTCCCAGTACTACCACGACCGGGCGGCGGCGCTGGGTGCCGGTACCGAAATACTCGCCCGGCTGCAGCACTACCCGGCCACCAGCCCGGAAGTGAAATCGGAGCCGCCCGCCCCCGGCACTGCCGGGCCGGCCAACCTCATTACCCTCGATCACGTGAACTATACCCACCCGGGCGAAGCTAGCCCCTGGTTCAGTGATTTGAACCTGGAGATCAAAAAAGGCCACGCCGTGGCCCTGACCGGCCCGTCCGGCGGCGGCAAATCCACCCTGCTCTATCTGTTGGCCGGTTTTCTGGCGCCGGACTCGGGGGAGATCCGGGTCCTTGGCCAGGGGCCGGGTAAAGCCGGTTTTGGCTGGCTGGGCCAGAAGGGTTTCCTCGTTCACGGAACCTGGGCCGATAATCTCCGGCTCACCTCCCCGGACGCTTCCGACATTGCCATTGACGCGGCACTCCGCCGGGTCGGCCTTGGCGATCTGGTGGACAGCCGGGAGGACGGTATCTACAGCGCGGTGTCGGATCAGGGCCGGGGTCTGTCCGGTGGCCAGGCCCGGCGTCTCAGCCTGGCCCGGATCTTCCTGGCGGACTACGACCTGATTCTGCTGGACGAACCCACTGCCGGGCTGGATTCAGCCAGTGAGATCTTCATTCTGGAGAGCCTTCGCAAGCTGTCCGAGGCGGGCAAGACCCTGATCTTCTCGACCCATCACCACGCCCTGCTGACCCTTGCAGATCGCGTTCTGACCGTCGACTGCGGGGAGGTTGCCAATGCGTGAACTGACGCCCTGGCTTGCCCTGATCTTCCAGCGCCCCTGGCGACTGATGCTGGGCGGGGTGCTGATTCTGGCGACCCTGGCATCCGGCATCGGTCTGCTGGCGCTGTCCGGGTGGTTTATCACAGACACGGCTCTTGCCGGCATCCTGCTTGCCGCCGGCACCCAGGTGGCGGTCAACCTGTATGTGCCCGGCGGCGGCATACGGTTCTTTGCGGTCTCCCGAACGGTGGCCCGGTATCTGGAGCGGGTCTACAACCACGATACCGTATTGCGGCTGCTCACGGACATCCGGGTGGCGCTCTTCCGCAAACTGGCCGGAGCGAACCGAACCGGGCAGTCGAAACTCTCCGGCGCCCAGTGGCTCTCGCGCCTGACCAGCGATGTGGATGCCCTGGATACCATTTACCTCAGGGTCATTGCGCCCACCGCCCTGGCCGGGGTTATCACCCTGCTGGTGGCCTTGCTCGCCTGGGTGCTGTTCAATGGCGCCGTAGCGCTGGGTCTGCTTGTCATCACCGCCCTCGCCTTCGTGCTCGCAACTGTCGCCGTCTATGTTCGTACCCGCGCCCCCTCCTATCGCCAGGCCGATCGTCAAGAGGAGCTGCGCACCGCGGTGGTCGAGCACATTGAAGGCTTCGCGGAACTGCGTGCTGCCGGGCGCACCGGGCGGCACGGGGCCTGGCTGCTTCGGCAGGCTCACCAGATGAACTCAGAGCAGGTTGAGGTAGACTCCAGGGTTGGCTGGCACCAGGCCATCAGCCACCTGCTGATCAATCTGTGCGCTGTGTTTGCACTCTGGGCCGGCTACAGCCTGTTTGAGACCGGTGCCATCTCGGGCCCCGTGCTGGTGCTGCTTCCGATCGCGATCCTGGGGCTGGCAGAGGTTTATTCCATGCTGCCGGAAGCCTTCGGCAAGCTTGGCAGTACGGTCTCCGCCGCCGCCCGCCTGAACCGGGATGCAGCGCCACCCGGTGAGGACGGGAAGGCCGAAATACCGGCGCCGGCTGACGATCTTGCCCTGGTGGCCAGGGATATTGCCGTTCGGCACGTGGGGTTCGCGCCTGTTCTTACCCATTTCGACCTTACCCTCGCCCGGAGCGAACGGGTCGGTATCCTGGGCCGCTCCGGCAGCGGTAAATCGTCCCTGGCCGATACCCTGGCCGGCCTGCAGCCCCCATCCCGGGGCGAACTTGCCCGGCAACCTTGTATCTACCTGACCCAGCAGACAATGCTGTTTGACGACACCTTGCGGGCGAATCTGGTGCTGGGGAACCCGGCGGCTACCGATGCGGAGTTGTGGCAGGTACTTGAACTGGTGGAGCTGGGGGACCGGTTTGCCCGGGAACCGGAGCAACTGGATACCTGGCTGGGGAATACCGGGAGCCGCCTTTCCGGCGGAGAGGCCCGCCGGGTGGCGCTGGCGCGGGTCCTGCTGAACCCGGCGCCACTGGTGATCCTGGACGAACCGTTTACCGGGCTGGACGCGGACACCAGAACCCGCATCAGCAAACGCCTGGAACGCTGGCTGGAGGGGAAATCGGTGATCAGCCTGGCCCACGGATCGGAGGCCCTGCCGGCCACCGACCGCGTGATCCATCTGGAGTAATGACCGTCCTAGCGGGTTTCGACCACCTCGAAGGTCAGGCCCGCTTTTTCGGTCAGCCGCTTCAACAGGTCCCCGTCGAGCAACGATGCGGGTGTCCAGAAGCCTCCGGGCTTGTCTGCGGGCACATCAAAGGCCAGGCACATACCGGCTTCCCCGAGCATCTTGGCGGTGGAGCCATAACCCGGATCGCGATCGCCGGTCACCTTGGTGATCATGGTCTTGCCATCTTCGGTGCGACCGACAAAGCGGATATCGAAAAACCCGGTACGCTGCTCTTCAGGGCTCGGGCCCTCACCGGGTTTGGGCACCAATTTCTCCACCAGCCACCGGGTGGGCTTGATGGCAGAGGCGGTGAAGAAAGTTCCCAGCGCCGCCGTCATTGCGTAGGCACTGGCCCTGCCCTTCAGGCCCCGACCGGTCATCATTGCTTCGTCGTACGTGAATTCCTTGCCGTAGCCTGCATCCTGGAGGGCGTTGGAACGGTGCACGACACGGGTGTTAATGGCCCCCATCACGAACGGCGCCAGCCAGACCTGAAAGTCCTTGTCGAACTCGGCGGTTTTCAGGCTCGGCTGACGGGTTTGCGAGCGGTGTTCCGAGGGGCTGATGGAAAAGGGATTGGCCAGTTCCTTACGCAGCGCCGGATCGGAGCCCGCTTCTTTTGCGATATTGATCATCGACGCCACGGTTCCCCCGGACAGCCCGCCCTTGGCGGCCTTGACCCGCATGCGGACATCCTTGCAGGGGGCTCCGAAGGTCTCCTCGGCCTGCTGCTGCAGGTACCAGACACCGAGATCGGAGGGAATCGAGTCGAAACCACAGCAGTGGACGATACGGGCGCCGGAGGATTTGGCTTCCTCCTCGTACCGTTCGATCATCTTGCGAATCCACTGGACCTCTCCAGTCAGATCGCAGTAGTCGGTACCGGAGCGGACACAGGCCTGCACCATCGGCTCACCATACAGGGCGTAGGGGCCGACGGTGGAAATCACCGCCCGGGTCTGGCCACACAGGGCTTCCAGGGAGCCTTGATCCGACACGTCTGCGAGGATGACCGGAAGATCGTTGGCCTTGTTACCCAGCTCGCTCTTCACCCCTTCCAGCTTATGGCTGGAACGGCCGGCAATGGCCCAGTTGACCGATTGGCCGACACCGTAGGTCTCGAACAGGTAGCGGGTAAGAATCTGCCCGACAAAACTGGTGGCCCCGAAAACGACGAGGTCATAACGGGTATTCGTTGTTTTTACCATCGGAGTTCCTCTCCTTGCATTCAGAAATTGATTATGGAGCTGAGGCGTTCGGGCGGGTGCCCATCAGGCGCATCAGAATGGCAACGCCCAACCCCCAGAATCCGTTGAGTAACAGGCCGCCTGTCCAGGTCTGGGCGGTAACTTCCAGACCTTTGAGAGGAAACACCACGAGCATGGCGACTGCAGTCGGCGCCAGGGCGCCCAGCAGGATGTGTCCGAGCCAGAACCCGATTCCCGCCAGTCTCCCCAGGATCAACCAGAGCACCATTCCCCACAGGCCACCAAAGAAAGCCAGGGAGACGATTTGAGGGACGCCAAAAGGTGGTACCGGCGACATGTTGAATGGCTCATTGGGCACCATGCCTGCTAGGTAAAACACCATGAACAGTCCCTGGTGAAAAATCAGTGTTGCCAGAAATCCGGCTATAAACGCCTTGATCCAGACCATTGCTGGGTTCCTTTTATGATGAAGTTCCGCTAACCGATTGATTCTCCGAATATGACGCAACAGCTGCAAATCAAGGTAGCAGCTTTGTGCATTGCTTCCAGTTTCCGAGTTTCTTTCCGGGTCCCGTCGGCTCGGCCAATCGTTTGGCTTTCCGGTTGCTGCACACTGGCCGCTGACCCCGAAAACCAAGCTGGAGGCCTCCGTTGCTCATATTATTACTGGTTCTCAGCGTTATCCTGGTGCTGTTCAGCGGCTTTCTCTACTGGCAGATCCTTGAGCAGAGGAAAGTCATACGCCGGATCATGGAGCAGGACAGGATTGATGAATCCGGTGGCGATCCGGAACTGGTGCTTACGCTCAAAGTGATCGACCCGATTGCCGTCGCCAAGCGCGAATCCCGCTCTGCCCGCATGCTGGCCGACCGGTTGCCGGTCATGGTTAGCAAGATGGTGTACCAGGAAGTCATGAAAGAGCTCGAACAGGAGCTGCAGGAACGGGAAATCGACGTTTACATGCAGCTCGAATACCGCTGAGGTTCCGGGCATGGTAACTGAACTGCTTACGCTCCCTCTCCTGCTGGTCGCGGCCGTTGCGCTGGCGCTGGTTTTCAGGCAACTGCAGGTCTGCCGCGTTCTGCTCAGGCGGGTCAACACCCGCCGGGTAGCGGCCCGCAGTGCCATTCAGAAGCGCCGGATGGACCTGATGGAAGTCCGTAACCGGACGAAACTTCTGGAAGAAACTGTCTCCGGCGGTACCAGCGCCGTGGAGAAGGTGCACAAGACCCTTTCGAGCACCACATTCGGACTGATTGATCTGTTTTCAAGGGACGAGGACTTCAGAAAAAGTGCCAGGAAGGCCCGGACAACCCATGATCAGACCAGTAGCGAGATTTACAGCGCCGTTCGAACGACCAACCGGGCCCTGCACATCCTCGCGGATACCCTCATTATCAGTAAGGTCGAGAAACGCATCATCTCCCGCCACACCCGACGGCCCCGGAACAGCGACGACCACTCCGGGTAGGCCCGGCCAGCTACCAGGCTAGTTCGAACGAACCGTCAGGGGTCTTGTCCAGTGCGGTTCCCGAGTCCCGCAAGACCTCATTCAGCCGACCCTGCAGCCAGGCCGCCTCCGCCTCGTTGGCGTGGTTCAACCGGAACCGCTCCATGCGCATCGGGACCATATGAAGACTTTCCAGCAGACCGGTATCGGCATCAATCGTCGGCAGGTACAGCAGCGATAATTCCGGGCGGAATCCCTCGTAACCGCGAATGCCCTCATAGTCATTGATCAGGTCCCCGCAACCATAAAGAATCAAGCGGCCGTGCCACACCTCAATCCCGCGAGGATGGTGGGAGGAGTGTCCGTGAACCACATCCACACCAGCCTCCTCGATCAGCCGGTGGGCGAACAACCGCTCCTCGTCCTCCACGTAGTAGCCCCAGTTGCCGCCCCAGTGCACCGAAACCAGAACACGGTCACCCGGTTGCCTGGCCTGCTCGATGATCCGGGCGATTGCTTTGACCGACCGGTTGTCGGGACCCGGGAGCAGGAACACGCCACTGCGGCCGGGACCCGCCGCCCAGTCTTCGGGGATACCGCTGGACGACAGCCCGCACGCAACCACCAATAGCCTGCCTCCGCCGGTAAGCCGGAACGCTGCCGGAGATTGGGCTTCCGCCTCGTCCAGGCCGGCGCCGGGCGTGAGCAGGCCTGCGCCATGGAGCACCTTCAGTGTTTCCGCAAGTCCTTCCCGCCCCCAGTCGAGTACGTGGTTGTTGGCCAGGCCACACACGTCCAGGCGCGCCGCCAACAGACAGGCCAGGTTGTCCGGGTGCATTCGATAGTGGATTCCTTTGCCGGGCCAGGGCTTACCAGCGGTAGTGACACTGGTCTCAAGGTTGACGATACGTACGTCAGGGCTGAACCGGTCCAGCTCTGCCAAGGCATCACCCCAGATATAGTCACCGGCAACCTTCCCGGGAATCGGGCCGGCGTTCCTTTCAGCCAGGGCGACATAGTCCCGCGCATCGATCACACAGGGTTCATAAAGCCTCGGTTGTGAAGGAACGGGCATGATCTGGTCTATGCCTCTCCCGGTCATCACGTCACCGGCCAGAAAGAGTTTCAGCGGTTGCTTTTTCATCGTCCATCCATCAGCTATTGTCTATAAAGTAGACGATGAATGATCATTGGAGGGATCGCTCATGCTCGACGTCAACCCGGATACCGTTTGCCATCTGGTCCAGCTGGCGCGGGAATTTCATGCCCAGGAACAGGTCGTCATACCTACCGACTCCGGTGATGCCAGCGAAGACTGGCACGTCCAGATGCTCGCCTCCCACGCCGGAGATTCCACTCTGGAGGAGTTCCGCGCGGTGATTACCGACCTGGAACCGGACCAGCAGCAGCAAGTGGTCGCGCTCTTGTGGCTCGGCCGGGGCGACTACAGTCTTGAGGAATGGGAGGAGGCATTGGCCTATGCCTCGGATGCATCGAACGATACAACCGCCGATTACCTGATCGCCCACCCCCTGTTACCGGACTACCTGCTCGAGGGGCTGTCCCTGATGGGATATTCCTGCGACGAGTAACGCTTGCGGGTTTCCCGGAAAAGACAAACACTCGACTGCAACTTTGTGCAGGCAATAAAAAAGGCGCCCTGAGGCGCCTTTTTTACTAGCTTCTCAGAAAGTTACAGAACTTTCTTCAGCTCTTCTTCCAGCTGCGGAACCGCTTCGAACAGGTCCGCGACCAGGCCATAATCGGCCACCTGGAAGATCGGGGCTTCTTCGTCCTTGTTGATCGCAACGATCACCTTGGAGTCAGACATACCGGCCAGGTGCTGGATGGCACCGGAAATGCCCACGGCGATGTACAGCTGCGGTGCCACAATCTTACCGGTCTGGCCAACCTGCATGTCGTTCGGTACGAAACCGGCGTCAACAGCAGCACGGGATGCGCCAACAGCGGCACCCATCAGATCGGCTACCTGCTCCAGCATCTTGAAGTTGTCGCCGTTCTGCATGCCGCGACCACCGGAAACAACGATACCGGCGCTTGCCAGATCAGGACGATCGGATTTGGCCAGCTCTTCGTTTACGAACTGGGACAAACCGGCGTCTTTAACAACGTCCAGCTGTTCGACAGCAGCGGAGCCACCTTCGCCAGCAACCGGATCAAAGGCCGTGGGACGAACCGTAACCACCTTGATGCTGTCACTGGATTTCACAGTGGCAATGGCGTTACCCGCGTAGATCGGGCGAACGAAGGTGTCCTCGGATTCAACACGCATGATGTCGGAAACCTGGGCAACGTCCAGCAGCGCAGCAACACGCGGCATGAAGTCTTTGCCCACGGTGCCAGCGGCGGCCAGGATGTGGCTGTAGCCCTTACCTACTTCGGCAACCAGCTCACCCAGGTTTTCACCCAGGAAGTGACCATAAGCTGCATTATCGGCAACCAGAACCTTGTTCACGCCCTCGGCCTTGGCAGCAGCTTCGGCAACGGCACCACAGTTCTCGCCGGCAACCAATACGTCGATGTCACCGCCAATGGCCTTGGCAGCCGCTACAACATTCAGGGTAGCCTGCTTCAGGCTGCTGTTGTCGTGTTCAGCAATTACCAGGATGCTCATTTAGATCACCTTCGCTTCGTTCTTCAGTTTATCGACCAGCTCAGCTACGTCAGCCACCTTGACACCCGCCTGGCGCGCGGCCGGGGCTTCGACTTTCAGGGTGGACAGGCGCGGTGCAACATCAACACCCAGGTCGGCCGGGCTCATGTTGTCCAGCGGCTTCTTCTTGGCCTTCATGATGTTCGGCAAAGACGCGTAACGCGGCTCGTTCAGACGCAGGTCAGTGGTGACAACCGCCGGCAGGTTCAGGGAAACGGTCATCAGACCACCGTCTACCTCGCGGGTTACGTTGACCTTGTCGCCCTCAACAACCACTTCGGAAGCGAAGGTGCCCTGACCCATACCGGTCAGCGCGGCCAGCATCTGGCCAGTCTGGTTGTTGTCGGAATCGATGGACTGCTTGCCGAGAATAACCAGCTTCGGCTCTTCTTTCTCAACAACAGCCTTCAGCAGCTTGGCCGCTTCGAGAGACTGGACTTCTTCGTCGGTCTCGACGTGGATACCACGGTCAGCACCCAGGGCCAGAGCGGTACGGATTTGCTCCTGTGCAGCCTTCGGGCCGATGGAAACCACCACGATTTCACTGGCAACACCCTTTTCTTTCAGACGAACCGCTTCTTCAACAGCGATTTCGCAGAACGGGTTCATTGCCATCTTGACGTTGGCGAGGTCAACACCGGTGTTGTCCGGCTTGACGCGCACCTTCACGTTGTAGTCGATAACTCGTTTTACAGCGACCAGAACCTTCATAGATTCCTCGTTCTTCTACGATGGGTTTAATGACTCGCAGTCCCCGCGGAGCCTGCCGAAATTCAGTGCGCACTAATAATGGAGGCAATGGTCAGCAGAATCAATAGCCTCAAACGACGCGCCGGGACTGCTTTAAAAGCCAATTCGACGGTGTTGACCCGGATTGGCAATGAGACGATACTAAAAATCGACTCAAAACACACGATATTTCGGTGTACACGTACAATGCCAAAGCTTACGGAGAATTTCAAACAAACGTTTGTTTGATTTCTCAAATGCGGTATGCTTTCGGTTAAATTGGCCGGGTTATTCGGCTTGGGGCAGTCGTCTATAGGCATTTTTACCGGTATGATGACGCCCCTGTTAATCGGCCTGCGGGCAAACAATATCCAATAGAAGCTGTTTGAGGAGACCAACGTGGAACGCGAATCGATGGAATTTGATGTTCTGATCGTCGGCGGCGGCCCTGCGGGCCTGTCGGCAGCCTGCCGCGTCATGCAACTGGCGCAGGAAGCCGGCGAAGAACTGACCGTATGCGTGGTGGAAAAAGGGTCCGAGATCGGTGCGCACATCCTCGCCGGTACCGTATTCGAGCCCACCGCCCTGAACGAACTCTTCCCGGACTGGAAAGAGAAAGGCGCTCCCCTGAACACGCCGGTCACCCGGGATGACATCTTCCTGCTGAAGAACCAGGAAAACGCCACCAGGATCCCGAATGCCTTTGTGCCCAAGAACATGCACAACCATGGCAACTACATCATCAGTCTGGGCAACCTGTGCCGCTGGCTGGCCGAGCAGGCCGAGCAGTTGGGTGTTGAGGTTTACCCCGGCTTCGCCGCGGCCGAAACCATTGTTGAAGATGGCCAGGTCAAGGGCATCATCACCGGTGACATGGGCGTGGCCCGTGACGGTTCCGAGAAAGATGGCTACATGCCGGGCATGGAGCTGCGCGCCAAGTACACCCTGTTCACCGAGGGTTGTCGCGGCCACCTGGGCAAGCGCCTGATCAACGACTTCAAACTGGACGAAGGCAAGGATCCGCAGCACTACGGCATCGGTATCAAGGAGCTGTGGGACATCGATCCGGCCAAACACGAACCCGGCCTGGTCATCCACACCACCGGCTGGCCGCTGAACGAGTCCGGCTCCACCGGCGGTTCCTTCCTGTACCACCTGGAAAACGGCCAGGTTTACGTGGGCCTGATCACCGATCTGTCCTACAGCAACCCGCACCTGAGCCCGTTCGAGGAATTCCAGCGCCTGAAGCTGCACCCGGAAATCAGCAAGTACCTGGAAGGCGGCAAGCGCGTGTCCTACGGCGCCCGCGCGATTTCCAAAGGTGGCTACAACGCGCTGCCGAAGATGAGCTTCCCGGGCGGCCTGCTGCTGGGCTGTGACGCCGGCACCCTGAACAGCTCCAAGATCAAGGGCTCCCACACCGCCATGAAGTCCGGCCTGCTGGGCGCGGAAGCGGTATTCGAAGCCCTGAAGGAAGGCAAAAGCGGTGAGGAAATCACCGGTTTCCAGAAGCGTTTCGAGGAGAGCTGGCTGTACAAGGAGCTCTATGCCGAGCGTAACTTCGGACCGGCCATGCACAAGTTCGGCAACGTGGTAGGCGGCGCCATCGCCTTCTTCGAGCAGAATATCCTGCGCGGCAGCCTGCCGATCACCTTCCACGACACAACTCCGGACTACGCCACCCTGAAACCGGCGTCCGAGGCCAAGAAGATCAGCTATCCGAAGCCGGATAACAAACTGACCTTCGACCGCCTGTCCTCGGTGTTCATTTCCAACACCAACCACGAGGAAGACCAGCCGGTTCACCTGAAGCTGACCGATTCGGATATTCCGCTGAAGGAAAACCTTCCGAAATACGACGAGCCCGCGCAGCGCTACTGCCCGGCCGGCGTATACGAAGTCGTCGAAGCAGAAGACGGCAGCGGCAAGAAATTCCAGATCAACGCCCAGAACTGTGTTCACTGCAAGACCTGTGACATCAAGGATCCTGCCCAGAACATCAACTGGGTGACCCCGGAAGGGGGCGGCGGCCCGAACTATCCGAACATGTAAGGCTCGGAGTTCGATGTGAACAAGGGTCAGATGAAAGCGTTCATCTGACCCTTTTTTGTGCCCGAAATTTGGGAGGGGTCTGAGGCGTGAATGACTCCGGGGTCTGAAGAAAGCCTTCTTCTGACCCCATTTTCAAACTACCCCTTCCTCTCGGGCACAAAAAAACGGCCCACAAGGGGCCGTTTTTTTTCGCAAAGGCGGGGGCGGGCCTTAAGTTGGGGTCAGATGAAAGTGTTCATCAGACCCCGCTGCCATGAGGCCCGGATCCGGGGGAAGGCTCTAAGTTGGGGTCAGATGAAAGTTTTCATTAGACCCCGTTGCCATGAGGCCCGGATCTGGGGAAGGCTTTAACTTGGGGTCAGATGAAAGCCTTCATCTGACCCCGTCTTCACCCTCGCCCCGCCTTCAGGCGCGACTTCAGTGCACGTGGCCGTGCTCTTGCTCTTCTTCAGTCGCGTCGCGGGTCTCGACCACTTCCACGTCGAAGTGCAGGGTCTGGCCAGCCAGCGGGTGGTTGGCATCGATGGTGACGGTCTCGTCGCCAACTTCCACTACACGAACGATCTGGGGGCCGCCCGGAGTCTGTGCCTGGAACTGCATTCCCGGCTCGATGGTGTCAACGCCTTCGAAGGCGGAGCGGGGAACCGGCTGGATCAGTTCTTCGTTTACTTCGCCGTAGCCTTCTGCCGGCTCAACGGAAACCTTCACCTGATCACCAGAGTCCTTCTCGGTCAGCGCGGTTTCCAGACCACCGATGATGTTCTGTGCGCCTTCCAGGTAAGTCAGCGGCTCACGACCTTCTACACGGGAGGAATCGAGTTGCTCTCCCTGGTCGTTGGTGAGGGTGTAATGAATGGTAACAACACGAGGTTGGGCCATTTTATCTCCTTGCGTGTCGCAATGACTGCATTTATGAATTAAGGCAATCGAAAGTGATCATGAACAGCCGGACTGCACAGAGGTACTAACGACCACCGGGCCTCGTTAGAGAGCCAGGCTCGATAACAAGTAAGAAAACATAGTCTAACAAGTGACAGGTTGCGTTTTCTACCGTGATTGATGGGGGCAGGCCGGAGTTTTTCAACCACCCTGCCCGACTTTCCAGAACTTTCCGTGACTCATCACGCCGTAAACCGTTTCGCCGGCATCTTCAGTGTCGATGACAAGGTCCGCCAGCTCATAGAACGCCGCGGTGACAATCCGGGCCTCAACACCGTGACGAACTTTGATGACCGGTCTTGGCTCGCCCGAGTCGGGATACTGTCCCACTTCCAGCGGATGCTCATCGCTGATTTCGAGGGTCTCGCCAACATTGGTGGTGAGACTGAGCACCTGATCGTCCCCGGTGCCATCCACTTCCAGAGAATGGGCCAGCAACGGTGTATCCTCTACCTGGATGCGCCACTTCTCCACTGGCGTGACCAGGTAGAACGCCCCGTCTTCCTCCCGCCGCAGGATGGTCGAGAACAGCCGGACAATGGCCTCGCGGCCCAGGGGCTCGCCCCTGAAGATCCACTGTCCGTCCCGGCGGATCACCATATCCATATCCCCGGACAGTTCCGGGTGCCATTGATCCAATGGCGGCAACCCCGGCTTCTTGACGGTCTCCTCGACTTCTTTGGCGAGGGTTTCCGGATTCTTGTTCATGACTCGGTGCCTCCTAGAGTCCACGCATCCATTCTTCCCGCAGAGGTGCGGCGCCGGGATTGCTGATTGCGAGGTTGACCTGGTCCAGCAGTTTCGGCTTGTCGCGGCCGAGGATACCCTTGAGCACCAGGTAGTTGGAGGCGTGATCACTCCGGAACACCGTCTTCTCCAGCTCAAGATGCTCCAGAAACAGTCGGATCTCCTCAAACAGCCCCTGCTGGGACAAGGGGACAAAATCATCCCCGAAGCCGGCGCGGAAGCGCTCCTCGCCCTGGGGGAAGCTTACCACCAGGGTCGAAAGGTAATCGGGCTGGGTTTCGTTGCAAAGCAGCGCCGTGTTGATGGCATGCTGCCGGGACAAAACCTCACCACCCAGACCATTCAACACCATTACAGAGCTGGTCAGTCCCGCTTCCCGGATCTTGACCAGGGCCGACCGGGTGGACTCCCAGGTTTCACCCTTGTTGACCCGACGAAGCACCTCGTCATCACCGGATTCCATGCCAACGTACATGATAGCCAGTCCGGCTTCCCGGAGTTCCGCCAGCTCCTCGACACTCTTCCTGGCCAGGTTTCGGGGCAGGCAGTAACTGGAAACCCGCTGCAAATCCGGGAAAGCGGCCTTGAGGTCAGCAAGAATCTCGAGCAAACGGCGGGTGGGCAGAACCATGGCATCACCGTCGGCCAGGAATACCCGCCGGACGCCGCCCAGGGATTTGGCCGCGTTCCCGATATCCCTGCGAATGTCCTCCGGTTTGCGGGCCCGGAACTTCTTTTGCGGCTGGGTGTACATCTCACAGAACGTACACTTGTTCCAGGAGCAACCGTTGGTCACCGGCAGTATCAGGGATTTGGCCTCACTCGGTGGACGAAACACCGGCTCGACATAGTCGATGGGAAAGCTGTACATAGGCGCTTCCGAAATCAGAAAGTGTTTGTGGGTAAGATCAGGGCAAAAACTGGGCTTTCAAGTCCGCGCAACCCGGCCCGACCACGGGCATGTCCAGACACAGTGCCTGAGCAGTCATGAAGGGAATGCCACGGCGGTGACCATCCACCAACAGGGTGGACAGGCTGCCGACAAAAGGCATATGAGAGACGATAAGCAGCCGGGATTCCCGGACTTCCAGCAAGGCATCCAGGCAGGCACCCGGATCATCATCCGGGGTGATGAAGTCCCTCTCGTCAATCCGGCAGTTGAGTATCTCGGACATGATGCCCGCAGTCTGGCGGGCCCGGACATAGGGGCTGCTCCAGATAAGGGACGGCCGCCAGGGAGATTCCGCGATACGGTGAGCGACCGCTCCGACCCCTTCCCGACCGGCTTCCGTCAGTTCCCGCTCCTGGTCCAGAGTGTGCCAACCGGCCTCGCCGTGGCGCATGATGATCAGTTGCACGGGAACCTCCGATCCTTCCGGTTACTGGGTGATGGTGCGGGGCAGGATGAACTCCACGTCGGAATTCTGGACTGCCATCATCAGGCTGTTGATCACCGCCTTGATCGATGCCGTACCATAGAGGATTTCGTAGAGTCCGCGCACCAGCGGCATATAGATGCCGATGGCCTCGGACTTCTCCTTGACCAGCTTCAGGGTATAGATACCCTCGGCCACCTGCCCCAGTTCCTTCACGGCATCATCCAGGTTCTGGCCTTTGCCGACCGCGTAACCGACCCGGAAGTTACGGCTCTTGGAGGAAGTACAGGTTACGATCAGATCGCCTACGCCGGCCAGACCCATGAAGGTCATCGGATTGGCACCCAGGCTCACGGCGAAGCGGCTCATTTCCGCCAGCCCTCGGGTGATCAGCATGGCCTTGGCGTTTTCGCCCATATCCAGTGCCGAGGCAAGGCCTGCAACAATGGCATAGATGTTCTTCAGTGCCCCGGCCAGCTCCACGCCATAAACATCCACGTTGGCGTACACACGGAAATACTCGCAGCCGAGGAGGTCCTGAACGGTGCGGCGCACATCCGGATCCTTGGCGGCGATCACTGTGGCCGTCAGGTCCCGGGCGGCAATTTCCGCCGCCAGGTTCGGGCCGCTCAGCACCCCGATCTGGCAGCGGGGAATTTCCTCCTGCAGGATCTCGCTCATCAGCTTGAAGCCGTGCTCCTCGATACCCTTGGTAAGGCTGACCACGATCTGGCCATCGCGGAAATCGTTGCTGTGCTCACGGATAACGGCCCGGAAAGCCTTGCTGGGGATAGCGACAAAGACAACTTCTGCCTTGCTGACTGCGTGGACAAGATCGGTCGTGGGCTCGATGTCGCCCTCGAGTTTGACACCTGGCATATAGCGGCTGTTGATGCCGGTTTTGCGGATTTCGTCGGCCTGGGCCTGGTCCCGCATCCAGAAATGTACCCGGTGGCCGTTTTCACCCAGTACCTTGGTCATGGCGGTTCCGAAACTGCCGCCGCCCAGTACTGCAACGTCATGTGGCGGGTTCTGGGCCCCTGAATCGCGGGAGGCGTTGGTATCAGACATAATCATTCCGTGTTGTTATCGGATCAGCCGTGCTCTTCGCATTCCAGAGCACGCACCAGATTCTTGAACTCTTCCCGGTTCTTCCGGTTCATGCCCATCAGCACCTTGTGGGCGTCGAGAACCTTGTCGCGAACCTGCTGTTCGCTGGCCTTAAGTACCGGAATCTCTTCCAGTTCCTCAATTCGGGAGGCGGGTTCCCGGACAATGATGAAAATCTTGTCGAACCCCATGGAGGTAATGATGCGGGTAATATCGGGATTGGTGGAAATCAACGTTGGCAGGAAATGACTCTGTTTCTGAGCGGCCATGGCGATCTTGGCGAGCAGACCGAGGGTGGTGCTGTCGATGATCTCGGTCTCGGTCAGATCGATAACCACGGTCTTGAACTGAGGATCCTGGGTAATGGACTCAACGAGATTGTCCAGCGTCGAACAAAGGTTCAGCCGGATTTCACCGATAAACTTGAGGACATAGATGCCCTGTTGTTCAGCTTGCAGGATCTTGTAACCAGCCATGTTTCACACTGCCACTATTTAGGGGACGTGCTGTCTGACCTTTTAATGGTATCAGTTACCGATACGATAGCGATATCGTCCGGAAGTTCTGTTATGCCGTCCAGACTCAGCGCCTCGTTGAGAGATGCGATAGTGTGACTACCTCCCGATACGAGTTCAAGTAGCGTCTTCTCCTTTTCATCAAGGGATTTGGCCCGGATTACCTCCAGAATGCCATCGGAAAACAGCAGAAGCCGGAACGGCTTGTCGAGCGCTACCTCATAAACTTCCCACTGGGGCTCCTCGAACAGCCCCACCGGGAGGCCGCTGCCTTCCAGGAAAGCGGTATTTCCGCCCTCGAAGGACAGGATCGGCATCGGGAAATGGGCACCCACAGCGTACCGGAGCTTGCGCTCGGATTCGGAGATAATCCCCACAAACACCGTCACATGCTTGCCCAGCCCGGTGTCCAGCAACTCCGAGTTGATTCGTTCCAGGAAGCGCTCCGGATACAGGATGTCATCACTGGATTGCCGCCGGAGGTTTCGCTGCAACCGGTTGGTCAGGTTCTTCAGCAGCACGGTCACAAAGGCCGAACTGGCACCGTGGCCGGATACATCGGCGATGTAGACCAGTAACTTGTCTTCTGAAATCCGGAAATAGTCGAGAAAATCGCCGCTGAGGTACAGGGAAGGCTTGATCAGGTGGTCGACATGGAGCCCGCCCATCATCTGTTCGCGGTCCGGTAACATCCGCAGCTGGACCTTGCGCCCTGCCCTCTGGTCGGCTCTGAGTTCGGCAATGCCGTCCCGCAGGTCCCGATTCGCCTCTTCCAGTTCCTGGCGATAGAGCTGATTCAGCCGGTTGACCCGGACCCGGTCCAGCAACTTGCCGATCACGTCATCGAGAGCGCCCTTGTCGTCACTGCACGGCTTGAGCACGAAATCGGCGGCGCCCGCACGAAGGGCGCTCACTACATCGGCACTGGATTCGGTGCTGCAGCAGGCAACAATCGGGGTGAAAGTCTCGGATTCCTCGAGCCTGCCGGCCAGATCCCGGATGGCCCCGGGACCCAGGTCTGCAAAGATGACATCCGGAGTGTTATCGTCAAACAGGCTCTTGGCTGCAGCCACGTCGGGAAAGCCGGTTACGTAGAATCCGCGCGCCTCAAGATAACGTGAGAGGTCGGCACGGGCCTTTTCATCGGCGTCAATAATTAGAATGCGCTCTGTGCGCGATGCCATGGCTGTTGCCCTAAACTACCATCGATAAACGATAAATTGGCTTGATAAAGCCTATTCTGGCACGACCCTGTGATATAACAAGGCCAGTTTCGCGAATTGGGGAGAATCCTGACCATGAGACGTGCGGTAAACGATTTACTCGGGGCTTATGACAAGCTGATCATGGATCCGGTTCACGGCGGGATTCCCTTATACCGGCATGAGATACAGGTCATCGACCATCCCCTGTTCCAGCGCCTGCGCAACATCTGCCAGAACGATATCCTGAGCCTGGTATTTCCCGGCGCCACCCATTCCCGCTTCCTGCACAGTGTTGGGGTGATGCATGTGGGCACACGGATGTTCCGCTCGATGATCGATGCCTACCTGCGGGAGCGCCAGCTGAGCGAGCAGACTGATCTCACCCTGAGCCAGCTCGATGCCATCGATTACCTGGCCAAGACCATCCGCCTCGGCTGCCTGCTCCACGACAGCGGGCACTCCAGTTTCTCACACCAGTTCACCCAGGCCCGTCGTATCCGCGAGCTGATGTCCCGGTCGGACCGGTTCCGCAACCTCTGGACCGGCGTGGATTTCTCCCAATACCACAGTGAAGAGCCGGGAGAACTCGAACACGAACACTACTCGGTGCGGGTTGCCCACGAGGTGCTGTCTGCTGTTGATCTGGAAGCGGCCGGACTGGATCGCAGGGATGTAATCGGCATTATGGAGACCACCGACGTACGACCAAGCGAGACCTTCCGTCGCCACTCGGAAACCTTCTGGAACTTTATCGCCGGAGACGAGGCCCAATCCGGTTCCATGCCCGACGAGAACATTCCGGGTCTGGTCATGGACCTGCTTTCTTCGATCGTATCCGGGGAAATCGACGCGGATCGCGCAGACTACATGCTTCGGGACGGTTTCCATTCCTCGGTGACGATCGGTGGCCTGAACCTGGATCACCTGCTGACCAACTTCCGGTTCGGCTGGGACGTCTCCGAGCCCTGGCTGGGCCTTGCCATAACCCACAAAGGCCTCGGCGCCCTGGAGGACTTTGTCTATAGTCGGCACCAGATGTACCGGAAGGTCTACGCCCACAAGACGGCGCTCGGCTTCGACTGGCTGCTCCGGGAGGCGATCAATGAGGTTCTGGAGGACCAGGAGAATTTCGAATGGATCGACATCTGCCTGAGTGACATGCGCTTTTTCGCGGAGCTGACGGACAGCTTCTTCTGGGAGGCATTCCGCAAGGTCGCACGCCGAAGCCCCCAGAGTTACTCCTTCTGCATCGTGAACCGGGTGAAGCTCGATCACCTGGACACCCGGGAGGATCTCAGTGAAAAGGGAATTGCCCGCCATAGCGAGTGGCTGGCCCGGGAGCTGGGTCTGAACCCGGCGCACGTGGTGACCTGCTCCATGCGCGCCCGGTTTTCCAACATCCAGGACAACTTCAACGGCATCAAGGTCCTGGTGCGGGACCCGATCAACCGGACGCGGTCACTGCGCAAGATCACAGAAGTGAGTGCGTTCTTCAGCAAATTCAGCGACGGCACCATCACCCATTTCTACACCCGGCCGAATATAACTCTCGGGCCGGTTGAAGGCATGACGGAATAGCCGGCTCAGGCACCCATGGCTTTTACCAGCCCGCTGGCACTGTTGAAGGCGCCTTCAACCCGGCCACCATCGAGCCAGTCGCCGGCCAGACCGATGCCCAGCTGCTCGAACCACAGGTGGCCCGGGAAATTCTCGCCTTCGGCGCGGGCATAGAGCCAGCGGTGCGGCACCAGATCGTCCGGCCGGGCATCAGAGCCGATGAGTTCCCTGAATGCCGTTACCAGCTCTGCCCCCACCTTTTCCGGCGATGCATCCACGTGGGCCCTGGTCCACTCCGCATTCCCGTGCAGGACCCACCATTGCCCGGAATCTTCACGACCGGGCTTGCTGGAATTGTTGGCGACCCAGTACAACACCGGATGCTGGCAGCGGATGCCGTCAAATCCGGGGTCCAGAGGGTGGCTGAAATGCGCCGCCACCGCCCAGCAGGGAGCCACGGTCGATACCGATTGCTCCAGCCGGCCGGCAACCTCCTCCAGACCACTGGCCTGCATCAGATCCACGGCCTGGGCAGGCGGTGCGGTCACGACCACCCGGTCAAAGCGGCCCACCATGTTGCCCCCGGTGTCGACCAGTTCCCACTGACTGTCTTTACGGGTCATTCTTTCGATGCGGGTCTCGGTGACCAGCTCAACATGGGCCGACAGTGCCCGACTGATGGCGGTCATGCGGGGAGTTCCGACATAGCGCTCTTCCTCCGGGAAAGGTTCCCGGCGTCCGTCCCGGTGCTGGAACACCAGGCGCCCCTGCCAGCTGGTGAAACTACTATCCCCCGCATACCGGGTCAGGAAATCCAGAAAAGCCGGGTTTCTGGCGGTGAAATACTGGGCGCCAATATCTGCAGAGCTTCCGGGCACCCGTTTTGCAGCCAGACGGCCACCGGGTCCGCGGCTCTTTTCGAATACCGTGACTGACTGGCCCTGTTCCTTGAGCAGGATCGCCGCAGTCAGCCCTGCGATCCCTGAACCGATGACCGCAGTACAGCGTATAAGGTGTCTGTCGGGTGCTTCATTAAACATCGTCTTTGGTGCATCCAATTTGAGTAACGATTACGTAAAACCTCTCGAGCGTTGAGCGATGCTTCGCCGACTTGGTTTCACACAGAAGTAAAAGGGCAATCAGGGTATGACCCGAGTGCAACACTGGTTTATAAACATTCTGAGGTGGTTCGACTCTGACGCGGGTTCGGATCACATCGACACGAGCTCCCGCTCCTTCAATTTCATCCGGGTGGTGCCATTCATTTTGCTGCATCTGGTATGCCTGCTGGCATTCTACACCGGGGCGAGCGCGTTCGCCGTCGGCTTTGCCGTGGCCTTTTTCCTGATCCGCATGTTTGCCATCACCGGTTTCTATCATCGTTACTTCGCCCACAAGACCTTCAAGACCAGCCGGCCGGCACAGTTCATCTTCGGTTTGCTAGGCGCCAGTGCGGCCCAGCGTGGCCCGCTCTGGTGGGC
This sequence comes from Marinobacter sp. DUT-1, assembly GCF_050379415.1. NCBI lineage: Bacteria > Pseudomonadati > Pseudomonadota > Gammaproteobacteria > Pseudomonadales > Marinobacteraceae > Marinobacter > Marinobacter sp. DUT-1. The sequence goes on from NZ_JBNRLS010000002.1 coordinate 399,805, forward strand.
GGCCCACCACCGCCATCATCACCAGCACTCCGACCGGGAGGAAGATCTTCATTCCCCCCATCATGGCGGCTTCTGGTGGTCACACGTGGGCTGGTTCACCTGCGATGCCGGCTTTGCCATGGACGAGAGACGGGTGCGGGACTGGCTGAAGTTCCCGGAGCTGCGCTTCATCAACCGTTTCGACTCGCTGGTGCCGGCCCTCGCGGCGGTGAGCATCTATGGCCTTGGTGAGGTTCTGGCGGCCTTTGCGCCCTCCCTCGGCACCAATGGTCTGCAGCTGCTGGTGTGGGGCTTCTTTATCTCCACCGTGATGCTCTTCCACGCCACTGTCTCGATCAATTCCCTGTCCCACGTCTGGGGCAAGCGCCGCTTCGACACCAATGACGACAGCCGCAACAATTTCTGGCTGGCCCTGATCACCCTGGGTGAAGGCTGGCACAACAATCACCACCGCTGGCCCCAGTCGGTCCGCCAGGGCTTCCGCTGGTACGAAATCGACATCACCTGGTACGGGCTGTGGGTGCTGTCCCGTCTCGGCATCATCTGGGATCTGAACCCCATACCGCAGCACATTCAGGAGGAAACCCGCAAGCTCGATGCGATCAGGAGAATGCAGTCATGAGCACAGCCTCAGCAATTGAAGTAGGTACAAAGAATTCGGCCGTTCCGGCGACGATCGAACACTTCAAGGCTCTGTTCAACGAGCTGGACAAGGGAAACCTGAACAAACTCCAGGCGGTCTATAGCGAGGATATCCGGTTCCAGGATCCTTTCAATCAGGTTGCCGGGCTTGATGAGCTGACACACTACTTCGCGGGTGCCTACAAGAACGTCATTTCGTGCAGGTTCGAGTTTGAACCTGCCGTCGCCACCGGCGCCTCGGTCGCGCTGCCGTGGGTCATGAAACTCCGCCACAAGCGGATTCGTGGCGGTCGAGAAATCTCGGTGGATGGCATCAGCCACCTGGAGATCGAAGATGGCCGGGTCAGCTTTCACCGGGACTATTTTGATGCCGGCCAACTGCTTTACGAGAACCTGCCGGCTCTGGGGCGGATCGTCCGGTGGATAAAAGGGCAAGCCGGATGAGTACGCGATTGCAGGGACCGTCCAATATCTGGATCACCGGCGCCAGTTCCGGAATCGGCGAAGCGCTGACCCGATCCCTGGCCCGAGGCGGGCACCACCTGGTAGTCACAGGACGCCGCGCAGAGGCACTGGAAAAGCTGCGCGAACTGGCGCCCGAGCGGGTCACGCCGGCAGTGGCTGACACCACCAGCAAGGAGGAGCTTGCCGCGATCGCCGCAGAACTTGATTCGGACAAACCTCTGGATATGGCGATCCTAAACGCCGGGACCTGCGAGTATCTGGAGATCGACCAATACAGCAGTGACGTGATCGAAGCGAATATCGTGACCAATGTGCTCGGTACCGCCCGTTCGCTGGACATCGCCCTGCGCGCTCTGCGCCGCACCCGGGCAATGGGCCGGCCGGCTACTCTGGTCATTGTCAGCTCTTCGGCCTGGTGGTTTCCCTTTAGTCGGGCGGAAGGTTACGGTGCCTCCAAGGCGGCACTCAGCTACTTTGCCCACTCGCTGAGGGCCGACCTGGCCGCCGAGGGCATCGACGTTGTGGTGGTGTCACCCGGATTCGTGAAAACACCACTCACCGACCGCAACGATTTCCCCATGCCCTTCCGGATTTCCGCTGAAGACGCCGCTGAGCGAATCGTCAGCGGCCTGGCCAGGGGCCAAAACGAGATAGCTTTTCCCAGACGCTTTACCTGGATGCTGAAGATCCTGGGCTCTCTGCCGGGGGCACTGGTTGACCGTATGGCCGCCAACATGGCGCGCAAGAGTTCTGATCAACAGGAAAAAACCGAATGACCAACGAACGTCAGCGTATTGCTGTCATTGGGGCCGGCGTCTCCGGCCTCACCGCGGCCTGGAAGCTTGCGGAGAAACACGATGTTCAGCTGTTTGAAGCCGGCGATTATGCCGGTGGCCACACCAACACCGAGCAGGTGGAATCCGGCGGCCGTACCTGGCCGGTCAATACCGGCTTCATCGTCTACAACGACTGGACCTACCCGAACTTCATCAAGCTGATGGACCGCCTGGGGGTTGCCTCCGAAGTCAGCGACATGAGCTTCAGCGTGGATTGCCCGTCCACGGGACTGCAGTACAACGGCACCAGCCTCAACACCCTGTTCGCCCAGCGCAAGAACCTGATGAACCTGCCGTTCCTGCGCATGATCCGGGAGATCCTCAGGTTCAACCGGGAGACTCGCCAGGATCTGTCCGAGGGCAACATCAGCGATGCCGAAACCCTGGGGGAATATCTGAACCGCAACGGCTACTCGCGCTATTTCCGCAACTACTACATCGTGCCCATGGGCGCGGCGATCTGGTCGGCGCCGGAAATTGTCCTGGAGCAGTTCCCGATCCGGTTTTTCCTGCAGTTCTTCAACAACCACGGCATGCTGTCCGTGGATGACCGGCCCACCTGGCGCGTGATCAGTGGCGGCTCCGCCGAGTATGTGAAGAAAATGATGGCACGGATCGGCGACCGCACCCATCTGAACAGCCCGGTCAGTGCCGTGCGTCGGCATGAAAACGGTGTGACCGTCGAGGTGAACGGCCAGAGCCACGAATTCGATCAGGTCATCCTGGCGTGCCACAGTGACCAGGCGCTGGCGATGCTGGCCGATCCCACCGATCAGGAGCGTGATGTCCTGGGTGCCATCGCCTACCAGAACAACGACGTGGTGCTGCACACAGACAGCCGTTTACTCCCCGCCAACCGTCGGGCCTGGGCGGCATGGAACTACTTCATTCCGCAGCACAGCACCCAACCGGTGTCAGTCACCTACAACATGAACATTCTGCAGAACTTCCACGATGCCCGGGAAACCTTCTGCGTGACACTCAACCGCAGCCAGGCTGTTCATCCGGACAAGGTCATCAAACACTTTGAATATGCCCACCCGGTTTTCACCCTGGAGGCGGTCGCCGCACAGCAGCGCTACGAAGAGATCGGCAACCGTAACCGCACCCATTTCTGCGGTGCCTACTGGTTCAACGGCTTCCACGAGGACGGCGTGCGCAGTGCGGTTCGGGTACTGAATGATTTCGGGATGGAGATCTGAGCATGGGCAGCCAGTGGCTTGAGGGATCCGTCCGGCATCGGAGAATGCAGCCGATCGGCCATGGGTTCGAGTATGGCGCCGGCATGCTGGCGCTCGACGTGGACGAATGGGACAGGATCACCGGCATCAGCCGGTTCTTCTCCCTGGAGCGCTTCAACTGGATGTCCCTGCGCCGTGATGATTACTTTCGGCCGGAAATCCGGAACCTGTCCGCCGCCATTCGCGATTATGTGAAAGACGCCACCGGCTGGTACCCGGACGGGACGGTGGAACTGATCACCCACCCCCGCTATTTCGGCTACGTGTTCAATCCGGTCAGTTTCTACTTCTGCTACCAGCAGGGGGAGGATCCCGCCGAGGGCTCGGTGCCTCGGGTCATCGTGGCCCAGATCACCAACACGCCCTGGCACGAACGGCATGTCTACTGCCTGGAGACCACCGGAGCGAAAGCCAACAGCGCGGGCTGGCGAACCGAGCGCTTCGGCTTCTCCAAGCGCTTCCATGTGTCGCCGTTCAATGGCATGGAACAGGAATACCAGTGGACTTTCAGTTACCGCGGTCCGGAAATGCGGATCCACATGAACGTACTCCAGGAACAGCACAAGCATTTCGATGCCACCTTGGTGGTCCAGCGCACCCCTCTCACTCGTAAAGAATTGCACAGGAGCCTGCGCCGTTTTCCGGTCGAGGCGATCAAGGTGGTCGCAGGCATCTATTGGAACGCCCTGCGCCTGAAACTCAAGGGCGCCCCGTTCTATACCCATCCGGACAAACTGTCCGGGAACGATCCGGCCTATCGCCGGGGAACCGAAGATGCCGGACTGGATGTGACCACCGGCAATGACGTAAACACCACTGGTGGAAGGGTAAGCTCATGGAGAACCTGAATACATCCGTCGATACACGCGAACATGCCGACTCCGGCCGTCTGCCATTGATGAGTCGCATCGCCCGGCAACTGGTGCTTCAGCAACTCAAGGTCCTCCAGCACGGCGCGTTGACCATCAGGGAGACGGGGGTCGAAACCCTCGTCTTTGGCGATGGCGATACCCGTTACGCCCCGGCCGAACTGGTCATCCATGACCACAGCACCTGGCGGGATCTGCTGACCGGCGGTGGTGTGGGTGCCGCCGAGGCTTACGTGGCCGGCGACTGGTCCACCCCGGATCTGGTGTCGCTACTGCGCTTCTTCACCCGCAATGTCGACCGGATGAACGAATTCGAGGACCGCTTCAGCTGGGTCACCAAGCCGGCCCTCAAAGGCCTGCACTGGCTCAACCGAAACACCAAAGAAGGTTCCCGCAAGAACATCAGTGCCCACTACGACCTGGGCAACGACCTGTTCGAGACCTTCCTGGACCCGACCATGATGTACTCCTCGGCCATCTATCCGCGCGAGGATGCCACCCTGGAGGAAGCGGCGGTCCACAAGCTGGATACCATCTGCCGGAAACTGGACCTCGGCCCGGACGACCGCGTGATCGAGATCGGCACCGGCTGGGGTGGTTTTGCCATCCATGCGGCGAAGCACTACGGCTGCCACGTCACCACCACGACCATTTCCCGGGAGCAGCTGGAACTGGCCCAGGCCCGGGTCAAGGCCGAGGGACTGGAAGACCGTATTACCCTGCTGTTCGACGACTACCGGGACCTCGAGGGCCAGTTCGACAAGCTGGTCTCCATTGAAATGATCGAGGCAGTCGGTCCGCAATTCCTGGACAGCTATTTCCAGCAGATCAACGCCCTGCTCAAACCCGATGGCCTGGCCCTGGTGCAGGCCATCAACATGCCTGAGCAACGCTACACGCGCGCCCTGAAGAACGTGGATTTCATCCAGCGCTTCATCTTCCCTGGCAGCTTCATTCCCTCGTTCGGCGCCATTCTGGAATCGGTTCGCAACGGCTCGAACCTGGTGCTGACCCATTCGGAAGATATCGGGTTCCATTACGCCCGCACCCTGCGTGACTGGTGCGAGCGCTTTATGGCGAAGAAAGACAGTCTGGATCAGATGGGCTACGATCAGGCGTTCCGCCGCTTGTGGCATTTCTACTTCGCCTACTGCGAGGCCGGATTCAGCGAGCGGGCCATCGGCGTGTCCCAGCTGATGTTTGCCAAGCCCGGCAACAAACGTGCGAACATCCTGAGCGTATGATTGCCTCGGAAACCTCCCGCAAGGTTCTGAATTTTGTCCTGTTCCAGGCGGGCTGGCTTCTTTGTGTGCTGTATCCGAACCGGCTTGCGGTTCTGATCATAGGCCTGTTCCTGATCTTGCACTTCGTGCTGGTCAGCCAGAAGCGGATCAGTGAACTCCAGTTCATCGGCTTCGGCACCGTAGCTGGCGCCGCCATGGACACGCTCTGGTTCCAGACCGGCGTACTCTATTCGGAGACCGCCGAACTGCTGATCGTGCCCCCGTGGCTGGTGGCAATCTGGGCCATTTTCATGACCACCCTGTGTCATTCCCTGGACTGGATCAGCCGGAATCGCTGGTTGCCCTTTGTGCTGGCGCCCATTGCCGGCCCCTTTGCCTACTGGTCAGCGAGCAAACTCGGTGCTGTGTCCTTGCCCGACCAGACTCTCTCTCTGCTTGCACTCGCGGCAGGCTGGTTGGTGGTATTCCCGCTGCTGCTGTTCATTCGAAGGTACCTGTACCCGGAGCTTGCACAATGACTCCGATGCGTAGACGAACTCTGGCACTGTTGCTATTGGCTGCCACCGGCACCTGTTATGGGAAGACCTTCCAATTCTCCGGTGAGGCCCGGGCGGTGAACGGGGACGTGCTGTACACCGAACACCATCAGGTTGAAGGCGAATGCAGCCAGGGCCAGTTTCGCCCCCTGGATCACCGGGTGGAATATCGCGAGCAGGACCAGAGTGAGGGCTTTGCGGACAAGGTCTTACGGTATCAGCGTTCTCCCCTCCAGCCGGAAGTGGATTTCAACCAGCCGCGCTTTGATGAATCCCTCCGGATCAGTTACCCGGACGGAAACACCATTGAAGTCGACTGGCAGACGCCCTCGGGCGAAACCCGGGCGTTCAATGTCCCGGTCGAAGGTCGCGCCGTGGTTGATGCCGGGTTCGACAACCTGGTTCGCCAGAACTGGTCCGCGTTGCAGCAAGGCCGCTCGGTGGAATTCCGGTTCCTGGGTCCGACCCGGGGCGAACTCTATGGCTTTATCCTTGAGCCCAGCAATCATCCGGAGCTGGATGCGGATCTGGAAGTCGCCATCCGCCCCACGAGCATGCTCCTGCGCTTCCTGGTGGACCCGATACAGCTTGGTTATAACGCTCGCGGCGCGCTCACCCATTACCTGGGCCTGACCAATATCCGCAAGAACTCCGACACCAATTACCAGGCCCACATCCGCTACGACATCGCCAGTTACCCGGAATGTGAACTGACTCCCTGATCCTGTCGGTGCTGCCAAGGCAGCAACCCGGTACCAGTATGTTAAACTCCGCCGGAACCAACGCCGGAGACCTATGCAGCCATGATGTTTGTATCCTTCAACGTCAACAGTATTCGCACCCGCCTGCACCAGCTGGAAGCCGTCATCAAAGACCTGAAGCCGGACGTGATCGGGCTACAGGAAACCAAGGTGCAGGATGTGAATTTTCCGGTGGAGGAGATTCATAAGCTGGGTTACCGGGTCCATTTTCATGGCCAGAAGACCCACTATGGCGTTGCCCTGCTGTCGAAGGTGGAGCCAGAGAGGGTACTCAAGGGTTACCCCTGGGACGGCGAGGACTCCCAGCGCCGGCTGATCACCGGTCAGTTCACCGTCAACGGTGAGAAACTGACGGTCATCAACGGCTATTTCCCCCAGGGCGAGAACCGCGACCATCCGGTGAAATTCCCGGCCAAGGAGAAGTTCTACGCCGACCTCATGCGGTACCTGGATGAGCTGAAGCAGGAAGGCGGCCACGTGGTGGTGATGGGTGACATGAATATCTCACCTACGGACAGGGATATCGGGATCGGGGCCGACAACGCCAAGCGTTGGCTGCGCACTGGAAAGACCAGCTTTCTGCCCGAGGAACGGGAATGGCTCGGCAAGGTGGAACAGCGCGGCTTTACCGATGTCTTCCGGCACCTGCACCCTGAAGAAGACAATACCTTCAGCTGGTTTGATTACCGCAGCCGCGGCTTTGAACGGGATCCGAAACGGGGCCTGCGCATTGACCTGATCATGGCCAGCGACAGTCTGCTACCCAAGGCCCGTTCAGCCGGGGTTTCCTACGACATTCGCGCCATGGAACGGCCCTCGGACCACTGTCCGGTCTGGGCCAGTTTCGATCTCTGAGGCGCGGCCGGGCGCGACATGAAAAAAATCAAAACCCGCGACCGCATCCTCGATACCAGCCTGGCCCTGTTCAACTGCGTCGGGGAGCCGAATGTGACCACCCTGCTGATCTCCGACGAACTGGAGATCAGCCCGGGCAACCTGTATTACCATTTCAAGAGCAAAGGCGACATCGTCGAGGAATTGTTCGGGCGATTCGAGGCTGAAATGCTCGATCTGCTGGCGGTGCCGGAAGATGCGGATATCAGCCTCGACCAGAATGGGTTCTTCCTGCACCTGATGTTCGAAACGGTCGCGCGGTACCGCTTTCTCTACCAGGACCTGGTCAATGTGCTGTCGCGATATGATCAGCTGCAAGCGAGATTCAAGCGACTGCTGAAAAAGAAGACTGCCGCTTTCGAGGTAATCTGCGAAAGTTTCCGGCGCCAGGGGATGATGGCAATAAACGGAGAAGAACTTGAGTCCCTGTGTAAGCAGTTAACGCTAACCGCTTGTTACTGGAGCAGTTTTGATACGCTTTCACACCTTGAGGATCGGGAGTCCGTGGACCCGGGGCGCGGGGTTTACCAGATGATGCACCTGGTTATACCGTACCTGGCTCCCGAAGAGCAGGACGAAGCCCGGCTGATGAGCCGGGATTACCTCTGACCTACTCCTCCTCGTCACTCCCGGCCTGGTTCCGAAGGCGGTTCAGCTCGGTTTCCAGAATCTCGACGCGGCGCTCCAGCGCCTCGATCTCTTCACGGCGATGAATGCCGAGGCGGCGCAAGGCTCCTGATACCCGCTCGTCAAACATGTTTTCGAGCTTGTCCCAGGTCCCGGTGGCCCGTTCACGAACGCCCTCGACCCGGTCTTCCACCGACTTGATCTGCTTGCCGACCACGCCGCGGGTTTTGCTTTCCAGTTGCTCGCCTTCCTGCACCAGACGTTCGAAAAACTTGCCGGTGTCCTCTTCAGCCTTGGTATAGGCGCCCAGCCCCGCCAGCCAGATCTGCCGTGCAGAACCCTTGATCCTGGCGGCCAGCTGCGCGTCGGTCTCCGGCTTTGTGGATTTTTCGTCTGACATTTATCAACCTCGGGGTGGAAATTTCGCTTCAGAGCCCTATTGTATTACACCCCCGGCGGGATTGCAGTGGCGCTGAAACCCGCACAGGAAAAGGCTGCAGTATAAACACGCATTCGATATGAAAAAATGTTTTCAAACGGAACGGGCTCTCGCTTGAAGTGTTCAAAATATGGTCAATACTTCACCATACCGGTATCCCTGCTGATACCGGTTTGTCTGGAAGTCTTTCATGGATACTACTCGCACGCCTCTGCCCGGCATCCCTTGCCGGGCTTTTTTCGTGGTATTATTACCCGTCCTTATAAGCTTATTCCTATAATCAAAAACCTGTCATCACGGAGTAGTCAATGATCGAGATTGCCTGGAGTAATTTCACTCCCTGGTCGGCTCTGGCCGGCGGTATTCTGGTTGGCCTGGCGGCCGCCAGCTTTCTGTTGCTTAACGGCCGCATCGCGGGCATCAGTGGAATCCTCGGCGGCCTGCTGACACCTCTGAAAGGCGACATCGCCTGGCGAGTCGCCTTCATGCTGGGGCTGCTTGCAGCTCCGGCAGTTTGGCTTCTGGGCGGAGATATGCCCGCCATCGAGATCAACGCCGGTTACCCGGCACTGATCATTGCCGGCCTGCTGGTAGGCATCGGTACCCGCTACGGTTCCGGTTGCACCAGTGGTCACGGCGTCTGCGGTCTATCCCGCCTGTCCCTGCGGTCGCTGGCGGCCACCCTGAGCTTCATGGCCATGGGCTTTATTACCGTATTCGTTATCCGTCACGTGCTTGGAGTCTGATTGAGTATGAAGTATTCCCTTGCATCCCTGTTTGCTGGCCTGATTTTCGGATTCGGCCTGATTTTGTCCGGCATGGCCAATCCGGAGAAGGTATTGGGCTTTCTTGATATCGCTGGTCTTTGGGATCCGTCCCTCGCCTTTGTCATGGGTGGCGCCATCATCGTCGGCGTCGTGGCATTTGCGGTTGCCCGTCGCCGGACCCTGTCGTTTCTTGGTTTCAGCATGAAGATTCCATCCCATACGCATATCGACAAGCGCCTGGTCATCGGCAGTCTCATGTTTGGCGTAGGCTGGGGAATTGCCGGCATCTGTCCGGGTCCGGGGATCGTGGCCCTGGGGGCCGGCGAAACCAAGGCGGCGGTATTCGTTGTCTCGATGGTGGCCGGCATGGCGATTTTCGAATTAATTGAGCGGAACCGGGCAAAAGCCTGAACGATTTCTGGTAACTTAGCCCCACCAAGATTGCGGAGGTTTTCCATGGATATCCGAAAAATTGACGACACCATTTCCGTAGCGCCACAGATCAGCGTGGAAGATGTGGCCGAGGCGGCTCGCCTGGGGTTCAAGACCCTCGTTGCGAACCGCCCGGATCACGAAGAGCCCGGCCAGCCGTCCATGGCAGATATCGAGGCCGCCGCAAAGGAACAGGGACTTGAGTGGGTCTACATGCCGGTTGAATCCGGCAACATCACGGATGACGACGTGGATCGGTTTGCGCCGATGATCCGGGACGCGGCAAAGCCCGTATTGGCTTTCTGCCGCTCCGGCACCCGCTGCACCGTCCTCTGGGCCCTGAGCGCTGCCCGCTCCAACCCGGCCCAGGAGATTTTCACCAAGGCCCGTAACGCTGGCTACGACATCAGTGGCCTGGCTCCGAGGATGGCGCAACAGTCACAGAACAAGGGGTAGCCGCCCGCCCATAAACCAGACCAGGGACCGACTTGAATGAAATACAAAGGCTCGGAGAATTTCAGCCATAACCAGCCCGAAAGGCTGGGCGTACTGGTGACCAACCTTGGCACCCCGGACGCCCCCACCACTTCAGCCCTTCGACGCTATCTGGCCGAGTTCCTCTGGGATCCCAGGGTGGTGGAGGTTCCCCGCCCCCTGTGGTGGCTGATCCTGAACGGTATCATCCTGCGCATCCGTCCGAAGCGCAGCGCCCAGGCCTACGCAGGTGTGTGGGAAGCAGAGGGCTCGCCCCTGCTGCTGCACACCGCCAAACAGGCGGAAGGTATCCGCGAGGCGCTGAAGCAGAAGTACGGACCGAACGTTGTGGTCGGGTTTGCCATGCGCTACGGCAACCCGTCCATCAGCAAGGTACTCGATGAAATGCAGGAACAGGGCGTGCGCAAGCTGCTGGTGTTGCCGCTCTACCCCCAGTACTCGGCCTCGACATCAGCCTCCACCTTCGATGCGGTCGCCAGGGACTTCACCAAGCGCCGCTGGCTGCCGGACCTGCGCTTTGTTTCGCATTACCCGGACTACCCGCCCTACATCGAAGCCATGGCCCGTCATATTGAGGCGCACTGGGCCAACCATGGCCGCAAGGACAAGCTGATCCTGTCCTACCACGGGGTGCCCCTGAAGTATCTGTTGAAAGGCGACCCCTACCACTGTGAGTGCCACAAGACCTCACGCCTGCTGGCCGAACGTCTCGGCCTCTCGTCCGAGGACTACATGACCACCTTCCAGTCCCGTTTCGGACGCGAGGAATGGCTGAAGCCCTACACGGATGAGACGTTGAAATCGCTGCCCGGCAAGGGCATCAAATCAATAGATGTGTTCTGCCCCGGATTTTCCTCCGACTGTCTGGAGACGATTGAGGAAATCAACGAGGAAAACCGTGAGTACTTCATGGAGGCCGGTGGTGAGGGATTCAGTTACATACCGGCACTGAATGCGACACCGGGCCACATTGAGGCCCTGGTGAAGCTGATTGAGGACAACCTTGCGGGCTGGCAGATTCCGACCAATGCCCCGGAAGGCCTGGCCGAGCGCCAGAAGCGCGCAGACCAGCAGAAAGCAATGACCTACCCCGGCAGATCCCTCTAGGGGATCCGCCGTATCAACGATCAGTCAGACGATTTCTGGCGGTCGGAGCCCGGTTCGGCTCTGGCCGTCTTTTCCTGCTCCCCGTCCTGCAGATCCGGAACAGACTGACAGAAGGTACATTCCTCGGTATCCACCAGGGCGCCTCCGGTTTCCACATAACGGATCCGGTGGCTGGCCTGGCCACGGTTTGCCGAGACGGCGAACTTGCGGTCTTTCCGCCCGGACACGGTGCTGGGTCTGGTATCAGGCATACATCCTCCTGGTTTGCTACTGGTCCCATTATGGGGGCTGTATGAATGCAACCCCAGTAAGCACATACCCTGGGGCATTTACAGCACAAACCTCTCCACCAATCCCTCTGCACCTGCCAGCTTCACCGCCATCGATGCAACAGCCAGGTCCTGCAGACCTACGCCGGTACCGTCGAACAGGGTAATGTCCTGATCCGCCCTGCGCCCCGGATGTTTTCCGTTGATCACATCCCCGATGGCGATGATCCGTTCCGGTGCCAGGATTCCAGTTGCCGCCGCGTGCTGGGATTCACCTATGCTGGTGGCCTGGGCTACTTCGTCGGTGAAGATTTCCGCCCGCGCATAAAGCATGGGATCAACCTCCTGCTTACCCTTCGTATCTGTCCCCATGCACGCAATATGGGTACCCGGTTTGACCCATTCAGACATCAACAGCGGTTCGAATGCCGAGGTGATGGTAATGATCACATCGGACCGGGCAGCAAGGTCCGGCAATGAAACTGCCTCGAAAGGGATACCCTGTTCTTCACACACCGCGGCCAGGCGCGCCAGGTTTTCCGGATCCCGGTTCCAGCCGACCACCTGATCAAAGTTACGCTGTTCAAGTGCCGCTCTGAGCTGGAACGTGGACTGGTGACCGGCGCCCACCATGCCCAGGACCCTGGCATCCTTACGCGCCAGATGCGCAATGGACACCGCTGAAGCAGCCGCAGTCCGGACTGCAGTCAGGTAGTTGCCGCCCACCAACGCCGAGAGTCTTCCGGTGTCGGGGTCAAACAGAACGACCGTTGACTGATGATTCGTCAGTCCTTTCCGGGTATTACCCGGCCAGTAGCCCCCGGACTTCACGCCAAGGACCATACCCGCCCGATCAAATCCGGACTTGAACCCATAGAGAGCGTCGGCATGACCAATCGCCTCCCTGACTACCGGGAAGTTGCGGGCGGACCCGCTCGCCATGGAAGCGAACACCGCCTCGACTGCTTCAAAGGCCTGTTTTCGGCCGATCACCGCCTGACAGGCCTCTTCCGGAACCACAGTTACCTGACAGCCAGCGTTACTCAAATTGCTTGAAGTCTCCATCGCAACCTCCTCAGAAAGCTTTGCCGCGGGCACTGACGGGCCACAGGGTTTCAACTTTTCCGTTGCGCACCCCCACGTACCAGTCGTGAACATTGCAGGTAGGATCACAATGTCCCGGCACCAGCTTCAGCCTCTCGTTGATGGCGAGAACGCCTTGGGGATCGGCAATGACTCCGTGCTCATCCGAACACTTGATGTATTCCACATCATCATCGCGTCCGAAGATGAACGGCAGACCGCTGTCCACCGACTGGGCCTTGAGGCCGGCGTCGCAGATAGCCTTGTCGGACTTGGCGTGGCTCATGACGCTGGTCAGGATGAACAGTGCGTTTCGCCATTCGCCCTGGTCGATGCGGTTACCTTCCCTGTCCTGGATGCGACCGTAGTCTGCATCCATGAAGGCGTAGGAACCGCATTGGAGCTCGTTATACACGCCCGAATTGCTCTCGAAATAATAGGAACCGGTTCCCCCGCCGGACACCAGTTCCGGCTCAAGCCCCACCTCTTTCAGTGCCGCTACGGCCTCACGGACCATCCCGATCGCGGCGTCCAGTTTGGCCTTGCGATCCTCATAGGAAGTCATGTGCTGCATTGCGCCCTGGTAGGCCTGGATTCCTGAGAACCGGAGGTTCGGCGCCTCGTCGATCGCCTTCGCAATACCGACGACCTCCTCCGTTCTGGTAACACCGCAACGACCGGCCCCACAATCGATTTCCACAAAGCAGTCCAGTTGAGTGCCATGGCGCTGAGCGGCCGCGGACAGCTCCGGGACGTTGTCAGGGTCGTCTACACAGACAATGGTCCTGGCGCCCAACTGCGGGATCCGGGCGAGGCGGTCGATTTTGCCGGGGTCCCGAACCTGGTTGGATACCAGGATGTCCTTGATCCCGCCCCGGGCAAAGACCTCCGCCTCTGAAACCTTCTGACAACACACTCCGACGGCACCACCGAGTTGTTCCTGCAGCCGGGCGATATCCACGGACTTGTGCATCTTGCCGTGGATTCGGTGGCGCATGCCATGGGCCTTGGCGTAGTCCCCCATTTTCTTGATGTTGTATTCCAGTGCATCCAGATCCAGCACCAGGCACGGGGTCTGTATTTCGCTTTCATCCATGCCAATCGCTGCCGGAATGTCGTAGCCCACTTCCAGGCCGTCCGTGTTTTTCAGGTTCATGTTAGTCATTAGCGATATCCTCGTTGATTGTTATTCAGGTCCAGGGAAGCGCGTCCAGATCCACGTTGCCGCCGGTTACGATCACACCCACCCGCTTGCCTCGGAATAGCTCGGGGTTCTTCAGGATGGTCGCCAGGGGGACGGCAGAACTCGGCTCCATGACAATCTTCATTCGCTTCCAGATCAGTTTCATGGCGTCGACAATCTCTTCCTCACTGGCAGTCAGAATGTCCGAAACGTGATTGCGGACGAAGTGCCAGGTCAGTTCTTTCAAGGGGACTTTCAGACCGTCGGCAATTGTGTCCGGCGCATCGTCCGCAATGATGTGACCTGCCCTGAACGATCGGGCGGCGTCGTCGGCATTGAGAGGTTCGGCGGCATAGATCGACACCTCCGGCGCCACATTGGACAGCGTCAGGCAGGTGCCCGATATCATGCCTCCGCCGCCAATCGGCGCTATCACCGCCTCCAGGCCCGGCACCTGCTCATTCAGCTCCATCGCGCAGGTGGCCTGGCCAGCTATCACCCGCGGATCGTTGTATGGGTGGACAAAGTCCGCACCGGATTGCGCCACAACCTCGGCAAAAACCGCCTCGCGGGAACTGGTTGAGGGCTCGCACTCGACAATGGTGCCGCCATAACCGAGCACCGCCTCTTTCTTCGCTCGCGGCGCTGTGTGCGGCATGACGACGGTAACCGGAATACCCCGCCGGCCCGCCGCATAGGACAGGGACAACGCGTGGTTACCGGAAGAGTGGGTAGCCACACCGATGCGGGCCTGCGCTTCACTCAGCCCGAAAACCGCGTTGCAGGCGCCCCGGACCTTGAACGCGCCGGCCTTCTGGAAATTCTCACACTTGAAGAACAGTTCGGCGCCGGTCAATTCGTTGATGAACCGGGAGGTCAGAACCGGCGTGCGATGAATGTACGGCTCTATACGCTCCCTGGCGGCCAGCGCATCTTCAAAGGTTGGTATCTGTTTGATTTGATCGTTCATGGTTTACCTCGCCGAGTCGTCAGCTTGCTGTCCTGCGGAAATAGTCCTGGGCGGCACTGACACCGCTGCCCAGGTCAATTGGGTAGTTCAGATCCGCCATCGCCATCTCTATGGTTGCCAGCCCGGAGAGCACCATGACGTCGGTGAGCGAGCCCAGATGACCGATCCGGAACGCAGCGCCGTCCATTTCCCCCAGCCCCACTCCGAAAGACACACCGTATTTTTCAAAGGCGTGGTCAGTGAGTTCGTTACTGTCGAAGCCCTCGGGCACCAGAATCGCACTGACCGTATCCGAGTAGAGGTCGGGAGATCTGGCGCAGAGCTCCAGCCCCCAGGCACGGACTGCACAGCGAACCCCTTCCGCCAGCCGGTGATGACGGGCATAAACGTTGTCCAGCCCTTCCTCAAGGAGCATCCGCAGGCTTTCCCGGAGACCATGAATCAGCTGCAGCGGTGGCGTGTAGGGGTAGCCACCCTGCTCATTGGCCGCTCGCATGACCTGAAAATCGAAGAATGCCCTTGGCAGAGTCGCACACTCCGTTGCCGCCAGTGCTTTTGGGCTGACAGCAAGAATGGCGAGGCCAGTGGTCAGCATGAAGCCCTTCTGCGAACCGGCTACCGCGACATCCACGCCCCAGTCGTCCATGGCAAAAGGCATGGACGCCAGCGAACTGACACAGTCGACAAACAACATGGCCGGATGGGAGGCCCGGTCCAGGGCACTTCGTACTGCAGCTATATCGCTCTTTACGCCCGTGGCGGTTTCGTTATGGGTGACCAGCAGGGCCTTGATCTCATGCCCGGTATCGGACCGGAGCGCTTCCTCAAACCGGTCCGCAGGCGCGCCGCTGCCCCACTGACAGTCAATAACCTGGACCTCCAGGCCGTGTCGGCGGCACAAATCAATCCAGCGATGGGAAAACATTCCGTACCTGGCAACCAGTACCTTGTCGCCGGGAGACAGGGTGTTACAGATCGCTGCCTCCCAGCCCCCGGTACCGCTCGCGGGGAAGATGATGACTTCGCCGCTCTCGGTACCGAACACCGACTTGCACTGGTGCAACACGGGCCTCAGCGTTTCCACAAAGTCCGGAGCGCGGTGATCACGGGTCTGAAGCTGCATTGCGGACCGCAACCGGTCGGGAATATTGGTGGGGCCGGGTATGAAAACGGGATTCTGATCCGACATTGATTCCACTCCGTTTTTGTATTTATGTCCGGTGGCGGGATCTGCATTACTGCTTGCCGCCTTCAAATCCACGGTAGGAGTGAGGTTATTTTTGCGCAATACGCAAAGTTTCCACATTGTGGAATTTCAGAAACTAATGGTTGACGGTATGTTTTTTCATCGGTTTTTCAGCAATTTACACTGGATATAAATAGGTACCGACACATTCCGTATTGTGGAAATTACCTCCATATGACAAAATTAGCGTCATAAATTCCCCGCGAACCGCTGCTATCTGAAGGGACAAAAACATTTCAATGATGGATACGAAAACGGAATCGAGAATCCAGGTAATCGACCGGGCGGCCATGCTCATGGAAGCCATCTCCCGGTACTCCAAGCCCGTAAAACTGAAAACCCTGAGTGCTGATACCGGGCTGGCACCGTCCACGGCGTATCGGATCCTGCATTCGTTGATCAGCAATCGCTTTGTCGAGCGTGATTCCAACGGCGATTACCGGCTAGGCCAGCGGCTACTGCAGCTGGGCAACCGCCTCCACACAGACATAGACCTGCGGGCTGTGTCCCTGCCCTACATGGAGGCCCTGTGTAAGCAACTGGGGGAAACCATCAACCTCACCATCCGCGAGGGCGATGTCGTGATCTACTTCGAGAAGGTCACCCCGAACCGGATGATGCATGTTAACCAGATAGTGGGAAGCCGGGCGCCACTGCACGTGACAGCCGTGGGAAAACTGATGCTGGGACTGGCGGGAGAGGAAGCCATCCAGGCCTATGCAAGCCGGACCAACCTGCCGGCCTATACCCGGAACACTCTGTCGTCCTTGCCGGAGCTCGAGGAGGCTTGCCTCAAGAGCATGCGTCAGGGCTATGCGCTCGACAATGAGGAAGCTGAGATCGGGGTGGGCTGCATTGGCGTGCTAATTTACGACCGCTCCGGAAATGTGAGTGCCGGGCTCTCGGTTTCGGCACCTATTGAGCGTCGCAAAGATGAATGGATCGCAGAATTGAAACGCGCGGGAGAGGATATTTCACGCCAGCTTGGTTACCGGCCTGACAGGTAGAGGGCTAAACAGCGAAGATCAGCAGGGATGCTGGGCAAGACAAAACTACTATGGAGGATGACACCGTAAGCATCCCTGTTTTAGTCCCATACCTGCTTTTAACCCTCCTTTTCGCAGAGCGCTGCTGCCCCCAACAAATACCAGTAAATAAAATTAAATTCCGCTCTCATTATATGAGTTTTATTGGCGAACAGCTGCCGTGTTCCGGTTCCCCTGCTCCAGTTTGTTACCAGACCGGTTAAACCCTATATTGAAAATAGGAATGCACTACCCCGCAGAATCTGCCCGATGAGAACTGCCCTACCTAACGGCTCCGCTAACCTGGTGCATTTCGTTGTGGACATAGTTCTGACTTAACCACAAGGAGAAGCTAGCATGTCGATAACGTCAGAAACTCAATTAGCTAAAGATGTATCAGGCTGGCTCGACCCAACCATGGACTCGGTTCGTGGGACGGAAACGCCCAAGGATCCGGAAAAAGGTTACATCGCCCTGCTTGGGTGGAGCTTAAATGCGGTCAAGGCAGCGCAAAAATTTGACCGCCGCTACATCGTTGTAGCTCCGGATTGGGCTGCGGATTTCTGTACCGCAAATAAGATCCCTTTTATCCCATGGGATTTTACCCGTCTGAATGACCGGTCCATGGAGATTGCAGAAAGGCTAAAGGCGGAAGGCGTTGATGTAGCGCTACCGCTCTTCGAGGAAACCGTCGAGTGGTCAGGGGCCATCAACTCAGTCCTGCTTAACGAACCTCATATGTACGGTCAGTCTATTCTGTTCCGCGACAAAGCTCTGATGAAGCGCCGTGCACAACTTGGCGGTATTCGCGTCGGGATTTTCCAGGAGGCGTATGAGAAAGAGGACATCGTCCGCTTCATGAGGCGCGTAAACCAAACACTACTGCACCTTGAGGGTGACCCAGACGACCCGATTCATGTCAAGGCATTCGACAAAGCCGGTTGCCTCGGCCACCGAATGATTCGAAAGATAGAAGACATTGACGCCATTCCGCCGGAAGAGTATCCGTTGCTGATGGAAAGTCACCTGAGCGGCTGGGAGTTTGCCGTTGAGGCCTGGATCCACGAAGGGAAAATCAAGTTCCTTAATATTTCCGAATACGTAACGCTGGGCTACTCGGTATTCGTCCCGGCTACTAATGAACTTGAGAGCTGGCGTAACGCGATCACCAAACAGATCGAGCTGCTGATCAAAGCCTTCGATATCAAGTTCGGTTTTATTCATCCAGAGTACTTCGTCACCTCTGACGGCGAAATGTACTTTGGAGAAGTTGCATACCGTCCGCCGGGTTTCAAGGTTTTCGAGCTTATTGAGAGAGTCTACGGATTCAATGCGTACCAGGCTTCTATGTTGGTGTTCGATCCTAAAAGCACCAAAGAGGAGGTAGATAGTTTCTTCCCCCGCGAAGTGGTTGACGCGAAGGGCTATGCAGGTTGCTTCGGTGTATATCCAAGACGCCGCGTGGTCAGCAGGCTCGAAATGCCCAAAGAAACGATTGAGCACCCCTATTTCGAGTCCCACGAATTGGTCGCACCTAAAGAAGAGATAGTTCCTGAACGGTTAGCATACGGCACTCATTGGGGCCTGATCTTCTTCTTTGGTGACGACCCCATCAAGATGCGGGATCTGCTGAAAGCCCAGGAAGAGCTGGATTTCTATGTTTAGAGGTTAGCCTCAGTGCGCATGACTTCCCGCCGCGAAGCCAGGCTAATCGGTTATTGTGCCGCCGGGCACCAGCGCCGCGATGGACCTGGCATGGAACTCGGCTACATCGGACACCACCGCACAGCCGGGATCGTCAGCCAGGATGTTAAGCGCATTCACCGGTTTCCCTGACAGCGCTTCGCTCACGGCATAGGCGCTGTCAGCCAAAGCCTTGGCGTTGTAGCCACCTTCCAGCACCAGTACCAGGCGGCCATCACAAAGCTCGTCGGCCAGGACCCTCATGCGCTGGGTGACAGCGGCATAACCGGTTTCATCCATGTTGCAGACCAGATCGAGGTAATGGCAATCGAAGCCACTGGATACCAGCAGAATATCGGGCCGGAATGCACGTGCCGCCGGGCGCACCACCTGATCGAATACATTCAGCAGCGTGGCGTTGCCAAAACCCATGGGCAGTGGCACGTTGAGATGGTAACCAAGGCCCGCTCCAGCTCCAGTTTCGGCCAGCAGGCCGGTGCCCGGATAGAAGGGTGCCGCACAATGGCTATCGACCACGAGCACGCTGGGGTCGTCATAGAAAATGGCCTGGGTGCCGTTGCCGTGATGCATGTCCCAATCCCAGATCATGACGCGGTCATAGCCGAGTGCTTTGCGTGCATGCGCTGCAGTGACGGCCAGGTTGTTATAAAGGCAAAAGCCACGGGCACGGTCAGCCGGAGCATGGTGCCCCGGCGGGCGCACGATGCAGAATGCCCGCCGGGCTTCACCGGCGGTGATCGCCTCGATCGCGCTGATTCCAGAGCCGGCGGCCAGGCGGGCCGCTGTCACGCTGCCCGGCGATACCGCAGTCGTGTCCTTGGACAGCCAGCCGGATTTCCCATCCAGCGACTCGATATGGGCCACATAAGCTGCATCATGCGCCCGCTCAAGCTGAGTGGCGGTGGCCGGGGCCGGCAGCATCCAGCGTACGCCGTCGATGGGCTCCATAAGCAGCCGATCGACAATCGCTGTCAGTCGCTGTGGACGCTCGGGATGGGTATAGGTGTCCAGATTGGCATTAGGATACTGCAGCTCAATCATCGCCTTCACATCGTCAGTCCATTCGGGACGATCAGGATCCCAGCCGTGTGGATTGTGACCAAGCATACGGAAGTCGTAATAGATCAATACAGTCGCTGTCATAGCTGTCATCACAGGACATTATGTTTTGACCTGCCCACCTCGGCAGCGTGGATTATGCTGAAATGGACACATACCAACACACAGCCATACTGAGAGCGCAGGGTATGACAGAGTCTAATGCAGAAATCAGTGAAGATTAAACCTGGTCGGCCTAGAGTACCGATGAAGGCAGGTTTTCAGAAGGAGGTATAAGACCTTGAGTTGAATAGAAAAATGGCGGTGGGCCAGGGATTCGAACCCCGGGACGGCTACTAACCGTCGGCGGTTTTCAAGACCGCTGCATTCAGCCACTCTGCCAGCCCACCTTTCAAAACCATTGCTGCCGTTGCGACAGCGAGGTGCATGATACCGGAATTGCCTGTGCTGTCAACGCCCTGCATAAATCCCGCCGCACTTTTCAACATTAACGCGGTTTAATGGAATCCACAGGGCACTTTATTGTCGTAAATGATTGAAAGTTGCGTATTCGACATTATGATTGGGGACAGTATCCAGTCGTTACACAAACGGAGATGACAATGGAAAACAGAAGATTCGGCGCTCAGGACCAGCAGGGTGCCTATTCCGCGCCTCAGGCTGAGCGAGCGACTACTGGCATCAGCGCTGATGCAATGAATGTGCTGCGCAACACCTACATGCTCCTGGGCATGACCCTGGCCTTCTCGGCCCTGACCGCATTCCTGAACATGAACGGAACCCACCCGGGCTTCCTGATCACCATTGTGGGCTACATCGGTCTTCTGTTTGCCACCTATAAACTGAAGAACAGCCCCTGGGGCATTGTGACCACCTTCGCCCTGACCGGCTTCATGGGTTACACCCTGGGCCCGATCATCGGTGCGTTCGTGGCCGCAGGCGCATCCCAGATCGTCGCCCAGGCGCTGACACTGACTGCTGTCGCCTTCGTTGGTCTGTCCGCAACCGCGATCATCACCAAGAAGGACTTCAGCTTCATGTCCAGCTTCCTGACCGCTGGTGCATTCGTGCTGATCGGTGCCATGGTCTTGGCGTTCATCATGGAAAGCTCTGCCCTGCACCTGGCAGTGTCTGCAGGCTTCACCATCTTCGCCTCCATCATGATCCTGTTCGAGACCAGCCAGATCATCAAGGGCGGCGAGCGCAACTACATCATCGCCACCGTTGGCCTGTACGTCTCCATCTACAACCTGTTTGTCAGCCTGCTTCACCTGCTGGCAGCGTTCAGCGGCGAAGATTGATCGCTCCTGAAACCAGGTTAACCGAAGCCCCGGCCTTGCCGGGGCTTTTACTTTGAGTAAACTGAAACCGCTATCAACACGGTACCGGCCATGCAGGATTCCACCCCGTTCTCGTTCACTCTCGTTATCACCGGAGCGCCCTACAGCTCCCAGGCACCCCAGAGCGCACTGAGCTTCGCCGAGGCTGCCATCAGGGCCGGCCATCGGGTAGACCGGGTGTTCCTGTACGGGGATGGCGTACAGCTTGCCTCCGCCCTCGCCTCGCCACCTTCCGATGAACCTCACTGGCCCCGGGAATGGAGCACTTTTCTTGAGGAACACGGAATTCCGGGCGTTGCCTGCATTGCCTCGGCATTGAGGCGCGGCCTGGTGGATGAAGGTGAACAGAAACGGTATGAGCTGCCTGCCAGCAACCTCCTGGCGCCGTTTTCTATCGCGGGACTGGGCGAATGGGTTGAGGGCCGGATGGCGTCATCACGAACCGTCTATTTTCACGGGAGCGACTGACCATGAGCACGCTGATTGTCATCGACAAGTCTCCCTATGGCAGCTGGGCCGGCCGGGAAGCCCTGGATATGGCGTTTTCGCTTGCAGCGTTTGACCAGCCGGTATCGCTGCTGTTCTGTGGCGCCGGGGTAAACTGGCTGCGCAAGGGACAGGAGCCCGGAGAGATCCGTCAGAAGTCGGTGGAGAAGAACCTGGCCGCCGCACCCATCTTTGGCGTGGAAGCCCTGCTTGCCGATAGTGATGACTGCAGCCGCTATGGACTTGAGGCCGAACAGTTGCTGGATGGCGTGACCCTCGTTCAGGCCGACTCGCAACTGTTCACAAACTACAGCCACGCCGCCTTTGCCGGATAACACCATGACCGAGATCCAGACTCTGCACATCCTGAACAAGTCCCCGGAACATCCCAGATTTGCCCGTTGCCTGTCGATTGCCGGCCCGGACGACGCCGTCCTTCTGATCGAAAACGGCGTACTGGGGTTTGGTGCCGCTTCCGCCAGTGCTTCCGGAAAGCTTTTCGCCCTGGAGCCGGACATGGATGCGCGGGGAATGGGCGATCAATCCGGAACAGTGGAAACCATCAACTACGACGGTATGGTCGAGCTGACCGCCCGAGCAAAACAGGTAATCAGTTGGTGAACCATGAGTGAGCAGCAGATCCCGCAACGGAACAACGAAGGTTTTCTGGAGGATGCCTGGGCGTGGACCCCGGAGGTGGCGGAGGTTATTGCATCCGAGGACGGCATTGAGCTATCCGGAAATCACTGGGAAATCATAGAGTTTCTTAGAGGTTTTTATAAACAACACGAAGTATCGCCACCCTCGAACCGGCTCTTCGTCAAGGCGGTAAAGGAAGCCTTCGGGGAGGAGAAAGGCAACAGCATCTACTTGATGCAGTTGTTCCCGGGCACGCCAGCCAAGACCGCCTGCCGGATCGCAGGACTGCCCCGCCCGACCAACTGCCTGTAACCGAAAGTTCTCAGAACACCAGGTAGGTCAGACTCAGGAACTGGATGAGTCCAGCCACGGCACCAAATACGCCGCCGACTACCATCAGCTGCAGCTCTTCTTCGTGAAATGCCGGGCGCAGGATGCCCTGGAACTCCTTCGGCCCGAGGGATTTCATCTGGCTGGCCAGGACTCCCGCCACCACCGGTGCCCGCTCCCGGTTGAACGCCGGGTCCGAGAAGACATCCCCGGTGGCCACCACGGCTTTCTGGTACAGCGCTTTCTTCAGCTCGGTATAGCCGGTGACCCCCACCGAGACCTGTGCCGTCAGCTTCATCACCGGGGAGCTGTCCAGCAGCGGCCGCAGGTGTTTCTGGATGATCGCCCGGGTACGGTCGCCATGGGCGCCGTTGATCATGGCGTCGGCAACCCGCTCGACCGTAATCAGTTCTTCCGCCACCAGGCGCGCCCAGACATCGCTGATCTCGGGCTGTCGGCGCAGGAACAGGCCCTGGATCTTCCAGAACAGGAAACGGCGGGGTTCAACCGGAGTAAAGATCAGGTTGATGGCCAGCCAGTTGGTGAGGAAACCGACGGCAAACCCGCCAAGGGGAAGCAGCCAGGGTTCGGGATACCGGATCCAGAGCGGCACGAGCGCGGCACCCAGCAGTCCGCCGATGATCGCACCAAGGTTGATTACCGACTGCAGCTCTACCGACCCCGCCTCCTTGAAGATCCGGTTCATCAGATCCGGATGGCGCTGGAGTTCCCGGCTTAACAGGGCCTTGAGGTCCACCAGCTCGTCCAGGTCATCACCGAAGTCCTCCACCAGTTCCTCGACCCGCTCAGGCAACGCTTCCGTCGCCCATCTATAGATCCGGTTACGCACGAACAAGGGCACGTTATCCCACAGGACCGGGTGATTCTCGTACATGATCTCATCGATGTACTCATCCACCCTCGGGGTCACCTGTGAGATCACCTGCTCCACGATGCGATGGGGTTCAAGTTTTTCGTAGACGGAATTCAGATCGCCGAATTTCTGCAGGGTTTGGTCAATGCAGATGTGGGCCATCTTCTCCGCTTTCCGGGGGATGACACCCTGCCAGCCAAGCACTCCGAAACCGACAAACCGGACCGGATAGAAGGACATCTGAATTGCCAGCCAGTTGGTCACCCAGCCGGTGACAGCTGCCATGACAGGCACAGACAGGAGTGCTAGGTCGATCAAGAGTTACCCCGGTTGAAATTGCGGCCACAGGCCGATGAGCATTCGGTTCTTGAGTGCCAGCCAACAGTGTAGTGGCCCGGCACGTCAGTTTATGTGACCGATGATGAAGTAATTGAAATGTCACAACATTGGCCGTGAAGCCATGGGGTGTGGGGAATTGCGGCAGCAAAAACCCCGGCCTGGCGGCCGGGGCTCTCAGAGACGGCTTACTGGTAGTAAGCGTTTTCGGTGTAGGAGTGGTCGGTTACGTCGCGAACGGCCGTAATTTCCGGCACGCGCTCTTTCAGTGTGGATTCGACGCCCTGCTTGAGGGTCAGGCTGACCGCGGAACAGCCCTGGCAACCACCGCCAAAGCGCAGCACGGCAACGGACTCGTCCACGATCTCGACCAGAGATACGTCACCACCGTGAGCCGCGAGGTTCGGGTTGATCTCGGAGGCCAGCACGTAGTTCACGCGATCCGGCAGCGGTGCGTCATCGTCGATCTTGGGCACCTTGGCGTTAGGGGCCTTGATCGTGAGCTGGCCGCCCATCTGGTCCTTGGAGTAGTCGACGTACGCCTCTTCCAGGAACGGGACCGAGTTATGGTCCAGGTACAGAGTGAACTTGCCGAGATCCAGCTGCTCGTCCGTCGGGACGACTTCATTGGGCGGGCAGTAGGCCAGGCAGGTCTCGGCATTCCGGGTGCCGGGCTGGGTGACGAAGATCCGTACGCCCATGCCTTCTACATCCTGCTTTTCAATGAGTTGCGCGAGGTAATCCCGCGCGGAATCTGTCACGGTAACCAATGCCATGTTTCCTACCCGTTTGGAAGTTTGACTCCTATTTTAAGAGAGTTCGCGGGAACATGAAAGACCAAGTAAAATAGTCGGGATTTAATCAGGTAATGAATTTCCCGTATGACCGCCTGCTGGAAGCGCCGGAGACACGGCACTTGATAATGATCATTCGGACTAAGACGGAATCCGGCATTTTTGCTATGATCCCGCGCCATTGACTGAAATACGACGTTAGCCACGACACCCGGAAGATTTCCCTATGACCGATCGCACTACCCGTCTGGAACAGCTTCATCAAGCCCTCAAGGAACGCATTGTGATTCTTGATGGTGGCATGGGCACCATGATCCAGAACCAGAAGCTGGATGAAGCCGCGTTCCGGGGCGATCGGTTCAGGGACTTCGAACGGGAGGTGCAGGGCAACAACGACCTGCTCAACCTGACCCAGCCTGCCCTGCTCCGCAACATCCATGCGGACTACCTGGACGCCGGCGCTGACATCATCGAGACCAACACCTTCAACTCTACCCGCCTGTCCCAGGCCGATTACGGCATGGAAGATCTGGCCCGGGAGCTGAACGTGGCCTCGGCAAAGCTGGCGCGGGAGATTGCCGACGAGTTTACCGCTAAAGACCCCAGCAAGCCCCGCTTCGTCGCTGGCGCGGTCGGCCCTACCTCCCGTACCGCCTCCATTTCACCGGATGTGAATAATCCCGGCTACCGCAATGTCGATTTCCAGACACTGGTGGACAATTATTACGAGGCGGTTTCAGGCCTGATGGAGGGCGGCGCCGATCTGATCCTGATCGAAACCATCTTCGATACCCTGAACGCCAAGGCAGCGATTTACGCCACCCAGCAGGTGTTCGAGGATACCGGCATCGAGTTGCCGATCATGATTTCCGGCACCATCACCGATGCCTCCGGACGTACGCTGTCCGGCCAGACCACCGAGGCCTTCTACAACTCCGTTGCCCATGCCAAGCCCATTTCCGTGGGGCTGAACTGCGCCCTGGGTGCGGACGCGCTGCGACCCTACGTCGAGGAGTTGTCCTCCAAGGCCGAGACCTATGTCTCCGCCCACCCCAACGCGGGCCTGCCCAACGAATTCGGTGAGTACGACCAGACCCCGGAGGAAATGGCGGAGATCATCGAAGGCTTCGCCAAAGACGGCTTCCTGAACATCATCGGTGGTTGCTGCGGTTCCCGCCCGGATCATATCGAGGCCATTGCCAAAGCCGTCGCCAAGTACCCGCCCCGGCAGATTCCCGAGCGCCCCAAGGCCCTGCGCCTGTCTGGCCTCGAGCCCTTCACCGGCGATGAGAACACCCTGTTCATCAACGTCGGTGAGCGCACCAACGTGACCGGCTCCAAGCGGTTCCTGCGCCTGATCAAGGAAGAGCAGTACGAGGAAGCCCTCAGTGTGGCCCGGGACCAGGTGGAGAACGGCGCCCAGATCATCGACATCAACATGGATGAGGGCATGCTGGATTCCAAGGAGGTCATGGTCACCTTCCTGAACCTGGTCGCCTCCGAACCGGACATTTCCCGGGTGCCCATCATGATCGATTCCTCCAAATGGGAGGTGATCGAGGCCGGCCTGCGTTGTATCCAGGGCAAGGCGGTGGTGAACTCCATCAGCCTGAAGGAAGGCGAAGAGGAATTCATCAAGCGGGCGAAAGACTGCATGCGCTACGGCGCCGCTGTGGTGGTCATGGCCTTTGACGAAGACGGCCAGGCGGATACTTACGAGCGCAAGACCGAGATCTGCAAACGCTCCTACGATGTGCTTACCGGTATCGGGTTCAATCCGGCCGACATCATCTTCGACCCGAACATCTTCGCCATCGCTACCGGCATCGAGGAACACAACAACTACGCGGTGGACTTCATCAACGCCACCCGCTGGATCAAGGAAAACCTGCCCCACGCCTCCATCTCCGGCGGTGTGAGCAACGTGTCGTTCTCGTTCCGGGGCAACGATGCCGTGCGCGAGGCCATCCATTCCGTGTTCCTCTACCACGCCATCAAGGCCGGAATGAACATGGGTATCGTCAATCCCGGCCAGCTGGTGATTTACGACGAGATCGAGCCGGATCTGAAGGAACTGGTGGAGGATGTGGTACTCAACCGCCGGGACGACGCCACCGATCGCCTGCTGGAAGCGGCCGAGAAGTTCAAGGGCAAAGGCGGCAAGACCCAGGAAGAGGACCTGGCCTGGCGCGAGTGGCCAGTCGAGAAGCGCCTCGAGCACGCCCTGGTCAAAGGCATCACCAACTATATCACCGAAGACACCGAGGCCTGCCGCCAGAACGCCAGCCACCCCATCGAGGTCATCGAGGGCCCGCTGATGGATGGCATGAACGTGGTTGGCGACCTGTTCGGCGACGGCAAGATGTTCCTGCCCCAGGTGGTCAAGAGTGCGCGGGTAATGAAGCAGGCCGTGGCCTACCTGATCCCCTACATCGAGGCGGAGAAGTCCGAGGGCCAGCAGGCCAAGGGCAAGATTCTCATGGCCACGGTAAAGGGCGATGTGCACGACATCGGCAAGAACATCGTGGGCGTTGTCCTGCAGTGCAACAACTACGAAGTGATCGATATGGGCGTGATGGTGCCCTGTGACAAGATCCTGGAAACCGCGAAGAAAGAGAAGGTGGACATCATCGGCCTGAGCGGCCTGATTACCCCGTCCCTTGACGAGATGGTTCACGTAGCCCGGGAGATGCAGCGCCTGGACTTCAACATCCCGCTGATGATCGGTGGCGCCACTACGTCCAAAGCGCACACGGCGGTGAAGATCGAGCCCCAGTTCAAGAATGATATCGCCCTGTATGTATCCGACGCATCCCGCTGCGTAAACGTGGCCTCCCAGTTGCTCAGCAAGACCGCCAAACCGGCCTTTGTCGAAGCCGCCCGCACCGAATACGACGAGATCCGGGAACGCCGGAAGAACCGCGGCGAGCGGACCAAGCTGGTCTCCCTGAAGGAAGCCCGAGCCCGCGCCCCGGAAATCAACTTTGAAGGCTACGAACCGACGAAACCATCGTTCACCGGCATCCGGGTATTCGAGGACTACGACCTCGAAGAACTGGTCGACTACATCGACTGGACGCCGTTCTTCATTTCCTGGGACATTTCCGGGAAGTACCCGGCGATCTTTGACGATCCCAAGCGCGGCGAAGCGGCCCGCAGCCTGTTCAATGACGCCCAGAAAATCCTCAAGCAGATGATCGGGGAGAAACGGGTGACTGCCCGGGGCGTGATCGGCTTCTGGCCGGCCAACCGTCGCGGCGATGACATCGTGGTCTACACCGACGAATCCCGCACCGAAGAGCTGACCACCCTGCACCACCTGCGCCAGCAGGATGAGAAGGCACCGGGCAAGCCGATGATGGCGCTGTCCGATTTCGTGGCGCCGGAGGATTCCCGGAAAGTGGATTATGTGGGCGGTTTCGCCGTGACCACCGGTATTGGTGCCGAGGAGTTCTCACAGGAATTCAAGGACAAGCACGACGACTACAACGCCATCATGGTCAAGGCTCTGGCCGACCGCCTCGCCGAGGCCTTCGCCGAGCGGATGCATGAGCGGGTTCGCAAGGAATTCTGGGGCTATGCTGCCGACGAGCATCTGGCCAACGAGGATCTGATCAAGGAGCGCTACCGCGGTATCCGTCCGGCTCCGGGTTACCCGGCCTGTCCGGATCACACCGAGAAGGCGACCCTGTTCCGTCTCCTGGAGGCCACCGGCAAAATCGGTCTTGAGCTGACCGAGCACTTTGCCATGTTCCCCACCGCGGCAGTTTCCGGCTGGTACTTCGCCCACCCCGAGTCCAAGTACTTCGCCGTTGGCAAGATTGGCGTGGATCAGGTTGAGGACTATGCTGAACGTAAAGGTATATCCAAGGCGGAGGCGGAGCGCTGGCTGATGCCAAGCCTGGCCTACGATCCGGCAGAATAGACGGGGACAAAGCACGCAATGACCGACACGACCGACAATGAAAGCAACAAGAAAGATCGGAAGTCGGGCTCACCCGGCGTTTTGAAAATAATGCAAAGCATTCTGGCCGGCGCTTTCGGAGTTCAGTCCGACAAGCGCCGGGAAGAGGATTTCTCCAGCCATAGCCCCTGGCCCTACATCATTGCCGGACTACTCTTTACCGCGGCCTTTGTGGGGGGACTGATTCTGGTGGTGCAGGCTGTGATTGCCAGCCAGTAACCTATTGGCCCGAGACCCAGACAACCGCGAAGGCGACCACCAGTACGACGACCAGAACCGCAGCGATGGCGTCTGCCTGACTGTCTGAACGCATGCTCTTCTTCATGGAAGTACCCCTTCTCACTTTTTCAGGTCATTGTTGTTATCTTTTCAGTTAAGCAGGAAATTGACATTCGTCCAGCCTGCGTGCCATCCACTTATCGCCTGAATCGATAAACATATTTTGAAATAATCATTTTGGAAATAAAAACCTGGTGATATCCTGCCTTCCAGATATAAGAGGCAGGACATTACCCCTATGTACGTATACGACGAACACGACCGGCAAATGGCAGCGGAACGGGTGGCCCAGTTCAGGGACCAGACCCGACGCGCCCTGGCGGGCGAACTCAGCGAGGAAGAATTCCTTCCGTTACGCCTGCAGAACGGACTCTACGTTCAGCGCCACGCACCGATGCTGAGGATCTGTGTGCCCTACGGCATGCTGCGCTCCGAGCAGTTGCGTCGTCTCGCCCGTATCACCCGGAATTACGACAAGGGCTACGCCCATTTCACCACCCGGCAGAACGTCCAGCTCAACTGGCCGGCCCTGGAGGATGTTCCGGACATCCTGGCCGAGTTGGCGGAAGTGGAAATGCATGCCAACCAGACCAGCGGGAACTGCATCCGGAACACCACCACGGACCAGTTTTCCGGCGTACAAGCCGATGAAATCACCGATCCCCGGCCCTATTGCGAGATCATCCGTCAGTGGTCAACGTTCCATCCGGAATTCGCGTTCCTGCCCCGCAAATTCAAGGTGGCAGTGAACGCCTCCGAAAAAACCGACCGCGCGGCAATCCGGATCCACGACATCGGGCTCCAGATGGTGCGCAACGATGCCGGCGAATTGGGCTTCCGGGTCCACGTAGGTGGCGGCCTTGGCCGGACTCCGATGGTTGGCCCGGTGATCCGTGAATTCCTGCCGGAGCTGGACTTGCTGACCTACCTTGAAGCGGTCCTGCGGGTCTACAACCGCTATGGGCGTCGGGATAACAAGTTCAAGGCGCGGATCAAGATCCTGGTCAAGGCCCTGACTCCGGAAGGTTTTGCCGAGAAAGTAGAAGCCGAGTGGGCCCACATCAAGGATTCGCCGACCCGTCTGACTCCGGAAGCCATTGAGCGGATCAAGGGGTTCTTTACCGAACCGCCGTACGAGGCCCTGGACAACGCTACAGACCTGCTGGCCCGGCAGCGGTTCGAGAACCGCGGTTTTGACCAGTGGCTGAGCCACAACGTAGACGTGCACAAGAAGCCCGGCTACGCCATTGTGACGCTGACCCTGAAAAAAACCGGCACACCTCCGGGCGATGTCACCGACAGCCAGCTCGAGCAGATTGCCGACCTGGCCGACGAATACAGCTTCGGGGAGGTTCGGGTCACCCACCATCAAAACGTGGTGCTGGCCGATGTGCGCCAGGACCGGCTGCTGGAACTGTGGCAGACCATTACGCCAATGGGCTTCGGGACCGCCAACCTGAACACCCTGACCGACATTATCTGCTGCCCGGGCGGCGATTACTGCGCCCTGGCCAACGCCAAGTCGATCCCGGTGGCCGAGGCTATTCAGCGCCGGTTTGAGGACCTCGACTATCTGTATGACCTGGGCAACATCGATCTCAATATCTCCGGGTGCATGAATGCCTGCGGTCATCACCACGTCGGCAACATTGGGGTTCTGGGTGTCGACAAGAAGGGCGAGGAGTTCTACCAGGTCAGCCTGGGCGGCTCTTCCCACCATGATGCGGATATCGGCAAGATCCTCGGGCCCTCCTTTGCCCGGGAGGAGATGCCGGAGGTTATCGCGAAGATTATCGATGTGTACGTCGATCAGCGTACCGAGGAAGAGGAATTCCTTGATACCTATCGCCGTATTGGCATCAAACCTTTCAAGGAGCGGGTCTATGCCTGACGTAATCAATGCAGACGGCACCATCCGTCAGGACAACTGGGTTGTGGTTCCGCGGCCGGAGGATGGCGAGTCCCTCGCCATTCCAACGGAGCAGCCGGCGCTGATCCCGGCCGATCTTTGGCTCGCCGGCTACGAGCATTTCACCGGTAATGACCGGATTGGTGTCTGGTTCGACAGCCATGACGAGCCGGAAATGATTGCCGATAAGGTCAACGAACTGCCGCTGATTGGAGTGAACTTCCCCCGCTTTGTGGATGGTCGTGGCTATAGCATTGCCCGGTTACTGAGGGAACGGTTTGGCTATCAGAACGAGCTGCGGGCGATCGGGGATGTGCTGCTGGACCAGCTGCAGTTCATGAAGCGATGCGGGTTTGATTCGTATGTGCTGCGGGCCGACAAGGACATCAGCCAGGCTCCTAAGTGCCTGAACTTCTTCAGCCAGGGGTATCAGGCGGCGACGGATACGGATTTGCCGCTGTTTCGGCGGCGGGCCGGGTGAGCTGGAGGTTGGTTGAAGATGGGGTCAGATGAAGGTTTTCATCAGACCCCATTTTCAGACCTGGAAGTCACCTCACAGGCTATGATCCAACACGATCTTGCCCGCAGACGCCCCCTTCAAAAACGCCTTCAGCGCCTCATCCAGCTCCGCACGGCCGATATCCCGGGCCGAGGCTTCAGTCTTCGGGCACTTCCACTCACCGGCAAACTTCTCCCACACCGTTTGCTTGTCAGCCAGCGGAATCTCAACCGAATCCACACCCAACAGGTTCACGCCCCGCAGAATGAACGGCAGCACCGTGGTCGACAGCTGAGGGCCGGCCACCAGGCCGCAGCAAGACACTGACCCACCCGGCTGGACCTGCTTGAGCAACTCCGCCAACGGTGTGCCCCCCACAGTATCAACCGCATTGGCAAAGACCGGCTTTAACAGCGGCTTCTTCTCTTCAGCCAGAGCATCACGGCCAACCACTTCACTGGCGCCCAGTTCCTTCAGACCGTCAGCATGATCAGCCTTGCCACTGATCGCCACCACGTCAAAGCCCAGGTTCGCCAGCAATTCGACGGCCACGCTACCCACGGCACCAGAGGCACCACTGACAGCGACCTTGCCCTGCTCCGGGCTGGCGCCCATTTTCAGGAGTTTGCTGACGCACAGGCCTGCAGTGAGGCCAGCAGTGCCGTAGATCATCGCAGTACGGGCATCCCAACCAGACGGCATCGGCACAACCCAGGCGGCCGGTACGCGGATGTACTCACCAAAACCGCCATCGGTGTTCATGCCGAGGTCATAACCGGTGACAATCACCTGGCTGCCCACCGCCGGCTCACCAGCTGCAGACTCCACCACTTCACCCGCGGCATCAATGCCGGGCGTATGGGGAAACGAGCGGGTGACGCCCTTGTTGCCGGACGCAGACAGAGCATCCTTGTAGTTCAGTGACGAATGACTGACCCGGATCAGAACCTCGCCTTCCGGCAGATCGGCCGTGTTGAGGGTCTGTTCACTACCCTGGTATTCGCCATCTTTCTCTTCCACTCGCCAGGCTTTGAATTCGCTGTTCGTTGTCATGGTGTTACCCCGTTTATTGTCAGCTACTGAATCTTCTGGTTCCGGAAAGCACTGAGCACGCGCCATACGGTGTGCTCCAGAGCCGCGCTGGTGGCCAGGCCCAGTTTTTCCGGGAGTGTCCGTTTGCGCTGGAACGTCACTGACACTACGTCGGCACGATCACAGGCCTCAATGAGATATTCGTCGGAGGTCTTGATCTCGTCGATCAGATTGACCTCCAGCGCCCGCTTGCCAAACCAGATGTCGCCATTGGCCACTTTGGCGATATCGACACTGGGCCGGCGATCGGTCACGTACTCCTTGAACAGACCATGGGTATCCTCCAGATCCTCGAGAAATTTCTGCCGGCCTTTATCGGTGTTCTCCCCGAAGATGGTCATGGTGCGTTTGTGCTCACCCGCAGTCAGCACCTCGAAATCCACATGATTCTTCTTGAGGAAACGGTGGAAGTTTGGCAACTGCGCCACCACGCCGATAGACCCGAGAATCGCAAACGGGGAGGCAACGATCCGATCGGCAACACAGGCCATCATGTAACCACCACTGGCGGCCACCTTGTCGACGCAGGCCGTCAGCGGGATACCCTTGCTGCGAATCCGGTCCAGCTGGGCAGCAGCAAGGCCATAGGAATGCACCAGTCCTCCCCCGCTTTCGAGGCGAATGACCACTTCGTCCTGCTCCGGTTTGGCAACACTCAGTACCGCTGAAATCGACCGGCGCAACTGGTCGGTATCGCTGGCCTTGATATCGCCGTCAAAATCGAGCACATAAACCTTCGATCGGGCTTCCGGTTCCGCACCCCCTCTCTTGGCCTTGGCTTTTGCGGCTTTTTTCTCGGCTTTGTCTTCCTTTTTACGTGCTTTCTGGAAGGCCTTGCGCTCGCCCTCATCCATCAGCCGCGCCTGAATGGTTTCCCGCAACTTCTGGTATTTATCGTTGAGTTTCCGGATTCTCAACTCGCCCTCTCCTTCGTGATCCTCACGCTCCTTCTGGGCAGCAGATAGTATGACGGAAATGATCACAAGGGCGGCAACCACGAAGGTAACGACCTTGGCCAGGAACAGGCCGTATTCTGTCAGGAACTCCAAAATGGTTTCTCCAAATGGTTATGCAAAGACGAGAGTGTAACTTACCGAATTAACACTGATAAGCGGAGCAAAAAAATTAAAACAAGCGTTCGATCGAGCTTGACACGACCCTTCGCTGACCATAAAGTCGAATTGCGAGATCGGCTTCGCCAAGACAAGACAACCATTCAGAAGGGCAAGATAATGTCTGTAGCTCAGGTATTTGAAAAACTCGAACAGAATTTCAACGCAGACGCAGCTCAAGGCCTCGACCTGGTGTTCCAGTTCGACATTGAGGACGATAATAACTACCACCTGGCCATCAACGACGGCTCCTGCAAGCTGCACGAAGGCTCTCATGAAGACCCTTCCGTTACCCTGATCATGAACTCCGATACTCTGCAGGGCATCGTTTCCGGCGAAACCGACGGTATGCAGGCGTTCATGGCTGGTCAGCTGCGCGCCGAAGGCGACATGATGCTGGCAACCAAGCTGGGCGAGCTGTTCAACATGGGCTGAAGCCCTGCCCCGCTCATAAAAAAACCTGCGCACGCCGCAGGTTTTTTTATGCCTGAATTTCCGGCTCACTCATCCCATAGCTGAACCGCCTGCCGTGCGGCTTCGTTCTGGGGTGTCGCCACCAGGCCTGACGCTGACAGCCGGACATCGAACAAGGCGCCGTCACGCATCGGCATGAAGGTCGCGTTACCATAGACCCCCTCCACAAACGGCAAGTTGAATTGGCGGTCCAGCTCCCAGAGATCGGGCCACTTCTGTTCGCTCAGCCCGATCACCGTCCTGGGCATACTCTGTTCATTTTCGAGCGAGGTATAACGACCACTCAAGCGCTCGAGCCGGTATCCCGGTGCAATCCCCAACCAGCGAATGGGGCCGGCGAACCGAATGATACGAGCATCCAGCTGCCACTGATCGCCCTTGACCGACTGGATGACCGGTGCTTGCTCTCCGGTCTGCAGTGTCACAACCCAGAGCTGCTCTCCCTGCCGCTGGGTGGATACCGTCGCAACGGTCTTCATCCCCTCCAGCGATTGATAGCCCATCAGGTTCACAGCAATCACCAGGGTATAGATACCGATGACCAGCACGGAGAATACCGCCATGCCTTTGAGCCAGCCCAGCAACCAGCGTGGACGGAGGAAAAACAGAAGGCTCGCAATCACCAGCACCGCGCCAACGACTGCCAGAACGATAGTTGCGAGCTCATGGGACATGGGATTACAAACCAACGTCGTCCAGGGAGGATTCTGCCAGCTTGAGCAGATCGGGGTTGCGGTCTTCCCGCTTGCCGATGCTTTCAATGTAATACTCAAGCGACGTCAAAGCATCCGCCAGCGCTTCTAGCACCTGATGGGGAGGCGCCTGGCGGGCATCCAGGAGACGGTCCTGAATCGAGGCGGCAACACGTTTGAGCACATTGGCGGCACCGGGATCGTTGACCATCTGCAGGCCACCCCAGATGCTGTGCAGGGTTGCAGGCAGGTTGGCCAGGTGCAGTTTGTCGTAATCCGATTCAATGAATGCCGTGATAGCCCGTTTGGCCAGGGTCAGCGCACTTCTGGCCTCATCCGCCACCACAAACATCGCTTCCTGGAGATAGACCGACTCATCCCGGTTGCGCCGGCTGCCAGCCAACGCGTCCGTTTCCGAGGTAATACCGCGAGTGACAATCTGCATCACCGCATCCTCTACGCCCAGAACCGAGTCCGCCAGGCGATACAGTTCGTCATCACCCGGCAATCGGTTGTCATCTTCCCATCTGCGAAGCTTGGCCGCTTCATCACGGGAAATGCCGGCAAGCTTGTTCAGATCCAGCATCACCAGAGTATTGGCAAGACGCTCAAGGGCATCAGCGATGGACGACAGCTCCGCCAGGTCCGGCTCAATACCCCTTTCGATAATGTCGAGCTTGTCCTTGAGCTGATTGAGCTCATCCTGCAGCGCGTCCGACAGAGATTTGAGGACATCACTACCCGGGCCATACAGGCGTCGGGCATGGGCCTCCAGCATGGAATCCGGGAATTCCGCGGGCGCCAGGCGATAAGCGGAAAGAATGCGTGTCACTTCCGGGTTTGCGGACCCACTCCGATAAAGCATGTAGATGAGGTCCCGAACCAGTGAATCCGGGGCATCCTTGGCCGTGGCCACCTTGCCGACATAAACCACCTCCCGGGCGTACCGCTCTATGCGCATGAACATGCGCTTGCGGGCCTTGGTGAAGATCATGGCGCGATCAAGCATCGTGTCTGCAACAATTCCCAACAGGCACCACATCTGCCCCATGGGCGCACCCTGACACAGCTGCGCAAATCCGCGGGAGGCGCGGCCGAACAGTTTCTTGCTGACCACGTCGTTGCGATCCCGCAGCACGCCAAGCAAGGCCACCTGGAACGTCAGCCGCATCCTTCGGGCCATAACCTCGTAGTCCGCTTCATTACCTTCAAAGGCAGCGAGCTTGAGATCCGCACAGAAGTCCGGACGCTCCTTGACATCCACATCAAAGAAACAGGATTCCGGGTAAGGTTTTTCACGGCGGGCTTCGCGCAGATCATTAATAACCGGCAGCAACAGCTCCGGATGGTCCTCGCGCTGCTGGTGGTAGTATTCCACGTACCGACGGAGTATAAACAGGGCGCTGTTCAGGGTGGTAAGGAGAATGTTCTTGTCGTCATTGGCACCGACCGGAACGTCGTTGGCCATGGCAACCGCTTCCTGGCACAACAGGGTGCCGCCACGAAGCTCGACGAGGATGAAAATGCCACGCAACTGATTCAGGTAATCGACACAGTTCTGGAGGTCTTCCCCGCTCTCGCGATTTTCCTGGAAACGCTCAAGGCTGGATTCTGCCTGTTTGATGGTCTGTTCTATCTCACTTTTGACCAGATCAAACGACTGCGATTTCGTCGCCAGAGACGATTGAACCATAAACGCTTCCTGTCTGATTTGCGGAGACTACCGCGTCCCGTGCCTGACATTCAGCCCGGCCACGAAGTACCGGACTTTGTTGTTATTGATCGGCTACACCCTGACCGACCAGTTCTCTGTTCGCAAAAAACTGGCGAACTTATCATTACTTATAACACAAAACTCATGTTGCTCAACAAAGGCGGAGTGTAACAATTGGTACACGCTGACCCAGTTCTCATTCCGCCTGTTCGAGCTTGCTCCAAAGGCTCTGACCCGACTGTTTGTCCAGCATCGAGATGAACTCGTCATGGGCACCAGCCTCTTCATCGGAAGCCCGCACCACAGAAAGCCGCGGGCGGTCGGCCTTGAGGCGTCGGATTCCACCGGCTGCGCCACCGTCTTCCGAACCGGCATCCAGCGACAGCGCGGTCTGACCGCCGGTCATCAACAGGTAGACATCGGCCAGGATCTCGGCGTCCAGCAATGCGCCGTGAAGTTCCCGGTTACTGTTATCCACGCCGTAGCGCTTGCACAGGGCGTCCAGGCTGTTCTTCTGGCCTGGGTGCTTGGTGCGGGCGATGGCCAGGGAATCGACGATGCCGCAATGGTCGGCGGTTTTGCGAACGGGCTTCAGGCGAGCAAACTCGGCATCCATGAAACCCACGTCGAACGCGGCGTTATGGATAACCAGCTCGGCGCCCTTGATGAACTCGAAGAACTCCTCGGCGACCTCGGCGAATTTCGGCTTGTCGGCGAGAAATTCATTGGTGATCCCGTGAACGGTGATGGCTTCGGCCTCCACCTCTCGCTCCGGGTTGATATAGACATGGTAATTGCGGCCGGTCAGCTCACGCTCAACCACTTCCACACAACCGATTTCAATGATCCGGTGCCCTTCATTGGGATCAATGCCGGTGGTTTCGGTATCCAGTACGATTTGTCTCATGCTTCACTCAATTCCGCTACGCCACGGTTTGCCAGTTCATCGGCCAGTTCGTTGTCGGGCACACCGGCATGGCCCTTTACCCAGTGCCAGTTGATCCGGTGCCGCGAGGTTTCGGCATCCAGCTCCCGCCACAGGTCGTCATTCTTTACCGGTTTTTTCGCCGCGGTTTTCCAGCCATTGCGTTTCCACCCGGACATCCACTCGGTGATGCCCTTGCGGACATACTGGGAATCCGTGTAGAGCTCCACATCGCAGGGACGCTTGAGCGCCTTCAGACCACGGATCGCCGCCATCAGTTCCATGCGGTTGTTGGTGGTGTGCAGTTCCCCGCCATGGAGGGTCTTTTTGGCATCGCCATAACGAAGCACCACGCCCCAACCTCCCCGACCGGGATTACCCTTGCAGGCACCATCAGTGTAGAGAATTACCTTATCCGCCATTCATACTCCTGAATCCTCACTAATCCTGACACTCGGGCCTGCCGGCGCCCCGGCTGCGGTAGCATCCCCGCGAGGCGCCAACCGCACCCGTCCCGGGCATGGCAATGACCTTGCTCTTGCGCCAGGCCGGTTGCCTGGGAATCCGGCCATAGACCCGTTTTTTGGCAAGGATACAGTAATAGGCGCCCAGAGGCAGGAAACGATTGCCCGCCAGTCGGGTATCAATCCAGCGATAGCTATGCCTGCCCGAACGCTGCATTGGGAATCTGAGAAACCGTGTCACCGACGTTTCCACACTGAACCCGAGCAGCCGGAGCCAGTCCTCCATCCGCCGCCTGAGAAGGAACCGGCCGCCCCAGGGGCCTTCCTGCTGCCGGGACAAAAGCCTGCGCAGCCCCCACAGACTCATTGGATTGAAGCCAATCAAAGCGATGGTGCCCTCACCTCGCAATACTCTGGCAGATTCCCTTAGCACCTGGTGCGGGTACGGGGAGAAGTCAGGGGTATGGTGCAGGATGACCAGATCCATGGAATCGGACGGGAATGGCAGCTCATCGGCATCGCATACCGCCACACCTTCTGGCATATGCGGGAACCACCTTGGGGTGGTCATGATCTTTTGCGCGAAATCGGTACCGGTGGCCAGCGGCAGACGGTGACTGACGCCAATCTGCAGCTGCCGTGCCCCGATCAGGCTGCCCAGTTCGTAATCGCAGAACCGGCGCTGGTCCGCCAGTAATGCCCGACCGAGCGGAGACTGGAACCAACGCTCGAAATTCTCGTGCCTTGCCGGATAGTCAATGTTGCCGGATCTGACCACTACCCTGCCTCCCGCCTTGTCAGCCTCCAGGTTGGGGCCACAGATTTATTGCTCTATCATAACAGTCACATTCTACGAACACATGTGGGGCCGTATGCTGACCATTTCCGCAATTCCTGCTTTCAGTGATAACTACATCTGGTGCCTGTCTGACTCCGACACCAGAAAAGCACTGATTGTAGACCCGGGGCAGGCAGCGCCTGTGGAGGAACACTTGTCCGCCAAGGGCCTGACCCTGGACACGATTCTGGTCACCCACCACCATCCGGACCATGTTGGCGGCGTCAAGGAGCTGGTGAAGGCTCACCCGGACTGCCGGGTAACCGGCCCCGCGGAATCTCCGTACAAGGGCTCGACCAACCTGGTGCACCCGGGTGACGAGGTTGTCTGGGAGTCGATCACCTTCCAGGTTCTGGGCGTTCCGGGCCACACCCTGGACCATATCGCTTACTTTACCGACGTTGAAGTCAACGGCCACCCGGTCCTTTTCTGTGGCGACACGCTGTTCGTCTGCGGCTGCGGGCGTTTGTTCGAAGGCACCCCGGAACAGATGCGGCAATCCCTCCAGACCCTGCGCAATCTGCCGGAAAAAACCGCGGTCTACTGCGCCCACGAGTACACCCTGGCCAACCTCCGGTTCGCCCGAAGCTGGCTACCAAGGGACGAAGGCCTGAAGACCTTTGAGGAACAGTGCCAACAAGCCCGGGAAGCGGGCAAGCCCACGGTTCCGTCGGTGCTGGGTGATGAAAAACGCCTGAATCCGTTTCTCCGGTGGGACGATCCGGTAGTTGTGGATGCTGCCCGGAATTATTGTGCTCAGAATGGACTGCCGGCGGATTCGGAGAATGCCATTTTTGCTGCCATTCGGCACGGCAAGGACAATTTCTGAAGACAGGTCGGGGTCTGAAGAAAGCTTTCTTCTGACCCCATTTTCACGCCCAACTCCGACACCCCGGTTCCAAGACGGGGTCAGATGAAGGCTTTCATCAGACCCCACATACCCCCCCCATGTTCACACTCCCTGTCGTCATCGTAACGAGCCGTTTCTTGACCCCCGGAAATCCACTCTCATAGAATCGGTTTCACTTTTGTGACCCAACCCATTCATCAGGCCAGATTTTCCAAGGTATGATCTGGTCAATACCCTGATCCGGAAATGCTTATGTCGGTCAACCGATTCTCGCTTCTGCTGCTGGCCAGTGCTCTGAGTACCGGCTGCTCCACGTTTCTATCCCCGTCCAATGATCCTCTGGAATCCCGGCAGGTCACCGTCGCAACCGGCGATCAGGATCTGAAAGATGCTGTTGAGTCCGGCAAAAGCGCTGACGCCACCTCCGACGAGCCGTTGGATGAAGCCATCGCCCCCGAGCTTCAGGCGACCGCACGGGATGCCAGGGATAAACTCGATAAACCCGCACAGCAATCCGACGAGGCTGAGAAGGAGCGCGATCTCTGGAACCGTCTGCGCCAGGGCTTTGCCCTGGATCACGAGGTGGACAATGAGCGTGTCCGGGACCAACTGAACTGGTACGCGAGCCATCCGAAATACATTGACCGGGTCGTTGACCGGGGTAGCCGGTATCTGCATTACATACTCAACGAGACCGAAAAGCGCGGGCTCCCGGCGGAGTTCGCTTTGTTGCCCGTTGTCGAAAGTGCCTTCGATCCGTTCGCCTATTCCCACGGCCGTGCTGCGGGCATCTGGCAATTTATCCCTTCCACGGGCAAATACTTCGGCCTGACCCAGAGCTGGTGGCATGACGACCGCCGCGACATCATCGCCGCAACCGACGCCGCCCTGCGCTACCTCGAGCGCCTGACCGAGCGGTTCGACGGCGATTACACCCTGGCGCTGGCGGCCTACAACAGTGGTGGCGGCACCGTCTCGAGCGCCATGCGGCGCAACCGGAAGAGCAACCGGCCAACCGACTTCTGGTCCCTGAATCTGCCCCGGGAAACCCGGCATTACGTTCCCAAACTGATCGCTCTCGCCAAGATCTTCGACAAGCCGGAGGATTATGGCGTCACCCTGCCACCGCTGGAGGATACGCCCTATTTCGAAGTGGTGGAGACCGGTTCGCAACTGGATCTGGCCCAGGCGGCCGAACTCGCAGGCGTCGATATCGATGAGATCTACCTGCTGAACCCGTCCTACAACCGTTGGGCGACGAACCCTGACGGGCCACACCGGCTGCTTGTCCCGGTCGACAAAGCAGAGAAATTCCGCACGGCGCTGGCGAACTTCCCGGTCGATCAACGTGTTTCCTGGCAGAACTACAGTGTCCGGTCCGGCGACAGCCTGATCACCATTGCCCGCAAGTTCAACACGACCCCTTCGGTGATTCAGAAGGTCAACAAGCTGAACTCGGACCTGATCCGCATTGGCCAGAATCTTCTCATCCCATCCGCTTCCCGTGGTTCGGATGCCTACGCGCTCAGTGCCTCCCAGCGGCTCGAGCGCAAACAGGAACGCAAACGTGACGGTAACCGGGTCCAATACACCGTACGCCGGGGCGACACCTTCTGGGATATTGCCCGGGAACACCGGGTTTCCGTTCGTGAAGTGGCTGCCTGGAACGGCATGGCACCCGGCGATCCCCTGATCCCGGGTAAGCAACTCGTGATCTGGTCGAAGACCAGTCAGGCAACGGTGCTGGCATCCAACAGCGCCCGCGGCAAAGCCATGGTACGCAAGGTGGGTTACCGGGTTCGTAAAGGCGACTCCCTCTACGCCATTGCCAACCGTTTTTCAGTGAACGTGAATGACATCGCAAGCTGGAACGACCTGAATAAATCACGTTATCTCCAACCCGGACAAAGTCTGGTACTCTACGTGGACATTCGTAACAGTCCGTAAGCGAACTATGACAAGAAC
Source organism: Marinobacter sp. DUT-1 (assembly GCF_050379415.1). NCBI lineage: Bacteria > Pseudomonadati > Pseudomonadota > Gammaproteobacteria > Pseudomonadales > Marinobacteraceae > Marinobacter > Marinobacter sp. DUT-1. The sequence continues at coordinate 441,275 of NZ_JBNRLS010000002.1, forward strand.
ACGGAAAGCCTCGCACCTCACGTCCATCGTTGCATCATTGTCCCTGTTGGCGGTCCCGGTAACCCAGGCCGCCACCGACACAGAAAACCTGCAGCCGCAACACGGTATTGCCATGCACGGCGAACCGAAGTACCCGGAGGGCTTTTCCAACTTCGACTACGTCAATCCGGAGGCACCCAAGGGCGGCACCCTGAAGATGGCGGTGGTGGCTAACGGCTTTGACTCGTTCAATCCATTCGACATCCGGGGTGTGGCTGCTGCCGGGATCAGCACCTACCTCTACGATACCCTGCTGGAATCCTCCGATGACGAGCCCTTCTCCGCTTATGGCCTCATTGCCGAATCCCTGGAGACTCCCGAAGACCGGAGCTACGTAGTCTATAACCTGCGTGAGGAGGCCCGCTTCAGCGATGGAGAGCCAATCACTGTTGAGGACGTGAAGTTTTCCTTCGAAATCCTGACCACCAAGGGGCATCCGTTCTACCGGAACTACTATGCCGATGTGAAAGAGGTCGTCATCGAAGGCCCGAAGCGGGTGCGCTTCAACTTTGGTGAAACCACCAATCACGAACTGCCGCTTATTATCGGTCAGATGCCGATTCTGCCGGCCCATTACTGGTCAGACCGTGAGTTCGGCAAGAACGGCCTCACGCCGCCGGTTGGCAGCGGTCCCTATCGCATCGGCGAATTCGAGGCAGGTCGTTCGATTACCTATCAGCGCATAGACGACTACTGGGCTAAAGATCTCGGGGTGCGTAAGGGCCGCTTCAACTTCGAACGTATCCGTTACGATTACTACACCGACGACACCGTCGCCCTGGAAGCTTTCAAGGCAGGAAACTTTGATTTCCGCCTGGAATCCTCCGCCAAGAACTGGGCAACGGCCTACACCGGTCCCATGTTCAAGGACGGCTCTGTCATCAAGGAAGCCATTGAGCACCATCGCCCGTCCGGAATGCAGGGTTTCGTGTTCAATACACGCAAATCCATCTTCAGCGACCCCAAGGTACGCGAGGCGCTTGCCTACGGTTTTGATTTCGAGTGGGCCAACAAGAACCTGTTCTTCGGACAATACACCCGCACTTCCAGCTATTTCGAGAACAGTGAACTGGCTTCCGACGGCCTGCCCAAGGGTCGCGAACTGGAAATCCTGAACCAGTACCGCGACCAGTTGACCGAGGACGTTTTCACCGAGGAATACGCACCGCCCGCCACAGAGGGCCAGCAGGGTCTTCGCGAAAATCTCCGCACCGCATTGCAACTGCTGCGCTCGGCCGGTTATGCGATCAAGGATGGCAAGATGGTGCACACGGAAACCGGAGAGCCCCTCGCCTTCGAGATCCTCCTGTTCCAGAAAAGCTTCGAGCGCATTGTGCTTCCCTTCAAAAACAACCTCGCCAAGCTCGGTATCGACGTGACGGTTCGTCTGGTCGATAGCAATCAGTACATCCAGCGGGTACGTCAGTTCGACTACGACATGATCACCCAGGTATTGCCCCAGTCCGACTCACCGGGTAACGAGCAACGGGAGTATTGGCACTCCTCCACCGCCAACGTCAACGGCTCCCGGAACTACATGGGCATTCAGGACCCGGTGGTTGATGAGCTGGTGAATCTGGTAATCCAGGCACCGAACCGGGAAGAACTGGTGCAGCGTGTACGGGCCCTGGATCGCGTACTGCTCCACGGCCACTATGTGATTCCACACTGGCACCTGCGCAAGGACCGGGTGGCCTACTGGAACCAATTGGAGCGCCCCGAGGTCACACCGAAGAACGGCATCGACCTGAACAACTGGTGGGTAAAACCCTGACCCAGTGTCCATGACCCAAGCAGTAACGGAAGGAATCCTCCGCTAGATGGGCATTTACATCCTCAGACGCCTGGCGCTGATCATTCCGACACTGATCGGAATCATGCTGCTCAACTTTGTCATCGTGCAGGCAGCGCCGGGCGGACCGGTTGAACAACTGATTGCTGAAATGGAAGGTCACGGCAGCAGTGCCCTGGCCCGGGCCGCCGGCGGCGATACCGGTGGCGAAGTGGCCACCGGCTCCGGTGACAGTCGCAGTTCCCGGGGCATCCCCGAAGAGCTCCTGAAGGAAATCGAAGTCATGTACGGCTTCGACAAGCCGGCCCACGAACGCTTCTTCAAGATGCTCGGCGACTATGCCACCTTCGATTTCGGCGACTCTTTCTTCCGGGAGCGCAGTGTCATCGACCTGATTCTGGACAAGATGCCGGTGTCGATCTCCCTGGGGCTCTGGTCCACCCTGATCATCTATTTCATCTCCATACCGCTGGGTATACGCAAGGCGGTGACCGACGGCTCTCGCTTCGATGTCTGGAGCAGCTCGGCTATTGTCATCGGCTACGCCATCCCCGGCTTCCTGTTTGCCATCCTGCTGATTGTCCTGTTCGCCGGCGGCAGTTATTTCGACTGGTTCCCGCTGCGGGGACTGACTTCCTCCAATTTCGATGAACTGACCTGGTACCAGAAGATCGGTGACTACTTCTGGCATCTGGCACTGCCGGTGACAGCCAACGTCATTGGTGGCTTTGCCACCCTGACCCTGCTGACCAAGAACTCGTTCCTGGATGAGATCAGCAAACAGTATGTGGTGACGGCCCGAGCCAAGGGCCTGGATGAAAAGCAGGTTCTGTATGGCCATGTGTTCCGGAACGCCATGCTGATCGTGATCGCCAGCTTGCCCGGCGTGCTGGTCGCCCTGTTCTTTACCGGCTCACTGCTGATCGAGGTCATCTTCTCCCTCGACGGCCTTGGCCTGCTGGGCTTTGAGGCGGCGCTCAACCGGGATTATCCGGTGATCTTCGGTACCCTTTACATCTTCACCCTGATGGGGTTGATTCTGAAACTGATCAGCGACATCACTTACGTGCTGGTGGACCCGCGCATCGATTTTGAGAGTCGGGAGGGCGCGTGAGCATGAAAACCCTGACTCCGATCCAGCAAAGGCGCCTGCGCAATTTCCGGAATAACCGCCGGGGATACTGGTCACTGTGGGTTTTCCTTGTGCTGTTCGGGTTGTCGCTGGTCGCCGAGGTTATTGCCAACGACCGGCCCCTGGTCGTTTCCTACAATGAAGAACTGTATTTTCCGGTAGTAGAGTCGGTGCCCGAAGAAACCTTTGGTGGCTTCCTGCCCACCGAGGCCGATTACCGGGATCCCTTTATTGCGGAGGAGATTCTGGCCAATGGCTGGATGGTCTGGCCGCCGATACGCTTCAGCTATGACACCATCAACTACGACCTGGAAATCCCCTCACCGGCGCCTCCGAGCCCGGAAAACTGGCTCGGCACCGATGATCAGGGCCGGGACGTGGCCGCCCGGGTCATCTACGGCTTCCGGATTTCGGTGCTGTTCGGCCTGACACTCACCCTGGCCAGCTGTGTCGTTGGCGTGGTGGTAGGCGCCATCCAGGGCTACTACGGCGGCAAGGTGGACCTGCTCGGTCAGCGCTTTATCGAGGTGTGGTCAGGGCTTCCGGTGCTGTACCTGCTGATCATTCTGTCCAGTATCGTCCAGCCCAATTTCTGGTGGCTGCTGGGAATCATGTTGCTGTTCAGCTGGATGGGACTGGTGGACGTGGTGCGCGCGGAATTCCTGCGGGCCCGTAATTTCGAGTATGTCCGGGCCGCCCGGGCCCTTGGCCTGGAAAACCGCAAGATCATGTTCCGGCATATCCTGCCCAATGCCATGGTTGCGACGCTCACTTTCCTGCCCTTTATTCTGACCGGGGCGATCACCGGCCTCACCTCCCTGGATTTCCTGGGTTTCGGGCTGCCATCCGGGTCCCCCTCGCTGGGTGAACTGATTGCCCAGGGCAAGGCCAACCTGCACGCACCATGGCTTGGCATTTCCGCCTTCGTGTCCCTCTCGGTAATGCTGACCCTGCTGGTGTTTGTGGGTGAAGCGGTCCGCGACGCCTTTGATCCCAGAAAGAGTTGATATGAGCGACCTGCTGCAGATTTCCAACCTTTCCATCTCGTTTGACCAGGCGCCGCCGGTGGTGGAGTCCCTGTCTTTTTCGGTGCGCGAGGGGGAGACCGTTGCCCTGGTGGGTGAAAGCGGCTCCGGAAAATCCATCTCGGCGCTCTCTGTGCTGCGTCTGCTGGATGCCAGGCACGCCAGTTACCCCTCGGGCGAAATCCATTTCCGGGGAGAGAACCTGCTCCACGCCAATGACAAACGGCTGCGCCAGATCCGGGGGCGGGAAATCGGGATGATCTTCCAGGAGCCCATGACGTCTCTCAACCCACTGCACACAGTAGAGAAACAGATTGGCGAAACCCTGGCGCTGCACAAGGGTATGCGGGAGACACAGGCACGGGAACGGACGATCGAATTATTGGAACTGGTCGGCATCAAGAACCCCGAATCCCGGCTCAAGAGCTACCCGCATCAACTCTCCGGGGGCCAGAAGCAACGGGTGATGATCGCCATGGCCCTGGCCAATGAGCCGGACCTGCTGATTGCCGATGAACCCACCACCGCTCTGGATGTCACCGTCCAGAAACAGGTCCTGGAACTGCTCAAGAGCCTCCAGAAAAAGCTCGGCATGGCCATTCTGCTGATCACTCACGACCTCAGCATTGTCCGGCGCTATGCCGAGCGGGTGGTCGTGATGGAACAGGGTCGGCTGGTGGAGGAAGCAGAAACAGCCCAGCTGTTCGAGAATCCGGAGCACAGCTATACCCGGAAGCTTCTGGACGCCGAGCCTCCGGAAGCGCCGCTACCCGCGCAAGTTGAAGGCGAGATCCTGCTCAGCGTCAACAACCTGGATGTCCGCTTTCCGGTCAAAAAATCCCTGTTCGGCAAGGTCCGGGAGTATTTCCACGCCGTACAGCAGGCCACCTTCGAACTCTCCAAAGGCCAGACCCTCGGTATCGTTGGCGAGAGTGGCAGTGGCAAAACCACCATCGGCCACGCCCTGCTCAAGCTCACGGCCAGCACCGGACGATTCACACTCGGTGGCGACGAACTGTCGGACCTTACCCAGAAAGAGTTCCGGCCCTACCGGAAACGTATCCAGATTGTCTTCCAGGATCCCTTCGGCAGTCTCAGCCCGCGAATGTCCATTGCGGAGATCGTGGGGGAAGGCCTCGAAATCCACGACCCCGAAGGCAAGGATACCCACGAGCAGCAAGTGATCCGTGCTCTCAAGGACGTGGGGCTGGATCCGGAAGCCAGACATCGCTATCCCCACGAGTTCTCCGGTGGCCAGCGTCAGCGCATTGCCATTGCCCGGGCCCTGGTACTGCAACCGGACCTGATCATACTCGATGAGCCGACATCGGCCCTGGACCGGACAGTCCAGAAACAGGTTATCCAGCTGTTGCGGGATATCCAGTCCCGTTATGGTCTAAGCTATATCTTCATCAGCCATGATCTGGCGGTGGTCCGCGCGCTGAGCCACAAGCTTCTGGTACTCCAGCATGGCGAGATCGTGGAGTACGGTGATGCCGGAGACATTTTCCGGTCACCGAAGCAGCGATATACCCAGGAACTGCTCAGCGCGGCACTGTTCTACCAGACCACCGATGAATCCACCACTACGACCAATTGAGCGTTACTCCCGGCAGCACGGTCGGGGATAATGCTCGAAAATCAGGAACACAGGGAGACACACCCATGGGAATGCTCAGTGGCAAGAAAGCACTGATCGTTGGCGTAGCCAGCAAACACTCTATCGCTTACGGCATCGCTGAAGCCTTTGCCCGTGAAGGCGCCGAACTGGCCTTCACCTACCAGAATGAAAAGCTCCAGTCCCGCGTCGAGAAGTTCGCGGACCAGTGGGGCAGCAAGCTGACCTTCCCCTGCGACGTCGCCAGCGACGAAGAAATCGAAAACGTCTTCACCGAGCTGAACAAGCACTGGGACAACATCGACATCATCATCCACGCTGTTGGTTATGCCCCGGCCCACGAGCTGAACGGCAATTATGTGGACGTCACTACCCGTGAGGGCTTCAAGATCGCCCACGACATAAGCTCCTACAGCTTCGTTGCCCTGGCCAAGGGCGCGCGCAAGATGATGCACGAGGGCAGCTCTCTGGTTACCCTGAGCTACCTTGGCGCCGAGCGCGTGCTTCAGAATTACAATGTGATGGGCCTGGCCAAGGCGTCCCTGGAAGCCAACGTTCGTTACATGGCCGCGAGCCTCGGTAAGGAAGGCATCCGCGTGAACGGCATCTCCGCCGGTCCGATCAAGACTCTGGCCGCCTCCGGCATCGCCAGCTTCCGCCGCATGCTGGCTGAAAACGCCAGGCGCGCGCCCTTGCGTCGGAACGTGACCACCGAGGAAGTTGGTAACGCAGCTGCGTTCCTGAGCTCCGACCTGGCCAGTGGCATCACCGGCGAAATCATGTACGTTGATGGCGGTTTCAACATTACCGGCATGGGTGAACTCGAGGAGTGATCCCCGGATAATCCCGAAAAACCGGTGCCGATGGTGCCGGTTTTTTTGTATCCGGACCACCGGAAAGCGTGACGGACAAGGGCCACCAAGCGTTGAAAAGACCCCTCAAATAACGCAGTATAAACAACTCGCCGGGGCTTGCCGTACAAGGCTCCTGGCGATATTCATGTTACCAGGTATTCCTCTTTTGAGCCGGTCTCAGTTCGGAGGGATATATCGATCAGAACCGGGGAAGCAGAACAACATGTCGGGTAAGAAACTAGAAGATCTGAATGTGGCCAGCACCGAAACGCTGATTACGCCGGAAGCGCTCAAAAAAGAAATGCCACTGTCAGACAAGGCAGCAGAAACCGTTGCCAACAGCCGTCAGGCCATCTATGACATCATGGACGGCAAGGACCACCGCCTGTTTGTGGTTGTCGGCCCCTGCTCCATCCATGACGTGGAAGCTGCCCGTGACTATGCCCAGCGCCTGAGAAAGCTGGCAGACGAAGTCAGCGACACCCTCCTGATCGTCATGCGTGTCTATTTCGAAAAGCCCCGCACCACCGTTGGCTGGAAGGGCCTGATCAACGACCCGCACCTTAACGACACCTTCGACATCGAGCAGGGCCTGCACATCGGTCGCCGGCTGCTGCTTGATATCAACGAACTCGGCCTGCCGGCTGCAACCGAGGCTCTGGATCCGATCTCCCCGCAGTATCTGCAGGACACCATCGCCTGGTCCGCCATTGGTGCCCGAACCACCGAATCCCAGACCCACCGGGAGATGAGCAGCGGCCTGTCCATGGCGATCGGCTTCAAGAACGGCACCGACGGCAGCCTCGATGTGGCCGTCAATGCCATGAAATCCGTCTCCCATCCCCACAGTTTCCTGGGCATCGACCAACAGGGTAAAGTTGCCATTATCCGCACCAAGGGCAACAACTATGGGCACGTGGTTCTGCGTGGCGGTGGCGGCAAGCCCAACTACGATTCCGTAAGCGTAGCGCTGTGTGAGCAGGCGCTGGAGAAGGCCGGCCTTCGCAAATCCATCATGGTGGATTGCAGCCATGCCAACTCCAGCAAGGATCCTGCGATCCAGCCGCTGGTGCTGCAGGACATCAGCCACCAGATCCTGGAAGGCAACACATCTATCCAGGGCCTGATGGTTGAGAGCAACATCAACTGGGGCAACCAGCCTCTTCCGGAAAATCTCGCCGACCTGAAATATGGCGTTTCCGTGACTGACGCCTGCATCGACTGGCCGACCACCGAAAAGGCCATCCGCGAAATGCGTGACAAGCTCAAGGATGTGCTGCCCAAGCGCAAGGCCGGCCAGTAACGGCACCAATAAAAACGGGGAGCTAAGAGCTCCCCGTTTTTATATCCGGGCCTGGAATCTCTGAACTCAGAGACCGCCACCGGGCAAGCCTGCTACCCAGTCCAGCTTATCCCGCAGCGACACCACCTGACCGATAATGATCAGGGTCGGCGCCCGTACCTGCTCGGCATCGACGCGGCTGACAATCGTCTCCAGAGTGCCGGTCACGACATGCTGTTCCGGAGTAGTACCCTTCGAGACCAATGCCACCGGCATGTCCGGTGCCATGCCGTGCTCGATCAACTGGCGGGATATGATGGGCAAGCCCACCAGCCCCATATAAAACACCAGAGTCTGGTTGTTCTGGACAAAGTCCTCCCAGGGCAGATCGCAGCTGTCATTCTTCAGATGCCCGGTAATGAAACGCACTGACTGGGCATGATCCCGGTGTGTCAGGGGGATGCCGGCATAAGCCGCGCAGCCCGAAGCCGCGGTGATGCCGGGAACCACCTGGAAGCGCACTCCGGCTTCCGCCAGAGTTTCAATCTCCTCGCCGCCCCGGCCGAAGATAAACGGATCGCCCCCCTTGAGTCGCACTACCTTGAACCCCTTTCGGGCCAGCTCCACCAGGCGCTGGTTGATCAGCTCCTGGGGCAAGGTGTGGTTCGAGCGCTGCTTGCCAACATGGATCTTTTCCGCGGAGTCCGGAATCAACGCCAGAATCTCGGGCGATACCAGGCGATCATAGAGCACCACTTCTGCCGAGCAGATCAAACGCCAGGCTTTCAGCGTCAACAACTCGGGATCTCCCGGCCCGGCACCGACCAGGGCCACCTCACCCGCGGAATTGTTCGGATTGTCGGTGACCGGATTGGCCCTGTACCGAATTGGTGCAGGCCTTGCGGTTATGCCCTCCCCGGGTGCTGGTGCGGGTTGATCACTCATTGGATCCTTTCGATGCCTCCCATGTAAGACCGAAGAACTTCCGGTACCACAATGCTGCCATCCTCCTGCTGGTAGTTCTCCATCACCGCGATCAGGGCACGACCCACCGCAAGACCCGAGCCGTTCAGAGTATGAACTGGTTCAGGCTTGCCGGTTTCCGGATTACGCCAGCGTGCACGCATACGCCGTGCCTGGAAATCCCGGGTATTGGAACAGGAGGAGATTTCCCGGTATTTGCTCTGGCCCGGCAGCCAGACTTCCAGATCGTAGGTCCTGGCGGCAGAGAAGCCCATGTCGCCACCGCACAGGGTCACCAGACGGTACGGCAGTTCAAGCAACTGCAGGACTTTCTCAGCATGGCCGGTCAGCGCTTCCAGGGCGGCTTCGGAATCGCTCGGGCGTACCACGTGCACCAGTTCCACCTTGTCGAACTGGTGCTGGCGAATCATGCCACGGGTGTCCCGGCCGTAGGACCCCGCCTCACTGCGAAAACACGGCGTATGGCAAACCAGCTGCACCGGCAACTCTTCCGCATCCAGGATGGTATCGGATACCAGGTTGGTGGCCGGAACCTCGGCGGTCGGAATCAGGTACAGCGGATTCTCGCCCTCGGTCTTGAACAGGTCTTCCTCGAATTTCGGGAGCTGGCCGGTTCCGTACAGGGTTTCGGCGTTCACCAGGTACGGCACATAGGCCTCGGTGTAGCCGTGCTCACCCGTGTGCAGGTCCAGCATGAACTGAGCCAGGGCACGGTGCAGACGGGCAATCGGACCGCGCATCACGACAAATCGGGAATGGGCCAGCCGGGAGGCGGTTTCAAAGTCCAGACCCTTCAGGTTTTCACCCAGGGTGACGTGGTCCTTTGGCTCGAAGTCAAAGTGCCTGGGCTCACCCCAGGTACGAATTTCGACATTATCCTCCTCACTGGCCCCGGCCGGAACATCTTCATCCGGAAGGTTGGGAATGCCGGCCAGGAAAGCGTTGAGCTCTTCCTGCAGACCGCGCAGTTCGTCCTCGGCCTCGGAGCGCTGTTTCTTCAGGCTGTCCACTTCCTCCAGCAACGGCTGGATATCCTCACCGGCCGCCTTGGCCTTGCCGATGGATTTGGAACGCTTGTTCTGCTCACTCTGCAACGTTTCCGTACGCACCTGAAGGGCGCGACGGCGCTCTTCCAGTTGCTCGAAGGTGGCAATATCGAATTCGAAATTTTTGATAGCCAGCCGGCGGGCGATCTCTTCTGTCTGGGTACGGACGCGTTTGGGATCGAGCATGGTAATCCTGATTCTTCCGGTTTGCGTGATGAGTTGAATGACAGGCCATTATACCTGCACAGTCGGCGGTGACCACCGTGGGACCTCAGGAATAACGCTTGTTGGGGCTTTCAGCGTTGCGGGCATCCAGGCGTTGGCGCTTTTCAGCCAACTTGATCTCCAGTCCACGGTTGACCGGCTCGTAGTAACGGCGGGAATGAATGGCTTCGGGCAGGTAGGATTCCCCGGCAGCAAAGGCCTCCGGCTCATCGTGGGCGTAGCGATAGCTGTCACCGTGGCCCATGGATTTCAGCAGTTTGGTTGGTGCATTCCTGAGATGCGGGGGCACCTCGTAGTCCGGATCCTGACGGATATCGGCCATGCACTGGTTGAACGCTTTATAGACAGCATTGCTTTTGGGTGACAGGGCCAGGTAGGTGACTGCCTGCGCCAGGGCCAGCTCTCCTTCCGGGGATCCCAACCGCTCCTGGGCATCCCAGGCATCCATACTCAGCTGAAGCGCCCTCGGATCGGCGTTACCAATATCCTCGCTGGCAATACGCACCAGCCGGCGGGCCACATACAGCGGGTCACAGCCGCCATCGAGCATCCGGCACAGCCAGTACAGAGAGCCATCAGGATCCGAGCCGCGCACCGACTTGTGCAAGGCCGAGATCTGGTCGTAAAAGACATCACCACCCTTGTCGAAGCGCCGCAGACTCGTCTGCATCACCTGCTCGAGTACCGCTTCGGTGATGGTATCGGTGCCATCCTCACCGGGTTCGGCCAGGTCGGCGGCCACCTCCATGATGTTCAAGGCACGGCGGGCATCGCCACCGGAAGCCGTGGCCATCAGCTCCAGCACCCGGTCCGGAACCGCCAGACGGCCGGCAAAGCCTTGCTCGGAAGTCAGTGCCCGCTGCAGCAGGACCAGGATATCGGATTCTTCCAGGTTCTTGAGCACATACACCCGGGTACGTGACAGCAAGGCGCTGTTGAGCTCGAAGGAAGGATTTTCCGTGGTGGCACCCACGAAGATGAAGGTACCGTCCTCGATATGTGGCAGGAAGGCGTCCTGCTGGCTCTTGTTGAAACGGTGAACCTCGTCCACGAACAGCAGGGTATCGCGCCCCTCGCTCTGCTTGCGATTCCTGGCCCGCTCAACCACCGCGCGGATCTCCTTCACGCCGCTCAGCACCGCCGAAATGGTTTCAAAACTGAGATTGCCCACGTTCGCCAGGAGGCGGGCAAAGGTGGTCTTGCCCACCCCGGGAGGCCCCCAGAGAATCATGGAGTGCAACTGGCCCTGCTCCACCGCACGGCGAAGGGGTTTGCCAGGGCCTACCAGGTGAGCCTGGCCAACGTACTCATCCAGGGACCCGGGCCGCATCCGGGCAGCCAGGGGCTGGAATCCCGCAGGCTCGTCGAAAAGGCTGTCCTGCATCAGACTCCGTCCCGGATAATATCCACGCCGTCGGGATACTCCAGAGTGAAGGCACTGGCATCTACGGCTTCATTCAACCGGATGTCGTCGAAGCTCAGTATGCTGAGCTGGGACAGGGAATCCTTCATTCGCATTTCCTGCAGTTCCCCCTTGAAGAAACTCAGTCGCAGGGAGATAAACAGCGAATCCGGACTCCGTGGTTCAAGAGTGAACTCCCGGGTATTGTCACCAATGCGGCGCTGGGACACCTTGTAGGTTTCATCCAGATTGTCGACCTCGCCACTGAGTAACAGGGCCGGCGTGGTCTGCACCCGGTCATCGAGTTTATGGATGGTTACCTGCTCCAGGTCGGGATCGTAAACTTCCACCGTTTCCCCGTTACTGACGATGAACTGGGGCAAGGGCGCACTGGTTTCCCAGTAGAACAGTCCGGGGCGCTTGGCCTTGAGTTCACCCTGGGTCTCCTGCACGCGACTACCATTTTCGTTCACCACAATCTGGATGAAGTCCGCCTGGTATGACTCATAACTCATGAGGATGGAAGCAAGCTCGGACGCAGCTTCGTGACTCTGCGCACTGCTCTCCTCGGCCGCCGCGGCGCCCAGGCTGAACATCAACCCGATCACCAGGGAAAACGCGACTTTGAACTGGCGTACCGTCATAGGGTTAACTCCTAGTCTCTGGGTGGCGGCGGGGCCAGCACCTCACGGGCACCGTTATGCCCGGCAGCGCTTACCACTCCCGACGCCTCCATGGCTTCCACCAGGTTTGCGGCCCGGTTGTAGCCGATCTTGAATTTACGCTGTACGGAGGAAATCGACACCCTCCGCCCCTCAGTGACAAACGCCACCGCTTCGTCATACAGGGAATCGCCTTCGCTGTCGCCGCCACCTTCGCTGAGGGTCGGGACACCCGGCAGACTCTCGCCTTCCGCACCATTGAGAACATCATCCACGTAAACGGGTTCCCCGCGCGCTTTCCAGGCGCTCACCACCCGGTGGACTTCATCGTCGTCCACGAAGGCACCATGGACACGAACCGGCAGTCCGGAACCCGGCGGCAGGTAAAGCATGTCACCGTGCCCCAGCAGCTGCTCCGCACCGCCCTGGTCCAGCACGGTCCGGGAATCGATCTTGGAGGACACCTGGAACGACATCCGAGTGGGAATATTGGCCTTGATCAGGCCGGTAATCACATCCACCGACGGGCGCTGGGTGGCGAGGATCAGGTGGATACCGGCAGCCCGGGCCTTCTGGGCAATGCGGGCAATCAGCTCCTCCACCTTCTTGCCAACGATCATCATCATGTCGGCGAACTCGTCAATGACGACGACGATGAACGGCAGGGTTTCCAGCTCGGGCCGGTTCTCCTCGTCGTTTTCGAGATACTCGTCCGGCTTCCATAGCGGATCCAGAATGGGCTCACCGGCGGCCTGGGCATCCTTGACCTTGCGGTTGTAACCGGCAATGTTCCGGACCCCGAGGTTGGCCATCAGCTTGTACCGGCGTTCCATCTCGGCGACGCACCAACGCAGGGCGTTGGCGGCTTCCTTCATGTCAGTCACCACCGGGGCCAGCAGGTGGGGAATGCCGTCATAGATGCTGAGTTCCAGCATCTTCGGATCCACCATGATGAAGCGTACCTCCTCGGGAGTGGCCTTCAGCAGCATGCTAAGGAGCATGGCATTGACCCCCACCGACTTACCGGAACCGGTGGTACCGGCCACCAGCAGGTGCGGCATCTTGGCGAGGTTGGCCACCACCGGGTTGCCACCGATGTCATTACCCAGGGCCAGGGTCAGCGGCGAGGAGCTTTCGGTGAATACCCGCGCACCAAGCACCTCGGACAGGCGGACCATTTCCCGTTCCTCGTTGGGAATTTCGATACCGACAACGGATTTGCCGGGAATAACCTCTACCACCCGCACGCTGAGTACCGCCAGGGACCGCGCAAGGTCCTTGGCCAGATTGGAAATCTTGCTCACTTTCACGCCGGGAGCGGGCTTGATCTCGAAGCGGGTGATCACCGGGCCGGGATTGACCTCCACCACCTCCACGGAGACACCGAAATCAGCCAGCTTCTCTTCCAGCAGGCGGGACATATGTTCCAGGGATTCCTCGGAGTAGCCCTTCTCCTTGTGCTCCTCGGGGGGATCCAGCAGTGTCAGAGGGGGAATCGGGCTTTCGATATCCTCCAGCAGGGAACCCTGGCCGGGCTTCTTGCCTTTCTCCGCCTTCGACTGATCCTCTTTCTTGAACGGAGAGATCTTGAAGGATCGGGAGGCCGGCTGCGCCTCCGGTTTTACCGGCTTTGCCCGAGGCTCGGGCTTGTCGCCGCTGTCCCGCGCACTGAAATTCTCCAGGCGCGCCGGCTCAGCCGGTTCCGAGGCACTCAGACCGTCCAGGGCCGGTTCCCTACGCTGGACTGGCGCCTCGGACCTGGCCTTGCGGGGACCCAGGCCCGGCAAGCGATGCCACCAACGGTCCTTTTTGCCCCCCGCGGTCTCAGCATTGCTCTCAACCCGGTCATTCACGATGGGCGGTTCTTTCTTCGGAGCCTCCGGCGCTTTCTTCTCGGCCCTGGGCTTCGCAGGCTTGTCGCCGCTGGATGTGAACAAACCTTTGAGAAACTGACCGAAACGCAGGGTCAGACCGCCCACCTGGTCCATCAGCCAGAACCAGGACAGGCCGGTGGTTACCGTAAGCGCAAACAGGAAAATAGCGATCAGCAGAAGCGTCGTTGCCGGCAGGTTGAAGAACCGGACCATCGCTTCGGACACGGCCGTTCCCAGCACACCACCCGAGGACACGCCAAGCCCGAAAACCGAATACAGGGACAGCAGGCTGGTCGACGACAGCAGGATCAGGAGGAAACCGCCAAAGCGCATCAGAAATAGCGGCCAGTGCAGGTCCAGCGATTCATTCCGACGCCGGATCAGCATGATCGCGTAGCCGGCAATCATCACCGGGAAGAGATAGGCCATGTGACCAAAGAAATCCATGAACAGGCTCGCCAGCCAGGCGCCTGTGCGGCCGGCGTAGTTGCGGACCGAGGTGTCATGCCCGATGCTGGCCCAGCCGGGATCACCGGGGGTAAAGGTGACCAGGGCCATGGCGAGGTAAATCGCCAGGGCAATCAACGCGATTACCGCGCCCTCACGCGCGCCCTGTGCGGCAAGACGACGAAAACGCTGCTGCTTTTCCGTAAGTTCCGGGGATGCTTTCTTAGCTTTTGCGGTTTCGGCCATGAATGCTCTGACGTGTCCGTTACTTTAACTGCCCAGGGCGTCGAAGCCTCGTATCAGATCTGTTTTCAGATCCTCGACGTCCTCAATGCCGACCGACAATCGGATCAGGTTCTCGGTAATACCTGCGTGATCCTTGTCCTCGGGCGACAAGCGGCCATGAGTCGTGGTTGCCGGATGGGTAATGGTTGTCTTCACATCCCCCAGGTTGGCGGTAATGGAGATCATCCGCGTGGCGTCGATAAAACGCCAGGCCTCTTCGCGACCACCTTTGACGCGGAACGAAAGTACCCCGCCGAAGCCTTTTTGCTGCTTCTTTGCCAACTCATGCTGGGGATGGCTCTGCAGACCCGCGTAATACACGGATTCCACTGCATTTTGCTGCTCCAGCCACAATGCCAACTCTAACGCATTGTCGCAATGGGCGCGCATACGGATTGGTAACGTTTCCAGACCCTTATGGAAAACCCAGGCATTGAACGGGCTCATGGTCGGGCCCGCGGAACGGAGAAAGCCGTAAACCTCTTCCATCAGCTTCTCTGAACCAACCACGACGCCCCCGACACAACGGCCCTGACCATCGAGGTATTTGGTAGCAGAATGGATGACGATGTCCGCACCATGCTCCAGCGGCCGCTGAAGAATGGGAGTGCAGAAACAGTTATCCACCACCAGAAGCGCATCACTGGCCCGGGCGAGCCTGGATAATTCCTCGAGGTCCGCCACTTCGCACAAGGGGTTGGACGGGGTTTCGAGGAACAGCATGCGGGTTTCAGGACGAATGGCCTGCTGCCATTCCTCGTAATTGGTCAGGCTGACAAAGGTGGTCTCCACCCCGAACCGGGCAAGGTACTTCTGGAACAGAACGTTGGTGGTTCCGAAAACACCTCTGGAACAGATGACGTGATCCCCGCTCTTGAGCAACGAAATGCAGGTGCTCAGAATCGCCGCCATGCCGGAAGCCGTGGCCACGGCACGCTCGCCACCTTCCATGGCTGCAATGCGACCCTCGAAAGCCTGGACGGTCGGATTGGTGAACCGGGAATAGATATTTCCCGGTTCGTCGCCGCCAAACCGCGCCGCTGCCTGGGCGGCACTGCCATAGACGAAGCTTGAGGTGGGAAAGATCGCGTCACTGTGCTCCAGCTGATCGGTACGGATCTGCCCTGCCCTCACGGCCAGGGTGTCCACGGACATACCCTCGAGATCCGATTCCGGAATCTGGACGGTTTCTTCTCTGCGAAAGGTCATGGGCGTCTCCTGGCCTGGGTTCCCGGACAATCAGTCTTCATCGTTGTGAAGATCGATAATACCGTTGTCGGACGAGTCGCCACCGGACGTGCTGCGTGATTCATCCTTTCGGAGGTCCTCAAGCTTGTCCAGGTAGGCCCGGTCGACGTCACCGGTGACGTAGTTTCCGGTAAAGACCGAACATTCCCAGCCTTCAATCTGGTCATTCACATCGCTGACGCAGGTAATAAGGTCCTCCAGATCCTGATACAGCAACCAGTCGGCGCCGATCAACTCCCGGATCTCCTCGATGGTGCGGTCATGGGCGATCAACTCACTGGCGGACGGCATATCGATGCCGTACACATTCGGATAACGCACGGGGGGCGCCGCGGAGGCAAAATAGACGTTCTTCGCGCCGGCATCCCGGGCCATCTGGACGATTTCCTTGCAGGTGGTGCCGCGGACGATGGAATCGTCCACCAGCATCACGTTCTTGCCACGGAACTCCAGATCGATCGGGTTCAGCTTCTGGCGAACGGATTTCTTCCGCATCTTCTGGCCCGGCATGATGAAGGTCCGGCCGATGTAGCGGTTCTTGATGAACCCTTCACGGAACTTGACGCCCAGCCGGTGAGCCATTTGCATCGCCGAGGTCCGGCTGGTATCCGGGATCGGGATGACCACGTCAATGTCATGATCCGGCCGCTCGCGCATAACCTTTTCCGCCAGGGTCTCGCCCATACGCAACCGGGCCTTGTAGACGGAGACCTTGTCGATGATGGAGTCAGGGCGGGCAAAATAGACGTGCTCGAAAATACAGGGGTACAGGTGGGCCTCATCCGCACACTGCTGGGTGTAGAGGGTGCCATCGGTCTCGATATAGACCGCCTCACCCGGCGCGATATCCCGGACCAGCTTGAAGCCGGCGGCACTCAGCGCCACGCTCTCGGAGGCAATCATGTATTCCTTGCCGCCATCCTCGGTCTCGCGCACCCCGTAACAGGCGGGACGGATCCCGTTCGGGTCACGGAAACCGATAATTCCGTAACCGGTAATCATGGCAATCACCGCATAGGCGCCACGGCAGCGCTTGTGCACCGCCTTCACCGCGTAGAATATCTCGTCTTTCGTCGGCGTCAGCTTGCCCAGCTTCTGCAGCTCATGGGCGAACACGTTGAGCAGTACTTCCGAATCGGAGTTGGTATTGATATGGCGAAGGTCAGTGCGGAAGAGATCCCTCGCCAGCTCATCGGCGTTGGTCAGGTTGCCATTGTGCGCCAGGGTGATGCCGTAAGGACTGTTGACGTAGAACGGCTGGGCTTCGGCAGAACTTGAGGTACCGGCGGTGGGATAGCGCACGTGGCCGATCCCGACATTACCCACAAGACGACGCATGTGACGGGTGTGGAAGACATCCCGCACCAGGCCGTTGTCCTTGCGCAGATAAAAACGTTCGTCCTGAAAGGTAACAATGCCCGCCGCGTCCTGGCCCCGGTGCTGAAGTACAGTCAGCGCATCATAGAGCGACTGATTGACGTTGGAAGTACTGACGATGCCGACAATGCCACACATGGATAGGATCTTCTCCGAGTGTTAATACTGAATGTTAACGGGACGCGGACCTGGGTTCCACGTCTTCTTTTCCCTGACTTGCCTCCGGAGCTTCTGGTCGGGCCTCGCCCTCCCCCGCTGGCTCCAGAAAACGGGCGAATTCATCGCCGAAGGTGCGCCGTGACCAGTCCTCTACCACGGCAAGCCTGTCGATCATCACGGATTCCCGCCACCAGGTGTCCTGAGCCAGCGGGGTGTAACGGGTGAAGGCAATCCCGACAATCACCACGACCAAACCCCTGAGCAGGCCGAAGCCCATGCCGAGCACCCGGTCCGTTGCCGACAGTCCGGTGACACGAACGAGATGGCCGATCATGTTATTGATGATGGCTCCGACAATCAGAGTACCAAAGAACAGGATGGCAAACGCCGCAATCAGGCGCACCAGAGGCGTCTCGACGGTGCTCTCCAAGAGGGATTGCATCTGCGGGTGGAAAGTCCTGGCCAGGATGAAAGCTGCAATCCAGGTAACCAGTGACAGGGCTTCCTTGACGAATCCACGCTTGAGACTGATCAGCGTGGAAACCGCAATGAGGACAATTATGACCCAGTCAATCCAGATCAGCGATTCCATGAAAAACCCGGCAGAGAAAAGAAAGCGCGAATTCTATCAGGAATCGCAGCGCCACCAAACTGCACGACGCTCATAATCCGGGGTCAACACGTTATTTATCACCCTCGGTGACCAGACTGTTCAGGTTGAACGCATCGTCCAGCACCCGTTTGGCGGCTTCGGCTTCGGATTTACTGGCAAAGGGCCCGCTGAACACCCGCGTCAGGGCAGTATCGCCGCGGGTCAGCTCCTGAAGATGGGATCCGTAGCCCTTCTCCCGCACCTGGTCCCTGAGCCTGCGGGCATTATCGGGATTACCGAAACTGCCCAGCTGCACCACCCAGGCGCCTTCAAGGGAGCGGGTATACTCAGCCTTCTCCGACTCTCCGGACGCGGCCGGCTGCGACTCAGCCGTGTCATCGGCCTGCTGATCGGTACCAGCGCTGACGGCAGCGTTGTCTACGCTGTTATCTGCTGCCGGCTGTGACTCCGAAACGGCCTCCTCATCCTCGATTACCCGGTAACCAGCCGACTGTTCGGTCTCGGCGGGCATCGTTTGTGCGGGCTGCCCAACCTGCGAAGTTGCTTCAGGTGCGACCGACTCCTCGATTTCATAAACGGGAGGCTCCGGAATCTCTTCCGACGGGGCGTTCACTTCCGGGAACGGCGGCTCTTCCGGAATCTGGATGGGCGTGGAGGTGCGCTCGGAATGAGGCTCATCGAAAATCATCGGCACAAAGATAACCGCCAGGGACACGAGAACCAGTGCCCCGATGATCCTTTGTTTCAGTCCGTCCACGCTACCACTCCCGTTAACCGTTCCTGTACAGTTTACTGCTATCGCCGATACTAAACGGCTGTTTCCGATAACTCAAAGCCGGAACCCCCGCCATGGACAAAGTTTAAGCTCTGTCGCCCTGAAGGGCATCACGGGCTTCGGCAACGGTAAAGAAAGACCCGAATACAATCACGAGTCCATCCCGGCCGGCGGATTCCCTGGCTGCGGCAATGGCCGCCGCTACTGACTCACACTGCTTAAGCCCGGTAACGCCAGCGCGCCGCACTCGCTCGCTCAGAGTCACGGCATCAAGCCCTCTGGGAACCTCCAGCGGTGCGAGGAACCACTCATCTACCACCGATGCCATGGCCGAGGCAACACCTTCCACATCCTTGTCGCCGAGGGCCCCATAGACGGCAACCACCCGCTGGTCTACGTGACGCATGGACGCCAACCTGTCGGCAAGCCAGGTTGCCGCATGGGGGTTGTGGCCCACGTCCACCAGGGTCAGAGGGCTGTCTGAAAGTTGCTCGAACCGACCGGGGACCGACAGGCCCATAAGGGTGGTTTCAATCTGCGCGATGCTCAGTTCCGGCTCCAGCTTCCGGATGGCCACCACAGCCGCCGCCACACTCTTCACTGGCAGAGGGCCAGCGGGAAAACGGATCGTCTCGCCCCGGTATTCCAGGTGGACCTTGGCGGAATCGCCGGTAGCGCCGTCTTCGGGCAGCCGGATCAGGTAGTCCCGACCGAACAGATCCAGCGATACCTTTTGCGCCGAAACCTGCTGCAACACCGATCTGGGGGCGTCCTCATCAGCGTACACCGCCGGAATGCCCGGCCGTAGGATCCCGGCCTTTTCAAAACCGATCACTTCACGGTCATTACCAAGGAAAGCTACGTGATCGATATCCACAGAAGTGATGATGGCAAAGTCCGCATCGAGTACGTTGACCGCGTCCAGCCGGCCACCAAGACCAACCTCAAGCACCCAATCCTGGACTCCCGCCTCGGCAAAAGCCACAAACGCCGCCAGGGTACCAAATTCGAAATAGGTCAGCGTGGTATTGCCCCTCGCCTGTTCTACTGCCTCGAACGCGCGCACCAGAGCCTCATCGCTGATCTCCGAGCCATCGATGCGGACACGTTCGTTGTAGCGATGCAGGTGCGGAGAGGTATAAGCCCCGGTTGTGCGGCCGGCGGAGCGCAACAGGGCATCGATGGCAGCGACAGAACTGCCCTTACCATTGGTGCCTGCGACGGTGATGATCCGGCCCCGGGGTTTGCGGGGCAACAGCCGGCGCAAAACCAGCAGGACCCGGTCAAGACCCAGATCTATTTCGGAGGGATGGATGGATTCCAGGTAGGAAAGCCACTGATCGGGCGAGGCATTGGCCCCCGGCGCGGCCGGGGGCTTGCCATTGGTGTTACTGCTCGGCGGCATCGTTTTCGGGCTTTTCGGACACTTCGAACTCGATGGGCTCTTCGGTACCGGGCTTCTCATCCGCAGTGAACTTGGCGAGCAGGTGTGCGCAACGCTCCCGCAGCTGGTGGCGATGGAGAATCATGTCGATGGCACCGTGCTCAAGCAGGAATTCACTGCGCTGGAAGCCTTCCGGCAGCTTTTCACGGACCGTCTGCTCGATCACCCGCGGGCCGGCGAAACCGATCAGCGCATTGGGCTCGGCAATGTTGAGATCCCCCAGCATGGCCAGACTCGCGGATACTCCACCGAATACCGGATCGGTCATCACGGAAATGTAGGGAATGCCTTCCTGTTTCATCCGTTCAAGCACGGCGGCGGTCTTGGACATCTGCATCAGCGACAGAATCGCTTCCTGCATCCGGGCACCACCACTGGCGGAGAAACACACCAGCGGAATCCGATCCCGTAAGGCAACGTTGGCCGCCTGCACGAACTTCTCACCTACAACCTGGCCCATGGAGCCGCCCAGGAAGTTGAACTCGAAGGAGCAGGCCACCAGGGGAACCCCCAGGGTCGTGCCCTTCATGGCGATCAGCGCGTCTTTCTCACCGGTGCCCTTCTGGGCCTGGGAGAGGCGATCCTTGTACCGCTTGCTGTCCTTGAACTTGAGGCGATCCCAGGGTTCCAGATCTGCTGCGATTTCCTCACGGCCGTCTTCGTCGAGGAAGATGTCCAGTCGACGACGGGCGCTCACCCGCAAGTGATGGTTACATTTGGGGCAAACTTCCAGATTCTTCTCAAGTTCCGGCTTGTAGAGAAAGGCTCCACACTTGGGGCACTTCTTCCAGAGCCCCTCGGGGACCCCGGTTCTCTGCTTGGATTCCGAGCGGATCTTGCTCGGCATGATTTTGTCCAGCCAGTTACTCATGATTCAATCCTGTCCTGTGAGGCCTGCCTGCCCACGGCCTCCGGTCAGGAGGCCAGGCTGTCCAGTGCTTCGCGCATCGGGTGGAGCAGATCCGTCAGGGCCCGTTTGAGCTCTTCCGTATCTGCCTGATTTCTGGCTATTGTATCGACCAGCACACTGCCAACAATTACACCATCGGATACCCGACCAACGGCAGCGGCTGTTTCCGCGTCACGAATTCCAAACCCGACTCCGACCGGCAAGGCCGTCATCTCGTGAATATGGGCGACCTTGGCGGCCACTTCGTCGACGTTGATTTTAGCCGCACCGGTCACACCCTTGAATGAAACATAGTACACATAGCCGGAAGAGTGCTCGGCAATAGCCCGGATCCGTTCATCAATCGTGGTCGGTGCCAGCAGGAAAATCGCGTCCAGGTTGCGGCTGGTGAACAGCGGCGCGACGTCATCCGCCTCTTCCGGCGGCAGATCAACGGTGAGAATACCATCGACGCCGGCATCCGCTGCCGCCTCGGCGAAAGCTTCGTAACCCATGGCTTCCATGGGGTTGAGATAGCCCATCAGGACCACCGGGGTCTTGTCATCCTGCTTGCGGAACTCTTTAACCATGCCAATGACCTGGCGCAACGAGGTTCCATGCTTGAGCGACCGTTCGCAGGCAAGCTGGATGACCGGGCCATCCGCCATCGGGTCGGAGAACGGCACACCAAGCTCGATGATATCCGCGCCGGCACTGACCAGCGTATGCATCAGATCCACCGTCACATCCGGGTGGGGATCACCGGCCGTGATATAGGGAATCAACGCTTTCCGATCCTGTTCCTTCAGGGCCTTCATTACCCCTTGAATTCGGCTCATGCCAGTTTCCGTCCTTTCATCAAATCTCGATACCATCAAGTTGGGCGATGGTGTGAATGTCTTTGTCACCCCGGCCGGAAATGTTGATGACCAGCATCTGGTCCTTGTCCATTTCCGCGGCCTTCTTCACGCCGTAGGCCACCGCGTGGGCAGTCTCCAGTGCCGGCATGATGCCCTCTACCCGGGTCAGCATACGGAAGCCGTCCAGGGCCTCGTTGTCGGTCACCGACACGTAGTTGGCGCGGCCGATATCCTTGAGCCATGCATGCTCAGGCCCGACTCCCGGATAGTCCAGGCCCGCGCTGACGGAATGGGTGCCGGCAATCTGGCCGTTCTCGTCTTCCATCAGGTAGGTGCGGTTGCCATGCAATACACCCGGGCGTCCGGCACACAGGGGTGCGGCGTGCTGGCCGGTCTCGATACCCAGGCCACCGGCCTCAACGCCATACATCTCCACATTCTCATCCCCGAGGAACGGATAGAACATGCCGATGGCGTTCGATCCACCACCCACACAGGCAACAAGCGCATCGGGCAGCTTACCGGTTTTCTCCAGTGCCTGCCGGCGGGTTTCACGACCGATCACCGACTGGAAATCCCGTACCAGAAGCGGATAAGGATGGGGGCCAGCCACGGTGCCAATGATGTAGAAGGTGTCGTCCACATGGGAAACCCAGTCGCGCATGGCGTCGTTCATGGCGTCTTTCAGGGTCCGGGTGCCGCCTTCAACCGCGTGGACCTGGGCACCCAGGAGCTTCATGCGATACACATTCAGGGACTGCCGCTGAACATCTTCCGCGCCCATGAACACGTGGCATTCCAGGCCCAGCCGTGCACATACCGTGGCAGTGGCGACACCGTGCTGGCCTGCACCGGTCTCGGCAATAATCCGCTTCTTGCCAAGGAAACTGGCCAGAAGCGCCTGACCGATGGTGTTGTTCACCTTGTGAGCGCCGGTATGGTTCAGATCTTCCCGCTTGAGCCAGATCTGAGCCCCGCCGGTCTCCCGTGTCAACCGCTCGGCGAAGTAAAGCGGGCTCGGGCGACCGACGTAATCCGCCAGATCCGCGTCAAATTTGGCCTGGAACTCGGGATCCTTCTTCATCCGAAGGTATTCCTTTTCCAGAGTCATCAGGGAGTCCATCAGGGTTTCAGAAACAAACCGTCCGCCGTAGGCACCGAAGTGACCCCGTGCATCGGGAAGCGCGCTCAGCATTTCTTCAGTCAGTTTTACAGACACGGTGAACCTCTTTAATGAAGTCGGAAATTTTCTGGATGTCCTTGATGCCTTTGCTGCGTTCGACGCCGCCACTGACATCCACGGCCCAGGGTTTCACCTGTGTTACGGCGCGGGATACGTTATCAGATGATAACCCACCGGCCAATACAAGTGGCATGGGGCGGCTTTCAGGGATCAGCTGCCAGTTGAAGGACTGCCCGGTGCCCCCGTATTTATCCGGATCCCAGGCATCCACCAGCAAGCCGGCGGCGTCCCGGTAATCCTGAAAAGCGGTCTCGATCTGCCCTTCCTCGCGGACCCGGATGGCCTTGATCCAGCGCCTGCCAAAACTGCGACAGAACTCGGGCGTTTCATCGCCATGGAACTGGAGCAGATCCAGCGGCACCTCGGACAATACCTGCGCGACAAATTCGGGCTCCGGATTCACAAACAATCCGACCGCTTGCACAAAGGGCGGGATGTCACGAATCAGCGCTGCGGCGTGCCCGGGGGAAACGGAGCGCGGACTGGGTTCATAGAACACGAACCCGAGGGCATCCGCGCCACAACTGATAGCTGCCGACACATCCTCGGGGCGGGTCAGGCCACAAATCTTAACTCTTGTGCTCATAGCTTCGGCATCGGCTTTTTGGGATGAATATGGGTCGGTTCAATCGGGTGATTGTCGTCCAGCGGAAACCAGGGGCGGACAAAACCCGGGCCACATTCGGCCCTCGGTATTCCGTAACCTGCAGGATAACCCACATCCACCAGGTAAAGCCCGTCCGGAGGTGCGGTTACGCCGCCCACGGTCCGATCCCGCTCATTCAGTATCGCGGCAATCCAGTCCACAGATTCCTTGCCATTGCCGACCGCCATCAGGGCCCCGGCTATGTTGCGAACCATGTGGTGCAGGAAAGCGTTAGCCTGAACATCTATTACGACGAAATCGCCCTTGCGGGTTACCGAAATTCTCTCAAGAAAGCGAACAGGCGTGAGGGACTGGCAACCGGCAGCCCGGAAAGATGAAAAATCATGCTCGCCAACCAGCGCCTGGGCAGCCTCATGCATCCTGACTTCATCCAGGGGACGGAAGGTCCAGCTGACCTGGCCCCTCAGGATTCCCGGGCGAACCGCGTGGTTGTAGATCACATAACGGTAACGGCGATAGACCGCCGAGAACCGTGCGTGGAAATCGTCCGCGCCCTGACCCGCCCAATGGACCGAGATATCCTCCGGAAGCGCCGTGTTGATTCCCATCACCCATGAGCGCAGATTGCGGATCGACGGCGTCTCGAAATGGACAATCTGGTAACTGGCATGAACACCCGCATCGGTACGACCGGCACAAACCAGGTCTACCGGGTGGTCGGCTACCTTGGCGACTGCTCTGGAAAGCTCCCCTTCAACCGACCGCACTCCGGATTTCTGCATCTGCCAGCCATGAAAACTCCGGCCATCGTATTCAAAGGCCAGGACCACCCGGCCGTCACCAATTGCGTTGTCTGTGGTCAGTTGCTGTGCTTCGAGGAACAAGGGGAAGTCCGAAAAGGTCTTGCTTTAAAAACAAAGCGCCGGCTGTATCCCGTAAACCGGGGCCGGCGCTCGTCACCAGAAGGCTTGATTATAACGGATCAGGACAGATTTTTAAGGAGATCCTGCGCCTCTGCCTTCTGGGCGTCATCACCCTCCAGTGCGACTTCCTCCAGGATGTCGCGGGCACCATCGCTATCACCCATCTCGATGTAAGCGCGAGCCAGGTCCAGCTTGGTCGCTGCTTCATCGGTGCCAGCCAGGAAGTCGAAGTCGTCGTCTTCGCCAAGCTCGGACTCATCGATATCGACAGGTGCAGGCCGATCTGTTTTCTCGTTTGCCACTGGAATCTCCTCTTCAGCAGCTTCGTCAGCGGCAGGCGCTTCCTGTTCCGCCAGGTTCTCCAGGGTACCCAGATCCTCCAACTCCTCGGTCTCGGCAACTTCCTGTTCAGGGCTGGGCTCCTCGCCCTCTCCCATCACGTCGCCTTCGCCAAGGGTGTCTTCAAGACCCAGCTCCTCGTCGAGGGATGCAGGCTCCTCCTCACGGTGATTGGTGGTATCAGCGGAATCGGAGAACTCCTCCATCAAGGCGAGATCCTCGTCAGAGACATCCAGCTCCAGATCATCCAGTGAGGACTCTTCAATCTCATCACCGCCAAGCTCGTCCTCGCCTGCGACCTTGTCGAGTTCAGCATCCAGCTCATCCAGGAACGACTCGTCCAGACCGCTGAGCTCAGATTCCATTTCCTCGCCTTCCGCATCTGCCGGCTTACCGGGCTCGTCCTCCGGCTCCAGGGAGAACTCATCACTCTGGCCTTCCTTTGACTCTTCGGCAGGCTCTTCCAGATCCATTTCAAGAGACGAGAAATCAGTCTCTTCGTTCTTCGCTTCCGGCTCGCCTTCATCTTCCGTCTCAAGGGAGGACAGATCGAACTCGATCGTATCGTCCCGATTTTCAGCAGCTTCGGACTCCGTATCCGCTGCATCTTCGGATTTTTCCTCGGCCTGCTCGACATCACTCAAATCGAATTCAGCGAATTCGGTATCAAAGTCACCGAACTCGTTTTCAACCTGCTCTTCCTTTGACGCATCGTACTGGTCTGCCAGCAGTTCGTCGGATACTTCTGCCTCCGAAGACGTCTCGGCGGATGCATCTTCTTCAGCTGTGCCGAATGAATCGGAACGAAGCTGTGACTCCAGGTCATCAATGCTGGGCACTGACTCCGCCTCCTCGAGACGACTGCGGAGGGCATTGGCCTCGGCCAGCGCGTCCTCGTCTTCGAAGGCTTCGATCTCACCGAACTGTTTTTCGAAGCCCTGGCGGTCCTGGTTATCGGCATAAAGAGCCAACAACTTCAGGCGCAGATCGGTACGGCTCGGTTCCCGGGAAATCGCGGTTTCCAGGGTCTGTACCGCCTGATCAGTCTGACCGTAAGCAACATAGCGGTCGGCCTCAGCCAGCGCATCAGCAGCTTCGGGAGCCTTGGCTTCATCCTCACCAAGGTCAACTTCGAAAGAATCGGACTCGCCCTCGGAATCTGCGTTGAGCTCGTCATAGAACTCTTTTTCACGATTGGCATTCCGGCGTGCCAACAGAAGCAGGAGCAGGAGCAGGAGAATCAGGCCGCCGCCCAATGCGATCTGGTACATCGGATTGTTGACGATCATGTCAATGATGTTGCCGGGGAATGCTTTTTGCGGAGCCGGCGGCTGCTGGGCGGACTGGGTCTGCTGTTGCGACGGGGCAGCTGCTGCCTCTTCTTCAGGCTCCTGGCCGCCAGCCGCGGCGGCATCATCTGCGACTGTTGCATCTGCGGACTCCGCACTGCTGCTCGTCGCGTCGGCTTCGGCCTGGTCTGCTGCGGCTTGACCCGCTGCACCGGCTGCCTGGGCCGCATCATCAAAACCCTCTGCAGCAACGTCTTCGTCAGCCGCCATGTCTGTCTCGGCCCCGGCTACGCCCTGCTCCCCTTCACCAGCGGCTGAATCGGACCCGGTCGCAGAAGCTACAGTTTCGGACATCTCGTCCGCGCCTGTTTCTTCAGATCCGGGTTCCGCGGCATCCTCAGCAGACGCTGTTGCAGCTGCCTCACCCTCACCAGGCGCTCCGGCTTCGCCCGCTACCGCTTCAGCGTCGCCCTCTCCGGCCATCTGCTGCATTTCCGCGAGCTGACTGTTCTTGAGCTCAAGCAGACGCTGCAGGGTCTCGACCTGATCCTGCAGGTCGTCAACGCGGCTGTTCAGTTCCGCATTTTCACGTCGTGCACTCTCCAGCTCTTCCATGGCAATGGCCTCGCCGGCATCCACACCGCCGGGCAGGTCGCTGTCACCGCCGGCGGAACCACCGTCGGCGGTATCCCGGGAGTCACTTTCCTCGGCTACCAGGAGCTTCAGCTCGGCGTCTCCACCAGCCGTTGCAGCCTGCTCGGTTGGCTGCGTCTGTTGGGGAGTCGGGGTGGCATCGACTGTGCGTTGGGGAGACTGGAATTCCTGATTCTGCTGGCTGACGATGCGCGTGGCTTCAGCCCGGGTACGAGTCTGGATCTGGTCCCTGGTGGGTACCCGTAAGACTTCACCGCGCTTGAGCCGGTTGATGTTGCCACCGATGAAAGCATCCGGATTCAGATCCTGGATGGCCAGCATCACCTGTTGCATGGACACGCTGTTATCGGGACGGACCCGCGAGGCGATCGTCCAGAGCGTATCTGAGGGACCGGTAGGGCCAAAGGTATCTGCAGAATAACCACGACCGAGCGAACTTTCCGCCTCGGCCTGGCGCCGGATGGATTCGCTGCTGCGGGTCGGTTGAGCGGCAGGCTCGGAGGTACGCGTGGTGGAGCTGGGGGCAGCTACCTGTTCACGGACGCCGGAATCTTCGGCGTACACGGGCGGATCAACCAGCACCGCGTATTCACGCATCAGCCGTCCGTTCGGCCAGGTCAGCTCCAGCAGGAAATTCAGGTACGGTTCGCGCAGCGGTTCCCGGGAGGAGACATTGACCACGAGATTACCGTCTGTGCCGGTCACAACCTCAAAACGGAGCTTGCTGAGAAACTGGTTGCGATCCAGCCCCACACGCTCATAGGCGGTGTCCGAAGCAATATTGACCAGAACATCGCCAGGGCTCACTCCCCGGCTCTGGGGCAGAACGATTTCCGCATCCAATGGCTCATTCAGATAGGACTGAAGTTCGATTTCTCCCAGCCCAAGGGCCTGTGCAACGCCGGAACCGAGCCCTCCTGCCAGAGCCAGGGCAACCGCAAGCTTGCGTACCTTCATGCTTTTTCCTTTCCAGTCTCCGTTATTCGTTACTGCTTTCTTCAAAACAGAATCGGATGAGGTTGGATGACTTCCGTCTGGATAATTTTCGTTATTATGTCGCGATTTTAATATTCAATTTCGCAAGTATTGTTGATAAAGCCTCGTTTATCAATCAATCAGCTGCAATCCTTGCACCACTTTTTTATCTTCAAGCCGGAACCCCCTAGGTTCCCTGAAAATAACAGGGGCGGAGGCCGAAATCAGCCTCCGCCCCCAACCGGTTTTCTGAAACCGGACACAGTTGGCATTAATTACCCCTGCGTAACACTTCTTAACGCTCCTGAAGGATCCGGAGCATGCGCCGCAGCGGCTCTGCAGCGCCCCACAGCAGCTGGTCACCAACAGTGAACGCGGAGATATATTCCGGGCCCATGGCCAGCTTACGGATTCGTCCGATGGGGATGCTGAGTGTACCGGTCACTTTCGCCGGCGTCAGCTCTTCCATGGTCGCATCCCGGTCGTTCGGGATGACCTTCACCCAGTCATTGGCCTTCGCCAGAATTCCTTCAATCTCGGAAACGGACAGGTCCTTCTTGAGCTTGATGGTCAGTGCCTGGCTGTGGGAACGCATGGCACCGATACGAACACAGATACCATCGATGGGAATCGGGTTGTCGCTGCGACCGAGAATCTTGTTGGTCTCGACGCCCGCTTTCCACTCTTCCTTGCTCATGCCGTTATCGAGCTGCTTGTCGATGAACGGAATCAGGCTGCCCGCCAGAGGCACACCGAAGTTCTCGGTTGGGAAATCGCCGGAACGCATGGTGTCGGTTACCTTGCGATCGATTTCCAGGATCGCGGAGGAAGGATCGTCCAGCTCGGATTTCACCGCGCTGTTGAGCGCACCCATCTGGTTCAGCAGCTCCCGCATGTGCTTGGCGCCAGAGCCGGAAGCGGCCTGATAGGTCATGGGAGACACCCACTCGATCAGGTCCTGCTCGAGCAGTCCGCCGAGGGCCAGCATCATCAGGCTGACGGTGCAGTTACCGCCAACGTAATCCTTCACACCCTTATCCAGGGCGTCATCGATCACGTTGCGGTTAACCGGGTCCAGGACGATCACGGAATGATCAACCATCCGCAGAGTGGACGCGGCATCGATCCAGTAACCTGCCCAGCCTGCGTCACGCAGTTTCTGGTAAACCTCACCGGTGTAATCACCCCCCTGACAGGTGACGATGACGTCCATGGATTTGAGAGTATCGATATCGAAAGCGTCCTGCAGTGGCGGAACGCCTTCCTTGCCGACATCCGGAGCCGGTTTCCCGGTCTGGGAGGTGGAGAAGAACACCGGATCGATGTCAGCAAAATCGTTTTCTTCACGCATGCGCTGCATGAGGACCGAGCCCACCATGCCACGCCAACCTACAAGTCCAACTCGCTTCATGTGCGACCTTTGAACCTCGTTGATTTATGCCCGCCCGCTACCGTTATCGCTGGCAGGGACAGGATGGATGATCCCGCGGCAACTGCATCCTGTTGCCGTCGGGTCTCTGTCGGTCTGAACCGGGATCGCCCGCTCAGAGTGCTGCGAGCACCGCCTCACCCATTTCCCGGGTGGACACTCTCTGCGCGCCTTCCGACATGATGTCAGCCGTGCGCAGGCCCTGGTCCAGAACCTTGCTGACCGCCGCTTCGATGGCTTCTGCGGCGTTTTCCTCACCCAGGCTGTAACGCAACATCATGGCAGCACTGAGGATGGTGGCCAGCGGATTGGCAATGCCCTGACCGGCAATATCCGGCGCCGAACCGTGGCAGGGCTCGTACATTCCCTGCTTCCGGGAGTTCAGCGATGCGGACGGCAACATGCCGATGGAACCGGTGAGCATAGCCGCTTCGTCCGAAAGAATATCACCAAACATGTTGCCAGTCACAATTACATCGAACTGTTTGGGGGCCCGTACCAGCTGCATGGCGGCGTTATCCACGTACATGTGGGACAGCTCTACATCTGGGTATTCGCGCTTCAGATCTTCCATGATTTCCCGCCACAGAACAGTCACTTCCAGCACGTTGGCCTTGTCCACGGAGCACAGCTTCTTACCCCGCTGCTGGGCCGCCTCGAAGGCCACCCGGCCTATGCGACGAATTTCCGATTCGGTGTAGGCGTAAGTGTTGTAGCCCTGCCGCTCTCCACTCTCGAGTTCACGCACACCACGGGGCTGACCGAAGTAAATACCGCCAGTCAGCTCGCGCACGATCATGATATCCAGACCGGACACCACTTCCGGCTTGAGCGAGGAAGCAGACGCCAGCTGCGGATACAGGATGGCAGGGCGCAGGTTGGCAAACAGCTGGAGATTGGAGCGCAGGCCCAGCAGGCCCTTCTCCGGCCTCTTGGCCATGGGCAGGCTGTCCCACTGGGGGCCACCGACCGCGCCGAGCAGGATGGCGTCGGCCGCCTTCGCCTTTTCAAGGGTTTCCTCGGGCAGCGGGGTATCCGCCTCATCAACGGCGGCACCGCCGACCAGCGCGGTTTCGAAGCTCAGCCCCAGGCTAAACTGGTCATTCACCTGGTTCAGGACCTTTTCAGCCTCGGCAACGATTTCAGGGCCGATTCCGTCACCCGGGAGCATGAGAATATTTCTGGACATGAAGTTCTTCCTTAAAGTCAGTGAACGAGATCAGTTGCCGGTATTGAACAGCCAGGGGGCGGTCTGCCTGCGCTTTTCTTCGTAGTCGCGGATCAGGTCGGCGTCCTCGAGGGTGACACCGATATCATCCAGGCCGTTGAGCAGGCAGTGCCGGCGGAAGTCATCCACCTCGAAGCTGAAGGATTCACCGGAGGGCGTGGTCACGGTTTTCGCCTCCAGGTCCACCGTCAGCTGATAGCCTTCGTTCTCTTCTGTCTCGCGGAACAGTTGATCAACCACTTCTTCCGGCAAAACAATAGGTAAAAGGCCATTCTTGAAGCAGTTGTTATAGAAGATATCGGCAAAGCTCGGGGCAATAATGACCCGGAAGCCGAAATCATCCAGCGCCCAGGGCGCGTGCTCCCGACTGGAGCCGCAACCAAAGTTGCTGCGGGCAAGCAGCACGCTGGCATGCTTGTAGCGATCCTGGTTCAGCACGAAGTCCGGATTGATCGGGCGCTGGGAGCTATCCTGATCCGGCTTGCCCTCGTCCAGGTAGCGCAGTTCGTCAAACAGGTTCGGTCCGAAACCGGTCCGCTTGATGGATTTCAGAAACTGCTTGGGAATGATCATGTCCGTGTCCACATTGGAACGGTCCATGGGGGCAACAATACCCTGGTGTTGCGTAAATGCTCGCATGGTCTCTCTCCTGTGGCTCAGTGCATCAATTCACGGACATCAACGAAGTGGCCGGTCACCGCAGCGGCAGCGGCCATGGCCGGGCTGACCAGGTGGGTACGACCACCAAAGCCCTGACGGCCCTCGAAGTTCCGGTTGGAGGTGGAGGCACAATGCTCGCCCTGCCCCAGTTTGTCGGCGTTCATGGCCAGACACATGGAGCAACCCGGATCGCGCCATTCCAGGCCGGCTTCGATAAAGATCTTGTCCAGACCTTCCTGTTCGGCCTGCGCCTTTACCAGGCCTGAGCCCGGCACAACCATGGCCTGCTTGAGGCTGGACGCAACCTTGCGACCCTTGACCACGGCCGCGGCCTCGCGCAGATCCTCGATGCGGCTGTTGGTGCAGGAGCCGATAAAGACACGATCGAGCTGGATGTCGGTGATCTTCTGGTTCGGCTGCAATCCCATGTACTTGAGCGCACGGACAATGCCTTCACGCTTGATGGGATCTTCTTCCCGGGCTGGATCCGGCACAGCACCATCGACACCAGTAACCATTTCCGGAGAGGTACCCCAGCTTACTTGCGGCATGATGGCGGAGCCGTCCAGCTCGACCACCTTGTCGAACACGGCATCGTCATCGCTGTGCAGGGTGCGCCAGTAGTCCACGGCCTTCCCCCAGGTCTCGCCTTTCGGGGCGAACGGGCGGCCTTTGACGTAGTCGATGGTGGTGTCGTCCACCGCCACCATACCAACGCGGGCACCGGCTTCGATGGACATGTTGCAGATGGTCATCCGGGCTTCCATGCTGAGACCGCGGATGGCTTCACCGCCAAATTCGATGGCGTAGCCGGTACCGCCGGCGGTACCGATCTTGCCGATAATGGCGAGGACCACGTCTTTGCCGGTCACGCCGGGACCAAGCTTGCCATTGACCTTGACCAGCATGTTTCTCATCTTTTTCTGGACCAGGCACTGGGTGGCCAGTACGTGTTCGACTTCGGAGGTACCGATACCGTGGGCCAGGCAGCCGAAGGCGCCGTGGGTGGAGGTGTGGGAGTCACCACATACGATGCTCATGCCCGGCAAGGTGGCACCCTGCTCTGGCCCGATGACGTGGACGATGCCCTGGCGCTGGTCCTTGATCTTGAATTCGAGGATGCCGAACTCGTCGCAGTTCATGTCGAGGGTTTCGACCTGGGTGCGGGATACAGGGTCGACGATGCCGTCGATGCCTTTGTCACGATCGGTAGTCGGGACGTTGTGGTCCGGGGTGGCGATGTTGGCGTCGATGCGCCACGGCTTGCGACCAGCGAGGCGCAGGCCTTCAAACGCTTGTGGTGAGGTGACTTCGTGCAGCAACTGACGGTCAATGTAGATCAGTGCGGAGCCGTCGTCCCGCTGTTTGACCAGGTGGTCGTCCCACAATTTGTCGTATAAGGTCTTGCCCGCCATGGTTCTCTCTCACTCTCTGGGGGTTTCTGGTTTTGACTTCATTGTTGGTTATGTTACTCCCCTGAGCTGCATAACCTCAATTCATGTTTTTTATTCTTTGCATTCCTTCCTGGCATATCTTAGCTTTGGTGAAGGGTCTGATTTGATCCGGCTTTCCAAAACACGCTCCTTGCGGCACGTCCATGTGACGCTTGAGCTCCGCCATCCATGGCTCCGCACAGTTTTGGAAAGCCGGATCAAACCAGCCCCCAAACTTTTGAGTGCCACCGAAGGGGAAATGTCCGGAAATGGATTCCAATTCTCTGAGAGCGTTTCTCACCATTGTCGACCAAGGCTCCTTCTCGGAAGCCGCCGAGGTTCTGCACCTTACCCAACCAGCAATCAGTAAGCGTCTGGCGGCTCTGGAGAACCAGCTGGGCACCAAACTGATTGACCGCAGCCACCGTGAGATAAGACTGACGGATGCCGGAACAAGGTTGCTGCCCCATGCGAGAAAGATCCTGGACGAGATTCATAACGCACGGGTGGCGCTGTCTGCAGATGACGGGGAGATCAGCGGAAAGCTGGAGATTATCGCCTCGCACCACATCGGGCTGCACCATCTGCCCAATTGGCTCAGGCGCTTTTCCCGTGATTACCCCGAGGTTCGGTTGAATCTTCAATTCATGGAGTCGGATGCCGCTTACGCGCAGATGCTGAAGCGTAACGCGGAGCTGGCCTTTGTCACACTCAGTGACAGTATGGGGAGCCAGTTCGTGGTATATGAACAGTGGTCCGATCCGATGGCGTTTGTGGTCGGGCGGGATCATGAGTTGTCGGGACAGGTTTCTGCCTCACTGGAGGATCTTGCCGATTATCCGGCTCTGTTGCCGGATACCACTACCGCCACCTATCGGTCTGTCAGTCGCCTTTTTCTGGAGGCGAATCTTCCGCTGAACCAGCAGATACCGACCAATTACCTTGAGACGCTCAAGATGATGACGAGTGTCGGTCTTGGCTGGAGTGTTTTGCCGGTGAACATGCTGGATGAGTCGGTCCACAAGCTGGAAACCGGCTATCCCGTTAACCGCATGCTGGGTGGTGTCGGGCTGGCCGGACGTCAGCTCAGCCAGGCGGCAAGGGCGCTGCTGAAGGTCGTGCGGGAAGAAGAGACGGGCAAATCTACGTAAATCATTGACGATCAGGAGAAGACATGGGCTTTGACGATTACCTCAAGATTCTGGCCAAGCACGATGGCTCGGACCTTTACCTGAGTACCGGCGCCCCGCCCTGCGCCAAATTCCATGGTTCGCTCAAGCCCATCGACCGGTCTCCCATGGCGCCAGGTACGATCAAGGATATCGCCTATACCATCATGGACGATGAGCAGATCGCTGAGTTCGAGCAGGAGCTCGAGATGAACCTGGCATACAGCATTCGCAACGTCGGCCGGTTCCGCATCAACATTTTCCGGCAACGTAATGAGATCTCAATCGTCGCGCGGAACATCGTGACCGAGATTCCGAACGCCGATGACCTTGGTCTGCCGCCGATCCTCAAGGATGTGGTGATGACCAAACGGGGTCTGGTTCTGTTCGTTGGTGCCACAGGTTCGGGCAAATCCACCTCTCTCGCCGCCCTTATCGATCACCGGAACAGCAATTCTGCCGGCCACATCATTACGATCGAAGACCCGGTGGAATACATCCACCGCCACAAAAAGTGCATCGTTAACCAGCGCGAGGTAGGCGTTGACACCCGGAGCTTCCAGAAAGCGCTCAAGAACACACTGCGCCAGGCTCCGGATGTCATACTGATCGGTGAGATTCGCGACCGCGAAACCATGGAACATGCCCTGGCCTTTGCCGAGACCGGGCACCTGTGTATTTCCACGTTGCACGCCAACAATGCCAACCAGGCGCTGGATCGTATCATCAATTTCTTCCCTGAGGAGCGGCGCCCTCAGCTGCTGATGGATCTTGCGATGAACCTGCGCGCGTTCGTCTCCCAACGGCTGGTACCAACGATCGACAAGAAGCGCTGCGCAGCTATCGAAATCCTGCTCGGCACACCCACCATCAGCGAACTGATCCTGCGCGGTGAAATCGAAGGCATCAAGGAAATCATGGAGAAGTCTGCCAACGTCGGCATGCAGACCTTTGACTTGGCGCTGTTCAATCTATGGAAGGAAGGCAAGATTTCCGAAGAGGAAGCGCTCAAGAATGCCGACTCTGCCAACAACCTGCGCCTGAAGATCAAACTGCATGGTCAGGGAGGCGCGGACTCTTCAGCCGACTCGGGTCCGACTGGAAGTGGTCTTTCGCTCAAAATCGAGGAAGACGACGAGGATCCGGAAGAGTAGTTACCCGTATCAGATGTCACCTGGCGGCGGCCTCAGGCCCCGCCAGGTAATCAGCACCGCCAGTGCCATGGCCACTGCTCCGCCCCAAAAGGCGGCACTGGTACTGATGCCATCCACCAGGAACCCGGATATCCAGGCACCGGCCGCACCGCCTGCGCCGAAGGTCAGACCACTGTAGAGCGCCTGGCCCTGGCCATGGTGGTGTTTGCCGAAAAAGCCCTGGATGTACTGCACTGAAATCGCATGCAGGGCCCCATAGGAAGCGGCATGAAGAAGCTGGGCGAAGATCAGCACTGCAACCACGTCGGTCAGCTCGGCTATCAACGCCCAGCGAATCATGGTCAGCACCAGGGCCCCGATGGCAATCTGCCGAACAGAGAAGCGACGGGTAAACCGGTGCATCACCAGAAATAACCCAATCTCAGCGACCACACCCAGAGACCACAACAGACCGATGGGCAACTTGCCATAACCATGCTGCTCGAGATGGATACTGAAGAAGGTGTAGTACGGCCCGTGGGATACCTGGAGCAGGAAGTTCATCAGAAAGAAGGTGACCACCGCTGGATGGGTGACAATCTCCTTCAGGCTGCCCTTAGGGGCCTTTGGCTTTACCTCTCCCCGCTCTGACGGCACCAGAAACGCCGATACCGCAATACCTGCGAACACGGGCAGCAACAGCCATGGGAGGAAGCTCACCGGAACAATCTCGAGGATTCCGCCAACCCCGGCGACCGCGGCAATGAACCCGACCGAGCCCCAAAGCCGTACCCGTCCGTATTTCTCCTTCTGCGCTCCCAGAGTGCGAAGCGTAATCACCTCGTACAGAGGCAGGATAGCGTTCCAGAAAAAGGTGAAGGCAAGCATCACCAGCAACAGGCCATAAAAGCCCGGCTCAAGGAAAACGCCGGCAAAGAACAGCGAGCCGGTAATGGCACCGAACCTCACCAGCCTGACCCGCTGGCCACTCCGGTCCCCGAGCCATCCCCAGACACTGGGGGCTACGATCTTAGTAAGCTGGATGGTCGCCATCAACGTGGCGATCTGAAGATAGGTATAGCCCTGCCCCTTTAGGTACAGAG
The DNA here is from genome assembly GCF_050379415.1 of Marinobacter sp. DUT-1. NCBI lineage: Bacteria > Pseudomonadati > Pseudomonadota > Gammaproteobacteria > Pseudomonadales > Marinobacteraceae > Marinobacter > Marinobacter sp. DUT-1. The sequence continues at coordinate 477,492 of NZ_JBNRLS010000002.1, forward strand.
ACCAATACGGAAGCAGTCCACCCAGAAGGGCGAAAAACCAGAAATAAAGATTCGAAAGCCGCCAGTAAATACCAGCACTCCTGCAGAACTATCGTGAGATTTGGCGGATTCGGCCGGGCAGACCGTTCAAAAATGTGGAGCGCCATGGATGGCGCGACCAAGCCCTACAGGGACGTATTCACGGGCGTTTTTTGAACGGTCTGCCGGGCCGGAGCCGCTTCTCCCAAGCCAAACACCAGGGAGATCAAAGCTGCCCGAGCACAGGCGTAGAAACCTCCACATCACCATTCTGACCACGATGGCGCAGGTAATGATCCATCAGAACGATGGCCATCATGGCTTCAGCAATCGGCGTGGCCCGGATACCCACACAGGGGTCGTGACGGCCGGTGGTAATCACCTCCACCGGATTGCCGTTCACATCGATGCTACGACCGGGCAAGCGCAGACTGGACGTGGGCTTCAGGGCGATGCTGGCCACGATGGGTTGTCCGGAGGAAATGCCGCCCAGTACACCGCCGGCGTTATTGGAAAGAAAGCCTTCAGGCGTCATCTCGTCCCGGTGCTCGGTGCCCTTCTGCTCTACCGAATCGAAACCAGCGCCAATCTCCACACCTTTCACCGCGTTGATACTCATCAGCGCATGGGCCAGATCCGCATCAAGGCGGTCGAAAACAGGCTCGCCAAGGCCGGGAGGCACGCCATCAGCCACGACGTTGATCCGGGCACCGATGGAATCGCCCTCTTTGCGGAGCGCATCCATATAGGCTTCCATTTCCGGCACCTTGTCGGCGTCCGGGCAGAAGAACGGGTTCTGGTGCACCTGACCCCAGTCCAGCTTTTCCGCCTTGATGGGGCCTAGCTGGGAAAGGTAACCGCGGATCTTGATGCCCAGTCGCTGCTCCAGGAATTTGCGGGCGACGGCGCCAGCGGCCACACGCATGGCGGTCTCACGGGCCGAGGAGCGGCCACCGCCACGATAGTCGCGAACCCCGTATTTGTGCATGTAGGTGTAATCGGCATGGGCCGGGCGGAACTGCTCAGAGATTTTGGAATAGTCCTTGGAGCGCTGATCCGTGTTCTCGATGATCAGGCCAATGGGCGTTCCGGTGGTCTTGCCCTCGAACACCCCGGACAGGATCTTCACCTCGTCCGCCTCACGGCGCTGGGTGGTATGGCGGGAGGTGCCCGGCTTGCGACGATCCAGATCCCGCTGCATGTCGGCTTCCGAAAGCTCCAGGCCCGGAGGACAGCCGTCAATAATGCAGCCCAGGGCGGCCCCATGGCTTTCACCAAAGGTGGTTACTGTGAATAGTTTTCCAAAGCTATTTCCCGACATGATTCAGTATCTTATCCAGTTCTTGTGAGAATTTGGTTTAACCACGGACCTGCCAGGCGCGCAGGTCTTCAGCCCGCAGCAGGAACACACCGTCACCGCCATTTTCAAACTCCAGCCAGGTAAACGGCAGCTCGGGATAGGCCTGATCCAGAGCCACCCAGCTGTTGCCCACTTCCACGATAAGCAGGCCGTCTTCGGTGAGGTGGTCTGCCGCTTTTGCCAGGATGCGGTGGGCGATATCCAGACCATCCGCCCCTGCGGCAAGACCCAGTTCCGGCTCATGGCGGTACTCGTCCGGCATATCCACGAGGTCTTCGGCATCCACGTAGGGGGGGTTGCTCAGAATGACATCGTAGCGACCGCTAATGTTCTCGAACACATCTGACTTTACGGTGCTTACCCGGTCTCGGACGTCATGAAGATCAATATTCGACTCCGCGACCGCCAGGGCGTCCTCGGAAATATCGGACAGATCCACCTCGGCATCCTCGAACACCATGGCTGCGCCAATGCCGATGCAGCCACTGCCGGTGCACAGATCCAGTATCCGGGTGACTTCGGTATCGCCCAGCCAGGGCTGAAGACCATTTTCCAGCAGTTCGCCAATGGGCGACCGGGGCACCAGCACACGCTCGTCCACGTGGAACGGCATGCCCATGAACCAGGCTTCGCCGAGCAGGTACGCGAGCGGGACGCGGTCGTTCACTCGCCGCTCGATTCGGTCGAGAATCATGGCACGCTCGTCCCGGGTGAGCCGCGCATCGAGGAACAGTGTGTTGTTTTCCAGTGGCAGGTTCAGGCTGCGCATCACCAGCTGAACCGCCTCGTCCCAGACGTTATCGGTACCGTGGCCAAAAAACAGTGGCGACGCCGCAAACTGCGTCGAGGCATAGCGAAGGTAATCGCGAACGGTCTGAAGGTCGTCGATGGGACTGGTCACAAGGATCATTTCCTGTTCTGGCGCATGTCAGCGCGGGATTATACGCTGTTTGGCCCCGCTCCTGCAGCCTAAACCAGCCCGGATCCTGCTCAGATGGCCAACGGGCCGGAGCTGCTCCTGTTCGCCTCGTACCGATCCAGAGCCAGGGCCATGCGTTCGCGCCCGAGCTGAATCAGTTCGGGGGCCTTGTGGTAGTCGTAGGTCCGACAGGAATTCTTGGGTACGTTGACCAGCAGATCCGGCGGATAACCGGCGATTTTGTATTGCACCAACGCACTCTGCATGGTTTCGATGGTCAGGTTCATCACATCGAATTTGCCTATGCCAAGCTTGTCCCAGTCGATGGTTTCGTGATCTTCCTGATGTTTCTTATCGGTTGGCTTTTTGTCGTGGTCCTTGTGGTTTTCTTTTTTGTGGACCTCCCGGCTGATTTTCTCCTCGGGACTTTCGCCATTGTCGGCTTTCCGTGATCCGAGTGACTTGATGGTATCCCAGTCAAACCAGCGGGATGCCTTGTCGCGGATGGCATCAACCCACTCTTCCATCTCCGAAGCCTCTTGATCATGGACAAAGGCCGCGTCCGGGATCCGCTGGCGCTGGTCGTCCTCGCCACTGAGGTTGACCGCAACAATCAGGTCCGCATGGGCGGAGATGGTCGGGATTATGGGTAACGGATTCAGCAGAGCGCCATCCACCAGGACGCGCCCATTCAGCACCAGGGGCGTCACAACACTGGGAATGGCGACGGAGGCTCGGATGGCCTGGTCCAGCGGGCCTTCCTGAAACCAGACTTCCTTGTGGGCCAGCAGATCGGTTGCAACCGCCGTGTAAGCCAGTGGCAGGTCTTCAATCCGGGTATCACCGAGCATATCCCGCACCACGGAAAAAATCTTTTCGCCACGGATTGCGCCCACTGAATTGAAGGTAACGTCCAGCAGCTTGAGGACATCGAACTGGCCTAGGCCAGTCACCCAGTCCTTGTAGTCCTTCATCTTGCCTGCGGCGTACATTCCTCCGATCAGCGCGCCCATGGAACAACCCGAGATTGCGATGATGTCGTAACCGCGCTCATTCAGGATCTCTATGGCGCCGATGTGGGCATAGCCGCGTGCCCCCCCGCTACCGAGGGTTAATGCAACGGTCTGCTTACGTTTGGTGCCGGGCGGCTTTTTCTGGATATTGGCCGGAGCCTCTGCCGCAGAAACGTCGGAACTCTGCAGGACCTTGGAAATGTTATCCTGCGGAGTGTTTTCATCCGTTTTTCCCGGGGGATCCCCGTTCTTTTCCTCATCCCTGGCCATGATCTCACCTCGAAATGACGGTCACTTCCACCCGATCACCCTGACGATCCGGGTTTTCCATGGGTATAAACGGGCCAACCACCAGTATTTTCTGCTGCTCCCGGGAGATCCCGATACGCGCCAACACTTCGGAGAGGGATTCGGTCGCACCCCGGGCACGTTCGAGGGAATCGTCAAGGCTCTCTTCCGCACCCAGTGACGAGAATCCTACCAGAACCACCGTAGCGCCTTCTTCCGAAGCCTGCTCCCTCAGATTGCGACGATCACTTGCCGCCCAGTCAAACTTGTAGGTAAAGCCGCCCTCGTAGGGAACAATCAACGGCCCGAACATCCGATCGGAACCCGTATCGAATCCAGGTACGACGGCACCATCACCGAGCCTGAGGTGCTCGACCCAGACGTACTCACGCAAGTTGCCACGGGTTACGGTGTAAACGAGCGTCAGCCAACGGGTTCCATCCTCATCCAGTGACCCGGCAACCAGGTAATCCTGTTCGGAATCCCGGCCATTGAGGATCGCCTGGCCAAAAATACGGTTGGCCCAGATGACACTCCGGCCGCAGCTGACCCCGGAACATTCATACAGAACGCTAGCGCCCCGGGCCTGCAACAACTGTCGATAATGGCCACGGGCCCCTTCACGGCCCGCATCCCGGTTGAGCTGGTACATTCGGGCTTCTCCCGAGACCGGCAGGCGCGCCATGGTGTCGGAACGGATTTCATTATTCACTTCCCGAACCGGGCTGAACAACACCAGATGGCCGTTGGACTGAATCCGGGTGCTGGTTTCCAGCTGAGACTGGGGGAAAGGTTCCGGAAAACCGGATGCCAACGCCCCATTCGAAAGTGTAGCCAACAGGACCAGCATCCCGCCAAGGAATTTAACGAACCACTTTACGCTCAATTGTTTAACCATTGGTCAGAAATGCCCTTACCGCTTCTGCCACCGGAACGGTATCGCCATCAAGGTGACAATGATGGCCGCCCGGAACGCGCGCCATTGTGAGATTGCGGATCCGCTCAGCCCGGTCGTCCAGGCCTTTGCGATGGGAGAGCAGGCCTTCATCGGCACGCACGAACAACGTCGGCGTCTCGATGGCTTCCAGGGAAGCCAGCACCTGCTCCTCCGTCATCATCAGCGGGGACGGGTGACGAAGACGCGGATCAGTACACCATACGTAACCGTCGCCAAACGGTTTCATATTTCGGGGCACCAGGGTCAACGCGGCTTCATGGCTCAGCGGGCTAACGCCGCCCTCCCGGGCCTTTGCCGCGGTCGTCAGATCCGGATAGACCACCGACTTGCCCGAGCCACTGAGGCGCTTCTTGATGGCCCTTCTCAACTGGGGAATCGTTTCTTCAACCGGACGACTGATGGCGCCAAGACTGTCGATCATCACCAGATGCCGGACTTTTTCCGGGAAAGCCGCGGCGTACAGGGCGCTGACGATGCCGCCGAGCGAGTGCCCCACCAGGTCGACCCGGCTTTCATCCGATTCGCTGAAATGCCGTTCGATCACTTCAGCCAGATCCGCCACGTAATCCATCAGCAGGTAGGACTGTCCCGGTGAACGGTGCCCCGATTTTCCGTGCCCGGCCATATCGATGGCATGGACATCGGCCACCTTTGCAAGTTCCGGGGCAAGTTTTGTGAAGGTCAGGCTGTTGTCCAGCCAGCCATGAAGCATCAGAATCGGTGGTTGCCCGCTAACTCCTGGATTGGCGGACCAGGAAAGGCCGGCAAGATCGATGTTTTCCAGCTGCCAGACGGTTTCCGAGCAACACAACGGTTTTCCGGCAGATCGTGCGGTTTCGGACATATCGTTCATGAAGCGGAACGCCTCACATGGTGTGTGTGGGGCGATCGGAACTCAGGGAGCCGGCCAGGTAGGATTCAATCTTGGTACGAGCCGTTTCATCATCGCCGTTGAACTGTACGCCGATACCGGCGGCGCGGTTCCCCTGGGCACCCTTGGGTGTTATCCAGATGACCTTGCCGGCCACGGGGATCTTTTCCGGCTCATCCATAAGGTTGAGCAGGAGAAAGACCTCGTCACCAAGCTGGTACTGTTTCTGCGTCGGGATAAACATTCCGCCCTGACGAATATAGGGCATGTAGGCGGCATACAGCACTGCCTTGTCCTTGATGGTCAGGGTGAGAATGCCACTGCGCGCGCCAAAACCTGGGCCCATATCTGACACCTTTTATTGTGTTGTCACGGTAACTCGTTCATACCGGGATAAGAAAATCCCTGTCATTTCGCAATCATAGCAGCTTGGGCCCGCATAGGCGTAGCCCTTACCGGCAACGCGGTTAACCCGCCTTGCGCCGCTTGGGCATCAGGGCCTGCCAGGCCAGTAACAAACGGCTGGCTTCAAGCTCCGGATTGGCATTGTAGACACCCGCTGCCCTCGACTCCCGGATCATATCCAGGAGCTCATGGGCCCGCCAGGCCGGATTCCGGTTCGCCAGGAATCCAAGCATGTCTGCAGCCTCCGCGTCCGTGGCCTGGCCGCCGGCCGCCATGCGTGCGAGGTCCGCTGCCCAGCCTTCGAACAGGAACAGCGCATCGTCCAGCCCCATGGCCTTGAACGCCTTCGCGGCCTCGGCCACGGGCATCTTCCCCTTCATGAACTGCCTGAAGCTTTCGAAAGCCTCATCGCGAAGCTTGAGAAACTCGCCATTGACGTATTCAAGGGCAAGTCGTGGTGCGTTACCCGCCAGCATCAGCGCTTTGGCCAGTACCTCTGCGGACGGTCTCTGATCTTCGTCCAGCTCCGTCACCTTCGCCACCAACCAGCGTTCCGCCTGCTCCCGCGCTGGCACAGGAATGTTCAGGGTCTGGCAGCGTGACCGGATGGTTGGCAGCACGGGGCGGCCGCTTTCCTGGAGCAACAGCAGGGTGACGTCCGCCAGTGGTTCCTCCAGGGTTTTCAGCAAGGCATTCGCGGCATTAATGTTGAGCTGGTCGGCACGATCAATGATCGCCACCTTGTGATGGGCGACCTGGGGCGAGCCCACGGCAAACGACGACAGGGCACGAATCTGGTCCACCTTGACCATCCGGGATTTTTCCGGCGCATAGATCCGCACATCCGGGTGACTGCCAGCGCCAACAAGCTCGCATTGCTTGCAGTGACCGCACGCGACCGGGAGACTTGCCTCATTCTTCACCGGCCGGTCGCAAAGCAGCAACCCCGCCACCGCTTCCGCCCAGGCCCGCTTCCCGACACCCCGCTCGCCATTGATGATCATGGCGTGGGGCAGACGGTCCTCGGCGAGCCGGGCCTGGATCTGTTGCCAGGCTCGCTGGAGCCAGGGCATGTCTTGCGCGATATCGGTCACGATGCTGATCCGGATTCTCTGTGTGGTTGACGCCGCTGTGAGGCTTCCCGTAACTGGCGCTTCATGGTACCCAGCAACCGCCGCATACGCCGCAGTTCCTGATTATCGGATTCGGATGACGGCTTATAGTAATGGCTGTTCACCATCCGGGCAAAACGACGGGCCGTTTCCGTGACCGACGGCCGCGCTTGCGCCAGGCGGTCTGCCAGGGTACTGGGCGTTTCACCCTGCCGTACCGGAACGCCGGCACTCTCGCAAGCCCGGTGCCAGGATAGCAGCACTTTCTGGAAATCGTCCCGGCGTTCACCCCGTCGCAACTGCAACGCTGAAAACAGGCCAGCGATCAGCAATCCCCCACCAACAATGCCAGCAGTCAGGTAACCGAGCTCACGCAGACCAAAACCGCCAGGAAGGCGAGACATCAGATCCATCTGGCTCTGGCCCTGGTAGCCGACCACCCAGCGCTGCCACTGGTAGTTGATCCGATCCAACTGGAGGCTGGCCCATTGCACCAGAGCCATATCCCCGTATTTTTGCGCCGAGAGGACCTCATCCTCCAGGAACGAGCCTTCCTCTGCCACCGCATCCCGGAGTCCGGACTCGATCCGTGCCGGTGAAATCGCCGCCGTGGGATCGACCCGCACCCAGCCCTGGCCATCCAGCCAGACCTCAACCCAGGCGTGGGCATCGTACTGGCGCACAATCAGGTATTCGCCGCCAGCACCCGGCTCGCCGCCCTGATAGCCGACAACCACCCGGGCCGGGATGCCCGCTGCCCTCAGAACGAAGGTGGTAGCCCCCGCATAGTGGGCACAGAAGCCCCGTTTCTGATCGAACAACAGGGCATCGATGCCCTCCTCCGGCATGGCTGGCGGACGGAGTGTGTAGAAGTATTCCTGCTCACGGAACCGGCTCAGCAGCGAGTCAACAACACCCTCATCAGAAAAACGTTGGTCCAGCTCGCGGGCAAGCTCACGGGCCCTCGGATTGCCGGACGCGGGCAACTGCAGAAATCGGCGCCGCTCTGCCGGACTCAGCTCGGCATTTCCAGAGCTCCGGGATTCATCAAGTCTGAGACGGTAACGCATCGGGCTGTCCGCTGGCCGGCGGAACCGGAACAGGTCATCGCCCTCTTCCACCACGTTGTCGGAAACCGGCGAGGAGCCCTCCAGGGCAAAAGCCCAACGCTGATCGGTCGGCTCCATCAGCACATCATATTCACTGCCACCCAGGGTCCCTACACCGCCATCCATCGCAATCCGGCCCGGTCGACGGAAACCCTCTTCACGCCCCTGACGCCAGGTTTCACCATCCAGGTAATCCAGCACCAGGCCCCGCCAGTAACGATCGCGGTAGGCCGGTATTTCACCTCCGAACGTTGCCCGGAAGGCCCGCTCGCTGCTTTGCGCCAGGTTGGAGATGTCCCCCGGCCGCATGGTATCGCTGATGCCCGAACGGGCTTCGCCGGAAACCAGCGGCACACTCCAGAGCGGGGCCATGCGGGGGAAGAAAACAAACAGCAGCACCACGACCGGCAGGGTCTTCAGCAGCAGTCCGCCCAGGCGACGCCAGCCGGAAGGCATATCGCTGGGCAGGTCCGGGGCATTGAGCACCTGCAACCCGACCAGAAGTAAAGCAACCGCAAGGAAGTTCACCAACGACCACAGAATATTCTGCTGGAACAGGAAATTGACCCCGGCCAGGTACACCAGGATGAAAAACAGCACGTAGAAGTCCCGCGTCGAGCGGGTTTCCAGCCATTTCAGCCCCACCGCCAGCACAAAGAACGAGGCCGCGGTATCCACGGTAAAACGGCCCTGCACGGTGGCGACATACACGGAGATCAGCACCAGCATGATGCCGGTGCGCAACCAGCGCCCCGGCAACCGGACCCGGCCCTCCTGCGCAAGCCACCGCCACACTGCCAGTATTCCGCAGGCGGCGACCAGCCATATCGGCAGCCGGTCCCACTGGGGCGCCAACAGGATGGCGAAGCTACCGATCAGCCAGAGCAAGGCATTCGAAGGCAGAGCGTTCGCCGGCTCAACAGCCTCACGCCCGAGAGAGAAGGCCTGGGTCAATTTCATGCGGCCGCCTCCTTCTCTCTCGGAACTTCATGTCGGCGGGATCCATGCTCCGCCGCTATCGCATCTCTCGGAGGCTCCTCGCCCCAAACAGCCAGGGCGCGGAGGCAGCGGGTGACGTGGGCTGGTCCCTGGTCAGGCTCAATCACCTGGCCTGGCAGATTCAGACCGAACGGCGTGCTGGCCTTGCCCCGCTCCAGCACCTGCCAGGCGAGATAGCTCAGCCTCAGTTCATTGTCCGCGCCGGCAAACGCGAAGAAATCCAGCCACTGCGGGTTTCCCTGCTCGCCTTCCCAGTCCGCAACCACCATTTGCCCGGTGCGGGCATAGCGTTTCCACATGACACGCTGACTCAAGTCACCCTCACGCCATGGACGCAGGTCCGCGTTGTCGTTTCCGACGGTTGGGCGCTGGGCAGTATCTTCGTCTCCATCCTCGACGGTACTTCCGACATCGGGCGCTACCACGGGGCGGGGAAAAATGATCGCCGGCGATACCGGCCGAACCCAGGACCAGGCTTTCAGCAAGCCGAAAGGAAAACGGGTTTCGATCCGAATCATTTCCGGCCGGAGGTAACCACGGTGGGCCGAGGGCACCGACAACGTTACATCCAGCGCCTGACCGGCGGGGATATGGAAAGGGGCAAGCGTGGAATCCTCACAGGAGAGGCGAATCGCAATGGCCGGACCTTTGCCGGCGGACGCCCGGAACCGGTAGGGAACCTCGTCACCGGCAAAGCCCTCGCCTGGCTGGGTCACCGTCAGTTGCAGTCCTGACAGGTTGCGATGGGTCTGGTGCATCGCGCCAACAAACAGTGCGCCAAGCAAAAAAGTAGTGAGATAGATCAGGCTGTTCTGGTAATTGATGCCAGTAATCAACATCACCAACAGCAAGATACCAAAGACCACGCCGGCTCCGGTCGGGAGAATAAAGATGTTCTTCTGATTGAAGGACTGACTGTCCGATCGGGGGACCCGACGGTTCACCCAGCGCTGCCAGCGTTCGCGAAATACTTTGATCATCCTGCCCTTCTGGCCATGTACGAACGGAAAAGTTCCACGACTATACCAATGAAACTGCGGCTTTTTATAAAGATACTGACAATTCAAAGAGACTGATCACAATCCCGATCCACCTCGGTTGAAAAACTGTCCAACAAACCGAATACTGAGAAGCAGATCAAAGGACGAGGCCATATCATGAAAGGCACACATCTGCTCGCCAGCGCTATCGCCGGCCTGACCGCCAACCTGGCGGCAAACGCGGGCGTGGAAGCCCTGACCTCCGACGAAATGGTGGAAACCTACGTCAAGGACTCAGCGGTCATCATCGTACCCAAGGAAAAACGGAAATCCGAGGCCGACCGCCGGCGCATCATCCGTTCCCTGACCATTTCCCCGGGCGAGCCCGTGCTCACCGAATCTGAAGAAGAGGCCTATCGGGACCTGCTACAGAAGTACATGGAAGATGACCGGGAAGACGCCCTCGCCGCCGCGGAAGAAGAATTCATCCGCCGCGCCCTGCTGCTGCCCACGGATCAGTTGGCTGCCGCCCAGCCTATTGCCGAGTTCACGCCCACAATCCCGCCGCTGATCTTTGGTCAGCAGATGGAGATTCCCGACGAGCCGTTTACCCAGACGTTTCTCAATGACCAACTTAGCGTCGGTTTCGATGGGCAGAATGTGAATTTCTCGATTGGCAACCCGCCGGGGATTGATCAGATCCGGATTCCGGAGGCGATTAATGAGGGGCCGGTTAGTCTGACGCCACGGGCTGGGGGTGGGTTTGATCTTTCTATTGCGGTGCCTGAGGAGTAGCAGACAGCCCCAATGTTAACTATAAAATGGCGGCAAGGTAGCTGCCATTTTTTGTGTCCAAGCATGATTGCTTCGCTACAAATGAAAGCGCCCCGCAATGCGGGGCGCTTCATCCAAAATGGTATCAGGTCAAATTAGTGACCGTAGATAGCCATCCTGGTGTTCTGAACATGCAGGTTGTCCAGGGCGACAGAACCGATGCTGGTTCCACCAATCGCAACGCTGGCAATGTTCATATCCATCACGACATTGTTGACGTCAACTCGCAGAACGTCGGTAGCCCCAGAGGTGCCGAGGCCAGAACCGTCCAGCCCATTGCCTTTGTAGACATCCATGTTCACGTTTGCAAAGCCAGCCATGACCTTCGCTTCTTTGGAAGCCGGATCAAGACCGAATTCCCCATCCGCATCTGCCGACATGATGGAACCGTCTCCATCGTAATCAAAGTTAGCGCCGGCACCGGTAATAGACATGCCCTGAATACCAACTGCAAGGAACGGTACATCAAAATTCATGTTGTTAACCGTAAACGCGGTATCGATATTCAGCGAACCATCACCAGTACCTCCGAGGTTGGTCGCAGCATCTTCGGTATCCACACGGATATCCAGCTTGGCCAGCATACCCCAGGCGCTCAGACCGGAGATCAGAGTTGTGCTATCAGTGCCTTCCAGGTTCATTGACGAGGCGGTGAAGCCCCAGTCGATGGGCTGGCCACTGATAGTGTGTACAGAGATGACTGCATCACCGTCGGCATCGAGATCGATATCGATCGACAGGTCGTCCAACAGAGCCGTAGCAGCGGTGTCAGCATTGCCGTCACCGGTAGTATCGAAAATCGGGTTTGCGCCAGTCACGAGGCCAGCACCACCCAATTCAATATCATTCACGGTAAAGGAACCACCACCGATCTCTTCAGCACCGCCACCATCGGTATCGGTGTACTTGAACTGACCAATGCTGACCTGGGTTTCCAGCTCGATGGTCACACCGGCCTGACCGGTCACGTTACCCATCGCAGAGTCATTCAGTGCTGTCAGTTCTGCCTGCGCGGCGAACGGAGCAGCAGCTACGGCTGTAGCAAGTGCAATTTTCTTCAGGCCTTTCATTCTTATCTCCTTATAAACTCATCATTATTCTTGTGTGAGTCTGTATTTTTTTTGAAGCAGGATCTGTGATCCCACAAATCCATTTAAGATTGTTTTACAGTCTGAATCCGTGATTGCACTCACAATTCTCCACCACACTGAAACGAACGGTTACAAAACGGATTTACGTCACGTTTTGTCCTGGCCCTGCACTTCGCCCTCAGTTTCCCGGCCATCGTAGAAGAGTTCGTATGGCTTTTTCTGCGTGTTAGGCTTGCCAAAGCTCAGGTTGCCCTGCTCAAAACGATAGGGAACCACCTGCAAACCTGAGAGCCCCAAACGATGCTCATGTTCAATTGCAAGCACTCGAGTGTTGTCACCCTCTTCCACTGTCCCCGCGTAAACGATTGCGGTTGCGAGAATCTTGCCGTGTCGAGCGAGGGATTTTAGAGCTGCCCTGAACATAAGTACCTTCATGGTTGCAGCAGCTTGTTCGCCACTTTCGCCCAGACGGACACGCTTGACTTCACCGTCATTCATCATCATCCAGGCTGCAGGGATGACGACCCCGCTTTGCTCCAGCTCTGCGCCCACCTCCTCACGAGCCACGGCCGTTAATTTCTGCATATGGTTTGCAGCCAAGCCGGCGTACTGTTTGATCTCATCCGAGGTCAGCTTTCCATCAGAGAGTGCGTTGCGATCCGGTATTTCTTCATCAACTCCTTCCTGAGCCATAGTCGCTGGGGAGGTCGCAGCGAGAAGAAGAAAAGTCGATAGAAAGAGCGGTTTCACATTCGCCATCATCATTGTTGTCCTTATATTCTTTGGTCTTTTGAAGAAGGGCCGGCCTTAGTGCGGTAAAATATCGCTTGTTCGATCGCTACCCTTGTTCTCCGTCATTTTCATTAGATCAGTGGCGCGACAAACGCGACAACGCCCGTTTTGTGCCCTGTTTATCATTCTTCCAAAATTCTTCGGAGGTACCTTGAGCCCGGCTACAACCCGCCAGCTTTCTCGGGAGGACTTTTCTCGCTTGCTGCAATACGCTTCTCAACAGGATGATTTTGTTCATGTTGGGACTGTGGGCGAAGGCGCCGGACGTGGCACCTGGCGCGGGTTTTCGTGCTATGCGGCAGAAACCCGTGGGTTGCATTCAGGAGATACTGACAATGACGGGCTTGTACGGTTGGCAGGGGAGATGGAATCGGCAGCCAACAGATACGCGGGATACTCGGCTGGCATAAAGTGCCTGGTCGGTGGCTGGATTGGGTTTCTGAGTTACGAGCTCGGCTATATCCGCGAACCGCGTCTTGCGCCCATCTGCCCCACTCTACCTGTGCCGTTGCTTTCCGCGGGCCTGTACCTCTGGATGGCCAGCCACAACCGGCACACTGGTGACTATTTCCTCTGGATTCACCCGGAATGCCCGGAGAATCTGGTTGGGCAGATAAGCCGATGGCTTTCCGAACCCGCAGGCGGTGAGCCATGCAGCTGGAAGATCATCGAACCTTTCAAGCCCCGGCAGTCTCCTGAATCCTTCAAAGCCGGGGTTCAGGCTGTCCGGGACTACATCCAGGCTGGTGACTGCTATCAGGCCAATATGTCCCAGGAGTTTGTCGGAAAATTCAGCGGCGATCCCTGGTGTGCATTTCAGGCATTGGCGGAGGCCAACCCCACGCCCTACAGCGCTTTTATCCGGGCTGGTGAGTATTCGGTCCTTTCCATCTCTCCGGAGCGATTTCTCGAGATTGAAGGGCGAACGGTAAAGACAAGTCCTATCAAGGGTACCCGGCCACGCGGGAAAACTCCGGAAGAGGATGCGGCGCTTGCGACCGAGCTTCAGGCTTCCGAGAAAGATCGGGCCGAGAACCTGATGATTGTGGACTTGTTGCGCAATGATCTGAGTCTGAATGCGGCCACCGGGTCCGTTTCGGTGGACCAGCTTTTTGCGCTGGAGTCCTATCGGAATGTGCATCACCTGGTCAGCCATATTCGTGCGGAGCTGGCTGAGGGGGTTTCGCCGCTGAAGGCGTTTTTTGATGCGTTTCCCGGGGGCTCCATTACCGGTGCGCCGAAGATCCGGGCGATGGAGATTATCCGGGAGCTGGAGCCGCATTGGCGTGGGCCTTACTGTGGCTCGGTGTTTTATTACGGGCTGGATGGCCGGCTGGATAGCAATATTGCGATTCGCACCCTGCTCTGTGATGGCGGGGGGACCATTCGGTGCTGGGGTGGTGGGGGTATTGTGGCGGATTCGGATCCTGAGGCGGAATATCAGGAGACGTTGGCTAAGGTTGGGTCTTTGATGGGTTTTTTGGAGGAGTTGGAGATTGGACCAGGGGGGAAGGGTTAGAGGTGAAGGTGGGGTCAGATGAAGGCTTTCATCTGACCCCGGAGATCTGGCCTCATCCTGAAAATGGGGTCAGAAGAAAGCGTTCTTCAGACCCCGGCTTCTGCGCCAATCAGCAGTCGTGGACGGTGCTGGCTTTGAGGAATTCCTGCTTGAGCTCGTCGAAGTTGTGGACGGCCGGGAAGTGGGGGAATTCGTCGATAACGTTCTGCGGGGCGTGGATGAGGATGCCCTGCTCTGCCTGGCCCAGCATGGTGGTGTCGTTGTAGGAGTCACCGGCAGCGATGACGCGGTAGTTCAGCAGCTGGAAGGCGCGGACTGACTGACGCTTCGGGTCGCGCTGGCGCAGGAGGTAGTTGGTGATCTGGCCATTCTCGGCCACTTCGAGTTTGTGGCACAGGAGTGTCGGGTAGCCCAGTTTTTTCATCAGGGGCATGGCGAACTCGTAGAAGGTGTCTGACAGAATCACCACCTGGAAGCGCTCGCGCAGCCAGTCGAGGAATTCCCGGGCGCCGGGCAGCGGGTCCAGCTCTCCGATCACTTCCTGGATCTGCGGCAGGCCATAGCCGTGCTGGTCAAGAATGCGCAGGCGCTGCTTCATCAGCACGTCGTAATCGGGAATGTCACGGGTGGTGGCCTTGAGTTCTTCAATGCCGGTTTTCTCGGCGAATGCGATCCAGATTTCCGGGATCAGTACTCCCTCAAGGTCAAGACATGCGAGTTCCACAATGGTCTCCTGATTACGTGGTTCGGTGGCTGAGCTGCCGCTCGTGATTGATCAGGAGCGTATGATAAGGAAATCCGGTGCGGAATGCATCGTGATTCTGGCTTTCGAAACCAGGGCAATAAGGTATAAATATATAGATTGTCATTCCTTCCGGCTATGAAGGATTTAATGTTAGCCTGCCTGAACATTGATTAAAGGTATGTTTTCTCCATGACCGATATCGACACCCTTCGCACGGAACTCGAGGGCCAAAGCCCCAGGGCCATCCTCAAGGCCGCACTCCAGCGTTACGGCAACATTGCTATCTCGTTCAGCGGTGCCGAGGATGTGGTCCTGATTGAAATGGCCCACAAGCTTACCGACAACCTGCAGGTGTTCACCCTGGATACCGGCCGGCTGCATCCGGAAACCTATGAGTTTGTGGAGAAGGTTCGCAAGCATTACGGCATCGAGATTGAGGTGCTGTTCCCCGACGCAGCGGAAGTGCAGGATCTGGTCAATCGCAAGGGCTTGTTCAGTTTTTACGAGGACGGACATTCCGAGTGCTGCGGCATCCGCAAGGTCCATCCGCTGAAACGCAAACTGGCGACGGTGGATGCCTGGATTACCGGTCAGCGAAAGGACCAGAGCCCAGGTACCCGAAACGATGTGCCGGTCGTGCAGGAAGACACGGCGTTCTCAACGGAAGACAAGGCCCTGGTGAAGTTCAATCCCCTGGCCAACTGGACATCCAAGGAGGTCTGGGACTACATCCGGATGTCAGAGGCGCCCTACAACGAATTGCATGAGAAAGGCTTTGTCAGTATCGGCTGCCAGCCGTGCACCCGGCCGGTGCTGCCGGGTCAGCATGAGCGGGAAGGCCGCTGGTGGTGGGAAGAGGCCACGAAAAAGGAATGTGGCCTGCACGCCGGGAACCTGATCGCCAAAGACTGACCGGGCCCACCGATCCTTTCGGACTGCCCACTTAATAGGTGGGCAGTTCCACGTCCTTGAACAATTCCTCGATCTCCGACCGACTGCCCTGATGGGCCACTGCCGCATCGATCCTCTCCTTGGTGAGGTGCGGCGCAAACCTGTGCATGAAGTCATACATATAACCACGCAGGAAGGTGCCCTTGCGGAAGCCGAGCCGGGTGACACTGGGCCGGAACAGTTTGCGGGCATCCAGTGCGACCAGGTCGGTATCGGTCTTCGGATCAAAGGCCATGCTGGCGATAATGCCAACGCCCAGCCCCAGGCGCACATAGGTCTTGATGACGTCCGCATCGGCGGCGGTGAACACCACCTTGGGTGTCAGACCCTGTGACTGGAAGGCCTCGTCCAGCTTGGAGCGACCGGTGAAACCGAACACGTAGGTCACCAGCGGGAACTCTGCCAGCTCCGGCAAGGTCAGCTCCGGCTTCTGGGCCAACGGGTGATCCTTGGGCACGATGACGCTGCGGTTCCATTTGTAGCAGGGCATCATGATCAGGTCATTGAACAGTTCCATGGCCTCGGTGGCAATCGCAAAATCCACTGCGCCGTTCGCCGCCATCTCGGAAATCTGCATCGGGGTGCCCTGGTGCATATGCAGCGACACATCCGGGTACTCTTCGATGAAACCACTGATAATCGGCGGCAAGGCATAGCGGGCCTGAGTGTGAGTGGTGGCAATGCTCAGGTCACCCTTACGCTGGTTACTGAATTCCTGGGCGATTTTCTTGATGCCTTCCACCCGTCGCAGGATCTCGCCCGCCTCGCGGATTATGATCTCGCCGCCCGGAGTGATACGGGTAAGATGCTTACCGCTGCGGGCAAACACCTCCAGGCCGAGTTCGTCTTCCAGCAGACGGATCTGCTTCGAGATCCCGGGCTGCGAGGTGAACAGACTTTGAGCGGTCGCGGACACGTTCAGATCGTGATGCGCGACTTCCCAGATATAGCGCAATTGTTGTAATTTCATCGATTGCTGCACTCCCGCATAAAAACTTTAACTTTCATTCTTTTTTATTATAGATAAAACCTTTTCCAAAGTTTAGACCAAAATTGAATTTACGCATCATCTAACCGCAATCTGAGTCATTAGAAACCTTGACTTGTCTGACGCAAAGCACACAATCCGCTTTACGTCTTTAAATTCCGGCATTCAGGGAACCAATGCTGCTTACCACGAAATTCCTACGGCCCAGTTCCGATCCGAGAGCGGTTCCCCGCGATCGGCTGCGCGCCTTGCTGGATCCTGCAGGGCCGAAACGCCTCGATCTGGTCATTGCTCCGGCCGGATTTGGCAAAACCACCCTGGTCAGCCAGTGGTGTGCCCGCACCTCCTCTCCCACCGCCTGGCTTTCCCTGGACGAGCACGATGACCAGCCCCGACGATTCTGGCAGTACGTGATCGGCGCTTTCGAATATGCGGGTCTGCCGGGCATGGCCCAGTGCCACAAACTGCTGGCGCAGGAAGACGACGGAGATCCCACCGCCGGCATCACGGCACTGATCAACGAGCTGGCTCGGGACGGCGGTGCCTGGGCCCTGGTCCTGGATGACTACCACTTTATCCAGGATGACACCATCCACCGCCAGCTGGCCTGGTTTATTGATTACCTTCCGCCCGGCGTGCTGGTTTGCCTGGCTTCACGTACTGAGCCACCGCTCCCGCTTGCGCGCTGGCGGGTTCGCCGCTGGGTAGAGGATATCCATCCCGGATTGCTCGCGTTCTCCGAGGAGGAGTGCCGGCAATTTTTCCGGGACACCATGGGGCTGAAGATCACCGACGAAGATGCCCGCGCGATTTGCCGCAAAACCGAGGGCTGGGTTGCCGCCATGCAGTTGTCCGCACTTTCCGGTGACAGCAGTATTTCCGGGGGACTGGCAAAGCCTGCCGGAAACCTCGAGGTGGACGAGCGCCATATCAGCGATTACGTGCTGACCGAGGTGCTCGAAAAACAGCCCTCCCACCTGGCTGACTTCCTCCTGGAAACCGCCTGTTGCCCCCGCCTGAATGCCTCCCTGTGCAACAGCATCCGGGGACGGGACGACAGCCAGGAAATTCTGGAAGAACTTCTCCGGCAAAACCTGTTCCTGATTCCGCTGGACAATCACAACGGGTGGTTCCGTTACCATGATCTGTTCCGGGATGCCCTTTCCAGGCGGATGCAACACACGCAGCCGGAACCGGCCGAAATGCTCTGGCGCAAAACCGTCCACTGGCTACTGAGTCACGGCCACGTACAGGAAGCCATTGCCCAGATTGTGCGACACCAGGACTGGCCCTGGCTGGCCCGGGTGCTATCCGAGCATGGCAACAACCTGATCCACGGTGGCTTTCACCTGCCGGTACTGGACTGGCTTGCAGCGCTACCAGATCACCTGATGAGCGAAAGCCCGCAATTACAGATGCTGAAGATCTGGGGTTTGTTCTTTGCCAATCGTGTCGACAGCCTGGAACCCCTGCTCGTTGCCCTTGAGGATCTTCTTGATCGGCGAGTAGCCGATTCCCACCCGGATGCCGAGGGTGCGCTCGGATTGCACAGCGAGATTTCCCTGATCCGTTCCTACCTTGCCCGCTCCCGGAGCGACGACAAGGCGGCCAGCGACCTCACCCGTCGCGTGCTGGAGGAAATCGACCACACCCGGATCCCCCTGAAATCCGTTACCTACTACGGAATTGGCCTGGACTGTTTCGGACGCGGTGAATTGCCCGAGGCCGAGGACGCCCTGCGCTCCGCCATCCATTATGGGCAGGTAGAGCGCAAACCCAGCACCGTACTTTCCAGTGGTGGACTGCTGGCCTGGATTCAGTACAACCGGGGCGATATCGACCTGGCCCTGGAAACCTGCACCGAAATTCGCCGATGGGTGGACAGGCATTACGCCGATCCGAGCCAGCCACGGCTGATTTCGTGTTGGCAGAACAGTGCCCTGACCGAGATCTACCGGGAATGTAACGAGCCGGAGCTGGCCCGGAGCCACCTTGCGCCTCTTCTCGAGCATGTCAGTAACGGCACAGAACCCGGGCAGCATGTGGTGATTCAGTACGTGCGCGGGCATCTGGCCTTCAGTGAAGGCCGGTTCCGGGATGCCATCGAAGCCCTTGAAGATGCCTGGCAAACCAGCAGGAAACGACGGGACCACATTGTCTTTGAACCTCCGGCCAGCGCCGCCCTGCTCGCGCGCTGTTTCCTGGCAGAGAGCCACCTCGAAAAGGCCGCGGGCATAATGTCGGCCATGGAGGATGAAGAGGCCACCAATCCCCTGAACCGGGAGCAGTTGCTCATCAGCAAGGCGCGGGTATTGAATGCCCGGGGCACGCCGGAGGAGGCACTGGATTGCCTGGCGGGCCTGCGGGAATCAGCTTCACGCCATGCCCACAATCGCCATCTGGTTGAGATCCTGCTGGTTTCGGCGGAAGCGCAGGACCTTCTCGGACACGCAGAAGAAGCCAACACTCTGTTGAGCGAGGCGCTCGAGCTTGCCTCCGGCTCCGGCTTTGTCCGGCTCTTTGGCGAGGAAAGCCCGCGGATTCGGGAAATGTTGCTCGATCTGCCCGCGCTCCGGACACCGGGTAGCTGGAACCGGCGAGTCCTGGGTATGCTCCGGGAACTGGAGAGCACCCGGATTGCAGATATACAGCAGGCGACAAAACCATCCGGCGGCCACCCATCCTCTTTGGCGGAAGATCACGGGGGCCTCGTGGAGCCGCTGAGCCAACGGGAAATGGAAGTTCTGGCGCTGATCAACCAGGGCCTGGCCAATAAGGACATCGCCAACAAGATGGAGGTGGCGCCGGCAACGGTCAAGGCCCATATCCGCAACCTCTATGGCAAGCTTGCCGTGGGGCGCCGGACCGAGGCCCTGGCCAGGGCCCGGGAGCTGGGGTTGCTGGAATCCTGAGCGGGCGTCAGACTAAAACCGTGACGGCCCTCACATTTCACAGAACCTTTCCGCAGCGACTACGCCCTTTGGACGATCCGTCTACGCCCTCTACTCCCCTATTATTCTCCCGACGGTGAGGCAAAGCCCCACCCAGGAATTCTGAAACTTCAGGCCTTCAGACTTCTCTTGTACCGCGTTGTTTCGACGCCCGGGTTCGAAAAGAACCCCTTCGCCAAGAGCCGCCCAATGGGACGGCTCTTTTTTTATCAGTGCTCAATGATCCTGCGGAACGGCGGCAGGGCATCCAGCAACAGCTGGCCATAGCGGCGGGCAATGATGCGTCGGTCCAGGATGGTTACCCGGCCGGTGTCCTGCTCGGTGCGCAATAGTCGACCAACTGCCTGCACCAGTTTCACCGAGGCATCCGGAACGGTGATTTCCATGAACGGATTGCCACCGCGCTGGGTTACCCATTCCGCGAGACTGGCTTCGATGGGGTCGTCCGGGACCGAGAATGGTAACCGGGTGATCACCACGTGGTGCAGATACTTGCCCGGTAAATCAATGCCCTCGGCAAAGCTGGCTACCCCGAACAATACACTCGGCCGTCCCTCATCCACCCGGCTGCAATGCTGTCGCAGCACTTCGCCTTTGGCCATGTCGTCCTGGGTCAGGATCAGATCCGGATATTCCGGGGCCAGGGCATCACGAACCTGCTGCATCTGCCGTCGGGAAGTGAACAACACCAGGGTGGCCTTTTCTCCGGCCCAAAGGTCCGGCAGTCGCTCGACCAGGGCATCGGTAAAGGCATCCTCGTTGGGCATGGCTTTCATGGCAGGCACCTCCACGGTTGCCATTTCGCCATAACGGAAGGAGCTGGGCACCACCAGGTATTTGGTCGCCTCCGGCAACCCCGCCCGGGATCTCAGGCGGTCAAACCGGCCCAGTGCGGTCAGCGTCGCACTGGTCAGCACCGCGCCGTAGGCCCGTGACCAGAGCCGGGCATACAGCAGGTTATCCGCCAGCACCGGCGAGCTGTAGAGAGTGATATCTTCGGCGTGATCCCAGCGCTGCCGCACCGCCCAGCGGGCCGATGGCGGGCTCTTGGATTTTGGGGCGGGTGAGCCCTGCTCTTCATCACCCTGTTTTTCCTGGCTGCCGGCACCGGCCTGGTCACACCACGCCGCCCAGAGCCTCAGTTGTTCTTCGGAGCGGCTGTGGAAGGAGCCGATCACCGGATACCACGCCTCGGCGGTATCCCGGTCGATGTCGTGTTCCTTGCGGTCGTCAAAGGCCGCCTGGAGTTCATCGGCCAGGGCGCCAAGATGGCGGACCAGGCCAGCCGTGGCGATGCGGGCCTCACCGGCAAGCTCGGCCAGTTTCTCCGGCAACTCGCCTTCCGGATAACGCCACTGGGCGGTCCTGCGCTCCTCATTGAACTCCCAACCGGTGTTCTGTTCCGCTTCCTCATAGACCCGCGTAAGCATCTGGTCCACATCACGGGCCGCCGTGCTGATCTTGTCCAGGGTCTTGACCGCCTGGGTACCGGGCGCAAGGAACGGCTGCATCTTCACCAGCGCCTGGGACAATTGTTTGAGCCACTGTCGGGTGGCGTTCAGGGGTACCGAGGCGGCGAAATGGTTCAGGGCCTTGTCAGGCAGGTGGTGGGCCTCGTCAAAAATGAACAGGGCGTTTTCCGGCTCAGGCAGGATGGCACCGCCTCCCAGCGCCAGGTCGGCAAGCACAAGGTCATGGTTGGCGACGACGATATCGGCGTCGTCCAGGTCCTTGCGGGCATCAAAAAAGGCGCAGCTGTCAAAATAGCTGCAATGGCGGTTGGTGCACTGCCGGTGGTCGGTGGTGACCTGACGCCAGACGTCATCGGGAATCTGCTCCGGCCAGTGGTCCCGGTCTCCATCCCACTTCCTCGATCCGTAGCTGGCCAGCATTTCCTCGAAGAACGCACGGGAGCCCGGCTCGTCCCCGGATGGGCTGTCCAGCAGGAACAGGGGCATGGTGTCACTGTCACCGTTGCCCTCATCGTGGAGCCTTGCCTCCAGGCGGGACATGCACAGGTAGCGGCCCCGGCCCTTGGCCAGTGTCCACGAGAAATCCATCTTGCTGTGCTTCTTCAGGTCCGGCAGATCCTTGAGGACGATCTGGTCCTGCAACGCCACCGTGGCCGTGGAAATCACCAGGGTCTTGCCCAGGGCCTTGGCGACCGGAATCGCGGCGATCAGGTAGGCCAGGGTCTTGCCGGTACCGGTTCCTGCTTCCACCACACAAGTGGCGGGCGGCGAGGTGCGCTGGCCATCGTTTTCGGTGATCTCACCCATATAGCGGGCAATCTCGGCGATCATCAGCCGCTGGCCATAGCGGGCCCGGATGTCCTTGCCGGCCAGAACGTCCCGGTAACCTTGCTGGATCTGTTGCTTGATCTCTTCCGTCAGTGCCATCAGCGCGGGCTCACCCAGTCGCGGACCGTGCCGACCCTGAACGATTGCCCCTTCCTGCTGAGCACCACACCGTCTTCGGTGATGCGCTCCACCGTCAACCCGGAGAAGGTATCTCCGGCGCGCAGGTAGTTGTCGTTGATCATCACCCGGCTTGAAGACGGGTCGGATGAGTAGAGATGGCTGTTAAAGGTCAAATCGGGAATGCTCTTCTGGAATGACAGGGGTAACTCGACAAGATGCGGTACCCTGCCTGAGCTTTCGACTTCAGGCAACACCGGATTGCCATCGTTGGCAGCCACTGAAGGCACAATGATCGTCGGCTTCTCCGAAACCTGCGGTTCCGGGCCAGCCCGGGGCTCCGGTTCTTCCGCCTCACCGGTTTCGGCCACCCAGTCATCCGCCGTTGCCTGGCCAACGGGTTCCGGAACGTCAGCAGGCGCTTCCTGGCGGGTTTCCATGGCGACGTCCTTTCTGGCAATCGCCGGCGCCTGTTGCTGTGAGGGAGTCGCGATCAAGCCCTGGTCCGGCCAGAACACCACCGCCAGAACTGCCGCATTCACCAGTAATGCCAGAGCAATCCAGACCGCAGCCGAACTGCTCCGCTTCTTTTTGGGCCGGTGAATCAACTGAACCTGCTGGCCGAGGTCCGGAACCTTGCCCTGCCGCCGTTCGGTTTCGGATTTCCGGAGCGCATCTAGGATATAGGACACGGCTTACCCCTTACTGCTCGAAATACGGGGCACCAGGCGCGGGCCCGGGGCATCCAGATCGTTATTGATCTGGATAACCGTCATGGCGCCGGCGATGCCGTCCACCGTCAAACCCCTGATTTCCTGGTACCAACGGACCTGTTGCTCTGCCGACATCCGCTTTACACGGCCATTTTCGGTAGCAGAATCCGTATACCGGTCGGCCAGCTCCATCATCCTGGCGCCGATCCACAACTGCTGGCCACTTCCGGAGGCATAGAAATCGTCACCGGTCATGTATTCGGGCAAGCGCCACAGCACCCGGTACTCTCCGAACCAGTATTGCTCCAGGCTGGCAAAGGACATTTCCCGGGATTGCCCCCCGGGGAGCATGACTTCCGCGAGGTCTCCATTGAGGGACTTGAGCACGGCATAGCCGGTATCACCGGCCTGGTTCCGAAGCTGGAGCATGGCCGGTCGGTTGAGGAATTCGAGGCTCCGACGTGTTCCCTGTCGTTCCAGGCATCCCAGGCCTACAGTGCGGGCATAATCACAGGCAATGGGATGATCCCCGGGGCGATAGCTCTTTTGCCACAGGCCGAAAAGTAAACGGAAAGCGCCCGTCGCATCGACCCTGTCTTCGGAGAACTGGAAAGCGGCCAGCGGCTCCCGGACAGACTCCGTGCCCGGGGTTCCCTCAGTGGCAACTTCAGCGGTGGCTTCGTCGGCCGCTCCCTGTGATTCGGCTTCCCGGTCAACTGCACCCGCCTGTCCAGTTTCGGTCTCGGCGGCCAACTCGACAGTGTCGGCCAGTGGCCAACGCTCAACCAGCCAGACCGTCCCCATGATCGCCAAAAGAATGGAGGCCGCCAGCATCAGGTACTGCGAACCGCGGCCGGAGCCGCTATTGGCGGTGACAGGGGCCGAATTGCCACCCCGAACTTCCTTCGCCGCCTGTTTGATATGACCGGTGGTAATTTCGTGTTCGCCTTCGGCGTAGGCACCCAGCAGTGCCCGGTCGCTGATCAGGTTGATCAGGCGGGGAATGCCCTGGCTCTCCTTGTAAAGCCGGTTGATGGCGCCCTGGGAGAAGATATCCCCGCGCATCCCGGCCACTCCGAGGCGGTATTTCAGGTAAGCCGGCAGCTCGTTCCGGTTGATGGCATCCAGGTGGTAGCGGGCCGTGACTCTCTGGTTGAGCTGGCGCAGTTCGGGCAGGGACAGGATCTGCTGCAGCTCCGGCTGCCCGAGCAGGACTATCTGCAATAGCTTTTTCTCGGCGGTCTCAAGGTTGGTCAG
Source organism: Marinobacter sp. DUT-1 (assembly GCF_050379415.1). Taxonomy (NCBI): domain Bacteria; kingdom Pseudomonadati; phylum Pseudomonadota; class Gammaproteobacteria; order Pseudomonadales; family Marinobacteraceae; genus Marinobacter; species Marinobacter sp. DUT-1. The sequence continues at coordinate 501,782 of NZ_JBNRLS010000002.1, forward strand.
CAACCGCAGCTGTTCCAGCACATCGGCGGACAGGTTCTGGGCCTCGTCAATCAGCAATACCTTGTGACGACCGGCGGCGTGGGCATCGAGCAGATCCCGGTTGATCAGGTCCACCAGCTGCTTGATGGTGGCGCCAGGCTCGTGGGCAATCCGCAACTCGTCGCAGATCGCGGATAGCAGTTCCTGGGCAGACAGCCGGGGATTGAGGATCAGGGCAATGTCGACGTTGTCCGGGGCATTCTCGATAAAGCAGCGGCTCACCGTTGTCTTGCCGGTCCCTACCTCCCCGGTAATCACGATGAAGCCACCCTGCCCCTTCACCCCATACATCAGGTGAGCCAGCGCCTCCTTGTGGCGCTCACTCAGGTACAGATAGCGGGGGTCTGGCGCGATGGAGAACGGCGGTTCCCGGAACCCGAAGAAATCGTAGTACATGGACGTCCAGTCAGATGCTCAGGCACCGGGCAAGAGATTCACCTGCCCGGCTTGTTATGGCGGTATGATAGCGCCCGTTTCAACGGTGTGTCATCTCAGGATGCATTGGAATCCGAATTGCTTATCAGCCGGAGTTCAGCGGTTCGTCGATTCTGCTGTTTAAGGCGCCTTACGCAGCGCTCCAGGGTCTTGGAAATCCGGGCATGGGAACGGATCATCGAGATTTTCGGCCAGGTGGCACGTTCGCCCGCCAGGATCATCTCCCGGACATAGGCCGGATCGGGATTGGCCAGCATCCGGCTGAAATCCCGCACAGAGTAGGACGGTGCGATGGTGACATCCCCGGAATAGCGCTGGGCCATGATGGTGTACAGCTGCCCCGACAACTGTCGCAGCAGTTCAGGCCGCATACGTTTGCGCAGGTAATCGAACACGCCCTGACCGTGGAACTGGATCTCGGACTTGAACAGGTGCGCCGGAAGCCTGGCCAGGGAGAGTTTTTCATCCTCGCCCCGGCCGCTCAGAAACGGCACTACGTGCGGGTTGGTCTGGCTGACAATGGTGAAGTTCACATCGTACAGGTGCATCAGGCGCTCAATAGGCAGATCGCTGACCACGGACCCATCCACAAACTGCACTTTCGGCATGTAGGGCAGCGCATTGCCGTGCAGGTCCTTCTTCATCAGGGTGACCGGCGGGAAGATCCCGGGTACCGCAGCGCTGGCCAATGCCGCACTCCAGACCAGTAGATAGGGCGAGGTGTATCCGCACAGGAGCCTGGCCTTCTGGTGAACCTGGACGGGTGACACACTGACATTGATCGACCGGCCGGTGCGCTGATAGGCCTCTTCGAAGGTGTACTCTCCAACATTGTCGCGCAGGCAGGTACGGAGCTGCTCCTGATCCATGAGGCCGTCACCACGCATGGCACTGAGCAGGCCGCGCCATTTCCAGGCCTTGAGGTTGTGGTTCTCAGGAACCAGCATTTCCGGGATTTCGGCGTCGGTGTGAACACCCAGAATGGCCGCGATAATGGCACCGCTGCTGGAACCAGCCACTACCTGGGGCAACAATCCTTTTTCCCAGAGCGCCTTGATCACCCCGAAATGGAACATACCCAGAGTGGCACCGCCACTGAGCAACAGCGTGGGCCGGCCATAACTGGTCAGGGTATCGCGGAAGAACTGGAGTTTGTCTGCCACAGGGAATCCCGGTACCGGGTTGTCGCAGAGAAAATCGAGGGATTCACAGACCTGGGTGATGTATTCCTCGATCAGGTGTTTGGTACCGACCCTCGATCGCGTATAGAGGGCGGGATTGCCCATGTTGCCGAGGTCGTGGTGCAGACCCTCGCGAAGCGCACGCTTGAGCCGCTCGAAGTCATTCTGCTGTCGGTACTGCTTGAGATTGCTCAGACGATCGTAGATGAGCTCGTAGTGGTAGAGGTCAGAGACAAACTCTTCCTTCCACTCGGCATTGCCTTCCAGAAAATCCAGCTCCAGGGCTGCGGCTTTCCAGACTTCGTAATTCGGCGCCTGCGCCAGCATCTTCCGGTATTTCGCAATCCTCGCATCCTTGATCACCCTGGCCTCCTCACGTGTTGCGCCGGTCAGAAACCCTCAAGCATCAGGTCTTCGTCATCGTCACTGGCAAATGGATCTTCTGTCACCTTACCATCATTGATCAGGTATTCGCGGCGTTGCAGGAAAGCATTGCGCACAAAGATGTAACTGTCGCCGGAGATAAACCCTTCAGCCGGAATCAGATCGGCCCGCTTGTCCACGATCTGCAATGCCCGGGCGTAGTAGACCTCTGGACTTTCTGCAGCATCCCACAGTGACGGAAAAACAAATCCATCAGTGGCCAGGCCGCCAAAGTGCCGGGGAGTCGACGGGCCCAGGAACGGAAGCATCAGGTACGGTCCGGAGCCGGCCCCCCAGTACCCCAGGGTCTGGCCAAAATCTTCCGGCCGCTCCGGCAGATCAAATGCTGTTGCCACATCGAACAGGCCGCCCAGCCCGAATACCGTGTTATAGGTAAATCGCCCGGCAGCAACGACGGCGGACTCGCCCTTCAGCTGCAGCAGACTGTTGATGAAGTTCCTGACTTCCTGCAGGTTATTGAAGAAGTTGGTGACACCCCGATCCACCGGGGTCGGCGTAACTGTCCTATAGGCCTGCGCCACCGGCTTCAGGACCCAGCGATCGATGGTTTCGTTAAAGGTGAAGACGCTACGATTCCAGGATTCGTAAGGATCTTTCGGATCAACCGGCGTGGAACCTTCCGGCGCGGGCTCCTGCATCGCCTGGGCCTGTACCTGACCGGCCAGCAGCATGGCCAGAATCAGCGTGACCAGGGGAAAGCGCCCGGAAAAAAATTGTCTCATCATACATTCTCGGGTTGTGAATCATGTTTCGCTTCGTCGAAAATACCGGCGCTATCCGCTTGTCATTATATTTTTTTCTTCCGGAGGAGTCCGATGTCAGTACCGGGTAATCTTGTCAGCACCCTGGAAACGCCCCTGCGCTGGGGCGACATGGATGCATACGGCCACGCCAACAATACAGTTTATTTCCGCTTCTTCGAGGAGGCCCGGATTACCTGGTTCTCGTCCCTGAATGTCGGAGGCCCGGAAGAGCCCACCGGACCCGTCATTATAAAGACCAGCGCTACATTTCTGAAGGAATTGACCCATCCTGCCTCGGTAATAGTGGAAACCTACGCCGACAGGGCCGGAAACACCAGCCTGGACACTTACTATTTGTTAAAAGATGCAAAAACCGGAGAGGTCTATTCGGAGGGCTACGCAAAAGTGGTCTGGTTTGACCGGACCGCCCGAACCTCAACGACGCTGCCAGAAACCCTGAGGCAACTGGCAGCCCGTTAAGGTTTCAGATCAACGGCGGCGAACCACAACGCTGCCGATGGAATAACCGGCACCGAAGGAGCAGATCACCCCGAGGTCGCCGGATTCCAGGTCGCCCTTGTACTTGTGGAAGGCAATGATCGAGCCGGCGGAACTGGTATTGGCGTATTCATCCAGGATCACCGGCGCTTCCTCTTCGGTCGCGTCCCTGCCCAGGACCTTCCGGGCAATCAGCTGATTCATATTCAGGTTGGCCTGGTGCAGCCACATCCGGCGCAGGTTCTCCGGTGACAGGTCCAGCGCTTGCAGGTGGCTCTGAATTGTCTGGGCCACCATCGGCGATACTTCCTTGAACACCTTGCGACCTTCCTGGACAAAGAGCTTGTCCGCCTTGCCGATGCCTGATTCATCCGCACGGTTCAGGAAACCGAAGTTGTTGCGGATGTTATTGGAGAACTTGGTCTTCAGGCTGGTACCGAGGATCTCGAACCCCTGCCCCTCTTTGGTGTTTTCCTCCCGCTCCACCAGGATGGCGGTGCAGGCGTCACCAAAGATGAAATGGCTGTCCCGATCCCGGAAGTTCAGGTGGCCGGAGCAGATTTCGGGGCTGACCACCAGCACAGAGCGGGCCGCGCCGTTTTCCACGGAATTGACCGCAGCCTGCAGGCCAAAGGTAGCGGAACTACAAGCCACGTTCATGTCGTAGGCGAAGCCGTCGATGCCCAGGGCTTCCTGCACTTCGATGGAGATCGCCGGGTAGGCGCGCTGCATGTTCGAGCAGGCGACGATGACCGCATCCACATCCGCCGGGGTTTTACCGGCCTGTTCCAGTGCCTCGTTGCAGGCGGCCACCGCCATGTCACACTGAACCGAGTGCTCGTCGTTGCTGCGCTCCGGGATGTAGGGCGTCATCCGACGCGGGTCGAGAATCCCTTCCTTGTCGATCACATGCCGGCGCTTGATACCGGACGCCTTCTCAATGAACGCGGACGAAGAGTGCTGAAGCGGGGCAATGTTACCGCGCTCGATCTCCTCGGCATGTTCGTCGTTATAAAGGTCAACGAACTGGTTGAACGCTTCAACCAGCTCATCGTTATCAATTGTTGCAGGCGGTGTGTACAGACCAGTTCCGCTAATGACGGCTTTAATCACGCTAACCCCACGTCAAGACAGTGAAAACTTGATGACAGAATGATGCACTGTCGGAAATACTAACACAGTCATCCCGAATTTCCCGTTAGGCTTCGTTACCAGCCTCAGACCCGTGTTTTTTCCCACTGTTTGTCGAGGCGTTTTACCGAAACCGTCATCGCAGTACCCAATTGCTGGGCGAAAAACGACACCCGGAACTCCTCAAGCATCCACCGGTACAACACCAGCTCCGGATCCCGGATGCCCTGGCGCTGCTGCTCATCGCGTTTGGCGGCATAGCGGGCCCACAAGGGTTCGATGGTGTGGAGGAACTCCCGCTCCCTGCCCATTTCCCGGGGCATCTTCTCGAGCCGGACCAGACAGGCCTCAAAGTACACGCCAAATCGCGCCAACCATTCCGGCGGGGTTGCCACCAGGAAGCCGGGGTACACGAGGTTCTCCAGCTGGAATTTCAGGTCTGCCATGCTGTTGGCCAGCGCGAGGTTGATTTTGCCCTTCAGCTGCCTGGCGACCTTCTGGTAACCGCTCATGGCTTCGTACAGCCGCTGATCTGCTTCCTCCAGGGCGGGGATAAAGTCTCCACGCCGGGCATCGAATATACGGTCGAAGTCGGCCTGCGACCGGGGTAACCCGTTGGCCAGAAAATGCTGGATCACGGCGGACAGCAGCAGGTCATCCAGTAACACCCGGGCTTGTCCGACCGGGGCGAACATCAGGGCAGATTGTTTGAATCGGGGTAGTTTCCGCTCCAGGTCGTTCAGGGTACTGCCGAAACGGTTTACAATGAGCCGTGCAACACCTTTCCTGGTCGTGTCGTCCGCTGTCAGCCGGTCCAGGCAGCGTATCTGCCGGACGGTCCTGCCCAGATCCTCCAACGCGGGGTACACCGTCACCTGCATACCGCCTTTCTCGGTCTGGACCTGGCGCGGCAATTCGCCAAACTGCCAGTCGGTGTATTCGCCCGAGGGTTGGTCCTGCTTGCTGTCCCGGCTGACCGAGGCCAGTGCTTCTTCCGCCTTGCCTTCCAACTGGGACTGAAGTTCACCGGTTTTGCGGCTCTCGGCCAGCACCTTGCCCTTGTCGCCCATGACCCGCAGATTCATTCGCAGGTGCCGGGGCAGCTCCGTCTCGGACCAGGCTTCCGGATCAATACGCACTCCGGTCATGCGGCGCAGTTCGTCCCCCAGCTGCTGGGTGAGCGGTGCATTGGAAGGCTGCATGTTGGCCAGGGCGGCATCGACAAAATCCGGTACCGGCACGAAATTGCGGCGCAGGGCCTTGGGCAGCCCCTTCACCAGGGCAATGCACTTTTCCCGGAGCAGACCCGGCACCAGCCACTCCAGACGCCGGGACGGAATCTGCTTCAGTGCCATCAGGGGCACCTGCATGGTGACACCATCCCGCTCGCTGGTCGGCTCGAATTCATAGCTGAGCGGGTATTTGACGCCCTCCCACTCCAGATAATCCGGGTAAAGCTCGGCCGCGCCGGCATCCAGGGGGCGCTGCAGAACGTCCTCCTCGGTGAGCTCCAGATTCCTGAGCTCCTCTGCGGAGAGATTTTTCCACCAGGATTCGAAATGGCGGCCGCTGACGATATCCCCGGGTAGCCGCTCGTCATAGAACGCGAACAGTACCTCGTCATCCACCAGCAGGTCCCGACGTCGGGTTTTCTTCTCCAGGTTCTCGACGGTATCGAGCATCTCCCGGTTGCGGGCGATAAACGGAGCTTTTGAACGGTAATCCCCTTCCACCAGGGCGCGGCGGATAAACAGGTTGCGGCTTTCGACCGGGTCCACTTTGGCGTACGGAATGCGACGCCGGGGTACCACATCCAGCCCGTACAGGGTCACCTTCTCGTAGCCCATCACCTGGGCCCGTTTCTGCTCCCAGTGCGGCTCGAAATAGTTGTGCTTGACCACATGACCCGCCAGGGGCTCGATCCACTCCGGCTGGATGGCGGCCACCATGCGGGCGAAGACCCGACTGGTTTCGACGATTTCCGCCGCCACGATCCACTTGGGGGCCGACTTGGCGACCTTGGATCCCGGAAAGATCCACACTTTGCGGTTACGCGTGGCCAGATACTCTTTTTTCTCCAGTTTTACCGCCACCTGCCCCAACAGGCCAGCCAGGATGGCCTTGTGAATCGGATCGTAACTCGCTGGCTCCTTGTTGAACGCCAGCTTCTGTTCACGGCAGATCAGCGTGAGCTGGCGATGGATATCCCGCCATTCCCGCATACGCATCCAGCTCAGGAAATTCTTCTGGCACAGTTTCTTGAGCTGGTTCTGGGACAGTTCCTGCCGCTGCTCTTCGTACCAGTTCCAGATGTTGAGCAGGGTGGCAAAGTCGGATTCCTTGTCATTGAACGGCGCATGCGCCTCGTCTGCAGCCTGCTGTTTGTCCTGGGGGCGCTCCCGGGGATCCTGAATGCTGAGGCCGGCGATCACCACCAGAGTCTCTGCCAGACTGCCCTGCTCTGCCGCGGTCACCAGCATCCGCGCCAGACGGGGATCCAACGGAAGCTTGGCCATGGTGCGACCCAGCCTGGTCAGCCGGCGTTTGTCATCAACCGCACTCAGCTCCTCCAGCAGCTTGTAACCGTCGTTGATCTGCCGTTTGTCGGGGGCTTCCAGGAACGGGAAGTTGCGGATCTCCCCCAGACCGGACGTGGCCATCTGCAGGATGACGGAGGCCAGGTTGGTCCGCAGGATTTCCGGGTCTGTATACTCCGGCCGGTTGATGAAATCAGTCTCATCGTACAACCGGAAGCAGATGCCCGGCGCCACCCGGCCACAACGGCCGGCCCGCTGGTTGGCACTGGCCTGGGACACCGGTTCGATGGGCAGGCGCTGGATCTTTGAACGCACGCTGTACCGGCTGATCCGGGCCACCCCGGTATCGATGACGTAGCGGATGCCGGGCACTGTGAGCGAGGTTTCTGCGACGTTGGTGGACAGAACGATGCGCCGGCCCCGGTGGGACTGGAATACCCGGTTCTGTTCCTGGTTGCTCAGGCGGGAGTACAGTGGCAGTACCTCGGTGTGTTTAAGATCCACATGGCGGAGTACCTTGCTCAGGCTGCGGATCTCCCGCTCGCCAGGCAGGAATACCAGGACATCCCCGGGAGGCTGTTTTTCGCTGCGTTCGTGGTCCTCGATTTCCCCCAGTGCATCCAGCACACCATCGGTCCAGCTCTGGTCCCGGTCATCCTCGTCACCGGTCAGGGGCCGATAGCGGATGTCCACCGGGTAGGTGCGGCCGCTGACCTCGATTACCGGTGCCTGATCGAAAAATTCGCTGAACCGTTCCACTTCGATGGTGGCTGAGGTAATGATGATCTTGAGGTCCGGCCGTTTGGGCAGCAACTGCCTGAGGTAGCCGAGCAGAAAATCGATATTGAGGCTGCGCTCATGGGCCTCATCGATGATCAGGGTGTCATAGCGATCCAGGAAGCGGTCGTGCTGGATTTCAGCCAGCAGGATACCGTCGGTCATGACCTTGACCCGGGACTGCTCCGACGTCTGGTCCGTGAACCGGACCTGGTAACCGATCTGCTGCCCGACCTGCTCACCCAGCTCCTCGGCGATCCGGGCCGCCACGCTCCGGGCGGCAATTCGGCGGGGCTGGGTATGGCCCACCAGTCCCCGGATGCCGCGACCACTGTTCATGCAGATCTTCGGAATCTGGGTGGTTTTCCCCGAACCGGTCTCACCGGCAATGATCACCACCTGATTCTGTTCGATGGCCTCCCGGATGTCATCGACCCGATCGGACACCGGCAAGGCTTCGGGAAAGCTTGCCGGTTTATGCAGGGCCTGGCGTTGCCGGACCTTCTCCAGCCCCCGCTCCAGCCAGCCCGCCATTTTTTCCAGATCCTTCTGGCCCGGCTTGCCCTTCGTTCGGGCTACGGTCTTGACGATGCGGGCGGCCTCCTGCTGATTGCAGGCGTCCAGTTGCTCCATCATGGCCTTGACGACCGCCTGGGAGTCGGGGCGCGTGGACGACGTTATGGGGCTGTCTGATGTGGTCTTTGGCATTGAAAAGAGGAACCGGTGTCAAACTCAGTCGGGTTGATTCGAACGGCACAGTCTAGCGGAAAGTCGCTGGCTTAAAAAAGAAAAACCCCGCCGGAGCGGGGTCTTCAGGGCACCAACGGGATTACTTGCTGGCTTCATCCCGCAGTTCGCGACGCAGGATCTTGCCCACGTTGGTCTTGGGCAGCTCGTCGCGGAACTCGAAGTGCTTGGGTACCTTGTATGCGGTCAGGCGTTCACGACAGAACTCTTTCAGTTCGTTCTCGCTGACGCCCTCGGCAGTCGGCACAAGATAGACCTTGACCGCCTCACCGCTCTTGGCATCCGGAATGCCGACGGCCGCACACTCAACCACTTTCGGATGGGCGCTAACCACATCTTCCACCTCGTTCGGGAACACATTGAAGCCGGACACGATGATCATGTCCTTCTTGCGGTCAACGATGCGGATGTAGCCGTCTTCCTGGATCAGGGCAATATCCCCGGTCTTCAGGAAACCGTCCTCGGTGAAAGACTTCTGGGTATCCTCCGGGCGCTGCCAGTAGCCGCGCATCACCTGGGGACCTTTGACACACAGCTCACCAGGTTCGCCAAGCGGCGTCTCGTTGCCGTCATCGTCGATGGTCTTGACGATGGTGGAGGGAATCGGCAAACCGATGGTGCCGATCTGGATGGCGCTGTTGGGGTTGAATGTGACCACCGGGGAGGTCTCGGTCATCCCGTAACCCTCGGAGATCTCACAACCGGTCACCCGTTGCCACATCTTTGCAGTGTCGCTGGTCAGGGCCATACCGCCGGAGGATGTGAGCTTCAGGGCGCTGAAGTCCAGATCCTGGAAATCCTCGTTGTTGCACAGGGCGACGAACAGGGTGTTCAGACCCAGGAAGGCGGTGAACCTGTGGTTCTTCAGTTCTTTCACAAAGCCCGGGATATCCCTCGGATTCGGGATCAGGACGTTGTGCGCACCAGCTTCCAGCATGATGCCGCAGTTCAGGGTGAAGGAATAAATGTGGTACAGCGGCAGGGGCGCGATAACCACTTCCTTGCCCTCTTCCACGGTGTCTTCCATCATCGGACGGACCTGAAGCAGGTTGGCGACCAGATTGCTGTGGGTCAACATGGCCCCTTTGGCCACACCGGTGGTGCCGCCGGTGTATTGCAGAACCGCGATATCGTCCTTCCTGGTCTCAACCGGGGTGAACTTTTCACGGGCGCCAGCACCCAGAACCGCCGGGAGCTTGTGGGCACCGGGAATGTTGAAGGTGGGCACCATCTTCTTGACGTGCTTGACCACCGCATTCATCAGGGTGCGCTTGATCGGCGAGTTCATGTCGGCAATTTCGGTAATGATGACATGCTCGATGCCGGTCTGGGGCACCACCTTTTCGGCGTTGTCTGCCATATTGGCCAGCACCACCAGTGCCTTGGCGCCGGAGTCGTTGAACTGGTGTTCCATTTCCCGCTGGGTGTAGAGCGGGTTGGTGTTGACGACAATCAGTCCGGCACGCATCGCGCCGAAAACCACCACAGGGTACTGGGGAAGGTTCGGCAACTGGACAGCGATCCGGTCCCCGGGCTTCAGGTCAGTCTTGTTTTGCAGCCAGGCTGCGAAATTACGGCTTTGGGTGTCGAGGTCACGGTAAGTGAGAGTTGCGCCAACAGCACTGAATGCGGGGCGGTCCGCGTATTTCTTTACCGCCTGTTCGAACACATCCACCATGCTCTGGTATTTATCCAGGTCTACCTCTCGCGGCACGCCGGCGGGGTATTTGTCCTGATAAAACTGCTCAAAATCCATCACCATCTCCTGTTTGGCGCTTCTGATTGTAATGGTCGACTAATGTCTGACTGATTAAAAAATCAACCCGACAAAAGTATCAGCCGAAAAAAAGTGGACAGAGAATAGCAGTTTTGTAATCGATGAGGTAGGTTTCAGGCATCACACCCAACAACTGTTTTGCTTTCAATAACGTGCGGAGCACACCATGAACGATACCCTGGATACGCTGGAAAACGTCACCTACGACGAACTCAATGAGGGCGATACCGCCACGTTCACCCGGACTCTCACTGAGGACGACCTGTACCTCTTCGCCGCGGTTTCAGGTGATGTGAATCCGGTACACCTGGACGCCGAATTTGCGGCCAATACCATGTTCAAGGAACGTATTGCCCACGGCATGTGGAGCGGTTCCCTGGTCTCGGCCGCACTGGCCACGGTAATGCCGGGCCCCGGAACCATCTACCTGGAACAGAACCTCGCCTTCAAGCGGCCGGTAAAGCTGGATGACACTATCACGGTAAAGCTGAAAGTACTGCGAAAGGAGCCAAAAAACCGGGTCGTAGTGGAGTGCGATGTGCGCAACCAGAACGACCAGCAGGTGGTTGTCGGCGAAGCCAAAGTCATAGCTCCGAAAGACAAGGTGAAGCTGAACAAGCCGAACCTGCCCGAGATCACCATCGACCGCTAAACGGGCGCCCTGCCCGCTGCGGCGAACCAGGGCTCCTGCCGGGACTCAGCCCGGCAGGAAATCCACCGGAAACCGCACCTTGCGCCGCTCGACACTGTCCGCGCCAAAATTGAACATGCGTACCCGCATGGCGATACGCTGCTCCAGGGTCGGATTTTCCAACTCCGAACTCACCACCTCGCAGGCCGACACCGACCCGTCCGGCTCGATCACCAGCTCCAGCAAAACCTTGCCTTCCAGGGTCGGGTCCTGGCGTAACTCCCGCTTATACAGGGAGTAAAGTGCGGTTTTCTGGGCATCGAACACCTTGCGGATGTTGCTCATGGCCCGCTCCCCCGCGGAGGGCTTCGCGGCAGCGCTACTGGCCCGGGCTACGGTTTGTGCCGCCGGTTCGGTCCTGGGCTCGACTTTTTTGACCTGGTGATCAGCGACCGCGACTTCGGCTGCCGGGTTTTCTCCAGTCTCGACGCCTCCGCTGCCTTTCAGGACTTCCGACGGGGCAGGCTCTGGTGATTCTGATCGGGACGCCGATCCCACGTTGGCTGCGATAGCCGCAGCCGGCTTCGACGGAGATTCCCGGAGTGAAGACAGCCGGTCCTTCATGGCCAGCAGGCCCGAGCGCGAAGCGGTTTCGCGGGCCTGCTCGGCGGTTTGCCCTGTTTGAACCTTGGGGGGTACGGGTGAAGTTGGGGTCAGATGAAGGCTTTCATCAGACCCCTTTGCCAACTCGGGAGGCTGCTCCAACTCAGGGGTCTGATGAACTTGTTCATCTGACCCCTTTTTCACGTCGGCAACCTCGGGGGGTGAAGGTGAAGTTGGGGTCAGATGAAGGCTTTCATCAGACCCCTTTTCCAGCTCGGCGGGCTGCTCCAACTCCGGGGTCTGAAGAACTTGTTCTTCTGACCCCTTCTTCACCTCCGGCGCCGCCACCAACCTCGCAAGCCGCGCCGGCACCTCCTCCACCTCCGCCCGCTCCCGCTCCGACAACTCCATTGTCGGAATCAACAGCGCCGGCGGCAGGAAAACCAGCACGGTCAGAACCAGTATCCCCGCAAATCGCCCCCGCTCACCCGGCGCCCTGGACCATGGCAGGCGCGGGGTCTGCCAATCCTGCAGCACGGCAAGGTCAGCCATTGCGCACCTCCGGCTCCACCGCCAGCCTTACCTGGCGGAACTGCTGGTCAACGCAGGTCTGCATGATCCTGCGCAGGAGGCGGTAGTCGGTATCCCGTCCAGCCATTATGGTGATTGGCAGGCCCTGTTCCGGAATGTCCTGCAAGCGTTCACGGCGATAGGCCAGTTCCTCGGACAAACCGGAGATATGACGGTCCCCCGTCTCGATGCCGTCCAGCCGAGCCACTTCCCGGCCCTGAACCAGAATTGACCGTCCGCTGACCTCGACGGTCAGATTCTCGACAGCCTGCTGCTCGGCAGTGGAAAGTGGTAGAGGTACATTCGTGGAATTCTGCATCACTTTCACATCGGACGAATTCACCATCAGGAAAAACACGAGGATGGTGAAGATATCCATCAGCGACACCAGGTTCAGGCCACCGGCCTTGTGCATCCGGCCATAGTGACGGCGCAGCCGACGGGAGCGATGAGAGCTTTTCATGCGCCCTCCCCGGCCGCCGGCGCAGCCAGATCAGCCAACACCCGGTCCTCCGGCGCGTCCATCAGCGAAATATCGGGAAACAGTTCGCCCTCCACAACGCTTGCGGCCACTACGGCGGGATAGGAACGAACCGTGTCCATGGTGGTGATCAGGGTCTGGTAATCGATATCAGCGCCCACCTCCAGAATCAGGTCGGTCTTATCCGGCACCCGGGCTTTGATCCTCCGAAGCAGGTTTCTCAAACCATCGAAATTTTGCTTGCCGTCGGTCGCAGGCAAGACCCGGAGCAGACCACGCTCGGAATCCGCCACTTCGATCCCCCCCGGAATCAGGGTAACCACGAGGTCAAGCTGCTCCGACTCAAGCGGCTCCCCCTCTTGCTGCCCGGGAAAATTCAGCTCAATCATGCGTACCTGGCTGAACACCATACCGAGCAGCAACACGGGGACGAGCACAATCATCAGGTTCAAGAACGCGGTAATATCCAGTTCCGGAGAGTTCGTCATCCGGCGATGTCGACGTCTCATGATCCATTCCCTCCGCAGTGCTGTTGCGGGACCGCTGCCGGCTTCACGCTGCCGCGCCGCTGGTGCCGGTCGGTGTCGGCTCGGAGACCAGGTTCAGCAGCTTGACCCCCGCCATCTCGAAGCTGTCCACGATTTCATTGGTGCGGGTCTGCAGCAGGGCGTGGAACATCAGCAGCGGAATCGCCGACATCAGACCAAAAGCCGTGGTGTTCATGGCAACGGAGATACTCTCGGAGAGCAGGCTGGCCTTCTGCGCCGGATCGGCGGCAGCAACCGCCGTGAACGCGGAAATGAGGCCGATAATGGTGCCCAACAGTCCCAGCAGAGTCGCGATGTTTGCCAGGGTGGCGAGGTACTGAGTGCGCTTTTCCAGCCTGGGCAGCACTTCCATCAGTCCTTCCTCCATAGCGTACTCGATGTCCTCCCGGCGACTGTTGCTGACGAGGCGACCAAGGCCTGCCCCCATGATCGAGCCGATCGCACTGTTGGAGTGGCTCGCAGCCTTCATCGCCCGCTGGTAATCCCGTTTCTGTAACAGCGGCAGGATGGCCCTCTCGAACGTGACACGGTTCTTTCGCCCCACCGAGGCCAGAAAGATGAAGCGCTCAAGGGTGATTGCCAGCCCGAGAGCCAGTACCACCGCAATCGGGTACATGAAGGGGCCGCCTTCCTGAAAAAAACGAACGATTGTTTCCAGCATTGTTGTTCTCCCGTTTTTACTGCTCGGTTAAGGCCGAATGCCTTGTGGGTCCAGGGTCATGGGATCCAGGGTATTCCGGAACCTGCGATGGCGCTCCACCGCCATGGGATCCAGCGGCTGCTCCAGTTCCGGGGCCCGGTCTTCGAGTTCTGCCCGGGGCCTGCGAGGCAGGCTCGGCGGTTGCCAGGGCAGAATGAAAAGAATTCGGGGTTCATCCTCGCCGGTGGTGGCAGATATACCGGCAATCTCCAGGGTTGCGCGCGCGCTCTCCGGCGTTGTATTTTCCCCGGCGAGAGCAGTGGCGGCGAACGCAATTAGCAGGACCGGGGGTTTGGCCAGATCGGTAATCCGGTTTATCACTGGAGCCTCCTTTCAAGATCCGCAATCCACCCGTCCACTTCGGCATCTTCCTCACCGGCCAGGTCCTGATAGGCCCGGTAGTGGGTCAGCGCCTTGTCCAGCTCCAACAGATAGAGTTCCGAGATGACTGCCAGGTTGTAGTGCAACTGGGCTACCCCGGGGGAGCTGGCGACACCCCGCACGAGCAGCTCGGCCGCCTCGGCGAACCGGTGCTGTTCTTTCAGCGCCAGGGCCAGATTGTTCACCGCCACCGGGTCCTCAGGGTTGAGGGCCAGGGCCTGGCGCCAGGCCTCAACGGCTGCCCCCCGGTCACCCTGTTCCCAGGCATTCATTGCTCGCCTGGCGTGCTCGGCGGCCAGTACGGGATTGATTTCCGGTTCGGCTGCCTGCTGCTCCACGGCCGGACCCGCGCAGCCAGACAACCAGAGAACGCCAAGCACACCAAGCAACCGGTATAGGCGAAAATCAGACATCATCGCCCCCTTCGGTATTTGCTTCCGGGGTGTTTCCGCTCATCCAGCGCATTGAGCGTTCGTAGCGCCCCGGGTGCAGCCGGGCCAGCACCTTCAGGCTTTGACCAATCCACTCGTCATAGCCGGTCTCCGCAATGCGCCCATGGTTTTCGGCATGCAGATCCAAGGCCTTCTCCTCAAAGGGATAGGCTTCCTCTTCAAGCAGCATCTGGTACTGCATCGCTTCCATCTCGTTTAGCTCCGCCGGCACCGCCGAGGCCATCAGGTCCTGAGCCAGCTCGCGATAAAGCTCGGCACGGCGGAAAAGGATTTCGGAAAGCACCGCTTCACCACCGAATCGCTCCGCCTGGGCAAACCGGGCCCGCGCGGATTCAAGGGCACCCTGTTTGCGATCAAGGGACTCGGCAAGCGGATGATTCAGAGGAATGTCGGCGAAGGCCGCCGCCGCACGGGCGCCCAGAACGATTGCACTGGCGGCACTCCACTGGAGTGTCTCGGGTGAGTGCCAGTCACTGGCCAGTTCTGCCTCCACGATAGTGGCCCGAACCTTATCCGGATCACTGGCCGAAGCCATTACCCGTTGGCGCATGGTCTGGAGCTGGATGTGATCCTCGGCACTGGCCGGAACCGGCCCGGTGGCAAGGTACTCAGCGTAGAGCTTATCCCGTTGGCCGGTATTGCCGGCCTCGTGGTAAAGGGCTGCCGCGCGCAGTTTGTCCGGCCAGGGATCGGCCTGGCCAGAGGCCAGTGTGAGCAGCTCATCGGCCGCCCGGCCCGGCTGGCCGGATTGGCGGTAGGCATACACCAGTTTCCCGCCAATCCCCCGCGCCAGGTTATGGTCCGGGTAACTGCGCCGGAACCACTGCAACTCATTCACCGCCGACTGCCACTCCGCCGCTTTCAACAATGTGTTGGCGGCATCAAAGCGGCTCCGAATGGCAATCTCCGCGTCCGGCAGGACCTGTCCCACCCGCCGGAAATGGGCCACGGCTTCTGCAACTTTGCCGGTATCAGCCGCCCTCTCGCCCTGGCGATAAACGACAGTCGCCAGTTGTTTCAGGATCAGATCCCGATCATCTGGCGGCAGAACATCAGGTTCACTGGAATCAATCAGCCTCAGGGTCTGCCGCCAGGCCCGTTCCGCCAGGCCGAACTCTTTCCGGGCCTGGCGAACTCGCGCTGTAATCAACCATGCCGTGTACCGCTCTTTGGTGGCGGCTTCGCCGCGCTTCAGAACCGCACCGGCATACGCTGCGGCCCGTCTATAGTTGCGGGCGTCCAGCCATTGGGACGCGAGGTCAGCCTGGGCACCTGGCACTCGCGCATCTGTCTCGAAGGTGGAGGCAAACTGGTCGATTTCGCTAGCCAATTCCTCCAATCCAGAGTCGGCCCCGCTTATCACCAGGTCCCGTTGCAAAACGACCGCCGCCCAGCCTGCGTCGGCGGCTTCACTATAGTTACTGGTTTGGTAGGCCGCCGTCCTGAAGTTCGCCAGTGCCTCAAGGTGCTGTCGGGCCTGAAGGCGCGCATCGCCGGCCAGACGCCACACCGGCCCCGCGTTCGCTGCCCGTGGCGCCAGCATTTCGTAATAACCCGCGGCCTCGGCAAATAGCGGGAGGGACGCTTCAACCTTGCCGCTATCGGAAAGTCCGGTTGCCGCCTCGTAGCTGGTATCGGCGAGCCAGCGGGCGTACCGGCGCCAGCGTGACTGCTCCCGCGCTTGCAGGCGGGAGAAAGCAGTATCCGACCGATTGGCAGCAACATATCCGGACCTGCCCTGGCGCACTTTGCCGTCGTCACCCGCGATCTGCCAGACCTCAACAACCTGTGCAAGGAAGCTGGGGCTCGTGACGTGTTGCGGGTATCGACGATAAAAAGCCTCGTTTACGGCCACGCTGGCTTCGTACTTCCCCGTAATCGCGTACAAATCGGCCAGCCGGTCAAAGACCAGCGGTTCCCAGGGGCGGATAGAGCCTGAATCAAACCACTGGCTCAGGGTGTCCAACCCTTGAGTGCGGGAGGCCATCAAAGCCAATACCCGCAAGGTATCGTCAATCGTCTCCACGGAGGATTCCGGTACCTGCCGGATGCTCTTGATAGTCGGCAAGAACCCGTCCAGGACAGTATGGAAAGTACCCGCGGCCCTGTCCCAGGCAAGCTCCCCTTGCTTGAACTGGCTCCAGCCAAGCATGTATCGGGCCTTGGCTTTAAGAGCCTTGCCGCCCTCGCCTTCAAGCAATGCGCGGTAGCCGGCTTCGGCTTCTGCGAACTGGCCGCTGCTAAAGGCTGCCTCCGCAATGCGGAATCTTGCTTCCGGCACAAAGGACGACTTCGGATAAAGCCCGACCAGCTGTTCCAGGCGGTCAATGGATTCTCCAGCCTGACCGGTCAGCGCGTGAGCCTTGGCCATCTGGTAGAGCAGTTCATCAAGACGCCCGGAAAAAGAACCTCGGGCAAGAATGGACTCGTAGCTGCCCAGGACTTCCTCGTAGATTGCCGGCTCCTGCTCGGGCGAATAGCCCACTTCCTGGCCCGAGCGATCCCGGATATTGGTCAATCGATTCAGGGCATCCACACGAACTTCCGGCTCGTCGGAGTTTTCGAACAATCGCTGGTAACGGCGGGCCACTTCCGCGGGAGAAATGGCGGGCAGCGGCCGGCTTTCGAACTTCAGGAACACCGGCCGCATGTCACCGATGGTTTTGCCATCGCGGCCCAGCTCCACACGGAAGCTTTCCTGGGCTGCAACAGGCCCTGCGAGCACAAAGACCAGGAACAGCAGGGAAAGCAGGCGGTAAGGCAAGTTCATTGGGCCCTCCCTCCCAGGCTTTCCAGAGCCAGATACTCGTACAGGTGAGCAATCTGTTGCTCGGTCTTGTTCAGCGCAAAAACCATCCGCTGGTCCTGGCGATCAAGGAAGGCCAACACCTGTTTGTCGAGCTCGTCCTCGGCGGTATTTCGCAGATCCGTCAGACGCTCCAGGTAACGGTCATTCGACCGCTGGAGCTGAGTCACCTTGCTTGCCGCGGACTCCGGAGCCGAATCCGAAGCCGACTTCAACGCACCAGCAAACACCCCAAGATCGTGGGAATGAGTTGTCAGCCGTTTCTCCAGCGCAACCAGCGCAGCAACCCGACCAACAGCTTGCTGCGCCGCAGGCTGTTTCAAAAACTCCAGCAAATAAGCCTGTCTGGGCTGCTGCATGGAACGGCTGTCAGCCAGGAACCATTCGAGATCGGAAGCCCTGGCATTGGCGACCAGGGCCTGATAGGCACCCTCGCCGCGTATCTGGTTCGTGAGGGACCGCAACACAACCCGCTCACTCTCGTAGGCTGCATTGGCTGCGAGATAGGCCTCTCCGGCCTGACCAAGATAACCGGCAAGGTCATAGCCCCGACCCATTCCAATCCAGGCTTCGGCAACGCCGGGATAGGCCAATGGAAACTTCCGGGCCCGATGCCAGCTCTGCATGGCGGCCCGGTGGTTGCCCCGCTCGGTCAGTGCCAGCCCGTGAAAGTAAAGTGCCAGCGGGGTGCTGGGGCTATCGAGCGAGACCGATTCAAGAAAGCCGATCGCCTTTTCGAATTCACCGTTGCGATAGGCAAGGTAACCCGCCCGTAGCAGAGCCTGATCATGCAGGTGCCGACTGCGTTCGTTGCCATCCTCGGCCTTCGCCATGGCCATCGCCACTCTCAGGGCCACCAGTGCCCTGGACGGATCGAGATCCTCTCTTGCGAAATTACTGGCGAGGTTCAGGTATCCCGCTGCCGACCAATACCCCTCCGGCATGGCCGCGAGGATTTCTCCGGCCTTCTGGAGCCTGCCCGCCCTTCGGTGACTCTCCGCCAGTTCGAACCGGGCTTCGCGATGCGCCTCGGCTTTGGAGGACGGGCTTTCGCGTTCTGGCGTGTGGTTGACGCCCGGAACATCGAGAGCAATTTCCTCCCCGGAAAACGGCTTTTCGACAAAGGAGACCCTTGGTTCAAATTCCGGTGCACTGGCGCTCAGGTGGAGCCGAACGGCAAGAGCCCTGGACCGCTTACCAAACAGGTGGGTAGCCTCTCGCCGGACAAAATCCCCGTCCGCCGATCGGGCAGTAACGACCACCTTCAGTTTGTGGTCGCCATTCGCAAGATGCCCAACATAAAGGTGATGTGCGACATCTACGTTAAGGGCGGACTGCTCCTCCAGGGCGTAAAGCTTCGAGACAACCGGCCGGCCATCGACAAACAGGTCAAGCGAGTCCAGATCGAAGCCGCCGGCGGAATCAAGTGTCAGGAAAACTGCCAGCCGGGTACCGAGCGGTCGAAGTTGATTGCGTTCGAGAGCCTGGATGTTTGCGGAGTGTCGGTCAGCATCCTCCGTGAATTCGGCAATGTCGTCATCCAGGGCTGAGGCGGCGGTTCCGCTACAGAAAAACAGCACCACCAGCCTGATGAAGGCGTCGCTCAACCAGCTATTCCGTCGGCGTCCGTGTGATTCTTGTGAGCCGAACATACCTCTCCTGCCCCGTACAATTCCGGCAATATTCCGTTACAAAGTGACAGGAAGCGTAACACCTGGTAACTGACAAGAACGGTATCCAGATCACCAAATCGAAAACAGGAAATGTCGGTTTTTTTGACAGAAACGAGGGGGAAGAACCGGTAAGACGGTATCGAGAGACCGACCTGGCATTATTACCTGGTTGTTTTTAAGGATGTTTTTTTGAGATGGCCTGGCAGTTGCGTTAACTACGAGGGCGGGAGTGCCGGCCAGGTAAACCCGCTAAATATGCCGAGCTTTTGCCGATGCCCTCAACCGCATCGGCTTTTTTTTAAGTTGGGGTCAGAAGAAGGTTTTCTTCAGACCCCAGAGTCTGAGCCGAGGCCAAGTGCAGGTCTTCCAAGTCGGGGTCAGATGAAAGCTTTCATCTGACCCCATTTTCACACCGGAACCCGTTTTCACTTGCTGAGTTGTCTCATCGCCGACTCAAGGCCGTCAATGGTCAACGGATACATGTGATCATTCACCAGCTGCCGGGTCATGCCCAGCGAGCCACCCGTGCCCCAGTAACTCTCCGGGAGCGGGTTGAGCCAGACCACCTTGCGGAAGTGATCGGTCACGCGCTGGAACCAGGTGGCACCGGCCTCCTCGTTCCAGTGTTCGATGGAACCACCGGGATGGGAGATTTCATAGGGCGCCATAGTGGCATCGCCGACAAAGATAACTTTGTAGTCCGGCGTGTACTTGTGGAGGATATCCCAGGTGCTGGTGGTCTCGTTCATGCGCCGGACATTGTTCTTCCACACATTTTCATAAATGAAGTTGTGGAAATAGAAATACTCCATGTGCTTGAACTCGAGCCGGGCCGCCGAGAACAGCTCTTCACAGACACGGATGTGCGGGTCCATGGAGCCGCCCACGTCAAAGAAGATCAGTACCTTCACCGCATTGTGGCGCTCGGGAACCATCTTGAGGTCGAGATAACCGGCATTGCGGGCGGTGGAACGGATGGTATCGTCCATATCCAGCTGATCGGCCGCGCCCTGACGAGCGAATTTACGCAACCGGCGCAGGGCCACCTTGATGTTGCGGATACCCAGGGTGATGCTGTCATCCAGGTCCCGGAATTCCCGCTTTTCCCAGACCTTGACCGCCCGCCCCTGGCGACCGTTCTTCTGACCGATGCGGAAGCCTTCCGGGTTGTACCCGTTGGCACCGAAGGGCGATGTGCCGCCGGTACCGATCCACTTGTTGCCCCCGGCGTGGCGCTCCTGCTGCTCTTCCATGCGCTTCTTGAAGGTTTCGATCAGCTCCTCCAGGCCACCCAGGGAGTCGATCTTTGCCTTCTCCTCATCGCTGAGGTGCTTCTCGAACTCTGCCCGGAGCCAATCGTCGGGAATCAGGGCTTCCAGCAGGTCATCCAGGTTCTGGATGCCTTCGAAATAAGCCTGGAAGGCACGATCGAACTTGTCGAAGTGGCGCTCGTCCTTCACCAGGCACAGGCGCGCCAGGTAATAGAACTCCTCCATGTCGGCGAAGGCCAGGCGGTTCTGCAGGGCCTCCAGCAGATCGAGGAATTCGCGCAGGCTCGCGGGAACCTTGGCCCGCCGCACTTCGAGAAAGAAATCAATCAACATAAAGCGGAACTCTTGCCGGAAATCAGTTGCGACGGCGTGCCATGAAAGCCAGCTTCTGCAACAGGTGCACGTCCTGCTCGTTTTTCACCAGGGCGCCATACAAAGGCGGCAACGCGGTTCCCGTATCCTTCTCCTGCAGTGCCTTGGCGGTCAGTTCATCGGCCATCAGCAGCTTCAGCCAGTCGATCAGCTCGGAGGTGGACGGCTTTTTCTTCAGGCCCGGCACCTTGCGCACGTCGAAGAAGACTTCCAGGGCATCCCGGACAATCTCCTGCTGCAGGTTCGGGAAGTGCACGTCCACGATGTTCTGCATGGTGTCGTGGTCCGGGAAGCTGATGTAATGGAAGAAACAGCGGCGCAGGAAGGCATCCGGCAGTTCCTTCTCGTTGTTACTGGTGATGACCACGATCGGACGGTGCTTCGCCTTGACGAACTGCTGGGTCTCGTAGACGAAGAACTCCATTCGGTCGAGTTCGAGCAACAGGTCGTTCGGGAACTCGATATCGGCCTTGTCGATCTCGTCGATCAGCAGCACCACCTGCTCTTCGGACTCGAAGGCTTCCCAGAGCTTGCCCTTGACGATGTAGTTGCTGATGTCCTTGACCTTCTCATCGCCCAACTGGGAATCACGCAGGCGGGAGACCGCGTCGTATTCATACAGACCCTGCTGGGCCTTGGTGGTGGATTTGATGTGCCAGGGAATCAGCCTCATCCCCAGAGCCGATGCCATCTCTTCCGCCAGCAATGTTTTGCCGGTGCCGGGCTCGCCCTTGATCAGCAATGGTCTCTGGAGCCCAATTGCCGCATTGACGGCCATTTGCAGGTCATCGGTGGCTACATATTTCTCGGTACCGGTAAACTTCATGCTCTCGTTTCCTGTCGATTACTTTTCAAGTTTCTGATCAATAGCGGGCCAGGCAGCGCTCATCGTTTGACGAGGCGATAGCGTACCAGGTCCAGGATCCATACCAGCAACATCACCAGGCCCGCAAGGCCGAAGTTGAACCATGCCATGCTGGCGGTCTCCACGTGCCCGAGGATCAATTCATACCCCCCATAGAGCCAGGCCGGCATCCACCAGCCCGCCACATCCGGCGACTCGACCGGCGTCAGCAGTAGCACCATCAATGCCGATAACAGCAGTGTGCGAACGCCGTAAAGGGGAATGAAGCGGAACAGCCGCTTCATCATGTAGAAGAATATTACGAAGGCAATGGCATAAGCGGCCCAAAAAATTCCGTAGGCCATTTGTGTATCCGCGTCTAACATTACAATACCCAGTGAATGATGTGTTCTTCCCAGTCTTCTTCAGGCACCTGTGCTTCGGAAATCACCTTGTGGCGCACCGAGATGCCGGCCTCGTGCACGGACTCCGGATCCCCGCTCCGTAGCGGATGCCAGGCCGCCAGCCCACGGCCCTCGGCAAGCGAGCGATAGGCGCAGGTATAGGGCAACCAGTAATAATCCCCGACGGTATCCGGTGTGATTACGGTGCAGCCGGGCACTTTCTGCAAGCGCTCGGAATACACCGTGCACCGGCAGGTGTCCTGATCCATATACCGGCACACAAGATCGGTATGGTAGACATCGCCGGTGTCCTCATCCTCAAGCTTTGCCAGGCAGCACTTGCCACAGCCATCGCACAGGGATTCCCATTCCTGCGAGGTCATCTCGTCCAGGCGTTTACGTTGCCAGAACGGGATCTGGGCAATCATTTTTCGCGTTGCTCCAGCTTGCGCTTGAACTCGACCACATAGCCCTCCTGCTCTTCCGGCATCTGCAGGTAGAAGTCCTTTTCCTTGATCGCTTCCAGAACCTGTTTGCCGTTGGCCCTGGCCAGCTTGCGGTCCGGAGTCAGCAGCAAGTCCATGGAATGGATGGGCGCCCCGAAGATGCCGCGAAGGCCTTCGGGGAGCTCATCCCAGTTCTGCCCACGGCGCACGAATACGTAGGTGTCCGCCTTTCGGCTACTTCTGAATACGGAGATAAATTCCCGTTCTTTCATTGCTTCAGTATGTCCTCGATCTGGCTTCGAACCGGAGCAAGCAAGTCCTCGCGCCAGCCCTGGAAAAACGGATTGCCATCCAGTTCTCCATCCTGCATCAACTTCTCAAGACGCTTTCTGGGAGCAACCAGTTCCACCGGAATATCAGCAGCTTCCGCCACCTTCCTGACAGTACGCTTCAACTGTTTGAAACTCGCCTGCTGATCACGACTCAGTGGAGGCGCAATCCGCTCAAGCCCGGCATTATCGGCAGCTCGGGCATCCCGGACAAGTTCGAGTATGGTTTCGCCATAACGTCGCACTGCTCCGGATGGTATGCCCTGGATGTCGCCCAGCGCACGCATCGACCCCGGCAGCCTCTCGGCAACCAGGATCAGCAGGGCATCGGCAAACACCCGGTTACGGGGCATGTCACGGCGCTGACATTCCAGCTCCCGCCAACGCACCAGTTCCTTCAGAACTGCTTGCTGTTCCGGGTTAAGGGCCCATCCGCCCCGCAATTTCAGATAGTGCTGCTCCGGATCATCCTGGGCGGCAAGTTCGGAGGCAAACCGCCGGGATTCCTCGAACAGTGCCTCCACCAGGCCGCGCGGCTTCAGGGATTCCAGTACCCAACGGTACATGGGCTCGAGAAAGCGGATATCGTCCACGGCATAACGCTGCTGCGCATCGCTCAGGGGACGGGCCAGCCAGTCAGAACGGGTAGCCGATTTGTCCAGGGTTTCCCCGAACAGCGTTTCGACAAGTCGGGCATAACCCAGGGAGAAACCGGCGCCGGCCATTGCTGCACCAATCTGGAGATCCACCACTCCTGCCAGCTCGATCCCGAGCCAGTGGCGGAACAACTCCAGGTCTTCGCTCATGGCATACAGGAGCTTGGGGATTTCCGGGTTCGCCAGCACTTCCCGGAACACCGAAGAGGCCTCCGCCACGTCCGGATCGACCAGGCAGTACTGATCCCCGATCCCGAGCTGGACCAGCCCGGGGATCGGATAAAAGGTGTTGACCCGCTCGAACTCGGTATCAAGGGCAAGGGGCTGGTCCGGCGATGCCGCTGCCAACCATTTGTCCAGTTCTTGGGGAGTCTCGATCCAGTGAATGATCTCGGGGGCCGGGGGAACGGCCACGGCCGGTGAAGAAGGTGCCATAGGAAAGCCTGGTTAGCCTATTCGGAGAGTGGTTTGCGACCGCGGAAGGCGTGGGTCAGTGTGAAGCCGTCAACATAGCCCAGCTCGCCACCCACCGGGATGCCATGGGCCAGGCGGGTGATGAGGATGTTCCGGCCATCGAGCCGGTCGGCAATGTAATGGGCCGTCGCCTCGCCCTCGACGGTGGGATTGGTGGCGAGAATCAGCTCGGTTACCCCTTCATCCTGAACGCGCTTGAGCAGGCGTTCGATGCCGATTTCTTCGGGGCCAACACCGTCGATGGGCGACAGATGCCCCATCAGTACAAAGTAACCACCCCTGTAGTCGCCGGCCTGCTCGATGGCCAGCAGATCAGAGGGACTTTCCACCACGCACAGGGTACCAGTCTTACGGGTCGGGTTCTCACAGATCCCGCAAATCTCGGTATCGGCGAAGTTCTGGCAGGATTCGCAGCGACGCACGCCGTCCATCGCCGTGCGCAAGGCATCAGACAAGCGGGTACCCCCTGACCGGCCGCGCTCCAGAAGATGGAAAGCCATTCGCTGGGCCGTTTTCTGACCAACGCCCGGAAGGCAGCGCAGGGATTCAACCAGTTCATCAACCAGTGGACTGAAAGCCATCAACTATCCTCGGAATACAACAGACGAACGGATCAGAACGGCATCTTGAAACCGGGGGGCATGCCCATTCCCGACATCATTCCGGACATCTTCTCTTTCTGGTTGGCCTCGACGCGACGAACGGCATCGTTCACCGCGGCGGCAAGAAGATCCTCAAGAATCTCTTTCTCTTCGGACATGAGCGAGGGATCAATCTCAACCCTGCTCACATCGTGGCGGCCGTTCATGGTGACTTTCACCAGGCCCGCTCCGGCCTCGCCAGTCACTTCGGCCTTGGCGATCTCTTCCTGAGCCTTCTTCATCTCTTCCTGCATTTGCTGGGCTTTTTTCATCAGATCGCCCATGTCGTTAAACATGCTCTATCTCCTGCTGGTCTCTATGGGCCGGATACTGTCTTCGACTATCCGCGCCTCAAATCGTTCAACGATGGACTGGACCACCGGATCCTTGCGGATGGCGTCCTCCGCCGCTTGCTGGCGTGCCTGGCGCTGCCGTTCCTCATACGCAGCTGGCGTATGCGGTCCGGGTTCGCCCTGCTCTATGCGTAACTCGATGGAGTCGCCAAACCGGTTTCTCAAGGCAGTGGCGATTTTTTCCTCGTGCCGGGCATTGAGCAGACGGGCGTGGCCATCATCAATAGTGAGTACGATGGTATCGCCGTCCCGAACCATGGCGGTCTGGCTGGCCAGGTTTCCGGGCATGCCAACAATGCCAAGATCCCGGAAATCCCGCTCCCAGACGAAGTCACCACTCTGTTCTTCGACAACCGGCTGGGGTGCGGGCTCAGGCTCTTGTTGCGGTATTGTGTCGGCTTCCGCTATCGGCTCGGGGCCTGCTTCGGATGGTTCCGGTGCGTATCCGAAATCAGGCTCCACCTCGGGCGGCTCCTCGGGCAGAGGCGGCTCCTCATAAACAGGTGCCGGCTCTGGCGCCGGCTCTGGCTGAGGAATCGGTTCCGGTTCTGGAGCGGTAACCGGTTTCGCTTCGGGCTCGGGTATGGATGCCGCCGGTTCCTTTGGCGCGGGTTCCGATACCTGCTGTGCAGCGGCAGGTCCGGGCTCATCCCGGGCTTCGCCCGCGGCCGAGTCACCGCCGGAGCGCGATGTCGGCGGCTCCCTTCGGTCAGTACCCGGTCGGAACGCCAGCATCCTCAACAGGGTCATTTCAAAGCCCATGCGGGCATCCGGCGTGATATCCAGGTCTTTACGGCCCATCAGAGCGGCCTGATAGAACAGCTGGGCATCCTCGGCGCTGAGTTTCCGGGCCAGCGCCTGGACCTGGTTGGCATCACCCAGGGCATTATCAGCACTTCCCGGCACCACCTGCTCCATGGTCACCCGATGGAACAGGGACAACAGGTCCGCCAGGATCACGCTGTAATCCGGCGCAAATTCCGAGATCCTCGCAATTTCCGAGAGCAGGCCCGGCCCATCACGTTCCACCAGGGCGTTAACAATCCGTTCGATGTCCCGTTGATCAATGGTGCCCAGCATGTTGCTGACGTCACTGGCCGCAAGCTTCTGGTTACCGAAGGCAATGGCCTGATCGGTCAGGCTCAGGGCATCGCGCATACTGCCATCGGCCGCACGGGCCAGCAGCCAGAGTGCCGGTTCCTCGAAGGGAATCCCCTCTTCGGTCAGTACATGCTTGAGATGACCGGCAATGTGCTCCGGGGTCATGCGTTTGAGGTTGAACTGCAGACACCGGGACAGCACCGTTACCGGAAGCTTCTGGGGATCGGTGGTGGCCAGCAGGAACTTCACGTGCTCCGGCGGCTCTTCCAGGGTTTTCAGGAACGCGTTGAAGGACTGGTTGGTGAGCATGTGCACCTCGTCAATGAGGTACACCTTGTAGCGGCCACGGGTCGGCGCGTACTGGACATTATCGGTAAGTTCCCGCATGTCATCGACGCCGGTGCGGGACGCCGCATCGATCTCGATCAGATCAACAAACCGGCCTTCCTGGATTTCCTGGCAACTGCTGCACTGGCCACAGGGGTTCGGAGTGACACCAGTTTCACAGTTCAGGCATCGGGCCAGCAGACGGCCGATGGTGGTCTTGCCCACACCGCGGGTCCCGGTAAACAGGTAGGCATGGTGCAGACGCTGGTTTTCCAGGGCATGGATCAACGCCTGAAGCACGTGTTCCTGGCCCACCATGTCCTCGAAGGTGCGGGGGCGCCATTTTCGGGCAAGTACCTGGTAGCTCATGTTCCGTCAACTGCTGTGAAAATGCGATTAACCATAGCATGGACCCGCTTTGATAAGAAGCAAAGTTGGCACTCTGTCACCGGGACCGAAGCACAATTACGGGCGAAGAATCAGGGGATTAACATAGGGAGGGGAAACTGGGGGTGACCCCACCAGCAGATCTCCGGCACACAATTCCACCGCTTCGGCTGCTCCCTTCCGGGCCTGACCGGGTTCACGGTTTCATGTTGCGGAGGCACCAATGGGGCCACCATAACGACGTTCCGGGGTTTCCCCCGAAAGCGGCGCGCATATTAGCAAATGGACCTGCAGACTACAACGGGAAATCGCCCACCCCTGAAATTCAGAGCGGTAACGGTACCTCATCCTGCCGGAACCAGCAGGCCAGACTGTAACGGGTGCGATTTGCCGGCAGTACTTCGTGGGGAATTTCCTCGCTCAGGAACAGGGCCATCCGACCGGCCCCGGGAACGACCATGCCGCACACTTCGTCCTCGTTGTCGCGGTTGAACACCTGTAACGCACCGCCATCCTCCGGTGCCCAATCCTCGTTCAGATACAGAACCAGGCTGACCACCCGGGAAGCACGGCCACGGAAGCTGTCCAGGTGCCTCTTATAGAAGTCCCCCGGATGATACGTGGCATAGTGGGTCTCGAACCGTTTCAGACCCAGAAACAGGCGCTGATTCAGACCACAGCGGATGACATCCAGGAAACGGAAAAGCTCAGCCTGGGGCGGCGTAATCCCCTGCAACCAGGCGATGCGGTCACGACGCACGGCGCGATCCCGGACCAGGTCCGAGCCACGACCTACGCCGGCGGTTTTCATGGCATCGGTGCGATCGAGAATAGACACTTCGTCACGCAACGCCGCAAGCAGAACAGGTCCCAGCCGGTCACGGACATCCACGGACATCCAGCCGTATTCACTCAGGCCGTCCGCCAGCTGATCCAGCCAGTCGTCAGAGACATCGGCAACACTCGCCTGCCCTGCGTCAACGACTGAAATATCACTGCCGGCAACAACATCCAGTTCAGGGCTTGGGGTCCGCGAGAGGGAGTCTCTGATCGGGGTAACTGTGGGATTGTCCATGGGCGGGTCTCTTCGGGAAATCGGCGCTATTTTAGGCACAAATCTCGCCGGGCGGTCAGTTTTAATTTACTCTGATGATAAGCAGATACACTTAACCGACACCTGATCCGATACGTCTATGTCAGAGAGCAGTCACAGACCCTCCCGTTCCCTTTCTCCGGGCCAGTGGTCCTTCACCCGCTGGAAAACAATTGGCCAACTGGAAGCCCTGGAGGTCCATCACCCACTGTTTCGCGCCACCCTGTTTCTCCAGGGAGCACACCTGACGCAATTCATGCCAAGCGACGAGCCGGACTGGCTATGGCTGAGCAAGAACGCGCGGTTTGAGCCGGGCCGGGCGATCCGTGGCGGCATCCCGATATGCTGGCCCTGGTTCGGCGATCCCGGCAAGAATCCGCCGGCGGTGCGTAAACGCATCCATACCAACAGTGCCCACGGCTTTGCCCGCACGGCGCTCTGGAAACTCGAGGATGTTCGGGAGAATGCCCACGAAGTGGAAATCAGTCTCTCCCTGGACGCCAACGAGGATTTTGCCGACGTCTGGAGCGGCCACGCGCTGGCACTGATCACCTTCCACTTCTCGGTACGGGGCTGCCAGCTGGCATTGACCACGACCAACCTGGGCGAAGAGGCCCTGGCCTTCAGCCAGGCCCTGCACACCTACCTGCCAACCTCGGACGTAACGCGCTCAAGGGTACTGGGCCTGGGCTACAGTCAGTACATCGACACCCTCGATGACTGGGAGTACAAGAACCAGGAAGGTCCGGTGTATTTCGAGGGGGAAACCGACCGTATCTACGAGAGCGGAGAGCCCCTGACCATCGTCACTCCGTCAGGCAGCCGGAAGTTGAGCTCTGTGGGCAGTGATTCCACCGTGGTCTGGAATCCGGGCCCTGAAAAAGCGGCGCGGCTGTCGGATTTTCCCGATGAGGCCTGGAAGACCATGCTGTGTGTCGAAACCGCCAATGCAGCCAGTGACTACAGAGTGCTAAATACCGGCCAGAGCCACACCCTGGGTGTGCTGATCGGACGCAAATAACCGGGGAGAACGGATGAGCCTGGCGAGTTACCTGAAATCGAAACTGATACCCGCAGATATCAACGAGCACATCAATCGAATTCGCAAGCCCATCGGCTCGCTGGGGTATGACCCCTGGGGCTACAACAATGAAGTCATGAAATACGGCTTCAGCCTCACCCGGCAGATCTACGAAAAGTATTTTCGGGTCGAGGCCCACGGGGTAGAGAACGTGCCTGCCGAAGGCCCGGTGCTGATCATCGCCAATCACAGCGGGCAGCTCCCGATTGACGGGCTCCTGGTTGGCTATGCCCTGGCCTCCCGAGAACAACAGCCCCGCATTCCCCGGGCCATGATCGAGCGTTTCTTTCCCACTGTACCCTGGCTGGGCAACCTGCTGAACGAATTCGGCGCCGTGCTCGGCGACCCGGTCAACTGCGCCAAGATGCTGGCCAATAACGAGGCGGTCATCGTGTTTCCCGAGGGCGTCCGGGGATCGGGCAAGCTCTACCGGGACCGCTACCAGCTCAAGCGCTTCGGCAACGGTTTCATGCACCTGGCGATGAAGTACAAGGCGCCGATTGTGCCCGTGGGCGTGGTTGGCTGCGAAGAGACCATCCCCGCCATCGCCAACATCAAGCCACTGGCCAAGGCGCTGGGGATTCCCTACGCACCCGTTGCCATGCCGGTGGTGCTGCCCGCCAAGGTGCACCTGAATTTTGGCCCGCCCATGTATTTTGATGACTTGGAGATCCCGGAGGAGCTGGTGACCGAACGGGTCGAGCAGGTGAAAGCGGAAATCAGCCGCCTCATCGACAAAGGATTGAGCGAAAGGAAAAAGCTGTTCTGATGACCAAGCAACGCAGACCCCACATCCTCGTTACCGGTGCTGCCGGCGCCCTGGCCCAGCGGGTCATCAACCAGTTGCGGGATCATTGCGATCTCGTCGCGGTGGATTTCCGGGAGCAGGTCTACCTGGGGGACGACATTCCCAGTTACTGCATCGACTTTACCAAGCGGGTATTCGAGGACCTGTTCCGCCGCTACGAATTTGATGGCGTCATCCACCTCGGCCGGATTCAGTCCAGCCAGCTGACCCGGATGCGCCGGTATAACGCCAACGTATTGGGCACCCAGAAACTGCTGGACCTGAGCCACAAATACGGCATCAAACGGGTTGTGGTGCTCTCCACCTATCACGTCTACGGCGCGGTGGCCTATAACCCGGCTCTGATCGACGAGTCCGCACCGCTCAAAGCCGCCGGCCTGAGCGCGGACCTGGTGGATTCGGTAGAGCTGGAGAACCTGGCCAACATTTACCTGTGGCGTTATCCGGAACTGAACATCACCATCCTGCGCCCCTGCAATATTGTCGGGCCCGGGGTGCGCAACACCATGAGCTCCCTGCTGTCCAGTGATAATGCGCCCGTACTCGCGGGGTTCTCGCCCATGATGCAATTCATCCATATCGACGACATGGCAGACGCCATCGTCAGGGCCTACAAGAAACCGGTTCGTGGGGTCTTCAACGTTGCCCCGGAGGACTGGGTGGCCTACCAGCACGCGCTCAAACTCTGCGGCTGCCGGCGCATCCCGATTCCGTCCATTCCGCCGGTGGTCCCGAACCTGATCCTGAAAACCCTGAAGCTGAAAAGTTTCCCTTCGTATCTGACCGCCTTTTTCAAGTATCCTGTCGTTATCGACGGCAGAGCGTTTGCCAGGGAGTTCGATTTCAAGCCGAAACGACCCCTGAAGGAAATTTTCCGGTTCTACCGGGAGAACAAGCGACCGGTGTAATGACCGACCTGCGGTCACGGAGCGAGGCAGCAACGCAGGAAGCGAGGGATGCTAAGTGATCTCAGCCTGATCAGCCACGGAGCAGCGGCCATTGCCTTTGGCCTGCTGACCATTCTCGTCGCGACCCGCTATCTCAGGCGGGACGTGGACAGGGCATTGTTTGTCGCAGCCCTGGTGACCACCATCTGGGCCAGCGCCCTGGTGTCGCAATCGCTCTGGGGTACGCCCGGATTCATCCCCCGATATATTATTGAACTACTCCGGGACGGCGCCTGGATCACCCTTCTGTTTGCCCTGCTTCGCAACGCATCCCGCCAGGGCACCATTCACGGACAGATGAAGCGGATACTCGGTGCCTCGATCTTCACGCTGATCTTTGCCCTGCTGGCTTTCGGCATCCTGGAGTTCACCTTTGGCTGGGAAGTCCTGGACGGCAAGACCAAAGTACTCGGACAGATTGCGCTCTCCCTCATGGGGCTGTCCCTGGTCGAGCAGATCTGGCGCAATTCCCCGAATTTCGGCCGCTCCAGTATCAAGTACATCTGCATCGGCATTGCCACCATCTTCGCCTTCGACTTTTTCATGTACGCCGATGCGCTGTTGTTCGGCCAGGTATCGGAATCCTTCTGGAATGCCCGGGGACTGGTTAATGCACTGCTGGTGCCCCTGTTTGCTGTCAACGTACTGAACACCCGCAAGCAACCGGTGGATTTCCAGCTATCCCGGTCCGCGGTGTTCCATGCCGGCACCCTGGTCCTGGCCGGCGGCTATCTGCTGTTCCTGGCCCTGGGCGGGTATTACGTCAAGATCCTCGGGGGTGACTGGGGCGATGCCCTGAGGGTGCTGTTTTTCACCATCTCCCTCACCTTCCTCGTCACCCTGCTGCTGTCCCGCCGGATCCGGGCACGGCTGATGGTGCGGATCAGCCAGAATTTCTTCGACTACAAGTACGACTACCGGGAAGAATGGCTGAAAATGACCCGGGAAATGGCCAATCTCGGTGATGATCCTCCCCTGCCGATCCGCGTCATCCACATTCTTTCCGGACTGGTGGAAAGCAATGCGGGAGCCATCTGGCTCCGTGACGAACACGGGGCCTACACGCTCAAAGGCTCGGTCAACATGGCCATGCCCAGATACACGATGATCGACGCAGATTCCGATCTGGTTCGCCTGTTCCGGAAACGGGAATGGATTGTCGACCTTCACGAGTACCGGAATGACCCGGTCAGCTATGACCTGCTGGAAATACCCGATGCCATTGCCCAGAGCCCGGACGCGTGGCTGGTTATCCCCCTGTATCTGGACAACGACCTCTATGGCATCGCCATGGTGGGCAACCCCTTCGCCCGGCTTGAACTGAACTGGGAAAACTTCGACCTGATCAAGGTGGTTGCGCGGCAGTCCTGTAACCTGCTGGCCCAGGCAGACGCACAACACCGGCTGTCCCGGGCCATGCAATTCGAGGCGGTTAGCAAGGCGTCCTCCTTTATGGTTCACGACCTGAAAACCGTGATCGCCCAGCTCTCGCTGCTCGTCAAGAACGCGCCCAAGCACAAGCACAACCCCGCGTTTATCGATGACATGATCAACACCACCGAGCACGCCGTGCGAAAAATGTCGAACCTGGTGGACCACATCCGCAGGCCCGACAGCGTTGCGGACCCTCAATTACAGGACATCGACCTGGCCGAACTGGCTCGCAGCCTGGTCAGCCATCACAGCCATCAGCGCCCGACTCCCAGGCTGACGGGAAATCTGCCAAGTGCCTGGATCCGCGCGGATTACGAGCAGCTTCGCAGTGTCCTGGGCCATCTGATCCAGAACGCCCAGGACGCCACGCCACCGGATGGGGAAATCACCCTCAACCTGAAGATAGCCCGGGGCAATGTTGTGCTGTTTATCCAGGACAGCGGCAGCGGCATGAGCGAGGAGTTCATCAACACATCCCTGTTCAAGCCATTCGAGAGCACCAAGGGCCTTACCGGGATGGGGATTGGCGCCTACCAGGCCAGGGAGTACATCAGGCAGCTTGGCGGGAATATTGATGTGACCAGTGAGCCGGGGGTCGGCTCGTGTTTTTCAGTGCGGATTCCGTTGGCCAGGGAAGAAGAAGGTGCCGCACCATCAGAGAAGGAGTTGCCAGAATTCAACACCGAAAACCCTGCACGAAACGTCAATTAAATGGCGGTTTCTAAATTGAATGCAAACATCGATTGCAAAGTGTCAATGTTCGGTTAAGAATCAGGTGTAAGGACACTGCGAAACAATCCGTTTCGGCAAATTTTAGCGAGCATGACAAGGAACGTGTTGTGGTTGTAAACAAACGACTCCTGATCGTAGAGGATGACCCGGGCCTGCAAAGCCAGATGCGCTGGTGCTTCAGCGATGATCTGGACGTTGCGGTCGCCTCGGACCGCGAATCGGCCCTCACTGCGCTTCGGCGACTCGAACCGGAAGTCGTTACTCTGGACCTGGGCCTGCCGCCGGATCCCGGTGGCGCTACGGAAGGGTTTCATCTGCTGGAGGAAATCCTCCGCCTTTCGCCTATGACCAAGGTCATCGTCGTGACCGGCCGGGAAGACAAGGAGAACGCGGTCCGGGCCATCGGCATGGGCGCTTCGGACTTTTACCAGAAGCCACTGGATGCCGATATTCTTGCTTTTGTGGTCAATCGGGCCTTCCGATTGGCGGAACTCGAACGAGAGAACCGTGACCTTTCCAAACACAAGAACGGGACCAGCATAAAAGGCATCGTCGCCGCCAGCTCGCAGATGATGACTATCTGCAGGACCCTTGAAAAGATTGCCCCCACCGATGTCACTACCCTGATCACGGGCGAGACCGGCACCGGCAAGGAGCTTCTTGCGCTTGGACTCCATGATCTCAGCCATCGAGCAGACAAGCCCTTTGCGGCGATCAACTGCGCAGCCATTCCCGAGAACTTGCTGGAGAGCGAGTTGTTCGGCTTCGAGAAAGGCTCCTTCACCGGCGCCACACAGAGCAAGAAAGGCAAGATCGAGAGTGCAAACGGCGGCACCCTGTTCCTGGATGAGATTGGCGACATGCCGATGGCGCTGCAGGCCAAACTGCTCCGGTTTCTTCAGGAGCGGGTTATCGACAGGGTTGGATCGGTCAAGCCCATCCCGGTGGATGTACGTGTGGTGTGCGCCACCCACCGTGATGTTGGCCAGCTGATTGAAAGCGGGGATTTCCGGGAGGACCTTTACTACCGCATCAGTGAAATCACTCTCGATATTCCCCCACTGCGGGAGCGGGACGGGGACTCATTGGTTATCGCCCAATCCCTCCTCAAATCCCTGGGCAAACAGATGGACCGGCCAAACCTGACCTTCACCGAGGATGCCGTCAACGCCATCACCGGTTATTCCTGGCCCGGTAACGTGCGGGAGATGATCAACAAGGTCAAACGGGCAACCATCATGGCCGATGGCAAACGGGTAACGGCGGCGGATCTTGATCTGCCCGCAGAACAACCCCCTTCGGACAATCAGCTGAACCTCCGGCAGGTGCGCGAAAACGCCGAGCGAAGGGCGATCACCCAGGCCCTCAGATCCTGCAATTTCAACATGGCTCAGGCCTCCCGCCTGCTCGGAATCACTCGCCCGACACTCTATAACCTGACGGACAAATACAGGATCGAGACATCCGAGTTCGCCGACAATGCCTGAACCACATCAAGAATAAAATCCGGAACACGCGAAGGAATTCAGACATGAAAGTAGCAGAGGTTTTGCGGGTAACGTTGCTCTCCACCGCAATCATTCTGGGCATCGCGGGATGTGGCAGCGACACGGAGATGACTCAGGAAGAACTGCAATACATCAGCCACCTTGACCAGGCACGCTTCTTCCAGAAACAGGGAGAGCTCAAGGCGAGCACCCTCGAAGCACGAAGTGCCATCGAGCTTCAGCCGCAGAGGTCCGAACCCTATCTGTTGATTATCAACAACCTGCTTATTGCCGGCGATGCGGTCAACGCGGAGCGCCAACTGGATGAACTTCTGGAGCGCATCCCCGAGCAGTCGCTGAACAATACAGAACGCAACCGCGCCCGCCTCATCCGGGCAGAAGCCCTTCTAATGAAAGGCAAACACGAGCAGGCGCTTGCCACATTGGAACAACTCGACTCGCCGGGTAACGAAGAGCAACTTGAGGCTAATCTGCTGCGGGGCCGCATCCTGATTGATTCCGGTCAACTCAAGCAGGCTGGCGAGGTTTACCGGCAGGCCCGTGAGGCCAACAGCGACGCCATCATGCCCGTTATTGGTCTGGCCCGGGTTGCCTGGTTGTCCGGCGATGTGGACCAGGCAAACGAATTGCTGGATACCGCCAGCCAGATCGACGGGAGCCACCCGGAACTCTGGCTTCTGAAAGCCAGGATAGCCGGTGCCAACGAACAATGGGGCGAGGCGGAAACCGCCTATATCCGCGCTTTGGAGGACATCGGCCAATACGACGTAATGACCTACCGGAAATACGAAACCATCTCCTCTCTTATCAACGTTCTCCGGGCACAGGGCAAAGCCCGGGAAGCCTTCGTCTACGAGGAAATTCTTGCCAAATCCGCCCCGGGAACCATCAGGGCCAACCTGACTGCCGCGCAGGCCGCCCTGGAGGAGAATGACCTGGATTCCGCCGCGGGCTATCTTGAAGAGATCCTGGCTCAGGCGCCGGAACACCAGCAAAGCGCCCTGTTATTGGGTTTGATTCGACTCAGACAGGGGCGCGTGGAGGAAGCCGAGACCCTGCTGGCGCCCATAGCAGAAACCGGCGAACTGGAAGCGGCCAGCAAGCTGCTCGCTGCCACCCGACTGAGCCTGAACGACATCCAGGGTGCCAGAGAAGCAATTGCCGACCTGGAAGGCGAAGAGAGCGATCCATCCGTCATGGCCCTGGTGGGATTCACCGCCCTCGCCAGCGGAGATACGGAGTCCGGCGAGCAGATTATCGAATCCGCTCTCAGCCAGAAACCCGACTATCACGCCCTCAGACTGCGCTACACCCGCTACCTTGTCCAGGCAGGCCGGACTGAGGACGCCCTGGAGCAAATCCGGTTACTCACCGATGTCCCTGCGCTCCGGGACGAGCCCTGGCAACTGATGGTGCAGGCCTACGCATCCAACGGTCAGCTTGACCAGGCTGTTGCGGCGGCGGAGCAGTGGATCGAACAGCAGCCGGAAAACGGCCGGGCCTTGCTGGTCCGCGGCGAACTGGCGTTGCAAAACGAAGCGCCCGACACGGCCGAGCGTTACTTTGAACAGGCCCGGGAGGCTGCGCCCGAAACGGCCGCTCCCCTCGTTGCGCTGGCCCGGCTAGCCCTTTTCCGGGAAAACCGGGACGCTGCTATTGCCCTCTACCGGGACGCCTTGTCGATCGAACCGAACACCACCGATGCGATAAGAGGCCTCTCGAAACTGCTAACGCCCAAAGAGCTCGCGGCTGGCATGGAAGAGCTTCTGGTACAACAGCCGGATGCGATCGCACCGCGAATGGTATTGCTTGAACAGGCCCTGCTGGCCGAGAACCATTCCAGGGCCGATGAACTGACGGCCACGCTGATAGAACGCACGACCGAGAACCAGCCAGCCGAAGCGGAATCCCTGGTGGCAAAGCTCTACTACGATACGGCCGCGCGCAAAATGACAGCAGGCGACACGGCCGAAGCTCAGCGACTGCTGGATCGCGGCCGCGCACTGTTTCCGAAGCAACTGGACATAGCCGTTGCCTCCGCCAGCCTTGCGTTCCAGCAGGGTCGGCCGGAACAGGCGCGCAAGATCGTCGAGGAAACCCGTCTGGCCCATCCCGAGTCCGACCGCCCGTTGGTTGTGGAAGCGGAATATCTTGCCAATGAGGGTAATCACAAGGCGGCGGCCCGCATGTATCAGCTGGCCCTCGAGAAACAGAGCCGCGTAATCACTGAGCTGGCCCACGCCAGGGAGCTGAATCAGGCCGGCGATCCGGAAGCCGCCATCGCTGCGCTCGAGCAGGCCATGCAAAGCTGGCCCAATGATCCTCGTCTGCCCCTGACCCTTGCTCTTTTTGCCCAGAACCAGGCACAGCAGGACAAGGCCGAGCAGGCCTACAGGAAAGCCTTGGAGCTGGACAGTGACAACATTCTGGCCCTGAACAATCTCGCCTGGCTCTACTTCGAATCGGATCATCCGGATGCACTGCCACTGGCCGAACGGGCCTATAAGCTTGCACCACAATCCGGCTCAGTGGCGGATACCTATGGCTGGATCCTGTTCAACAAGGGATTCCACGAGGATAGCCTCCCCATTCTCGAGAAAGCCTATGAGCTTGAACCGGGAGAGCAGATTGCCCTGCACCTGGCCGAAGCCTACAAGGCCACAGGCCAGCACGAAAAGGCGGATGCCCTGCTGAAGAAGCTGTAAGCAGCCGGCGATATAAGCTTCAGGCACAAAGAGCGAAATGTTCCAAGCCCGTGCTGGCGTGTAAAGCAGTGGGCACCATACTTAACAGACTATTTCATTAGCCAGGAAGGTGGATGACTATGTCTGTTAGCAAGGTTCTTGCGCTGGGATGCACCATTCTGTTCGTGACGGGCTGCCAGAGCTGGCAGTACCGTGATATCGAGTCGCTTCCTCCTACTGCGGCAGTTCCGGAGACCAGTGAGCCTGGCCAGGTTGAGGTCAGGTATTATGACAACCTCCCCGGGACCGACATAGCTACGATGACGTCAGCCCCCAAATTTCCGGATAATCCCGACGAGGTCGGGGTTCTGACCAGTCTGGAAGATCCGGAGAACCGAGCTGAGGACTATGGATCCTACGTTAGGGGATTCATCAGCCCTCCCTCATCCGGGCAATATCGGTTCTTTTTGAGTGCAAATGACAAAGCCGAATTTTGGCTCAGCGTTTCGGAATCTCCGGATGATGCTTCCCTGATCGCATTGGTTCCCGGCTGGACAAGCGTCAACCAGTTCACCAAATACTCTTCACAAACATCCAGCTATGTCACTCTGGATTCTGGCCAGAGGTATTATTTTGAGGTTCTGCAGAAAGAGGGTTCGGGTAGTGACCACTTCGCTGTAGCCTGGGAAGGACCGGGAATTTCGCAGCAAATAATTGGCAGTGACTACATATACAGCTGGGCACAACCAACAATGGACACAGGTCAGAGTAGCCAGGAAGCCTACAATCTTGGCTATCGAGTTGGATTCGTCGACGGCTCTGAGGGGCTTGCATTCAATCCGTCTTTCCCCCCCTTGGACCAGGACCAGGATGGACTGTATGACAACTGGGAAATCGTACATGGCCTCGATCCCAGCAGCGCTTCGGACGCCACCAGCGACCCGGATCAGGATTTACTGTCCGCGGCGGATGAGTTCCTTATTGGTACAGCCGAAGGAAATCCGGATTCCGATAACGATGGGATTCCGGATGGCGTAGAGTACGCTTATGGGCTGGACCCGCTGGATTCCGCTGACGCTTCCGGGGATCTGGACAATGATGGTTATACCAACCTGGAAGAATACACTGCCGGAACAGAGCTTAACCAAGCGGGTGACAGCCCAGCACCGGCCCCTGCCCCGGAACCCGAGCCAGCACCGGAGACAGGGGAAATCGCCTACGTGACCGGTTTTACAGGGCAATATTTTTCGGGCACCAATTTTGAGCGCCTGCTCGCGGTAAAGGTCGATGAAACCGTCGATTTCAACTGGGGCAACGGCGCGCCGATCCCGGAAAGCCCCGCTGACAACTTCTCCGTCCGTTGGAGCGGTATCTTTACGGCACCTCACTCAACAGGAACCAATGATTATGAATTCTCAGTGCGTACCAATGATGGCGTCCGTCTCTATGCCAACGGGGAACTCGTAATCAATGACTGGTCCTCTCATGCTCCCACGACCTTTACCTATAACCGGGCATTGAACGCCGGCGAGGAGCTGCGTCTCACCATGGAGTACTACGAGGGCACAGGAACAGCCGTTGCTCAGTATAGTGCTCGAAACCTCAGTACCAATTCCAACGTCGATACTGTCAGCACTGTTGTCTCGCCGGATATCACCCAGATGGCCAGCGTCGATTCCGATAGCGATAGCATTCCGGATACCTGGGAGCTGCAGTACGGTCTCAACGCCTGGGTTCCTGACGCCGATGGCGTGAACAACGATTCCGGCATCAGCAATATCGAGGCATACGAGAGCGGGCTCGACCCGTACACGCTGACGAGTGTCTCGGGCGATTCATCACAGACCACGGCTCCGGAAACAAGTGAGCCAGCACCATCGGAAACCGGGGGCACTGTCACGCTGACCTGGACGGCCCCTTCAACCCGAATGGACGGAAGCTCGATTGCCCTCTCCGAGATTGACTACTACGTGATCAACTATGGCCAGGATGTCGCCAACCTGGATCAGAGCGTCAACGTTGGTGGTGGCGAGGACAACTACACGTTCAGTAACCTGACCCCGGGACTCTGGTACTTCACCATTCGGGTTGTTGATACCAACGGACTGAGCAGCGCTCCCTCTGAGCCGGTTTCCGCTGAGGTACAGTGACTCTGGTTTACGTTGGAGTTGTATCAGTTGGCCCCGGTCGCGCCGAACCGATCGTCCAGACGGGTCTCGATCCGCTCACGGACCATGGGGGCCAGCCTCCTCAGGCTGGCCTTTCCATCACAGGCGTCGCACCGGACGCCAATCACGAGCAGTGATGCGTCAGAACGGTTATTGAAGATCCCGGGTAACTGGGCAAGCTTGGCTCTCAGCTCATCGGCCTGCCAGAAACTTTCCACGTAATAGCCATAGGCAAGATACACCCTGGATTCGCTTTGCCTGTACTTAAGTGCAAGTCCGGTCAACGTTGTGTCACTCCCGGCTGGAACAGTGAAAGTCTGCTGGGGAAGCAGGAGATCGGCATCATAAAGTCGATTCGCATACTGGACGACTTCGCTACCGGGGCGTTGCTGGTTATAGGTGAAGAGACCGACATAGTATTCAGGCTGGGCTTGTCCAGGCTGCAATTCGTCCCGCTCAACAAAAACCCCGGTCGATTCCAGATCAGGCTGCTGGATGACCGGCTGCCACCCCCCGAGTGAACCCCGAAACAGGGGTAACCATTGTTCAGACGGAAGAAGTTCAAAGCCATGCCGATCAGAGCCCGTATAATCTGCTTCTGCAGTTGAGGATTCGACCGCCCATGCAAGGGTTACAAATGCCAAAGCAGGAACCAGTGAAAACCAGGCTTTCATACCCCCACTGTTCCCGGGAAGACCCCTTCCGGCTGAGCTTGCGGGCCTCTGCTCTTGCCTGTGCTCCAGATACCTTGCCAGCACAAACAACGGGACGAGTGTTCCTGCAAAGACCCACCAGCCGAAATAGTCATGCTCCCAGATCAGCGAGGAAGTCATGTTGGATTCATAACCAACATAGATAATCACAAACACCCGGATCCAGTTCGCAACCATGGCCAGCAGCGCCCCTGCCACCAGGAGAATCACCCGATCAGTCAGGCGCTGATAACTGAGTTCCGCATAAATGGTGGAAATCGTCAGGCCGACCAGGAGATAACGCAGCCCGGAACAACCATGAGCGATCTCAAAGGCCCCCACCCCTGGAAAGTAAACAAACACGCCTTCAACGGTGAAATCGATGCCGAGTGCCGACAACAGTAGTTGGTTCACCGCAACGGTGATCAGCTGCAACGGCCAGGACAGGTAATCCCACACCGGAATAGCGAAGATCAGCAAGCCAACGGGCAGGAAGAACGCGGACGCCTGTCGCCAGCCCCAAATCAACAACAGCAAACCGAGGAACAACGGAACCATTGCTATCTGCTGGAAAGCCTCGACAAAAAGGACACTGCCAGCAAGGTAGACAGCGGCTGCCAGGGCAAGAGGAAATAACCAGCCCGGATAAAACCCGTTGACCGGGCGGAGGATTCGCCATTTGCGCACGGAGAGCACCACGCAAACGAGCAGAACAAGAAAGCCGTGGGAATAGGATTCGTCGAACTTCTGCCAGCGGCTGAAAAGCACCTGGAGAGCTGGCCAGACAGCAATCCCGGCTCCAGCCAGAAGAACGACCGGTAATAGCCATGGGGAATGCCGCTGGAGTGTGGAACGATCCATGTCCGGATTCTCTACCTTGAGTCCTTGATGCGGTATAGCAGTTTGAAAAGCCGGCTGCGCACCAGCATCAGCGATACCAGGGGTGTTCGAACGGTTGCGAGTTTTGCCTTGTAGTCTTCATTTTTTCCCCCGCCCGCGAGCAGATCAAAAGCTTCAACTTCGCGGTTGTCGAACGCCGCTTCGATACTGTACCCAAGATGCAGCGTACCCAAGGCCAGCTTTTTATGGAAATTCTCCACAAACCCGGCCTGCAGGTTATATGCCACATTTCTATACAGAACATTGTAGAGCACAGAAACCGGTCTGCCCGAAACGCAAAGCACCGAGAGTTCCGGCCTGCCGCCCTCGTGAACAATATTCCTCAGAAACTCCTGATGAAATGCCAGACTGGTCTCGTTGAAACAGGGCTGACCCCAGCGGTCACGATGGAAATCATTCAACAGTTCAAAAAATGAGACAAGTTTGTCAGGCCACCAGTTCCCGATAGTCACACCGCCCACCTGCTCCAGGACCGAACGACGGTTGTACAGCCTTAAACGTGTACCACTGCCCAGCCTCGCCAGGTAGTCGCTGAAAAGGCCATTCGTCTCAATGGCGTAGGCAACATCGTCGCCAACTCGCCGAACCAGGCACTGGCGTTCTCCGGCCAAATCTAAAAGAGCGCGGACCGCGGGTGCGTCCTCCTGCATGTCAGCGAGCACCGCTTCACTCCAATCCACAGAAAATATTGCATCGGGAGTAGCAATGGGAAGGCTGTTGTACTCAGTACGGGGCGTGGAGAGCCGGCGATAGTTCGTGCCGATGAACTGCAGGCAGGTTACGGGCAAAACGCCCTTGTACCTGTAGCGGTCAAGGTAGAGCCCCGAGCAACCCCGGCCTTCACTCACGAGTTCGAAACCCGGGGTCGATCCCCAGTACTTCCACCAGGCATCCTGCCAGGCTCTGGTCAGAAAAAGATTCATGTTTGCGTCGTCCTTGAGTAAACCGCTGACAAGGCCTGTCAATAAACCTTACAAGCTGCGGCTGCACGCAGATTACGGTCGAGCATATCACATTGTATTAAGGCCTGAAGTGCTTGACTGGCAAGAAAGATGCTCGCTATCCAGGGGGAAAAGGAATTACAAAAAGTCTTGAGGGAGGCAACCAGGCATGCGTGATTTCCGGCTTCGTTATACCCTGCGTTTCATTCTGGCAGCGTGTTTTTTTCTGGCTACATTCGCCGTTCAGGCAGCGCCCAATTTGTTGGTGAGCACATCCCCGGAGCGGACTGCTCCTCTTGCGCTCAGCGGTGCCCAACTCAATGATCTGGTGTACATTTTTGTGGCGCCGGAAACCGGGATAAAGCAAGTTGATTTTTACCTGGATAATCCGCCTCCAGCCTCGCCACGAGTGACGGAGAGGCTGAAGCCGTTTGACTTCAACAGGACAGCGGCCGATCTCACGGCAATCCCGTTCGATACCAACTCCATTCCCGACGGTCAACACAGTGTTTATGCGCGTGCCACGTACACCGATGGCACCAGCGAATTACTGTCAGCAACTTTTACAGTCAACAACTCTGCGCCAGCATTCTCCTTCAGCCAAACGAATCTGGATTTTGCACTGGAGGCGGGCAGCGGTTCTAAAACATTACAGGTGGGTCTGTCTTCATCAACATCGGGTGGTGAGACGTTCTTTATCTCCGATAATGCCAGCTGGCTGACAGTGCAACCCACCACCGGCACTGTACCCGAAACCCTCACCATCACCGCAAACCCGGACGGATTGAGCGCCGGCCAATATACAGCGACGGTAGAGGCTACCGGTACCGGCATTGCTACAGCTTACCTGACGGTTGACCTGACAGTGGTACAACCCTCAAACAGTGCTTATTCATTGATGATCAGCACCTCGCCTAACCGCTCCGGTGCTACCGGGCTTAATGGCTCTACGGTTGCCGGGGATATCTATGTCTTCGTGCCCCAGCAAAGTGGCATGTCTCAGGTCAGGTTCTACATCGATAACCCTCAGAAATCAGGTACCCCCAACCAGACTGAAAATATGCCTCCCTATGACATGGCGGGCACAGCACCGGACGACACAGCCTATCCTTATGACACCTCGATACTGATTGAAGGTAGCCATACCGTCACTGCGGTCGTGAGGGAAAGCGACGGTAGCCTTCACGAGGTGACTGAGTTCTTCACTGTCGCCAACGACATGGCGGCGCTTTCCTTCAGTAACGCCAGCCTTTCCGGATCCCGGCACGTCGATAATCCGGACCCCATTACGACAGGTGTCAGCCTGACCGCGAGCGATAACTCCTCCGCCAGCTTCTCAATTTCATCGAGCGCTGGCTGGTTGTCTGCCACCGGCAATTCGGCCACGACTCCGGCAACGATAACTGTTACTGCGGATCCAGCCGGGCTCGCCGCAGGCACCTACAGCGGAAAACTCACAGCCAGTGCCTCAGGGTACACGGCAGGAGAGCTCACCTATACGTTGACTGTTACCTCGGGCTCTCAGGGCATTCTGGCCAACCCTACCTCGCTGGTATTCAACGGTCAGCCTGACTCTCCAATCTCCAGCCAGACCCTGAGCGTTAGTCACAGCGCCAATGAGAGTCAGGGTTTTACTGTGAGTACCAATATGCCCTGGCTCTCTGTGTCTCCCACCAGCGGGACCACGCCCGAGAATCTCAGTGTACAGGTCGACAGCTCAGGCCTTACCACCGGTAGCTTCGACGCCACGATCACACTTACACCGAGCAGTGGATCAGCGATCAATGTTCCGGTAACCATGATCCTGTCCAGTAATGATAAGTGCGCACCGGTACCATGCAGCGACGTGCGCATTGATCTGCCCTATCAACTCACCTTCACCGAAGGTCAGGGTTACTACCCTGATTCCAATGGCTGGGGAACAGGGTTTACATGGCTCGATGAACCGGCCAGTGGGTCCGGGTATATACCGGCCAACCTGGAAATGAGCTTTTTCGAAGGTGTTTTGAAGTACACCACTACTTCCGGCATTTCATTCAAGAATATAAACAGCCAGGACAATGCCCTCGGAGTAGGTTTCGCGGCACCGAACCAGATCACACAGATTTCCACTGAAATTCTGAACGTTCCGGCCGGGAGCGGCAATTACGAACAAGCGGGACTCTGGTTCGGAAACAATCAGGACAATTATGTGAAATTGGTAGTCATCTCTACTCCCCAGGGGCTAAAGATTCACTACCTCCTTGAACTCGCAGGAAGCATCGCGACAGAAAAGAACATCACGGTAACTGGTCTTGCTGGAGCCGACGTCACACTCTCGATGATTGTGAATCCCTACAACCGGACTGTGGATCTGACCTACAAGGTCGAAGGTGGAACCACCAAGCAGGCAGGAACCGTGTCTCCCCCGGATGAATTCTTCAGCTTCGATGCCGCAGGAATAGATCCGGAGATTGGTACCCGCAGCTTTACTGGTATTTTTGCAACTCACCGTAACGGTTCGAGCCCGATAAC
Source organism: Marinobacter sp. DUT-1 (assembly GCF_050379415.1). Classification (NCBI taxonomy): domain Bacteria; kingdom Pseudomonadati; phylum Pseudomonadota; class Gammaproteobacteria; order Pseudomonadales; family Marinobacteraceae; genus Marinobacter; species Marinobacter sp. DUT-1. The sequence continues at coordinate 546,043 of NZ_JBNRLS010000002.1, forward strand.
CTACCTGTTCGATGAGTTCACTATGGAAGCGGGGGGAGGCCCCCTCTCGCCCGAATCCGCAGTGGAATTCCTGCGTAAGGATTACAATATCGACTACCCGACCTCCATGGTATGGGGACCCGATGACCGACTCTATGTAACAGAACTGTTCGGCACCATCCGCGCCCTCACTTTTGATGCCGATATGAATGTAGTGGACGATCAGGTCATCGAATCCCTGATTAACAGCGTAGGACCGCGCCTCACCCTGGGTATCACCGTGTCGCCGAATGCAACAGCCGGGAACATGGATCTCTGGGTAGCTCACTCAAGCCCGTCCATTGATAATGGTGAAGTTAACTCCGGCATGGTCACCCGCCTCAGCGGCACAAACTTTGCGAATGTGGAACACCGAATCACCGGCCTTCCCCGCGCAATCGCCAACCATTCCATCAACTCCATTCATTTTGGCGACGACAACCGTTTGTACATTGCTGTCGGGGGCAACACAGGTGCAGGCGCGCCGAACAGCTCGGCATCCGAGTTCGGAGACCGGGCAGAGCAGCCACTCAGTGCAGCTATCGTCGTAGCCGATGTATTCGCCGCATCGTTTGATGGCACTTGTGCGAATACCACGAACATGTACGGCCCGCCTCCCTGTGACGTGGTGCCTTATGCCACTGGTTTGAGAAACAGCTACGACTTTGTATTCCACTCCAACGGCAAGATGTACGCCACAGACAACGGCCTTGGTGTTACCGGTACCTATCCGCCAAAACCCGAACCAGTCTGTACCGGGCTCGCAAATACCGCCAGTTATCTGAACGGCGGACATAACCCCGGCGCACAACCAGACCTGTTACTGCTGATTCAGGAAGGCAAGTATTACGGTCACCCCAACCCGTACCGTGACGAGTGCGTGTTCAAGGATGGCAGCTACCAGAATGTCGCTCCGCTGCCCAATTATGAACCAGCTCTCTTCGATCTGGGGGAACACAAATCTTCCAACGCTATTATCGAGTACAGCGGCGCTCAAGGTTGTGTTGGCGACTACCTGAACGGACAACTGTTGATAACCAACTATTCCATTGGTGATGACATTTTCCGTGTGCGTCTTAATGAAACCGGCGATGGCGTCATCGAAGGGGAGCCTCTGGTGACCGGTTTCAATGATCCGTTGCCAATGACCAGTAGCCCCGACGGCACCATTTTCGTAGGCCAGTTCGGTGGCGGCAAGCTAACATCGCTCAGCCCTGTAAGCCTGGGATGCTGGCTTACCCTGGCGCCCAGCCCGATCAGCATACTTGACGCCAGTGGCGCTTCTATCAACGAGAGGATGTACATGGTCGGTGGTAAAAATGCCAGCGGTCACCTGACCACGCTCTTCATCTATGACGCGAACTCGGATAGCTGGAGCCAGGGCGCCAACCTGCCTGGTCCGGGGGTTGAAAATCCGGCTGTCGTCGCACTTAACGGCCGGATCTATGTGTTTGGCGGCTCAACCGCGCCCTTCTCCGGAGCGGTCGGCAATGCGGCCGTCTATAACCCGGCGAGCAACAGTTGGCAGACCCTGCCGCCGATGCCGACCGCCCGCGGGGGCGCAACCGCCCAGGCTGTAAACGGGCTGATTTATGTAGTAGGCGGCATGGACAACAGCGGTGTATCCCTGGCCACAGTTGAAGTCTTCAACCCGGGCACAGGGACCTGGCAGAGTGCAGCGGGCCTGCAAACCCGCCGCGACAATCCCGGCTCAGCCGTGCTGAATGGGGAGCTGTATGTATTCGGTGGAAGGGTGCGTAATTCTGATGGTTCCGCCCCGGAGCCAGCACTCTCTTCTGTCGAGAAGTACAGCGCCTCCACCAACACCTGGCAGTACATGACTCCAATGCCCACAGGCAGGCGGGCCATGAGTGTTGGAACAGCTACCGGCAAAGTTCAGGTCATGGGCGGCGAGGCTAATCCCAATAGTATTTCCGGAGTCTTCGAGCAAAACGAAGAGTACGATCCTGCCACCAATAGTTGGCGCAGCCTGACCAAAGTGCCTACACCCAAACATGGCGCTGCGACAGCAACCATTGACAATAAGGTTCATATTGTCGGTGGAGGCGTACAGACCGGTAACTCCTACACCAGCAGCCACGAGGTCTTGCAGTTCTGATTGTTCAGTTCCAGGCCATCAAACAGAGGGGCTGACCACGGTCAGCCCCTCTTCTTTGAAAACAGCGGACTGGCTTGTAAGCTATACTCACCGCAAGGACCACTTTCACACGGATAGTACACAATGCGCGCCAAGCGGTTCGTAGCCAGTTCCCTCGCCCGGACACTGGAAACGGTTGTTGCCATCATCACCGGCCTGATCATGATGCCGTTGATGATCCGTATCCTGGGCGAAAACCTTTACGGCATCTGGATTGTAATCGGGAGCATAGTCGGGTCCCTTTATCTTTTCGATATCGGGATGTCTTCAAGTGTTACCCGTTACATCGCCTATGCGCTGTCACAAAAAGACCGGCGGCGCGCAAGCCAGGTGATGTCTACCGCTTTTGCCATCTATTCTGCCCTGTCTTTAATTATTATTCTTACGTCCGTCGTCATCGCACTTGGTGCAACGTTTTTCGTCGAGTCTCCTGAAAACACACGGCTGGTGCAGATTCTGATCCTGATTGTCGGGCTGAATGTCGCCGTCGAATTTCCTTTCAAGAGCTACGCGGGCATTGCTGGTTATCATCTCAGGCAGGATCTTCTCTCCTACTCCCGAATTGCGTTCAAGGTAATCAGCACCCTAGTCATTGTCTGGTTGCTGTTTGAGGGATATCAGCTGATTGCCATTGCACTTGTGCAGCTGGCCTCGTCCTTCTTTTCCAATCTGGTATTTCGCTTCATCGCCCATTATCTGGAACCCGAGGTACGTCTCCAGCCTCGGCTCATTGATAAGGCTACCGTTAAAGAAATCTTCAGTTTCAGTGCCTGGGCTTTTATTGTGGACCTGTCACGGCTGCTGAAAGAACGAGGGGATGTCTGGATGGTCGCGGCGTTTACCACACCTGCCTTGCTGACTGTCTATTATGTGGGAGTCCGGCTGGTGGAATATTCCAACCAGCTACTGTACAAGGCGTTCGGATTTACATTACCACTGTATACCGAAGCGGTTGCGCGAGAGGACGACGCTGAACTGGCTCGCAAGGTCCGAATGTTTTTGCGCCTTAACGCAATGGTAGCTGGCGGGTTACTTATCGGAGCCTACCTGTTTGGAAACGACCTGATTCGCCTGTGGATGGGAAGCGACTTCCAAAGCGCCGAAGCGTATCTTGTTCTGGTTGTACTGCTCTCAGCCAAACTGCTTGTATTTATTACCGCTCCATACAGTAATGTGTTGTTTGCCATCGCCAAACACCAGTATCAGGCCTATGTTTCGGCTACTGAGGCGGTTTCTTCCCTCATCCTTATTCCAGTACTGATTCATCTGATGGAGAAGCCTCTTCTTGCGGCTTCCATAGCCATCGCCTTACCCTTCCTGGTGACTCGACCGTTCATCATTCCCCTCCTTGTCTCGCGTCACAGCAGCGTCCCCGTGACCTTGCTGTACCAAACTGTTCTTCCTTTAGTCGCAAAGATTACTGTATTTGGACTGTTGTGGTATTTCGGCATCAGCTTTGCTGCCGGAGACCCGGGGTTGATGGAATTCCTTCTGTTCGCCGGAACCTTTGGCTGCAGTTATGCGATCTTTGCATACCTGCTCTTGCTGGATCACGAGGAACGCAATCTGCTCTTGTCCGGCATTGGACTAAGAAAACAGACTCAGCCCTGATTACCGGAGACGCTTCGGACGATCTTTCTCCCGGTAATAGGCGAAAATCCCCTGGAACATACCCAATTCGATGGCATTCAGGTAATAGCGGTGGCTATCACCCAAGAATCTCCAAAGCTGTGTCTTAGTAAACAGGGTCAAAAGCTTCCGAAAAAGAAACCGTGGTACACCAAACCAGTGTTTGTAACCATCGAACTCCCGGTATAGGGCGGCCTTCCCTTTTCCCTGCCGATAGGCACGCCCCCTGAGCCAATCGATGGAAAGCTGGTTTGGTCTGATCTGATGATGAACCAGGGCGGAGGGTATGTACGCACTTCTGAAACCAGCCTCCGAAGCACGGAGCAAGAATTCCGTTTCGCTACCCATTGTGTAATTTGTACTTTGGGAGGGTCCGATCGACGGATCGAACGAATACCCGGCCTCAAACACCCTTTTCCTGACCGCCATGTTGGGCCCCCAGATTCTTCCAGGCCGAATCTCTCCCTCGGGCAAATCCCAGTCTGCAATCACATACGCTGAACGCGTAAAACCATTGTCCAGATCAATCCCCTCCTCCGGCTCCATACCTTCCGGAAACACGGGAAGAATGCGCCCTCCAAACAGATCAAACTCCGGAAGCCTTTTCGCCCCGGACCAGAGATTTAACAACCAGTCGGGATCGGCTATAACGTCGTCGTCCGTGAATACAACCAGTTGCCCTTCAACTTCAGGCATCGCCCGAAGTAGCGCATTGTTCTTGCCGGCAGTGACCTCTTCCAGGTAATTGACAGGAAGGGATTCAGAAAACCCGGACACCAGTTTCAACGTCTCAGGCCGGCAAGCGTTGTCCACAACAAAAACTTGCCAAGCCAGGCCATCGGTTTTAAGGCTCTGAAAGCTCAATAAGGTCTTGGCAAGAATCTCATCCCGGTTGTACGTGGCCAACACCACAGAAATGTCCACTAAACTCGCCTCAACTGTCAAAAATCGATTAGTACTTCTATCTTCCACGCTGACTGGCCCGCGCCTTCACCAATTTATAGACTCGCGGCGGGAGCAATGACTTCAAAACACCACGCAAGGCAGCGCCACTCGGTTTGGAAACAAATGACCGGGCAAACGCACCCAAGGCCTCATAGGGCCTGGCTTCATTGTGAAATAAAATATAGCCAATCTTCAGAAGACTCCGTGCCCGCCACGCTTTCGCTAAAGACCTTATTCGCGAAGATTTCGAGCTGCGCAAAACCTTCTCCGCGACAACAACCCTTTCCCTGAATTGCTGCAACTCTCGTTGCTTGGAAACACTCCCCGGGGTATCGCGGTAAAGATAGAATGGTTTATCGCGGTAAAGAATGGGTCCTAACTGCGCCAGACGAATCCACATATCCCGATCATCCAGATTCCTCAATGACTCATCAAACGGACCCGCAGCCTCTAGCGCCGAACGACGGGCAATCACGCTCGATGTGCCAACGAAGTTAGTTTGGAGGAGTGTAGCGAGGGCATCTTCACTGGAAAGTTGCCAGGTATTTGGCGCTGCTGGTTCTGTTAATAAGGCCTGGAACGTCTCGTACCGATCTATATTCCTTTCGATGCGAATGCCGAGGTCCTGGTCGGCAACGTGGAAATTGCTGCAAATCATTACCGCTTCAGGATTGCGCGACAAAGCAAGAAGCACTGCCTCTATCTCTTCCGAAATGACCAGGTCATCGGCATCGAGAAACAGTATGTATTCGCCCGAGGAAACTGCTACGCCTCTGTTCCTTGGCGATGCAGGCCCCCCGGAGTTTCTCTGCCGAATTAGAGACACCCTGTCATCCCTAATAAAAGGCTCAATTACAACCGACAACTCATCGGTGGAGCCATCGTCGACCACGATGACCTCCAGCTCTACTCCCTTGACATCAAGGACCGCATTGAGCGTTGAGCCAATCGACTCGGAGGCGTTATATGCAGGAACAACAACTGAGAGTTCCATTCTGCGTCCTTTCGTAAATGTCTCTGCGCCTGTTTGTCACATCCCTACACGGTGTTTCAGCGACCTTATTACCGCCACACCACGCCGACCTAACAACGATTTAAGATAGAGCGAAAGAAACCGGGGCTGCAGGTTATGGTTGAGCGCTTGCACCAAGGCTTCACGTGACGCCCGCATATCACCCCTCGCAAACAATTCATACGCCATCGAGTGATAGTTCAGTGCTATCTGATGACGAATATCCTTTGCAAAAGTTTTGCTCACGGGATCTCGGAGTTGCTTTTCGAGTACTCTGATCCTTGCATCAGCCCGCTTCAGCGCTCCTCCGCGCGAAATGCTATTTTCCCGGATCCTATAGAGGTGGTATTCCTTGTCCAGATAAACGATCGGATACCTTCTGGTGATCCGGAACCACATATCTTTGTCATCACCGTTTTTTAGTGACTCGTCGAAGCCTCCCATTTTCGAAAATACACTCGATCTAATGGCAACTCCTGAGGTTCCAATAAAGTTCTGACGGGCCAGATGGGAGCAGGCAGTATGAGCATCAATGAGAGCGACATCGGGCTCACCACCTGAACGAATCTTGTCGATCAGCTCATAACCCTCAAGGAAATCCATGTCTAGAATCTCGCCGTTCTCATCGACGCAACCGAAATTGGTGAAGATCAGAGCTGACTGGGGGAACCTTTCAAATGCTGCTACGGTCGAAGCTACCTTCCCGGGTAACATCAGATCATCCGAGTCAAAGAAAAATAAATACTCGCCTCGAGCATGCAGTGCTCCCACATTTCTTGGAGAAGCCGGACCACCACTAGCGTCCTGGTAAAAATACCTGAAACGTTCGTCAGCCAAGAATGGACAGACCTTTTCTTTAGTCCCGTCCGAAGAGCCATCATCCACAATAACAACCTCATCATGAGGTCCCAACTCTCTCAATATGGATTCCAAAGTTTGGATTAGAAATTCCCTACAGTTGTGGGAAGGGATAATGATACTCGCTCTCACTTAATGAAATTCCTCAATATTTCCATAGAGACCGGACCATAAGGGCAACGAGCCATAAAATACATAAGCAAAACTCTATGGTCATTCTAGTGATTTCGACTAAACTCTACGTAGTTCATCAGAAACTTAGTTCCTAGCATAGCACTAGGTTAACGTTCTATAAATATTTGATTATTTCACCCAACAGTCAGCAGACGAACGAAGAAAGCCGTCATGCAAATACGCCATTTAGAACCCCAAGCAAGGTTCAGAACTAGCTTCGCCCCTCATCCAGTATCAAATAGGGTTTCCGAAAGCAAACTTCTAGTTTTCGCCACATGCACATATATCATCGCATGGTATTTGCAAGTTGGCTTACGCGTTCCGATCCTTGGTGCTATTAGATTCGAGTTTGTTCTTGGCTCTATACTCAGTTTTTGTGCGATTATCAAACTAATCCGAGAGCCATTTTCCACGCCCCTTGCAAAACCCGTAATGATATTTATATTTGTATTATCTTTTTATACCATCTTTTCGTATGACCGTAGTCAGTCGTGGGAAATATTTATAGAAAGAGTAATAAAGTTTTCTATGCTCGCTGCTTTTCTTGCAGCCTTCGTCCGAACCGAATGGGCCCTTAAGATGGTTGTTGGTGCGTTTTTGCTTGCGATGTTGAAGCTAGGGCAAGAAGGCTTTGTGGGATGGTATTCAGGAGGAATGATATGGCAAAACCAGGGAATACCGAGGTTGCACGGTGTCACTCCTTTATATAGACATCCCAATTCTTACAGCGGAATGGCAGTGGGTTGTCTACCCTTCATATTTTATCTTTTCCCGATCGCAAAAAAATGGCAAAAATTATTGCTAATTCTGCTATTTTTTTTCTGCGCCATAATAATAATTTATACAGGATCAAGAACAGGGTACGTTGCCACTGCATTGCTTGGACTCTATTTTTGGCGAGAAAAGCTAGAACAAGGAAAAATTAAATACGTAGCAGTAGGAGTTGCTATTATTTTAATAATTTATATCTTACTACCTGAAGCGTACATAGGAAGAATGATTTCAATATTTACTATGGAAGAGGCCGAAGGATCATCCTCGGAAGCCAGACTACAAATTATAAAAGATTCTTTTTCGGTGTTCGTTTCTCATCCTTGGGGCATTGGAGTCGCTGCGTTTCCTTCGGTCAGAATGGAAATGTTTAATCGGTTTCAGGACACTCACAACCTATACCTTGAAATCCTCACAAACCTTAGCCTACCTGGCTTAATCGCTTTTTTCTTTCTGATTTATAAGATAATTAAAACCAATGGAAATATAATAATCAACACTGACAACAAGTTTATAAAAGCCTTATCCAGAGCCATTATAGCATTCATATATGCACGATTATTTTTAGGGATGTTTGGCATGGACACATATGAAATATATTGGTGGTTTGCTGTTGGATTGACCATTGCTAACTTCAGAGTGTTCCAGAATTCAAAAAACAAAAGACAATATAACAAAAACCACTCAATCAAAGAACCGTTATTACGCTTTGGTATCGGGAATAATAAATAAAAGACCGATACCCGTGCTAATATTGTATTTAGAATTTTCAGGTAAGCTTGGACTGGATTGAAACCAGCTCTTTTTAATAGTCGGTTATCATCTACGAGGGAACCACAATGATCATGAAATTGAAGCACTTAAGCGTTTTTTTGGTTGCCTCAGTTCCATTAACGGTAGCTGCAGCCCCTGAAATTACGGCGCTAGAGGTATCTTCAAGCGACGCGTCAGAAGTACGTGTTTTTGGATCCGGTTTCGGCTCCCCATCATTCGGCATAATTCTCCGGGACTCCGCGGACTCAAACACGCTAATTTCTAACCTCGGCTCGGAATCGGAACTTCCCCAGAGTGAGGTATGGACAAGCAAAGGCTCGCTGTGGGCAGACCCATTGACGCTGTATACCGGGTCAGATCTGCAGCGCGGAGAGGATAGAAATGTTTACAGAGGTATCAGAAAGGCATATTTGGGCTGGCCGAAGCCTTTAACTGACCGAACTAATAGAACTCTTTTTGTGTCGTGGTGGTTTATGCCACTTAGCGATCCAAACGCTGAAGGTGGATCTAGTAAATTTCTTCGTGTCTGGGATCACCCAGACGGGGAGCATACTAGAATGGCGTGGGATCAACTACACGTTGTATATTGGAGAAAAGATGTTGATAGCGCTGGTTTTATCCAGTGGGGCAGTTGGCAAGGAAAAGTTGGTGCCTGGAACAAAATGGATGCATGGTTTGACGCAAACTCAAATGAAATGATTATTCATGTCAATGGAAAGAAGGTAATTGACGTTAATGATTTTAAAAAATCATCAGTATCTCCGGGATTAAATGTCGATGTAATTGGTTTCGATCCCAGTGTTGGTGATAATTACGCCAATATGGTCTTCGGAGTTGATGACATATACATTTCCGAAAGTCAGGCTCGTGTTGAAATTTCCAATTCAGAAATATGGAAAGAAGGAATTGTATCCGAAATAGCCACACCTACATCCTGGACTGACAGTGAATTGTCCTTCAAGCTGGACCCTAAAGTAGTTTCTTCTGGCTCACCAATGTATGTCTATGTTTTTGACCCCGAAGGAAACGTAAACACAGCAGGGATTGCATTATCTTCTAAAGCACCGTCTAAAATAGAAGACATTGAGGTTAGATAATCTTTCAGTTTAGATTTAAAATTTTACCAGCTAGAAAACGTTATGTTTTGGAAAAAAATAAATAATAATGCTGGATTGTGTGACGCTTACTAATGGTAGCTGTAATATTTTTTTGTCGCAGTTTAACTCTTCATTGCGAGGTATGTTAATCCATACAAGTTCTTCTTGAAGACATCGATATTTTTTCCAACGGGATATCTATTTATACACCAATTATCCTCTAACGGAATCCTGCTAGGATATGCAGATACTCCATATTGATACCCAACCTCTTCTAATAATCTCTTCACATTTTCATCGAAGTCATAAACTGTTCCGTTCGGGTAACAAAATATATTAATTAGTTTTCCTGTCTCAAGTTCAAGCTTCTTCTTTGAATTCTGCAGCTCCATGACCAACTGATTGTTGCTTAACTTGGTTAAAATTGGATGGCTGATAGAATGGCTACCAACATCTAGTCCTTGGGTTACCATTTTTTTTATCTGCGTCCACGAGGCCGCTTCATAGCCTTCCGGAGCTTTCTGAGGTAAGGGCACTTCAAGCCGTCGCGACATTTCGTCAATTATTTTGATTTTTTTTTCATTGGACACAGTCAGGCAATAGTTTGCGACCACATTCCAAACCTCAGTGCGACTAGACATCAGGTCAAAGGTTTCAGAAATTGCCGAAAGTTTAAGCTCTGGTACGCTGGTATGCGTGATCAAATACCGGATTTGGTCAGGCCAGAGCCAGATATCTCCATTCACAAACCCAGTAGTAACGAACAAGGTCGCTGGCACTTTGGCTGCCGCCAAGATTGGGAAAGCTTTATCGGCAAAATCCGCGTATCCATCATCAAAAGTAACAACTACTGCATTTTCCGGAATCGTACTCCGTTCTTTCCTAGTTAATAACTCACTGAGCGTCATTGGCTCAAATTCTTCTCTTATAAGATCGACATGCTGTTGAAACAGTTCAATGGGAATGCCCTCATTATCTGGGAGATCCGTAATTCGATGGTACATAAGAATCTTAGGGTGATGCCGAGAGAGGAACTTAGTAAACTTAAGCCCACCAAAACGTTGAGCCAGTCGATACGTAGCCTGTTTGAGAAAAGTCATTTAAACCCTCCTCAAAATTAGTTTGATTAAAGAGCGCCATGCTGGCCAATAAGAAACATCCCTCCGCAGACCTTCGATAATGTCTTTTAACGGCTCTATAAACGTTTTCTCTGCATTGGCAATTGCCATTGCTCGACTGACATACATGTCGGCCCAAGCCCGCGATACAAATGTCGGGGGAACAACATCCGGATTAGACTCGAGAAATTTACCGAGAATTTGGACGGCATTATCATACCGGCCGCGATAGTTTCTGGACATTTGTCCCGACCAGAGCCTATAGATATACGTTTCCTCAGGTATGTATTGGAACTGCCATTTCAGGGAATAACGCAGCCAAAGATCCCAGTCAATTCCCATCGGTAGAGTTTCATCAAAGGCACCATCTTGTTCAACGCATGCTCGCCGAAAGACGGCTGTACCAAAAGGGATGAAGTTTTTGATTGCAAGCTCATTGGTAACCCAGCCGCTATACCTTGTGTAAGGCCGGGATTTACTAACTTCCACCCCGCACTCATCAATGTAGGAAACCTCACTGTAGACGATTCCAACACCTGGGTCTTCAAATAAGGGCATCTGAAGTCGTAATTTCTCCGGGTGCCACAAGTCATCGGCATCACAAAATGCAACAAACTCTCCGCTTGATTCCCCTAATCCTAGGTTTTTTGCTTTTGGCTGACCTTGATTTTTGGTTCTAACAAACCGAAACCTGGGATCATCCTTAAACCGCGAGATGCAATCAGGGGTATTATCTTCCGAACCATCATCCACCACGATCACCTCGAGGTTCTTCCAGTGCTGGTTCAACACCGACTCCACTGCATCCGGCAGATATTGCCCCATGTTATAGGTGGCGATCACAACGCTCACCAGAGGTTCATCTTTCATCGTTAAACCTTGCATATGGCAAACCGGTATTTTCCGGAGGATTCCTGGGGGATCTCCGATACATCATGGATAGTGATGGAAACTGAGTCGCCGAAGACTTCTTGTAGTTCAGAAATTAATGCCCGGTCCATTTCAGGGTTGTGATCGCTCCCCTTCACACGGTTGATGCTCAAGCCTGTAAGATCTTCCTGTACCAGTTGCATTTGCTCTATTCCCGGCACCTTCGTCAGCGTTCGCTCGATCAATGAAATCCCAGCCACCTGCCCGCCATCCGGGAGCTTCAGAAAATCCGCCACCCTTCCTTCCAGCCTTTGAAGGATGGGCAGGCCACGGCCACAGCAACAGGGTTCATCGGTAAAGGTCCCGACATCCTCTACCCGGTAGCGAATGAGAGGCATCGCAAAGTTATTGAGATCGGTAACCACGATCTTGCCCGGTTCACCTGGCTTCACCGGTTTGTTCTCCCCATCCAAAAACTCTACAAATAAGTGAGGGAGATTCAGATGCATCCCACGATGTTCCTCACATTCACAAGCGATCAGCCCCACCTCTTCGCACCCATAGCGGTTGGTAACGGGACAATCAAATCCTTGCTCGATAGCCTTACGCTCCTGATCAAGCAACATCATTGAAGTTGCAACGATTCCCCTTGGGCGAAGATCTGTGATTCCGTGGCCACGGAGGTAGCAGGCAAAGATGTAGATTGAATGGGCATGCCCGAAGATTGCTCCGGGCTGTTCCGCACGCCACCGCTCAACGAAATCGCCCATGGAGGTTTCGTTCAGGTTCATGGTGTCCAGGTAGATAGTACGGTCCAGAAGATGATGGCGTAGTTTCTGTTTCATCGTTGACGGCACTGGAGGGTTACCCCAAATTGCGGCCTTCTTCATACCCAGATCCCAACCGGACCAACGGTCTGCCATTAGCTGGGCTGCGTTTCTTCGCTCCTGGCAGGCTTCGTCGAAATAGAGCTTGAGCGCGAACCCTGTTGATCCACCGGTTTTTGCGCTCACCAATTCGTTGCGATCAAACTGGTCACTGATGAAATTCTCCAGGTTGTTGCGGATGTCCGATTTGGTCGTTACCGGAATCCTGAGCAGGTCGTCTTCACTCCGAATACTGGCCGGTGATATTCCGTGTTTACTGAATACATCCCTGTAAAAAGGGCTGTGTTCGGCTGCGTGAGTCAGTAGCTTTTGTAATCTTTCCCATTGCATCATCCGCAGTCGATCAACGGGCCACCATTGCTGCTCCTCCAGCGCCCGCCATTCTCTCAACCGTTGGCTTCGATCCTTGAGATCCCACAAGGGATAGAAAACGTGCCGGGAAAGTGAATCCATCATGCTTCAGCCATCCCTGGTTCAACCTGGTGGTACAAACGGATGTATTGGTTAAGCATACTTTCCAGTGAATAGCGCCTGACCAGTTGCTCTTTGTTTAATCGTCCCATGGCCAATCGCCTGTCCGGATTATCGATCAGGGCTTCCAGCCGATCAGCCAATGAAGCCACATCCCCGACGCCAACCAGATAGCCATTGACTCCATCATCAATGATTTCCGGGTTGCCGCCCGTATCGGTGCATACCACGGGCTTTCCGCAACGCATGTATTCGATGATGGAATTGGAGAATCCTTCGGTTTCGGAGCATAAAACGGCGATATCAAAGTCCTGGATATGGCGCTCAGGATCAGGCTGGCTACCAAGGAATTTGACTCGGCCAGCAATACCCAACTTCTCGACTCTTCGACGATAGGCAGCTTCATCGCCGCCTCCGACGATGCGAAGCTCTATGTTTCTGCCGGAATGGTGAATTTTCGCCACCGCCTCAATCAGGTCTTCGATCCGTTTGATTGGCCGCAGGTTGGCAACTATACCGATGATGAGCCGTTGTTTCCGATTGTGCTGAGTATTGGGCTCGTCTCCACTCGCACTGCACTCTTCGGTTCCCTCGGGGTATCCGTTGTAGATGACATGAAGCTTGGATTCGGGGACCCCTTCAACCTTTGCAGTAATGTGAGCCACCGCCTTGCTGTTGCAGACTACTCCATGGGCAAACCGGTCGGTCAGCCGCAGGGCCCGCAGGTAAACTCCGGAGTACCAGAACCCCATGTCCCGGCGCGAGATCAGGGTCTTCAGCCCCGCGAGTCGCATCATAGGCGGGCAGATAACTGAGGCATCGTTGAAGAATACATGGACGACGCCGAATCCATTCTCCGCCAGCACGCGTCCATAGCGATGAACAACAAACCAACTACGGGGATCTGAAATTCTTCCAATACCCAACTCCTCAATTGGAACCGGGAATCTCCCACTTTTGCTGTATTTTGTCGCCTTGAACACCGCAAAACGTATAGTCCATCCCTTTTTACGGAGCCCCTCTACTAGTTTGAGCACTTGGCTTTCCGTACCAGCTAAAGGGTTGTCATATCGATCCATGATAATCGAAAGCTTCATTCTTAGCCTCGCCTCAAAATACCAAGCAAATTTCTGGTTTGGTGATACTGAAAGAATCAACTACGGCATTCATAGCTTACGAAATACCAATATTAACTCCTTCGCCGGACCTTAATTCCCTACTTACTTGACGTAAACTTGAAGGACGTGAAGCCTCATAATGCGTCGACCGCCTCTTTAAAATGGAACCATTGTCTCTCCCAAATCTTGGTCTCCACTTCCAGAAAGAGATGTATTCGATCCTGATAAGTTCGAATATTGGACGATACTTCTTTAATAGCCTCTGCTATTGATTCTGGAGCATGGCCGGTATAGAAAGCGTTACTCTGAAAAAACTCATACAGAGCTTGAGTTTTGGATGTAATTAGAGGTTTGCGAACCGCCGCAGCCTCATATCCGCCACAAAGAATCACCCATTCGGAACTCGTCAGCACCATTACAATATCGCAATAAAAAAGATATGCCTCATAATCTTCTATGGGAACAAAACCTAGCAAGTGCACATTCGCTGGAATCTGCGACGAAGCAGCTTTTATGCCGGCCTTTTCATAATTCCCTGTAATGTGGATGTGAAAATCATTAGGCAAATGTTTTGCAGCATTAATCACTTCATTATAGGGTTCATCCGGGGCATATGTACAAACGAAAAGAATGTTGAACCCGGCTGGGAGATTAGGTTTCTTATGCGGAGGTTTGATTTCAGGAACCTTATCATGCAAGACAAGCGACCTGCCTCCCTTTCTCTCTACCATTTTTTTTAAAAAATCATTTGTCACGATCGTTAAATCAGCAATCTTTAAACTAAATTCACTACAGATTATTACAAACCATATAGCCGGGTTAATGGTGATGCCCTTACCCAGGCGAAAATTAGTATGCCTATCGACAACTAAGGGAAATCGGAAAAAAAGCTTCATCATCGCAGCAAGTGCTGCGAGGATTCGACTCGGATTCTGTACGACGATCAAGCCTTTTCTATTTTTATAGATTATCTTTACTGTTTTAATCGCCTTTATTAAATGGCGAAAAATAAAAATTTCATTTGACTTAACAAAACAATAATGGGCCCCGAGCTCTTCAGCCAGTACTATAGAGCGTCTATGATTCTCCCATGTAACCCAAATAATTTCTCTATGCATTTTGATAGCCTTGAAAAATGGGCTTCAGCTTCTTTTGGTACTTGTTAATAAATAGGTCGTACTCCTCAAAAGCCTGGTAAACTTCCGGGCTCTTTAATATAGGCCCTCTTGCTTGCTCAAGGTCAACATTGTCATAACTAGAATTAATTTCTATAACGAGTGGGCCATCCTCGCTAACAGCAATATCCATACCGAGGAGAGGGTAAAAGTCGAATGATTTTTGAACATTATTTGCTAGAGCAATCACCTCATCCCAAAGTGGTATCTGATAACCTTCGAATTGTACACCGGACGTCGGATGCTTAGTAAAAACCTGACTCAACCTGTTGAATCCGATACTTGCTAGTCCTCCTGATTTTATGTCTACCGAGACGCAAATTCCTCCCTGGCTTAGATTGTCGACCCTACTTATTCCAACGCCAAACCGAGCGTAGGTGCCAACAATTAAAATATCGCCATTCCTTTTCTTTAATGTAACTACCCTAATCGTATTGGTGGACGAAGAAATCTTGCTCATATCTTCATGTTGTTTGATAAAGTTCTGAACAATCATCTCGTTGTCTGCATTTATGCCAACTATAGAAGAATATTCACCATTTCGAATGGTTCTGACTGTGCCGCAAGAAAACTCAGTACATATAATATTATTCCCACCTTTACCTGAACGCGGCTTAAAAATTAGTTTTTCATATCCAGTCTTTGCAAACTCTCTTGCAATTCTTTCTAGGCTTTCGCCTTCTTTAACGATTTTGATTACTTCAGGCGTTTCTATGCTATTGGCCTTGCATAACATGGCTGAAAGAACTTTATCTTGAAAGACGATCTCATAGACTTTGGGCTGTACGATTTTTCTTAATTGTCTTCTCTGGTAGGGATCGTAATTAGAACCATAGTAATACAGCCACTCTGAGCGATTCTTTTCCCATAACCGACAAGGTGAATAGTTATCCGGAAAATATTTCAAAAAGAAAAATATATAAAAGAAATCTGAAGCGACCTGAATCTTGCTTCTCGGGCACTCAATCCAATTTACTTTTGAAAAGCAATATGGCAGGGCTAAAAATCGAAAAAACCTTCGTATATAAGGTAAAACTTCACCACCCATGTTTGAGAGGCTACGCATGAGAACAGAGGAAAAAGCTTCTAAATCGATCTTCATGTTGATGTCACAGAGTTCAGGGGCATTCTTATTCGCTGAATAAAATAAGACTTTTCAGTAAAATATTTTGGAACTGTCTCACACAATATATTGACGACTAGACTTTGACCTGTTTTTCTTAGAATGTATTCTTCAATATGGTTTTTCAGTGATTCTGTGCTGCTTTCAAGCTCGGTACTCACATAAATATCAATAGCTCCATACTCAAATTGCACAATTCGGAAATTAAAAATTTCGTTTTCTATTCGTTGATATTCATTGATCGCGTATGCCAAATCAACAGCATGGAACCTATTATTGCAATCACTATAAACGAACCGGCTTATCGACCGCCCTTCTAAGAACTTTATATATTGGGAGTCGCCTAATAAATCGCACTTTACAACCTCCAACTCGCCTGAATCGCCAAGTTCATAGTTAACTAAATTTGCAGATTTCCTGAATATATCTGAAACTAGAATGTCTTGGTCCGTATTTTTTACTACAAGCCACGGATTCACTAAATGGCGATGACCACCCTTGCACTCAAATGCAATCACATCGAACTCAGTTGCGCCATATTCCTCAGCCACTGGTGCCTTAAATACTTTCTTTAAATATTCTTTCTGGACTGGCATTACTGTTTCCGCTGTACAAATCACGCATTTTGGTGGGGTAAAATTTATAGAATGCTTTTCTACCAGAGCTGCGGCCTCTAGTAGTAAAGAAGCATAACCATATAGGTAATCTGGCTTCCAGCTGAGCGTTTTGGCTACGGAATGAACGGCATCCTCTCCCATCGGAAAGCACACTTTTCGGTTGAGCGCTAAGTTTCTGAATTTGCTCTTCAATCCTTGTGCTTCCCTCCCCCAAAATCGGGCCTCTCGATAACCAAGCCTGACTCCATAGTGCCTAAAGCAATAGTCTCGTACGCCGAGCATTAACGACAACTCTTCTTTAGATAACGATACCTTAGTAGGCTCCCCCGTAGTTCCGGAAGTTTTACGATTGTATCTGCTCCTTACACCGGATGCCCTAGCAAGTGTTCGGTAGCTTTTTTTGGTCAGGATCGGAGACAGTTGTAATTCTCCTAATGAGGTTACCGGTTCACCACTTGCATTTAGGGGACTATGAGTCCGGAGAATATTCTCCAGGATCGATTTTCTTTCTTCAGTACCTAGGTTCCAGAAAGTCTCTACCTGCTTGCGCCACTTCTCGATCCTTAGCCCCATAACTAAAAACGACATCCGTGTTAAGCAATAGCGAATATTTCTCACCACCATTTTTCGGCCAACATACCATGATAGAGCTCTCTATAACGCGCCTCCATAGCCTCTACGGAATAGGAAGTGGTTACACTCTTTAACGACCAATCTTTCTTGGCATTTCTCTCAGGATCTTCTAAGGCGCTCAGGATACAGATCGCCAGCTCGTCACTATCGCAGTGCTCGGGCAACAGATAACCACCTCGTCCCTCTCCTATAACTGCCGGCATTTCTCCTACTGGTGACACAAGCACAGGTACTCCAACGGCCATGGCCTCTAACAAGGTGATCGGCAGACCTTCGGTAAGTGATGGGATTACCAGCAGGTCAGACATTCGCTGGAGCGCAGGGACATTTTTACAATATCCGGGCATCAGAACTCTATCCTGCATACCGAGTTCTTTGACACGTAATTGAAACTTCTTCTTTTGTTTACCTTCACCAACGATAAGAAGTCCCGGATTCTCATAATTAATACAAACGCCTTGGAACGCTTCAATAAGTCGATCAAAGCCCTTTTCTTCCGATAGGCGCCCGACTCCAAGGATGATTGGAAAATGATCAGAAATAAATTCCTGGATATCATTTTCTATAGGTTGAGAAGCTCTAGCCGCAACACCTTTGATATCAAGTCCATTTGGAATAACTACTACATTTTCGTTATTGGAAACGGCGACTGGCAGCTGCTTCGTCATGGCCTCGCCTACTAGAACAATCCCCTGTAAAAACCTAATCGCATATCGATCCAATGCTTCGTACAACCAAATCTTACGGAATTTCTTCGCATGAACGTATCCATGCAAAGTCGTAACCATAGGAATTTTCCGTATTTTTATTGGATAACTACCGATCAAAACATTGAACTTGAATCCGTGTGAATGAAGAATGTCATAACCATTGGAATGGGCCCACTTGAGTATTCTCCAACTCTCGGAAACATTAAAACCTGGACTCATTCTCCAAGACTTCACAGGTAACCCTAGGCGCCTTGCCTCGTCTTCTAGTGGTTTCACTTCTTGATTTGGCTCTCCAGCACTCAATATGACGGCGTCCAATCCTTGAGCTCGTTGAGTTTCGACTAGGGCGAGTAGCATCCGCTCTGCTCCGTAGAGCCCTCCGCTGTCTATAAGGTGCAACACTTTGAGTTCCAACTTTGCGGTCCTACAAAGGAAACAAGTCCAGCTTTTCACTGGGAACAAAAAACTTGTTGTGAGATCCCTCGATAAACCTGAGGCTGTAATTTTCAAGCGCACCCGCAAGCCCCCAGGCTTTCTCTTGTGAGAGCTCGGCCATTACAAAGGGGCGATGGGAATTAATGACCCCAATCGAACTCTTGATAATTTCTTCATCACAACCTTCGGCATCAATCTTCAGAAAATCGAGGCTCCAGCTTTCAGGCAGGAAACTGCTCAAGGGAAACGACATCACATGAATCTCACCTTCCGGAACCATATGAGATTGAAAAAGATTCTCTTCGGGTATTGTGAAGTCTACTTCCTGTGTATCGGTTGAAACGGCGCCGTTAACTAGCGTGACGTTTCGAGCTGCACTGGCCGTAACATTGTTCGATAGCAGGTCGAATGTTTCCGGGATTGGTTCAAACGCAATTACCCGCCCCTTTGAGCCCACTAAACTGGAAAAGAGGAGCGTGTAATAACCGACATTGGCGCCGATATCGACGACTTTAGCCCCTGGTCCGATAATGTTTTTCAGGACGTCGTACTCCTGCTCTTCCGAACGAAATTCCCCTCTTCGGATCTGTCTGCGGTAATAGTTAATCTTTAAAAGGCGCACGGCCCCCTTGGGCAAACGTTTTGCTTGTTCCCTGAGCACTCCCATCGACTATCCCTTCCTCGGCTTCCAAACCACCCGCTTCTCCCCCCGCAGAAACGCCATCACCGCCTTGAGCGATGCCACATTCAGCAGAAGGAAGTAGTAAGGCACAGAGTACAGCGGCCCAAAATTGCGGCCTTCGCTTTCATTCTTCCGGCCGATCCAGGCCAGCCCGTAAAGCGCCACCAGTCCCAGAAATGCCAGCGGGTAGATTCCGCCCTTTGGCATCAGGAGCAGCGTTGCCAATGTAAAAACTGCAAGCGGTATGAAAGCCAGGTAACGCAGCAGCTTGTGGGAGATCAGCTGAACGGCGAAGAAGCCATAACGCAGCGGATTCATCAGAGCCGCCATGTCCTTCAACGCCCACAGTGCCCTCAGACTGACCCGGACCCGCATGCTGAATTCGCTGCCGCTGTCGTTGAGTACCGGCTCTTTCAACAAGGCGCGGGGCTCGAACACCACGCGATAGCCCTGCTCCACCACTTTCAACGGTTGCACAAAGTCCGGTAGCTGGTCAGGGCTCAGAGGCTGGTAGAGCACCTTTCGCATAGCATCGACTCCGCCGTCCACGCCGACGATGGATCCGGTCCGGGTCTCCTGTTCCCTCAGCCAGTTCTCGTATTTCATGTAGGCACTGCAACCGTCACCCATCATGGATCCGTCGTCATTCACGTACACCATCTTGCCGGTGACGTAGCCGACATCGGGATCATGGAAGTTGCTGACGAGATGCCGAAGCGCCCCCGGCTCCCATTGTGAGTTTGCGTCGGAGAACAGGAGGATTTCGCCGGTGGCGTGGGAGATGAGCGTATTGAGACCGGCAGTTTTGCCCTGGCGGGGAGTCTGGCGGAACAGGCGGACAGGGACTGTCGTTTCTTCAGCCACCCGGCGAACGATATCGTCGGTTCCATCGTCGGATTCGTCCGAGATGACGAGGATCTCCAACCGGTCCGGGGGATAATCAAGGGCAAGTTTGTTTCGCAGGGTCGCCTCGATATCCGCCGCTTCGTTGTAGGCGGCAATCAATACCGATACCTCAGGCGTTTCGCTGTCGTCCTTGCGAACCGGTGCAGCAACATAGCTCGCCATCACCTTTGCCAGCATCGGATACCCGATATAGATATATCCCAGTATCAACAGAGACAACCAGAACAGCATGTAGAGCATGTTTTATCTTCCCTGACGTCCTATAACGTCCTTACGAATTTCTCAGCGCTGGGAGCCTGTTCCTGGCCGCCGGCCTGGGTTGGCGTTGCAGCATTCCGTACGGCTGGCTCCAGCACACCGGCCTCCCGCAATATTTCGCCCATGGGCGCAAAATCGAACCGCTGCAGCAGCCTGTTCAGGCGTGCCTCGCACACATCCAGGTTGTTGTAATGCCGGAACCTGGACAGCCATTTGACCTCGAGCCTTGGTTGCTCCGGGTCCACCTCCCAGGGGTGCAGGTAAAACACGAAAGGCCGCCCCTGGCGGTTGATGGAGCCAAGCGCCCATTGGCTGAACCAGTAGGGAAACAGCCGGAAGTAACCTCCGCCGGCGATCGGCAGGGTATAGCCGGGTAGCTTCAGGGTGCTCAAGGGGAATTCCGCCAGTTCATGACCATTATCGGTCTTCAGGCGGTAAGGCCAACGGGGGGCGTCCGGCATGCCATAGCGGTCATGGTGTACCGGAAAGATGGAGGAATCCCAGGTAAAGCCCTCCTCGGCGAGGATATCGAGGGCCCAGCGGGATCGGGCGGTGATTGAGTAGCTGGCGGCACGGTACCCGGTCACGGGTTCGCCAAGGATATCTTCAAGAATGCGCCTGGACCGGCGGGTTTCCTCGCGAAAGACATCCGGAGTCTGATGGTAGATCAGTTGGTGGCTGTACCCGTGGCTTGCCACTTCGTGGCCGCTGGCACGGATGCGACGTACCAGTTCCGGGGAGCGCTCCGCTACCCAGCCTAGGGTGAAAAAGGTCGCCTTGGTGTTGTATTGATCGAGCAGGCCGAGTAACCGGTCGGTGTTGGCCTCTACCCGATATTCCATGGAATCCCAGTCATCCCGGCGCACCGCCTCAGCGAGTGCGGCCACCTGGAAGTAGTCTTCCACGTCAATTGTCAGAGCATTACGAATGCGGTTCATTGAGCCCTTCCCTGGCCCTGTTGTCAGTTGCCGTTCAACGGAACTGGTAACTCAGGCCGAGCAAAATCCAGTTTTCGTTGTATTCACGGGAGGCGGTCTCGCTCTCCCGGCGCTCGTGACCGATACTGCCCTGAGCGGTCAGTTTTCGGCTGAGCTGGTAATCCAGACCGACCCTCAAATCCAGCACGTGATCATTGGAGTCGATCTCGCCTCCGTAATCGTAAAAGTCATAGCCAAGTCCCGCGTTGAAGCCCATGAACTCAGTCACTGGTCTGCGGTAGCGGGCATTGAAGCCTGAACGATAGTCGGTCAGATCGCTCAGGAGGTAATCTGTCTGGCTGCCATAGCCGCTCAGCCCCAGCGAGCTACCGTCACTGAAGCCTTTGTCCAGTGTCGCGCGAAATGCCGTCACCTCAACCGGCTCGGTCTGTTCCAGGTTGAACACGAAGGAGCCTATGCGTATATCAAGATCCGACGTCTGGTCCGTCAGCTCGCGATTGGCCACCAGAGTCAGCAAGGTTGTTGGATTGATCTCGCGTTCAAGCCGGAGGTTACCGACCACTCCCTCGTTTTCACTCTGACTACCCGGCCTCCGACTCTCCAGTTGGCTTACAC
Organism: Marinobacter sp. DUT-1; assembly: GCF_050379415.1. Lineage (NCBI taxonomy): Bacteria > Pseudomonadati > Pseudomonadota > Gammaproteobacteria > Pseudomonadales > Marinobacteraceae > Marinobacter > Marinobacter sp. DUT-1. The sequence goes on from NZ_JBNRLS010000002.1 coordinate 568,035, forward strand.
CAAGTGAACCACTCAACCGGGTGGCAACCCATTGTTTACTGAAGGTCGCTGTCAGAGTATCTCGGTCAACGTCTTCCTCTATGGTATCCAGCTCTGCCCGATCAGCAGATGCAAACAGACCCGCCGTCAGGGTCGGACTGAACAGATGATTCCATGCAGCGGATGCGATGTAACGTTCGCTGTCCGGCTCAACCGGCTCGCTGTAGTCCGTCTGCTCATAGGAAGCCCGGAACACCAGTTCGTCCACCGAGGTCGCCCTGAAGCTCAGCACGGGGCCGGTTCGGAAGAGATTCTTTCGGGTGCGGTTCTCAGGGGTATCTCCGGCCCGGGAATCCTGCGTGACATCGCGGAGGTAGTCGGTCAACTCCCAGCTCAGGTTGTCGTTGATCTCGCAATCACCGAGAAACGTCATGTTGCTGTAGACTTCCGGATCATAGGTATCATCCATCCAGTATCCGTAACCGAAGCGTGAACCCAGATCGGCGTTACACCGACCAGGATCGGTGCGGTATCCGATGCCGATGGTGGTCCGGGTTTCCAGATCGCTGGTTTCATCCGAGGCCGACAGTTCCGCGTTGTCACTGAATCGACCTTGCAGAGAACCATCGATCCGCAGAGGCTCGGCGACAGCGGTCGATAACCCGGTGGTTGCGATTGCCAATACCAGTACCTTTTTTTCAACCATTGATCACCGCCCCGACAAATTTCTGCGGATGGAATGCAAGCGCTGCCTGCTCGGCTGTTGCGGGACTCACCCGGCCATGGGGAACCACCAACATGGCGTAGTCGCACAGTTCACCGAGAATTCGGGCGTCCGGCGAATCACTGATCGGGGCGGTATCGAAAATGATGAAGCGGTCCGGATAGCGCCGACGCACGGCCTGCACAAACTGTTTCATGCGAAAAGAGGTAAAAAATTCTGCGGGTATCTCCCGCCGGCTGCCTGCCGGAATCAATCTCAGCCTGGGAATACCGGTGGGATACAGGATACTGGCGACATCGAAATCCGGGTCATCAAGAAAGTCAGTCAGACCGTATTCCGGCACTACATCGACCAGTGAGTGCAGACTCGGCTCGTGCAGATTGCAATCAATAACAACCGCCGTCTTGGCCTGATCAAAGGCAAAGGCCGCCGCGAGATTGAATGCCACAAACGAACTCCCGGCGCTGCTGCTGGCGCCACTGACCACCAGAGTGAAGTTGTTGCCTCCGGAGGCTTCCAGAAGTTTGGTGCGCAAAGCCCGGAACCGGTTGACCAGTTGGCGATTGGGAGATTCGGGATAGATGATGCGCCGCTCGTCAAGATCATCATGGCTGAGCCGCCGCGGCTCCTGCATCCGCACGATCTGTTTGCTGATGACATAGCGGTCGACAGCGCCCGGTCCCAACTCCAGGGAGCTCGGCACCAGCATGCGGGAATCATCCCATTCCGAGTAGGGTACGCCCTCGCCTTTCAGGGCTTTTTCCGCATCGCTCTCCTCCGGTGCCTGTTTGTGCACCTCCCAGAAACGGCCTTCCCGGTTCTGCTGCTCGGCGTCCGGATTGACCGAGCGATCCGTGGTCTTGGCGTGTTTGCTTTGCTCAGTCATCCGATGACTCCCATCATTGATGCTGCCGCGATGGCAACGTAGGCCCCGCAAACCAGCAAGGCGCAGACCACAACCAGCGTTGTCAGGCGGCGTTCACGACGTTGCTCGTAGGGTGTTTTGACCTGCGGCAACTCGGCCAGGACCGGCAAACCGATGGTCTCTTCCAGTTGCTTGCGAGCGCGAACGCGAGGGTCGATCTGGAGCAATCCTGCTATCAGCCCGAAGGGCGCAATGGCACCGAGAAACAGGCCGGCAAACGCAAACGTCGAGAATTTCGGGCCTTTGACTCCACGCGGATACTGAGCATTCTCACTGATCCTGTAGCTCAGACCCTGGCCTTCAACATCCAGATGCATGGACACCCGGGCCCTTTCACGACGTTTGAGCAGATCATCGTAAATCTGCTTGTTCACTTCCATGTCGCGGGTCAGATCGGAGTACTCGGCCTTGTTTTCCTGGATTCTCTCCATACGGAGCATGTGCTCAGACAATAACTCATTAAGTGCCCTGATCCGGGTGTCTTTGGTCCGGATATCGGCGCGGGTTTCTGCCAGTGCGCTCCTGACCTCCTGGAAGACCGGGTTGGCTTCGGCATCCCCGCCGGACACCACGTTTGCCGGCCCGCCGTCCGCCAGGGCCTGGGCCCGGCGCCGCTCGAGTTCCGCAATCTGCTCCCGAAGGATCACGATATCGGGATAGGTGTCGTGATAGCGGAGCCTCAGGTTATCGAGCTTGTCCTGCAAGCCGTTTATGCGTTGCTGATATTGGTCCACCGCCCGTTGCTGGATGACCGGAGCCATCCCCAGCAACTCTTTCTCCAGGGAGGCAGCACGGGACTGCAGTTCCCGGCGGTCGAGTTCGGCCCGTTCAATCTGGCTGCGCAGATTGGCCATGCGCTGGTTGGCCTCACCCTCGGTGCCGTCAACATTTTCCGAGAGGAATTGCTTCATTCGTTCTTCAACCTGAGCCAACTGCTGCTCGTAGCTCTTGACCTGCTTGTCGATGAACTCGTAAGCATTTCTGCTTTCACTGCGCTTACGGGAATTGTTTTCAGCGATGAAAAGCTGGCCGAGCCTTTGTGCAATCTGAAAGGCCTGGTCAGGAGATTCTGATGAGTATCCTATGCTGAAGTAGCTATCGCCCCTGGGACGCACAAAGAGGTTGGCGCGGATAGCGGCAATCCGGTTCTCCAGTGCTTCGGGCGACAGTCCGGATGCTTCCTCCCCGTATATTTCCGGGTCCGTGGCTACGGGCTCGACAATATTCCGGCTCCAGAGCAGCTCCCTGGCGGCAGACGTCCGGTCACTGACCCGTGTCGTCACCGCGCTACCCTCCATAAGCGGGCGGATGATATTCCGGTCATCCACGAAGATAACGACCTGGGACTCGTATTTGTATGGCCACAGAAAGCCGGCGATCAGCACTGCGAAACTGACAACAGCGAATACCATCAGGGCCAGCCACTTGTGGGCCTTGATTTCCCGGAACATTTCGGCCGGCAATTGGGAAAAAGGGAGGGTCATGACACTGTTCCTTCCCGGTTCATACCGGGGTCTGCTACCTTGAAAATCCTTTTATCAGAAGACCCGCTCAGGAACGCTGAGGATATCGCCCGGACGCAACGGGTAGTTTGTCTTTACATCGCCTCGCGTGAGGATATCCCCAAGCCTTACCGGGATCGCCACTACATCGTTACCAACCTGCCGGTACAGCATGGCGTTGTTCTCGGCGGCAAACTGATTGGCACCACCGGCCTGGAGCACGATGTCCAGCACCGTCATACCTGCACGATGGGGCATCGAGAGGGGCTGTTCGACGGCACCGGCAACACGGACCCTGTCGATAAACTCGTGACTGCCCATGCTGGTGACGACAACGCTGACCTGGGGTTGGCGAATAAAGGAAGACAGCTGCAGTTCGATGTCACTGGCGAGACCTTCCGGCGTTTTTCCGCTTGCCTGGACGTCGCCGACCAGGGGCACGGAGACTTTGCCGTCCGGGCGGACCGGAACCGTGATACTGAGGTCTTCGTTTCGCCATACCGAGACCCGGACGGTATCGGTGGGCCCGAGAATGTATTCATCAACGCTTGTCGTTGTATCGACCGTAAGCGCCCTGTTAATCGCTTCGGGCGACGAAGCGCTGGGTGCAGCACATCCTGTAGACAACGCTACCGCCACCAGGGTCGCGATTACGCCCCAAAACCTGAACATCCGTGACATTGTTATTCCTCTCTGAAATCCCTGTTTGAGTTCGGCTCCGAAGACTGCGCCCCTTCCGAAGCTACCTTGAACCTTTCCTGAACAAGATCACTTCCACCGTCTGCATCATGATCAGAAGATCCAGCAACAGACTCTGGTTCTTGATGTAGTAAAGGTCATACCTGAGCTTTTCGCGACTGTCCTCTTCGTTATCTGCGTACGCGAAACACAGTTGCGCCCAGCCTGTAATTCCGGGCTTTACGCGATGCCGTTCGTTGTAGAACGGGATAGTTGCTGCCAGCTTCTCGACAAATATCGGCCGTTCCGGACGGGGCCCGACAAAGGCCATCGTACCGTTCAGCACATTGAAGATTTGTGGCAATTCGTCGATGCGCAACTTCCGGATAAATTCACCAACCCGGGTAACCCGGGTGTCACCCTTGCTGGCCCAGACAGCGCCGTTCTTTTCCGCATCGGTCACCATCGAGCGGAACTTGTGTACACGGAACACCTTGCCATTGAGCCCCACCCGCTCCTGACTGTAGATAACCGGGGCACGGAAGCCGTCTTCCAGCTTGATCGCGAGCATCGTCAGCAACATCAGGGGAAGGGTCGCCAGCAGCAGGGTGATCGATGAAGCCAGGTCCAGTGTTCTTTTCCAGAAACCAGCGACGGAGGCGACGTTGTAACCGTCAGAGAACACCAGCCAGCCCTGGGTAATCATTTCCAGGGCCACCTTGCGGGATTCCCTTTCGTAGAAGGTGGCACCGTCAACAACCTTGACGCCCTGCATTTTGCACTCCAGCAGGTCCTCCATGGGCAGCCCCTTGCGGCGGTCTTCAACCGCCACGACAATTTCATGCACCCGAAGGGAAAGAACAAATCTGTGCAGCGCCACAGCCGGCGTAACCAGCTGGCTCTTGCTCACAGCCACCGGTTCACCCGGCATAGGCACAAAACCCGCCAGCGTAAAACCTTTCCGGTTGAACGGTGTCTTCAGGTCCTCCAGCAACTGACTGGCTCTTGGTCCGGCGCCCAGCACCAGCACCCGCCGCTTGAATGCGTCCTTCCCTACCAGAGCGAAAAAGACAGTTCTTACCAGTCCCAGCATGAACAGCCCGAACACGGCAGCGGTGGTCAGAACACTGGTGTGCCCCAGATACCACAGCCAATCACCACCAATCAGATAGGCCAGACCGCAAAGTGGAAGGCTGATGATCAGGGCCATGAGGGTCCGCAGCATCATGCCTGACATGCCCTCTTCCAGGCGCGCCTGATGAACCGCAACGGCCACCATCACAAACAGATTCAATAGAGCAAAGGCGAGCGCAGAGGGAACGACATACCAGATCTGCGTAATGAAGAACGAAACGTCACCAAAAAAAGCAAAAAAAACAGACAGGCAAAACGCCAGAATCAGGACCAGAAGATCAATCAGCCCCAGGATCAGGAAGGGTAAATGAATGTAATGCCGAAAAAACCTGACGTGAGCCACATAAACTCCTTGTGTTCTTCACGTAACAACCACAACTTTGCCTCACCGGAATGCAGGGTTTTTAACTCTTTCCTGAGCACCTGGTCCGGTCTCAACCGGGCAATAGCTTACTTACAAAGTGTAACCTGTTTTTACAGTCCGTCAACAAACCGCCCTTCGGAAAGTCCGCGAGAATGCCGGCAAAAAATTTCCCCGGCTTCCCCGCGGAGCCTTCGGTTCTGGATTGATTTGATATGGAATTTAACAGGCGGTGTCAGATGACTTGCGCCGCTTCATGACTCCCATTCCGACAAGTCCAAGACCCAGCAAGGCCAGGGTTCCGGGCTCCGGAACGGTACCGACTGTCACATTGTCGATGCCGAAACCATCGTTCTCATCGTTGGTGTAGAAGGTCAGCGAACTGATTGCCACATCGCTCATGATGCCGACGTAGAAGGCAGAGCCACTCGCGAGGCTGGGATCGAATACCGCGCCGAGATCAAGCGTACCTTCAGTCTGATCTGCGAACAGAATATTCATGATACCGCCGACATCATTGGGATCCGTCAGATAGAAGCCCACGGCGGTGTACATGCCCGCAAGCGAGAACTTCATCTGCTGGGAATCCATGCTGTCGAGCCAGTTCTGGTTCTCACCATCAGCCGGCATGGGGTAACGGCCACTGAACGGACTGGTGTCCGAATTCAGGATGGCCAACCCACCCGCGCAGCTGAAGCCACCATCGTTACAGGACTCGGACGGATAATCTCCGCCAGGCTGCAACTGGGTGAAGTCGCCAACGCTGGTGTTGATGGTAGTGGTCTGGTCTGCCGAGCCGGTGGCTGCGGTAAACCCTTCGAAGGTTTCTGTTGTCGTATCCTTGAGGAACGCCAGAAAATCCGTCTCTGCAGCCTCAGCCTCCGTGACTCCCGGACCGCTGACGGTCACGTCGATCATGGCGGCATTCGCTACTGAAACGGAAAATGCAGAAGCAAGCGCAATCCCCGTTAGTTGCTTTGCTAGAGCCAATTTCATGTCTCACTCCTTTGACAATGATTGTGGGTATGTCCACGCCCTCCACCAAAGCAAACAAGGAGCCAACTTCTATTTTTTTTCGCCCTTTCAGTAAGTTAAAAAATGCATCTAAAAGCAGTGTAAAAAATACTGACGGTTTCTCCCCTCAAATCACAAAAAGATTTACAAACTCTGGAACCGACACTTTTTCAAGCCTCTGCTGATCTCTGCTCAAACTGAATATCCGCTCACATTGCTGCACCGGAAACCGCGTCCCCAGATTGGCCCGGAATTTCTCCTCCAGCAGAGGAATCCCATCTTTCCGACGCCGGCGATGGCCAATCGGGTACTCCACGGCCACCTTGTCGGTACTGGAACCATCCTTGAAGAATACCTGTACAGCGTTGGCGATGGAGCGCTTCTCGGGTTCCAGGTATTCGCGGGTGTAGCGGGGGTCTTCCACCACTTCCATCTTGTCCCGCAGCTCGTCGATGATCGGGTGGCCTTCGTGGAAGCTGTCTTCGTAGTGCTCTGCCGTCAGGCTTCCGAAGATCAGCGGTACCGCCGTCATGTACTGCAGGCAGTGGTCCCGGTCCGCCGGATTGGCCAGCTTGCCTACCTTGGAAATGATGCGGATCGCAGACTCATGGGTGGTGATAACGATCTTGTCGATCTCGTCCAGTCGGTCTTTTACTTCCGGGTGCAGCGTAACCGCCGCTTCGGCTGCGGTCTGGGCGTGGAATTCCGCCGGGAAGGAAATCTTGAACAGGATGTTTTCCATCACGTAGGAGCCGAACGCCTGTGGCAGGGAGAACTGCTGCTCCTCCTCGGGCTTGAGCTTCTGGTCCTTGTTGGTCTTGCTGAACAGGACGTCGTAAAAGCCCCACTGGGGCGCGGTCAAGACACCCGGAATGCCCATCTCACCACGCATGGCGATGTCGGCGAGCCGGACCGCACGGGAGCTGGCATCCCCTGCTGCCCAGGATTTCCGGGAGCCGGCATTGGGAGCATGGCGATAGGTCCTGAGTGCCTGGCCGTCGACCCAGGCATGGGACAGGGCCGACAACAGCTGTTCCCGGTTGGCACCCATGAGCTTGGCGGCCACGGCCGTTGAAGCCACTTTCACCAGCACCACGTGGTCCAACCCCACCCGGTTGAACGAGTTCTCAAGCGCCAGTATGCCCTGGATTTCATGGGCCATGATCATCGCTTCCAACACATCCTTCATGACGAAGGGTTGCTTTCCTTCGGCCACCCGCTTCTGGGACAGGTGATCAGCCACCGCCAGGATGGCCCCCAGGTTATCGGAAGGATGGCCCCACTCTGCGGCCAGCCAGGTGTCGTTGTAATCCAGCCAGCGGACGATGCAGCCGATGTCCCAGGCCGCTTTTACCGGGTCGAGCCGGAACTGGGTGCCAGGCACCCGGGCGCCGTGGGGAACAACGGTCCCTTCGACGATGGGGCCAAGATGCTTGGTGCATTCGGGAAAACGCAAGGCCAGCAGGCCGCAGCCAAGGGTGTCGATCAGGCAGTTACGGGCCGTATCCCAGGCCTCATCGCTGTCGATCTCATAGTTCAGGACATAATCCGCGATCTTCTGGAGTACTTCGTCATAATCCGGACGGACATTGACGTCGAACGTTGCAGACATGCTGTTGCCTCCTTTCCTGATTGCTTTCCCGGGCAAATAAAAATGCCCCCGGCTGTTTACCCTCTACCTGAAAGATAGACGGTATACAGTCCGGGGGCATTGTCGGTTCAGCGGGTTCAGCCCTGGAACGAATCCCCCGGCACCCTCACCCAACCTTCCATCAGAATCCGCGCACTGCGGCTCATGATGGCTTTTGTCGCGGTCCACTGACCATTTACTTCCTTCGCCTCCGCGCCAACGCGCAGGGTTCCGGACGGGTGGCCGAAGGTGACGTGGGTACGGTCCCCGCCGCCCGCGGCCAGATTGACCAGTGTACCCGGAACTGCAGATGCCGTAGCGATCGCCACCGCCGCGGTGCCCATCATGGCGTGATGGAGCTTGCCCATGGACAGGGCACGTACCAGTACGTCGATGTCACTGGCGGTGATTTGCTTGCCACTGGAGGCTACGTAGTCCACCGGTTTTGCGACGAAGGCGACCTTGGGCGTGTGCTGACGGTTGGCTGCTTCGCTCACGTCCTGGATCAGACCCATCTTCACGGCGCCGTGGGCACGGATGGTTTCGAACATCTCCAGCGCCTTCGGATCGCTGTTGATGTCGTCCTGCAGCTCGGTGCCCTTGTAATCAATATCTTCGGCATTGATGAAGATGGTCGGGATACCGGCATTGATCATGGTGGCTTTCAGGGTGCCCAAACCGGGCACGTCCAGGTCGTCCACCACATTGCCGGTGGGGAACATGGCACCGTCGCCGTCGGCCGGATCCATGAATTCGATCTGGACTTCCGCCGCCGGGAAGGTCACGCCGTCCAGCTCGAAATCGCCGGTTTCCTGCACTTCACCGTTGGTGATGGGTACGTGGGCGACGATGGTCTTTTTGATATTGGCCTGCCAGATGCGGACGGTGCAGATGCCGTTTTCCGGAATCCGCTCTTTCTCTACGAAACCGCCGTTAATGGCAAACGCACCGACGGCTGCAGTCAGGTTGCCGCAGTTGCCGCTCCAGTCCACGAAGGGCTTGTCGATGGAGACCTGGCCGAACAGGTAATCGACGTCGTGGTCCGGCTGGGTGGGCGCAGCCAGGATCACGGTCTTGCTGGTGCTGGAGGTGGCGCCGCCCATACCGTCGGTCTGCTTCTGGTAGGGATCGGGGCTGCCGATTACCCGCAGCAGCAGCTTGTCCCGGGCTTCACCGGGCACCTGTGCGGCTTCGGGCAGGTCCTGCAGGCGGAAGAACACGCCTTTGCTGGTGCCGCCACGCATGTAGGTGGCGGGGACTTTGATTTGGGGAGCATGGGTCATGGGTTTGCTCTCTGTATCCGTGAAGATGGGGCTGGTCATGAACATGGGGTCAGATGAAAGCCTTCATCTGCCCCCTGCTTTGCGACTCACGCTGCCCCTTCAGACTCCAGGAAGTCCTGGGCGAAGCGCTGCAGCACGCCACCGGCCTTGTAGATGGAGACCTCTTCCGCGGTATCCAGGCGGCAAATCACGGGCACGTGTTCGGTGCTGCCGTTCTTGCGGTGGATGACCAGGGTCAGCTCGGCGCGCGGCGCCGGGGTGCCTTCCACATCGTAGGTCTCGGTGCCGTCGAGGGCCAGGGTCTTGCGGGTGGTGCCTTCCTCGAACTGCAGGGGCATCACGCCCATGCCGACCAGGTTGGTCCGGTGGATGCGCTCAAAACCTTCGGCCACGATCGCTTCGACACCAGCCAGGGCAACGCCCTTGGCCGCCCAGTCACGGGAGGAACCCTGCCCGTAGTCGGCGCCGGCGACGATGATCAGCGGCTGCTTGCGCTCCATGTAGGTCTCGATGGCTTCCCACATGCGGGTCACCTTGCCTTCCGGCTCGATGCGGGCCAGGGAGCCTTGCTTCACGTTGCCGTTCTCGTCCAGGACCATCTCGTTGAACAGTTTCGGGTTCGCGAAGGTGGCACGCTGGGCGGTCAGGTGGTCACCACGGTGGGTCGCGTAGGAGTTGAAGTCCTCCTCCGGCAGGCCCATCTTCGCCAGGTACTCACCGGCGGCACTGCTGGCCAGGATCGCGTTGGACGGCGACAGGTGATCGGTGGTGATGTTGTCCGGAAGGATCGCCAGCGGGCGCATGCCCTTGAGGGTCTTCTCTCCGGCCAATGCACCTTCCCAGTAAGGCGGGCGACGGATGTAGGTACTCTGCGGACGCCACTCGTAATTCGGGCTTACGTTTGCCTGGGCGTCCCGGGTGATGTCGAACATCGGGATGTAGGTCTGGCGGAACTGTTCCGGTTTGACCGACTGCTTCACGATGGCGTCGACTTCCTCATCACTCGGCCAGATATCCTTCAGGGTGATGGGGTTGCCGTCCTGATCGTAACCCAAGGCATCCTTCTCGATGTCGAAACGGATGGTGCCGGCAATGGCGTAGGCAACCACCAATGGCGGTGACGCCAGGAACGCCTGCTTGGCATACGGGTGAATCCGGCCGTCAAAGTTCCGGTTGCCCGACAGGACCGCGGTGGAATACAGGTCCCGATCGATGATTTCCTGCTGGATTTTCGGATCCAGGGCACCACTCATGCCGTTACAGGTGGTACAGGCAAAGGCCACCACACCAAAACCGAGGTTTTCCAGCTCTGGCAGCAGGTTGGCTTCTTCCAGGTACATCTTTACGGTCTTGGAACCCGGTGCCAGGGAGCTCTTCACCCACGGCTTTCGGGTCAGGCCCAGCTTGTTGGCGTTACGGGCAATCAGGCCGGCCGCCACCATGTTGCGCGGGTTGGAGGTGTTGGTACAGCTGGTGATGGCTGCGATGATCACCGCGCCATCCGGCATCTTGCCCTCTTCCAGTTCCCAGTCGCCGGCGATGCCGCGCTTGGTCAGCTCGGAAGTCGGCAGGTGCGCGTGCGGGTTCGACGGGCCAGCCAGGGTGCGGGTGACCTTGGACAGGTCGAACTTCAGCACCCGTTCATACTCTGCATTCTTCAGGCTATCGGCCCACAGGCCAGTTTCCCTGGCATATTTCTCCACCAGGGCTATCTGGTCGTCTTCGCGGCCGGTCAACTTCAGGTAGTCGATGGTCTGACCGTCAATGTAGAACATCGCGGCGGTGGCGCCGTATTCCGGGGTCATGTTGGAGATGGTGGCACGATCACCCACAGTGAGGCTGTCGGCACCCTCGCCGTAGAACTCCAGGTAGGCACCAACCACCCGCTCTTTACGCAGGAATTCGGTCAGGGCCAGCACCATGTCGGTACTGGTAATGCCCGGCTGAAGCTTGCCGGTGAGCTCGACGCCCACAATGTCCGGCAGGCGCATCATGGAAGCGCGGCCAAGCATCACACTCTCGGCTTCCAGGCCGCCCACGCCGACTGAAATGACGCCCAGGGCGTCAACCATCGGGGTATGGCTGTCGGTCCCGACACAGGTATCCGGGAAGGCCACACCGTCACGAGCCTGAACCACCGGAGACATCTTCTCCAGGTTGATCTGGTGCATGATGCCGTTGCCCGGCGGGATCACATCCACATTCTTGAACGCGGTCTTGGTCCAGTTGATGAAGTGGAAGCGGTCGTCGTTGCGGCGGTCTTCGATCTGACGGTTCTTTTCGAAGGCATCTTTCTCGAAACCGGCGTGCTCAACGGCCAGGGAGTGATCCACGATCAGCTGGGTGGGTACCACCGGGTTGACCTTGGCGGGATCCCCGCCCTTCTCGGCGATGGCATCACGCAAGCCGGCCAGGTCCACGAGGGCGGTCTGGCCCAGAATGTCATGGCACACCACGCGGGCGGGGTACCACGGGAAGTCCAGATCGCGCTTGCGCTCGATCAGCTGCTTCAGGGAATCGGTCAGCATCGCCGGATCGCAGCGACGAACCAGCTGCTCGGCCAGGATGCGGGAGGTGTACGGGAGCTTGTCGTAGGCGCCGGGCTGGATGTCTTCAACCGCCTGGCGGGTGTCGAAGTAGTCCAGGTCGGAGCCCGGGAGTTGTTTGCGGTATTCAGTGTTCATGGTCGGCGGCTCAGATTTGTGAAGGTGGGGTCTGAAGGTGGGGTCTGACCCCGCATGGGGTCAGCCCCCTATTTCACGTCTTATCAGTCGCGCTGATCAATCGGCAGCCACTCAGCGTGCTCCGGACCGGTGTAGTCCGCGCTCGGGCGGATGATCCGGTTGTTGGCGCGCTGCTCTTTCACATGAGCGGTCCAGCCGGACACCCGGGACATCACAAAGATCGGGGTGAACAGCTCGGTCGGGATGCCCATGAAGTGATAGGCGGAAGCGTGGAAGAAGTCGGCGTTACAGAACAGCTTCTTCTCGCGCCACATGACTTCCTCGCAGCGCACGGAAACCGGGTACAGCACGGTGTCGCCCACTTCCTCGGCCAGCTTCTCGGACCACTTCTTGATGATGGCGTTGCGCGGGTCGGATTCGGTGTAGACGGCGTGTCCGAAGCCCATGATCTTTTCCTTGCGCTCCAGCATGCCCATCAGGCCCTTTTCGGCCTCTTCCGGGGTCTGGAACTTCTGGATCAGCGCCATGGCGGCTTCGTTGGCACCACCATGCAGCGGACCACGGAGGGAACCGATGGCACCGGTCACGCAGCTGTGAATGTCGGAGAGGGTGGAGGCACACACGCGAGCGGTGAAGGTTGAGGCATTGAACTCGTGCTCCGCATACAGGATCAGGGAGACGTTCATCACGCGCTCGTGCAGTTCGCTCGGCTTCTTGCCGTGCAGGAGCTCCAGGAAAACACCGCCGATGGAGTCACTCTCGGTGTTGGCGGTCTCGATCCGGACGCCCTCGTGGGCGAAGCGATACCAGTAGGTGATAATCGCCGGGAATACCGCCAGCATGCGGTCGATCTTGTCGTCCTGCTCGCTGAAGTCTTCTTCGGTTTCCAGGTTACCCAGCATGGAACAGCCGGTACGCATCACGTCCATCGGGTGAGCGTTCCTGGGGATCTGCTCAAGCACGGTTTTCAGCGCTTCGGGCAGGACGCGCAGACTCACGAGCTTCTTCTTGTAGGCGTCCAGTTCCTGCTGGTTCGGCAGCTTGCCACGCAGGAGCAGGTAGGCTACTTCCTCGAACTGGGCGTTGTTGGCCAGATCGGTAATGTCATAGCCACGGTAGGTCAGGCCGGTACCGGTCTTGCCGACGGTACACAGGGCAGTCTCACCGGCAACCTGGCCACGCAGGCCGGCGCCACCTTGTTTCTTTGCTTCAGCCATTGTTGTTCTCCCTCGTTCTCATCTTGAACTTGATCTTGAAGATGGGGTCAGAACCGAGGGGTCTGAAGAACGCTTTCTTCTGACCCCGTTTTCAGTCCCGCCCCTTTAATTCAGGGGATTGCACCGGGGTCTGAAGAACGCTTTCTTCTGACCCCGACCTTGCTCAATTTCTAAAATGGGGTCAGATGAAGGCTTTCATCAGACCCCGACGGTCGTCCTCAGCCTTTGCTCTGCTCAAACAGCTGGTCCAGCTTCTGCTCGAAGTCGTGGTAGTTCAGGAAATCGTACAGTTCCATCCGGGTCTGCATCAGGTCTACCACGTCTTTCTGGTCACCCTTCTCCAGGATGTTCTGGTACACCGTGAGGGCGGCCTTGTTCATGGCGCGGAAGGCGCTCAGCGGGTACAGGACCATACCGGCGCCGGCCTCGGCCAGCTCTTTCTTGTTGTAGAGCGGGGTTGCGCCGAATTCGGTGATGTTGGCCAGGATGGGCACATCCAGGGCCTCGGCGAAGGCCTTGTAGTCGTCCAGCTCGTGTACCGCTTCGGCGAAAATGCCGTCGGCGCCGGCTTCAATGCAGGCCTTGGCGCGATCGATGGCCGCTTCCAGACCTTCCTTCTGGAAGGCGTCGGTACGGGCCATGACGAAGAAATCATCGTCTTCACGGGCGTCAACGGCAGCCTTGATGCGGTCGACCATTTCTTCCTTGGAGACAATCTCCTTGTTCGGGCGGTGACCACAACGCTTCTGGGCAACCTGGTCCTCAATATGGACCGCAGCGGCGCCGGCACGTTCCATCTCGCGGATAGTACGAGCGATGTTGAACGCACCACCCCAGCCGGTGTCGATGTCTACCAGCAGCGGCAGCTCGGAGGCCGCGGTAATCCGACGCACATCCTCTACCACGTCATTCATGGTGGTCATCCCGAGGTCCGGCAGGCCGTAGGAAGCGTTAGCCACACCACCACCGGAGAGGTAGATGGCCTGGTGGCCGACTTTCTCCGCCATCATCGCGGCGTAAGCATTGATGGTACCCACGATCTGCAGGGGCTGATTGTCTTTCAGGGCCTTGCGGAAGCGGGCTCCCGGGGAGAGTTTGTTGGACATGGTGTTGGCCTCGTGTTGTTCGGAATTTTACATTCGGTTCGTGAAGATGGGGTCTGACCCCGTTCGGGGTCAGACCCCTTGTTCAGCTTCTAAATCGTCAGGACGCCTTCCTCGATCTTCTTCTCGATGTTTATGCGCGCAGCATTGATGTGTCGTTTCATCAGGAATTCGGCGAGTTCTCCATCCCTCTGGGCGATGGCCTCGACGATACGGCGGTGTTCACGGAGCGCCAGGTGCGGGCGCCCGGCGGAAGTGCTCAGCCGATACCGGTACATCCGGACCATGTAGTAAAGGTCACCGAGCAGCATCTGGGCCAGCTTGGCGTTGCGGCTACCGGTAGCGATACGATGATGGAAATCGTAGTCGCCTTCAGCCTGGTAATAGGCCTGGCCCTGGGCTTGCTCGATCATCTTCTCGTGGCTGTCCAGGGTCGCCTGCAGTTCGGCGATTTCCTCGTCGGTCATCCGTTCGGCAGCCTGGCGAGCCGCGAGCCCCTCCATTACCTCACGGATCCGGTACAGCTCCAGCAGTTCGGCGGCACTGACGGAAACCACCTTCACACCCGCATGGGGCCGGCGTACCAGAAGACCACGGGATTCCAGCCGGCCAAGGGCTTCGCGCAATGGCCCACGGGTCAGGTTGAACCGGGAACAGAGCTCAACTTCACCGATCTTCTCGCCGGGAGCAAGCTCTCCCGTGACGATGGCCGTTTGTAAACAATCAAACGCTTCATCGGCTCGGGTCTGGGATTGGAGAGTAGCTTCAGCCATGCCTTGTCAACAATAGTTAGTGGAATAAGCGTAAATCTACGCCCAGAGCCACTTATTGTCAACAAAAACGCCGAGTGGCCTACCCGATTGTTAACATGCCCCTGAATCCTAATAAAGTTTCCGGTCGTCCGGGGCAGGCGGGAAATACTGGTAGAGCCAGGTTTCGGTGATGGTCTCGCCGTTCAGGCTCAGATATAGCCGCAGCTCGATCGGCTCCTCGGATTCATCCGGTACCAGGTCAAACATGGCGCGATATCCGTCGATTGCCGACAAAGGTCTCGCCGAGCTGATCTCCACCCTTCCCCGGCTGACCGAGATTTCCGGGACGATCTCAGCTTCTTCTGCCAGCATCTCCAGCGGGCCGCCCGCAAAATCGACCACAAATCTCCAGGAGAAGTACTTGCGCTCCTGCCCGACCACACCACCCAGACCGGTCCGGGTGTCCACGACCGAAGCGAGTTCATAGGGCCGCACCGGCGCTCGCTCTCCCCAATGAAGCCGGTAGGAAAAGAGATATTCCTGTCCCGCCTCCAGCGGCTGCTCCGGGTGCCAGAAGGCCACGATGTTATCGAAGGTTTCATCGACGGTCGGAATCTCCACCAGGTCAATGCTGCCCTTACCCCAACCTTCCCGCGGCTCGACCCAGACACCGGGCCTGCGATCGTAATACACCCCATCGTCCTGGTAATGGTCGAAGTTCCGGTCGCGCTGAAGCAGGCCGAAGCCGCGGGGATCCTGATCCGCAAAGCTGCTGAATGCGAGCCGCCGGGGATTCCTCAACGGGCGCCACAACCACCCTCCGGCTCCGGTCTGCATGGCCAAACCATCGGAATCATGAATTTCCGGCCGCCAGTCGTAATCCATCCGCTGACTGTTCTCGCCGACCTGGTACATGCTGGTCAGCGGTGCTATGCCTACACGGTCCATCTGTTTGCGCGGGTATAACGCCACTGCCACATCCATGACCAGGTTGCGCCCGGGATCGATCGTGAATGCATAGGCTCCGGTGGTACTCGGCGAATCCAGCAATGCCCATACTCTCATCACCCGCTGGCTCTCGGCCGGCCGCTCCAGCCAGAACGCCGTGAACCTCGGGAATTCCTCTTCTTTTCCGGTCCCCGTGTCGATGGCCAGCCCCCTGGCCGACATGCCGTATTGCATCTCGGCACCCACCGCGCGGAAATAGCTCGCGCCAAGGAAGGAAGCGACGTCCAGCTGAACGTTGGTATGGTAGTGGATCCGGAAGCCGGCAAATCCCAGGTCGGGGGGAAGGTCCCCGAGCGGCTGTTCGCCCTCATAGTCAAAGTAATCCGGATTGTAGGCCAGCTCGGTCGCCCTGCCATCCTTCACTTCATGGATCCTGACCGGCGCCAGGAAAAACAGACCCAGGTGGAATAACTGGACCTGGAATGCCGAATCCAATTCATTCCACAACGCATGATCTTTCCGGAAGCGGATCGCCTGATAATCATCCCAGGAAATGTTTTTCAGGACGTCGGGAATCTCGCCCTCATGGTCCCTGTAGGGCTGACTGGCCAAGGCTCGCGCCTGCCCCTTGAGCCAGGCATAACTGAATGGCGTTCCGTTGGCCTCACCGCCCGCGCCCGAAGCCTCGGGCGCCGCTAATACCAGGGGCGTCAGCCCATAGCTTCCTGCCGTTGCCAGCATCGCCTTGAGCAAGGTTCTCCTGTCCACAACATTCTCCTCCCGTACGGTTCCAGGGTTCTTCGTCAGAGTTCAGGAATCGTTTTCCTGGGCCAGGCGTTGAATGCACCGGCCCCAGTAACCAGATGGCGGCGCACACCAGGCCTTGCAGTGCAGTTCCCTGAGCGAACTTCGGTCCTGCAGCATCTGGCTGAGCTCTGCTGCCGAGAGCGCGTCCGGCCCGCTCTGAAGACACCGGCTAACGGCAGACTTGAGGTGTTCAACGCGCACAGCTAATCGATGATCCCTCGCCAGTGACCAATAAAGTCGGTTGAGGTCCGGGCTCAGAACGGCGCGATCTACCGGCCGGAGTTCGGTGTCTGATGGTGTTTGCGCACGGGTCGCCCGGGCATCCTCCAGGATTGCCAGGGGCTTTCCTTCCTCGGGAATGGCCAACAGGCGCCGCACCTTCAGGCTCTGGCCGATAGACACCCGGCTAAGCAGGACAGAGGTAGGCACCGCCAGCACCAGTGGCAAGGCAACGGGCAGGGACCACAGAAAGAACAGGCGATCCAGGGACCAGGCAAAGGCTGACCAGCCTACCCCGATGATCATGCCCGGCAACTGGGCCCGGAGCGCCTCGGACCAGGTTGTTTCCTCGGTCCGGTTCTGCCCCGCCCATTTGAGGGAGACGTTCAACAATCCCGCAAGCACAAACCGGCTGTGGGCAAGCATCCGCAGGGGCGCAAGCAGGACAGACACGGCAATTTCGATCAGTACGCTTATGGTCAATCGAACCATGCCGCCAAAACCATTTGCCAATCGGTGGAAAACGGCATCAACCAGGGCCAGGATTTTAGGCAGGAACAACAGCACCGCTGTACTCAGGGCCAACAGCAAAGCCCACTCCGGTCGCCACTCGGGCCAGAGGGGGAAAAGCCCTTGGTGCCCATCGGGAAAATAGTCAATCGGGGCCAGGGTCATCCGTGCCGCCTCGATGGTGGTGCAGATCAGGAACAACAGCCACAATGGGGATGCGAGATAGGCCATGATGCCGTTCAGGAAAGCCATCCGATGGGCAAACCGGAGTCCGGGCGCAGTCAGCATGATCCACAGATGCTGGAGATTGCCCTTGGCCCACCGGTTGTCCCGGACCAGCTCATCGGACAACGTCGGCGGCGACTCCTCGAAGCTCTCACCCAGCCCCGGCTCCAGCCACACCTCATACCCCGCACGCCCCATGTAGGCCGCTTCAACGAAATCATGACTCATGATCGGACCACCGAAGATGCCGGGGCCGCGCAGCTTTCTCAGGCCGCAATAACGCATGAAGGGCCGGACCCTCAGTATGGCGTTGTGCCCCCAGAAGGCCGCATCCCCCATCTGGATGGAGGCCAGCCCGGTCGCAAACAAGGGGGAATAGAAGCGGTTGGCAAATTGCTGGAGGCGGGCAAACAGGGACTGCCCGTTTATAATGTTCGGATTGGTCTGCAGAATGCCAACCCGCGGCTCGAGTTCCATAAGCCGCACCATCTTTACCAGGGTACGGGCACTGACCAGGCTGTCAGCATCAAGCACCACCATGTACTCGTAATGCCGCCCCCACCGGCGCAGAAAATCGGCCACGTTCCCGCTTTTGTAGTTCAGGTTCACGGGGCGGCGGCGATAGAACAACCTGCCCTCAGCACCCAACTCCCGGACCAGCTCGTGCCATGCCGCCTGCTCCGCGAGCCAGGTATCGGGATCGCGACTGTCCGAAAGAATGAAGAACTCAAACTGCTCGAGTTGACCACTCCGTTCAAGATCCCGATAAACCGCTTTCAGGCCACTGAATGTCCAGTGCACCGGCTCATGATAGACCGGCATCACGATGGCAGTCCGGGCAAGGGGGACTGACTCCAACTCCCGGTCCCGGTATCGCCGTAACAACGAGTACCGGTCGCCTCCCATCAGCCGGAAGACGAACCCGAAAACCGCAACCCAGAAGCCTACGGCAATCCATGCGTAGAGCACGGCAAACAGCCCGAGTATCGCCAGTTCCAGCCACGTCCCCCCGTGGTAAGGGAGCACCCAGAGCAGGTAATAGCAGGCGACCAGGGTCTGGCCAAAAACAAGAACAATCAGAAGTGCCCGCCGAAAGGCTGCAACCAGCCGCCAGCGCGGGAAGCTTTCTGTGGTCGGAGCTTCACCGAGATCAGACATCACGGCCATACCCGATACTGCCCCGGCACAGTTCTGGGGTCGCCTGCGGGGGAATCTTCTCCGGCAAATCAAAATAGTCGGGGATTCGCGCCATGACCGAATCGAGAAGCTCGTCCCCGTGCCCGTCCTCACCCGCCGAGGCAATGGACGCCTCGATCAGATGGAGGAGGGTGCGGTATCTCTCCACCGTCATTTCCACTCCCGACGCCCGGAGATACGTGAAGGCGCGGTTGAAAACGACCTGTAAGGAGATGTCCGCCATGGCCTGATTCCTCCCTGAAGATAGTTACTGCAGCTGCTTTCTCAGCCCGGTAGCAGGGCCGAGCTGATAGGTCCAGGTTTCACTGACGGGTTTTCCGTCCGCCGAAAGGGAGCCTCGCAACGCCAGGCGCTTCCCTTCTTCCGGCCTGGCCAGCACCGACAGTCGCCAGCCATGTCTGGCTTCGATGTATTCGGCAAAATGCTCGATGATCTCGCCCTTGCCACTGACACTGACTTCACTCACTACGGCTGCATCACGATCCAGCTGATCCATGGCCCCGCCCTGGAAATCGACAATGAAGCGGTAGGCTCCTTCAACCTCGCCCCCGCCTGGCTGCCCACCGTCGCCGACAAAAGTCCTGACAGCCTGCCCCAGCGGGTTCCCGGTGATGTCTGGTGGCCCGAACGTCAATGAGTAGGTCAGGTACCGGCTGTCTCCTGCAGCAACCTGCTGGCGGGGTTTCCAGAAGGCAACAATGTTGTCATTCACCTCGGAGTCGGTTGGAATTTCCACCAACACCACCTCACCATTACCCCAGTCTTCTCCCGGCTCGATCCACGCACTGGGCCTGAGATCATACCTGGCCTCGCTGTCCTCGAACCGTGAGAACTCCCGGTCACGCTGGATCAGGCCAAAGCCACCGAGATTCCGGACCTGGTGAAACCCCAGTTCCAGTTCTGCCGGATTCAGCACGGGGCGCCACAGCCACTCTTCAGAGTCCTGGTCATGGATGAGCAGCCCGTCGGAATCGTGAACCTGGGGCCGCCATTGCCCCCTCGGGCGCAACGTGTTTTCACCGTAGTAGAACATGGAGGTAAGCGGTGCCAGACCCAGCTGGTCAACTTCCGCTCTGAAAAACAACCGGGAGCTGACATCAAGCTTCAGCACCTCCCCGGGATGAATTTCGAAGCGGTAGGCGCCGGAGAGGCTGGGGCCATCAAGCAGCCCGTAGACCACCATGGACTCGCTGCCGGCTTTGGGTCGCTTCAGCCAGAACTCCCGGAAAACGGGGAATTCCTCACCCGAGGCCAACCCGGTATCGATCGCGATGCCACGAGCCGACAGACCAAAACTCTGCCCCGCTCCCACACCACGAAAATAACTGGCCCCACCGAAAACCAGGAACTGGTTCTGGACTTCCGCACCAGTGAGCGGATAAGTCAGCTTGAAACCCGCATAGCCAAGATCGGCCGGTACCCGCTTGGCCAGTTCCGTTGACGGAAAATCGAACAGGGTTTTATCAAAGCCGAGAGGATGAACACCTTCACGATCAATCACATTCAGGGCCACCGGGTGCCGGTAGAAGCTACCGGTGGGCATCATCATCACCCGGAACTGCGAACGCCCACCGCGCCATAGACTGGCTTCGGGCCTGAACCGGATGGACTGGTATTGCTCATAGCCGAGATTTTGCAGGAAGTCGGGCACAGGCTCAGGGGCCTGGTATTCCTTGCCCGCCAGCTCCTTTGCCTTTGCGGTTACATCATCAAACCCGAATGCGCCGGCCGGCCCCGAGAGGGCAAACAGTACGAAAGCGGTGAATGCGAACTTGAGGTTCGGGTTGCGGACCATTCTGAAAACTCCCTGTTTTCCGTCTCTTGAATGTAACACTTGTGGCACAAACGGCCACAAGTGACATCTTCGTAACGGCTGTTTAAGGAGCCTTTGATTAAGGAGCTTCAGATGCCCATATGCAGGGACAGCGCAACATCCGGGGTTGAAGGCACGACCACATCGGACCGGCCGGAATCGAGCAGCCGGCCAACGGTCATATTGGCCCGGAACCTGTCTGAATTGATGTTGAAGGAAATTTCACCGGCGCTGACCGCCGTGAGTCTCTGGTCGTTATCCGTTCCATCAGGCGCCCAACCGCGCATCACCGACAGGGACAGGGAAGACTGGAAGCGCGAAGCGAAAGGCACCTGCCAGGACGGGCTCGCTGCGTTGAGCCGGAGCCATCCTCCCTCGGTGCTCGAGACTGACTGACCATTGAAGCCGGAGATCAGGGCCGACCCGCCGACGGTAATCCGTTCGGATCCGGGAAGGTCC
The DNA here is from genome assembly GCF_050379415.1 of Marinobacter sp. DUT-1. Lineage (NCBI taxonomy): Bacteria > Pseudomonadati > Pseudomonadota > Gammaproteobacteria > Pseudomonadales > Marinobacteraceae > Marinobacter > Marinobacter sp. DUT-1. The sequence continues at coordinate 589,199 of NZ_JBNRLS010000002.1, forward strand.
TCCGGTGCGAACTGATACCGCCCGCCCAGATCCAGGTCCCAGTTCAGCACCTGCCTCTGCAACAGAGCTGCTAACTCGATGCGATGAAACTGCGCCCGGTCCTCCGTTTCACCATCAACATATTCCGTGCTGTGGTATTCCATCCCGCCGACAGCGGTCATGTGTGTCGAGGCCCGGAGGCCGCCGATCAGTTCTCCCGCACTGGAGTATTTCAGGCCGATACTGGATAACTGGTGCGAGGAATCACGCACCCACTCGGATTCCTCATAGACACTCCGGGTGCTGGCGGTATGGCGTATAACCTGGTGCATATCCAGACCGAGGAAAGATCCCAGTGACCGGGTCGCCGTTAACCGGTAAAAACTCCGGTTACCACTGGTATCTCGTTGCTGTTCCGGCTCTTTCACCACGCCCCGAAACTCGCTTTCCTCGACCTCCAGCTCCAGGTGGTTTCCGATCAGGGGCATGGCATAACGCAGGGCAAAGGACTGCTCGCCATCCCCTTCCTTGCGGGAGGCGGTATCCCGGAACCGAAGGCCCAACTCATGCCGGGACCAGATAATGCCATTGCCTGACAGTGCGAGATGGCCCGCGGAACGGTCGCTGTTCTGGCTGGAGTTGCCGGACACCTCGATCCGGTTGGAGAGATAGTCTGTCACGGAGTCGAGCATGCTCGCGGCCTGAAACATCCAGGCGCCAGCCATGCCTCGATCCTGGGCCGCCAGCGCAATGGTGGGCAAAAACGCGCACAAAAACAGTGCAGCAATATTCAGCGCTCGCAAACCCGGCCCTCTCCGATAACCCGAAAAATTACCGTTACGTTATATAAGAGAGACGGACTTTCTTACAGCCGATGTTGCCAATCTTTACAAATTTAATCCGGCAATCAGAGCGATATAAACAAAACCTCACACATCATGTTAACAATCAGCTTGGTTACTCAACGGTAACCTACGGATTTTCATATTCATTGTTTCTATATCTGCATTTTGCCCCCTGAATTGGGTTAAACTCGGCACACTTTGTGTTTGTACTGGATCACCCCAACTCTTAAGGATGACTGGAATGATCAAGAAATGCCTGTTCCCCGTTGCCGGCTACGGCACCCGATTCCTGCCGGCCACCAAGGCCATGCCCAAGGAGATTCTCCCGGTGGTCAACAAGCCGCTGGTGCAATACGGGGTTGAGGAAGCCGCAGCCGCAGGAATCCACGAATTCGGGTTCGTCACCGGCCGGGGCAAGCGCGCCATCGAGGACCATTTCGACATCAGCTACGAGCTGGAGCACCAGATCGCGGGATCGGGCAAGGAGGATCTGCTGACCTCAATCAGGAATCTGATTGATCACAACAGCTTTGCCTTTACCCGTCAGAACGAGATGAAGGGACTGGGCCACGCCATCCTGACCGGTCGCAACCTGGTGGGGGATAATCCCTTTGCTGTGGTCCTGGCGGATGATTTCTGCCTGGGTCCGGAAGACGGCGAAGGCGTGCTCGAGCAGATGGTGAAACTGTACAACCAGTTCCGCTGCTCTATTGTGGCAATCGAGGAAGTGCCCGAGGACGAAACTCACAAGTACGGGGTGATTGCCGGCGAATCCATGAAGGACGGACTGTTCCGGATTACCGATATGGTAGAGAAACCGGCCCCCGAGGATGCTCCGAGCAACCTCGCCATTATCGGTCGCTACATCCTGACACCGGATATCTTCGACATCCTTGAACGCACTCCGGCGGGCAAGAATGGCGAAGTGCAGATTACCGATGCCCTGCTCGAGCAGGCAAAGAACGGTTGTGTTCTCGCCTATCAGTTCAAGGGCCGGCGCTTTGACTGCGGCAGCATCGACGGGTTCGTCGAAGCCACCAACTACGTCTACGAGAACATCTACAAGAAGAAAAAATAAGGCGGATTCGGGACCTCAACGTCCCAGCAGCTGAAACACCATGCGCCGGTTTTCCGTGGAAGTCCTGCGGAACCGGCGCAGCAGCTCGCTTTCCTCGTCCGTCAGCTGGATGCGCTCGAGTTCCTGCTCCAGCTCCTTCAACGCCACCGAAAGATCATCACTGTTACTGAATGCCAGGCCAGGCAATTCCAGCTGGCCACCCTCGCCCTGGACTTCCAGATCCAGCAAGTGCTCCAGCGGTGTCTCGGTCTTAAGGCACAGGTCCAACAACTCGACCACGCCCGGGTAACCTCGCTGGCGGGCATCCGTGGCTTCCCAGCTGATTACCCTCGCCTCGTCCACACCACACATTTCGGCCACATCCCAGCAGGACAGCCGGCCCTGCTCCCGGAGCTGTCGCAGCCGACGGTTGAACGATTGAAGGTACCGCACATCATCCCCCACATTGCCAGCGCACACACTTAATTTTTTTCACAGTATCAAGTACTTTGTTTCCAAACCACTAAAACTTACCAAAAGGTTGAAAGCAAAAAAATGGAAAGTCGGAATTTTATTTATGCTCCCAAATGGGTGAAGGTAATTTCCTTGGGCGTACTGACGTTTGCGCTCGCGTCATCTGCTACCGTCTCTGTCTACTTCATTGGAAAGGATGACCACCAAGACTGGATACTGATTGCCATGTCTTTGGGTCAGGTCGCAGCCTCGGGCATCGTAATCGCTATTGTCGTTTTCTTTTCTGAACGAGACGTAAACACGAATGACCTGTGCAAACGATCTGAACGGCTTTTTTGCGAAACGTTTCCCAGAGCCTGCTTACTCATTGATTCTCCGATTGAAAATTTTAGAGGCTGGGAATTTAAGCGACATCGACCTAAAGACACAACTGAGGCCTACAAGAAAAGTCCCACCAAGATTCAAGTAAGCCACTTTCCCGGGCAAATAGACTCCTACTACAAAATCACAAGGCCTTGCGGTCAATCTTTGACTATACGATTGCAAGTTAATGTTGGAGAGGTGGTTGTCAGCTACTACATACCGGCCGAGAGCGAAGAGCACAAAGACGATATCGCAGCAATGCTTAAATGGGCATTCTCTCGTTTTCTGAATGAAAGCGGTTATGAAGGTCGCTGGTATTTCAGTAACGAATCCTTTGACGGACATGACTACGCATCAATTCACCTTACCAAAAACTTTGACTCCGATTTTCTCGAAAATGAGAGAAAAAAACTCTTTATGGCTAACGATGTAGCCGCAAGTACTCGCGGAATTATGAAGGATTGCCAAAAACACAGCATCAAAACATCCTATTCGTAGAAATCAGACGTACATCACGAGCCAGATCTACGACATGCCCCGCTCCAGAACAGCAGATGCTCCGAATGAATTCATGCTTAACCATCCGGCTCAGGGACGAGCCAACCCGCCCTCGACTAAACGCCACTTCCTTTTTTAGTTTGCAAACTATACATTGGGCCGTTTTTCCTCGTTGAACAAACCGGGTACCCAATGACCGACGCCCATAAATCAGACCTGCTGCTGGTGGTTGTCACCCTGCTCGCCGCCGTCAGCTGGATATTCTCGAAAGAAGCCATCCTGTTGATGCCACCGCTGATGTTCATGTCGGCGCGTTTCCTGATTGCCGGAATTTTTCTCGCCATCTTCGCCCACAAGGCGATACTGGCACTGAATGGCGACCAGATCCGGCGGGCCGTGGGGGTGGGCCTGGTCTTCGGTATCGCCATGAGTTTCTGGATCATGGGCCTGGTCAATATCGAAAGCATGGGCGAAGGCGCCTTCCTGACCAGTCTCGGGGTGGTCATCGTGCCGATCATTGCCCGGCTGGTCTTCCGGGAGACCCAGCCTGCCAGCACCTGGCTTGCCATTCCGATTGCCGTGGCCGGTCTGGCCCTGCTGTCCCTGAAGAACGGTTTCCGGCCCGAGGCGGGGCAACTGTTTTTCGTGGTTGCAGCCACCATTTTCGCCCTGTACTTCACACTGAACACCCGGGCGGCCAATCAGCGAACCGTAATCAATCGTCGGGGCGAAACCGTGGAAAAGCTCCGGGTTCCGGCCCTGCCCCTGACCGCTCTGGCGCTGCTAACCGTGGGTGTGGTGACCCTGGTTGAGTCTGCGTTAATGGAACCATGGCATCCCACCCTTTCCGAGCCGGCTCCGCTGCTGATCTGGTGGGTGCTGGCTAGCGCCATCATCGGTACCGCTGGCCGTTTCCTGGTACAAACCTTTGCCCAGAGTATGTCGGCCCACAGCCATGGTGTGGTGATTCTGGTGCTGGAGCCCGTATGGGTAGCCCTGTTTGCCGCCGGCTGGTTTGGCGAGACCATGGAGCCCCTGCAATTGGCCGGCTGCGGGCTGATTTTCGCCGCCCTGATCGTCAACCGCTGGAACGCCCTGAGCCGGGCCTTGAAGGACTGGATGCGCCAGCGCCGATCCGGAGAAAAATCCGCATAAAAGTGGTTGACCACCACCCTCAAAATCCGTATCTTACGTCCCCGTTGCAGGACACAGGACCATAGCTCAGTTGGTTAGAGCGCTACCTTGACATGGTAGAGGTCCCCAGTTCGAATCTGGGTGGTCCTACCAATCCTGCAACAAGAAGAGTCACTTAGCGCGAAAGCGGAGTGGCTTTTTTTGTGTCTGGTCTTATGAAACACCCAAGTGTCACCAATACGTGACCTTAAGAACAGAACAAACCGCTCGCAAGATGAGCCGCAAAAAACGCCGCTGACAGGTATATGGGATTGTATGCGCTGGCACACAGCCAAGCGTGATCCGTTTATGCAAAACGCAGGAAAATATGCTGTAATACGATCAAATTACAGCGAATAGGAGACGGCATGTCTCTGTTAAGTATTTTCTTCAGTGAAGAAGACCGTAAACTTCACCAGATGCTTAAAGAGTACCCCAACCCTGATATGCATGTGGTTGGTGACGGTACGGTGCGCCTGGACCCGAAGAAGATTCGGGAGTCCGATGAATACAAGGAATTCTCGGCAAAAATGAGAGAGTTTGCAGAAGCCGCGAATTGATCCACGTCCAGGGAGGGCCGGGTGCTTTTTCTTCTCATCTTTCCGGTTCTCGTGGCTGGCTACCGCGCCAGCCTGATCCATCCCGTAATAAGCCTCGCTAACGCCCGCCACCAGGGCCAACGGTTGTACCTATCCAGTGCCACGATGGGCCTGAAATGCTTCGCGCTGGCCGGCCTGGTCGTCTATTGCCTACATGAGTTCCTGCCGGACGCCATAAGTCTTTGGGGTTGGCACCTTCCACTATCACTTGCTGATTATATCGGCAAGTCCATTGTCTTGATGGGGGTGGCTTCGACCGAAGTTGCCATGAATTGGTCGTGGTTCATACTGCTGAGCGTCGCCACTTGGTTTGCCGGTGATCTGCTAAGGATCAGGGCGTACCTATGGCAGGCGCTCTGGCACGGCACCTTGAACATCAAGGTGCCCGTCACCGGCAAGCTCCTCGCCGATTCCCCAATGGACTATCTACTGTTCAAGGCCATGCATTCGAGAAGAGCTGTAATGCTGTCCATGAACGATCGAAAGGTGTACGTGGGTTACGTCGCAGCCTGTGCAGAACCGTCCCAGAATGGCGGTGCGTACCAAGAAGTGACTCTGGTGCCAATGATGAGCGGCTACCGGGACAAGAAAACACTCAAAATAACCATCACTACGTATTACGAGGATGCCAATGAGTCCGTAGAGCTCATTGTGCGCCAGGACGCAATCCTCTCAGCGGGGGAGTTCAACTGGGAGGCGTTCGAGAAACTTCAACCCAAAAAGCCAGCACCCACCAGAGTTCACATAGGAAGAAACCCGGGACGAACGACACTGAAGACTTAAAGAGCCTCTGAGGAAGCACGTGCCTGCCACACGAAGAAAAAGGGAAAGTTATTCACTCGCAGCACATTACTCGTTTAGCTTATACTGGCGTGATTTTGCAGCGAGGCTTTATCTTATCCGTTCTTGCCTTGCGCTCGAGACCACCTCATTCTGTAGCTGATGAAAAAACACGAGATTAAAGTCCTGCGGGAAAAAAGCCAGGTTGACTCCGTCAAGGTCGTCCGATCGCCCTCGGATGCAACCGAGTGGGTTGTGCTCATAAAAATACTCGGCGGGCAAAGCTTTTTCCTGATTTCTGACGATGACGAGGTGCGTAGTTACGCGTCTCTGGACACTGCCGTCGCCGAACTGGATGCGTTGGGATTTGCTCGGGCGGAAGTCCTGTTTTAATCACCAGGCAGCCATGAGGCTTTTACTTCTGGCCCGGAGCATGCCGCCCCTGCTCCACCAGAATCAACTCGCTCAGATCGAATCCTTCGGCCTTCGCACGATCCCTGGTTACCTATTTGTTGAGTTGATTTGTAGAAAGTACGCTCAAACTCTCGCGGAGTTTTCTCGGGGATGGTATAAAGTTTCCAGTATAACGCCGTGAGTTATCCGCCCCATTCAGAGCTCTACCTTATATCATGCGAACCACCATCGACCTTACCCTTGACCAGGACCAGACCGCCGTCGATGCGCTTGCGGAGGCCTCTGGTTTACCCAAACAACGCATCAAGGACGCCATGGCGAAAGGTGCCTGCTGGTGGACAGTGAAGGGTAAACAGGTTCGGCTTCGCAAAGCCAAGCGGGAGGTGAAGGCAGGCACCCGCCTGCAACTATTCTACGACGACGCCGTGCTGGCGCGAAAGCCAGAACCAGCGGCGCTTCTGGAGGACTTCGGACGTTACTCGGTATGGTTCAAGCCCAACAGCATGCTGGCCCAGGGCTCCCAGTGGGGAGACCATTGCAGCCTCTTGCGATGGGCGGAGGTTTCTCTGAAAAAGCCCTGTTTTCTGATTCACCGCCTGGATGCCGGCGCCGCGGGATTGATGCTGATCGCCCATGACGCCAAGGCCGCGGGAGCGCTATCGCAGTTATTCTCGGGAAGATCAGTTAGCAAGGTGTACCAGGCACGGGTATCCGGATTGCTGGAGGCCAATGATCGAATCGTTGACGCACCCGTGGAAGGGAAAGCCGCTGTCAGTCACATCACCACCCTGGCACTGGATGACCAACAGCAGACCACGCTGCTCCGGGTCCGGATCGAAACCGGCCGTAAACATCAGATCCGCCGCCATCTGGCCGGTATTGGCCACCCTATCCTGGGTGATCGGCTTTATGGTAAAGCCGCGCCAGTTCCCCTGCAGCTGCTTGCCTGGCTTCTGGAATTTGACTGCCCCATATTCCGACGCCGGGTCTCATTCCGCCTTCCCGACGGACATCGCCTACAGTGATGCGGCCGACCGTGCGGCCTGGTCATAAAGCCCCGAGATGCCCCGGAGGAAGCTGGCAATGGAACCAAGGTCAGTATTGGAAAAGCCAAGTGTTCGTAGCGAATCCACCAGGCAGTTTTCCCGAATCTCGGCGTAAGCCTGGCAGATCGTCTCACCCTTTTCGGTGATTGAATAGAACGTTTCCTTGCCACGGCGCTCCGATACCACCACCTCATGCTTCAGGAGCTTCTTCAGTGCGTAGGTGACGGTGTGGGTATCCTCAACATTGAGCACCAGGCAGATATCCGCGGATTTTTTTGACCGGCCCCGATGATTCACGCTGTGCAACACGAGAATATCAAGGGGGCTCATATCAGGAAGACCCGCTGCATTCATGCAGCGCACCATCCATCGGTTGAAGGCATTTCCCGCAACAATCAGCCCGAATTCAAGTTCCGACAGTTCGGCTGCACGGCCTGACAGGTGTGCCGAGGACACAATCGGCCCTACGCTTCTTGCGCCTGGCTGCTCTTCCCTGCCCTGTTCGGTCAATTCCTTGTCTGCGCTTTTTTTCATAGGCCCACCACGACTATCCTGTTCGATACCACAAATAGCCTGCCCCGCCACTCGGAGCAGGCCGTGAGTCTATCAATTCCCCATTTGACTGGGTAGGTAGGTAACGATGTCCGGGAAGATCGTGATCAGCAGTACCCCTGCCAGCAATAGCAAGAAATATGGTAATGCAGCCAGCGCCACCCGAATGATGTTTTCACCGGTAAGCCCCTGAATAACAAAAAGATTGAATCCCACAGGCGGCGTAATCTGGCTCATTTCCACCACGATCACCAGGTAAATCCCGAACCACAGCGGATCGATCCCCGCGGCCTGAACCATAGGCAGGATGACGGAGGTGGTCAGCACCACAACCGAAATACCATCCAGAAAGCAGCCCAATAGGATAAAGAACACCGTCAATGCGAGGAGCAGCAGATAGGGAGACAGTTCCAGGGTATTGATCCAGGCCGCCAGATTCCTGGGAATACCCGTGAAGCCCATGGACACGGTCAGAAAATGGGCGCCGACAAGAATGAACGCGATCATGGTAGACGTTTTTACCGTCCCCATCAGAGCCTGGCTGAATGTTTCGCGGCTCAGGGAGCCGCCACGCCACGACAGCAGGTGTGCCAATGCCACGCCCACCGCAGCTGATTCCGTTGGTGATGCCAGCCCGGCATAGATAGAGCCGATAACACCAACGATCAGCAAAACAACCGGGATCAAAGGCTTGCTACGCCTGACCTTCTCCGCCAGCGGCAAAGCCTCCTCCTCTTCAGCGGGCACGCCAGAGGGGTTCAGCTTGGACCAGATGCCAACGTAGCCGGCAAACAGAACCATCAGCAGCACACCGGGAAGAATACCCGCCACGAATAACCGGGCAATGGACTGTTCGGTAGCGACGCCGTAAACAATCAGGATGATCGACGGGGGAATCAACAGTCCCAGGGTTGCAGATCCGGCCAGGGTGCCCAGAATCTGCTTACGATCATAGCCACGCTGGGTAAGCTCCGGCACTGACATCTTCCCGATCGTTGCCGCTGTCGCTGCCGACGAGCCGGAAATGGCGGCGAAAATACCACAGCCAATAATATTGGTGTGTAGCAGCCGCCCGGGGATCCGACCGACCCAAGGGGCGATACCGCTGAACATTTCTTCGGAGAGGCGGGAACGGAACAGTACCTCGCCCATCCAGATAAACATCGGCAGAGCAGCCAGCTCCCACGAGGCGCTGGCACCATAGAACGAAGTTGCCAGACTATAACCCACCGGGGTGTTGCTGAAAAAATGCATGGCAGCAAGGCCGGTGGCTGTGAGGGCAAAAGCAACCCACAGCCCGGCGCCGAGCACAATCAGGAGCCCTGTCAGGAGTACCAGGCTCATCCAGATCATGTCCATGGTGTCACTCCTGCGGGGCTTCGTCTTTGATGCGGGTAATACGGCCGGTGATCAGTCCGATCAGTGCATCGAGCAAGGCAATCAACAGCCAGACCAGCCCGACAACCATAACGGTTTGGGGAATCCAGAGCGGCACCGGCACCATACCGATAGACAAATCCCCGAAGTCATAGCTGTCATAGGCCAGCAATACGCTGAACCAGACACCATAGCCGGTGATCGCCGCAGCGATCACCGTCACCAGGATGTCCAGCGCTCGCTGGACACTCTCCGGCAGGGCTCTGTGCAAAAGGTCCACCCGGATGTGGCCACCCACCGTCAGTGTGTAGGCCAGACCGGTAAAAGTGGCCCCGAGCAACAGAAAACCCGCCAGTTCCGCCAATCCGGGAACCTGCAGACCCAGGGATTTCATCCCCAGGGTCAGCAGGGCCTTGTCGAGAATTCGACCCGACACCTGCAGCACCACCATCACCATGATGACAAAGAGCTGCAGGGCCGAGATGTATCCGCCAAGGCGGTACAGGGAATCCAGAAACCTGCGCATGTAAATGCTCCCGGATCGTTCTTTTCAGGTGTATCGGAAACTAGCGGGCACGATAGGCTTCGATGAGGGCTTTGCCATCCTCGCCTGCACGTTCCAGCCATTCCTGCTCCATGGTGGCGCCAACTTCCTGCAGCCGCTCGACCAGTGCCTCACTCGGCTCGGAAACCACAATGCCGTTGTCTTCCATGATTTTGATCTTGGCAGCGGTTTCAGCCTTGCTGGCCTCCCAGCCCCGCTTTTCCGCTTCAGCTGCGGCGGTCTTGATGGCTTCTTGCATGGACTCCGGGAGACCCTCAAAAGTCCGGGTATTGATGATCACCATGTTCTTGGGCAACCACAGCTGGGCGTGATTGAAGTGACTCAGGTAATCCCAGGCCCGGGTGTTGGCACCGGTTGATGGCGATGTGATCATCGCGTCCACGCGCCCGGTTCCGAAAGCGGTCGGAATATCCGGAACCTCAACCTGGGTCGGAACAGCACCGAACAGTTCGGCCAGGCGCTCACTCGATTTGTTGTAGGCGCGCATTTTCACACCCTGGAGCTCTTCACCGGTTTCCACCGCGAATTTGGTGTAAATACCCTGGGGCGGCCAGGGCACCGCGAACAGCAGTGTCAGTCGCTGGCTTTCCAGACGCTCTGCCAGCATATCTTTGGAGGCCTGCCACAGCTCCCACGCTTCATCGTAGTCACTCGCCAGATAGGGAACGGAATCTGCCTCGAACAATGGATCTTCGTTCGCCAGGCGGGACATGATCAGTTCACCAATGGGAACGAGGCCACGGCGAACGGAATTCTTGATTTCGGGGTGTTTGATGAGAGAACCACCGCTGTGAACAGTGATGTTCAGCTCACCATCGGTGGCTTCACGCACATCCTCTGCAAACTCGCGAATATTGACAGTATGGAAATTGGAATCGCCATACGGCGTTGGCATATCCCAGTTTGTTTCAGCCTGTGCGGTTCCGATAGCAGCAGTCAGCACGACTGCGGCAAGGTGTTTCGCTTTTATCTTCATCTTTGGTCTCCTCTTGGCCCGATCACACTCGGGCAACTCATGATTGTTGTTGTTAAAACGCAAAGGACACGCATCGCAGAATCTGGCACATGAGCCTGTGCCTTATTCAGCCAACTTAGTTCCCGACCACACCACTGTCAAAGTTTTTGCCGTAAAACGATGCGTGTTTTACGGACATTTCATCTACATTTTGTGGATATTTTACGTGTCGTGATCTTTATTAATACAGCTGCCGGACGGCAAAATAGAAAGCTCTGAAAGTCGTATCGTAGAAATTCCGATTTATTCCGAACAAGGTGGCGGGAAGTCATTCAGGTGCCTGGCGACCAGGCTTCAGAAGGAGGAGACAGATGGGAAAAGGTTCCTGGAATTCTTCTCCAGGAACCTCTGAGTCCTTTGGAACGGAAAGAGCGGTCTGAAATCAGACCTTGTAAAAATCCCGGTACCAGTCAACGAAGTTGGCAATGCCCTCCTCCACGGTGGTCGAAGGCTTGTAACCTACATCCTCGATGAGGTCATCGACATTGGCGTAGGTGGCGGGCACATCACCCGGCTGCAAGGGCAGCAGGTTCTTCTCCGCCTTCTTGCCGATGCGTTCTTCGATGATTTCGATGAAGCGGGACAGTTCCACCGGATTGTTGCTGCCGATATTGTAGAGTCGGTAAGGCGCCTTGCTGGTACCAGGATCCGGACGTTCGCCGCTCCAGTCCGCGTTGGGCTCGGCGACGTGATCCAGGGTGCGGATCACGCCCTCGACGATGTCATCGATGTAGGTGAAGTCCCGGCGGTGGTGGCCATGGTTGAACACGTCGATCGGCTCGCCGGCGAGAATCTTTTTGGTGAAGATGAATAGCGCCATATCCGGGCGGCCCCAGGGACCATACACGGTGAAGAACCGCAGTCCGGTGGTGGGCAGGTTGTACAGATGGCTGTAGGTATGGGCCATCAGTTCGTTGGCCTTCTTGGAGGCGGCATACAGGCTCAGGGGGTGATCGACGTTGTCATGCACCGAAAACGGCATGGTCTCGTTGGCCCCGTATACCGAGCTACTGGAGGCATAGACCAGGTGCCTTACATCGTTATGTCGACAGCCCTCGAGAATATTCATGAAGCCAACCAGGTTGGCGTCCACGTAGGCGTGGGGGTTCTCGATGGAGTAACGAACCCCGGCCTGGGCCGCCAGGTGCACCACTCGTTCGGGCTTGTGCTCGCGGAACAGGGCTTCCATGGCGGCGCGATCGGCAACGTCCTTACGGATCTCGGTGAAGCCGGGCTTGCAAGTCAGCCGCTCCAGACGCGCTTCCTTCAGGTTCACATCGTAGTAATCATTGACGTTATCGACGCCGATCACCTCATCACCACGATCCAGCAGGCGGTGCGCCAGGTGTGAGCCGATGAATCCGGCGGTTCCCGTAACGAGAATTTTCAAGGTCTAGTCTCCATAAAACGTTCGTGTCCTGAGCTGCCAAGTTTACCGAATCGGCCGTTCCGGCAACACCACAGAAAGTGTTGGCCACAAAAAAAGAGCGCCGCAGCGCTCTTTTTCAGCTATTCAACCGGTAATCGATCAGAGCGTCAGACCGACACTGGCAAAAGGACCGGACAGCTCAACATCCATCTTGTCATCGTCATCTTCGTAGTCGATGGACATCTGACGGTAGCCGGCACGCAGCTGCAGCAGTGACAGTTCGTACTGACCGTAGACATTGAAGTCGTGAAGGGAGTCGCCGTCGAAGCTGATCAGGTTACCCTCACCACCTACGGAAACGCCGGTAAGCGGCAGATCGAAACGTGCAGCGGCGTAGCCCATGGGGATCACGCCTTCCACAGTGGTTTTACTGACGGGGAAAAGGCCCGCCTTGTCACGAACGACGAGCTCACCGTCCAGCTTGCGCGCGGTCAGGCCCAGATCCAGATTGACCCAGTTGTCCAGGACTTCGTAATAGAAGGTGGCGTCCAGCTGATCCAGGTCCAGCTCGGAATCGACTTCGGTACCTGCCGAAATCTGGTCAAAATCCTCCAGCCCGAGCTGACCACTGCCGTTCTGGGAAATGGTGGTGTAGTTCACCCGCACGTTCGGCAGTACCGGCACCGGATGCTCGAAGTAGGCGGTAAAGTTCGCGTTGCTGTCGCTGTCGAGATTCAGATCGTTCTCGATATCAACGGCAGAACCCTTGTTGACCACCTTACCGGAGAGGTCGGAGTCCCAGTAGCTGACATTGGCACCAACGCCGACAACATCTGCGTTGGCCAGAGGCGTGGCAAGCGCCACGGTGCCACCTACTGCAAGGATCAGTTTACGCATAAGATACCCTTCTGATGGTTATTGTATTGATTGCGTTTCAGTCGAACTGGATGCCGAGACGGCGACCGACTTCTTCGTAGGTCTCGATGACATCCCCGAGCCCCTGGCGGAACCGGTCCTTGTCCATCTTCTTGCGGGTTTCCTTGTCCCAGATGCGGCAGCCGTCAGGGCTGAATTCGTCGCCGAGGACGATCTCATCGCCGCTACGGCCGAATTCCAGCTTGTAATCCACGAGCAGCATGCCGGCGTCATCGAACAACTTTTTGAGCACGTCATTGACCTTGTAGGTCAGTTCCTTCATGCGCGCGAGCTCGCCAGCAGTCGCCCAGCCAAAGCTCTCGGCGAGGGATTCGTTGACCATGGGATCGTGCAGCTCGTCATTCTTCAGGAACAGCTCGAAGGTGGGCGGGTTCAGCTCCTGGCCCTCTTCCACACCCAGCCTGCGGCACAGGCTACCCGCAGAGATGTTGCGGACCACACACTCCACCGGAATCATGTCCAGTTTCTTGACCAGGGATTCGGTGTCCGAGAGCAGTCCCTCGAAATGGGTGGGGATACCCGCCGCTTCCAGCTTCTCCATGATGAAGGCATTGAACTTGTTGTTCACCATGCCCTTGCGATTGAGCTGCTCTTTTTTCTGGCCATCAAACGCTGAGGTGTCGTCACGGAAGACCATCACGAAACGCTCCGGATCATCGGTGCGGTATACGGATTTGGCCTTGCCTGCGTAGAGTTCTTCGCGCTTTTCCATTGAAATCTCCGAAGCGGATGCGCCGGGCACCCCCTTTCAATCAGTAAAGGTATTCAAAGAGTCGGTTGAGCAGATCGGATGTCGTGTGCTCGCCGTCATAGCTCTCAAGCCGCTCTGCTTCAATAAACACCGAGCCGTCGCGCTCTTCCAGGGTGACGGTATGGGTATGCCTTGGCTTTTCCTTGTCGCTGAACCAGTCAAACCAGCCCGATTCTTTCTCATCCTCTGTGCGGAAGTCGACATAGAGCCAGCCTGCACTGCGGTTCAGGTCGATAACCGGGATTTCGGCTTCTTCCAGGGCGCGATTGGCTTCTGCCCAGGAGCGACCATAATCCAGGTCCATCCGGATGGCGAAGGCTTGCTCGTTCTCGGATTGCAGATTCACCAACGGTTCACTGGTCATGCCCGACGCCGCCCTGGAGAAGGATTTGCTCTCTTCCCTGGCTTTCAGGAACTCCCCGAGATCGGCAAGCAGTTCCTTTTGCAGGGCCACGGCCTCAGCCGGGGGATTGGCAACGTCCTGCCAGGGCAGCAGTTCTCCCGGCCGGTCAGAGCGCTCTACGCGGCGCACCTGGATTTCAGTCGTCTTGCGGCGGATACCCGGGGCCATGCGCATCTGGACGATGGTCATCGGTTCGTCAGTCGATGCCTGGTTGGTCAGGCCTACCAGCTGCCGCGCCTGCTTGCTGAAGTTGGCCAGCTCACTCTGCATCAGGCCCAACTGGGGGCTGTCGTAGGCGACACCCAGACCCCGCTCATTCATGTAAGCGGTAGCCTGTGGCCAGAGCCGACCGGGAACGTCATTCACCAACAGCCAGATGCGGCCATCGAGCTCCTCGATCACGTAGTTTTCCTGGAGGATCTCGGAGGTCATGTCCGGCGGCCGGGGAATATCGGACGGATACATCTTCCCGGACTCGGCGGTATTGATCTCGCGGATCGGCATGACCTGGCTGAAGCGGGATTCATCCGCGCTTTCAGGGAGCTCCAGCGGAGTGCCTTCTTTGGCATTGACATACCGCTCGGAACGGTCTTCCAGCAGGCTGCAGCCGGAGGCTGTTGCCAGCAGCAACAGCCCGGACGCAGCAAGGATCGATCTGTAAAAACGGGGGGAACGGGTTCCTGAAAGAACCTGCATCGGGTTACTCCGGTTCAGGGACGATTTCAGCAAGCTCAGAGCACGCCTGAGGCTTTCAGGGCTTCTTCCACTTCCGCGTGGAACTTCTCGCTCAATGGTGTCAGCGGCAGACGGATGCCCTCGCTGATCATCCCCATGCGATGCAGTGCCCATTTTACCGGAATCGGGTTGGCTTCCAGGAACAACTTGCGGTTCAGCGGCATCAACAGCTCGTTCAACCGTTCGGTTTCTTCCCGGTTACCGGCAATAGCTGCCTCGCACAGCTGCGCCATGGATTTTGGTGCCACGTTGGCGGTAACCGAGACATTGCCCTTGCCGCCAGCCAGCATCAGCTCGGCTGCGGTAGCATCGTCACCGGAATAGACCGCAAGACGGCCGTCGAGCGCCTTGATCAATTCGGCGCCACGGGGAATGTTTCCGGTAGCATCCTTGATAGCCACGATATTCGGAATATCCGCCAGGCGCAGGACAGTCTCGTTGAGCATGTCGCAGGCTGTCCGGCCGGGAACGTTGTACAGCATCTGGTTCATGCCCGGCACCGCCTCGGCAATCGCCTTGAAATGCTGGTACAGGCCTTCCTGGGTCGGCTTGTTATAGTACGGAACCACCAGCAGGCAGGCATCCGCTCCGAGCTTATGGGCTTCGGTGGTCAGCTCGATGGCTTCACGGGTGCTGTTACCGCCAGTGCCGGCGATGACAGGAATCCGTCCGTCGACGCGTTTTATGATCCGGCCAATGGTCTGGCAGTGCTCTTCCGGGTCCAGGGTTGCGGATTCACCGGTGGTGCCCACGGCGACGATGCCGTGCGTGCCGTTTTCAATGTGGAAGTCCACCAGCTTGTCCAGCTCCTCCCAGTGGATATCACCGTTTGGATGCATGGGCGTGACCATTGCGACAAGGCTACCCGTAATCATAAAAGCTCCGTCCGAATAAAACCGATATGGTAATGTTGGGCTCGAACTGACACAAGGGAATTAAAGGAGATGTCATGTCATCTGTCGAATTGAACAAGCCCGTCCCCGATTTTGAAGCGCCCGCGACCGGTGATCAAACGATCCGGCTCTCTGATCTTCGCGGCCAGAATGTTGTTATCTATTTTTACCCCAAGGACAACACCCCCGGTTGCACAACCGAGGGCCAGGATTTCCGGGACCGGATGAAACAGTTTGTGGAACTGGACACCGAGATATTCGGTGTGTCCCGGGACGGCCTCAAGGCTCATGAAAATTTCCGGAGCAAACACGAGTTCCCGTTTCACCTGATCTCAGACAAGGACGAAACCCTGTGCAAGCTGTTTGATGTTATCAAGCTGAAGAAACTGTACGGCAAAGAGCATCTCGGCATCGAACGCAGCACCTTCCTGATCGACAAGGAAGGCGTGCTCCGGAAAGCGTGGCGCGGCGTCAAGGTCAAGGGTCACGCCGACGAAGTACTTGAGGCGGCCAAGGATCTCTGACAGGATCTCAGGCCGGTTCATCGGTCGGTGGGGACGTCATGTCCTTCACCGGCCAGGCCGCAAACACCGCTTTAAGCAAGGTCGCCAGCGGGATGGCGAAGAACACACCCCACAGCCCCCAGATACCGCCAAAGAACAGTACCGCAACGATAATGGCCACCGGGTGCAGGTTATTGACCTCGGAGAACAGCAGCGGCACCAGCACGTTACCGTCCAGCGCCTGAATGACACCGTACACCACCATTACCCAGATAAAATGGGTGCCCCAGCCAAAAGCAAACAGCCCGATCATGGCGACCGGGATGGTCACCACTGCGGCGCCGATGTAGGGAATCACCACACTCAGGCCCACCAGCAATGACAACAGCGCGGCATAAGGCATGCCCAGCAGCTTGAAGGCAATATACGTTGCCCCGCCCACGATGAGAATCTCCACCGCCTTGCCCCGGACGTAGTTGGCGCACTGCAGATTGACCTCACGCCAGATCTTCAGCATCAGCGGGCGCTGTGGAGGCAGCAGACGGGCGACGGCTCCGAGCAGCACTTCCTTGTCCTTCAGGAAGAAGAACACAAGAATGGGCACCAGGACCATATAGATCAGCAGGGCCACCAGATCCGGAATACTGGAAAGGGAGAAGGAAACCAGCCACTGGGTCAACTGGCCCACTTCCGTGGAAACCTGTTGGTACACCGTGTTCACGGCTTCCGCGGAAATCAGCTGCGGATACTGATCGGGCAGCAGTTCAAGGTAGGACTGCATTTCCCGGATAATGCGCGGCGCCTCGCCGGCCAGGTTGGTGACCTGGGTCCAGACCAGCGGCAGGAGACCGAACAGGAAGCCCACCAGAACACCCAGAAACACCAGGAAAACCCCGATGATGGCAACAAATTCCGGTATTCCCAGCTTGTTGAGCTTGGTCACCAGGCCCTGGAGGATGAAGGCAACGATCAGGGAAGCGATGGCTGGCGCCAACATGGCACCGAACCAGATGATAAACACCGTTCCCGCCACCAGGATGAGCGAGAGGATGACAGCTTCTTCATCTGAAAAGTATTTGTGCGCAAGACCGCGTAAAATCCTGACCATCAACGTCTCCGATAGGTTAACCGCCGCACTTTATCACAAACCGGTATTCGCCATTGGCCTCGGTGGAATTGACCAGTGTGTGGTTCGACAAAGCGAGGAATGCCGGAATGTCCCGGGCCGAGCCGGAATCGGTAGCAATAACCTCCAGCTCCTCACCGGGCGACATCCCGTTGAGCTCCAGCTTGGTTTTCAGCAGAGGCATCGGACAGCGCAGCCCGGAAGCATCCAGTGTACGGTCAGCCATAATGTAGACGCACCATCACAATCAGTGGAATTGACAACGCGGCATTATGCCGCGAGATGCCGGGTATTGCATCTCAATAGCTGGTAATCTCATATTCAGAACTTTTCATGGCAAGACACTGTCCAAGCGGCAGTCCGAACCAGAGGCAAGTTGCAGTACATGAAACCCGATCATGGCCGAAAAACCTCCACCCGGGGGATCCTGAAAGCAGCAGTCTTCACACTGGCGGCGTTGCTGACAGCCTCCCCTGCCTCCGCCCAGGAAACATCTCTGCCGAGTATCGGAGGTACCGGTGGCGGATTGATTTCCGGCCAGCAGGAATCCGAGATCGGCCGCCAGGTCATGGTCTCGATCCGGCGGTCGGCACCCCGCATCACCGATCCGCTGGTGTACGACTACCTCAGCGCCATCATCTATCGACTGGTGCCCTCTGCGCCGTTGCAGAACCGCGATCTCACCCTTGCGCTGATCGACAGCCCACAGCTCAACGCCTTTGCGGTTCCCGGAGGCATTGTCGGCGTTAACGGCGGACTGTTTCTTAACGCGACCACGGAGCAGCAGTTTGCCTCGGTACTCGCACACGAGCTGGCGCATCTGAGCCAACGCCATTTTGCCCGCCGCGTCGAACAGCAGGAAACCAGCGCACCGCTCACCCTCGCGGGGATGATTGCCGGCATTGTTTTGTCAGCAGTGACCCAGTCCGACATCGGCCTGGCCGCCATTGCCGGCACCCAGGCGCTGTCAGTACAGAACATGCTGGCATACAGCCGATCCCATGAACAGGAAGCCGACCGGGTCGGCATGGACATCCTAGCCAGTGCCGGCATGGATCCCCGCGGCATGCCGGAAATGTTCGAGATCATGATGCGAGAGAACCGGCTACAGGGAAACCAGGTTCCTGAGTACCTGTCCACCCACCCCCTGACCCAGAGCCGGGTAGCCGATACCCGCAACCGGGCTGAGCAGTATCCGCACCTGGATATAAAGGACGGCCAGGAATACCACCTGATGCGCAGCCGCCTTCAGGTACATTACTCCCCATCACCGGATGTGGCGGTGGATACCTTTGAATCTTACCTCGAACGCCCGGACGCAAAGAGGAATCATGCCATCCGGTACGGACTTGCTGTTGCTTACCAGGCCAACAACCAGCTGGACAAGGCAGAGCAGGAACTCCGGGACCTGCTCGGGCAGAATCCGGGCCGGATCACCCTGCAGGTCACCCTCGCCGAGGTTCTCAACGCCCTGAACAAGACCGGGGAAGCCCGAACCTTGCTTACAGAGGCCCTGGCCCGAAATCCGGGCAACTACCCGATTACCTACACCCTTGCGCAGACCGAAATTACAGCGGGAAACGGAGCTGCGGCGGCAGACCTTCTGAGGGAACTCACTCGCCAGATGCCGGAGCAGGAACACCTCTGGTCGCGGCTGGCGGAAGCGGAAGGAATGGCACGCAATATCGTTGGCGTGCACCGTGCCCGGGCCGAATATGATGCCCTGATGGGAGATCTGGAGTCAGCCCAGCGCCAGCTGCGCCAGGCGCAGGAAAAACTGCCGGCCGGTTCGCCCCAGCGCCAGGCGGTCACGGAAAGACTGGCGGAAATTACCCGGCAGCTGCAGGTTCAGCGCAACAGCTGACCGGGCACCGGGCTCCCACAAATCAGGCGTTGCCTGCAGCCTTGAGATTCATGTTGGCGGTGAACTCCAGCATGCGGCCCAGCGGCTTCAGCGCCCTTTCCCGCAATTCCGGATCCACCAGCACTTCCTGACTGCCGGTCTGCAGCACGTGCAACAGGTTCTCAAGGCCATTCATCGCCATCCAGGGGCAATGGGCACAGCTTCGGCAGGTAGCACCGTTACCGGCAGTGGGCGCCTCGATGAGCGTCTTGTTAGGGGCCAGCTGCTGCATCTTGTAGAAGATGCCGTTGTCCGTGGCAACAATGAACTCCTGATTGGGCAGTGTCTGAACCGCGTGGATCAGCTGGGAGGTGGAGCCCACCACATCGGCCATTTCCACCACTGCGTCCGGCGACTCCGGATGCACCAGCACGGCAGCGTCCGGGTACAGAGCCTTGAGATCCTCAAGCCCACGGTACTTGAATTCTTCGTGGACGATGCATGAGCCGTCCCAGAGCAGCATGTCTGCCCCGGTGGTCTTCTGGACGTAGTGCCCCAGGTGCTTGTCCGGAGCCCAGAGGATCTTCTCGCCCCGGGCATCCAGGTCCTCGACAATGGCCTGGGCGCAACTCGAGGTCACTACCCAGTCCGCCCTCGCCTTCACGGCTGCCGAGGTATTCGCATACACCACCACTGTCCGGTCCGGGTGCTGATCACAGAACTCGGCAAATTCGTCGGCCGGGCAGCCGACATCCAGGGAGCAGGTCGCTTCCAGGGTCGGCATCAGGACTGTTTTCTCGGGATTGAGGATCTTGGCGGTCTCACCCATGAACCGGACACCCGCCACAACTACCGTGGACGCCGGATGCTGATTGCCAAAACGGGCCATCTCCAGGGAATCCGCCACACAGCCCCCGGTTTCTTCCGCCAGGCGCTGGATATCCGGATCAGTGTAGTAATGAGCAACGAGCACTGCGTCCCTGGCCTTGAGTTCCGCCTTGATTCGGGCCTCGAGTTCCGCTTTCTCACTCTCACTCAAAGGCTTGGGCTCCGCTTCGTGGGCCAGGTGCTCCTGAACAAGGATACGGTCTTCTGCTCGTGTCATTCCTGCGTCTCTGTGTTGCGTTAACCACCGAAGTATATCACCTCGGCCACTGTTTTCATGGGCCTGCAACGCCAGCGTCACACACCTGAAAACAAACATTGACCACTCTCGGACTATAACTGGGATCTTACAGGCAAAAAAAAAGAGCCCTAAGGCTCTTTTTTCCCAGGATCCCGGGAGATCCTGTTATTTGGTGGGTCGTGAAGGATTCGAACCTTCGACCAATTGGTTAAAAGCCAACTGCTCTACCAACTGAGCTAACGACCCTTGACTGGTGATCAGACAATTTACCTGATCGATACCGCTCGAGCTCAAACGAACAGTACCCGGAATTTGGTGGGTCGTGAAGGATTCGAACCTTCGACCAATTGGTTAAAAGCCAACTGCTCTACCAACTGAGCTAACGACCCAAACGAGGCGCATATAGTACTGATATTTTTCCGGTGATCAACCCTTTTTTTGGAGTAATCCCCGATTTTTTTCCTGAGCCGGATTAACCGTTTGCAGAGGAAAGAAACTTCTTGGCAAGCTCCGCCGCACCGCTATTCGGATAATCATCAACGACGCTCTGCATGCGCCGCCGAGCCTCGTCAGTTTCGCCCAGACGATCCAGGGCCACACCCAGCTTGTAAACCGCATCCGGGGCCTTGCGATGGTCCGGAAAACGGGTCGCCACAATAGTGAAGGCCTGTTTTGCCTGCTCCAGCTGCGGCTTGACCAGGTAGACCTCACCCAGCCAGTAGTACGCGTTCACCGTCAGGTCCCCTTCGGGGTATTTGTCGATGAACTCGTACAACCGGGTAATGGCCTGGTCGTAGTCTTTCTGGTTCCGGATCAGGTCCTGGATCTCGTTATAGGCCTTGCGCTCCTCATCCCCGGGCTGGCGATATTCGCGGGTTTCCACCGCCTGTCCGCCGCCATCAGCGGGAGCAGACGACGAAGCCGGCGCCGGTTCCGGCTGGCTCGCCATCTTCTCGGACAGATCGAGGATGCGCTGGTCCAGATCGATGTAGCGATCGCGGCCCTGCTCCTGCAACCGGGTGATCATGTGCTGCTGCTCTTCCACCTGCCCCTGCAACCTGCGTACCTCCTGCTGGAGCTGCTGAATCATATAGAACAATTCTGAGGTTGCCTGGTTGCCAGAGGAGCTTCTCTGGGCCGGTGCGGAAGATTGCGCCTGAACCGGCCCCACCTGCGCAAGCGCAAGTGGAACCAGCAGTAACGCCACGAGCCGTTTTCTCATGGATACACCCGATCTGTCAGTTAGCGGTTCAGTCGAAAACCAGTTCTACCCGACGGTTCTGTGCCCAGGCACTTTCAGAGGAGCCCATGACCGCCGGCTTTTCTTCACCATAGCTTACGGTTTCGATCTGGCCACGTGAAGCACCGTTGACGATCAGGAACCGCTGCACTGCGTTGGCGCGACGCTCACCCAGGGCGAGGTTGTATTCCTTGGTACCACGCTCGTCGGCATGGCCTTCCAGGCGAACGTTCCGGCCCGGGTTGTTGGCCAGGTACTGGGCATGGGCCACCAGTACGTCACGGGCTTCAGGCTTGATCTCTGCGGTGTCGAAATCGAAGTAGAAGGTGGTGATGTCACGCAGGGCTTCCATCTTGGCGCGCTCTTCGGCGGCCATACGCTCTTCTTCGGTCAGCGCGGACGAGGACACACCGCCCTCATCATCACCACCGTAGACCGTGGAGCCGTCATCTACAGGAGCAACGTCGGAATCGTAGGTGCCATCGCCCACAGTTTCACCTGTGGAGCTACAACCGGCGAACAGACCGGCAGAAAGCAGCATGGCGAGGACCTTGGAGTGCATTGACAGTTTCATGTTCATTTCCTTTCAGTGGCTTGAGTTTATTGATTGCTTTCGAAAGCCCGGGGCGTTCAGTTAACTATCGGCCCCCAGGCAGGTTCACGGACATCCCCTTCCGAAGCCGGCAGGCTGTATGCCGCACCGCCATCGGCCGAGATCACGGTCAGCACACTGTCGCCACCCTGTTTGGTGGCATAGATCAGCATCCGACCGTTGGGTGACACACTCGGTGATTCATCCGATTCGGTCCGGGTCAGGACCGTCTCTTCACCGTTCTTGAGATTGGTGCGGGCAATATGGAACGCGCTGTTTCTCTGATGCACGTAATATACGTAGTCCCCGGTGTTGTCCGGCCGCGGCCGCGCGTTATAGCGACTGCCGAAGGTAATACGGCGGGGTTCTGCGCCGGGCGATTTCATATGATAGATCTGCGGTCCGCCGGAGCGATCCGAGGTGAAGAAAATACCGTCACCCGAGTGGTCGTAGGTTGCCTCGGTATCGATTGCCCAGTGATTGGTGAGCTTGGTCAGCTGCCGGCTCGCCAGCTCCATCCGGTAGATCTCGGCGTTACCGTCCTTGGACAGTGTCATCAGCAGCGAGCGACCGTCTTCGGACCAGGCCGGCGCAGAATTGAGACCTTTGAAATCGGCCACCTTGGTGCGCTGGCCGGAGGACAGCTCGTGAATATAGATGGCCGGCTTGCCGGTTTCGAAGGAGACATAGGCCAGCCGTTTTCCATCCGGCGACCAGGCTGGTGACAGGATCGGTTCCTGGCTTTCCAGTCGGATCCGTGCACGCTTGCCGTCTACGTCACTGACCTGCAGGCGGTACCGGGGTTTGCCATTGAAAGTGTCGAGGGTGATGTACGCCAGTTTGGTGGAAAACGCCCCCGGCACGCCAGTAATCGCCTCATACACCTTGTCACTGATGTGATGGCCAAGCGTACGCATACCATTGACCGATGCTGCCGCGGTTTCGCCGAGAATACGTTTTTCCTGGTTAACGTCGAACAATTCATAGCGGGCAACGACCCTATCGCCGTTCCGGCTCAGCTCACCGACGAGGACGTACCGCTGGCCGAGCATACGCCAGTCCCGGAAGTACACCTCCTCCCGACGGGAAGGCAGGCTCAGCATCTTTTCCGGAGACAGGGGCCGGAACTCACCACTCATGGCAAGATCATCCCGGACAATATTGGCCACCTTGTCCCCGGGCGGAATTGCACCATTCTCCGCAAATGGCACCACGGAGATGGGAAGGGCGGCATCAGCGCCCTCGGTGATTCGAATCAGCAGCTCGGCGCGTGCCCCGGTTGCCAGCATGATCAGGGCAACCAGCGCGGCGGCCAGGGCTTTATGTGAGGTCGTCCAGGTCCGCTTTGTCATGATCTTTCCTGTTTCCTTATCTCAACCGGCGCGGGTTGAATTCAATAGTAAACTGACGGAAATAACGCTCGAAGGTTTCCCTGTCATCCGGTATCGGATAACGGTTCAGTGAGCGTACAGCACTCAGGGCCGAATTATCGAATGCGGTGTTGCCACTACTGCTGACAAGTTTGACACTGGCCAGTTCGCCCGTCGGCAACAACGTTATCTGCAGCCGCGCAGTCATTTCTTCGGTGGCCGACGATGGCGGATACCACGCCTGGCTCAACCGTTCCCGGATCAGCGCCTGATACTTCTCACTTTCGGAGAGCATCTGCGCTTCCTTCGCCCGGGCCGCGGCGGCCTGCTGCTGACGGCGGGCTTCGGCCTCCTTCGCCTTGCGAGATTCTTCGGCCAGAGCTTCAAGCTGCTGCTCTTTCAGGCGCCGTTCGGCCTCAAGGCGCTTGCGTTCGGCTTCCTTGCGGGCCTCTTCTTCCTGTCGGCGACGCTCGGCTTCTTCCTGCCTGCGCTGTTCTTCCAGTCGCCGCTGTTCTTCCTCGGCCTTCTTCCGTTCAGCTTCCTTGCGCTTGCGCTCCTCCTCGGCTTTCTGCCGCTCGCGCTCCCTGGCTTCAGCCTCTGCTTTCTGACGGGCGGCTTCGCGGGCTTTCGCCTCTTCCCGCTCCTTCGCCAGGGCTTCCTGTTTCTTGCGTTCTTCCTCGGCCTTGCGACGGGCCTCCTCTTCCCGGGCCTTCTGCTCCGCTATCCTGCGCGCCTCTTCTTCCTGGCGACGACGCTCGGCCTCGGCTTCCGCCTTTTTCTGTTTTTCCTCTTCAGCACGGCGCTGCTGGTCACGATCCGGCTGATCGTCAGGCTCCACCACCGGGCTTGGCTCCGGCTGCTGCTGAGTAATCAGGCGCGCCGAAATACTGCGGGGTGGCGGCTCATCAACAGGACTGGTCCAGGACCAGCCGGCCAGAGCCACCACCACAATCAGCAGGTGCAAAAACACCGACAGGGCGACCGGCGATTTCCACGGCGGCGTTCCGGTACTGATTACCCTGTGATCACGATTCGTCACAACAGCTCCCCGCCTTCCTGACTCACTTCTCATCCGGGGATGGTTCGGTGATCAACCCGATGCTGGTGGCACCGGCACCCTGCAACTCCGCCATCAGGCGCACCACCGTGCCGTATTCCACATGTTCGTCACCGCGCACCAGGACCTCACCGTTGGGACGCTGGGACAGGATTTTCGCAACCCGTTCACGCACCTCCCCCAGGGACATGGGATCACTGCTTTCATCACCGATTTCCATGAAGTAGGCACCGTTGGTGTCCACCGAGACCACGATCGACTCCACATCCTTGTCAGACTGGATAGGGTCCGATGTGGTTTCCGGCAAATCCACTTTCACGCCCTGGGTCAGCATGGGCGCGGTCACCATGAAGATCACCAGCAACACCAGCATTACGTCGATGTACGGAACGACGTTGATTTCCGACATCGGCTTTTTCCGCTGCTGCGGCATCATTCCCATGCCTTTCATATCACCCGGCTCCGGTCGTTGCGTTCATTCATCAGGCGGCACTCTGCTCGCTGGCATGCACGCGACGGTGCAGAATGCTGGAGAACTCTTCGGCGAAGGTCTCATAGTTCTTGAGCAAGGCATCGGACATGGCTGAAAAGCGGTTGTAGGCAATAACCGCCGGAATTGCCGCAAAAAGGCCCATGGCCGTGGCAATCAGGGCTTCCGAAATACCCGGGGCGACCGTGGCCAGAGTTGCCTGCTGGACCTGTGCGAGACCACGGAACGAGTTCATGATCCCCCAAACGGTGCCAAACAGGCCGACATAGGGACTGGTGGAACCGACCGTAGCCAGAAATGGCAGATGGGTTTCAAGGCGCTCCTGTTCCCGGGAGAATGCGACGCGCATGGCGCGCTGGGTGCCCTCCATGACGGCGTCGGCGTCCCGGCTCTGTTGCCGGAGGCGCGAGAACTCCTTGAAGCCGGCGCGAAACACCGCTTCCACCCCGGAGAATGGCGTCGGCTCGGCGTTGACCTCCCGGTACAGTTGCCCCAGGTCCATTCCGGACCAGAACCGTTCCTCAAATTCCAGCTGGGCTCGCCTGGCTTTCCGGAATACCTGCAGGCGCTGGAAAATCAGGGCCCAGGAAATCACCGAGGCCAGTCCCAGCAACAGCATGACCAGCTGTACCAGTAACCCGGCATTTGAAATGAGATGCCATACAGAAAGTTCTGACTCCACCTTTTACTCCTGGCTGGTTCCGTTGGTTGGGTCCGGGTGCTGAACATTGCGCTTCAGCAGATCCTGCATATTCTCGGGCAGGCGCCTGGGCCTGCCGGTATCCAGTGCCACGCAGGCCACGCGAACATCCGCCTCGCACAGCAACTTACGATCACTGGCACGCAGAACACGCTGTCTGAAGTTCATCCAGACCCGGCCGTAGGCCACGGGCTCGGCAGTGACCAGCAACTGGTCATCCAGCCGGGCCGGCACCGCATAGTGAATGTTCATCCGCTGCACCACGTAGCTGATGTTATCCGCCAGGCCGGCCCGAAGACCGACTCCGCAGCTGCGCACCCATTCGGTACGGGCACGCTCCATGTAATGCAGATACTTGGCATGGAAGACAATTCCACCAGCATCCGTATCTTCTATATACACCCTGATGGGTAATTCAAAGACCTGGGCGTTGGCTGGATCAGTCAAAGAGGTCCCCCTCGGCATCCGATCTGCGAGGCACCACCCCGAAGTGCTGGTAGGCGTTGGAGGTCACCATTCGTCCACGCGGTGTTCGAACCATGAAGCCCTGCTGGATCAGGAAAGGCTCCAGCACGTCCTCGATGGTGCCCCGCTCCTCGCTGATCGCGGCCGCCAGGCTTTCAACGCCCACCGGTCCGCCATCGAACTTTTCAATCATGGCCAGCAACAACCGCCGATCCATGTGATCGAAGCCCTGGTTATCCACCTTGAGCATGTTCAGGGCCTGATCCGCTATGTCAGCGGTAATCCGACCATTGGAGCGTACTTCGGCGAAATCCCTGACCCGGCGCAGCAGCCGGTTCGCGATCCGGGGCGTCCCCCGGGAACGGCGGGCAATCTCGAAGGCCCCGGCCTCATCAATCGCCACCGTGGAGAGCCGGGCCGAGCGGATGATGATATTGGTCAGATCCTCGGTGTTGTAGAACTCGAGCCGCTGCACGATGCCAAAACGGTCCCGCAGCGGAGAGGTCAGCAGCCCGGCACGGGTAGTCGCCCCAACCAGAGTGAATGGCGGCAGATCCAGCTTGATGGAGCGGGCGGCCGGACCCTCGCCGATCATGATATCCAGCTGGTAGTCCTCCATGGCCGGATACAGGACTTCCTCAACGGCGGCGCTCAGACGGTGGATCTCGTCAATAAAGAGAACATCGCCTTCTTCAAGATTGGTGAGCATCGCGGCCAGGTCGCCGGCTTTCTCCAGCACCGGGCCGGAGGTGGTCTTGATGGCTACGCCCATCTCGTTGGCGATGATATTGGCCAGAGTGGTCTTGCCCAGACCGGGCGGGCCGAAAATCAGCACATGGTCCAATGCCTCCTGCCGGCCGCGGGCGGCGGAGATGAAAATCTCCATCTGCTCACGGACCGAGGGTTGGCCCACGTATTCGGACAGCAGCGTCGGACGGATGGCCCGATCCTGGACCTCCTCATAGTCACCGGTCCCGGCTGAAATCAGTCGGTCGGATTCAATCATGGCATCACCCGTTCTCTGGGAATCAACATCGTGCCTGTGCGCCTTGCCCTGCTATTCAACGTTGACCCAATTGTACAAACGGGCCCCTGACTGTCACGTTACGCTCTCTACAGGTTTGGCGCCACTGAGGCGACATATTACCGTCAGGTCATCCGGCTGGAATCATGTTGCGCAGGGCCAGACGAATCAGGGTCTCACTGGTCGCGCCTTCCTCGGCGACCTTACTGATCGCTTTTGCGGCCTCCTGCGGTTTGTAGCCAAGGGCAATCAATGCGGCCTCGGCTTCTTCCCTCGGATCCGGGCCAGTCACTACCTGTTCGGAGGCGGGCCCACCGGCAACTGTCGCGCCCGGCGACATCGGCACAAACTGGCCTTCAAGTTGCCCGATCCGGTCAGCCATTTCAATAAGCAGGCGTTCCGCCGTTTTTTTGCCCACACCGGGCAGCTTGACCAGGGCATTGGCATCCTTCGACTCGACACAGCGGATGAACTGCTGGGCATCCAGACCGGACAGGATTCCGACCGCCAGTTTCGGTCCAACGCCATTGACCTTGATCAGCAGGCGGAACAGGTTCCGATCCAGCTTCGCCGCAAACCCATACAGGCTCTGGGCATCCTCGCGTACGGCAAAATGGGTATGAAGGGTCACTTCCTGCCCCGATTCAGGCAGATGGAAGAAGGTAGTGTAGGGAATGTCGATTTCGTAACCCAGCCCGGCGCACTCCACCAGCGCCTGCCCGGGGGTCTTTTCGACCAGAATGCCTCGGATACGACCTATCAAGGGGTAGCTCCTGTGGCTCCTGGGAGCCGGTTATTGTTGTCTGACCCGACCGCTGCGCACCTTGCCGCCATTCCCCGCCAGGCGCAGCACACTCTGGCTCATATGGGCGTGGCACAGGGCAATGGCCAGGGCATCGGCCGCATCTTCCTGGGGTTTGCGGGACAGTGACAGCAGGGCCTGCACCATATGCTGGACCTGGGACTTGTCCGCCCCACCCTTGCCGACCACCGCCTGTTTGACCTGCCGGGCGGAATACTCGTGCACCGCCAGCCCGCTGTTGGCAGCACTGACGATCGCGGCACCCCGGGCCTGACCCAGCTTGAGAGCGGAGTCCGGATTGCGGGCCATGAACACCTGCTCGATAGCGAACTCCTCCGGCCGATACTCGCCAATCAGCGTGGCCAGGCTGTGGAAGATGGTCTGGAGCCGCTCGGCCATGGGCTTTTCCCCAACCCGGATACAGCCGCTGTCGATGTACTCGATCACCCGACCCTCGGCACGAATGACCCCGTATCCGGTGATTCGGGAACCGGGATCCACTCCGAGAATGATCGGCATGCTCAGGCTCCCGCCATGGTCACAGGGATTCCATGATGTCTGCGGAGATATCCGCGTTGTGGTAGACGTTCTGAACGTCATCCAGATCCTCAAGCATGTCGATCAGCTTGAGAATGGTTTCGGCCCCATCCCGGTCCAGTTCGACCCGGGTTGACGGGACCATGGTGACCTCGGAATTGTCCGGCTTCAGCCCCGCCTCGACCAGGGACTCTTTGACGTCCAGGTACTCCTCCGGGGTGGTCACAATCTCGTAGGAGCCGTCTTCCTGTTCCTGCAGGTCCTCGGCCCCGGCTTCCAGCGCCGCTTCCATTAAACGGTCGCCGTCCACGTCCGGGCTGTAGCTGATAATGCCCTGCTTGGTGAACAGGTAGGCCACGGAGCCATCGGTTCCGAGATTGCCGCCAAACTTGTTGAACGCGTGGCGCACCTCGGCGACGGTCCGGTTCTTGTTGTCGGTCATGGCCTCGACAAAAATGGCCACACCACCCGGACCGTAACCTTCGTAGGTCAGTTCTTCGTAGTTGCTGTCATCGCCACCACCGGCACCACGTTCAATCGCCCGTTCGATGGTGTCTTTTTTCATGTTGGCCGTCAGGGCCTTGTCGACAACCGCCCTGAGCCTGGGGTTATCGTTGGGATCGCCGCCGCCAAGGCGGGCGGCAACGGTCAGTTCCCGGATGATTTTGGTGAAGATCTTGCCACGCTTGGCGTCCTGTGCCGCCTTGCGATGCTTGATGTTGGCCCATTTACTGTGACCAGCCATGCCTAACCTCCGTCCATCGTCCGGAGAGCGGGCCGCGGGCCCGCCCCCGACTTGTCAGAATTTACTCGTCACCCTCAGCCTTGTTGCCCTCAACCGGCTTGGCCGAACGGCGCAGACGGATGTGCAGCTCACGCAGCTGCTTCTCGTCCACCTCGCCCGGTGCCTGGGTCATCAGGCAGGTCGCGCTCTGGGTTTTCGGGAAGGCAATCACGTCCCGGATTGAAGAAGCACCGGTCATCAGCATGACCAGACGATCCAGGCCGAACGCCAGACCACCGTGGGGCGGGCAACCGAACTTCAGGGCATCCAGCAGGAAGCCGAACTTGGCACGGGCCTCCTCCTCACCGATTCCCAGGATGCGGAACACCGCTTCCTGCATTTTCTCGTCGTGGATACGGATGGAACCGCCGCCGAGCTCGGTACCATTCAGCACCATGTCGTAGGCGCGGGACAGCGCGTTGGCAGGATCCGCAGCCAGATCTTCCGGTGAGCAGGACGGCGCGGTGAACGGGTGGTGAATCGCAGTCAGGCCACCATCCGGGGTTTCCTCGAACATCGGGAAGTCTACAACCCACAGCGGCGCCCATTCGCAGGTCAGCATGTCCAGGTCGTGACCCAGCTTCACGCGCAGAGCGCCCAGCGCTTCGTTGACGACCATGGTCTTGTCGGCACCGAAGAACACGATATCGCCGTCTTCCGCACCCACGCGCTCCATGATGGCCTGGGCGACGTCGTCACCAAGGAATTTGATGATCGGGGACTGCAGCCCCTCCACACCCTTGGCCAGGTCGTTGACCTTGATGTAGGCCAGACCCTTGGCGCCGTAGATGCCGACAAACTTGGTGTAGTCGTCGATCTGTTTCCGGGTCAGCTCGCCACCCTTCGGTACACGCAGGGCGGCAACACGGCCCTTCGGATCCTTGGCCGGACCGGCGAATACCTTGAAGTCTACGTTCTCGACCAGATCATTGACGTCCACCAGCTCCAGCGGGATACGCAGGTCCGGCTTGTCGGAACCGAAGCGCTGCATGGCCTCGGAGTGCGGCATGCGCGGGAACTCCGGCAGGCTGACCTCGAGCACGTCCTTGAACAGGGAACGAACCATGTCTTCGTTCAGCTCCATCAGGGCCTGCTCGTCGATGAAAGACGCCTCGATGTCCACCTGGGTGAATTCCGGCTGACGGTCGGCCCGAAGGTCCTCGTCCCGGAAACACTTGGCGATCTGGTAGTAACGGTCGACACCGGAGACCATCAGCAGCTGCTTGAACAGCTGCGGGGACTGCGGCAGCGCGAAGAAGGAACCTTCGTGGGTGCGGCTCGGCACCAGGTAATCACGGGCACCTTCCGGAGTTGCACGGGTCAGGATCGGGGTTTCCACGTCCATGAAGCCGCGGCTGTCCAGGAAGTTGCGGATGTAACTGGTGACCCGGGAGCGGAACCGCAGGCGGTTGATCATCTCCGGACGGCGCAGGTCCACGAAACGGTAGCGCAGACGTACGTCCTCGCCCACGTCCACGTGCTCATCCAGCGGGAACGGCGGTGTGGCGGCAGCGTTCAGGATGGTCAGTTCCTTGCCCAACAACTCCACCTGGCCGGTGGGCATGTTGTTGTTCTCGGTACCCGCCGGGCGACGACGCACGCGGCCGGTGACTTTGATGACGAATTCGCTGCGGACCTTTTCGGCCAGGGCGAAGCTTTCAGGGGTGTCCGGATCGACAACCACCTGGGACATACCATCCCGATCTCGCAGATCCAGGAAGATAACCCCACCATGGTCACGACGGCGGTGTACCCATCCGCAAAGTGTGACTTCCTGATCGATGTGGGATTCATTGATCCCACCGCAATAATGACTGCGCATACCGGTTCCCGTTACGTTAGATGTATTCGAAACTTTTTCGTGTCTTGCCGCCTCAGGTGGGGTGACCCTTTCCGAAACACGCTGTGGATACGTCCCTGTACGCTCTGCTCCGCCATCCATGGCTCCGCAAGGTTTCGGAAAGGGTCACCCCACCTGAGGCTACTTGATTCGTGGCCGCTAAAATTTTTGCGACCTTACTGGAAAAGCGGCCCATTATAAACACAATGGGGCCGAAAATCAGGCGTGCTGGTATGCAAATCCGCCGCCCGGATGACTGTATGGTTCCAGCCGGCTAGAATGCCCCTCTTCTTACCAACAAACGGAGTCTGACGTTGGCCACCAGAGCGGAGCAAAAACTGAAAACCCGACGCGCATTGATGGACGCTGCGCTCTCGCAGCTGAGTGCCGACCGGGGGTTTGGCAGTTTGAGTCTGAGAGAAGTGGCCCGCGAAGCCGGCATTGCCCCCACCTCCTTTTACCGCCACTTCTCGGAACTGGACGAACTCGGACTCGCCCTGGTGGACGAAGGCGGTGTCGCCCTGCGCCAGTTGATGCGCCAGGCCCGCAAACGTATCGCCCGGGACGGCAGCGCCATTTCCACCTCGGTGGATACCTTCATGGAATATCTGGGCAACAACGCCAACCTGTTCCGGCTAATGCTGCGGGAGCGCACCGGTGTTTCAAAACCCTTCCGGACGGCGGTGAAGGCGGAGATCGATCACTTCGTGACGGAACTGGCCGACGACCTGCGGCGCTTTGCCGAGGAACAGGGCAAACCGCTATCGGACGCACGTGTGGTGGCCGAGGCGATGGTGACGCTGGTTTTCAACCAGGGTGCGGAGGCACTCGATGCAACACCGAAAGAAAAGGAAGAGCTGAAGGTGAAGCTGAAAACGGAGCTTCGGATGATCCTGCTGGGCTCACAGACCCTTGCCCGGAGGCGCTGACAGCCGCTCAGGCCAGACTTGCCAGTATCGGTTCCAGCGCCTGTTTCATGCGGGCAAGCCCGCTTTCTTCATAGGGCACCGGAGTCTGGGTCCCCCACACCGGCCCAGGCCAGGCCGGGTCCCCTTCAAAGCGCACGATGTGGTGGACGTGAAGTTGCGGCACCATGTTACCCAGTGCCGCCACGTTCATCTTGTCGCCTTCAAACGCCTCCATCATGGCGCGGCTCAGCGTGGACGACTCCGTCATCAGCCTCTGCTGCTGGGCTTCCGGAAGCTCATAGATCTCCCGGATACCGGCGATCGCCGGCACCAGGATGACCCAGGGCCAGGTTTTCTCGTTCATCAGTCGCACTTCGCACAGGCGGGTCCTGCCCAACAGGAAGCTATCCGCCGCCAGACGCTCATGTAGCTCGAATTCCTGGCTCATCGATCACACCACCGAGTGGAACTGGTTACGGCCGCGGCCGATAGCGTAGTAGATCAGGCCATAGCGATCGAGCATTTCCGGCTCGTACAGGTTACGACCATCGAAGACCACCGGGTCCCGCAGGTTGGCGGCCACCACGTCGAAATCCGGGGAACGGAATTCCTTCCATTCGGTGCAGATTGCCAGCACATCAGCGCCCTTGAGCGCCTGCTCCTTGGTTCCGCACAGGGTCAGACCCGGCTGGTCACCGTAGATGCGCTGGGTTTCTTCCATGGCTTCGGGGTCGAAGGCCTGTACCGAGGCACCGGCTTTCCAGAGGTCTTCCATCAGCATACGGGAAGAGGCCTCGCGCATGTCATCGGTATTGGGTTTGAACGCCAGTCCCCACAGGGCAACAACCTTGCCCTCGAGCTTGCCCTGGAAGTGATGGCTGATCTTGTCGAACAGCACATGTTTCTGGGCATAATTCACCTCTTCCACCGAGTTCAGCAGCCGGGCGTCATAACCGCAGTCACGGGCGGTACGGGCCAGAGCCTGAACATCCTTCGGAAAGCAGGAGCCGCCGTAACCGCAACCGGGGTAGATAAAGTGGTACCCGATACGGGGATCGGAACCGATACCCCGACGTACCGCCTCGATATCGGCGCCGAGGCGCTCGGCCAGATTGGCGATTTCGTTCATGAAACTGATCTTGGTTGCCAGCATGGAGTTGGCGGCGTATTTGGTCAGTTCTGCCGAACGGATATCCATGAAGATCATCCGGTCGTGGCTGCGGTTGAACGGGTAATAGACTTCCCGCAGCAGATCCGCCGCCTTCTCGCTGTCGGTACCGACAATGATGCGGTCCGGCTTCATGAAATCGTTGATGGCCGCGCCTTCTTTAAGGAACTCGGGGTTGGAGACCACATCGAATTCCAGCTCAAGGCCGCGGTGGTCCAGCTGTGCCTGCACCGCTGCGCGAACCTTGTCGCCGGTGCCGACCGGAACCGTGGACTTATCGACCACCACCTTGTAGTCGTCCATGTACTGGCCAATGGATTTGGCAACGGCGGTCACGTACTGCAGGTCTGCCGAACCGTCCTCATCGGGCGGTGTTCCTACCGCAATGAACTGTAATGCGCCATGTTTTACCGCCTCTTCGGTATCGGTGGTGAAAGCCAGGCGGCCCGCCTCCACGGTGTGCCGGACAATCGAGTCCAGGCCCGGCTCGTAGATGGGAATCAGGCCGTTGCGCAGTTTGTCGATCTTGCCCTGGTCCACGTCCATACACAGGACATGGTGACCAACGTCCGCCAGGCAGGCACCCGTCACCAGCCCAACATATCCGGTACCGAAAATTGTGATCTTCATGGGTTACTTTCCAAACGTATCCAAATGGGTAAAAGTCAGAACTCAGTGTTCGCCGGAGGCTTTTTTCTTCTGCCAGATCGCTTCCCAGGCCAGCGCAGTCCGGACAATGGTTTCCAGATCATCGTAGTCCGGCTCCCACCCCAGAGTGCCACGGATCAGGGTGTTATCAGCCATCAACGCGGCGGGATCGCCAGCGCGCCGATCGGTCTCGGTCACCGGGAAATCCACGCCGGACACCCGCTTGACCACATTGATGACCTCGCGCACGGTGAAGCCCCGCCCGTAACCGCAGTTCAGGACCTTCGATTCGCCACCGTTCACCATGTAATCCAGCGCCATGACATGGGCTTTGGCAAGATCCTCTACGTGGATGTAATCGCGAATACAGGTGCCATCCCGAGTGTCGTAGTCCGTGCCGAACACACTCATACCTTCCCGTTGTCCGGTGACACACTCGCTGGCCACCTTGATCAGGTGGGTAGCTTCCGGAGTCGCCTGCCCCAGCAGACCGTCAGGATTGGCGCCGGCGACGTTGAAATAGCGCAGGATGACGTAATTCAGACTTGAGGCAACTGCCAGATCCATGATCATCCGCTCGCTCATCATCTTGGACGCGCCGTAGGGATTGATCGGTGCCAGCGGCAGGTCTTCGGTAAGGACCTGCTGGTCCGGCATGCCATAAACTGCAGCCGTGGAGGAGAACACCATGTACGGAACCTGGTATTGCTCGACAGCCTTCAGCAGGTTCAGGGTGTTGCGGGTGTTGTTGCTGTAGTATTTGAGGGGATTGGACACGGATTCAGGCACGACAATGTTGGCGGCAAAATGCAGCACAGCCTCGAATTGGTGCTCAGAGAACAGCCGGTCAATCGCCGCCTCGTCTGCCAGATCCCCCACCACCAGTTCGCCGGCTGTCACCGCCCAGCGGTAGCCAGTGGAGAGGTTGTCAAAAACCACGATATCGTGACCGGCCTCACCCAGCTGCCGGACCACGTGACTTCCAATATATCCGGCTCCGCCGGTGACAAGCACTTTCATGGGTAAAGGCTACTCCTTCCCTGAGGATAATGACTGGCGCTGGCGCCGGATTTCCGCCCGGCGCTGACTGAAAAATTCGCTGATGATTTCGCTGCACTGCTGTTCAAGGACGCCCCCGGTCGCTTCCACCGCCCAGTTCAGATGGGGCTCCTCCAGAGTCCGGCGAGCCGATTCCACAGCGCCCGCTTTGGGCTCCGTGGCACCGTATACCAGGCGGCTGACGCGGCCATGCACAATCGCTCCGACACACATGGTACACGGCTCCAGCGTTACGTAAAGCGTCGCCCCTGACAAGCGGTAATTGCCCACGCGAGCGGCGGCATCGCGCAGGGCCCGGATCTCCGCGTGGGCGGTAGGATCGCAACCCGAGATGGGGGCGTTGAAACCGGCTCCGATTTCTTTGCCGTCCAGAACAACCACGGCACCCACCGGGACCTCGCCTGCCGCCGAGGCCTGTTTGGCCAACTGCAGGGCTCGGGACATCCAGTGTTGGTCGGTTAAGGACTGGGGCATAGTCGGGATTCTGGTTGATGAAAATGGGGTCAGAAGAAGGCTTTCTTCTGACCCCGGGGGCTGGTCCGGACTGGAAGGATAAAATTGGGGCCGCGAAATGGGGTCAGATGAAAGCTTTCATCTGACCCCGCCTTCATGCCTGCCCGCTCAGCCCGGGCTGCAGATCATTCCCACTCAATGGTCGCCGGCGGCTTGGACGAGATGTCATAGGTCACCCGGGATACACCGCTGATCTCGTTGATGATCCGGTTGGAGACTTTCTCCAGAAGATCGTACGGCAGGTGCGCCCAGCGGGCGGTCATGAAATCGATCGTCTCGACGGCGCGCAGGGCCACTACATATTCGTAGCGACGGGCGTCGCCAACCACACCTACTGACTTGACCGGGAGGAATACCGCAAAGGCCTGGCTGGTCTTGTGGTACAGGTCGGCCCGGTGCAGCTCTTCCAGGAAGATCGCATCGGCACGGCGGAGGATATCCGCGTACTCCTTCTTGACCTCACCCAGGATGCGGACACCCAGGCCCGGCCCCGGGAACGGGTGACGGTAGACCATGTCGTACGGCAGGCCGAGCTCGAGACCGATCCGGCGGACCTCATCCTTGAATAGCTCCCGGAGCGGCTCCACCAGCTTCATTTTCATGGTCTCCGGCAGACCACCCACATTGTGATGGGACTTGATCACGTGCGCCTTGCCGGTCTTGGAGGCGGCAGACTCGATCACGTCCGGATAGATGGTGCCCTGAGCCAGCCAGTTCACGTCCTTGATATTGGCGGCCTCATCATCGAACACGTCGATAAAGGTGTTACCGATGATCTTGCGCTTCTGCTCCGGGTCATCCACGCCTTTCAGCTTGGACAGGAACAGGTCCTCGGCGTCCACACGGATGACCTTCACGCCCATGTTGCTGGCGAACATGTCCATGACCTGATCACCCTCGTGGAGACGCAGCAAACCGTTGTCGACAAACACGCAGGTCAGCTGGTCGCCGATGGCCTTGTGCAGCAGAGCTGCGGTTACCGAGGAGTCCACGCCGCCGGAGAGACCGAGAAGCACCTTCTCGTTCCCGACCTGCTCGCGGATCTGGCGCACGGCATCGTCCACAATCTTGGCCGGCGTCCACAGAGCCTCACAACCACAGATATCCATCACAAAGTGCTCAAGAATGCGCTTGCCCTGGAGGGTATGGGTTACCTCCGGGTGGAACTGCACACCATAGAGATTACGACTGGTATCCTGCATGGCTGCAATCGGCGCACTCTCGGTAGAGGCCAGCAGCTCGAAGCCTTCCGGCATGACCACCACCTTGTCACCGTGGCTCATCCACACGTCCAGCAAGGACTCCCCGGCTGGCGTCAGGTGGTCGGTAATATCCGCCAGCAGCGGGCCCTTGGCGCGCACCTTTACCTGGGCATAGCCGAACTCACGCTTTTCGGAACTGGCCACACGACCGCCAAGCTGCTCAGCCATTGTCTGCATGCCGTAGCAGATACCGAGCACAGGGATGCCGCGGTCAAAGAGATCCTCCGGAGCCCGGGGACCACCCAACTGGGTTACGGATTCCGGTCCACCCGCGAGAATGATGCCTTTGGGATTGAACTCCCTGAGCTCTTCATCGGTGACATCAAAGGCCTTGATCTCACAGTAAACGCCTATTTCCCGGATACGGCGGGCAATCAGCTGGGTGTACTGGGAACCGAAATCAAGAATCAGGATACGGTGGTCGTGGATGTTCTGGGCCATGGAGTCCTCGGATCACAAATAAACAACGCGGCCCGTTCCGGGGCCGCGTTCATTAGGGTCATTCTTAACCGATACGGTAGTTGGGCGCTTCCTTGGTGATGGTCACGTCGTGGACGTGGCTCTCACGCATGCCCGCATTGGTGATGCGCACGAATTCCGGCTTGGTGCGCATTTCTTCCATGGTCGCGCTGCCGGTATAGCCCATGGAGGCACGCAGCCCGCCCATCAGCTGATGGACAATGTTACGCATCGGGCCCTTGCATGCCACACGACCTTCGATACCCTCCGGCACCAGTTTTTCGATACCCTTGCTGGCATCCTGGAAATAGCGGTCACTGGAGCCCTGCCCCATCGCGCCGATGGAGCCCATGCCACGGTAGGCCTTGTAGCTCCGACCCTGGAACAGCTCCACTTCACCCGGAGCCTCGTCGGTACCTGCCAGCAGGCTCCCGATCATTACGCTGTGCGCACCGGCTGCGATCGCCTTGGCGATGTCACCGGAGAAACGCACACCGCCGTCAGCAATCAGGGGGACGCCCCGGTCCTTCAGCGCCGCCGCGACGTTGGATACCGCAGAGATCTGGGGTACGCCGATGCCCGCAACAATACGCGTGGTACAGATGGAACCGGGACCGATACCGACCTTCACGGCGTCCGCACCGGCATCCGCCAGGGCAATGGCTGCGTCGGAGGTGGCAATATTGCCGCCGATAACCTGGACCTCGGGGAAGTTCTGCTTGACCCAACGGACACGCTCGATAACACCCTTGGAGTGGCCATGGGCGGTATCGACCACAATCACGTCCACGCCGGCCTCGGCCAGAGCAGTAATCCGGGCTTCGGTATCACCACCGGTACTGACCGCGGCACCAACACGCAGGCGACCCTGCTCGTCCTTGCACGCC
The DNA here is from genome assembly GCF_050379415.1 of Marinobacter sp. DUT-1. Lineage (NCBI taxonomy): Bacteria > Pseudomonadati > Pseudomonadota > Gammaproteobacteria > Pseudomonadales > Marinobacteraceae > Marinobacter > Marinobacter sp. DUT-1. Next base: position 627,426 of record NZ_JBNRLS010000002.1, read on the forward strand.
AGTGGATAGTCCTTGGCTTTCTGGATGTCCTTGACGGTAATCAGGCCACGCAGTTCAAACTCATCATTAACCACCAGCACCTTCTCGATGCGATGGCGGTGCAGCAGTTCCTTCACGTCCTCGAGGCTGGCGCCTTCCTTGACGGTCACCAGCTTGTTCTTCGGTGTCATGATGTCACGCACCAGGGTGTCCATGCGGCTTTCGAAGCGGATATCACGACCGGTAACGATACCCACCAGATCGTGGCCATCGACAACCGGCAGGCCAGAGATATTATTGGCCATGGTGATATCCACCAGTTCACGCACGGTGGTGTCCGGCGACACGGTGATCGGATCCTTCACCACGCCACTCTCGAATTTCTTGACCTTGCGAACCGCAGCCGCCTGCTGCTCCACAGTCATGTTCTTGTGCATGATACCGATGCCGCCTTCCTGGGCCATGGCGATGGCCAGCTCAGCTTCGGTGACCGTATCCATGGCAGACGAGACCAGCGGAATGTTCAGGGTGATATTCCGGGTCAGCTGGGTCTGGAGACTGACCTGGTGGGGAAGAACTTCCGAGAATCCGGGAACAAGCAGAACATCATCAAACGTGAGGGCTTCTTCAGCAATTCGCAGCATTGGGCTCCGCCTTTTGAACGTGCTAAGTTTGGAAATCCTGTACCGCGCCCTGAGCGGCGCGACAAAGCAAAATCCTTAATCGATCTATTATAAAGTGGTGGCCCTGGACAGTAAACCGCACCATTTTTAAGGTCTTGTTGCATCTTTTTGAATTCCCGATATTTTTACTTCAAATTTTTCGGGTATTGCGTATAAATCCAACCATGGAGCACGGCATTGACTCCCTCCTTCCAGGACTCCCAGCCCCTTTCCGGTGATACTGGCAGCCTTCGCCCGACACGGGCCCTGAGCGTCAGCGAACTCAATCACCAGGCCAGGCACCTGCTGGAATCCAGTTTCATGCAGGTCTGGGTGGAAGGCGAGATGTCCAGCTTCTCCCGTCCCTCCTCCGGCCACTGGTACTTCTCCCTGAAAGACCGCAAATGCCAGGTCCGGTGCGCCATGTTCCGGGGCTTCAATCAGCGGGTCCGGGCCATCCCGAAGGAAGGAGACCAGCTCCGCATCCGCGGCAAGGTGACACTGTACGAAAGCCGGGGCGACTTCCAGATCATTGTCGAGCACATCGAGCCGGCGGGACTGGGCGCCCTGCAGCAGGCATTTGAGGAACTCAAGCGCAAGCTCCAGGCCGAGGGACTGTTCGACCCAGCCCGCAAGAAGCCGATTCCAGCCCTGCCCCGGCATATCGGGGTGATCACCTCCCCGACCGGCGCCGCCATCCATGACATCCTGACGGTGCTTTCACGCCGATGCCCGGCCATCCCGGTCACTCTCTACCCGACCGCCGTCCAGGGCAAGGCCGCGACTAACGATATTGTCCGGGCCATCGAGCAGGCCCAGAGCCATGGTGTTGCGGATGTCCTGATCATCGGGCGTGGCGGTGGCTCCCTCGAGGATCTCTGGTGCTTCAACGAGGAGGCGGTCGCCCGGGCCATTGCCGCCTGCCGGATTCCGACCGTGAGTGCCGTCGGCCATGAAGTGGATGTCACTATCGCTGACTTCGTGGCGGATCTCCGGGCACCAACCCCGTCGGCCGCGGCGGAAAAGATCTCCCCGGACCAGAGCCAGTGGCTGAGGCAACTCGCGGAACAGGAGCTGCGACTTGCCAATGCCGCACGGCGGGCCCTCAAACGGATGTCGGTACAGCTGGAACACCTGAGCGCACGGCTGCGGGATCCTCGCCGGGAGCTGCAGGAAAAGGCCCAGCGGATGGATGACCTGGAACTGCGGTTAGGTAAGGCAATAAAGCAGAAACTGGAGCGCTGGGATGTGCGCACCGGACACCTCGCCCAGAGGCTGGCCATGCAGTCCCCACAGAAACAGCTGACCATCAGCCGTGAAGCCCTCGTCCGCATCGAGGAGCGACTGTTTGCAGCAACCCGGCTGACCATCCGGCAGCAACGGGAGCGCATGGAACATCACGCCCAGACCCTGAATGTGGTCAGCCCGCTCGCCACCCTGGGCAGGGGCTACGCCATTGTCCGAGGCCCGGACGGCGACATCATCCGGGATGCAGACAACCTCTCACCCGGTGACCGGATTTCGGCCAGGGTAGCCAGAGGCGAGATCGAGGCCGAAGTGACCTCTGTCAAATCAGGCCAGGAATAACTCCCGGAAACCGCCTTACTACGCCTATGGTCTACTAGTCCACAAACTCAAAGTGCCTAAAGTTGAGTCAATACGTACAAACAACACAAAAACAACAGGCACCAAGAGGTGGAATCTATGGACTACAATTCCGAATTCCGGCGCTCGATCGACCAGCGTGACGAATTCTGGCAAGAGCATGCCAACCAGATTGACTGGATCGAAGCGCCGAAGACCATCTGGCAGCCAAAGGACAATGGCCACGGCGAATGGTTCCCTGATGGCGTCCTCAACACCTGCGACGTAGCACTGGACGCGAACATCCGTGCTGGCCGGGGTGACCAGAAGGCTCTGATCTACGACTCCCCGGTTACCAACACTCAGCAATCCTGGACATACAACGAACTCACCGCCGAGGTTGCCCGGTTTGCAGGCGCCCTGAAAGCGAAAGGCGTCACCAAGGGTGACCGGGTCATCATCTACATGCCGATGATCCCCCAGGCCGTCGTGGCCATGCTGGGCTGTGCCCGCATCGGCGCCATTCACTCTGTGGTCTTCGGCGGCTTTGCCGCCCACGAGCTGGCGGTGCGCATTGAAGACGCAGAACCCAAGGCCCTGATCACCGCCTCCTGCGGCATCGAGGTCAACCGGGTTATCGAATACAAGCCGCTGGTTGACAAGGCCATCGAGCAGTCCAGCCACAAGCCGGACCTGTGCGTGGTGTATCAGCGTCCGCAGGCCCGGGCTGACATGCAGGATGGCCGCGACGTTGACTGGGAAGCCGTTATGGCGGGCGCCGAACCGGCCGACCCGGTACCCGTCAAATCAACGGATCCCCTTTACATCCTGTATACCTCCGGCACCACCGGTAAACCCAAGGGCGTGGTCCGGGACAACGGCGGCCATGCCGTCGCCCTCAAATACAGCATGAAGCTGGTGTACGACGCCAACCCCGGGGATGTCTACTGGGCCGCCTCCGATGTGGGCTGGGTCGTGGGTCATAGCTACATCGTCTACGGGCCTCTGTTTGCCGGCTGCACCACCATCCTGTACGAGGGAAAGCCGGTAAAAACCCCGGATGCCGGCGCTTTCTGGCGGGTAGTGCAGGACCATGGGGTGGACCTGCTGTTCACCGCGCCGACGGCATTCCGTGCAGTGCGCAAGGAAGACCCCGAGGCGGACGAGCTGAACAAGTACGACGTCAGCTCCCTGAAGCGGCTCTTCCTGGCGGGCGAGCGACTGGACCCACCAACCTACGAGTGGCTGAAAGAGCACACGGGCCTTCCCATCCTTGATCACTGGTGGCAGACCGAAACCGGCTGGGCCATCTGCTGTAACCCGGTGGGTATCGAAATGATGGAAACCAAACCCGGCTCTGCCACCGTGCCCTCTCCTGGCTACAACGTTCAGGTTGTGGACATGAATGGCAGCCAGGTTCCCTCCGGGGAGCAGGGCCAGGTCGCGGTCAAGCTGCCGCTGCCGCCGGGCTGCATGATGACGGTCTGGGGTGATGATGAACGTTTCCGCAAGACCTACCTGGATCCGATCAAGGGCTACTACAGCTCCGGTGACGGCGGCTTCATCGATGATGACGGCTACGTGTTCATCATGGGCCGGACCGACGACGTCATCAACGTGGCGGGCCACCGGCTTTCCACCGGCGAAATGGAAGAAGTAGTGGCATCCCATCCGGCCGTGGCCGAGTGCTGCGTGGTGGGTGCCCATGATGAGCTGAAGGGCCAGGTACCAATTGGCCTGGTACTGATCAAGGACGGAGCCACCATCGATCACGATGAGCTGGAAGAAGAACTGGTTGAAATGGTGCGCGACAAGATCGGTGCCATTGCCTGCTTCCGCCGGGCAATGGTGGTCGAGCGGCTGCCCAAGACCCGGTCCGGCAAGATTCTACGCCGGGTGATCCGCCAGATCGCCGATGGTGAGGAGTACACGGTACCCAGCACCATTGATGATCCGGCCATCCTGGAAGAGATCAGCCAACAGTTCCGCTCCTGAGCATCGTGCTCGCAACCATCGTGGCCGGCCAGCTGAAATCGGCCGGCCGCGATACCTCTCCGCCTGTCACTTTCCTGTCAAATCCTTGTTTTTAATACGAATAAAAGCTTCAAAAAAAGCGTTGACGCTCCCGAAACTCGGTCTATACTGAAATTGCTGTGAAAAAACAGCGGTATTTAGTGAATGCGTTACAACGTCGTGCCTCCGTGCTTTTCGTTGCCCCTTCTCTCAGTACTCTCTGGATTTCTCAGCACAGTTCCATAAGGAATTCGAAGGTCCCGTGAGGGCAAATTTTAGAAAGACAGGAAAGATCAATGTCCGATACAAAAACCGGCCACGTGAAGTGGTTCAACGAGTCCAAGGGCTTTGGCTTTATCGCTCAGGACGGTGGCAGTGACGTATTTGTTCACTACAGTGCAATCAACGCTTCCGGTTTCCGCACCCTGACCGAAGGTCAGCAGGTGCAGTTCACCGTAACTCAGGGCCCGAAAGGCCCGCAGGCGGAAAACGTAACGCCGGTGTAACCGGGTTAAGTGGACCGTTCCTTGCCCCTCACGGGCATTGGAAACGTAATAAGCCGGCATCATGCCGGCTTATTTTTTACCTTCGATTTCTTTCCTCAGGCGTCAGCCATCTCGGCGGTCTTTTCCGTGGAGGGCATATCGGTACCGACAGCCTGGGCGACGGCAGAGAACAGCGCCTGCAGAGTGGCTGACGTCGTGTCCTCGGCGAGAGCCGCGGCGCTGCAGTGCTGACCATTCACCGTCAGGCGGATACATGCCAGGGCATTGGCATTGGTCCCCTCGCCCAGCGCGAACTCATCATAAGCCTCGACCCCAATGGAAATACCGAAGCGGTTTTCGAGGGCCTCGGAGACCGCCTCTACTGCGCCCAGACCACGACCTTCCAGTCGAACAGGGGAGGCATGAGAGCCCACGACCACGTCGGCACGCACCCCTTCGTCATCCCGATGCAGGTCATAGGAGCGCAGTTCCCAATCGGTATGCACCTTCAGGTACCGGTCCTCGAACAGGCGATGGATGGTGTGTGAGTCGATTTCTCCACCCTCGGTCTCCGCCTCGCGCTGGACCACTTTGCTGAATTCGATCTGCAGCCACCGGGGCAGACTGATGTCGTAGTCCCGCTCGAGCACGTAGGCAACGCCGCCCTTGCCGGACTGGCTGTTGATGCGAACCACTTCTTCGTAGCGCCGTCCCACATCAAACGGATCAATGGGCAGATAGGCAACGCTCCAGACATCGCCCTCCCTGCGACGAGCCAGGCACTTGCGAATCGCATCCTGGTGACTGCCCGAGAAGGCGGTGAATACCAGTTCGCCGGCATAGGGATGGCGCGGGTGCGTGGAAATTTCCGTGCAGGCTTCGACCACTTCGGTGATTTCTGCCATACCGGACAGGTCCAGCGTGGGGTCGACGCCCTGGGAATACAGGTTCATGGCCATGGTGACCAGATCCATATTGCCGGTACGCTCTCCGTTACCCATCAGAGTACCCTCGACGCGATCGGCACCCGCCATCACTGCCAGTTCGGCAGCGGCCACGGCACAACCGCGGTCGTTGTGGGTGTGAACACTGATGCTGATGTGCTCCCGGCGATTGATGTTGTCACAGATCCACTCGATCTGGTCGGCAAAGACATTCGGAGTCGCCATTTCCACGGTCGCCGGCAGGTTGATGATCACCGGCTGGCCCTGATCCGGGCGCCACACCTCGGTGACCGCATCGATGACCTCCGCGGCAAAGTCCAACTCGGTTCCGGTAAAGCTCTCCGGGGAATACTGGAAGGTCCAGTCCGTATCCGGATAGCGGGTTGCAATGTCCTTCACCAGCTTCGCGCCATTGACGGCGATGTCCCGGATACCGTCCCGATCCAGTCCGAACACCTGCTCGCGCTGGACCGTGGAGGTGGAATTATAGACATGCACGATGGCGCGCCTGGTACCCTCCAGAGCCTGGTAGGTGCGCTCGATCAGCTCCGGGCGCGCCTGGGTCAGAACCTGGATCTTGACGTCGTCAGGAATCCGGTTTTCCTCAATCAGTTTGCGGCAGAAATCAAAGTCCGGCTGACTGGCCGCCGGAAAACCGATCTCGATTTCCTTGAAGCCGAGCTTGACCAGCAAATCGAACAATCGCTGCTTCTGGGCAACAGACATGGGCTTGACCAGCGCCTGGTTGCCGTCCCGCAGGTCTACAGCACACCAGGTGGGAGCCTTTTCGATCACCTTGTCCGGCCAGCGACGGTCGGTCTTGGCGATCGGCTTGAATGCCATATATTTGCGATGATCAAAAGCCATGGAAGGGTTCCTTTCGATTGCCGGTGGAGTACCTGATTTAGTTACTATGCTAACTCAGCCCGGAGGAAATTTGATTGCTATTTCAGGCTTCGAATGGCTAAATTGAAGCATAAACAACCCCTAAGGAAATTCAGGGCGCAATATTATGCTCAAGCAATCCAAAGAACTCGTAAAAATTGATAAAACCGACCGGCGGATCCTGGAAGAACTCCAGAAAGACGGCTCACTGACCAACCAGGAACTGGCGGAAAAGGTAGGACTTTCCCCCTCCCCCTGCCTGAGACGGGTAAAGGCGCTTGAGGACGCAGGTGTCATCCTTGGCCGGGCCACGATTCTGGACCACAAAAAGCTGGGGCTTTCCTTGACGGCCATCATCCTGATCGGCATGGATCGGCACACCCCGGAACGCTTTGCAGCCTTTGAAGAAAAGGTCGCCGGTTACCCGGAAGTCCAGGAGTGCTATCTGATCACCGGGCAGGACGCCGACTACATGCTCAAGGTGGTGGTCCCGGATATGGACCATTACCACCACTTCCTGCTGAACCACATAACCCGGATCCAGGGGGTCAGTGGCGTCCACTCCAGCTTCGTTCTCAGGCGGGTTATAGACAGCACCGCCCTGCCCCTGGGTTACCTGTCCTGAGTCAGCGAATCAGTTCCCGGACGTAAGCACCGGCCATGCATTTGAGCTCCTCCACCAGCTGACGGCCCTGATCTTCGGGCAGGGTAACCGCCAGGCGAAGAATGTTGCCGGCCGAACGGGGCAACAGAAGGCTCGCCGTCCATCGACGGGTGTCGGGAATATGGGGGCACTCCTCTTTCAGCCGGGCATCCAGATCCTGGGCGTTGCTATAAAGTTCCCTCAGGTCCAGCTCCCGCAACTCGGGCATCGCCTCGACACCACTCCAGATGGCGGAATAGGCTGGCTCGGTCCGGTAGAACTCGTAGAACTGGTCGATAAGAATGTCCACCGCCTCGATCAGGCCCAGCTCCGGCAGATGCTTGCGCAGGGCCTTCTCCATCTTTTCCACATGCTGTTCGGCAATGGCGTGAACAATCGCTGCCTTGTTGGGAAAGTACCGGTAGAGCGAGGCCAGGGACATACCCGATTGCCGGGCAATGGCGGACATGCTGGTGGCATCGACACCGACTTCGTCAAATATCGCCGCGGCATGCGACAGGATGGTGTTTACCCGCTCACGACTCCGGGCCTGGACAGGCTGGCGGCGAGGGGCAACATCAACAGTTTCATCAGTCATCATCTGTACCTTGTCAGGCTGGCTCCGTACAATAACCACCACTTTACGACATAATAAGACGCCGGCGGCGAGGATCCGCCTGTCCATTAGTCTAACCATTCTGATTCAAGCCATACGGAAGAGACAATGCGAGCAAGCCGTTACCTGATAGCGACCCAGAAAGAGACCCCCGCTGACGCCGAGATTATCAGCCACCAGCTGATGTTACGTGCCGGTATGATCCGCAAGCTCGCAGCGGGCCTGTATACCTGGCTGCCGATGGGGCTCCGCACCCTGCGCAAGGTCGAGCGGATTGTTCGTGAAGAGATGGACAAGAGCGGTGCCCAGGAAGTTCTGATGCCAGCGGTACAGCCGGCTGAACTCTGGCAGGAATCCGGCCGCTGGACCCAGTACGGTGGCGAACTGCTACGCATGAACGACCGCCATGGCCGGGACTTCTGCTTTGGCCCGACCCACGAGGAAGTCATTACCGACCTGATCCGCAATGAGCTCAAGAGCTATAAGGAACTGCCGGCCAATTTCTACCAGATCCAGACCAAGTTCCGGGATGAACGCCGTCCCCGGTTTGGCGTCATGCGTGCCCGCGAGTTCATCATGAAGGACGCCTACTCCTTCCATCTGGATGCGGAATCCCTGAACGAAACCTATCAGGTCATGCACCGCACCTACTGCAACATCTTCGACCGTCTGGGGCTGGACTATCGCCCGGTACAGGCCGACTCGGGCGCCATCGGTGGCAGCGCTTCCCACGAATTCCACGTGCTGGCTTCCTCCGGTGAGGATGACATCGTGTTCAGCACCGACAGTGACTACGCCGCCAACATTGAGAAGGCAGAAGCCGTTGCACCTTCCGGCGAGCGTCCCGCGCCGGCCGAGGAGATGAAAGAAGTCCACACCCCCGGCCAGCGCACCATCGATGCCATTGCCGAATTCCTCGGTATCGACACCACCCGGACCGTGAAGACCCTGTTGGTGAAGGCCGAAGGGGACGAGAATGGCGAGGCCGGACTGGTTGCGCTGATCCTGCGCGGCGACCATACCCTGAACGAGATCAAGGCTGAAAACCTTGAAGGGATCGCCGAGCCACTGACCATGGCGACCGACGAGGAAATCAAGAGCGCGACAGGCTGCGAGCCCGGCTCCATCGGCCCCGTAAACCTGCCGGTGCCCACTATTGTCGACCGCAGTGCCGCTCACCTGGCGGACTTCGTCTGCGGCGCCAACCGGGACGATTATCACCTGACCGGCGTTAACTGGGAGCGGGACGTCCATCCGGGACGGGTTGAAGATCTTCGCAATGTGGTCGAGGGCGATCCGAGCCCGGACGGCAAGGGCGCCCTGGAGATCCGCCGCGGAATCGAGGTGGGCCACATCTTCAAGCTGGGCAACAAGTACAGCAAGGCGATGAACGCTACTGTGCTGGATGAGCACGGCAAGAGCGTGGTCATGGAAATGGGTTGCTATGGCGTTGGTGTGTCCCGGATCGTGGCTGCGTCCATCGAGCAGAACCATGACGACAAGGGCATCATCTGGCCTGATGCCATTGCGCCTTTTGAGGTGGCCATCGTCACCCTGAACGCTCACAAGTCTCCGACCGTAGCCGAGGCCGGAGAAAAGCTTTACGAGCAGTTGCGCCAGGCAGGCTTCGATGTCCTGCTGGATGACCGCAATGAACGCCCCGGAGTGAAATTCGCGGACATGGAACTGATCGGCATTCCCCACCGTTTCGTGGTCTCCGATCGGGGTCTGTCTGCAGGCACCCTGGAGTACAAGGGCCGCAGGGATGAAGAAAAGCAGGATATCCCGGTAGCCGAAGCCCTGCCCTTCCTGATTAACGCTTCGCCGCGCAAGGGGCTCTGAGCGCGGCCGTCCCGAGCGGACTCAAGCTATCGAAGGGAGCCCGGCACCGCCTACCACGCCGGGCTCCATCTCCAGGATCACTCCAAACCGTTTCCGCACCGACTCCCGTATCCGGGCCGCCAGCTCCAGAATATCCCGGCCACTGCCGTCCGCATGATTGATCAGAACCAGAGCCTGCCGGTTGTGCACCCCTACCCGCCGGTCCCGGTAACCTTTCCAGCCACACTGGTCGATCAGCCAGGCCGCGGCAACCTTGACCCCCTGGGCCTGGGGATACGCCGGGATCTCCGGGTATTGCTCCTTGAGCCGACAGTAGTCCGCCTCCGTCACCACCGGGTTCTTGAAAAAGCTGCCGGCATTGGGGATCTGCTGGGGATCGGGGAGTTTGCGTCGGCGAATCGCCATCACCGCTTCAGCGATCGTCAGGGCGGCCGGCTCCCGGTCGGGAAGACTGGCAAGGTACTCTTCCAGGTCGCGGTAGCCCAACTGGAGGGGTTTGCTGCGTGACAGCCGCAGCCGTATCTCGGTGATCACATAACGGCCGGATTTGCGCTTGAACAGGCTGTCGCGATAACCAAAACCGCACTGGTCATTGGCCAGACGAAGCCACTTGCCGGTCTCGCGGTCAAATGCGGTTACCGACACCAGAGTGTCACAGAGTTCCACCCCGTAGGCGCCTATATTCTGGACCGGGGCGGCGCCCGCCGTACCCGGAATCAGGGCCAGGTTCTCAATGCCCCGGTAGCCGGACTTTGTCGCGTAGAGCACGGCTTCATGCCAGTTCTCCCCGGCACCCAGAACCAGGGTGGCCTCGTCACCCTCGATCTGCTCCCAGTGGCGGCCGCGAATTGCCATATGCACCACCAATCCCGGGAAATCACCGGCAAACACCAGGTTGCTGCCACCGCCGAGAAACAGGGTGTCCAGACCTCGCTCCCGTGCCCACGCAAGGGCATCCTCCAGCAGCTCCGACTCCCGCAACTCAAGGAAATACCTGGCTGTGGCCGGGACCTGCAGGGTATTGAACGCCTGCAGATCAACCCGCTCCTGAACGGACACCCGATCCTTCAACGCAGGCGCCCCCGAATTTCATCAAGGAGTCCCTGACCGGCCTCGTGGATGAGGTCCAGCACAAGCTCGAAGCCATCCTCGCCACCGTAATAGGGGTCGGGCACCTCCTCGTGGCGGGACGTGCCATACGACAGGAACAGCTCCGGCGCGGTACCGCCATTCTGGTGCCAGATATCCTTCACATCCGCCAGGTTCTGGCGATCCATAACCAATACATAGTCAAACTCATCCAGGTCGGTCTCGATAATCTGGCGCGCCCTGAGATCACTGATATCAATGCCTCGTTTGCGAGCTGCTTCCATAGCCCTGGAATCAGGTGACTTGCCGACATGCCAGCCGCCGGTGCCGCAGGAATCGATGTGGATCCGATCCGACAGCCCGACCTCCTCCACCAGAGAACGAAAAACGCCCTCGGCGCTGGGAGAACGGCAGATGTTTCCAAGGCAGACAAACAGAACCCGAACACCATTGCTCATGCTCATCTCTCCTGTTTCGTTATCAGCCACGCACGGACACGTTCAAGATCCTCTTCGGTGTCCACACCGGGAGGCGGATTCTGCGCGGCAATGTCTACGTGGATCCGGGCGCCGTTGTAGAGCGCCCGCAGCTGCTCGAGAGATTCCACCCGCTCGGTCGGCGCCGGCGCCCAGGATACAAATTCGCTCAGCACACTGGCCCGGTAGCCATAGATGCCGATGTGCCGGAAATAGCCAACACCGTCCGGCAGCGACACCAGCCCTCTGGCCGAATCCATACCGGAGGGCCAGTGATCCCGTGCCCAGGGAATCGGCGCCCGGCTGAAATAGTGGGCCATGCCCTGATGGTCAAAGACGACTTTGACCACATTGGGATTGAACACCGGCCCGATATCATGGATGCGCTCACACAGGGTGGCAATCGAGGTCTCCGGGTATCGCTCGAGATTTTCTGCCACCTGGTTGATCAAAGCGGGCGGAATCAGGGGCTCATCGCCCTGGACATTCACCACCCTGTGATCCGGGTCAAGCTCCAGCTTGCGCGCCACCTCTTCGAGCCGGTCGGTGCCACTGGCATGGTCGGGGGAGGTCATTACCACTTCCGCCCCAAAGCTTTCGCAGGCTTCCTGAATCCGTCGGTCGTCGGTGGCCACAACCACACGGGAAGCGCGACTTTCGGCCGCACGCTCACACACATGGCGAATCATCGGCTTGCCGGCAATATCCGCCAGCGGTTTGCCAGGCAGGCGGCTGGAGGCATAGCGGGCAGGAATCACAACGGTGAAGGACATGCTCTCTCCCTTACCAGATGGGGTCAGTGCTTTTCGAGACGTTCGTCGGTGCTCAGGGTCCGGGCCTCGCTGGCCAGCATGACCGGGATTCCCTCCCGGATCGGAAACGCCATGGCATCCTGGTAACAGATCAGCTCGGTTTTCTCTTTGTTGAGCTTGAGGTCACCCTTGCAGACCGGGCAGGCCAGCATGGCAATCAGCTTTTTATCCATGGTCCGTTCTCTTCTGGTTTGATTCGTTCAACTGTTGCGAGCATTCCTCAAGCCGATGGAGAAACGCTTCGATAAAGCTGTCCGGCAACTCCGCCTCCACCGCAAGGTACCAGGCATTATCCGGTGCAAACTTCCGGCATTTTACGGCGTCCTTCGCGGTCATCACCAGCCACTCGCCCGGCTCTGCCGACAAATCGCGAATCCTGAAACGGTGGTGGTCCGGGAAAGGCGTTTCCCGGACCTGGGCACCAAGCTGCCTGAGCGTGGCGAAAAATCGCGCGGGATTGCCAATACCGGCAATACCATGAACCTTTCGCCCGGCAATTTCGGCCAGCGACACCTGATGCCCCGTAGCCACCTGAACCAGGGAGGAAGGGAGCAGCCGCATGGGAAAGATATCCGGATGCTCAACACCCTCGAAGTTATCGAGCCGGTCCTCGGCCTCTTCGGCAATGGCACCATTAACCACCACAAAATCGACACTCGAAAGCCTTGAAACGGGCTCCCGAAGAGGACCGACCGGAATCAAGCCACCATTACCGATACCACGGCTGGCGTCGAAAACTGCCAGCTCGATATCCCTTGGCAGAGCATAGTGCTGGAGGCCGTCGTCACAGATCAGGACATTGCCCAAATACCGGGAAACAGCAAACGCGGCTCCTCGGCGGCGCTGGGGATCCACCACCACCGGAACGCCGGTTGCCTGTGCCAGCATCACCGGTTCATCACCGGCCACTGACGGATCGCTGTCACCGTCGACCACCAGCGGGTAGTGGGCGGACTTGCCACCATACCCGCGGCTGAGAATCACCGGCCGCCAGCCGCTGGCGGACATTTCCTTGACCAGCCGGGCCGTCAGCGGGGATTTACCGGTGCCACCGGCGGTAATGTTGCCAACCACCACCACCGGAACCGGCAGCGGTTCATCACGAAGGTCCCAGGCCTTGCGGCGACGGGAATCAGCGATGGTGCGATAGAGCCAGGCCAGCGGGGCCAGCCATCCAAGCGGCCGGCCCTTGCCATACCAGACCCGGTCGACCAGGGAAGTCATGAATGCTCACTGAACTGCATCTGATGTAGCTGGGCGTAGGCGCCGCCGGTCAACAACAACTCCTCGTGGCGTCCGGATTCGACGATCCGGCCCTTCTCCATCACCAGGATACGGTCCGCCTTCTCGATGGTGGACAAACGGTGGGCAATCACCAGAGTTGTTCGACCTTGCATGACAGTTTCAAGGGCCTCCTGGATATGGCGTTCAGATTCAGTATCAAGCGCTGAGGTCGCCTCGTCCAGGATCAGGATCGGCGCATCCTTCAACAGGGCTCGGGCTATCGCGAGCCGCTGGCGCTGGCCGCCGGACAGCATTACGCCGTTGTCGCCGATCATGGTATCGAGTCCTTCCGGCATCCGGTCGATAAACTCCAGGGCATGAGCCTTGTCCGCCGCCGCCCGGATTTCCTCCCGGCTACAATGCCTCAAGGCACCATAGGCTATATTGGCGGCGATGGAGTCGTTGAACAGAACCACGTTCTGGGTCACCAGCGCAATCTGGGCGCGCAGTGCCGTGAGCGAATACTCCCGCAGGGAATGGTCATCGATGCGGATATCACCACCGGTAAACTCATAGAATCTGGGCAACAGACTGACCAGGGTCGACTTGCCACTACCCGAGCGGCCCACAAGGGCTACACTCTGGCCTGCCGGAATGGTGAGGGAAATACCCTCGAGGACATTATCGAGCTGGTCCCGGTACCGGAAGGAAACATCGTCGAAACGGATATCCCCCGCAACGCGATCCGGTGCGTAGGTCCCCGGATCCTCCTCCGGCTGTTCATCAATGGTTTCGAACACATCATGAGCCGCAGCCACGCCCTTCTGGATCTTGGCGTGAATGTTGGTGATCTGGCGGATGGGTTTGGCCATGGTGGTTGCCGCGGTCAGGAAGGCCACCAACTGGCCGGTGGTCATTTCGCCCCGGATTTCGGGAGCAAGCATCATCCAGACCAGCGCCGCTATCGCGATCGCCACCAGCACCTGGATCACCGGCACGCTGATCGCCTGGGTAGCCGCCATTTTCAGACTCTGCTTAAGGTTCTGGTCATTGACGGTGCGGAAACGCTCCCTTTCATAGCCTTCGCCGCCGAAGGTACGGACAACCCGGTAACCGGTAATCGACTCAGAGGCCACGTGGGTGATATCGCCCATGGAGCCCTGGATACGTTTGCTGATCTTGCGGAAACGCTTGCTGGCGTAGCTCACCACCGCCCCGATGATCGGGCCCACGGTGAGGAACAGCAGGGTCAGTTTCCAGTTGGTGTACAGCATGAAACCGAGCAGGCCGATCACCGTCAGACCCTCGCGCAAGGCCGTGGTTACCGCGTTAGTGGTCGCCTCGGCCACCTGCTCGACGTTGAAGGTCAGCTTCGACACCAACCGCCCTGACGCGTTGTCATCAAAATATCGGGACGGCAATGCCATGAGCCGTTCGAACAGGTCCCGGCGCAGGGAATTGATCACATGGCGGCCGACGTAACCGATGAAGTAGGTACTCATGTAGGTGCCAAGACCCCGGGACGCAAACACTCCCACAATCAGCAGTGTCAGCAACAATCGGTTCTGGTCGGTGGGATTTTCGATGGCCGTGATGACGTATTCCATGGCCGCCGCCATGCCAGTGGACGCAGCCGCGTAGATGACGTTGCCAATGACCGCCAGGGAAAAGGCAATCCAGAACGGCCGGGCATAGGACAGCAGACGCTTGTAGGTCTCCCAGCTGCCCTTGTCCAGGGCGGCTGGTGCAGCAGGTTCCGGATTATTCACCAGCATCGGTCTCCCGCTCCGTGGTTATGCTCAACTTGGCAAAACCCAGGCGGCCGGCAACGTCCATGGCGCGAACCACATACTCGTGTGGTGTGCGGGCATCGGCGGTAATGATAAATGGCAGGGAATTATCACCTTCGGCCAACTCACGCACACCCCGCTCAAGGGTCTCCCGCCGGTTGTTGACCAGGGTGCGGTCATTGAGGATGTACTGCCCCTCAGCGTTGATCACCACATCAATCTGCTTTACCTCGGCCGGCTTGGCTGGCTCGCCGCTGGCCTCGGGCAGCTCGACCTGCAAATGGCTTTCACGGGTGAAGGTGGTGGATACCATAAAGAAAATCAGCAGCAGGAACACCACATCGATCAACGGGGTCAGGTCGACGCCGACTTCCTGGCTTCTCTGGCGCTTGAACTTCACGGTGTTCAGGCTCCTTCCACGTCGATTTCGCGGTCTCCGTGCACAACCTCAACCAGCTTGATGGCTTCCTGCTCCATGTTGACCACCAGTTCATCAACACGACGGATGAAATAGCGGTGACAGATCAGAGCGGGAATGGCCACGCTCAGACCAGCCGCCGTGGTGATCAGGGCCTCGGAAATACCTCCGGCCAGGTTGCCGGCGTTGCCGACTCCGGCGAGCTGGATCTCGGCGAACACCTTGATCATCCCGATTACCGTACCCAACAGGCCAAGCAAGGGTGCGATGGTGGCCACAGTGCCGAGCGGATTCAGGAAACGTTCCAGATCGTGGATCACCTGGCTGGCTTCGTGCTCAATGCTTTCCTTCATGATTTCCCGGCCATGCTTGGCGTTGAGCAGGCCGCCGGCGAGGATTCGCCCAAGAGGAGATGAAGCCTGGAGGGCCTTTAGCTTCCGGCCGTTCAGATCCTTTTTCTTGATCCAGCGCCAGAGTTCGTTGATGGTCTGGGGGGGAGCAACCCTGGAGGCACGAAGGGTCCAGAAACGCTCCAGGACGATGGCCAGAGCCAGGATGGAACAGGCAACAATGGGCACCATCAGAATGCCACCGGCTTTCAACAACTCGAACACGCTTGGTCTCCCTGGTTAGTTACAAGCCGCGCTACTTTAGCATAGCTGCCGTTCGAGGCCACACCCGTTGTGTCACGGTATTTTACATTGGTCACGGGCCAGCCCCGCTCCACCGATCCAGAACGGTGAATCGTGTCTCATTTCATGGACTTCCAGCCCTCCGGGAGTTGCCTTGAACGTAATGCCACCGGAGCACGCGGTATTCAGCGCGACCGCCCCGATCCGGCGGTAACGGGCAACCACATCCGGGTGCGGGTGACCGTATCGGTGCCGGTAACCGGCCGTATAAATGACATGATCCGGCTCCAGCGTATTGACCCAGGCAGCAGAGGACGATGTCTTGCTGCCATGGTGCGGCGCGAGGACAACCCGATGCAGAGGCGGATGGGACGCAGGGGCGAAGGTTTTCAGGAAACCGGCTTCAACCGCTTCGGTGATATCCCCGGGCAGAATCCACTCCATCGACTTGTGCCGGACCAACAGCACGCAGGACCTATCGTTGCCGGACGCACCGCCTGGACTCCGCCAGAAAGTCAGCTCCAGGGCTCCCAGTGCTGCCGGCTTCCGCTGGCAACTTTCAACAGGCACCGGGGCCGGTACGTCCACCTCGGCAATCGCCTCCGGCTCCCCGGCAATCACACGCCCAACCGGCAGGCTACCGAACAACAGACCAACCCCACCGGCGTGATCATTGTCACTGTGACTGATGACCAGTTGGTCTATCCGCCGGACCCCGAGGTCCCGCAGATTCGGCAGGACCGTTGACTCCATAGCGGAAAACACGCCCGGTACCGCCGGGCCGGTATCGTAGAGCAGGACCTCCCGGCGATGGCGCACCAGCACCGAAAGCCCCTGCCCGACATCCAGAATACGCACTTCCGGCACAGGCACATACCGGTTCACCCGGCCACCGCTGACGGAGTCGGACCCGGGCCACAACCACACAACCACCGCACTGAAGACCAGAACCGGAAACCAGGGCAGGGGCAGACGCAGAGCCAGCAAGCCGGATGCGGCCACCAGAGATAGTGACAGGGTTGCGAATGAAAGAACCGGCACCTGCCACTCTGAAAGGCGGACCAACAACCACCAGAGTCCCGCCAGCACAGCATCCATCACGGGGACCACCCATTCCGTCAGCATGGGCATCAGGGCGACCACCACGCCACCAACGATGATGACCGGCATGACAATCACCGAGACCCAGGGAATGGCAATCAGGTTGGCGACGAGGCCGGCAATCGGCTGCCCCTGACCAAATTGTGAGAGCACCGGCCAAAGCCCGATAAAGACTGCCATCTGGGCCAGGACCAGCCCTGCCAGCCAACCAACGGCTCCCAGCCGTCCGGAGAAGGTGACGAGCAGGATGGCGACCGCCGAGAATGAGAGCCAGAAACCCTGATCCAGCGGAGCAAAAGGATCAAGAACAAGAACTGTTGCGAACGCCAGAGCCAGCGAGCTCCAGGGGGAGATCTCCCTCCCGCATATCAGGGCCCAGGTGGCAATCATCACCATGATCAATGCCCTGCGCGTCGGTACCGTGAACCCCGATGCCAGTGCATAAGCCAGACAGCAGACGCCAACCACGGTAAAGACGCCCCAGCGCAAAGAGGCCTCGGAGAACCTGTGCCCGGGGAAGGCCAACAAGGTCCGACGGGCCACAAAACCTGCTCCCAGTGCCACCAGGCCCAGGTGCAAACCGGATATGGCCACCAGGTGGATGGTCCCGGTAGCCTTGAGCACTTCCCAGTGAGACGATTCCATGGCGCCGCGGTTGCCGATCATCAGTGATGCGATCAGAGGGTACCGGCTGGCTTCGGAGAATCGGCTTTCCACCCAGCGAGCAAGGGACTGGTGGCCAGCGGTGTACTGGCAGTGCAGATGGCAAGGGAGGGTTGCGGCAGGCTCTGCCGACCGGACACTACCGGTCGCACGATAACCCTTGCGGAACAGCCAGTCCTCGTACCTGAACCCGGAGGGATTGAGGGTTCCGTGTGGCCGCCTCAAGACCACCTGCAGAGTCAGGCGATGGTGTGCCAGCGTCTGCGCCTCACCACCATACCAGCTCAGCCGCAGCCGCTCGGGCAGCCCCGATTCAGCCCTCCCTGGCCAACCGGTGATGCAGAAACTGAAACGCAGGCTGTTGAAACTGCCGGCCGCCGGAATATCGCAGACATAGCCCTCGACCGTCAGGGGAATGCGCTCCAGATCCGGAGGCAGGCGCTGACTCAACTGGTGCCCGGCCTGCCACGCGCCCCATGCCAGACCGGCTATAAGGGCGGCAGCAACCAGAGCCAGGCTCCGCAGCGCCGGAGACTTCGCCGCCAGCACACTGTAAAAAGCTGTCACAAGGGCCACCAGCAGCCACCACGATACTGGTAACACCGACAAGCGATACAGTAAGATAACGCCGCACGAAAAAGCTATGGCGCAAGGAAACGCCACGCCGTGCGATTGCGGCTTATACGGCTGTTCAGAGCTGGTATGACTCGCGGACAATCCTTGTCCTCCTGATATTTATTCTCCGGCAACATCCTTTTGCCGGTGCAATCACACGCTTACAGGCAGAACTTCCTATGCCAAAGAAGTTCATGAAACGATATCTGCCGTCACCGGAACGGGTGCAGTCAATGAAGTCACTGCACTTTCTGGGCGATATCCTTCATGAACCCAACCTGTGGCACATCAATCGCCACAGCGTCGCCAGAGCCTTTCTCATCGGCATCTGGTTCTGCTTTATCCCCATGCCGTTCCAGATGCTGGCGGCCGCGCTGTTCGCCATCTGGTTCAACGCCAACCTTCCGCTGTCGGTGGCACTGGTGTGGATCAGTAATCCGGTCACCATGCCACCCATGTTCTACTTCAATTACAAGATCGGCGCGTGGATTCTGAACCGGCCGGTACTGGCCTTTGAATTCGAACTTTCCTGGCCCTGGATCAGCGAACGACTCGTGGATATCGGGATACCCCTGTATCTGGGCTCATTGATCTGCGCCACCGTCTTTGCCTGCTTTTCCTACCTGGTCATCCAGTATCTCTGGCGCCGGAAAATCCGCTCGGACTGGCGGGAAAGACGGCTGGCGCGGCGCAGACGCCGCCGCACCGCCAATCAGGTTTCCTGAAGCAGACGCCCCTGTTCCAACCGCATCACCCGCCCCAGACTCCGGGCCATGCGCATATCGTGTGTCACCATGACAAAGGCAATGCCGGACTGGTCACGCAGGGTTTCAATCAGCGCCTGCACCCCCTCCCCGGTGTGTTCATCCAGGTTACCGGTGGGCTCGTCCATCAGCACGCACTCCGGCTCGTTCACCAGGGCGCGGGCTATGGCCACCCGCTGACGCTCTCCCCCGGACAGCTCACCGGGCTTGTGAGTCAGACGGGCCCCGAGACCAACCTTCTCGAGCAAGGCCGCCGCCTTGTCACGGGCCGCCTTGACCGGAAGTCCGCCAAGGGCGCAGGGCATCATGACATTCTCCAGGGCCGTGAATTCCGGAAGCAGGTGGTGAAACTGGTACACGAAACCGAGGTGCCGGTTGCGAAAGCGTGCCCTGCCCGCCTCCGACATGCGATGAATATCCTCGCCGCAGATGTGGATCTGCCCCGAGGACGGCTTATCCAGCCCACCCAGCAGGTTCAGCAAAGTGGTCTTGCCGGCCCCGCTGCTGCCGACAATGGCGACGGTCTCGCTGGCACCAACCTGCAGGGAGATATCGGAAAAGATCGTGAGTTTTTCCGGGCCCTCGTTGTAGGTACGGGTAACGCTGCGGCAGTCAATGACCGGTGTTTTATCGTTCATGGTAGCTCTTGCCTCACTCATACCGCAGTGCCTCCGCCGGATCGATCCGGGACGCTCGCCAGGCAGGATAGATGGTTGCCAGCAGACTCATCGCCAGCCCGGCACCGCTGATGATCATTACGTCCTGCATCTGGAGCTGCGACGGCAGATAGCTGATGAAATAGACATCGGCACTCAGAAACTGGTGCCCCAGGGCCTTTTCCAGCCAGGAGATAAAGGCGCTGATATTCAGGGCTCCGAGCACTCCCAGCGTGGTTCCGACCAGAGTCCCGAACACACCGATAACCGCGCCCTGAACGATAAAGATCCGCATGATACGACCCGGGGTCGCCCCCATGGTCCGGAGAATGGCGATATCGGCGGTCTTGTCGGTCACTACCATGACCAGTGTCGAAACAATGTTGAACGCTGCTACCGCCACAATGAACATGAGCAGCAGGCCGATCATGGTTTTCTCCATGCGGATGGCCTGAAACAGGTTGCCGTGGGTCCGGGTCCAGTCGGAAATGTAGTAACGACCGTCCAGGAGCCGCGCAGCCTCTTCCGCCACCTTCGGAGCGGCAAACAGGTCATCCACCAGCAGGCGCACGCCCTGGGCTTTGCCACCGGTGCGCATCAGCTTGGCGGCATCATCCATGTGTACCAGGGTGTAGTTGCCGTCCAGCTCCGCACCCACGCTGAAAATGCCCTTGACGGTAAAACGCTTGAGCCTGGGCAGAACGCCTGCCGGGGTCACGGAGGCTTCGGGCAGTACCACCGTCAGCCTGTCTCCTACCTTGAGACGCAGGCTCGCTGCCATTGTCCGTCCCACTATGATGCCGAACTCACCGGACACCAGATCCTCCAGGTCACCCTCGATCATGTGGTTCTCAATGATGGAGACAGTTCGCTCCTGCTCCGGAAGGATGCCATTGAGCATCACACCCCGGACGTCGCCGCCACCGGTTACCATACCCTGCCCCTGGATGAAGGGCGCGGCGGCCAGCACCCTCGGGTGCTCCTCCACTCGGGCATCTACCGCCTCCCAATCAGGCAGCGGACCGGAACCCTGTATCACCGCATGGGGCACCATGCCCAGGATCCGCTGCTTGAGCTCGCGGTCAAAGCCGTTCATCACCGACAAGACGATGATCAGTACCGCAACACCGAGCATCAGGCCGATCATGGAGGTCAGTGAGATAAACGAGATGAAGTGATTACGACGCTTGGCTGCGGTGTACCGCAAACCGATATAGAAAGATAAGGGTCGGAACATGTAGAGTGCTGCTCTGTTAGAATCCCTGAATGGCAAGCTCGGCGTGGTCGAGCGCATTATGGCCCTTGTCGAAAATAGGTTGCAACCGGACCTCCCGCACCCTGCGTGTGAAAGCCTTGGCAAAAAACTCGGGCCCAAACAGTATAAACTGGGGAAAAGCGGGTGACTTTTGCTAGTCTTTTTCGGATATTACGTTTTATCCATGTCCTTTCGGACCCCCCGCAAGGACCCGAGCTGTAGCGTGAATGGAGAGCCATCAATGAGAAACAACAGAACCCTGTTCGGTGTACTGGCCCTGGCGGCCGCCCTGTCGTTTGCACCGGCCAGCGGTGTCCTGGCTGAAGAGCTTCGGACTCCGGTAGGAAGCCAGGCAGACCGGAACGAGGGAAACTATCCGAAAACCGGGCTGTCCCAGTCCACGGTCCGCGCAAAGTGGGGCAACCCCCTGGAAGTTCGTGGTCCCGTTGGCGAACCTCCCATTAGGCAATGGCATTATCAGGATTTCGTCGTTTATTTCGAAAGGGATCTTGTGCTCCACACGGTACTGAAACGCGAGACCGGACGATAACAAAAATACACCGCCGGCCAGTCTGTTTTTACGGCTCCTGTCCTGACGCCGGGCCAGTCCTTGGTTAGAATGGCGGCTTTTGCGAGTTAAGGTAGCTTCAACAGTGACTTCAAGACGCGTGTTGCCCGCCGAATGGGCACCTCAAAGTGCCGTAATGCTGACCTGGCCCCACCCCGGTACTGACTGGGCTTCCCGCCTGGACGAGGTGGAACCGGTCTTTGAAGCCATCGCCCGGGCGGTGCTGCGCTTCGAGCACCTCGTCATCAGCTGCGAACATGTGTTCCGCCTCCAGGAGCTGGACCGCGACCTTAACCGCTACGCCGAAGAAAACCGGCTTCCGGGCCGCGTCGTCACTATTCCTGCGCCAGCCAACGACACCTGGGCCCGGGACCATGGCCCGATTACGGTCCAGACCGGAGACGGCCCGGAACTTCTCGACTTCCGGTTCAATGCCTGGGGTGGCAAATTCCCCTGGGAAAAGGACGATGCGTTGAGCCGCCACCTGGCCAGTGCCGGCGTGTTTGGTTCAGTACCACTCAAACCCGTGGATTTTGTGCTCGAAGGCGGCTCCATCGAATCCGATGGTCAGGGCACACTGCTCACCACCAGCGAGTGCCTGCTCACCCCCAGCCGCAACCCGAGCCTGGATCGTACCGCCATTGAACATCTGTTGTCCGAGGTCCTGGGTACCGAGCGGGTGCTCTGGCTGAATCATGGCTACCTGGCGGGCGACGACACCGACAGTCACATTGATACCCTGGCCCGTTTCTGCGGCCCCGACCATATCTGTTACGTGACATGCCCCGATGTTGCCGACGAGCACTACAGTGCCCTGGCCGCCATGGCGGAGGAGCTGCGGGAGTTCCGGCAGGAAAATGGCGAGCCCTACCGGCTGACGGCGCTGCCCTGGCCCGATCCGATTCACGATGAGGCCGGCGAACGACTGCCGGCCACCTACGCGAATTTCCTGATCATCAACGGTGGTGTCCTGCTGCCAGTATACGGGGTCGCCCAGGACGACGAGGCAATCGACGTCATGCAGGGCATTTTCCCGGATCGGGAAATCATCCCCATTGACTGCCGGCCACTGGTCTACCAGCACGGCAGTCTGCATTGCGTCACCATGCAAATCCCCGCAGGAGTGGTTCATACATGAGCAAGGCCCGCGACAGTCGAGAACTTCGCATCGCAGCAATCCAGCAAGCCTGCAGTGAGGACAAGGCCGCCAGCCTGGCCACCAGCGAAAAACTGATTCGTGAAGCGGCAAGCCAGGGCGCGGAGCTCATTGTCCTGCAGGAACTGCACGCCACCCTGTATTTCTGCCAGACCGAGGATACCTCGGTGTTTGAGCTCGCCGAGCCGATCCCCGGTCCGACCAGCGACCGGTTGTCAGCACTGGCCCGGGAACTGGGCGTGGTGCTGGTGGGTTCGATCTTCGAGCGGCGCATGAACGGTGTCTACCACAACACTGCCGTGGTGTTTGAACGGGATGGCGACATTGCCGGAATCTACCGGAAAATGCACATCCCCGATGATCCCGGTTTCTACGAGAAATTCTACTTTACCCCCGGCGATGCCCAGTTCAACGACGGCCACAATGGCTTTACCCCCATCGACACGTCGGTCGGCAGGCTCGGCGTGCTGGTGTGCTGGGACCAGTGGTATCCCGAGGCTGCCCGACTGATGGCCCTGGCCGGTGCCGAGATCCTGATCTACCCCACCGCCATTGGCTGGGATGTCACCGACGATCCGGACGAACAGAGCCGCCAGCTGGAAGCCTGGGTAACCGTCCAACGCGGGCACGCCGTCGCCAACAACCTTCCGGTGGTGGCACCGAACCGGGTGGGTACCGAACCGGACCCGTCGGGTCAGTCCGATGGCATCCGCTTCTGGGGCAACAGCTTTATCTGCGGTCCTCAGGGAGAGTTTTTCGCCCGCGCCGATGACGAAAACGAATGCATCCTCTCTGTCACCCTCGACCGTACCCGCACGGAGTCCGTGCGCCGGATCTGGCCATATCTCAGAGACCGTCGTATCGACGCCTACGGCGACATTCTGAAGCGGGTAAGGGACTGAGGACAGCATGAAAAAACTGGTAGACAGCGTTGTCGATGAACTGAACAGCATTCTCCTGGGCAAAGACCGACAGGTACGCCTTGCCTTGTGCGGCCTGCTGGCCCGGGGGCATCTGCTGATCGAAGACATTCCCGGCATGGGTAAAACCACCCTGTCCCACGCCCTGGCGAAGGTGATGGGCCTGAGCTACCAGCGCATCCAGTTCACCAACGATCTGCTGCCCGCCGATGTGCTCGGCTACTCCATGTATGACAAGGCTGCAGGCACCCTGGTCTTCCATCCCGGCCCCATCTTCGCCCAGGTGGTCCTGGCGGATGAAATCAACCGGGCCTCCCCGAGAACCCAGAGTGCCCTGCTCGAAGCCATGGAAGAGCGCCAGGTATCCATAGAGGGCGAGACCCGCCCCCTGCCGGAGCCGTTTTTCGTGATTGCCACCCAGAACCCCATCGAACAGGGCGGCACTTTTCCGCTTCCCGAATCCCAGCTCGACCGGTTCCTGATGCGCCTGAGACTGGGCTATCCGGACCCGCGCGCCGAGCGGGAGTTGCTTGAGGGCGAGGACCGTCGCGCCATGACCGAGCGCCTGGGCACCCTGCTCTCTGCCGAAAACCTCCGCACCCTTCAGGACGGTGTCACCCGGGTCACCGCCAGCCCTGCACTGCTGGATTACGTGCAACGGCTGCTGGAGCAAAGCCGTCGCATGCCCGGCCTTCTCTACGGCCTCTCCCCCCGGGCCGGCCTGGGCCTGCTCCGGGCAGCAAAGGCCTGGGCCATGATGGAGGGGCGCCACCATGTCCTGCCCGACGATATCCAGGCCGTCTTCCAGGCTGTCGCTGAGCACCGGCTCGAGCAGGGCGAATCCGGCAAGAGCGCCGAGCGGGTCCGGCAATTGCTGGCAACGGTCTCGGTACTTGAATAAAAACCGTCTGACCACATAGCAAGGTTTTATAACCGGAATTGGCCGAAACGAATGGCGCCCCTAGCGTTTCATGTTAGCCTTTCGTCAATTTCCCGAACCGACGCCCTGACCCGCGGGCATCCATTTTCAAACGTCAGTGAGAGACATTCATGAGCGACACCCAACACTCCCGACTGATCATCCTCGGCTCAGGTCCTGCCGGCTATACTGCAGCAGTCTATGCGGCCCGCGCCAACCTGAACCCGACCCTGATTACCGGCATTGAAGTCGGTGGCCAGCTGACCACCACGACCGACGTCGATAACTGGCCCGGGGACAACGACGGGGTTCAGGGTCCGGAGCTCATGCAACGTATGCAGAAACACGCGGAGCGGTTCGAGACCAGCATCGTGTACGACACCATCAACGAGGCTGACTTGAGCAACCGCCCGTTCCGGCTCAAGGGCGACGGTGGGGAATACACCTGTGATGCCCTGATCATCGCGACCGGTGCCTCCGCCATTTACCTGGGACTGGAATCCGAAGAGAAATTCAAGGGCCAGGGTGTTTCCGCCTGCGCCACCTGTGACGGCTTCTTCTACCGCAAGCAGAAAGTTGCGGTGATTGGCGGCGGCAACACCGCGGTCGAGGAAGCCCTCTATCTGTCCAACATTGCCGACGAAGTGACCCTGGTGCACCGTCGCGACAGCCTGCGGGCGGAGAAGATCCTTCAGGACAAACTGTTTGAGAAGGCGGAGAACGGCAACGTCAACATCATCTGGGACCACACTCTGGACGAGGTGCTCGGTGATGCCACCGGCGTGACCGGCATGCGCATCAAGAGCACCAGGGATGATTCCACCCGGGAGATCGAGCTCGCCGGCGTTTTCATTGCCATCGGTCACAAACCCAATACCAGCCTGTTTGAAGGACAGCTGGACATGGACAATGGGTACATCCGTATCCGTTCCGGCCTCGAAGGCATGGCGACCCAGTCCAGCATTCCGGGCGTATTTGCCGCCGGTGATGTCGCCGACCACGTCTACCGCCAGGCAGTAACCTCTGCCGGTTTTGGCTGTATGGCCGCACTGGACGCCGAGAAGTTCCTGGACCAGCAGGACTGATCCCGGCCGGAGCAACTGGAGCAGGATGACCACTCTCCCCTGGCTAGAACCGGACCGGCTTTGGTTCCCACCCGCCGAGGAAGCCCTGGATGACCCGGACGGTCTTCTGGCCCTCGGCGGCGATCTCTCGACCGAGCGGCTGATCCTCGCCTACCGGAACGGCATTTTTCCCTGGTACAGTGACGATCAGCCGATCCTGTGGTGGTCCCCGGATCCCCGATGTGTTCTGTTCCCGGCTGATATCCATATCTCACGAAGCCTTCGTCGAACATTGAACCAACGGCGCTTCCACGTCACCGCGGATCGAGCCTTCAGTCGCATTATCCGGCTCTGTGGTTCCACCCGCGCGGAGGGCACCTGGATTACCGACGACATGGTGTCGGCCTATACCGAACTGCATCGGCAAGGCATTGCCCATTCCATCGAAATCTGGAACCGCAACAACCAGCTGGCCGGTGGGATGTACGGGGTTGCCATGGGTCGATGCTTTTTTGGCGAATCCATGTTTTCCCTGGAGACCAACGCGTCCAAGGTCCTGATGGTACACCTGGCCAACCAGCTGCGGCTGTGGGGCTACCGGATGATGGACTGCCAGGTGGAGAGCGACCACCTGCTGACCATGGGCGCCCGGAGCATTCCCAGAGCGGAGTTTTTATCTATACTCAGGGCATGTGTTGATCAGAAACCGGACCAGTCCGACTGGACCTTCACCTGGGAATGGCGTGGGCCGGAGGTGTAAATGAGTAACCTCAGAACCCTGGTATTTTTTGCGACTCCTCCCCATGACTGCAGTTACCTGCCCGATCGCGAGGCCACCACGATGTTTGTGGATCCTCGGGCCAACATCGACAAGAAACTGTACAGTCAGCTAACCGCCCTTGGTTTCCGCCGCAGCGGGTCCCATTACTACCGGCCCCATTGCGAGCACTGCAACGCCTGTATTCCCGTTCGCCTGAAGACAGAAGAGTTTCAGCCGGATCGGAGTCAGCGTCGGGTAATAAAAAAGAACACGGACCTCGACTGTGAAATGGTGCCCGCCCGCTTCACCGAGGAGTACTACACTCTCTATGCCCGGTATATCAATGAGCGGCACAGCGACGGCGACATGTACCCGCCGTCCCGGGAGCAGTTCAGCTCATTCCTGGTGGAAGGGGCCACGGATTCCTGGTTCCTGGAGATGCGCCTGGAGCGCAAACTGGTGGGCCTTGCGGCCGTCGATGTCCTTGATGACGGCCTGTCGGCCATCTATACGGTGTTTGCCCCCGAACTGGAGCACCGCAGCCCGGGAACCTTTGCCATCCTGTGGCAGATCGAAGAGGCCAGGCGCCGCGGCCTGCCACACCTGTACCTGGGTTACTGGATCAGGGAATGCCGAAAAATGAACTACAAGACCCGTTTCCAGCCGATTGAGGCTCTGCGCGATGGCCACTGGCGAACAATGGATGACAACTGACTTTGCCAAATGACGACAAATCAGGCAGAATTGCGCAATTTAAAATCACGAGAAGCATATTCAAAGAGAGGTTTCTACTGAATGGCGAAATCAGATGTCATTGAAATGGAAGGCGTAATCATCGACACCCTTCCCAACACCATGTTCCGCGTTGAGCTGAGCAATGGTCACGTTGTGACTGCTCACATTTCCGGCAAGATGCGCAAGAACTACATCCGCATCCTGACGGGCGACAAGGTCAAGGTTGAGCTGACCCCCTATGACCTGAGCAAGGGCCGCATTGTTTACCGCGCCCGTTAATCTGCCTCAGTGACATCTGAAAAACCCCGCCACGGCGGGGTTTTTTATTGCCTGTAATATAAAAAAGCCGCTGCACAAGGCAGCGGCTTTGCCGGATAGACCGGAATCAGACGGCTTCCGCGGGTTCGTCCTCGTACTCGAACTCGAGTTCGTCCCCCTTCAGGTGGATATAGACGTCGCCGCCATGCTCGGACAGACGTCCGAACAGGATCTGCTCCGCCAGCGGCCGCTTGATCTTGTCCTGAATCAGGCGGGACATCGGGCGCGCACCCATGGTGACGTCGTAACCGCGCTCCGCGAGCCAGATCTTGGCCTCCTCGTCCACATGCAGGACCACATGCTTCTCGTCCAGCTGCGCCTGCAGCTCGGTGAGGAACTTGTCGACCACGTGGGTGATAGTCTCCTTCTGGAGATCACGGAACTGGATGATGCCGTCGAGCCGGTTACGGAATTCCGGTGTGAAGGTCTTGGTGATCACCTCCATGCCATCGGTGCTGTGATCCTGCTCGCTGAAGCCGATGGAACGACGGGCCATGCTCTCGGCACCGGCGTTGGTGGTCATCACCAGAATCACGTGGCGGAAGTCCGCCTTGCGGCCGTTGTTGTCGGTCAGGGTACCGTGGTCCATCACCTGCAGCAGCAGGTTGAAGACTTCCGGATGTGCCTTCTCGATCTCGTCAAGCAGCAGCACGCAGTGCGGATGCTTGTTGACCGCTTCGGTCAGCAGACCGCCCTGATCGTACCCGACGTAGCCCGGAGGTGCACCAATCAGACGGGACACGGTGTGCCGCTCCATGTACTCGGACATATCGAAGCGTACCAGTTCGATGCCCAGTACTTTGGCCAGCTGCTTGGTCACCTCGGTCTTGCCCACCCCGGTGGGACCCGCAAACAGGAACGCGCCTTCCGGCTTCTCCGGAGCCTTCAGACCCGCACGGGCAAGCTTGATGGCTGTGGCCAGGGATTCGATGGCCGGGTCCTGTCCGAACACCACCATCTTGAGGTCCCGCTCCAGGTTGCGGAGCAGATCCTTGTCGCTGGTGGACACATTCTTCGGGGGAATCCGCGCGATGTTGGCCACCACGTCCTCGATTTCCGAGACATCGACGGTCTTCTTGCGCTTGTTTTCCGGCAGCATGCGCTGGCGGGCACCGGCCTCGTCGATCACATCGATGGCCTTGTCCGGCAAGTGACGGTCGGTAATGTAGCGATCGGCCAGTTCCGCAGCTACCCGAAGGGCCTTGTCCGTGTACTTGAGATCATGGTGCTTCTCGAAGTTGGGCTTGAGGCCCTTGAGGATCTGGTAGGTATCCTCGACGCTCGGCTCGTTGACATCGATCTTCTGGAAGCGACGTGCCAGCGCGCTGTCCTTCTCGAAGATACCCCGGAACTCCTGGAAGGTGGTGGAACCGATACAACGGATCTCACCGGAGCTGAGCATCGGCTTGAGCAGGTTGGACGCATCCATCACACCGCCCGACGCGGACCCCGCACCGATGATGGTATGGATCTCGTCGATGAACAGGATCGCATGCTGCTGCTTCTTCAGTTCACTCAGCAGGCCTTTCAGGCGCTTCTCGAAGTCACCCCGGTACTTGGTACCGGCCAGCAACGCGCCCATGTCCAGGGAGTAGACCACCGCATCAGAGATGATGTCCGGCACCTGACCGTCCACGATCCGCTTGGCCAGGCCCTCGGCGATGGCGGTCTTGCCAACGCCAGCCTCCCCCACCAGCAGCGGGTTGTTCTTGCGGCGACGGGCCAGGATCTGGACCACCCGCTCGACTTCGTGTTCACGGCCGATCAGCGGGTCGATACGACCCTGACGGGCCTGCTCGTTCAGGTTGGTGGCATAGCTTTCCAGTGGCTTGGACTGGGAACCCTCTTCACCTGCCTCCTCGTGGGAAGCCTGGTCATGCCCTTCCTGATCCTCGGCACCCTGAACCCGGGAAATGCCATGGGAAACAAAATTGACCACGTCGATGCGGGCAATGCTCTGCTTCTTCAGCACATACACCGCCTGGCTTTCCTGCTCGCTGAAGATCGCTACCAAGACATTCGCACCGGTAACCTCCTTCTTGCCAGAGGACTGTACGTGGAAAACAGCCCGCTGCAGCACACGCTGGAAGCCCAGCGTGGGCTGGGTTTCACGTTCGCTGTCGTTACTGGGAATCAGTGGTGTGGTGGAATCGACGAATTCCACCAGTTCTTCCTCGAGGCGCTTGAGGTCAGCACCACAGGCTTTGAGGACGCCCACCGCCGATTCATTATTAAGCAGAGCCAACAGTAAATGCTCGACGGTCATGAATTCATGACGTTTGTCCCGGGCACTTTTGAAGGCCGTATTCAGCGTAATTTCAAGATCTTTGCTCAGCATGGGCCACCCCAACGTCTGTCAGTCCGCACGTTCAATCTCGCAAAGGAGCGGATGTTCGCATTCCGAGGAATACTGGTTCACCTGTGCTGCCTTTGTTTCTGCGATGTCTCGGGTATATACCCCACATACGGCTTTTCCCTGCGTATGGACGAGCAGCATCACCTGCGTCGCCTTCTCCTCGTTCATTCCGAAGAACTTCATCAATACATCCACCACGAAGTCCATGGGGGTGTAGTCATCGTTCAGAAGCACGACCCGGTAACGCGCCGGGCGCTTCAGAGCAGGCTTTTCGGGCGCAACACTGAGGTCGTCCTGTCGGCCTGGCTGATCGTCCTCCCCCTGATTCAATACTAGTAGAGAATTGTCGATAGTCCGCATGTTTCTTTACCGGTTTACTCGGTGTCCTCGGGTTAAATGTGGTTGTCCGGGGTCGGGTTTTCAAGCGGCCCGAGTCCCCGGGCGTGAGATATTTATCAATACGAGGATGATACAGCTTCCGGACCGCGTTAAACCACACATAACCTCGATAGAAACTATTGACTCCGGGCGCTGATTGGTCGACAGTTAAGGAGCATTGTAAAATAATGTAAATGTATGCGATGCAAACGTAACCAAGCGCGCAAACAAGCAACAGGATCCCGGCGGAGTTCCGGGATTCAGGGTGTAACGAATAATAAGAACTGACAGCAAAAGAACAGGGGAGTTCATCATGCCAAGAGGCAAGGTCAAGTGGTTCAACAATGCCAAGGGCTACGGATTCATCATCGAGGATGGCTGCAGCGACGACCTGTTTGCCCATTTTTCCTCGGTTCAGATGGATGGCTACAAGACACTGAAAGCCGGTCAGGCCGTAACCTTTGACAAAAAGCCCAGCGACAAGGGAATTCACGCAGTCAATATCGTGCCCGAGGACATGCCTTCCCGGCAGTCCCAGGCGCCTTCCGGTAGTAGCGAAAAGAAGTCCGCCCCCCGCGACGAGGACCGTGGAGACTACCCCCCGCGGGCAGTAAACGCCTGAGGCGGCAACCTGTTTCCCCATACCTGCCCGACAGGCAGGTATGAACCGGATGGCTGGCGCCAGCGCCAGCCGGGCTGTTGAGGACTCGTGCTCGACACGGCGGGCAGCATACGCTTACGCCCGAAGAGGCGTTTAGTGTCCAGACACCGGTTGCCAAATCCCCGGATTCGGGTACCCTGCAAACCTCCGTCCCGTCAGACCAGCAACCGACAGTATGCAACGCAGGCATGGCCGAACTCGTTCTGTTCAATAAACCTTTCCAGGTTCTCTGCCAGTTTACCGACCGGCCCAACGACCCGGACCAGCCCCCACGCCAGACCCTGGCAGACTGGATTCCCCTGAAAGATGTCTACCCGGCCGGTCGTCTCGATTTCGATTCCGAGGGTCTCCTGCTGCTCACCGGTGATGGCGCTCTGCAACACCGGATTGCCTCGCCTTCCCGGAAAATGCCCAAAACCTATTGGGTCCAGGTGGAAGGCGAAATTACTGACCAGGCACTGTCGCAGCTTGCCACAGGGGTCGAACTCAAGGACGGCAAGACCCGCCCCGCCAGGGCCAGGCGCATGAAAGCTCCCAAGGTGTGGCCCCGCGTTCCACCAGTCCGGCACCGGGAGACGGTACCCACCAGCTGGATCGAGCTGACCATTACCGAAGGCAAGAATCGCCAGGTACGACGCATGACCGCTGCTGTCGGCTTCCCCACACTGCGCCTGATCCGTTACCGTATCGGAGACTGGAGCCTGGACAACCTGGCTTCCGGGCAATACCGCACCGTTACGGTGAACGTGCCGGCTGCCAACCAACCGGCCAGACTTCAACGCCGCAGGAGACGCCCCCGATCATGACCTGGACACCCCACGCAACCGTTGCCGTAATCGTCGAAGATGACCGCGGGCGTTTTCTCATGGTGGAGGAAGTCAGTAGTGGACAGGTTGTCTTCAACCAACCTGCCGGACATGTCGAGGAAGACGAGGCTATCCTCGATGCTGTACGCCGGGAAACTCTCGAAGAAACCGGCTGGCAGGTCGAGCCCCGCCATTTCCTCGGGGTGTACACTTACAAGGCGCCGGCCAACGGCGTTACCTATTATCGCTTTTGCTATGCTGCAGAGGCGGTTCGCCACCGTTCCTCCGAACTCGACGATGGCATCATCGCCGCCCACTGGCTCGAGTTCGATGAGATCCGCCAACTCGGGGGCAAGCTGCGCAGCCCCCTGGTGCTCCAGTGCATAGAAGATTACCGAAAAGGCCGCCGTTACCCGCTTGACGTCATCGTCGATGCGCAGACGTGATTCCGCGGAAATGTTAGAATCCTCTGTTTTAGCGGCAACAGGGCTGACATGAGCACAACACCCGATACCAAGTCTCCGGAATCCACCCGTGTCATCGTCGGCATGTCCGGCGGCGTCGATTCTTCCGTGGCTGCCTGGCTCCTGAAACAGCAGGGGTACCAGGTCGAGGGCCTGTTCATGAAGAACTGGGACGAAGACGACGGCACCGAATACTGTACCGCCATGACCGACCTGGCGGACGCGCAGGCCGTGGCCGATGACATCGGAATCAAGCTGCACACCGCAAGCTTCGCGGCAGAATACTGGGACCGCGTGTTCGAACACTTCCTGTCCGAGTACAAGGCCGGGCGCACCCCCAACCCGGACATCCTGTGCAACAAGGAAGTGAAGTTCCGAGCCTTCCTCGACTATGCCATCACCCTGGGCGCGGATTACATCGCCACCGGGCACTACGCCCGTCAGCGCCCACTCGATGACGGATCCGGCAAGGCCCTGCTCCTGAAAGGCCTCGATCCCAACAAGGATCAGAGCTATTTTCTCCATGCGGTTTCCGGTGAGCGCATCGCCCGCACCCTGTTCCCGGTCGGCGAACTGGAAAAACCCGAGGTACGGCGGATTGCCGAGGAACAGGGCTTCGTCACCCATGACAAGAAGGATTCCACCGGCATCTGCTTCATCGGCGAACGGAAATTCCGGGACTTCCTGAAACAGTATCTGCCGGCCCAGCCAGGCGATATACAAACCCCGGACGGCCAGGTCATCGGCCGACACCAGGGCCTGATGTATCACACCATCGGCCAGCGCCAGGGCCTGGGCATCGGCGGTCTCAGCGAGTTCGGAGACGAGCCATGGTATGTGGCCGGGAAAGACCTCGCCCGCAACGTGCTGATTGCCGTTCAGGGCAAACACCATCCCCTGCTCTTTTCCCGGGGTCTGGTCTCGGGTCCGATCGACTGGGTCGCCGGCGAGCCACCGGCCGGGCAGTTCCGCTGCAAGGCAAAAACCCGCTATCGCCAGCCGGACCAGGACTGCGAGGTGACCCTGCTCGACGGCGGCGTGGAGGTTGTCTTTGACGATGCCCAACGTGCGGTTACCCCCGGTCAGTCAGTGGTCTTCTACGATGGCGAGGTCTGCCTCGGCGGCGGCGTGATCGAGGAAACCTGGCGTGACGGAGAGCCCCTGCCCCAGCGCCTGCTGAGTACGGAACAGAAGGAAGCCCGCGCATGAGCCGGTCCCTGCATGATCAGACCCTGGCGCTGGCCGGCGTGTTCCAGGCGGCCAACCTGGTGCAGCAGATTGCCCACAACGGCCAGTGCAACCCGGCATCCCTGGAGACCTGCATCCGTTCGCTGTTTGCCACGGATCCGCCCTCAACCCTGGACGTCTATGGCGGTGAACTGTCCGATATCCGGGAAGGTCTGGTTACCCTTTCCACAGTCATGAGCCAGCAAAGCAAGCAGCGGGACATCGAGGTACTCAAGTATGTACTCAACCTGATCCACCTCGAGTCCAAACTGAACCGGCGTTCGGACATGCTGGAAGTGATCGGCAGTCGTATCGATCAGGCCCGCCATACCGCAAGCCATTTTGGCTATACGCACGCCAACCTGATCGGCAACCTGGCCTCGATCTACGCCGACACCATCAGCACTTTCCGTCAGCGCATCCAGGTCACCGGTGATCCCGCGGTACTGCAGCGGGACGAGAATGCCGACAAGGTCCGGGCCCTCCTCCTGGCCGGCATCCGCTCGGCGGTGCTCTGGCGCCAGTGCGGCGGGCGCCGCTGGCAGCTGATCTTCTCCCGGCGCAAGGTCATCCACCACGCCCGGGAACTGGCCGAGAAGGCACGCCAGCCGCTGTAACGGCAAAGCCTGGATTAACGCTGATTCAGAGGGCCCGCTGGTGTATCATTGGCACCCCTGTTTCCCAGTTTGTTTCGATTCTTTGATCACTTGAGAGGTTTTCGATGGAACTCACCGCCCTGACCGCCATTTCCCCGGTCGATGGACGCTATGGCAGCAAAGTCAGCGTATTCCGCAGCATCTTCAGCGAGTATGGTCTGATCCGTAACCGGGTAACCGTCGAAATCCGCTGGCTCCAGAAGCTGGCCGCGCACCCGGAGATCACCGAAGTGCCTGCGTTCTCCGCCGAAGCCACCAGCTTTCTCGACAAGCTGGTCAGTGAGTTCAGCCTGGAAGACGCCGAGCGCATCAAGGAAATCGAACGCACCACGAACCACGACGTCAAGGCCGTCGAGTACTTCATCAAGGAAAAGATTGCCGAAGTTCCCGAACTGCATGCGGTCACCGAATTCGTACACTTTGCCTGCACCTCCGAGGACATCAACAACCTCTCCCACGCCCTGATGCTGCGCGAGGGCCTGGACCACGGCCTGTTGCCGGCCATTGATCGGGTGGTCGACAAGCTGGCAGATCTGGCAAAGGAGCACGCGGACCAGCCCATGCTGTCCCGGACCCACGGCCAGACCGCCTCCCCCACTACCGTGGGCAAGGAACTGGCCAACGTGGTCTACCGCCTGCGCCGCCAGCTGATGCAGATCCGTGAAGTGGAAATCATGGGCAAGATCAACGGCGCTGTGGGTAACTACAACGCCCACCTGTCTGCCTACCCGGACGTGGACTGGGCCGCCAACGCCGAAGAGTTCGTCGAGAGCCTTGGCCTGGACTGGAACCCGTACACCACCCAGATCGAGCCCCACGACTACATTGCCGAGCTGTATGACGCCATTGCCCGCTTCAACACCATCCTGCTCGACCTCGACCGGGATGTCTGGGGCTACATCTCTCTGGGTTACTTCAAGCAGAAGACTGTGGAAGGCGAAGTGGGTTCCTCCACCATGCCGCACAAGGTCAATCCGATCGATTTCGAGAATTCCGAGGGCAACCTGGGCATTGCCAATGCCCTGTTCGATCACCTGGCCGCCAAACTGCCGATCTCACGCTGGCAACGGGATCTGACTGATTCGACCGTTCTGCGGAACCTTGGCGTCGGCTTCGGCCACAGCCTGATTGCCTACGAAGCGACCCTCAAGGGTCTGGGCAAACTGGAAATCAACCCTGCCCGCCTGGACGAGGATCTGGACCACGCCTGGGAAGTCCTGGCCGAGCCGATCCAGACGGTCATGCGCCGCTACAACATCGAAAAGCCCTATGAAAAGCTCAAGGCTTTGACCCGGGGCAAGGCAATGACT
Source organism: Marinobacter sp. DUT-1 (assembly GCF_050379415.1). Taxonomy (NCBI): domain Bacteria; kingdom Pseudomonadati; phylum Pseudomonadota; class Gammaproteobacteria; order Pseudomonadales; family Marinobacteraceae; genus Marinobacter; species Marinobacter sp. DUT-1. Next base: position 662,872 of record NZ_JBNRLS010000002.1, read on the forward strand.
CCGGAAGTGATCAAGAATTTCGTGGAAACCCTCGACATTCCGGACGCCGCCAAGGCAGAGTTGATGGCCCTCACACCGGGCAACTACATCGGTAATGCCATCGAGCAGGCGCGCAACATCTGATAGCGGGAGCACACCATGGATATGCTTGGCGGACTGACACCTTCCGAGTTTCTGCGGGACTACTGGCAGAAAAAACCCTTGGTGATCCGCCAGGCGTTCCCCGGCTTCCAATGCCCGGTAAGCCCTGACGAGCTGGCCGGCCTGGCCTGCGAGGAGGGTGTGGAATCCCGGATCGTCATCGAGAACGACAACGGCAAGCGCTGGCAGTTGCACAACGGCCCCTTCACCCCCGACCGGTTCAGCGACCTGCCGGAGCAGGACTGGACGCTTCTGGTACAAGGCCTGGACCACTGGGTTCCGGAAATTGCCGATCTGCTCGAACACTTCCGGTTCATTCCCAACTGGCGCCTGGATGACATCATGGCCAGCTACGCCCCGAAAGGTGGCAGCGTCGGCCCCCATTACGATCAGTACGATGTGTTTCTGCTCCAGGCTCAGGGCCATCGCCGCTGGACCTTCGGCGGTCAGTGCGACCATACCTCGCCCAGAGTGGAAGGCACGCCCCTGCGGATTCTGAGCAGCTGGGAAGGCGAGGAAACCGTCACCCTGGCTCCGGGCGATATGCTCTACCTGCCGCCGGGCATCGGCCATCACGGGGTGGCCGAGGACGACTGCATTACCCTGTCGGTAGGGTTCCGGGCGCCCACCGTCGACGACATCCTGACAGGTTTCACCGACTTTCTGTGTGGCCAGTCAGATGCCGCCGAGCACATCAACGATCCCGACCTCAAGGTCCAGGACAACCCCGGCACCATAGCCCCGGAAGTCATTGACCGGCTTAACGGCATCATCCAGGAGAAAGTCGGCAACCGGCGACAACTGGCCCTGTGGTTTGGCCAGTACGCCACCGCACCAAAGAGTCTCGACATCGTGGTCCCCGCCGACGAGCCCGCCTCCGCAGAGGACCTGGCCGAGGCCATCGGCGCCGGCGAACAACTTCGATGGAACGAGGGGTCCAGGTTTGCGTTTTATGAACTCGGCGAAGACACCGCCTTGTTTGTGGATGGTGAGCAATACCTGCTCAAGGGCGATGCCCGTCCACTGGCGCCGCTGCTATGCGCCGCTGCCCGTGTCGACATGGAGGCACTCTCCGGGTTTGCTTCGGACCCGGCCCTGCTCGGACTGCTGACGACCCTGTACAACCAGGGCTCGGTCTATTTCGAATAGGAGTGTCATGACTGTCCGGATTCGCAAGTACAGCTGGCAGCTGGCCCCCGGCCATATCCGGGAGATCCGCCAGCGCGTGTTTATCGAAGAACAGCGGGTGCCGCCGGAGCTGGAGTGGGACGATACCGACGAGATTGCGGATCATTTCCTGGCGGTACTGCCTGACAACACCCCGGTGGGCGTGGCCCGACTGTTCTCCAGTCTTGACGAAACTGCGCACATCGGCCGCATGGCAATCCTGCCGGACTATCGGGGCAAAGGCATCGGACAGGCGTTGCTGCGCCACCTGCTCGCAGAGGCCGCAGGCCAGTATGAAGAAGTCCGGCTGTCCGCCCAGGAACACGCGATTCCTTTCTACCAAAGATCCGGATTCCATGTGTGCTCTGACGTCTATGACGATGTCGGTATTCCCCACTATGACATGCGTTGCCTTGCGCCGGAGCTCGCCATAGCCGCACTGGAGGAACGCGACAACCCCCTGCTACTGGAAGCGGATCGGCAAAGCTGGCTGTTTGATAACGAGCCCCACATGCTGGCCCTGATGGACTCCCTGGCCGGTCAGGCGGGGCAGCGGATCTGGCTGTATGACCGGTTGCTGGAACACGACCTGTACGACCGTTTCCGGTTCCGGGAGCTGATTTCCGCCCTGGCCCGTCGCCACCGTCTCAGCGAAGTCCGGCTACTGATCCACGATGACAAACCCCTGGTCAAACGCCGTCACCAGCTGGTGGAGCTGATGCGCCGGCTGCCCAGCCGGATTGAGCTGAAGCTGGTGAACGACGACTATCCGGTGGAGGATCAGCCGTTCATGCTGATCGATCGGGAGGGCGTGCTGTACCGCCACAACTTTTACAAGCCGGATGGCTTCTGCAACTTTTCCGACAGTGGGCGGGTGAAGCTGCTGTCAGAGGCGTTCCAGCGCATGTGGGACGCCGGGCGAAGCTCCCTGGAGCTGCGCCAGCTACCGCTCTGAATGGCGGACCTGCGGCAGGTCTGCGGATTCAAAGCGGGCACCGAAGGGCGCGAACTCCTCATCCACTTCCTCTGCCACCTCGGCGATCAGCTTCCTCAGCCACTGGTGATCCGTGTTGTGCTGCAGTAACGGGCTCCAGGCCATTTTCAGCTCGAACGGCGGTATTTCGAACGGCGGCACCTTGACCACCAGGTTGGGGTTGTCCTTCTGAAGCCAGGCCGCCCGTGACGGCAGGGTGGCAATCAGATCGTGCTGCTCGGCCAGCAGCATCGCCACCTGGTAGTGGCGAGTGAACACGGAGATTTGCCGCTTGGCCCCCATGCGCCCGAGCGCCTCATCCACCCAGCCAAGACGCTGCACGTCTTTGGGATTCACCCCCACACCAACGCCAAAACCGGTCTTGCTGACCCAGATATGGCTCGCCGCCAGGTAGGTATCCAGGGTGAACGGCTCCTTGAGGATCGGATTCCGGGCATTCATCAGGCAGGCGAAATACTCGGTCCAGAGCGTTTTCTGGTGAAACGACTGGGGAATCTTGTCGAAGCGGTTAATGGCCATATCCAGCCGCCCCTGCTCCACGTCCAGGAAGCTCACGTCACTGGGGGTCAGCACATCCAGGGTGACATGGGGCGCCTCCTGGCGGATCCGGCGCAGGACCCGGGGCATCAGGCAGGATTCGGCGTAGTCACTGGCCATAATCCGGAACACCCGTTGGCTCTCCATGGCCGAGAATGGCGTTTTCTCCTGAACCGCCTGTTCGATATCCGACAGGATGCCTCGAACCAGCGGCTGCAGTTCCCTGGCCCGCTCCGTGGCGGTCATGCCCTCGCTGGTTCTGACCAGTAACGGATCGGCAAACAGATCCCGCAATCGACGCAGGCCGTTACTCATGGCAGGCTGGGTGATCCCGAGATGGTTGGCCGCCTTGGTCACGTTGCGTTCCCGCAACAGCACATCCAGATACACCAGCAGGTTGAGGTCGACACGGGAAAGATCCATCAGGCGCTCCGGCGTTGCGTCAGGGAAAGTCGGATAGCGGCTAGCCAGCCAATCGCTACATTCACCGCAATGATACATCTGCGATAGAAAATTCACAAAATCTATAGGATGGATTCTCCACGTTATTCAAAACACGGATTCCATTCGCCTTTTCTGCTACCCTTGCCCTCGCGTGTTGAATACTATCGGCAAACCGCAGTAGCCGGGCTCCGATGCTTAACCTGCCGGGAACAGAGACAGCAACTACCCGTGACCAACACTTTCAAGAAGCGACTTTCCTACAGGCTGACCCGAGACACCCTCCTCGTCGCCATGGCGCTGGGGCTTGTGCTGAACCTGGTCCAGATCACCCTGGACTATTTCAGTGCCAGGGATGCCATGGAAGCGGAAATCAACGCGCTGATCGAGATCAGTCACAGCCCGGCATCCCAGATTGCGTACAACATCGATGTCCGCCTCGCCGAGGAACTGCTTGATGGCCTGCTGCGCCATCCGGCCACCATCGATGCCCGTATCATCGACAACGAAGGGCATACCATGGCGGCGGCCAGTCAGAGTAGCCCCGTGTCTCCCTACCGCTGGCTCAGTGACCTGCTGTTCGGGGACAGCCGCTCCTTCAGCTCGGAACTCGAGGTGCGTCAGCTTGCCAACCTGCCCCTGGGGGAGCTCGTCGTCACCATTGATACCTTTCACTACGGACTGCAGTTCCTCAAACGAGCCGCCTATACCCTATTCAGCGGCCTGCTGAAAAGTCTGGCACTGTCGGGTGCCCTGCTGGCGATTTTCTACGTGGTACTGACCCGCCCCATGATGAATGTCATCGGTGCGCTGAGCCGGGTTTCCGCCGATTCCCCGGAAAAGATCCGACTGCCCGTGCCCGCACGGCATGAGCAGGACGAGATCGGCACCATGGTCGGCATCATTAACCAGCATCTGGAAACCATCGACTCCAGTCTGGAACAGCTGCGCGACGCAGAGAGCGCCATCAAGAACTACTCCAATCAGCTGGAGCAGGAAGTCGCTGACCGCACCCGCGAAATCTCGGACAAGAACGCAGCGTTGCAGCGGGGCAACCGGGCCCTGGTAAGAGCCAAGGAAGATGCCGTCCGCAGGGCCCGGTCGCGGGCCAACTTCCTTGCCAGCATGAGCCACGAAATACGCACACCGCTCAATGGTGTCCTGGGCATGCTGGGAGTCGCGCTTGAGGGCGAGCTGGACCCGGCTCAACGCAACCGGATCGAGATCGCGCTGAATGCAGGCGAAAGTCTGCTTGGCCTGCTCAACGATATTCTGGATATTTCCAAAGTCGAGGCCGGCAAGCTCAATCTGGAAAATATTCCGTTCAGCATGCGACACCTGATCGAGGAATGCGCGACCCTGCACTCCCAGCAGGCCCGGGCCAAGGGCATTGACCTGGTCAGCGAAATTGATCCGGAACTGCCGGAAACCTTTCTCGGCGATCCCACCCGGACCCGACAGATTCTCAACAACCTGATCAGCAATGCCATCAAGTTCACCGATGCCGGGCATGTGAAGATCAAGGCTACCCATTCCGGGGGCAGTCTGCGCCTGGAAATCATCGATACCGGCATTGGCATGTCCCGGGAAGGGTTGCACCGGATTTTCTCCCCCTTCTCCCAGGCCGATACCGACACCACTCGCCTCTACGGCGGCACCGGCCTCGGCCTGACCCTTTGCCGGCAACTGGTGGAGCGGATGCACGGGCAGATCATGGTGGATTCCCAGGAAGGCAGCGGCACCCATTTTACCGTCACCTTGCCCCTGCCCGTTCACGAAGAACCCGAATCACGCGCAGCGGTTGAATCGATTCCGGAGAAGCTCCAGCAGATTGGCGTTGCGCTGGCGGTGCCACCGGCGCATCCCCACCGTCTGGCACTGGAGAGCCAGTTGAGGGCCTGGGGAATACCGGTCCGGGGCGCAAGCCGACATCCCGAGGGCATCCTGTTGTCAACGATCGACGCGGGTGACACCGAAACCATGGCGTATGCGGACAACTGGTCCGGGGAAGGCGTCATTCTCGCCGAGGCCAGGGGCAACAGCGTAGACGGCCATACAGACCACCAGATTCTGTCGCTCCCCCTGAGGCGGGATGAACTGTACCGGTGCCTGTGCCGGGCTGCCGGGCTGATGCCGGCAGAACAGGCGCAGGAACAGCAAGCAGAAGTGCCGACCGGCCCCATCCGACCCTTGCAGATACTATTGGTGGAAGACAATCAGGTGAACCAGCTGGTCGCCAGCAGCCTGCTGAAAAAGCTTGGCCACCGCGTGGACCACGCAGAAAATGGCAAGCGGGCACTGGAAGCCCTGAAGAATGCCTCCTATGACCTGGTCCTGATGGACTGCCAGATGCCGGTCATGGACGGCTATGAGGCCACCCGGCAGATTCGCGAGAACCCGGACTGGAAAGACCTGCCCGTGATTGCGGTCACGGCCAATGTCATGCAGGGGGACCGGGAGGACTGCATTGCCGCCGGCATGAGCGACTACATCACCAAGCCCTACAACCGGGACCAGCTCCGCAGCGCTATCAGTCGCTGGGCGCCCCGGGAGTAACCCCCCTCCGGATTCCGGGGCACAATGCCGCTACAGCAACTCTTCAATATCCTTCCGGATCGCCTCGGGTTTGGCGGTGGGCGGGTAGCGGCGCACAACCCGGCCGTTACGATCCACCAGGAACTTGGTGAAGTTCCATTTGACCTTCTCTGATCCCATCAGGCCCCGCGCTTCCTGCTTCAGGAATCGGTACAGGGGATGTGTTCCGTCACCGTTCACCTCGATCTTGGCAAACATGGGAAAATCCACGCCATAATTGAGGCTGCAGAACTGGCTGATGGATTCATCGGTGCCCGGATCCTGGTTCATGAACTGATTGCAAGGAAACCCCAGAACTTCCAGGCCTTGTTCGTTCAGGTCCTTGTATAAGGCCTGAAGACCTTCAAACTGGGGCGTGAAACCACACTTGCTGGCCGTGTTCACGATCAGCAATACCTTATCGCGGTAGGCCTCCATGCTCTGTTCGTTGCCCTGAATATCACGAACGGTAAAATCGTAGATACTGGATTGCGCCATTCTGGTCTCCTGTGGTGAGCGCGAGGTTCCTGATTGTGACCAAGTCCGATGGAAAATAACACGCCGTTACAGGCCACTTGATCACAAAACCGGGAATTCGCCTGAGGTTTACTCCCTACATCCGCCACAATTCATCATAATTACCCTGTTGTAGCGCACCCTCGCTCCGATAGAATAAAGCCTTCCGTCAACCGGACGGCTGTGTATCCGTATTACCTCTCAAGGAACCTGAATTCATGCAGAACTACTACAAGTCCGCCAAGCTCGATAACGTCTGTTACGAAATTCGTGGAGTGGTTCTGCGTGAGGCGCGTCGGCTGGAAGAAGAAGGTCACCGGGTACTCAAGCTCAACATCGGCAACCCGGCCGCGTTCGAGCTTGATGTGCCGGAAGAGATCCAGCAGGACGTCATCTACAATATGCATCAGGCTCAGGGCTATGTGGAGTCCAAGGGCCTGTTCTCTGCCCGCAAGGCGGTCATGCATTACTGCCAGCAACGCGGCATCGACAAGGTGGATATTGACGACATCTACCTGGGTAATGGCGTCAGTGAACTGATCGTGATGTCCATGCAGGCGATGCTCAACACCGGGGACGAAGTACTCATTCCGGCACCGGATTATCCGCTGTGGACCGCCGCGGTCACCCTGTCCAGTGGCAAACCGGTGCATTACCGCTGCGATGAGGAACAGAACTGGTTTCCGGATATTGACGATATCCGCAAGAAGATCACCCGGCGCACCCGTGCCATCGTGCTGATCAATCCCAACAACCCGACCGGGGCGGTCTATTCCACCGAGTTGCTGGAGCAGGTCATCGAACTGGCCCGCAAGCACAACCTGATCGTGCTGTCGGACGAGATCTACGACAAGATTCTCTACGACGGCACCCGGCACGTGTCCACCGCTTCCCTGGCGGATGATGTCCTGTTCTTCACCTACAATGGCTTGTCCAAGAATTACCGCGCGGCCGGATACCGCTCCGGCTGGATGATCATCAGCGGCGCCAAACACCGCGCCCGGGACCTGGTGGAAGGCATCGAGATGCTCTCCAACATGCGCCTGTGCGCCAACGTGCCGGCCCAGCTCGCCATCCAGACCGCCCTGGGTGGATACCAGTCCATCGACGATCTGGTCGCCCCGGGGGGCCGCCTGTTCGAGCAGCGCGATACCGCCTGGCGGATGCTGAACGATATTCCCGGTGTCAGCTGTGTGAAGCCAGAAGGTGCTCTGTACCTGTTCCCGAAACTGGATCCGAAGAAGTTCCCCATCGTCAATGACGAGAAGCTGGTACTTGACCTGCTGCTGCAGGAAAAGATCCTGCTGGTACAGGGGTCGGCGTTCAACGTGGATGACAAACAGCACCTGCGGGTGGTCTTTTTGCCGAGGGCGGACACTCTCGAGGACGCCATGGGCCGCCTCGGCAATTTCCTGAGCAAATACCAGCAGTAACGGACAAGTTATGGCAGACATTCACGTCGAGGAATTCTATAAGGACGTCGCCGTCGCCCTGGTCCAACTCTACGGTGTCTTTCCGCGCCGGGTGAACCTGTTCGTGGAAGACATTGCCGGGCCGGACGAGCCCGATGAGTTCGGCCTGCACAGCAAGCGGCACATGGCCTGTTTCGGCGCCCTGCTCTGGCTTGAGGAGGAAGGGCTACTACGCTACGTGGATACCATCCGTCAGGAAGCCCTCGACCAGGCTGTGCTGACCCGGGATGCCTTCATCCGGCTCAGCGCTCCGGCGCCCCAAGCCCTGGCCGATGCAGCCGGTGTACAAATGGCCAAAACCGACAACCTGCCCCGGTCCGTCCGGCGGGACCTCTCCACCCATATCCATCTGATCCGCCAGGCGCTGAAGAGCGGCAACTCTGGGCGCATCAGCCAGGTGGTCCAGGCTACTTTTTTCGCCGACAGCAGCTACCATTAAATCGCGGTAATACTCTTGAAGCCGAGAACCCGGGCCGCATATTCCGGTCAGATGGGTGAATTGTGTCTTTGACTGAACTTTCAAGGAATTAACATGCGCATACTGCTGTTTCTGGCGACCAACCTCGCGGTCATCGTGGTGGCCAGTTTTACCCTGCGTTTGCTGGGTGTCGACAGTTACCTGAGCCAGCAAGGCATCGAATACGGCTCGCTGCTGGCATTTGCGGCAGTGTTCGGCTTCGCCGGTGCCCTGATTTCACTGTTCATTTCCAAGCCGATGGCAAAATGGAGTACCAAGGCACAGGTGATCGAATCACCCCGGACTCCGGCCGAGCGCTGGCTGGTGGATACCGTCGCGGAACTGGCCCGCAACGCGGGAATCAAGACGCCGGAGGTGGCCATTTTCCCCGCTTCCCAGTCCAACGCGTTCGCCACCGGCTGGAACAAGAATGATGCGCTGGTGGCCGTCAGTGAGGGCCTTTTGCACCGTTTCAACAAGGACGAAATTCGGGCAGTACTCGGTCACGAGATCGGTCACGTGGCCAATGGGGACATGGTGACCCTGGCGCTGATTCAGGGTGTGGTGAACACCTTCGTGATCTTCGCATCGCGGGTGATCGGCTCTTTTGTGGACCGGGTAGTGTTCAAGAATGAACAGGGCCACGGCATCGGTTTCTTTGTCGTGAGCATTGTCGCTGAGATCGTTCTTGGCATCCTGGCCAGTACTATCGTGTTCTGGTTCTCCCGTCGCCGGGAGTACCGGGCGGATATTGCCGGTGCCCAGCTGGCGGGTCGCTCGGCGATGATCAATGCTCTGGCACGGCTGAAACAGGAAAGTGAAGTGCCGGATCAGATGCCGGATTCGCTGCAGGCGTTCGGTATCAACCGCGGTGCCCGGGCGGGTCTGAGCGCTCTGTTCATGACGCATCCGCCGCTGGAAGATCGTATTCGAGCGCTGCAGGAAGCGAATCTCTGAAGACTTGCACAAAGGTTCGATAGCTCCGCTGGTGGGGCCACCCTTCCGAAACTGTGCGGAGCCATGGATGGCGGAGCTCAAGCGTCACAGGGACGTGCCGCCAGGAGCGTGTTTCGGAAGGGTGGCCCCACCAGCGGAGCTCCCCCCAAGTTAACGCCTGACGGACATCCCTCAGATCTTCAGTTTGAAACCAATCGCTCTGAAACTGTCCTGCAGGGACTTACTGGTTCCTTTGAGCTGGACCTTCAGACTGGAGCATTCCCTTCTTACCGGGTAATCCCGGCGCAGGCGGTCGAACGCGGCGCCCCTTTCTTCTGCACTACCGTTCATGGCGAGGCGTAAACGGACATCGTCCTCTCGGGGGTCGTAACAGGCCCTGAGCGCGGTCTTGATGGCCTTGTCTTCGTCAGCCGCCGAGGTAAACGAAACCTTGCTCAAAGCGGGTTCCGGGAGGAACTGGCCGGCTTTTTTGCGGATCGGCAGACCCAGGAAGTTGCTGAGCGCCTGATAGATCATTTCGGTGCCCTGGACCTTACCTTCCAGGCTGTAACCGGCGATGTGGGGGGTTGCCAGCCAAGCCAGGTCCACCAGTTCCGGGTCGATTTTCGGTTCCCGCTCCCAGACATCCAGGGCAACGAGAGGCGGGTTGGCGGAGGTCAGGCGCTGCTTGAGGACCGAGGTATCGATTACTTCGCCACGGCCGGCACTGATAAGGAGTTGGTCGGAGGTGAGTCCGGCGAGTTCGCGTTCTCCGATCATGTGGAAGGTGGCGTGGGGGCTGTTCCGGGTCAGCGGAGTGTGGAGGCTGACCACGTCGCATTCCATGGCTTCGTCCAGGCTGACGAATTCCGGGCCCTGTTCGCCTTCCCGTTCGGCCCTGGGCGGATCGCACAGTCGGGTGGTGAAGCCGAGGCGTTCCAGCTTGGCTGCCAGCTCACCGCCGACGTTGCCGACACCGACGATACCGACACTCAGGTCCGTCCAGTCAGTCAGGCCACGCCTCTCGGCATAAAGTGAAAGTACCGAAAGAACGTATTCGACGACGCTGTTGGCGTTGCAGCCCGGCGCGGCGGAGAAGCGGATGCCCTGCTCTTCCAGCCACTGGAGATCCACGTGATCGGTGCCGATGGTAGCGGTTCCAACGAAGCGGACACGGCTGCCTTCGAGCAGTTCGCGGTTGACCCGGGTTACGCTCCGGACCAGCAGGATGTCGGCATCCCGCACGTCTTCGGGGCTCATGTGGCGGCCGGAAACCCGGCGGATTTCGCCCATATCTCCGAAGAAGGAGTCGAGTAACGGAATATTCTCGTCAGCTACGATCAGCATGGTCGTCTACGTCCTTCAGTTCCTGCGCTGGCGCTGGGAGCCGCGGCCGCCCTGGGGACGTCCGCCGCCACCACTGCGGCGGCCACCGCGCTTGCGGGTGATAGCCGGCTTTTCCAGGGGTGCTCTGAGGGTATCGTCAGGAACTTCGGTTTTCAGCTTCTGGTTGATGTAGGTCTCGATCGCCGGGAGGGTGAACGAGTCGTCCTCACCGGCCAGGCTGATAGATACCCCTTTGCTGCCCGCGCGCCCGGTCCGGCCAATGCGGTGCACATAGTCTTCCGCGTTGTCCGGCAGGTTGTAGTTGAACACGTGGGTGACGCCGTTGACGTGTATGCCCCGGCCGGCCACGTCCGTAGCAACGAGCACCTGGATATTGCCTTTCTTGAACTGGTCGAGGGTACGCAGGCGTTTGTTCTGGGCGATCTCACCGGACATCAGGGAGACCTTGACCCCCTGGTTTTTCAGATCTTCCTCGAGGTCCCGGCACTGGTCCCGGCGGTTGGCGAAGACGATGGCCTTTTCCACTTCCGGGCGTTTCAGGTAATTGACCAATACCTGCAGTTTTTCATCTTCACCCAGCAGATAGACGGTCTGTTCGACCCTTTCGGCGGTCTTCTGCTCAGGCTCGATTTCCACAAACTCGGCGTTGCTGGTCCACATGGACGCCAGGTTGAGCACGTCCTGGTTGAAGGTGGCGCTGAACAGCAGGGTCTGACGGTCGTCCTTGGGGGTGCACTTGCGGATGATCCGTTTCACGTCCGGGATGAAGCCCATGTCCAGCATCCGGTCGGCTTCGTCGAGGATCAGGATGTCCAGTTGGTCCAGGAAGACATCCTGGGAACCCAGAAAATCGATCAGCCGCCCCGGTGTGGCCACCAGGATATCCACGATTTCATTCTGGAGCTGGTCCCGCTGTTTGTCATAGTTCATGCCGCCAACCACGGTGACAACGTTGTGCCCGGTATACTGGCACAGTTGCTCGGCGTCCTTGGCAATCTGCATCGCCAGCTCCCGGGTTGGCGCCAGCGCCAGTACGCGGGGCTCGGAGGCGAAGCGGTCTTTTTCGGGAATCGGAGTTTCCAGCAGTGTCTGGATGGCGGTGATCAGAAAGGCCGCGGTCTTGCCGGTACCCGTCTGGGCCTGACCAATCAGATCTTCACAGGCCAGCGTCCACGGGAGCGTTTCTGCCTGGATCGGCGTGCAGTATTCAAATCCGATGTTGGTGATGGCGTCCAGCAGGCGTTTGTCCAGGTTCAGGTCACTGAACTTCAGATCGCCGGTGTGTTTGGGGTCAGATGTCATACAGTCTCTGTATTCCTTACTCTGTCAGAAAGCGAATTGGGTGGAACCAGGCGTTGCACGTCCCGTTGCCAGGCGTTATCGAAGTTCCGGGCGGTTCCATAAAAACTCTTCAGTGAATCAAAAAATTGCTGCCCGCGGGACGGTAGCCCCTCGACCAGGTAACGCTCGGCCTGTGCCAGGACATTGGCACGGAACTGCTGTTCGTCGCAGGCCCCATCACCGGAGAGATTGTCCACGCTGATGTGAAAGCGTGAGCCGGCAGCCACTGAAAACAGCCATTCCTGGGCCTGGGGCCTGACTTCTACCCGCTCAAAGGCCCGCTGTTGTTCCGCAGTGCGACCATCCGGGCAGTACCAGTAACCATAATCGTGAAGTGTGCGGCGATGCTCACCGGCAATACACCAGTGGCTTATTTCATGTAAAGCGCTGGCATAATAACCGTGAGCAAACACGACCCGGGCCAGACCGGACGGTCCGTCAGCGGGCAGGTACTCGGGTTCTGAGCCGCCCCTGACCAGAATCGTCCGGAATGGCTCCCGGAACAGGTCATTGAACAGCATGATAAGATCGTTTGGACTGTGATTCATTGGATGGCTATTGTGCGACTTTAACGCATCCAATACCAGACCACCGGGAACTTTACCCGCAACCCTTTGTCCACTGCCGTCGGAGCAGGAATCGTCCACACACCTATAACCGGGAACTTGCACACCAGATGACAAACCCGATCTATGCCGACCGCGTTCGCCAGATAGCCTTCACCATCTTTTTTTTCCTGGCCACCTGCCTGGCCCTGTTCGCCTCCACGGCCCATGCCCTTGGCAGTTCCGGTTCCAGCCTGTTCGGTGGCGGCAATGACTTCCTCCCCGTAGACGAGGCGCTGCCCTTCAACTACACCACGGATCAGGGCGCGGTTACCCTCAACTGGAACATCACACCCGGTCACTACCTTTACCAGAACCGCGTTGCCGTCACCTCGGTTACTGACGGCGTGACCGTGGGAGAACCATCCTTCTCATTGCAGGGCGAAACCACCAACGACGAATTCTTTGGTGAAGTCACTGTCTTCTATGAGCCGGTTGAAGCTCGCGTGCCCGTCAACCTGCCGGAAGGTGCACGCGAGGCCACTCTCGAGGTCACCTACCAGGGTTGCGCCGAGGCCGGGCTGTGCTACCCACCTCAGACCCGGGAGGTACTATATTACCCCGGCGGTTCTGATGCTGGCTCTGGCTCTGCGACAACCGCGACGGGCAGCCCGACCGGAACCGCGACCGCAGCGGGGGCCGGATCTGCATCTTCCGCAGGCGCTGACGTGTCCGTCGATACCAACTCGGCCACCGGCCTGGCGGGCTTCCTCTCCGAGCAATCTGTCCTGGTCATTGCCGGTCTGTTTTTCCTGCTGGGCCTGGGGCTGACCTTCACGCCCTGCGTCCTGCCCATGGTTCCCATCATCTCCACCCTGGTGTCCGGTCATAATACCCGGACGACGGGCCATGCCCTTATGCTCTCGGGGAGCTACGTACTGGGTATGGCGCTGACCTATGCCGCTGCCGGTGTTCTGACCGGATTGCTGGGCGCCAGCTTCAACCTGCAGGCCCAGCTGCAGTCTCCGTGGGTTCTGGGCGTCTTTGCCACGCTGTTCGTAGTGTTTGCACTCTCCATGTTTGACCTGTTCGAGATCCAGCTGCCGCGTTTCATCCGGGATTCCCTCAACAACGCCAGCCACAAGCTCACCGGGTCCCGGGTCGCAGGCATTTTCGGCATCGGAGCCCTGTCGGCGCTGATCGTCTCGCCCTGTGTCTCGGCACCACTGGCGGGCAGCCTGCTGTATATTTCCACCACCCAGAATGCGGTTACCGGCGGTGTCGCTCTGTTTGCGCTCGGTCTGGGCATGGGCGTTCCGCTGATCCTGGTTGCGGTTGGCGGCCGCAAGCTGCTGCCCACCACCGGCCACTGGATGACTGCCGTCAAACACTTCTACGGTGTGATGCTGCTGGCGGTGGCCATCTGGCTGGTAGAGCGACTGGTTCCTGCCTGGGTGGCCCTGACCCTCTGGGGTTTGCTGATTGCCATCACCGGGGTCCAGCTCGGTGCCTTTGACGCCGCCAAGGCCGGCTGGCAGCGGACCCGTAAGGGGCTGGGACTGATCATGTTCGCTTACGGCCTGGCACTGCTTGCCGGGGCGGTGGGTGGCGCCAACGATCCACTCAAACCCCTGGCGCCATTCACGGTTGCCTCTTCGGCACCTTCAGTTCAGGCGGCAGGCAGCCACGCGGAGTTCCAACGGGTCGAGGAGCCGGCGGAAATCCGGAGGTTGCTGCAGGCTGCCCGGGACCGGAATCAACCGGTCATGCTCGACTTCTATGCGGACTGGTGCATTTCCTGCAAAGTCATGGAACGCAACGTCTTCAGCGATGCTCAGGTTGGCCGGGCATTGTCATCCTATACCCTGCTGCAGATCGACATGACCCGGAATACACCCGAACAACAGGCCTTGCTGAACGAACTTGGCCTGTTTGGCCCACCTGCGATCCTGTTCTTCCAGGCTGATGGCGACGAACTGGAAGACCAACGGATCCTCGGTGAGATGGACAAGCGGGAGTTCCTGGCCCACCTTGAGCGGTTACCGATCCGGACCTGATGGCCGGATCATCCGCCACGACGAATCAGGTAGACGAACTCCCCCTCCTGCTCCGCCTGTCCCACCAGCTCATGCCCGAGGAACTGGCAGAAACGGGGAATGTCCCGGGTGGTGGAAGGGTCGGTCGCCACCACCCGCAGAACGCCGCCGGGCTCGACGTCGTTAATGCGGTTGTGGAGCATCATGACCGGCTCCGGGCAGAACAGGCCCCGGGCATCAAGTTCGGCGTCAAATTCAGTGGCCGTCAAACGATCACTCCTTCTGGTTAAGCTGATTTTTCAGAAATTCGTGCTAAATTGCTGTTTATAACAGTTAAAAATGTACGGAGGAAAACCATGATACGGGTTTTGATCGAACGCCATATCGCCGAATCCCTGGAAGAAGCCTATGAACAACGGGCCCGCCTTGTGCTGCAGCAGGCAGTGGCGGCGCCGGGCTTCATCTCCGGGGAAACCCTGGTCGACAGCCACGACCCCAATCACCGCATCACCCTCGCCAACTGGCGCTCGGAAGCCGACTGGGACCGCTGGTACCACTCCGTGGAACGCAAGGATCTGATGGCAGAACTCGTCCCGATGATGGACAAGGATGAAGTCATCACGGTGCTCGAGCAGAACGCAATCTGATCGCACCGGATCAAACTTGATCAGCCAATGCGCTCGATAAAGCAGGTGATCTCTTCCCGGTCATGATACAGGTGGCGGGCGCGCATTCGGAAGCCGACGCCCGCCCGGGCCAGCCCCTCCTCAATGATTTCGCGGCAGATCAGCCACTCTTCATAGCGTTTCTTCATGGGCAGTTTCAGGTTGAATACGGTAAACCGGCATAAACCGGAACCCACCCAGTCCACCGCCAGGCGTGCCGTCTTTCTGGGCTGATCCACAATATCGCAGACCATCCAGTCGATACCGCGCTTCGGCCGCCAGCTATAGCCGTCGGCTCGAACATGTTCAACCTGACCGGAGGCCATCAGGTCCGGATCCATCGGGCCATTATCCACCGCAGTGACCAGCATGCCCTGACGGACCAGCTGCCAGGTCCAGCCACCAGGAGCGGCGCCCAGGTCCGCGGCTTTTTTCCCTCCCCCAAGATACTCCAGCTCCTGTTCAGGAGGCAGGAACACCTTCCAGGCTTCCTCCAGTTTCAGTGCCGAGCGGCTTGGAGCCGACGCCGGAAGCCGAAGCCGCGGGATGCCACCCACGAAGCGGGCCCGGTTATTCCGGAGACTGAAGCCCACCACTGCATGGCCGAAATCCGGCAGGAAAATCTCCAGCCGGGCAGGCGTGTCCGCTTCTACGTCCTGCAGGAGCCCTGCGCCCCTGAGCCCCTTTGACAGTGGGGCCACCCACTTCCGGGCAAAGTTGCCAAGGTCCCTGTCAGCATTGTTTTCCAACAGGCGGATTTCCACCCGGGCACACTCCGGACAACCACCGTCCAGCTGTCGGAGTCCTTCAATGACCGCACCTACCCGATCTTCTGACGGTAACTCCAGCCGCTCGAGCACCACCAGCCAATCCCGGACAAACACCAGTTGCGCCAGCCTGACCCGAGCCAACAGCTCCTCGGCAGGTTCAGGGCCCGGTAGAGAAAACCAGACTATGCCCTCGCCCCTCACCGGTTCGAAAAAGCCATACATACCGGATTCCATCGCGGAATCGGTAAGTTCCCGCCCGGCCTCGGTCTCGAAGCCGGGCCGGCAGAATGCGAGAATCTGTTCCATGTTGCCCCTGTAGCGGACTCCTGCCTGAAACCCGCAAATTTGAATCTGTTTAACAGTGAAGATTGTGTACGTTGGCTACACTTCCAGCTCACTTTGTTGCTGGAAGCGCTGAATGCCAACTCTGATCCGGCTTATGTCTGCAGCCATGATCTGCTGCCTGTCTGCCCTGGCCTGGGCCAATCAGCCCCTCTCTCCGGGCACATGTCCGGTGTTGGATGTCGCAGACGACAGCGCCCGCCACAACCTGATGGACTATGTCTGCTTCCACAGCGCCGACCCGGAAGATGCCGCCCACCAGGCTACAGCTCCGGAAGACCTGCCGCAGTCATTGGCCTGGACCGCAGCAGACGGCCATGACCTGGTATTCAGTCATACAGAATCGGTGTACTGGCTGAACCTGCAACTGGCCAATACCGGCAATACCCGGGGGTTCTGGTATCTCAAGCTGGATTATCCCCTTCTTGACGAGGTGACATTCTGGACCTCCGGTCGCGATGGCGCTACCCGGAAACTGGCAACAGGCGACCAATACCCCTTTGCCTCCCGGGGCATAGATTATCGGTATTTCCTGCTGCCCGTCACCCTCGGGTCGCAGGAGCTGCTTGATGTCACAATCCGCATCCGCAGCAGTGGCGCGCTCAACGTTCCCCTGTCTCTGGAAACCCCGGCCGAGGTCATCTCCACCAGCAATCACCTCACCCTGACCCACGGGCTGTTCTACGGAGCGCTGGCAATCTTTGCCGCCTTCAATCTGCTGCTGTTCTTCAGTTCCGGGACCGTCTACTACTTCTACAATGCCTTTTACATGGCCGCCATGGGCCTGTTCCTGTTTGCCATGGGCGGTTTTGCCAACCAGTATTTCTGGCCCGAAAGCGCCGGCTTTGCCAACACCTCGATTCCTCTGGCCCTGGGACTCTGCGCCCTGGCCATGACCCTGTTCGGTCGGTCTTTCCTGGAAGTGAAGCCGGATACCCTCGCCAACACCACCCTCAAGGCCCAGGCCTGGTTCTGTATCGTCTTTTTGGGACTGACCTTCATTCTGCCCTACAACAAAACCATCATCCTGAACACGGTTCTGGCTCTGACCGTCATCGCCAGCCTGCTGATCTCAGCGGGGATTCGCTGGCGCCAGGGCTATCCACCCGCCATCTGGTACCTGCTGTCCTGGATGGTCATGCTCGCCGGCGCCCTCATCTATGCACTGGCGGCTTTCGGTTATCTTGCCGACTTCCTGGCACGGGAATCATTGATGCAGGTAACCATCGGCGGTCAGGTCATCCTGCTGAACTACGCCATGGTCCAGCGCTGGCGCCTGCTGAACCAGAAACTCCTCGAGGTGGAGCACAAGGCCCGCACGCAGCTCGAATTCAAGGTGCACGAACGCACCTCACAGTTGCGCAACGCCATGCGGGAACTGGAAAAAGCCAATCGGAAACTGGCGGCACTGAGCCTGAACGACCCGCTGACCGGCCTGTATAACCGCCGGCATCTGGACAACATCCTTCCGGAACTTTGTGCCGAAGCCAGGAGGACCGGCCAACCTCTGACTCTTGCCCTGATCGATGCCGACCGGTTCAAGGCAGTGAATGATAGCTGGGGCCATGGTTTCGGGGACACCTGCCTGCAACTGATTGCCGACATCCTCTCCCGCCATGTGAAACGTCCCAGGGATATAGCCATCCGCTTTGGTGGCGAGGAGTTTGCCGTGCTGTTACCCGGCGCCGACAGCGCGGGCGCCCGCAACGTGTGCCAGGCGATACTCGATGAGTTGAGGAACACGCCGCTGGATACGCCCGACGGCAAGACCCTTACCATGACTCTGAGTGCTGGCGTAGCAGAGTTTGCAGCCCCGGAGGACCAGAGCGCGCTGTTCCGCCGTGCCGACGATGCGCTGTACCGGGCCAAAGCCTCCGGGCGTGACCGGGTACAAATCGCCGAGCCGGAACTCACTGATCAGGGCGCACCAGCGACTCAATAAACTGACGGACGTGACGGGCGGCCTCGTTGATCAGGTCCTGGCCGGTTTCCGCCTGTCGGGCCAGCGGCTGGAAGTCGTGGTTACCACCTTCCAGCCATACCACCTGGCAAGACCCGAGCTCACTTTGCCGCTCATTCACCTCACCCGGCTTGCCAAACGGATCGCGGGTTCCCTGGACCACCAGCATGGGGCACTCGATTCGGGGAAAATGGTCAATACGCCAGTTATCCGGCCTTCCGGGGGGATGAAACGGATAACCGAAGCATACCACCCCGTCGATCCCGCCCTTTCCGGCTGCCAGGAGACTGGCCATTCGCCCGCCCATGGATTTGCCACCGATGAGGACCGGGCACGCATCTCCCACCTCTGACCGGACTTGCTCCACAACGCTACGGAAACTCTCAAGAAGTCGGGGCTGCCGGTCTGGCGGCCGTTTCTTGCCATCCTCCCGGCGCTTCTGCATATACGGAAACTCGAACCGCACCGCAGCGATCCCCTCCGCATCCAGCGCTCCGGCCAGTTCCTCCATGAACGGAGAATCGGCCGGTGCGCCGGCACCATGGGCCAGAATCAGTACGACTTTCGGCTGATTTTGGTAGTAATTGCTCTTAATCAATTCCACTGAATTCACCTCTGCCAAATCAGGGACTATCATACCCAGAGCAAGCAGCAATTACCCTGGGCGCATCTCCCTCTTCGCGAATGATTCACATGCTCGCCATGTCGCTGATTTCGGTGAATTTGACGGATATCAGGAGTTGACCTGAGTCATTGCAAACAGCTAATGGTTTCTCCATACTTGCGCCCGCATAATTCCCCATCCTAAACCCATTGGTAAGGCTATGAGCACAGTAAATGCAAACCTGACATACAACTATAAGGTGGTGAGACAATTCGCCATCATGACAGTGGTATGGGGTATTGTAGGAATGGCTATGGGTGTGCTGATCGCAGCGCAGCTCGTCTGGCCATCCCTCAACCTCGACCTGCCCTTTACCCACTTCGGCCGGCTCCGGCCGCTGCATACCAACGCCGTTATCTTCGGCTTTGGTGGAAGTGCCTTGTTTGCCACCTCCTATTACGTAGTCCAGCGTACGTGTCAGGCCCGCCTGATCTCGGACGGCCTGGCGGCGTTCACGTTCTGGGGCTGGCAGGCAATCATCGTGGCAGCAGCCATCACCCTGCCAATGGGCCTGACTTCATCCAAGGAATACGCCGAACTCGAGTGGCCGATCGACATCGCCATTGCAGTGGTCTGGGTAACTTACGCACTGGTGTTCTTCGGCACAATCATGAAGCGCAGCACGCCACACATCTATGTGGCCAACTGGTTCTACGGCGCCTTCATCATCACCGTTGCCGCTCTGCACATCGGTAACAACATGGCCCTGCCGGCCACCGCCTTCAAATCCTACTCTGCATACGCCGGCGTGACCGACGCCATGATGCAGTGGTGGTACGGCCACAACGCCGTAGGCTTCTTCCTGACCGCGGGCTTCCTGGGCATGATGTATTACTTCGTTCCCAAGCAGGCAAACCGCCCCGTCTACTCCTATCGTCTCTCCATCGTCCACTTCTGGGCTTTGATTGCCACTTACGTTTGGGCCGGTGGCCACCACCTGCACTACTCCGCACTGCCGGACTGGGCCCAGACCGCAGGCATGGTTATGTCCCTGATCCTCCTGGCTCCTTCCTGGGGCGGCATGATCAACGGCATGATGACCCTGTCAGGTGCCTGGCACAAACTGCGCACTGACCCGATCCTGCGCTTCCTGGTGGTCTCCCTGTCCTTCTATGGTATGTCCACCTTCGAAGGCCCGATGATGTCCATCAAGACAGTCAACGCACTGTCCCATAACACTGACTGGACCATTGGCCACGTGCACTCCGGCGCCCTGGGCTGGGTTGCCATGATCAGTATCGGCGCCGTCTATCATCTGATTCCCAAGCTCTGGGGTCTGCAGGCCATGTACAGTACGGCCCTTATCAACGTCCACTTCTGGCTGGCAACCGTCGGTACCGTGCTCTACATCGTTGCCATGTGGGTTAACGGCATCATGCAGGGCCTGATGTGGCGCGCAGTCAACGAGGACGGCACCCTGACCTACAGCTTCGTGGAAGCTCTGGAAGCCTCCTACCCGGGTTACTTCGTCCGTTTCCTGGGTGGTGTCATCTTCCTCAGCGGCATGCTGATCATGGCTTACAACGTCTATATGACCGTTCGTCAGAAAGAAGCGGTTGCAGCTGATAACGCAGCGGCTCAGGCGGCGTAACGGGAGAGAGATCAGATGAAACACGAAATTATCGAAAAGAATATTGGTCTGATGATTATCCTGATCATCCTGACCATCAGCGGTGGCTTCCTGGTGGAAGTGGTGCCCCTGTTCTTCCTGAAGCAGACCAACGAGCCGGTAGAGGGCCTTGAGCCGCTCTCGGCTCTGGAGCTGGAAGGACGTGACATCTACATCCGCGAAGGCTGCCACGTGTGCCATACCCAGCAGATCCGTCCGTTCCGTGCGGAAACCGAGCGCTATGGTCACTACTCCGTCGCGGGTGAGTTCGTTTACGACCGCCCGTTCCTCTGGGGCTCCAAGCGTACCGGTCCGGACCTTGCCCGCGTTGGCGGCCGTTATTCCGATGCCTGGCAGCGCCAGCATCTGTATAACCCGCGCAGCGTGGTTCCGGAGTCCAACATGCCGGCGTTCCCCTGGCTGTTCGAGAACCGTGTCGATCATGAAAGTATCGATGACCGGATGACGACCCTGCAAACACTCGGTGTGCCCTACACGGACGAGCAGATTGCCGCTGCGTCCGCCGACATACAGGGTAAATTCGAAATCGAAGCGCTGGTCGCGTACCTGCAACAGCTGGGTACTGTGATTTCAGACAAACGGTGATCCCATGGATATCAATGAGCTACGCGGAATTCACACCCTTCTGGTAATGGCGGTCTTCCTCGGAATCGTCTGGTGGGCCTACAGTGCCCACCGCAAGAAGGCCAATGACGAAGCGGCGCACCTGCCCTTCGACGATGACGAAGTGGAAAAGCGTACTCTCGAACAGGAAAAGACGGAGAAGAAACAATGAGTACCTTCTGGAGCATCTGGATCAGTGTGATCGTGCTCGGTACTGTATTTGGCTGTGTCTGGCTGCTGTGGGCGACCCGCAAGAACCAGACCACTGATGTCGAAACAGACCGGACCATGGGCCATTCCTTCGATGGCATTGAGGAATACGATAATCCGCTGCCGAAGTGGTGGTTCTATCTGTTCATGGCAACCTGTGTGTTTGCCCTGGGTTACCTGGCGCTGTATCCGGGTCTGGGCAACTTCAAGGGCCTGCTGGGCTGGACTTCCACCAACCAGTGGGAAGCCGAAGTTGCCGCAGCTGAAGAGAAATACGGCGAAATCTATGCCCAGTATGGCGACACCCCGGTGCCACAACTGGCAACCAATGAAGACGCCCTGAAAATCGGTCAGCGTCTGTTCGCCAACAACTGCGCAGTGTGTCATGGCTCTGCGGCCCGTGGCCAGGTTGGCTTCCCCAACCTCACCGATGACGACTGGCTTTACGGCGGCACACCTGATGCCATCCTGGAAACCCTGCACAATGGCCGCATGGGCAACATGCCTGCCAAAGGCACCATGCCCAACATGACCAACGAGCAGGTCGATCAGGTGGTAAACTACGTGCTGAGCTTCAGCGGCCGTGAAAAGGACGCCGAAGCAGCCAAGGCCGGCGCCCAGGTCTTCGCCCAGGCCTGTGTGGCTTGCCACGGTCCGGATGGCAAGGGCATGCAGGCAATGGGGGCGCCCAATCTGACTGACAATACCTGGCTCTACGGCTCCACTTATGACTGGATCAAGGAAACCGTCATGAACGGCCGCCAGAACCAGATGCCGGCACAGGCCGGACGTCTGTCCGAGGACCAGATCCAGATCCTCGCGGCTTACGTGTACAGCCTGTCCAACTGAGAATGATCCGGCCAGGGTGCTTTCCTGCCCTGGCGCGGTCTTTTCAACCCTGTGTCTGCCCATGCGGGCACAGGCTTGAAAAGATCAGCAGACCCGCCGAGGCCCGCTCCCCGCTTTATCCTTTCATCGGGAGGTTACGATGAGCAGTGAGATTCCGGTCAAACAGGTTGACCCTTCGTCAGATTCCTCCAACAACAATAAAAAAGCCGAGACCGTCGAGCTCTACGCGAGCCGAAAGAAGATCTATGTCAAGGAAGTGAAAGGCTTCTTCCAGCGTATCAGGAATGTGAGCCTGACCCTGCTCATGGGCATGTACTTCCTGTTCGTCTGGATCACCATCGACGGCCAGCCGCTGATCCATTTCGACCTTCCTGCGCGGGAATTCCACCTCTATGGAATGACCTTCTATCCCAAGGATTTCATTTTGCTTTCGGGCATGCTGATCATCTGTGCCTACGGCCTGTTCTTCATCACCACGCTGTTTGGTCGGGTCTGGTGTGGCTATACCTGTCCGCAAACGGTGTGGACCTTTATCTTCATGTGGGTCGAGGAACGGATCGAGGGCAGCCGCAACAAACGGATGAAGCTCGACAAGGCACCGAATTCCGGTGCGAAAATTGCAAAAAAATCTGCCAAGCATGCAGCCTGGCTACTGATTGCCCTTGCAACTGGCCTCACGTTTGTCGGTTATTTCTATCCCATCCGGGAGTTGATTGCCGATATCTTCACCTTGCATGCCAATGGTTGGGCCTACTTCTGGGTGGCCTTCTTCACTGTCGCCACCTACCTGAACGCTGGCTGGATGCGTGAACAGGTATGCCTGTACATGTGCCCGTATGCCCGCTTCCAGTCAGTCATGTTTGACCCGAACACCCGGGTGGTTTCCTACGATCCGAACCGTGGCGAGCCCCGGGGCAGTCGCAAAAAGGGCATCGACCCGAACGAACTGGGGCTCGGCGACTGTATTGACTGTGGTCAGTGTGTCCAGGTCTGCCCCACCGGTATCGATATCCGGGACGGCCTGCAGTACGAGTGCATCGGCTGCGCTCTGTGTATCGACGCCTGTGACGAAGTCATGGAGAAAATGAACTATCCCAAGGGCCTGATCCGGTACACCACCGAGAATGAGCTGGAGGGCAAGCAATCCAAGCTGCTGCGCCCCCGCACCTTCGGCTACGGCATTATGCTGGCACTGATGATTTCAGCAATTATCTTCACCATTGCTACCCGGGTGCCGGCCCAGATGGATGCCCTGCGTGACCGGG
Organism: Marinobacter sp. DUT-1; assembly: GCF_050379415.1. NCBI lineage: Bacteria > Pseudomonadati > Pseudomonadota > Gammaproteobacteria > Pseudomonadales > Marinobacteraceae > Marinobacter > Marinobacter sp. DUT-1. The sequence goes on from NZ_JBNRLS010000002.1 coordinate 686,334, forward strand.
GCGCACTGTACAGCTTCAATGGCCAGGGGAGGATTGAAAACTCCTATACCCTGAAGATTGCCAACATGACCGAGGTGCCCCAGACCTTCTCCATCTCCGTGAGCGGCCTTGAGGGCATCCAGATCCTGACCGACACCAGGGTAACCGTTGAAAGTGGCGAAAATCGCTCACTGCCGACCGTCGTGGACGTTCCACCGGAATCCATCTCTGAATCCAACAACGAGATCCGGTTCCAGGCGGTATCCGAGACAGATTCGTCATTGAAACTTGAAACTGAAAGCCGGTTTGTCGGTCCAACGCGCTGATTTGCAGAATTGGCCCCGACACACCGGTTAGAAAAGAGATGAAGCATTATGAGTGAACACGCTCCGGTCGCACCCTGGTACCGCCAGCCCTGGTTCTGGTTCCTGACCATTTTTCCGCTGGCGGCCATTATCTGGTGTACCGTCATGATCGTTGTTGCCAGCAACATGAAAGACACCATGGTGACGGATGACTACTCCAAGGAAGGGCGTGGCATCAACCTGGCCATTGCCCGTGACCAGCAGGCCTATGATATGGGCATGGTCGGTGAAATGAGCTTTGAAAAGCGCGAGGTTACACTGAAGCTCAATACCGAAGAGGGTCCGGCACAATTCCCCTATGTGGTCCTGAAGCTGTTCCACCCGACTCTGGCCGAGCGGGACCGCACCATTCAGTTCCGCAATGAGGGTGGCGGGTACTACTCCGGTACCATGCTCAACGACATTGAAGGCCGCTGGTATTACGATCTTCAGGGACCGGATAACACTTGGCGCCTGAAAGGGGAAGCCTGGTTGCCCTCCGAAGATGGCCTGACCATTCGGGCGGAAAAACCCGTCAAGGGGTGAGTGCCCTGGATTGTTTCCATTGCGGTGAACCCGCCGAGGGGAACCCGCCGATCACGCTGGAGCTTGAAGGCACCACAAGGCATTTCTGCTGTCAGGGCTGTAAAGCGGTTTGTGAGACCATCCACAACGAGGGTCTCACCGGTTTTTACGACTTCCGGACAGAACCGGCAGTAACACCCCGGGAACTGTCTGCCTCCGAGCTCACCCGTCTGCGCGAGCTGGACCATCCGCTGGTCCAGCAATCCTTTGTCTCGCCCGTCAAAAGTGGTCAGGAAGCAAATCTTCTGATTGGCGGCATCACCTGCGCCGCCTGTATCTGGCTGCTTGAAAACCACATGAAAAAGCAGCCGGGGGTACAGAGTTTCTCGGTCAACCACACGACCCAGAGAGCACGACTTGTCTGGTCACCGGACCAGGCCAGACTGAGCGACCTGCTGATCGCGATCCACCAGCTCGGTTACACCGCTCGCCCCTACCAGGCCGATGAGGTCGAGCAGCAGCTCAAGGCCGAGCACCGCTCCATGCTCATCCGGCTGGCGGTAGCCGGTATCGGCTCCTTCCAGAGCATGATGCTGGCCTTTCCCCTGTATTTTGAGCTGGTCAATGATCTCTCCCCGGAGTTTGTCTCCTTTTTCCGGTGGTTCAGCCTGCTGGTTGCCACCCCGGTGGTGCTCTACAGTGCCCGGCCGTTTTTCCGCAATGCCCGTCGCGATATCCGGAGCCGGTACCTCACCATGGACGTTCCCGTCGCCATCGCCATCGGCCTTGCCTACGCCGCCAGCGCCTGGGTGACGGTGTTCGGAGGCGATGAGGTCTATTTCGAATCGGTATGCATGTTCACCTTCTTCCTGTTGCTCGGTCGCTATGTGGAAGTCCAGGCCCGCTACCGGGCCGGCCTGACCGGCAATGCCCTGGCCGGTTTCCAGCCGGCGGTTGCCGCGAGGGTGAACGGAGACGAAACCGATATAGTTCCGGCCCACGACATCCGGCCCGGCGACGTAGTCCGGGTGCGGCCTGGCGAAACCCTGCCCGTAGACGGGAGCATCGTTCGGGGTGAATCCACCCTGAACGAGGCTGCATTGACCGGAGAGTATTTACCGGAGTCGCGGGGGCCCGGTGAAAAGGTCCACGCAGGTAGTATCAACGGCGAGAATCCCCTCGATGTACTGGTTGAGAAATCCGGCACCCAGACCCGGCTCTCCGGCATCCTGCGGGTCCTCGACCGGGTCCAGTCGGAGAAACCCCCGGTTGCCAGAATGGCTGACCGGATCGCGGGCAAGTTTGTTGGCCGGGTATTGATCCTGGCCCCGCTGGTCTGGATCGGTTGGTGGCTGGCCGGGGCAGACAACGCGTTCGATATCACTCTCTCTGTGCTGGTGGTAACCTGCCCGTGTGCCCTGTCCCTGGCCACACCCACCGCCATCACTGCGGCCACTATGCGCCTGCGGAAACTGGGATTCCTGCCGACCCGGGGGCACACCCTGGAGTCCATGAATACCGTCGATACGGTCATTTTCGACAAGACCGGCACGCTTACACGGGGCGAATTGAGCCTGGTGGGCCAGCAAGGTGTTGGCAGCCTTGATGACGACATTTGCCTGCGCCTGGCCGCCGGCCTGGAAAAATTTTCCGAGCACCCCATCGCCCGTGTCTTCCACGATCGCCCTGCAACAGCCATGGAAGACGTCCGCAATCACCTCGGCGGCGGGCTGACCGGGCGACACGGGGAGCACAACTACGCCATCGGCCATCTGGATTTTGTGGCGGAGCACACCAGCGCCCCTGTGCCGGAACCTGGTCAGCATACCGGCATGGAAATCTGGCTGGCCTCCGAAGCCGAATGGCTGGCTTGCTTCCGGCTCGACGACCAGCCCCGGGCGGATGCTGCCGAAACGATCCGGGCCCTGCAGGATCAGGGCATCCGCACCATTCTGCTCAGTGGTGACCGAAGTGGCCACGTGGCCCGTGTCGCCGAGGCGCTAGGCATCACCGAAGCCATTGGGCAGGCATCGCCGGAACAGAAACTGGAAGTGCTGGAAAAGCTCACCGGCGAAGGGCGCAATGTAATGATGGTTGGCGACGGTCTGAACGACCTGCCTTCCATGGCCGGAGCCGGCCTTTCGGTGGCCATGGGAAGTGCCGCCGACCTGACCCAGCTGAAAGCCGATGCGGTTCTTCTGAATGGCCAGCTCATGCAGTTGGTGGAAGCGCTCAATACCAGTCGACAGACCCGCCGGGTGATCCGTCAGAACATGATCTGGGCCCTGGCCTATAACCTGTGCGCCCTGCCCCTGGCGGCGGCGGGCCTGGTCCCTCCGTGGCTTGCCGCCATCGGCATGTCCGCCAGCTCATTGATCGTGGTACTCAACGCGCTCAGATTGGGCACCAGCCCCGGCCAGGCCCCGACGGAACCAACACCGGTTGGTACTCGGGCATTGTCCTGATAACGTAAAAGACACACTTCATGACGAGGTAAGTGCCGTGCAGATTGTAATGGTCCTCGTACCATTGATGCTCATTCTGGTTGCCGTGGGGATTGCCCTGTTTGCCTGGGCGGTCAAGAACGGCCAGTACGACGACGTGGAAGGCCCGGCTCATCGCATCCTCTATGATGATGACAAGGACATGATTCCCCGGGAGGCCAGAACCGACAAACCTGAACACGAAGGTGAAGAACCGGAGCAGAGTACCGGGGAGGAAGACCGGGACAGCACCGGGCCGAAGAGCTGATGACAGCAGACCTTTACCTGAGCTATCCCAGCGCCTTTCTCATCGGTCTGCTCGGCAGCACCCACTGCCTGGGCATGTGTGGCGGCATCAGTGCCTCCCTGTCCATGGCCCTGCCGGTGGGCCGGGGATTCCGCTTTCGCCAGTCGCTGATGTTGCTGGCCTTCAATTTCGGAAGAATCGGAAGCTATACCCTGATCGCGGCACTGATCGCGGTGCTCAGTACCGGGGCCGCCAGCCAGTGGACTTTGGCAGGGATGGTACTGCGTACCGTTGCGGGGCTTCTACTGATTTTCATGGGCCTGTCCATGGGCCAGTGGTGGCAGGGCATCCGATACGTGGAGAAGATCGGCGCCCCGGTCTGGCAGAAGCTCTCGCCCCTGACCCGACGCCTGATGCCGATCCACCATCCGGGCCAGGCGCTGGCGCTGGGCGCACTCTGGGGCTGGCTGCCCTGTGGCCTGGTTTACAGCACCCTGGGATGGGCTGCACTACAGCCTACCGTTACTTCGGCCGCTCTGACGATGTTCTTTTTTGGTCTTGGCACCCTGCCTTCCATGCTGGCGACAGGCTATGCGGCCAGCTGGGTGCGCGGCCTGCAAAAGCACCAGGCTGTCCGCAAGGTCAGTGGTGCCCTGCTCATCCTTTTCGGACTCTGGACGCTGCCCCTGTTCTGATAAGAGGGACACTAGATATTCAGCACGTCCAGGCGACCGAAATCCTGATTGGATTCCGGCTCCGCGGACTGGACCACCGCCTGGCGCTTACCGCCCAGCCGCTTGCCTTCCTTGAAGTCGTACAGGTTCGGATCCGCCAGGTGGGACGGTTCGACATTACACAGGGCCCGGAACATGGTTTCCAGCCGGCCGGGGTGCTGCTTGTCCCAGGTCTGGAACATGTCCTTGATCACCTGGCGCTGAAGGTTCTCCTGGGAACCACACAGATTGCACGGAATAATGGGGAACTCGCGCAGCGCCGCATAACGGGCAATGTCCTTTTCGCGGGCATAGGCCAGCGGGCGGATCACAGTATTTCGACCATCATCACTGTGAAGTACCGGTGGCATGGACTTGAGCTTGCCGCCGTAGAACATGTTCAGGAACAGAGTCTCGAGCATGTCATCCCGATGGTGGCCGAGGGCGATCTTGGTAACCCCGTGCTCTTCGGCAAAATTGTAGAGAATGCCCCGCCGCAGGCGCGAACACAGGCCACAGGTGGTCTTACCTTCAGGCACTTTCTCCTTGACGATGCTGTAGGTGTCCTTCTCGATGATGTGGTACTCGACACCCAGTGAAGCAAGGTATTCCGGCAGCACTTCCTCCGGGAAACCAGGCTGCTTCTGATCGAGGTTGACCGCAATCAACTCAAAGGATACCGGTGCACTTTTCTGCAGGTTAAGCAGGATATCCAGCATGGCATAGGAATCCTTGCCACCGGACAGACAGCACATGACCTTGTCACCGGCCTCAATCATCGAGAAATCAGCAATCGCCTGCCCCATTTCACGGCGCAAACGTTTCTGCAGTTTGTTCAGCTCCAGTTTCTGGCGCCGATCCTGCTCGGAAGCGGGCGACTGGTCAGCGGCATTGGCGATCATAGCTTCAGACATAACAACCACGTTCGTAAGATCAATGAGGATGCGATTATACGCATCACCGGGTTTCAGGGACAGGATACCGGATAGGGATATACTGCAACCCGGCGACGTAAGGAACAACACAGGAGTCCTTCCTTGTAGCCCCACTCTCCCCTACCATAGCCTCCATGACAGATAGCGCCCTGACCGATTTCAAGGACGCCAAAGCGTCCGGCCCCATTCTAGATCACCAGATCCAGCACCTGCTCGTAGCTGTGGAGCACGAACTGCGCAAAGCACCCCGGGGCACCAGTGAGCTGGCCCTGATCCGCTCCCTGCAGGCGCCCCCCTGGGAACTGATCGGCGACGTCAGCTTCCGCGAGCCGGAAAGGCTCTATCCCGTGCATTTCCTCCTGTTCCATGTGCTCTACCGCCTCCGGGACCAGTTGTCGGAGACTGGCGAGAGCCTGGAAATCTCGCCCCTGGATATCCGGCTGAAACCGCAGTCCGTCATTTCCGGCACCGGCCTGCCTGATCAGGAGGACGAGCTGCGCCGTTTTTACCTTGATCTGGACCGGTACCGAATGCCCGAGGAAAGCATCCGCAAAATGATGGATGACTTCTGGTCAGGGCGCCCAACACGCTCTCCGGAAAAGTCTGAACTGCTCCAGGCAGCACAGGTACTCGGTTTCGACGCTGTTCCGGGGGATTTTGCCACCGTCAAGCACCGCTTCCGGCGGTTCATTATGGAGGTGCATCCTGACCGCGGGGGTGACACAGCCTCAGTGCAGGAACTGAACCACGCCTTTAACGTGCTCAAAACCCACTTCCGGCTTTCAGCCTGATTTACCTCCAGACCAAGGGAGACCCATGATGGCAAGAATGATTGTCTTCGCTTTTCTCACATTGGCGCTCGGCCCATCGGTGCAAGCCGATCTGGTCATCCTCCAGTATCACCATGTCAGCGATGCAACGCCGCCTTCCACCAGTACCTCCGAATCCCTGTTCGAGGCCCAGATGGAAATGCTTGAAGATCTTGAACTGGAGGTAGTGCCCCTGCTCGACGGCACGCAGAACGCGCTGGAGGAAGACGCCATCCGGAACTCCGTCGCCCTGACCTTCGATGATGCCTACGAATCGGTTTATTCCACCGCCGCACCGTTGCTGGAAGCCCGGGACTATCCCTATACGGTTTTCGTCAATACCGATGCGGTCGGCCGTCCCGGCTACATGACCTGGAACCAGCTGGAGGAACTGGCAAGCCGCGAAGGTGTGACCCTGGCCAACCACAGCACCGATCACGGTCATCTTGCCCGGAAACCGGATGAGCCCGAAGATCAGTGGCAACAGCGGATTGAACACAGCCTGGATGGCGCACAGAAAGAACTGCAGCAGCGACTCGGTATCGACACCCCGATGTTTGCTTATCCATACGGGGAATTCGATTCCGCCCTGGAGGATCATCTCTCGGACCGGGGCTGGTATGGCTACAGCCAGCATTCCGGCCCCATTGGCGTCTATTCGTCCCCGACCCGGCTGCCCCGGTTTCCCATGGCCAATGCTTACGGCCAGCTGGGCAGCCTGAAGAACAAGTTACTCAGCCGTGCCTTTCCTGTCGATGCAGGAATCCTGCCTGACGGGGTGATCCCCAGCAATCCACCGATACTGGAGTTTCCGCTGCCGGAGAGATTGTCTTCCGACCGGCTCACCTGTTTTGCCTCAGGCATGGGCAGAATCGAGATCGAAACTCTTGAGGATGGAATGATCAGAGTCCAGGCGCCGGAAGCCTTCAACAGCCGCCGCTTCCGCTACAACTGCACCCATCCGGCCGGCGATGGCCGGTTCTACTGGCTGTCCCAGCCCTGGCTGGACCTGAGCCAGCCGGAGGACTGAAAGGCACTCTGGCTAATCCTCGGCAACCAGCTCAAGTCCAAGCTCACCAGTACTGACGTGGGGAATGGGTTTCGGACCCTGCCCGGTTTCGACCACGGTCTGGTTCCTGAGGTCATCGGACCGGGTGAAGATCACCATCCAGCGTTCACCCCGGGCCGGGAAAGCCGGTATCCAGGCTTGCAGGTAGGCGCGGGAATGCCAGCTCTCGGGTTCGAATCCCATCGCCATGTCAGTCACCACCCGCACAGGCCGCAGCTCCTCATCCAGGAAGGCCAGTGACGGCACAAACAGTCCATCGCGGACAAAAGAGCGCAGCCTGAAGACAAAATCGGGGTGCTGGCGCGCATCAGGCAAGGCAACAAGCGCAAAGGGGCTGGTGCCGGTGGCAAAATCATGCCTGTCCGACGCATCACCGATGTTCACTTCAAACTCGCGGCCACTGATCCAGGACTGGCGCTCAACTGTGCTGAGGTTCTGGCAACAGCTCACGGCAAACTGGCTGAAAAAACTGGCTTCCTCGTCCACGCCCAGAATGGCCATGGCATCCGGATCGTAACCCTCCACGGGTGCCTCCGGTACCGGAGCGGCACCGGGCTGGTGGATGGAGGCAGAGGTGATTTCAACGGGCGGCTGCACCCGCCCTTTCTGGACATCGGTGCGGGTATCCGGCGTGTAGTAGCTCACCCGGATATTGCCTTCGGCATCCCGCCAGGTGAAATAGGGCCTCGGCTCCCCGGGCCGGACATAGCCATCGCGGGCCAGTTGCTCGGCGTCGGGGTAGTTGTCCAGCGTATACTCCTCCTCCGGCTGGAGAGCCGGAGGCTTGGCCGGCTCCTGACCGGACGAATCGGCGTCCTGTGTCACTGCATCCGGCCCCGCTTCGTTATCGTGGCCCTCGGCAGAGGTTTTTTCGGGAATCGGCGAATAGCGTACCCGTCCCTGCTCATCCACCCAGGTGAAATAACCCTCCCGCTCGCTGGCCGGTGAACCGCCGATCTGGCATCCAGCCAGTGCGGCGGCAAGAGCGACAACCATCGGGATCTGGCGGCAGGCTTTACGGGTCACAGAGATTACCTTTCGATGTCCGCACAATGGTCAGAATTTCGTCCGGAAACTGAGGCCGGCCATGACAACCCGCAGCGAGGTCTTGATGTCCAGGCCGGCATAGGGGTTGTAGATGATATTGGTGATGTTATCGCAGTTGACGTTACAGCTGGTATCCGCCGGAATTGTCTCAATGGAGTGAAGGTAACTGAGATTCATGTCGATCTCGGTGTCCTTGTCCCACTTGTAGCCCATACCGACGCTGTACAGGTTGGCACCACCGAACGGCGCCATGACCTGACGCTGGTCGTCGGGAATGACCGAATCCCGGATCTCCACGCCGGCTCGCAGGTCCAGCCGTGAAGAGACATGCAGCTCGGCGCCGAAGGCCCAGTTCCACTGGCTCTTGAAACCCAGCGGCAGGCGCAAGGTGTTGGGTGTGGCGTTGTCCGGAGAAAGAATCCGGGCGGCATTCAGGAACTCCAGGTTACGGTCAAAGCGGAACACGAAGGCATCCCACTGGGCGTAGTCGGTCCAGCCGATGTCGGCATTGAGGGTCAGTTTCGGGTGGACATCCACGCTGATGCCGGTCTGGAAGTGCTGGGGATAAACCAGGTCCATACTGACGTTGCCTGCCTCCCGTGGCGCACCGGACGGCAGGCTGAGAATCGCCGAGGTGATTGCCCCCAGGACCGAGCCGTTGACGCTCTGCCAGAACCCTGACCAATCGTCTGTGTACTCGATCTCGAAGGTGCCCTTCATGTTCATGTCGGCCTCGGAGGTATAACTCGCCCCCCAACTGAACCAGTCCGTGGGCTCCCACATCACCCCGAGCGCGTAGGTGGGCGACAGGGTTTCCTGAACGTTGATATTCAAAGCACCGATATCATCCCAGGGCCCGACATTGCCTCCGCAAAGTGCCAGCCAGGGCTGGAGCGGCTCGTCCCCACTCTCGCAGTTGAAGGCGTCCTGCAGTATTTCGGCAACCCCCAACAGCATGTTCGGCGCCCGCATGTACTGGTCGGCAGCAATCCCCATGTGGGACAGGTGGATGCCTGCCCCCACCGACCATTCGTCATTGATCTCATAGCCAACCGTCGGCGACAGGTAGGTTGTCCGCTGTAATGCGGTGGCCTGGGGCTGATAGCGTCCGGGATCGTCCTTGTCGCGATAGAAACCGGCGGCCAGGGGCAGGTAGAAGGCGTTGGCAAAAGTCAGCTTTGATCCCGGCGGGTTGACACTGATCCCGGCCGAGGGTGCGATAGCCGGCCCCGGCGGTGCCCGGAGAATCCCGTAACCCGGCAGGTAAAGGGCGACATTATTGGTGTGACTATGGGTATTGGCGACAGGATCACGCTGCTTGCCGGTCAGCGGGTCCGTTTCCAGGCCGTCGATCCCGAAGATTTCATAGCCCTCCGGGGCCGTGAAATCGGCATCGATATCCAGGTAGACGCTCATCAGGTTCACTTCGAGCTGACGGCCATCCAGCCTGGTAAGACCCGCCGGATTGTAATGGATGGCCATCACGCCCGGCGGATCGGCCGTGACCGCATTGCCCAGTGCCAGCGCCTTGGGATGAATAGTCAGATTCTGAGCCAGCTGGGCCTGGGCGCCAAACGAGATGGTCGTGGCGATCACCGCCCCGAGGATCTGCCGTTTATGGCTGTTATGTCCCATGACTTCCTTCCCTTCCCGTGGTTCGTGGACCGCAACACTCACTCTTTGAGGCCAGAGAAGTTGATGGGCAGGGATACCCCGAGCGAGAAGTCGGGCGCGTCTTCGGTCAGGCCGATGCCCAGACTGGTGTTTACGATGGTGGTATCACTGACCCGGGTACCAAGCGACATGCTCAGGAAACCGGTCATCTGGTCCTGGGCCACGGCCTGCTCGCCGTTGGAGAAGGTCAGTATGGTTTCGTCGCTGTAGCTCAACTGGGCCGAGATGCTCAGGGAGATGTCGTAGGAAAGCGAGTAGGCAAAGCCGGCAGAACCGGACAGACCGAATCCGGGCTCGACCTCAACCAGCAAACGTGCCCCCCGGACCTGGTTCAGATCCTCGGCCGGCAGGTTGTAAGTGGCACTGACGGAACCGAAAACCACAACCGGATCCAGTACCTTTGAAAGACTCACACCCCCGCCTGCCGAGTAGTACCCGCTGCCCGTGGACAACTGTTCCTTGATGTCGATTTCATAGGGGCTGACGCCGGTCTTGGTGGTCAGCGTACCGAAAAAGGTGGTGGACATCTTGCCGGGCACATAGGCAAACGGCTGCCAGCGGCCGGTGAAGGACACGTCCCCGAAATCGTAGATGCTCAGCTCATCCTCGGTATCGTATTTGACCACCAGGGGGATACGGGTGCCGACGGTCAGGTTATCCAGCAAACCGTAATCGTAGGAAAAGGAATTGGTGAAGTTGTGGGTGGCCGACGGCACCACATCCAGGTTACGCACCGAACCATTGGTGATGGCCAGGTCCAGGCGCTGGTCCGCTGTATAGGAATAGTCGAACGAGTAGTTCAGCGAGTGGGTGCCCTTTTTCTGCAGAGAGTAGTTCTTCTCGGCAGCCTGGAACACTTCTTCCAGCTGTTTGGAGGCATCTTCGTCACCCTCCTGCCTGGCCAGCGCTTCCCTCGCCTGGTCCACGCTTCCCTCCTGTGCCAGCACCGTGCCTGGAAACAGTGCTGTGGCGGAAACAAGGATAAAACCTCGCACAAACCAACGATTCATCCTGACTCCCTTGTTTTATTTGTAGTGATTCTGTGCCGGGTCTTGCGCCCGGAGAATTAGTTACGGCGGTAATGCAGTTGTTTTCGGGTGTTTTCGACACTACCGTCCGGGTTGTTTTTCTGGCGTTCGAGCAAGTTGTTGATGCGTCGTTCCGTGGCCTCGTGGAACACCGGAATCCGTTCCAGAGCCAGCAGGGTCATTGTCTGGTCATCTATAAAGCGCAGGTCTTCTTCTTTCAGCTCGAGGTTATCCAGGGGTTTGTCGCTGCCGGGAAAGACAATAAACAGCACGTTGTCGTCCCACTTCTCCTCGAACTGGGCGAGGGTGAAGGAGATGTTGCCCACCGAGGGGTCCGCCAGGTAGACCCGGCCATCCCGGATGGTGCGCAGCACCACGAAGTGTTTGAAGCCGGCGTGATGGATTGGAACAATCGCCGGGTGATCAAGATCGATCAGATCCTCGATGGTCGCCCGGAAGCCGCCGGACGGATAACCCAGCGCCGTCACCAGCCGTTTCATGTCCAGCATGGAGAAAGCGCGGCGCTGAACGATCCGCTCGCTTTCGCCGTAATGCAGCAGGCCCTCCATCACCTGCCGTTCCGACAGGGTACGGCCGAGGTAGTAGTTGAGCACGGTGGTCAGGGCCGCACTGCCGCAGCTGTAGTCATAGGCCTGACGGACAATGTTGCGGTACTTCTGTTCGACCAGTGGCTCTACACGGAAATCGGAGCGCAACTTCACCGGACTTGCATCCACGTCCTGCTCGATCACAATAGAGCCCTTATCGAACGGCTCGACCAAGGTTGCTTCCTGCACCATGGTGAATGTAAGAATGGATCCGGCGAGCACCAGCAGCATGTCAGATGAAGTCCCTGTTTTTATGACCCGCAGCGTTCATCGGGTTACATGTTGTTACGGTAAGATACCGAAATACCGGACCCCTTAAAGATAACTGTGCCTCAAATCTGTCTCTGCAGAAGCTTCCTTGAAGTAACGTTTTGAGAACTGGTTCATGGCAGAAACAGCAACGCCCCCGGAGGCCATTGAGCCTTCCAGGGGGTGCTCAGCAAGGTTCAGGGGGAAAGCAGCCTCCAGATTGTCAGAGGGTAAAGACCACCCCGAGGAGGGCGTAACACAACAGCGTCACCACCACGATGCCCATCAGGTTGAGGGCAAAGCCGGCGCTGATCATGTCTCCGATTTTCATGTCGCCACTGGAAAACACGATGGCATTGGGCGGCGTTGCCACCGGCATCATGAACGCGCAGCTGGCGGCAATGGCGGCAGGAACGGTAAGCAACAGCGGCGATACCCCCTGGGACATGGCCAGCGCCCCCAGCAACGGCAGGAACGCGGCAGCGGTGGCGGTATTGCTGGTCACCTCGGTCAGAAAGATGATCACCCCCGCCACAATGGCAATGAGCAACAGCGTCGGCAGTGTTCCGGCCGCGCCCAGGGCGCCGGCAATCCACTCCGCGAGTCCGGAACTGCTGATAACACCCGCCATCGCCAGGCCACCACCGAACAACAGCAGGACACCCCAGGGAATGCCCTTGGCGGTATCCCAGTCCATCAGGAACTGGCGCTCACGGGTGTCTACCGGAATCAGGAACATGGCGATGGCCGCTGCGATCGCGATACCAGTGTCGCTGAGCCAGGGCATCAGCCCATCAGACAGCAGCGGTCGGAAGATCCAGGCGGCGGCGGTGATCAGGAACACCACCCCGACCAGCTTTTCCCCTTTGCCCAGCGGCCCCAGTGAGGCCAGCTCGTCACGGATGAGATCACCGCTATCGCCTTGGTGAGCCAGCCCGAAATCACACCGGGTCAGCCACCACCAGGCCAGCGCCAGCATGACCACCGTCACCGGAACACCCAGCAGCATCCATTGGGCAAAGCCCACCGAGATGCCCTGGTTTTCGCTCAGGTAAGCTGCCAGCAACGCATTGGGCGGTGTTCCGATCAGGGTTCCGATGCCACCGATACTGGCGGAGTAGGCAATCGCCAGTAACAGCGCCGTGGCATAGCGACGAACACCTTCAGGGTTGGAACCGTCGGCCATGGCAATCACGGACAGGCCAATGGGCAGCATCATGATTGCGGTGGCGGTGTTACTCACCCACATGCTCAGAAACGCGGTGGCGAGCATGAACCCGGCGATCTGGCGCTTCGGCTTGCTGCCCACCGTTTTCAGAGTCAGCAGGGCAATGCGACGGTGCAGGTTCCAGCGCTGCATGGCCAGGCCGAGGGTAAAGCCGCCGAGAAACAGGAAGATGATCGGATGGGCATAGGGGGATGTGGCCGCCGAAACGGACCCCAAGCCCAGCGCCGGCACCAGCACGATGGGCAGCATCGCCGTGGCGGGTATCGGAATGGCCTCGGTACTCCACCAGGTCGCCATCAACAGCATCAGGCCAAGGGCAGCCCAGGCTTCCTCGCCCATGGTTTCAGGGGCTGGGAAAAACAACGTCATCAACAGAAACAGGGCGCCGAGCACCAGGCCGATCAACTGACTTTTCGGCAGTCCCCGGGACTGGTTCGCGCCGTTTCGGGATTCAGACATAACAACAGGTTTCCGTCAGGTTCAATACAGGTCAGTTTCAACTGGGTTCAGGAGGCCACACGGGCAAGCTGCCGGTCATGGACACGGCCAAGCAGCACCAGCGCCAGAATAGCGCCGGACAGGGCCCAGGCCATATCCGACTGGGTATCCCAGACATAACCCTGGGTACCCAGGAAGGCCTCGGCCGCCTCATCACTCAGCAGCGCCACCCACCATTCGATCAACTCGTAGAATGCGCTGACGGCAAGACAGAAGCAGACGATGAAGAACGAGGACCAGCCGGACCGGGCGAAGACTTCCAGCCTGATGACCACCTCGCGGGCAATCATCGCCGGGATGAATCCCTGGGCAAGGTGTCCGAGTTTGTCGTAATTGTTACGCTCCCAGCCAAACCAGTCGCCCAGGTGACTGAACAGGGGCACTTCGGCATAGGTGTAGTGGCCGCCCACCATCAGGATGACGGCGTGCACCAGGATCAGCCAATAGGCCAGTGACGTCAGGGGAAACCGGAAATAACACCAGGCTACAAGAACAAAGCCGATGGCAGCTGGCAGCACCTCCAGGACCCAGGTCGCCCGGTCCTTGGGGCCAATACCCGACCAGACAAATACTGCCAGAAAAATTCCCACCCAGGCCAGGACAGCCACCGGTTTCTGAGCCATATACGGCACTCCCTCGTCGGTATTTTCGGGTTTATGGTCGCATTGAACTTTAGCCACCGGTCATCAGGATTCAACAGCGGACAAACCCCGACAGACAATCACTTTTATTGATTCAGCGGGCGCGGATACGGACACCCTCGTCCAGTTGCCGATCCGGGTGCCTTACCACCCGATCGCCGATTGTCAGCCCATCGAGAATCTCCGTTTTCAGCCCATTGCTCTGGCCGGTCTGCACCGGCTGGCGATGGACGGTATCGTCCCGGGCGAGGAACACCCAGCTCCGACCCTCAGAGTTGAAAATGGCGGATGACGAGACCCAGAGCACGTCCTCGGCAGACCAGAGTATGAAGCTGGCATCCACGCGGTAGCCATCACCTAGGGATTGCCACTGGTCGATGGGGCTGGTGATATCTGCCACCACCTGAACCCGTTGCTCCTCCACGCCCAGAGCCGAAATATCCTCGAACCCGACCGGCTCAACCCGCCGGACCACGCCTTCCAGCTCGGGCCCACCCCAGCCGCTGAAGCGAACCTCCATGCCGGGCTGCAGCTTCACCGCATCAAAACTGAGCACATCGATGACCACCTCCAGGGCCGCCGGGTCTCCGACCTCGGCTATCGGACTCCCCGCCTGGATGACACCTTCACTCTTGCGCACAACCGACAGTACCGCACCGGCGACCGGAGAGGTCACCGCCACCCGCTCCTTCGGCTGTTCGCCATTACTGCGGGCCGCCGATACCTCCAGACGGGTACGTGCCGCTTCCAGCTCGTGGGCCATGACTTCCTGGTCAAAGCGGGCCGAACGCAGAATGGCCTGAGCCCGATCCGCCGTGGTTCTTGCCTGTTCGACCTGTTCTTCGGAAACAAACCGGTTGTCGTTTCTGGCTCCCAGAGCCTCCAGTCGTTCAAGTTCCTGGCGGGCAAACCGGGCCTCCGCTTCGGCCGCCGCCACCTTCTGCCGCGCCGAATTCAGGGCAGACCGGGCCGACTCCAGTTTCGCCTCCGCTTCGGCACGACTTCTGGCATCCAGGATGGCCGATGGCATCGGATCCACTTCGGTCAGGGTCTGGCCCGCACTCACCGTGTCACCGACATCCGGCATGACCCGGTGCAGATAACCGGAAACCGGTGCCGAAATCAGGTACCGGTCCTTGACCCGAGCCTTGCCCTCCTCGGTGATAGAAACCTCCAGCGGTCCGCGACTGACCTCCGCCAGATCCACCCACACCGGATCCGGGCGGAAAGCAAAGGCGATCGCCGCCACCGCCAGCAGCGCCACCAGTCCCCAAAACAGCCATTTACCCGATAATCGTTTTTTGCTCACACTACCCCGCCCGGAAATCGCTCCATTTGATGTTCTCCCGATTGCTATTCACGGGTTTTGAGGACCGCTATCAGGTCCAGGTTACGCAGACGCCACCAGGCGATCACCCCCGAAGCGATGGCAGATACCACAACCACCGCCGAGGAAATACCCAGCGTTTGCGAGGTGATGGTCAGCGGTACCCGATACAGCTCGGTCTGCATCGCCGTGATAATGGCCCAGGACAAACCATAGCCTGCAAGCCAGCCCAGGGGGATTCCCAGAACCAGCATGACCGCCACTTCCGCGAGAAGAATGTGATTTACCTCATTGTGGGTGTATCCCAGGACCCGCAGGCTTGCCAGTTCCCGCCCCTTCTCAGCCAGGGAAATCCGCACCGTATTGTAGACCACCCCGAAGGCAATGATTCCACCCAGCATGCTGATGAAAAGGGTAAACGTCAGGAAGGTTTTTGCCAGTGTTTCGTAAAAACTATCCAGCATCGCCTGACGGATACTGATACCGAGTATGCGGGGGGTTTCCCGAAGTTCGCGGTAGGTTTCATGAGCTCGCTGGGGGTCAATATTCAGCAGAACCTGATTGACCAGCTCCCCTTCCCCCAGCGCACGATTCAGGGACGCCAGCCGCATGTAGGCACCAACCCCGAGGAATTCGCTCGTTATCCCGGCAACCGGCAATTCGACACGGCGGCGATCTCCCTCCAGAATCTCGATTTCAAGCGTCTGACCCGCGGTCACATTCAGCCGCCGGGCCAGGAAATCCGTCAAGAGCAAGCCGGCCTCCGGCAGGGGAACCGGCTTCATTTCACTGTCGATAACAAACTGGAGGCTGGCCTGATCGGGCATACCGGTGATTGCACCACGCCATTCCCTGTGCCCGTTCACCAGTCGGGCAGTCACCACCCGTCGCCCCTCCGCGTAACGGATACCCGGCTGCCTCTGGAGGTCATACACTGCCGGTGAACTGACCGGGTCAATCAGGGTAGCGGTGACGTCCTGTTGCTGGACCCGGGCAAATTGCGAATGCACCATCAGGGAAACCGCATCGAACTGGAAATTCCCCACCAGGACGATGGCGGAGGCCATGGCAATGCCGCTGACTGACAGTAGCGTTCGCCCCGGTCGCCGGAATAGTTGGCGGACCACCATCCGTGAGGGCTGACTGAATCCGCGCGGGGCAAAGAACCGTTCGGCGGCGGTGATCCGAAACCGAGCCGGCCCCTCGGGGCGCATACCCTCTGCCGGCGGCAGGGCGGCGGCGCGCCGGATAGCCTGCCAGCCGCCCAGCCAGGCCACCAGGAGGGTAACGACCGCAAGCAGCAGGAGCCAGGCCGTATCCAGCCGGAACAACAGCGACGGGAACCGGTAATAATCCATGTAGATCTCACCCATGGCCCGGCCCGCCCAGACACCCAGGGCTACCCCCAGGAACAGACCGATCACCGAAATGGTCAGCACCAGCTGACTGTAATGCCAGCCAATCTGCACATTGCTGTAACCAAAGGCCTTGAGTATGGCAATGATGTCCCGCTGGGTGCTGATCAACCGGTTGATGACCACATTGAGCAGAAACATGGCGACCGTCATGAAGATCGCCGGGAAAACCGTTGCCATGGTCCGCAGCTGGGCCAGCTCATCGTCCAGCATCTGGTGAGAGAAATGATCCTCTCGTCCATAGGCGCCGGTACCACCGTAGCGGTCCAGCACCCGATCCAGGTTGTCGATGACCGATGCCACCGGTACTCCGGGCTCTACCCGGGCAACCAGGCTGTTGAAGGCCCCTTTCATGTCCATGGCTGCAGCCAGGGCCTCCCGCCCCATCCACAGGACGCCATAACGGGGGTAATCCGGTAACATGCTTCCCGGGGCAAGCACATAAATGAACTCCGGAGACTCTGCGATGCCGGTGACCGTCAGCTCCTGGCGACGGCCGTTGATGATCCCGGTAAAGCGATCCCCCGGCTCCAGATGGTGGGCCTCGGCAAAACCCTGAATCACCACCACCTCATGGCCCCGGCCCGCCAGCGGCAGACGGCCGCGGCGCAGGAACAACTGGTTCACCTCCGGCTGGCCGTGCTCAGGCAATGACACAAGACGGGCGGACACCGGATCTTCAAACCCCGGCATCTCCAGTTTGGCGCCCCCCTCCACCCGCGCACTGAAACGGGAGATCCCGGGCATGGCGGCAATCTGCTGGGTGACATGCAGGGGCGCCCGCTTGAGCGAGGTGAACACCTCGGCAAACTGGTAATCGTCGTAATACACTGCGCGTGTGGAAACCAGGGACGAATAGTTGACCAGGGACAACACACACACCGCGACACCGCCGGCGATGACCAGGGCAATGGCCAGCACCTGCCCCCGCATCTGCCAGAGCTCCCGGCGAATCTTGGTGTTGAGTGAGGGGGTGGTCAGGGCCATGGCGTCACCAGGTCACCGGTGCAGAGATCCAAGTCGATGCTCCTGTTTTTGGCTGATTCAATCGCCGGCGCAGTCCACACACATCATGGTGTACGGCAATACCTGCAACCTGCGCGGATAGATTTCTTCCCCGCAGGATTCGCATTCATCGCCGACTCAGTCGTGGATGCAGCCCAGGATAAATAAACGCTTACAGTAAAGCATAAGCTGAACCCGGGATTGATGCTTGTCAAAACTGCGTCATAACTGCTCAGGCAGAATGGAGTTTCATTCAACCTGTATGCAAAGGAGCTGTAGCCATGACCAACGATCTGTTTGAAAAAGCCAACCGTCTGAATGAAACCCTCTTCGAGCAGTTTGGCAAGGCCGCGGAAATGCAGATGAACGCCTTCCGTCGTTATGCGGATGTCACCATGGAGCAGGCAAAAAAAGTGTCCGAAGTCCGCGATCTGGAGAGTCTGAAAAGCCTGACCGGGGACCAGGCGGAAACCCTGAAATCCCTGAGTGAGCAGTTCACCGCTGACTGGAAAGCCTGGCAGGACTACTTCAATGAAAGCCGCGAGCAGATCCAGAAGGTGTTCGAGAAAGAGCCGGAAGAAACTGCTAAACCGGGCCCGAAATCCGCCAAGTAAGGGATAACCATGTTCGGTCTGGATACGCTCGGTAAGGCTGTCGGTCAGCTCGTCAACGGTTTCGAAACCAACGTTCGTCAGGGGCAGCAGCAACTGGAGAAATTGCTTGGAGATGCTGGCGTTCTGGATGATGCAACCCTCTCCACGATAACGGAAATGTCGGATGCCTACAGGACGATGGCAGAGGACCTGCTACTCCATCCACTGCGGTTCGCTGGAGCGGAGCTGGATCTGGCTCGCAAGCATGCCGCGCTGGGGTATTACACCCTCGCCCGGCTGGTGGGCAAGGATAAACCGCCGGTTATCGAGCCGGAACCCGACGACCGGCGCTTCCAGGCCGAAGACTGGCGCAAACACCTGCCTTTCGATGTTCTCCATCAGGCCTATCTGATCAATTCCCGCACGTTCCTGGACTGGGTAGCCGCCATGGAAGGGATGCCGCAGGCAGGGCGGGACCAGATGCTGTTCTATGCCCGGCAACTGACCAGTGCACTGTCACCCTCGAATTTCCCCGCTACTAATCCGGAAGTGCTCCGGATCACCTGGGAACGCAAAGGGATGAACCTTGTAGACGGTGGTCGGCAGCTGATCGAAGACCTGCGCCAGAATCCCTCCCTCTTCAATGTTGGAATGACCGACCGCTCCGCTTTTGAGGTGGGACGTAACCTGGCAACCACCCCCGGCAAGGTGGTGTTCCAGAACGAGCTGATGCAGCTGATCCAGTATTCGCCGACAACGGAAACCGTCAGCAAACGCCCGTTGCTGATTGTTCCTCCCTGGATCAACAAGTATTACATCCTGGACCTGACCGCCAGGAACTCCTTTATCCAGTGGCTGGTGAACCAGGGCCAGACCGTGTTCATTATTTCCTGGCGCAATCCTGGCCCTTCCCTCCGGGACAAAGGCTGGGAAGACTATATGGAGCTGGGGCCATTGGCTGCCATGGAGGCGGTCACCGAAGCCACCGGCGAAGAACAGATGAATGCGATCGGTTACTGCATCGGTGGCACCCTGTTGGGCTCAACGCTGGCCTGGCTCAAGAAAAAACGCCGCAACCCGGTTGTCAGCGCGACCTATCTGACCACCCTGCTGGACTTCTCGGACCCGGGCGGCATCGGTGTATTTATCAACGACCATTCAATCCGGGGTATTGAACGGATGCTTGAGCGCAAGGGCTATCTCGATGGCCGCGCCATGGCGTTCACCTTCAACCTGCTGAGAGAAAACGAGTTGTTCTGGTCGTTCTGGACCAATAACTACCTGAAAGGCCAGAAGCCGGCGGCCTTTGACCTGCTTTACTGGAACACCGATGGCACCAACCTGCCGGCCAGGATGCACAGTTTCTATCTGCGGCAGATGTACCTGAACAACCGGCTGGTGCAGCCGAATTCCCTGAACCTGCTCGGTGAATCCATCAACCTGTCCGAAATTGATGTGCCCTCTTTTTTCCTGTCTGCCCGGCAGGATCATATCGCCAAATGGAAAACCACGTACAAGGGAGCCCTGGCCCACGGTGGCGATGTCCGCTTTGTGCTCTCCGGCTCTGGGCACATCGCCGGCGTGATCAATCCGCCCTGCAAAGAAAAATACGGCTACTGGACCAATGACACCCTGGTGCCGGACGCTGACGCCTGGTTTGAAGGCTCGGAACATCATTCCGGGTCCTGGTGGCCGTATTGGCTGGAATGGATTGCTGCGTTCACTGAAGAGACGGTTCCTGCCCGCACCCCGGGGGACGGAGATCTGCCCGTGCTTGAAGATGCACCCGGCAGTTATGTCAAAGTCAAAGCTGCGGACGCTGCGAAGTTGTGAATACCGGAAAGTCTATTGGTCGGCGAGGCAGGACGGGCGAAATCTGTTCTGGTCGTTCAGCTCTACTGTTACTGAGGAGGTAGTCAGGGCCATGGCGTCACCAGGTCAGGGTCTTCGGGTCCTGCCGTTCGGCATTGCGGGATTCGCCGCTGATCCTGCCGTCGGACATGGTGATTACCCGGTCTCCCATACCGGCGATAGAGGCATTGTGGGTAATGATGACGGTGGTGGTCCCGGTTTCCCGGTTGGCCTTGTCCAGGGCTTCCAGCACCAGTATGCCGGTTGCCGAATCCAGTGCTCCTGTGGGCTCGTCGCAAAGCAGCACCTGCGGGCGCTTGGCGATGGCCCGGGCAATGGCCACCCGTTGTTGCTCGCCACCGGAAAGCTGGGCCGGAAAGTGGTCCATCCGGGATTTAAGCCCGACCAGGCCTAACGCTTCTTCGGGCGTCATGGGGTCGGAGGCGATCTCGGTGACCGCCGCGACGTTTTCCCTCGCCGTGAGGCTCGGAATCAGGTTATAGAACTGGAACACGAATCCGACATGCTCCCGGCGGTAGCGGGTCAGCTCGGCATCGCTGGCACCGCTCAGGTCATGATCCCGGTAACGCACCTCACCGGCGGTGGGCACATCCAGCCCGCCTAAAATATTGAGCAGGGTGGATTTACCGGAGCCGGAAGCACCCAGCATGACCACCAGTTCACCGGAATAGAGATCCAGGTCGATGCCCCGAAGGGCATGCACCTGTACCTCACCCTGGTCGTAGACCTTGGTCACACCCCGGGTGTGGAAGACCGCTTCCCTGTTCACAGCTGGAATACCTGTCCCTGCTTCCGGGTGATTCAATCGCCGGCGCAGTCGACACAAAGCGTGGTGTACGGCAATACCTGCAATCTGCGCGGATCGATGTCTTCCCCGCAGGATTCGCACTCATCGCCGACACCGTTATTGATACGCTCCAGGGCATGCTCGATCTGGGTAAGCTCGGAGCGGGCCTCCGATTCCAGGGAGTCGACCACTTCATCGTTCTGGGTCTGGGTCGCCTGTTCTTCAAAGTCCTTGTCCAGGGCTCCATCCTCGCGGTTCTGGTGGGCGTGGTATCGATTCAGGCGGGCCTGAACGTCGGCTTTCAGGGCTTCCAGTTCGGATTTACGGTCAGTCATGGCGGGTTACTACTCCTTTGAGCTTCCATGGGACATTAACGCCTACCCTAAAGCATAAGCTGAACCCCGGATTGATGCCTGTCAAAATTCCCGTCCGACAAACGACTGAACGTTGCCCCCCCCCCAAACTAATTCAGACCCGGACCCCTGGCGAGGTCCGGGTTAGCTGCATCTCCGCGTTGATTTCTGACGTCAGTCGCCCCGATCCGCGATGTAATCGGTAATGGCGGCGTAGAACTCCATCTCGTCGAAGTTGTCCGGGCCGACGCCGATAACATCCAGATGATCCTGGTTGATCACGTAGCTGGACGACGTCATCTGGGTACTGTTCGGATGGTTGATGTCGCTGACATAACCCAATCCGCGCTGCTCCCAGGCGTAATCAAGACAGCCCCAGCACTCATAGTACTGCATGCGGTAGCCCTGCTGCTGGCTATTGATGCCAACCAGGCCATCGTCATCCCGGTCACCGGCATAGCCATCACCCTGGCCCGCGGCACCGTCACCGTTACAATCATCGTAACAGTAACCATCACCATCGATGTTGTAGATCAGCTCGGACAACAGCCACAACGCCGGATTCACCCCGCTGCCATTCTGCGCCGTCATCATGGACACCGAGTTGGCGACGTAGCTGGTGCTGGAAGGATACTTCTGGTTGAACGCCTTCATGCCGGTGGTTACACCATCGTTGGGATCGTAGTCGTTGTATACCAGCTGCTTGGCACCGGCGATCGCATCGTTGCCACTGCCGTAGACCACATTGCCATAGTAGTTGGCCAGGGTTTCAGTAATCGAATTGATGTAGTGATCCAGAACATACTTGGCCACCGGTGAACCCCGGTGCGGCGATGAGACACTGACGTGGGTCTGAACAACACGGTAACCCTTACGCTCCCGCAGCAGGCGAGCGGCCTTGCGGGAATCGATACCGCCCTGGGAATGAGAAACGATATTCACATGACTGGCACCGGAGGTGGCCATGTAGCTCTCGATGTTGTTCGCCAACTGGTAGCCGCGAACCTCGGAGCTCTGGAACGGAGTCACCGAGGAAACAAAACTGCGCTGGTTATCATTGATATCGCCGTTGCAGTTCACTTCCAGGAACTTGTCACAGGGGTCGAGCACAAACGTGCCGTAGTCATCTCCCCAGTAATCGTATCCCAGAATGTCGTCGAACCCGGCCATGCCATGGGCAAAAACCACCGGGTATTGAGTACGGTTGGCATCCCTTGCCAGGGTCGCAGGGGCGATCACCATCCCGGTGACCAGGAGCATGACTGCGCCCACCCTTGTCAGGGCACTTTCGTTCTTCATGGTATTAGCCTCTTGTTTTTTTTGTGAGCCTGACCACGGTACTGCTGCCTGATCCACCCGGACACAGGCAACCGGGGCGCCTAAATAGCAGGCAACCCATTTCTAGCCCATATCCTTTTGCCCCGTTGTGAGAAATGTCACATCTGCAACAAATAGGTGATACCTTCTCATTTTTTTGTGGTGGCTCACACTGCAAAAAACCGGAGCCTGCTAGGTTTGAAGCCGGTTCATGACAACAACTCAAAACAACCAATGGTGACCGGTGTGAAAGTAAAGCCAATCCCGGTGCTGATAATCGGCTCGGCACTGATCGTTGCCCTGACCTATCAGTGGCTCGAGAGCGAAATGACCATAGCCGCCACCCCGGCTGCGGCCGCGCCACAGGAAACCAGGGAGTCGCAACCCGAAACGCCCTCACCCCGGGCTACTCCGACGCAGGAAGAGCCTGTCCTGAATGATGACCTCGAGGCGTTTCGGGAACGTTTGATGGCCCGGTTCGAGGGCCAGCTTGATCATCCGGGCGGCCAGGTACGGTTGCTGGAAGAATTGATGCGGTATCTCAACCAGTTCGACCCTGAGTACTGGCGAGAGAACCTTTCGGCGCTGTTGCTGAGCTGGTTTCCGGACCGTGGCGAGGAGCTTCTGAACAGAGCCGAGGCAATGATTGCCTATCAGGATTTCATGGAGCGGGAACAGTACTCGCTGCGTGCCATGGGGCCTGAAGAACGTCGCGACTTTATCTGGGCCAAACGGAGGGAGCTTTTCGGCGTGGATGCCGATGAGATCTGGCAATCGGAGCTGCGTAATTATTCCCTGGGCCAGTCACTCAAGAACCTGGACCAACAGCCTGGTCCCACCCTCGCCAAGGCCGAGGCGTACGCCCAGGCCATTCAGGACGCCTACGGCGACGAGGCTGCTCGGGTAATGGAGCGACGGCGCCAGGAACTGACCGATCGCTTTCTTTCTCTATCCACCGTTCAGCAATCATTACACGAGCAGGGACCGGAACAGCGTTACGAAACGCTACGTGGGATCCGCCAGCAACTCGGCATGGAAGAGCAGGCCCTCAACCGCTGGGATCAGCTCGACCGGACCCGGGACGACCGCTGGGTCCGGGGCGAAACCTATGAAACCAAACGGCAGGCCATCGTCAAAAAATACCAACCGGGACCTGAACGGGAAGAAGCTCTGGACAGCCTGAGCCGGGAAGTTTTCGGGGACGAAATGGCGACGATTATCCGGGATGAGGAGGCCGCCGGTTACTTTCGCTTTCAGGAAAGCCGCGTTTACGGTCAGAACTAGCGGAAAGGACTCGGCCCGACATGAACTGGTCAGCTATTGAATCCAGCAAGAGGTGTGGCATCCTTGAGCCTTTGCGCAAGCTCGGGTGGTCATCGCCGTCGGGAGGAAATAATCATGACATCACAGGCTACCGGTTACCTGGCCGACACACCGCTGATACTCGGGATGATGCGACTTCTGGATCACCCGCAACTGCACGCTCCCAAGACCCTGGCGGCCTGGATTGAAAGCCAGCTGGAACGGGGCCTGGATGTTTTCGATCACGCCGACATCTATGGCGATGGCGAGTGCGAACGCCTGTTCGGTGAGGCATTGGCAGCTTATCCGGGCCTGCGTGACAAGATTCGCATCATTACCAAGACGGGGATCGTGCTGGCTGACCAGGACACCAGCCAATGGCAGACCAAACACTACCGGGCCGAAGCAGACCATGTATCCGGGGCCATAAACCGGGCTTTGGGGAGACTCCGGGTTGAGCAGGTGGACACCTTCCTCATCCATCGCCCGGACCCGCTGATGGAAGCCGAGTCCGTAGCCAGGGCGCTGGAAGACGCCGTCAGTTCCGGGAAGGTCCGCCATATCGGTGTCTCCAATTTCCGACCAGAGCAGTGGCGATGGCTGCAGAAGAACACCGATCTGCCACTGGTCTGCAACCAGGCCGAGCTGTCACTTGCCCACGCAGAGCCTTTGTTTGACGGCACCCATGAGGCCCAGCTCAACGACCGGTTGCGCTGGTTGGCCTGGTCCCCCCTGGGCGGCGGTAAACTGGCCGGGCACCTGCCCGGGGATCTATTGGAAACAGCACGGGAGCAGACCGGGCTGTCCGAAACCTCCCTGGCAATCGCCTGGATCGGCCAGATTCCTGGAAAACCGATTCCGGTTCTCGGAAGCATGAACGAAGAGCGGATCAAGGCGGCTCTGGAAGGCTGCGGCTCGGCATTGCCACGGCCCCTCTGGTTCGCCCTGCTCGAGGCGGTTCGTGGCCGGCGGGTGCCCTGATCGGACCAAACAAGGACGTTTGATATACATCAACTGCCTACAAACTGTTACGGAAATTTCCACCTTAGTCCCATTGTTGGCCTTATTATCTGCGTTGACACTAACGTGCGCGTAAAAACAACAATCAGAAATCACCTTTCACCCTATCGGTGAATTTGCTTCTGGAGGCCAATTTCCATGACTTTGAGAAAAGTCCTGTTTTCTGCGTGCCTGCTTATGCTGGCAGGCTCCACTGTTTATGCCGAGACCCTCAAGATCGGGCTGAACTATCCCCAGACCGGGCGCTACAAGGATCAGGGCCTGCAGCAGCGGCTTGGCGCCTTCCTGGCCGTGGACGAAATCAACAAGGCCGGCGGCGTGATGGGACAACCGCTGGAGCTGGTCATCCGCAACACCCGGGGTGAACCCAAGCAGGGGGCGGAAAACACCGCCGAACTGATTGACCGGGAGGGCGCGAAGATGGTGTTCGGCGGCGTATCCAGCGCCGTTGCCATCGCCTCGGGCAAGGCTGCCCGTGACCGGGACACCATCTACTTCGGCACCCTCACGTACTCCAATGCCACCACCGGCGCTGAAGGCCACGAGTACATGTTTCGTGAGCCCTACAACGCCTGGATGACCGCCAAGGCCCTGAGCCAGTACCTCGGCCGCAATCATGCCAATGAGGAGTATTTCTACATCACCGCCGACTACACCTGGGGCTGGTCTGTCGAGGAATCCGTGCGCAAATTCTCGGGCACAGAGGATACCAACGCCCACCAGGGCGTGAAGACCCCCTTCCCCCGCGCGCTGATCTCGGATTTCCGCGGCGCCCTGGAACAGGCCATGGCAAGTGACGCCAAGGTCCTGATGCTGGTGCTGTTCGGTGATGACATGGTCCGGGCCCTGAACGTGGCGTACGAGATGGGCGTTCTCGACAAAATGCAGGTTGTGGTGCCGAACCTGACACTGGGCATGGCACGGCAGGTCGGCCCGACCATCATGTCCGGCATCGTCGGCGCCTCACCCTGGGTCTGGAACCTGCCGTACGAGAAGAACTATACCCGTGGCAAGGAATTTGTCGAAGCCTTCTCCCAACGTTACGAGATGCGCCCGTCCACCTCTGCCGCCTCGGCCTATAGCATCATCTATCAGTACAAGGATGCCGTGGAGCGCGCAGGCACCACCAACAGCAGATCGGTCATCGGCGCCCTGGAGGGTCACCATTACACCCTGCTGAAGGACGAGCAGTACTGGCGCGAGTTTGACCACCAGAATGTCCAGACCGTGCACGTGGTGAAGGTCAAGGACCGGAACACCATCGTGGCGGACGAGTACAGCTCCGATTACTTCGACATCATTGACTCCATGCCCGGAGATGAAGCCGCCCAGACCCGCGAGGAATGGGAAGAGCGCCGCCGCGAGGCCGGCAAACCCACCCGCCTCTGAACCCGGCTACTCCGTCCACGGAGTAACGCACCGGGCGGGGCATCAGTCCCGCCCGCCTCTTCCTTCCGGTCTTCCTCCCCGCAATCATCGGTTAAGTCGTTAAAAAGCTGCAGAACGCCTCCCGAACCACTAAACTCGATGCAGATTCCATACAGTCGACTGGCAGGAGGCAACCGGATAATGACAGGGAAGCAGGATGACTACGATGTGGTGGTCGTTGGTGGTGGTGTCAACGGTACCGGCATTGCTATGGATGCCGCCGGGCGGGGGCTGAACGTCCTGCTGTGCGAAATGAACGACCTTGCCTCGGCCACGTCGTCCTCCAGCAGCAAACTCATCCACGGTGGCCTGCGCTATCTCGAGCACTACGAGTTCAGGCTGGTGCGCGAAGCCCTGGCAGAGCGCGAAGCCCTGCTGCGCAATTCACCCCATATCATGTGGCCCATGCGCTTCCGCCTGCCACACCAGCCTCACCTGCGCCCGGCCTGGATGATCCGTACCGGACTCTTCCTTTACGACCACCTGGCCAAGCGGGAACTGCTGCCCGGCTCCCGCGCTATCAGTTTTGATGAGAGCGACCCGCTGAAGCCGGAAATCACCCGCGGCTTTGAATACTCCGATGGCTGGGTGGATGACGCCCGACTGGTGGTCCTGACTGCGCGCAAGGCACAACAATGCGGTGCAACCATTCTGCCCCGGACCAAATGTGTCAGGGCAGACCGGGGTGCTGACTACTGGTCCGTCACCCTCCGCAACACCCTCGACGGAAGCGAACGCCAGGTTACCGCCAGGGTGGTGGTCAACGCCACGGGTCCCTGGGTCAGCCGGTTGTTCCGGGAAACCCTTTCCATGCCGGCACCGAAAATGATCCGCATGGTCAAGGGCAGTCACATCGTAGTGCCCCGGCTCAACAAGGGAACGGAAGCCTACATCCTGCAGAACGAAGACGACCGCATCGTGTTCGTGATCCCCTACGAGGACAGCTTCTCGCTGGTCGGCACAACGGATGTGGATTACGAGGGTGACCCCCGGGAGGCCAAGATTTCTCCGGAGGAAACACACTACCTTCTGAAAATCGTCAACGATTATTTCAAGCGGCAGCTGTCGCCCGAGGATGTCGTCTGGTCCTACTCCGGGGTGCGGCCGCTGATGGACGACGAGGAAGGTGACGCCCAAAAAGCTTCACGGGACTATTCGTTCGAAGTGACCAGGGAAAAGGACAAGGCGCCCCTGATTTCCGTATTCGGAGGCAAGATCACAACCTACCGAAAACTGGCTGAGGCAGCTACGGACAAGCTGTGCCAGCTCTTCCCCGGGGCCGGCAAGCCCTGGACCCGGAATGCGGTGCTGCCAGGAGGTGACTTCGACGATCACGAGTCCCTCAGTCGCAAACTCCAGTCCGACTTCCCCTGGCTGGCACCGGACATTATCAGCCGTTATGTGCGGACCTATGGCACGGCTGCCTACCAGTTCCTCAGTGACTGTCAGTCCATGGAGGACCTCGGGGTATGCTTTACCGGAAACCTCTTCCGGGTCGAGGTGGACTACCTGATCCGATACGAATGGGCCATGACATCAGAGGATATTCTCTGGCGCCGCACGAAACAGGGACTGTTTGCAACAGAGGCCGATATTCAGTCGCTGGACCAATACCTCGGCCAACTACGCCAGGAGCAGGAAGCAATCCGGAGCTCAGACCAACCGGTACCGGCCGGTCACTGAGTGTCGTCGCCGTCAAGCACCTCGCTGATCCGTTCCTGCATTGCCGGCACCACGTCCTGCTCGAACCAGGGGTTGTTCCTCAACCAGAGATTGTTCCGTGGGCTGGGGTGTGGCATCGGGATGATATCGGGCCAGTACCGGCGCCATGCCCGAACATTCTCTGTCACCGAACGGTGTTGATCTTTCAGGTGCCAGGCATGGGCGTACTGCCCGATCAGGAGGGTCAGGCGGATGTCGGGTAACCGCGCCAGCAGGGCCTCCCGCCAGGCATCAGCACACTCCGGGCGCGGAGGCAGATCGCCGGATCTTCCGGTGCCCGGATAACAGAACCCCATAGGCAGGATCGCCATTTTCTGTTCGTCGTAGAAGGTATCCCGAGTCACACCCATCCATTGCCGGAGCCGGTCCCCGCTGGGATCGTTGAACGGCAGGCCGGTCTCATGGACCCGCCGCCCTGGCGCCTGTCCCACCACCAGAATCCGCGACGATTCGCTCAACTGGACCACCGGGCGGGGGCCAAGTGGTAATACATCGTTGCAGATCGTGCAGGCACGCACCCGCCGTACCAGTTCATCGAACGCTATTCTACCCAGATCATCCGTCATGCTAGCCGCCTGTTATCCAAGTAGGCTCAGACCTCGGGATTGCCCAATGCCTCGGCGGCTCCGAGCAGGCCGGTATAAGGTTCCGTCACTACGTATACCGGCGTGTATTCGAGCAACGGGCGCATCCGGCCCTTATCCTCGAATCCGTTCCGGAACGGGCTTTCCAGGAAAAAGTCCAGGAACCGCGGCAGTATGCCACCGCACAGGTATACCCCGCCCAGGCTGCCGAGGGTCAATACGCCGTTACCTGCGGTACGCCCAAGGATCTCACAGAAATGCCGGAGCGTTTCCCGCGCCAGCGGTTCATTTTCCCCGGTGGCTGCCGCCGTGACTTTCTCCGGAGCATCCAATGGGGCAGCGACCCCCTTTATCTCGGCATGGGCCTGATAGAGATTGAGCAACCCCTGACCACACAGGATCCGCTCCACGGAAACCCGTCCGAAACGGGCCTTGAGAATACGGAGAATGTCCATTTCGACATCATCCGTGGGGGCAAAATCCACATGGCCACCCTCCGTCATCAGCGGCACCCACCCTTTCTTGATCGGCACCAGGCCGGAGACACCCAAACCGGTACCCGGCCCCATCACCAGACGCGGCCGGCGCGGATCGCCCGGGCCACCGCACACATGCACCAGGTTGGCCTCGGACACGTGCGGCACACCCAGCGCCATGGCGGTGAAATCATTGATCACCTTGAACGCGGACCAGCCGAACTGCTGGCGAACTTCCTCGGTATCGAACCGCCAGTGGTTGTTGGTCATCCGGATCTGCGTGCCGCGAACCGGCGAGGCCACCGCAAGACAGGCCTGGCTGACGGACTGGACGCCAACCTTTTGCAGGTAGTCGACGACCGCCTGATCGAGGTTGTCGTAATCGCCGCACGCCAGGACTTCGATGGCCTGCGGCTGGACATCCCCCTGCTCCACCAGGGCGAAACGCGCGTTGGTGCCCCCGATATCGCCAACCAGGGAATAGTGTTTTGCCGTCATGCGTCGTGATTCCAGAAAAAGCTTGCGCCTTCTTCGGGGGTGCTGGCCGACCGGCGCAGCCAACCAAACAACTCCCGCCCATAGCCGTGATGATACGCGGACAGATCCGCTTTTGCAGACTCCCGGGCAGAGAATTCCTGCTCATCCACGCAAACCGACAGAGAACCCCGCTGGGCGTCGAGGCAAATCACGTCCCCTTCGCGGACCCGCGCGAGCGCGCCGCCATCAAGTGCTTCCGGGTATACGTGAATCGCCGCGGGCACCTTGCCGGAGGCGCCGGACATCCGGCCATCGGTCACCAGAGCAACCTTGTAACCACGGTCCTGGAGCACGCCGAGATACGGGGTCAGCTTGTGCAACTCGGGCATACCGTTGGCTTTCGGGCCCTGGAACCGGACCACCACGATGCAGTCCCTGTCCAGCTGACCCGCCTCGAAGGCCGCCTTCAGCTCACTCTGGTCATCGAAGACCACCGCAGGTGCCTCGACCCGGTGATGCTCCGGCGCCACTGCCGACACCTTGATGACGCCGCGGCCCAGGTTGCCGTCCAGGACTTTCAGCCCGCCATTCGGCGCAAAGGGTTCGGAGGCGCTGCTCAGCACTTCCGGCCATTGGCTCTTCTCGACCGCCGGCTTCCAGACCAGCTCGTCGCCATCCAGCTCCGGCATCTGCGCATACCGCTCAAGGCCGTGACCTACCACGGTCTCGACATCGTTGTGCAGGTAGCCCGCATCCAGCAGTTCGCGGATCAGGAAGGGCGTGCCGCCGGCCTCGTGGAAGGCGTTCACATCTTCCTGGCCGTTCGGATAGATCCGCGTCATCGACGGCACGACGGAGGAGAGCTCCGCGTAGTCATTCCAATCAATGATGATACCGGCGGCCCGGGCAATGGCGATCCAGTGTATGGTGTGGTTGGTGGAGCCGCCGGTAACCAGCAGTGCCACCAGGGCATTGACGATGGATTTTTCATCCACCATGTCACCCAGTCCCAGCTCGCCACCATGGGGTTTGGAAAGCCGGATTACCTGCTCCGTGGCCGCGCGGGTGAGCGCATCCCGGAGGGGGGTGCCGGGATTGACGAATGCAGCCCCGGGCAGATGCAGCCCCATCACTTCCACCAATAGTTGATTGCTGTTCGCGGTGCCATAAAAGGTGCAGGTGCCGGGGCTGTGGTAGGACTCGCTCTCGGCCTCCAGCAACTCGTCCTTGCCCACCTTCCCTTCGGCGTACAGCTGGCGAATGCGCTGCTTTTCCTTGTTGGGCAGGCCCGAAGGCATGGGGCCTGCCGGCACCAAAATGGTGGGCAGGTAACCGAAGCTCAGGGAGCCGATCAGCAAGCCCGGAACAATCTTGTCACAGATGCCCAGCAACAAGGTGCCATCAAACATGTTGTGGCTGAGCGCCACCGCCGTGCTCATGGCAATGGTGTCCCGGGAAAAGAGACTAAGTTCCATGCCGGGCTGCCCCTGGGTCACACCATCACACATCGCCGGTGTACCGCCGGCAAACTGGGCCACCGAGCCCATGCCGTGGGCAGCCTCGCGAATGATATCCGGGAACTTTTCATAGGGCTGGTGGGCCGAAAGCATATCGTTGTAGGCAGACACCATGGCCACATTGGCCTTGTTCATGAACTTGAGGGTGTCCTTGTCGGCCTGGCTGCAGGCGGCAAAGCCGTGGGCGAGATTACCGCAGGATAACGAACTTCGATGCGGCGACTGCGCTTTCAGGGCACTCATCCGGTCCAGGTAGTCCTGCCGTGTGGCGCGGCTGCGCTCAATGATTCGCTGGGTGACCTTGTCGATGGTGGGGTGCATGGCGAACTCCATTGCTTCGCTTATAAAGTTGTCATTAATGGATGTAATTTTACTTACTTTTTTTGATCATTCCACCCGATAACGTTCATTTATTATTTTTTTGTTGTTATATTTACTACATCTCAAGGAGCAATCGAACAATAAACAGGCAAAAAAGGAGTCAGAACATGACTATCCGCATCGCAATCAACGGTTTCGGCCGCATTGGCCGCAACGTTCTCCGCGCACTTTATGAAAATAACTACCGGAATCAACTGCAGGTAGTGGCCATCAATGACCTCGGTGACGCGGAAACCAACGCCCATCTCCTCAAATATGACAGCGTACACGGGCGCTTTGACGGCGTCGTCAGCCACGATGCCGAAT
Source organism: Marinobacter sp. DUT-1 (assembly GCF_050379415.1). NCBI lineage: Bacteria > Pseudomonadati > Pseudomonadota > Gammaproteobacteria > Pseudomonadales > Marinobacteraceae > Marinobacter > Marinobacter sp. DUT-1. Next base: position 718,293 of record NZ_JBNRLS010000002.1, read on the forward strand.
CCCTGACCGTGAACGGTGACCGGATTGCCATAACCGCCATCCGCAACCCGGAAGAACTGCCCTGGAAAGACTTCCACGTGGACGTGGTGTTCGAATGCACCGGCCTGTTCACCAGACGGGATAAGGCTGCAGCACACCTGAACGCCGGCGCCCGAAAAGTCATTATCTCGGCCCCCTCTCCCGACGCCGATGCCACGGTTGTTTATGGCGTAAACCACAACATCCTCGAAGCCGGGCATGATGTAATTTCCAATGCCTCCTGCACCACCAACTGCCTGGCGCCAGTCGCAGAGGCCCTGCACAAGGCCGTCGGAATCGAGAGTGGCCTGATGACCACGATCCATTCCTACACCAACGATCAGAAACTCAGCGACGTCTATCACACCGACCTGTACCGGGCCCGTTCCGCCACCCAGTCCATGATCCCGACCAAAACCGGTGCCGCGGCAGCGATCGGCAAGGTGATTCCGGAACTCGATGGTAAACTGGACGGGCTGGCGGTCCGCGTTCCCACCATCAATGTATCACTGGTGGATTTCGGCTTCATTGCCGGCCGGGAGACTTCGGCTGAAGAGATCAACGAAGCGGTGCGGGCGGCCGCGAAAAGCAACCCGATCCTGGGTTTCAATACCGAAAAACTGGTCAGCATCGATTTCAACCATAACCCGTTGTCGAGCGTGTTTGATGCAAATCATACCCGGGTGCTTGGCCGTCATGTAAAAGTCATGGCCTGGTATGACAATGAGTGGGGCTTCTCCAACCGGATGCTCGACAACGCCATCGCACTCGTCAAAGCCAGTCAGTAACCGAACCAAAGGACAGATACCATGCTCAGGCGTACCAAGATTGTCGCCACCCTAGGCCCTGCCACAGATACTCCGGAAGCCCTCGCCTCCATCATCAGGGCCGGCGTTGACGTGACCCGCCTCAATTTCTCCCATGGCAGTGCCGATGAGCATATCGCCCGGGCCAGCCGGGTTCGCGAGGCAGCTGCCTCGCAGGGGCGCTTCGTCGCCCTGCTGGCCGATCTTCAGGGGCCAAAGCTGCGCATCGCCCGCTTTGCCCAAAACAAGGTCTTTGTGGAAGCTGGCCAGACTTTCGTGCTCGATGCTGCCATGGACAAGGAGGCAGGCACCTCCGAACGGGTTGGCATTGACTACGAGCAGCTGATCTCGGATGTCTCTCCCGGAGATATCCTGGTGCTGGACGACGGCCGCATCGAAATGGAAGTGGAATCGGTGGACGACCACAGCATCACCTCCAAGGTTCTGATTGGCGGACCGCTGTCGAACAACAAAGGCCTGAACAAGCGTGGCGGCGGCCTGTCCGCCGAGGCGTTGACCGAAAAAGACAAACAGGACATTGTGACTGCCGCCAAACTGGGCGCGGATTACGTGGCCGTCTCCTTTGTGCGCACCGCTGAAGACATGCACACTGCCCGCCGACTGTTGAGCGAAGCCGGTTCCGATGCTGGCCTGGTCGCCAAGATCGAGCGTGCGGAACTGGCCCATGACGAAGCCGCGCTGGATGCGGTGATCGAGGCCTCGGATGCAGTCATGGTCGCCCGCGGCGATCTGGCTGTGGAAATCGGCGATGCGGAACTGGTTGGTGTACAGAAACACATCATCAACCGGGCACGAACCCTGAACCGGGTGGTCATTACCGCAACCCAGATGATGGAATCGATGATCACCAGCCCGATGCCCACCCGCGCCGAAGTGTCGGACGTCGCCAACGCGGTCATGGATTACACCGACGCGGTCATGCTTTCCGCTGAAACCGCCGTAGGTGACTACCCCACCGAGGCCGTCGAGGCGATGGTGCGGATCTGCCTGGGGGCCGAAAAGCATCCGTCCATGCACCAGTCCAAACACCGTATCCACGAGAGCATGGAGCATGTTGACGAGGCGATCGCCCTGTCTGCCATGTATGCCGCCAACCATCTGGATGGCGTGACGGCGATCATCTGCATGACCGAAACCGGGGCCACACCCCGATTGATGTCCCGCATCAAGTCGAGCCTGCCAATTTTCGCCTTTTCACGCCACCACACCACCCAACACCGGGTGGCATTGTTCCGGGGCGTACAGACCGTGCCTTTCGATTCCGCCATGATTCCGAACGAGCAGACCAATGCTCTCGCCGTGGCCCAACTGGTCGAGCGCGGGGTGGTCAATGACGGAGACCTGGTGGTGATTACCAAGGGTGATTACGTCAATGCCCAGGGTGGCACCAACACCATGAAGATCGTGCGTGTTGGATCAGACATTCGCTGATCACCCCACCAATACGGAAAAGCCCACCTGACACGGTGGGCTTTTTTGCGGACCGGTTCCGGCTCAGAGGCCGGCCAGGCTCTGCCTGGCAATGTCGGTCACCTTACCCCAGTCCTTTTCAGCAATGGCATCAGCCGGCGTCAGCCAGGAGCCGCCAACCGCCTTCACATTTTCCAGGGCCAGATAATCTTTTGCCGTGGTGCGATTGATTCCACCGGTCGGGCAGAAAGTCACATCCGGAAAGGGGCCAGCGAACGCCTTCAATGCCGGCCGGCCGCCGGCCACCTCCGCCGGGAAGAACTTGAACTCCCGGTAGCCGAAAGCGTAGCCCATCATCAACTCCGAGACGGTAGCAATCCCTGGCAGAAGCGCCGCTTCGGAGGTGACGCCGAACTCCAGGATCGCTTCGGTCACACCCGGAGTGATGACGAACTGTGCGCCCGCCGACTCCACCTGACGATACTGGGCAATGCTGGTGACAGTGCCGGCCCCCACCCAGGCATCCGGAATGGCCTTGCGCACCTCCTCAATGGCACGCACTCCGTGTTCGGTGCGCAGGGTGATCTCCAGCACGCGAATGCCGCCGTCCACCAGCGCCTGGCAGAGGGGAACGGCGTCGTCCGGGTCATTGATCGCAATAACGGGCACCAGTGGGCAAGCATTGAGAACGGCCTGAACCCTGTCCCGGTGATAGTCGGATAGTTGATTCATCGGTTATCTCCAGAATTCTTTCAAGACGGGATTTCAGAGCCGTCACGGGCTCCAGAAGATTTGCAGGCCGGGCTTGAGAAAGCCGCGAATCGGCATGGCCATCACCTCATCCGGATTCGACACTGCCTTTTTCAGGGTTTCCAACTTATCCTCACCCTTGAGGTGCAGGGCGGTGAACCGGGCCTCCGCCAGCACGGGGTAGGTCAGCGTGATCCGGCTCCTGGACTGGGAGGGCGGCGTCATGGCGGCCACAATCTCGGGATTGGAAGTATCCATGGCCCGGGACAACTCCGGTGCGTCCGGGAACAGGGAGGCGGTATGGCCGTCGTTCCCCATTCCCAGGATCAACACATCAATCGGCAGGGCCAGATCCCTGAGCTCGCGCTTGACCGCCTCAAGACCTTCCTCCGGCGTTTCACCCGGCTGCTTCAGGGACAAAAACCGCGACCCGGCGGCATGATTCTGAAGTAGATGCGCTTTTACCAGCGACGTGTTGCTGGCCGGATCGCCCTCCGGAACCCAGCGTTCATCGGCCAGGAGAACATCCACCCGACTCCAGTCCAGCGGCTTCTCCGACAAGGCCCTGAAAAAAGGCAGGGGCGTCGAGCCGCCGGACACCACCAGGCTCGCCCTTGGCGCCTCTGCCAGACGCTGCTCAAGAAACCGGCTCACCGAGTCCGCGAGCGCCCTCGCGACCTGATCCGGCGTTTCGTCAAAGCAGGATTGAACCCCTTCGGGCAGTTTGATATCAGGCATCTTCATACCAGCTCCTCCCGTCCCTGGTGATCATGGCAATAGAAGCCACCGGCCCCCAGGTACCGGCGGCGTAGCGCTTTGGCGGTTCGCCACTGTCTTTCCAGTTACGGATGACCTGATCTACCCAGCGCCAGGCGTACTCCACCTCGTCCCGACGGACAAACAGGTACTGATTGCCCTTCATGACCTCCCAGAGCAGACGCTCATAGGCATCCGGAATCCTGTCGGTTTCAAAGGTCTCGGAGAACGTCAGCTCCAACGGGCCCTGACGCAGGCGCATGCCTTTGTCCAGGCCCTGGTCCTTGGTGAGAATCTTCAGGGACATCCCCTCATCGGGTTGCAGCCGGATAATAAGCTTGTTGTTGGCCAGGTGCTTCTGGTCCGGGTCAAAGATGTAGTGCGGCGCCGGCTTGAAGTGGATGATGATCTGGGAGAGCTTCTCCGGCAGCCGTTTGCCCGTGCGGATATAGAAGGGCACCCCGGACCAGCGCCAATTCTCGATCTCGGCCTTGAGGGCCACAAAGGTTTCCGTGTCACTGCCCTTGTTGGCGCCCTCTTCTTCCAGGTAGCCCGGAACCGGCTTGCCGTCACTGGTGCCGGCGGTGTACTGGCCGCGAACCACGTAGCGGTCCATGATGTCCGGGGTGATCTGCTTGAGCGCCTTGAGCACCTTGACCTTTTCATCCCGGATGCTGTCCGCGGACAGATCCGCCGGAGGATCCATGGCGATCAGGCACAGCAGCTGGAGCAGGTGATTCTGAACCATATCCCGAATCTGCCCGGCCTGGTCGAAGTAACCCCAGCGCCCCTCAATGCCGACGCACTCGGCAACGGTGATTTCCACGTGAGAGATGTGGTTCTGATCCCACTGGGAAGCAAAGAGGTTGTTGGCGAAGCGCAGGGCAATCAGGTTCTGGACAGTTTCCTTACCCAGGTAATGGTCAATACGGAACAGCTGGTTCTCGTTGTAGACTGCGCCGAGCTCGTCGTTGATGACTTTTGACGACTCCAGATCATGTCCGATCGGCTTCTCAACCACCACACGGGTCTTTTCATTGCAGCAGCTGGCCGCCTTCAGATTCCGGGCGATAACCCCGTACATCGATGGGGGCGTTGCCATGTAGACGATCAGCTCGTTGGCCGGAGTGTCGCGCCAGGCCTTCAGGGCTTCGTAGCCATCGGGATCATTGAAATCCAGCAGCTGGTAATCCACTCGCTCAAGGAAACTGTTGGCAACGTCAGCGTCGAACTCCGCGTCCTTTACATGATGCTTCAGCCTGTCGAACAGCTGTTTGCGAACAGTCGGCGTATCCGCCTCGGTACGGGCAATTGCCAGAACCCGGCTGCCCTCCGCCAGCAATCCAGCCCGATCGAGCTGATAAAGTGCCGGGAACAGCTTCCTTTGGGCGAGGTCCCCCAGGGCGCCGAACAGCATAAGGTCACAACGGGTGTTGATATTATTGACCATTGGTTCCTTCTCTCTGGTATTGGACAGCAGTCACAGCTTAACCAACTCCAACCGCTGATGTAGTAATTTTAAACAAATAATGACAGCTGAAACTCGTTTTTCCAAGGAAAATTTGGCTTAAATGATATTTTTACTACCCAAATCCCGGACAAAAAGCGGTATAATCACCTCGATTTTCTTATAACCATTGCACCTGATGCAGGGAGTATCCACACCATGGCCGCGAACCAGTCGCACCGTGACGACAATCTGCTTGAAGATATACAGGCACGGCTGGACAGCCTGAATAAATCCGAGCGCAAGGTGGCCGAAGCCATCCTCCGGGACCCCAGCGCTGCTACCCGCTACAGCATCGCGGCTCTGGCCCGCGCCGCAGACGTGAGCGAGCCCACGGTGAACCGTTTCTGCCGCGGCTTCTCCGCCACCGGCTTTCCGGACTTCAAGATTCGCCTGGCCCAGAGCATTGCCACCGGCACGCCCTATGTGGGCCAGAATGTGGAGCCAGACGACACCGTCGCCGAATTTGCCGACAAGATCATGCTCAGCACGATCGCCAGTCTGGACAAGGCTCGCCAGTCCCTGGACCCCAAGGCCCTGGCGACCGCCATCGACTATCTGATCCAGGCCAAACAGATCAACTTTTTCGGCATGGGCGGCTCCGCCTCCGTGGCCCTGGATGCCCAGCACAAGTTCTTCCGGTTCAACATTCCGGTCATGTCGTACGACGACGCCCTGATGCAACGCATGGTGGCCGCCGGCGCCCAGGTGGGCGATGTGATCGTACTGATCTCCTACACCGGCAGGACCAAGGAAACCGTCGAAATCGCCAAAGTAGCCCGGGAGAATGGCGCCACCGTGATCGGGATCACAAATCCGGAATCCCCCCTGGCCGAGTGCTGTACCGTGGTCCTCGGGGTCACGGCACCGGAAGACACCGAGGTGTACATGCCCATGTCGTCACGGATCATCCACCTGACAGTGATCGACATCCTGGCCACCGGCGTCACACTCAAGCGGGGCGCGGATTTCCTCGGCCACCTCAAGAAAATAAAAGAAAGCCTCAAGGCGACCCGCTTCCCCCAGAGCTGAACGTCCAGCCTACCTTGTTCAAGTTAGCAGACACTTCCAGACGTGAGAGGAACATGATGTCCGAATGCCGGGCACAAAAAAGGGGAGCCGACCTGGCTCCCCTTTTTCATGCTTCAGCACGAGTGTTACGGGCGCTCGACTTCCGCCTGGTCCCGCAGGTACTGCTGATAAGCAGTGTACTCGCGCTGGCCTTCCAATGACGCCAGGAACTGACGGATTTGCTCGAACTCCTGGCCATCACGGTCCGCCTCGCCAGCGTTGACCGCATCGAGGGCCACCACCGCTGCCTGCCGGGCACTTACGGTGCTGCCATAGCTCGCAGCCCCCTCATCCGGACGCGGCAGTGAAAAGGCTGTCTGCATGACCGCCGGAGCAATGCCCCCGGCGTTACGGCCCTGTGCCTCATAGGACTGCCACTGGCCCGCTTCAATGTCTGCTGCAGGCTCACCCTGCTCAAGGCTTGCGATGATCGCTTCTGCACGCTCAGCCAGTGCCTCACGGGTTTCCTGCGCTACCAGACGCTCACGGATCCGATCGCGAACCTCTGCCAGCGGAAGTTGCTGCGCTTCCCGATGCTCACGGACACGGGCGACCACGGACAGGTTGTCACCTACATCGATCAGCTCGGTATTGTAACCACCATTCAGAACGTCGTCAGAGAAAAGCTGGCGCACCAGTCCGGCATGGTCAAACGGTGCCTGCCCGCCATCGCGGGTTACTCCACTGATCTGGCGAACTTCCAGACCCAGTTCTTCGGCAGGGCCGGCAAGGTCATCGGCCGCATAGGCAGAATCCGCCAATTGCGAGCGCACTTCAGCGAAGCGCTCTTCAGCCTTTTCCCGGGCCAGCTCGCTACGCAGCTGCTCTTCCAGCTCTGCCAAGGGCGGCACCTCGGAACGACGAACATCCTCAAGCTTGATCAGGTGAACACCAAAACTGGTTTCCACCGGCTCGGAGACCTCCCCCTCTTCCAGGGCAAACAGGGCTTCTTCAAAGGCCTCGTCATAGACACCACGACCAGCATAGCCAAGGTCACCGCCTTCCTCTGCGGAGACGGTATCAATGGAGTATTCCCCGGCCAGTGCCGCAAAGGATTCACCCGCGGCCAGGCGCTCCTGAATGGTCGCCATGGTCTCAGCGGAGTTCTCACCATCCTCGATCAGGATATGGGAAGCACGACGTTCCTCCCGTGCCAGGTCATCGGAACGCTCCTCGTAGTATGCCTGCAGCTCCTCGTCAGTGACTTCGGTACTGTCTGCAAGGGAACCAAGGGAAAGAGCGATATAGGCCGCATCCACCTGTTCCGGCTGCTGGAAGCTGCTGGCATTTTCCTCGTAGAAAGCCTCGATCTCCGCGTCGGTAATCTCTACCTGGTCCGCAACCGCACTGGCGGGAACGGTGAGCACCCGGAAATCACGGGTCTGGTTCTGGATCTGCAACAGCTGGGCCGCATTCTCCTGGCTGGAGAATCCGCTTTGAACGATCCCGGCACGAATCTGGTTGACCACGTACTGCTTGCGCATGGCTTCGCGGAATTCACCCACACCCATGCCCATGTTGCGAACGGTTGCCACGAACCGGTCCCGGTTGAACTTGCCATCCACCTGGAACTGCGGCATCTGGGTAATCAGGGAATCAATATCGGCATCTGACAACGCCAGCCCCTGGTTGGCGGCATCCTGCGTCAGAACCGACTCCTGGATCAGGGATTCCAGAACATCTTTCCGGATCCGATCCTCATTCAGAAGGGAAGGATCCGGCGTTTCCATCTGTGACAGGCGACGCTGGCTTTCGAGCTGCACCAGGCGAAGGAACTCGCGCTCGGTAATATCTTCGCCATTGACCGTTGCCACCTCCGGCTCACCGGAGAATCCGCCGATGATGGCGTCCATCCCCCAGATGGAGAGGGATACAATCAGCAGCCCGATGATGATCTTGGCAATAGTGCCCTGGGCATTTTCCCGAATATCTTGAAGCATGTTACTCCCGAATCCCCGTCGAGGTCGTGCGGTATTGTTACAACGTAAAAAGGCGCACCCTGTCCGGAATGCGCCTTCAATTCTTCTTGGCGGCTGGCACGAGCCAGGCCGCCGGAGAAAGAACCGTTACTTGACGGCGTCTTTCAGGGCCTTGCCTGCCTTGAAACCAGGCACTTTGGAGGCCGGAATCTTGATCTCGGCACCAGTCTGCGGGTTACGACCGGTACGAGCAGCACGCTCTTTGACAGAGAAGGTACCAAAGCCAATCAGGGTAACCTGATCACCTTTTTTCAGGGCACCGGTGATGGAGTTGGTCATTGCGTCCAGAGCACGGCCAGCGGCGGCTTTGGAAATATCTGCGGACTCTGCAATTGCATCGATAAGTTCGGACTTGTTCACACTAAACCCCTTCGATTTCAGGTTGAAGATGTTATAGGTTGGTTTATTTTTCGCGGACGTTCTCGACTATCGCATAAGCGTTCCGAGAATTCCATTCTTCAGTTTTATTATTCCTTGCGGCTGTTAACCGGTGTTCGGAATAGGCACTTACTGCGCGGGAGCCCTTGGTATTGGCTGCTTCACGGCGAAACAGTTATACCAACGGGCTCTCAGGCATGTCAACAACTCATCAAGGCTTTAATGTGTATTTATGCGCTCGGCAGCATCGCCGTCTTCGTCCCGGGGTTTTCCGGAACCTGCTTCTCCGGAAGCCGATTCGGCGTGAGCCTCGGGCGGATATGCCAGGGCAATATCCAGGACCTCATCGATCCACTTGACCGGACGTATCTCCAGTGACTCCTTGATATTATCCGGTATCTCCTTGAGATCACGGACATTTTCCTCAGGGATCACGACCGTTTTGATGCCACCGCGATGGGCTGCCAGCAGCTTCTCCTTGAGGCCACCAATCGCCAGCACACGGCCCCGGAGGGTGATTTCACCGGTCATTGCCACATCGGCGCGAACAGGAATCCGGGTCAGAGCAGAGACCAGTCCGGTGCACATGCCGATACCGGCACTCGGGCCATCTTTCGGCGTGGCACCCTCGGGCACGTGGATGTGCAGGTCATGTTTTTCATGGAAGTCAGCCGGAATACCGAGTCCGGCCGCTCGGCTGCGCACCACGGTCAAGGCGGTCTGGATCGACTCCTGCATGACATCGCCGAGTGAACCGGTTTTGACCACACGGCCCTTGCCCGGCGTAAGCGCACATTCGATGGTCAGCAATTCGCCACCAACCTGGGTCCAGGCAAGGCCTGTCACCTGGCCGATCTGATCGCTTTCCTCGGCAAGACCATACTTGAATTTCTTGACCCCGGAGTAATCTTCCAGCATCTCAGGTGTCAGCGTTACAGACGCCTTCTCACCGGCTTCCACGTGCTCTCGAACCACCTTGCGACAGATCTTGGCGATCTCACGCTCCAGGCCACGCACACCGGCTTCCCGGGTGTAATAGCGGATCAGGTCCCGCAGGGTCTCTTCCGGTATCTTCAGCTCGTCCTTGCGCAGGCCGTTAGCCTTGATCTGCTTGGGCAGCAGGTAACGGAGGGCGATGTTCACTTTCTCATCCTCGGTGTAACCCGGGATGCGAATGATCTCCATCCGGTCCAGCAGAGCCGGCGGAATATTCATCGAGTTGGAAGTACACACGAACATGACGTCCGAGAGGTCGTAATCCACCTCGAGATAGTGATCATTGAAGGTATGGTTCTGCTCCGGGTCCAACACCTCCAGCAACGCGGAGGCCGGATCGCCACGATGATCCATGCCCATCTTGTCGATCTCGTCAAACAGGAACAGCGGGTTTTTGACCCCTACCTTGGACAGCTTCTGGACCAGCTTGCCAGGCAGCGCGCCGATGTAGGTCTTGCGGTGACCACGGATCTCGGCTTCATCCCGTACACCACCCAGAGCCATTCGGGTGTATTTACGGTTGGTTGCCTTGGCGATGGACTGGCCGAGCGAGGTTTTACCCACGCCGGGAGGCCCTACCAGGCACAGCACCGGCCCTTTCACCTTCTTCACACGGCTCTGGACCGCAAGGTATTCGAGAATCCGCTTCTTCACCTCGTCCAGGCCGTAATGGTCGCGATCGAGAATTTCGCGGGCTTTCTCGATGTCATGACGAACCCGGCTGCGCTTCTTCCAGGGCACTGCCAGCATCCAGTCGATGTAGCCACGTACCACGGTCGCCTCGGCGGACATGGGTGACATCATCTTGAGCTTGTTCAGCTCGGCCTCGGTTTTCTTGCGGGCCTCTTCCGGCAGGCCAGCTTCCTCGAGCTTGTTCTCGAGTTCTTCAAAATCATTATTGCCCTCACCGAGCTGGCCCATCTCTTTCTGGATAGCCTTCATCTGCTCGTTCAGGTAATACTCCCGCTGGCTGCGCTCCATCTGTTTCTTGACGCGGCCACGGATGCGCTTCTCGACCTCGATCAGGTCGATTTCGCCATCCAGCTTGCCCAGCAGCAGGTCCACACGCTTGCGCACGTCCAACGCTTCCAGCAGTTCCTGCTTTTCGGGAATGCGCATCTCGAGGTGTGCTGCCATGGTGTCGGCGAGGCGCTCCACCTCGTCGATGCCGGTCAGGGAATTGGAGACCTCGGACGGTACCTTTTTGGAGAGCTTCACAAACTTCTCGAACTCATCCATCAGGGTCTTGACCAGCACCTCCTCTTCCCGGGCGGGAAGGGATTCCTCTTCCAGCAGCACAGCGCTACCGGTGAGGTAATCGGCCTCGTTGATGTTACTGATGGAGGCCCGGGCGTTGCCCTCTACGAGTACTTTCACGGTACCGTCAGGGAGCCGCAGCATCTGCAGTACGGTCGCCAGGGTGCCCATTTCGAACACATCTTTGGCGCCCGGTTCGTCGGTGGACGCGTCGCGTTGGGCCACCAGCAGGATTTCCTTGCTGCCCTCCATAGCCGCTTCCAATGCCTGGATGGATTTTTCACGGCCGACAAACAGGGGCACCACCATGTGCGGGAACACCACCACGTCCCGCAACGGGAGCAACGGGTATTCTTGCACAGTATCTTCGGGTATCAGGGTCATAGGACTTCCTCTGACGGTATTTCTTTCAGCATATCACCCTTCATTGGGGCGCTGATTAAAATTGCAATCTTTTTACGGGGGAAAAACGGATTGGAATTCGAGTTCACGTGGAGGTGAAGATGGGGTCAGATGAAGGCCTTCATCTGACCCCGGGTTCAGGGGTGAAGGTAGGGTCAGTCCTCGGGCACAGCCTTGGCGTGGTCGCTGCTGGCGTAGATCTTGAACGGCTCGGAATCGCCGTTGATCACGCTCTCGTCGATGACCACCTTGGTGACGTCATGCTCGGACGGGATCTGATACATGGTATCCAGCAACGTCGCTTCCATGATGGAACGCAGGCCCCGGGCACCGGTCTTGCGCTCCATGGCCTTGCGAGCGACCGCTCGCAGGGCGTCTTCCCGGAAGTCCAGCTCAACGCCTTCCATATCAAACAGCTTCTGGTACTGCTTGGTCAGGGCGTTCTTGGGCTGCGTGAGAATCTGTACCAGGGCATCTTCGTCCAGCTCGGTCAGCGTCGCCACCACCGGCAGACGGCCAACAAACTCGGGAATCAGGCCGAATTTCACCAGATCCTCGGTTTCGACATCCTTGATGACATCACCGGCACTCTTGGCGTCATTCTGGCTCTTCACCGTGGCGGAGAAGCCAATGGAGCTGCGCTCGGAACGTTCCTGGATCACCTTCTCCAGACCGGCGAAGGCACCACCACAGATGAACAGCATGTTCGTGGTGTCCACCTGCAGGAATTCCTGCTGCGGATGCTTGCGGCCGCCCTGGGGCGGAACCGAAGCAACGGTGCCTTCGATCAGTTTGAGCAGCGCCTGCTGCACGCCCTCACCGGATACATCGCGGGTGATGGACGGGTTGTCCGACTTGCGGGAGATCTTGTCGATCTCATCAATGTAGACAATGCCGCGTTGGGCCTTGTCCACATCATAGTCGCACTTCTGCAGCAGTTTCTGGATGATGTTCTCGACGTCCTCACCCACGTAACCAGCTTCGGTCAGCGTGGTAGCATCGGCGATTGTGAACGGAACATTCAGCATGCGGGCCAACGTCTCGGCGAGCAGGGTCTTACCACTACCGGTCGGGCCGATCAGCAGGATATTACTTTTGCCCAGCTCGACGTCGTTCTTGCCCTCGCCATAGCGCAGCCGCTTGTAGTGGTTGTAAACCGCGACGGACAACACCACCTTTGCACGATCCTGGCCAATGACGTATTCATCCAGGGTTTCCCGGATTTCCGCAGGCGATGGCAGGCGATCACTGGCCTCCTCCTGGGAATTCTCCTGGATTTCCTCCCGGATGATGTCATTGCACAGATCTACGCACTCGTCGCAGATGAACACCGAGGGCCCTGCAATGAGCTTACGGACTTCATGCTGGCTCTTTCCACAAAACGAGCAGTACAGCAACTTGCCGTTATCGTCGCCTCTGCCGTTTCTTTCATCTGCCATTGAATTACCTCTGTTCGTCAACTGCCGGCGTTACTGGCAGGTACGCCGGCCAAGGTTGATGCGATTACTTTCAGTATTATGTATTCGGTACGCGCTTATCAAGTACCGAATCGATCAGGCCGTACTCTTTGGCCTGGTCCGGATCCATGAAATAGTCGCGGTCCGTGTCCTTCGAGATGGTCTCCAGATCCTGGCCGGTATGCTTGGCCAGAAGGGAGTTCAGGGTGTGGCGGATCTTCAGGATCTCACGGGTGTGGATCTCGATGTCCGTTGCCTGCCCCTGATAGCCACCCAGCGGCTGGTGAATCATTACACGGGAATGCGGCAGACAGGCCCGCTTGCCCTCGGCGCCACCCGCCAGCAGGAAGGCACCCATGCTGGCCGCCTGACCAATACACAGGGTCGCGACATCCGGCTTGATGAACTGCATGGTGTCATAGATGGACATACCGGCAGTCACGGAGCCGCCCGGGCTGTTGATATAAAGATGAATATCCTTGTCCGGATTCTCGGATTCCAGGAACAGCAACTGGGCCACGATCAGGTTCGCCATGTGGTCTTCGACCGGCCCGACCATGAAAATCACCCGTTCCTTGAGCAAGCGGGAATAGATATCGAAAGAACGCTCGCCACGGGCAGTCTGCTCGATAACGATTGGCACCAGGCCGGAATTGGTAACCATTGCGGGACCATCAATTGGTTTCTGCGTCATGTGCGCCTGAACTCCTTATGGACAATGGATCGTGGACTCGCCCCACGACATTTTCTGATGTCTTTACACACCTTACTGTGCCACCAGTCGGCCCAGATGAAAACAGCCGGACAAGCCGGCTGTTTTCTGGTTCGGCCAACGCGACCGGCCTCGCGAACCGGTCACGGCTGATCAGCGCTGGGGCTGACCCGCAGCAACGGCCTCTTCGTATTTCATCTTCTTCTCTTTGACCTTGGCCTGCTCCAGGACATGGTCAACAACCTGATCTTCCAGTACTGAAGACTCGATCTGAGACTTCTGATCCGGGTTGTTGTTGAAGTGTGCAACAACTTCCTCAGGCTGTTCATACGTAGAAGCGATCTCCTGGATCTTTTCCTCTACCTTCGCGGGATCGGCTTTCAGGTCGTTCTGTTTGACCACTTCCTGGAACAGCAGACCGGTCTTGACGCGACGCTTGGCCTGTTCCTCGAAGATTTCCTTGGGCAGCTGCTGGAAGTCAACCTGGCCGCCGAAACGCTGCACCGCGTCCTGGCGCAGACGATCGATTTCCTGGTCTACCAGGGCAGCCGGAACGTCCAGCTCGGTGGTTTCCAGCAGGCCATCGACCACGTCGTTCTTGACCTTGTTGGATACCGCCTGCTTCAGCTCGCGCTCCATGTTCTTCTTCACTTCCTCACGGAAAGCGGCTTCGTCTTCGGCCTCGATACCGAACTTCTGGAAGAACTCGGCGTCCAGCTCAGGCAGCTGAGGCTCTTCAACCTTGTGAATCTTGATTTCGAACTTCGCCGGCTTACCCGCCAGGTCTTCGTTCTGGTAGTCCTCGGGGAAGGTCACCTCGATTTCCAGCTCTTCGCCGGCCTTGCCACCAACAATGCCCTTCTCGAAGCCCGGAATCATCTGGCCGGACCCCAGGGTCAGGCGGTGACCTTCGGCAGAACCACCCTCGAATTCTTCACCGTCGATGAAGCCCTTGAAGTCAATGGTCACAACGTCCTTGTTCTTGGACTTGCGCTTGACTTCCTTCATGGTGGCCTGCTGACGACGCAGGTTATCGATCATGGTATCGATATCCTTGTCGGTCACTTCGGACTGGGGCTTTTCGATTTCGATCTTGCTCAGATCGCCCAGTTCGATTTCCGGCAGCACTTCGAAGGTAGCCACGAACTCGAGGTCTTTGCCCTCTTCCATGGTCTTCGGCTCGAACTGCGGCCAGCCTGCCGGGTTGATGTCCTGCTCCTGCAGTGCCTTGATGTAGTTGTCGCGCATAACCTCGCCAACAACTTCCTGGCGGATGCTGTCACCGAAACGACGCTTGACCACGCTCATGGGCACCTTGCCAGGGCGGAAGCCGTTCAGGCGCACAGTCCGAGCAGTTTCCTGCAGGCGTTTCTGGACCGCCTGGTCGATTTCCTGGGCGGGCACACCAATCGTCATGCGACGCTCGATGTTGGAGGTCGTTTCAACAGACACTTGCATGGAAGATCCTCAAATTACAGGTTCGGTATGTGAATGAAATCTATAACAAAAGTCCGTTTCCAGGTAGTTCGCCCCGGAAGGACTGAAAATTAAAAGCCGGTAGTTTATCACGGTTTGCACCGCCGAGAGAATCACCTGTATGGCACGGGCTCGGAGGCGCGGATCACAGCTTCTCAGGTCAGCAGGGGATATGGGGATGAAAAACGAAAAAGAAAGGGGGTGGTGCGAGCGGAGAGACTCGAACTCTCACGGGTTGCCCCACTGGAACCTAAATCCAGCGCGTCTACCAGTTCCGCCACGCTCGCATACACAACGCTGAACGGAGGTTCGATAAACACTACCAAAGTTCAGACTTTGCGGAAAATCACTAAAGGGGAAAAGTGGGGTGGACGAAGGGGTTCGAACCCTCGACCGCAGGAGTCACAATCCTGAGCTCTACCAGCTGAGCTACGTCCACCACATCGGGAATTGCCTTGCGGCATTTTCGACATTTTCGCCGAAATTGCAACCTTGCTGATCACGGTGGCCCCGGAACCGTCCTTACCGACGGCTTTATGGCGCGCCCGGCAGGACTCGAACCTGCGACCCACGGCTTAGAAGGCCGTTGCTCTATCCAGCTGAGCTACGGGCGCCTGACCGTTCGCCCACCTGAACACACAGAAAATTGGTCGGGGTAGAGAGATTCGAACTCCCGACATCCTGCTCCCAAAGCAGGCGCGCTACCAGACTGCGCTATACCCCGTCTGTCTGAACAACTAGTGCCTCAGCAAAGTTGGCGCGCATATTACCGGCGCCGGGCGGTGCCGTCAACACGCTTTCGAAAAAACCGGTGGATCGGGCACTGAGAGAGACCCTGCGCGTGATGAAAAGTTCCCCTCCCCGGGTCCAATTGGAGTTCGGGCGGAAGCATGAGACAATTGCCGGCCTTCATTTATCGATGCCCAACCGACAAGACGGAAACATGAGCGCCAAACTGATTAACGGAAAAGAAATTGCCGCCCAGGTGCGACAGCAGGTCGCCGCCGGTGTTGAAGCCCGAAAGCAGAAGGGCCTGCGGGCACCTGGCCTGGCGGTTGTACTGGTCGGCAACGATCCGGCCTCCCAGGTTTACGTTGGCAACAAGGTCAAGGCTTGCGAGGAGGCCGGCATCCTGTCCCTGTCCTACGACCTGCCGGCAGACACCTCCCAAGAAGCCCTGGAAGCCCTGGTGGACGAACTCAACGAGAACCCCGCCGTAGACGGCATCCTGGTCCAGCTACCGCTGCCGGAGCACCTGGACGCGGACCCGATCCTCATCAAGATTCGCCCGGACAAAGACGTGGATGGCTTCCACCCCTATAACATCGGCCGCCTGATGCAGCGCAAACCCACACTGCGCCCGTGCACACCGGCAGGCATCATTACCCTGCTCGATTCGATCGACACGCCTTACAAGGGCCAGCACGCGGTGATTGTGGGCGCCTCCAATATAGTTGGCCGCCCCATGAGCATGGAACTGCTGTTAAAGGGTGCCACCACCACCGTGTGTCACCGATTCACACCGGACCTGGCCAAGTTTGTGGGCGAAGCCGACATTCTGATTGCCGCCGTGGGCAAACCGGGACTGGTCAAGGGCGAGTGGGTAAAGCCTGGCGCGACTGTCATTGATGTCGGGATCAACCGGATGGAAGACGGCAAGCTGAGGGGCGATGTTGAGTTTGAGGCCGCAGCTGAGCGGGCAGCGTACATCACGCCTGTGCCCGGGGGTGTGGGACCGATGACGATTGCCACGCTGTTGCAGAATACGCTGTATGCGGCGGATGTTTTGCATAAAGACTGATGAAGATGGGGTCTGACCCCGTTCGGGGTCAGACCCCGGAGATAGAGTCAGACCGCATTTTCAGGCTTCAACAAAAAACCCGCGGGAAACCGCGGGTTTTTTGTGTCTAGCGAGAGACTTACTGGCCGTACTTGGCCTTCGCCTTCTGACGGTACTCGTGCAGAAGCGGCTCGGTGTAGCCGTTCGGCTGCTCACAGCCCTTCAGGACCAGAGCCATGGCCGCTTCGAACGCCACGCTGTCATCGAAGTTCGGAGCCATGTTGCGATAGGCCGGGTCGCCAGCGTTTTGCTTGTCGACCACCGCCGCCATACGCTTCATGGTTTCTTCGATCTGCGCTTCGGTGCAGACACCGTGGTGCAGCCAGTTGGCCAGCAGCTGGGAGGAGATCCGCAGGGTGGCGCGGTCTTCCATCAGGCCGACGTTGTTGATGTCGGGCACCTTGGAGCAGCCCACACCCTGATCGATCCAGCGCACCACGTAGCCCAGGATACCCTGTGCGTTGTTATCCAGCTCCTGCTGGATGTCCTCGGCGCTCAGGGAGGACGGATCCTCCATAACCGGCACGGTCAGGATATCTTCCAGAGCGGCCCGCTCGCGCTTGGCCAGCTCTTTCTGCACATCAAACACATTTACCTGGTGATAATGGGTTGCGTGCAGGGTTGCAGCGGTCGGAGACGGAACCCACGCAGTGTTGGCGCCGGCCTTCGGGTGGCCGATCTTGGCTTCAAGCATGCCAGCCATCAGGTCGGGCATGGCCCACATGCCTTTACCAATCTGGGCAACACCGGAGAAACCGGTTTCCAGACCAATGTCCACGTTCCACTGCTCGTAGGCGTTGATCCAGGTAGCCTGCTTCATCGGGCCCTTGCGAATGAATGGACCCAGCTCCATGGAGGTGTGGATCTCGTCACCGGTGCGGTCCAGGAAGCCGGTGTTGATGAACACCGCACGCTCTTTGGCCGCATGGATACAGGCCTTCAGGTTGACGGTGGTACGGCGCTCTTCGTCCATGATGCCGACCTTCAGGGTAAAGCGCGGCAGTCCGAGAGCATCCTCAACGCGACCGAAGAATTCGTTGGTGAACGCCACCTCTTCCGGACCGTGCATCTTGGGCTTGACGATGTACATGGAGCCCTTGGTGCTGTTCTGGAACTTGCTGTTGCCCTTGAGATCGTGGATAGCGATCAGCGAGGTGATCAGGCCGTCCATCAACCCCTCGGGGATCTCGTTACCGTCGCTCAGCAGGATGGCCGGGTTGGTCATCAGGTGGCCGACGTTACGGATGAACATCAGACTGCGGCCCTTCAGTGCCAGCTCGCTGCCGTCAGCGGCGGTGTAGGTGCGGTCCGCATTCATCTTGCGGGTCAACTGCTTGCCGCCCTTCTCGAAGGTTTCCTCGAGATCACCCTTCATCAGGCCGAGCCAGTTGCGGTACGCCAGGGCCTTGTCGTCGGCATCCACAGCGGCAACAGAATCTTCGCAGTCCATGATGGTGGTCAGCGCGGACTCCATCAGGACATCCTTCACGTTCGCACCGTCGTCCTTGCCGATCGGATGACTGGCATCGATCTGGATCTCGAAATGCATGCCGTTCTTGACCAGCAGCACACCGGTGGGCGCATCGGCAGCGCCGGTGTAGCCCACGAAACCGGACTCGTCTTTCAGGCCGGTGGTCTCGCCATTCTGAAGCTTGACGACCAGCTTGCCGCCCTCAACAGAATACCTGGCGGCGTCCTTGTGGCTGCCGGAAACCAGCGGCGCGGAGCTGTCCAACAGGTTGCGGGCCCACTCGATAACCTTGGCACCACGAACCGGGTTGTAGCCCGGGCCCTTGTCGGCACCGCCTTCTTCGGAGATGGCATCGGTGCCGTACAGGGCATCGTACAGGCTGCCCCAGCGGGCGTTCGCCGCATTCAGGGCGAAACGGGCGTTCATGATCGGAACCACCAGCTGCGGGCCGGCCATGGTGGCCACTTCCGGGTCGACATTGGAAGTGGAGATTTTGAAGTCAGCCGGCTCTTCCACGAGGTAGCCGATGTCTTTCAGGAAAGCCTTGTATTCGGCCATGTCCAGCTTCTGACCCTTGTGGTCACGGTTCCAGCTGTCCATTTTCTCCTGGATAGCGTCACGCTTTGCCAGCAGTTCGCGGTTGCGCGGGGCCAGTTCGTTCACAATCTTGTCGAACTCTGCCCAGAATTTGTCAGAATCGATACCGGTACCCGGAATCGCTTCGTTGTTTACGAAATCATACAGATTCTTCGCGACCTGAATGCCGCCAATTTGTACGCGTTCTGTCATCGTTGTCTGCCTCAATGCGTTTGATTTCCCGACTCACATTTATAGTCGGAGCCTGGATCCCTGTTTACCCCCGGCGCCAGGTCGTGCCTTCCCTGGAATCATCCAGAATAACGCCTTTCTCCGCGAGCTCGTCGCGAATCCGGTCGGCCTCGGCAAAGTTTTTCGCCTTGCGGGCGTCGGCCCTGGCCTGAATCAGCCCCTCGATTTCCTCGGCGCTCAGCTCGCTTCCTGGATCAGCCTGGAAAAAGGCTTCCGGGTCCTGCTGCAGCAGACCAAGGACAGCACCGAGGCGAACGAGGACGGCAGCGCTTTTCTTTGCCTCTTCCTCGTTACCGTCACGACGGTACTGATTAATCTCGTTGGCCACACCGTGCAGCACGGCAATCGCGCCGGCGGTGTTGAAGTCATCATCCATGACTTCAACAAATCGGCGGTCATGCCCGGTTTCGGGCGCATCCGCCTCCTTCGCCGGGACAATGCCGCGCAGAGCGTGGTAAAGCTTGGTCAGCGTTCGCCCTGCCTCGGCCAGATTGTCTTCCGAGTAGTCCACCTGGCTTCGGTAGTGGCTTGATACCAGGAAGTAACGCACGACTTCGGCCGGATACTTGTCCAGAATCTCGCGGATTGTGAAGAAGTTCCCCAGGGATTTGGACATCTTCTCCTTGTTCACGCGAATGGCGCCAGCGTGCATCCAAGTATGAACGAACTTGTGCCCGGTAGCGCACTCCGACTGGGCGATTTCGTTTTCATGATGCGGAAACAGAAGGTCCGGCCCGCCCCCATGGATGTCAAAGGTGTCACCCAGGCACTGGGTCGACATGGCGGAACACTCGATGTGCCAACCCGGACGACCATCCCCCCAGGGCGACGGCCAGCTGACCTCGCCCGGCTTGGCCGCTTTCCAGAGCGCAAAGTCGGCCGGGCTGCGTTTGGCTTCCTGGACATCCACCCGGGCGCCAGCCACCAGGTCTTCCAGTTTCTTTTTGCTCAGCTTGCCGTAGTCCGGAAAGGACTCCACCGCGAAGTAAACATCGCCATTATCCGCTGCGTAGGCATGACCACTGGAGACCAGCTTGTGGATCATCGCGATGATCTCGTCAATGTAGGCAGTGGCCCGGGGCTCCTCGTCCGGAGACAATACGCCGAGCTTGGCCTCATCTTCGTGCATGGCACGGATCATACGCCCGGTCAGGTCCGAGTAGACCTCGCCATTCTCATCGGCCCGACGCAGGATCTTGTCGTCAATATCGGTGATGTTGCGAACGTAATGAACGTCGTAGCCCCGGTGGCGCAGGTACCGGGTGATCACATCGAAAGCCACCAGCACCCGCGCGTGGCCCAGGTGGCAGTAGTCATACACGGTCATGCCGCAGACATACATGCGCACCTTGCCCGGTTCGATGGGCCGAAGCTCTTCTTTTTTCTGCGTGAGCGTGTTGTAGATTCGGATCACTTGCCCCCCTTACCCCAGGAGTCCCGCAGGGTGACGGTACGATTGAACACCGGGTGACCGGCGGCGGAGGTCTGCTCCTGATCGCAGAAGAAGTAACCCTCACGCTCGAACTGGTATGGCAGGTCCGTGCGCGGGTCCGCCAGACCTTTCTCGACCCGGGCGCCTTTCAGAACCACCAGGGATTCCGGATTCAGGTGGTCAATGAAGTCACCATCCTTGTCACTGTCCGGAGACTCGTGGTTGAACAGGCGGTCATAGACGTTGATGTTCGCTTCCACGCTGTCTGCGGCGGAGACCCAATGGACTACACCGTTGGGCTTGTAGCCATCGGGGTTCACGCCGAGCGTATTCGGATCGTACTCACACTTGAGCTCAACGATCTCACCACTTTCGTCGCGGATGATTTCCCGGCAGGTCATGACATAACCACCACGCAGGCGCACCGCCTGGTCCGGCGCCAGCCGCTTCCACTTGCGTGGCGGCTCCTCGGCGAAGTCTTCCCGGTCGATATACAGCACCTGACTCCAGGTAACCTCCCGCTCGCCCATATCCGGGTTCTGCGGGTGAACCGGCAGGGTCAGGGTTTCGGTCTTGTCTGCCGGATAGTTGGTGAGCGTGACCTTGAGCGGACGCATGACACACATGGCGCGCGGGGCACGGATATTCAGATCCTCCCGAATGGCATGCTCGAGCATGCCCACATCCACCGTGCCGCCTGCCTTGTTCACGCCGATCATGTCGCAGAAGCTGCGGATGGATTCCGGGGTGTAACCACGGCGCCGCATGCCTGAGATGGTGGGCATGCGCGGGTCATTCCAGCCATCCACGTAGCCCTCGTCCACCAGGCGCTTGAGCTTGCGCTTGGAGGTGATGGTGAAGTTCAGGTTCAGCCGGGCAAATTCGATCTGGCGCGGATGACAGGGAACGGAGATGTTATCCAGTACCCAGTCATACAGCGGCCGGTGATCCTCGAACTCCAGGGTACACAGGGAGTGAGTAATCCCTTCCATCGCATCAGAGATCGGGTGGGTGTAGTCGTACATCGGATAGATGCACCACTTGTCACCGGTCTGGTGGTGCTCGGCGTAACGGATTCGATACAGGATCGGGTCCCGCAGGTTGATGTTCGGGGACGCCATGTCGATTTTCGCCCGCAGCACCAACTCACCGTTCTGGTACTTGCCGTCGCGCATATCCCGGAACAGCTGCAGGTTCTCGTCCACCGGACGGTCCCGGTACGGGCTGTTCCGGCCGGGCTCCTTCAGGGTGCCCCGGTATTCGGCCATCTCGTCGGCGGACAGCGCACAGACATAGGCCTTGCCGTTACGGATCAGCTCCTCGGCAAACTCGTACAGGGCATCGAAGTAGTCGGAGGCATACCGCACCTCACCGGCCCATTCGTAACCAAGCCACTGCACATCCGCCTTGATGGCATCGATGTACTCCTGGTTTTCCTTCTCCGGGTTGGTGTCGTCAAACCGCAGGTTGCACTCGCCACCAAAAGTCTCGGCAATACCGAAATTCAGGCAAATGGACTTGGCATGACCAATGTGCAGGTAGCCGTTCGGCTCCGGCGGGAAACGGGTGACAACCTTGCCGGTGTGCTCACCTTTGGCGATGGCATCTTCGATCAGGCTCTGGATAAAGTTGTGGGCTTTCTTCGACTCGGCGCTCATACAATCTCTGTTGGACAGGGGTTGAATCTTAAACCGCGTATTATACTCACAAATCCCTTCCGGACTCATGCATAGCGCAAAACTCTTGAGTACAATAGCGCCCTGAAACCTCTATAAACCTGTACAGGAAACCCTGATGATTCTGCTGCAAACCAATTTCGGTGATATCAAGCTCGAGCTGGACTACGACAAGGCCCCGGAAACCGCCAAAAACTTCGAACAGTATGTTCGTGATGGTTTCTACGACGGGCTTATCTTTCACCGGGTAATCAGCAACTTCATGATTCAGGGTGGCGGCTTCGAGCCGGGCATGACCCCGCGCAAGACCCGGGAGCCGATCCAGAACGAAGCTGACAACGGCCTCAGCAACATGGTTGGCACCGTCGCCATGGCGCGCACTATGGATCCGCATTCCGCCACCGCCCAGTTCTTCATCAACGTGGAGAATAACGGTTTCCTGGATCACACCGCCAAGAATGCCGAGGGCTGGGGCTACTGTGTATTCGGCAAGGTGGTTGATGGCATGGAGACCGTCAACAAGATCCGTGCCGTGCGTACTACCATGCGCGCCGGTCACCAGGACGTCCCCGCCGAGGACGTGATCATCGAGAAAGCCGAGGTTCTGGAGGACGCGTGACCACGCTGTTTATCTCCGATCTGCACCTCGAGGAGTCGCGTCCGGACATCACGGACGCGTTTCTGGCCTTCCTGAAGAACAAGGCCATGGGTGTGGAGCGTTTGTATATCCTTGGGGATTTCTTTGAGGCCTGGATTGGTGATGATGAACGCACGCCCCTGCAGGAAACCGTCGCCGCAGCCCTGAGGGAAGTAAAAGAAAGCGGTACCGACATTTTCCTGATGCACGGTAACCGGGACTTCCTGATCGGTGAGGAATTCTGCAACCGTGCCGGCGCCACTTTGCTGGACGATCCCACAGTCGTGGATCTTTACGGCACCCCCACCCTGCTGATGCACGGCGACAGCCTGTGCACCGCGGACGTGGAGTACCAGAAGTTCCGCGCCAACATGCGCAACCCGCAGTGGCAGCAGATGATCCTCTCCCGGCCCCTGGAGGACCGCCAGCAGATGGCCCGGCAGTTACGGGAAATTTCCATGGCGAAGAATCAGGGCAAGGCCGAAACGATCATGGATGTCACGCCTGAAGAAGTTGTAAAAGAGATGGAGGCCCATGGCGTCCAACGCCTGATACACGGCCACACCCACCGGCCAGCAATCCACGAACTTCAGGCAAATGGAGAAGATGCCCGCCGCATCGTCCTTGGTGACTGGGATCAGAACCTCTGGTGGCTGGAAGTGGAGCCGGACAACGAACCGGAACTGAATAAAGCCCCGCTATGACGACGGGGCTTCAGATGGCTCGCGATAGGTCTCGAGCCGTCTGAGCCAGCCCGGAAGCCAGCGCTCACGCTCGATCGGATTCTCGGCGTTTTCGGCACGGCGGGTGAGTACCTCTCCGGCCGCAGACCGGAAGGCGTCCAGCGCGGCCTGCTCCTTCTCAGGTTTCATCTCAAGCAGAACCTGCAACAACCCCCAGCCTTCGCCATCATAACGCTCCGATTGGGCCAGCCCCTCGCCCTTGAAATTGACGTAGTCCATGAGCGCGTATACGCCGCCGGGCGTCGCACTCAGCTCCACCAGATGCTGGGTAACCCGCTCCCGATGCTGCTCAGGGGCTGCTTCAACGACCTTGTCCAGGGACTCCCTGGCCCTACGGAAAATGAACTCGGCCTGAAGCCCCTGGGTGCCCGCCAGAAACTCCCGGAGTTCGGCAACACGGGTGGAATCCTCCGCCTCCAGAAAGGTCTCCCGATCCGGCCAGGGTGCATCAAACGGCTCGAGATTCACCAGCCAGTCCGGCACCGACGCCTGGCGCTGGGTCATATACTGGATCAGCTTGGGAAAACTCTCGACAAAACGCCCATTCACGCCTTCCGGGTACCATATGAAGTGGCCTATGCCCAGTGACGGGAATGCCTCTCCCTCGTTCCAGTGCACCAGGCACTGCAACTTGCCGGCACACTCGTTCTGGAAAATCTTCTGGCCCACCCAGTCCATCTGGGCAGGCTTGAGGGCCAGGGAAATATCCGCACCCGATGCAGGCGCGGCTGTTTCGGCTTCCTCTGCTGGCTGGCTGGATTCAGCGGTCTCCTCCTTTTCCGGTCCGGAATCACAACCGGACAGGATGAAGAAAGAGAGAAGCAGAATCAGCGGGAAGAATCCTTTAACCAATCAATCACCTCGTAGACATGATCATCCGGCGGAAACACCGGGTAGAACACCTTCTGGATTTGGCCATCTTTGGCAATGAGCGTCACTCTCTTGTTCAGGGTCACGCCTTCAACGGTGAACAGCGGAAGCTCCAGCGCCTGTGCCAGCGCCAGGTTCTCATCACTGAGCAGTTCAAACGAAATACCCAGTCGATCGACAGCCTCCTGCTGATACCCGGAATCCTGGGTACTGACACCAAAGACCTGTACGCCCAGATCCGTCAGCTCCCGGTGATGATCCCGGAACGCGCAGGCCTGGGGGGTACAGCCCAAAGCTCCCGGTATCTGCGCCCAACCGTCTGGCGATGGGCGGTCCGGGCGGCCGGTACGGGGATAGAAGTAAAGCACCACTGTCCCCGCCAGACTGCCCACATTTACCTGGCGCCCCTCAGAACTGGTCAGTGTGCCGTTCGGCAGCGCCTGCCCTTTCAGGTGATCACAGGCACCGTCGTCCGCCGGCGCCGGAGTATTCTCGGGAATGCTTGTCATGATTATTGTCTCCTGTGGCATGAACCCGGTTATACCACGGAGGCCGACATTTGGTTCAGCAAACGTCATTATGAAGTACCCAACTGTCCGGGGTAATGGCCAGCCGCTTAACATTCCTTCAGATTCCAACCGTTACCGCTGCAGTTACCCTCCATTATTTATGTGAAGCACTTCAAAATGTTACGAATGTATAACCGATTTATGCCGTTTGCTTATATAGAGTGCGCGCTCCGGCATCGGCCATGCCCGGTCCGGACATCAATAAACAGAAAAAGGATGTAGTATGAAAAACGCATTGATTTGCTCGGCTCTGTGCGCTGCTCTGGCTTCCGGCGTTGCTCACGCCGATAACCATGGCACCTCCGGTTCCAACGGCCTGACCACCAATGATCTGGTTGCAAATGGTTATGCCGAAGCACGCCTCGGCTTTGCCGATATGGGGCTGAGCGATGATGCCATTGTTGTCGCAGGTACATTCGGCACAGGCCTGGACCAGATCCTGCCGGGCCTGGGCGCTGAAGCCGAGTTGACGCTGACCGCTGCAGACGCGGAAACCAGCTATTTTGGAGAAACGCTGGAAGCCAGCTACTTCGGTCTGGGCGGCTACGCCACCTATACCCTGGACCTGGATCAGCAAGTCAAAGGGCTTGAACTTCTGGGAAGGGCCGGTCTGGTTTACGTGGACGCCGAAGTTGACACTGCATTCGGCTCCGCCAGCGATTCCAGCATCGAACTCGGCGTAGGCATTGGTGCCCGCTACAACCTGCAAAACAACCTGGCTATCGTCGGCCGCATCGATACCTACGACATCGATGTCCTGAGCATCGGTGCCACCTACCGGTTCTGATATCTCTCGATATCATTCCAGAACCGTCGGGCCCTGTTTCAGGCAGGGCCCTGTGCAATACCCCATCACTCCATGGCGTGCTCGGCGAGCTTCGCCTTGATCTCGTCGGGAATCGGAACCGATTTCTCGTGCTCATAATCGAAATGGATCAGCACCGAGACGCCACGGGCAATTTTCTTTCCGTCCTGCCAGGCCTCCTGGATCACACGGAACGAACTGTTGCCGATCTCTCCAATCCCGGTGCGGATTTCCACCGGCATATGCCAGTAGCTTTGGGCCAGCAGATCGATTTCCAGCCGGGCCAGGATCAGGGGCCAGGTTTTCACTTCCAGCGTCGGGTGGAAAATCCGGAAGATCGGAGTCCGACCCTGCTCGAACCAGACCGGTAATGACGTATTGCTGATGTGGCCCAGAGCGTCGGTATCGCTGAACCTCGGTTCAATCTCGAGTGTGAACATCCTCGTTTCCTGTCATTGAGTCTCTGTGCGGGTTATTCGTGCCGCAGTGCATCAATCGGATTGAGCATGGCGGCTTTCCGCGCGGGAAAATACCCGAAGATGACGCCGATGGCCACGGAAAAGGAAAAACCAACCGCCATCACGGTCGGCGAAATCACAAAGGGCATATCGAGCTGCCAGGTGACCAGCCAGGTGCCGCCCACGCCAATAACGAGACCGATGACGCCGCCGAGTGTGGACAGGGCGATGGATTCAACCAGGAACTGGGTCAGCACATCCCGGGCCCGGGCCCCGATCGCCAGCCTTATTCCGATTTCCCGGGTACGCTCAGTGACAGACACCAGCATGATGTTCATGATGCCGATGCCACCTACGAGCAGACTGACGGCCGCAATGGCGCCCAGCAGGATGGTCAGGGTGTTGGTGGTACTCTCCAGGGCCTGGGCGATGTCCTGGGTGTCCCGCACGTAGAAATCATCGGCGCCGCCGTTGGCCGGATTGCGGCGCTGGCGCAACAGGGACTCTATCTGGTCCTGCACCCCCCCTGTGGTGCCGTCGACCAACGCGGACACGTAGATTGCGCTGACATCGAGCTCACCCACCAGCCTGCGCTGGACCGCCTTGACCGGCATCAGAATGGTCTTGTCCCGGTCCTGGCCCATGGACTCGCCCTTCGCTTCCAGCACACCGATGACCCGGCAGGCGGTGCGCCCGACCCGGATGTTTGCCCCCAGAGCCTCCTGCCCCAGAAACATTTCCTCGATCAGGGTCTTGCCGATGATGCACACCGCGGCACCGGAAGACAGTTCGCCCTCCTCGAACGCCCGGCCGTAATCCAGGTAATGGTTACGCACGGAGAAGTACTCGTTGGTCGTACCAATGACCGGAATGGTGTCGTTGGCATTACCGATAACTACCGTGGCGCTGGCGGTGAGTGCAGGCGCGACCAGGATGCCATCCACCTCGTTGCGGATGGCGTCGACATCGGCCAGCTCAAAGTTCTCCGCAGTGGTCCGAAGACCTCCGGGGCCCCGTTGGGCAGTGCCAGGCATAACAAACAACAGGTTGGAGCCAATGCTGGCAATCTGTTCGGTCACGCTGCGGGTGGCAGACTGCCCCAGGTGGACCATGGCCACCACACTCGCCACGCCGATGATGATACCGAGGGTCGTGAGGAACGAACGCAGTTTGTTTCGGGCAATGGCCTGCACCGACATGCCCAGGGTATCGAGCGCTCTCACGGGATTACCTCCGAGGGTACACCGTCCCGGATCAGCTTGCCGTCGGTGAAAAACAGCACCCGGTCGGCATAGCGGGCGATGTCTGGCTCATGGGTCACCATGAGGATCGTGACCCCCTTCTGTTCACGGATCGACACGAGCTCCTTCATGACCTCCCCGGCCATAACGGTATCCAGGTTGCCGGTAGGCTCATCCGCCAGCAAGACCGGTGGCTCCGTGACCAGCGCCCGGGCTATTGCCACCCGTTGTTGCTGGCCTCCGGAAAGCTGGGCGGACGTCGCGTGCGCCCGACCGGCGAGGCCGACGGTCTTGAGCGCCTTCATCGCCAGCTCATGACGCCGGGCTGGCCGGACTCCCTCGTAAATCAGCGGCAGTTCAACATTACTCAGGGCACTGGTGCGGGGCAGCAGGTTGAAACTCTGGAACACGAAGCCCATGAAGTTACGGCGCAGCAGGGCCAGTTCGTCCCGGTCGAGGCCACCGACCTCCACACCCCGGAACCAGTATTCCCCGGAGGTGGGCACATCCAGG
The DNA here is from genome assembly GCF_050379415.1 of Marinobacter sp. DUT-1. NCBI lineage: Bacteria > Pseudomonadati > Pseudomonadota > Gammaproteobacteria > Pseudomonadales > Marinobacteraceae > Marinobacter > Marinobacter sp. DUT-1. Next base: position 746,372 of record NZ_JBNRLS010000002.1, read on the forward strand.
CACCCCAGAATGTTCATGCAGGTGGATTTGCCGGAGCCCGACGGCCCCATGATGGCAACGAACTCCCCCGCCCGGATGCTCAGGCTGACACCATCCAGGGCACGAACCTCGGTCGCACCGCTGCCGTAAATCTTGTAGATATCCCGCATCTCCACCACGGATGGCGCGGATTGCGGCGCCGCCGGTCTGTCGACGTTACCTGGTTCAGTCATGGCGTTACCGACGCCTGCATGCCGGTAATCACCGCGTCATCCTCTGTCAGTTCGCCGCCGGGCAGTTCCGTGTACCGGCCATCAGACGCCCCCGTTTGCACGACTACCCGGGTCGGCTCACCGTCACGGAGTACCCAGACCGTATTTGACGGCCCGGCCCGGTTACCTCCGGCCCGCGCGCCGGGGTGACTGAACAGTCCACCACCACCGCCATCGGTCGACGGCGGGGTAAAACGGAATGCCATGTTCGGTACCCGCAGGACCTCCTCCCGCCGGCCGGTTTCGATGGTGGCAGTTGCCGTCATGCCTGGCTTGAGCAATCCTTCGCTGTTATCCACGGACAGTACGGTGGTATAGGTGACCACGTTGTTCTCGACGCTCGGATAAAGGTGAACCTTGAGCACTTCGGCAGAGAACGCCTGGCCGGACCAGGCATCCACGGTAAAGGTTGCCGTCTGCCCGGCTTCCACCATCCCGACATCGGCCTCGTCCATGGACACGTGCAGCTCCATGGCTTTCAGGTCTTCCGCCAGCAGGAACAGCACCGGGGTCTGGAAACTGGCTGCCACGGTATTGCCGGGTTCGATGCTCCGCTGCAGAACCACCCCGTTGATAGGAGAGGTAATCACCGTTTTTTCGAGCCGGGTCCGGGCCTGAAGCACCGCCGCCTCCGCCTGCCTCACCGACGCCCGGGCATAGGCCAGCTTGGCTTCGGCCCGCTTACGAACAGCGATGGCGGCATCCAGCTCCGCCTGGGCAGTAGTACCCCGTTCACGCAATGCGCTGATCCGTCGTTCATCCACCTGCGCTTCCTGGAGCGTCGCCTCGGCCTCTGCCACCGAGGCCCGCGACAGGGCAAGCTGGGCTTCGGCCTGTTCCAGCGCCACTTCCAGCTCATCAGTGTCAAACAGAGCCAACACCTGGCCATCGGTCACCTGATCATTTTCTTCCACCAGAACCTGCGTGATCAGCCCCGATATCTCCGCACCCACGGAAACCTCACTCTTGGGCTCCAGGCTTCCGGTGGCAGTGGCGGTCAGCACCATATCGCCACGGTCCAGATTGTGGGTCTGCCACTGCACCTCGCCGTCATCGGGCCACAGCCACCAACCGGCAATAGCCACCAGCGCCGCCAGCACCAGCAGCCATATCAGCCGCCCGGCCCTGCCCCGCTTGCGCTCCGAATGGATAACCCGGTTAACCTCAGCGGCCATTTCCTGCCGGGACGCGGTTTCCTCCTGTTGCATCAACTTCTCTCCTGAAACCGGATTACAAAAGCCAAGGCTTTGAGGCATATCAATATGCAATCTGCCACACAGCTTCTATAGTTATAATGGAAAACGTGTATTTTTTGGCCACCCCATCACGGCCACCAACGTTTCTTCCGACAAATTTGTATCAAGGCTCGGCCGCTTGGCCAAGAAAAGCCAGGGAGATTTGAATTATGGGTAGTAAAATTCTGGGGTCCGTCGCGCCAGGCATACTAGCCGCGGGGCTGGTAACAACACTTGCCGGTTGCAGCGGCAGTGATCATGATGCCTCACTGGGCACTCCGGAGGGGGAAGCCATTGTTGAGGCGTTCCTTACCGAGAAAGCCGTCCAGATTGGTGGTGCCACCACCGCCACCGCCCGTGCCGAAGTCGGTGGGACTGACTGGGCGGTCTACAACATGGCCAACCGACTGGCGATCACACCGATCCAGACTTCCGCAGGCGCGGTGCATGAAATCGAGCTGGAAAGCTTTATCCAGGATATCCTCATCGTGCCCTATGAGGGCCGTACCTATGCCTTGGCGGCAGTCCGCGAATCCGGCATCGCCGTGGTGGATATTACCGATCCGGCGGCCATGCAGGTATTGCATACCACACCGGTGAATTATTACCAGGACGGGATCGTGTTCGCCGAGGGTGGCGGTGACCTCGTGACGGACGTGGTGATTGAAGGTCATGGCTTTATCAAGTCCCTCGAGACCGACGGCACCGACCTGTGGATTGCAAACGAGAGTTACGGCATACACCGCACCGCCCTCGCCAATGTCATCTCGGCAACACCGGCTATGGAGGAAGACGGGACGCTCCTCATCGACGATGAAGTCTACACGCTCCAATACTCAGGGGAGCATCCCTGGGGTGCCCCTGCCGATTTGCAGCTGCATACTGACGGCAATCTGTATGCCGCCATCGGCTTCCTCGGACTCGGCGTTTACGACCCGAACACGCTGGATCGCATCGGTTACTACAACATGTACACAGACGCAGCACCAGCTGATGCTGCGGATCCCTGCAGCGCAGGGGTTACGGAAGACTGGTTTCTGTGCATGAATGTTGAGAACGAGGTCGCGGATCCAAGCCATATTGACCCAGAAACTGGCATGCCGAACCACTTGCAGGCGTCGTTCGAAATTCAGGAGGTGTGGCACGGCGATGTTGACGCACCAACGCCTTGGGCGGACTTTGACCGCTATGGCAAGTACTACTACAAGGCCAACAAGCTGGATGTCGAAACCTACAACACAGGAAGCGGCGATCAGACCATCGTTTACTTGGCCTATGGTCTCGGGGGCCTGGTTGCAGTAGATATAGGAGCGCCAGACGCCGGGGGCGAGTTAGCCACCAGTTATCTGGGGTATGCCCCGGCCGTGCCAGCCCATGGCCCCGACGAGCCGACCGGTGAGCAGTCTCAGAGCCTGTTCCCCTACTTCGGGGTAGGTATGCTCAAGGAAGCCGGCGTGGTCGATGTTGAAGTGGATACGGCCAACAACCGCGTCTATTACGCGGATCACTTTGCCGGTCTGGTCGCCCTGGAAAACGCTCAGACTCCGGACACCAGCTGGGTGCAATCAGGGGCCCCTTACGACAACGACCTGTTTCCGGAAAGACTGCACTGGCCCGACTACGAGTTCGTAACCTCCTACGACATGGGCGCCTGGAACCCGGACGACAACGAATCCCTGCCGGCCTGGATGTACGAGGCCCCGAGTCTGTTGGTGACCGGCGAAGTGAGTGGCCACGGCAACGCCCTGTTCCTTATGCCCACCGTCAGCGATACAACCGGCGCTGTGGATGTGGTCCAGGCCACGGGAGCCGGTGGCCTCAACTTCATGGATATCGGTGACCTGGCGACCGTCAGCACCGACATGAGCACCAGGTTCGCGGTTGCGGCCTACTTCGCCAGTACCACCGAAACCTATGCGGACGCGGATGGCACGCCTACCTCGCCCCTGGCGGTGGGTCACACCCAGGGCGTAGCCGCCACGCAGCAGTACCTCTATATGGCGGACGGCCCCCACGGGATGATTGTCTGGCAGATTGCGGATTCCGATGGAAATCCCGTCGATGAGCCACACGTGGCTGCTAATACGGTGGTCGACGAATACGAAGTGGACAACCCGGACGGCTCCACCGCCTATCCGACGCCCCACGCCTACAACGTGATCCTGGGTGGCGAAGGCAGCCGGGCCTATGTCATGTCCCAGAGCCTGGGCCTGCGCCGCGTGGATGTCACCGGAGCAGAGGCTGGCCAGGGTGTTCCCGGCGCTCCGCTGCTGCTGACACCCCAGCCCTCGGACTTCTTCGAACACAATCTGGACTCGGGCTCTTTCGGTGGTATCAGTCGGCAAGACCACGCCTATGACGTCGACTTCCATGGCGACTACGCGGTGGTGGCCGATGGCAGCAACGGACTGACCGTTTACGACATGACCATGAACCCGGCCGACGGTACCGGTAACCATGTCGTCGCCAACCTGGGTTCAGCGACCGGCAATCCTCTTTTGGGTCGCGCTTCAGGCGTTGAACTCTGGACCAACCCTGCAGACGGCAGCATCTACGCCTTCGTCGCCTCCGGCCACTCCGGTATTGCCGTGGTCGACATGACCGGTCTTCTGGCGGATGGGGTCACCCCCGGCATGGAACTGGTCAAGATCTTCCAGCCAATCAAGATCGAGGAAGAACTGGATGGAAGCGTACACATCGGCAAGGCGGACAGCCGAAGCGTTGATGTAGACGTCATTGGCGACCATGCCTATTTCAGCTACGGAGGCTTCGGCCTGCTGGCCTACAGCATCGAGGATCTGCTGGCCCCGCTGCCCGAGGGTGTCGAGCCGGACAAGATCTGGAGCATGGGTGGCAGCGGCTTCGACTACCGCCCCGAGGCAGTCGCCCAGTATCGGCTCCAGGCCGAACCGGGACTTGAGGAGTCTGATCCAGAGGCCCTGTACATGACCCCGCAGTACTTCCCCGCCGACACCCTTTTGGTCGATGGTGAGGGACAATGGTACACCCTCGACGAACCACGGCTGCTGTTCTATGTAGCCTACGGGGAGGCGGGTGTTGCCAAGCTCGACTGGAGCGATCCTGCCAATCCGGTACTGCTGGAACACCAGCAGACCGTCGGTGAAGCGACAGGAACCGCGATCGCGAATGGACGGGTCTACGTGGCCGATGGCGGCGGTGGCCTGGTGATCTTCCGTCAGTAAAATTTCAACACCAGAACGAAGAAGGCCGGGAATCCCCGGCCTTCTTCGTTTCATATCCGGCAAATTCCACTCAAAATCGGTGCCCCACCGCCAGCGTGAACACCACCGGATCTACCTCCATTTCAACAGTTTCGTTGATGGCTCCGGAAAATTTGGCGTCGGTGTCCAGCAAGGTATAGCGAACGTCGAAATTGACCAGTACCGGTGTACCGAAATCCAGCTCTACACCGGCCAGGATTGTGGGGTCAAAGGTGCTGTCCAGATTGACATCAAGGCCGGGGGGCCTGGCGTTCTCATCGTAGAACTTGTTGAAGGCAACGCCTCCGCCCAGATAGGGCGTGACCGCCGAGGTATCCTGGAAAAAGACATTCATGGTGAGGTACGTCGGGACATATTTCACATCCCCGATGTTGCCGATACCCAGTTCCTTCAACCGATGATTTCCCTCGAGGTCCGGCGAGTACGGCAACGAGGAACTGATTTCCAGGGCCGCGTAGTCCGTGACAAACCAGCCCAGCGCACCGCCGAGGGTGATATCGCTATCCAGGCGGACGCCGCTTCGGGATATGGTCGAAAAGCTCTCACTACTCGTGTCCGGGTCCATTGCACTGACGCCGGCCCGGACATAAAAGTCGCCGGCTCCGGCATAAACCGGGGCCGCCAGTGCCATTCCCAGCAATGGAATAACCGCGGCACTGGTCAGATATGGAACAAAAACTCCCTTCATAATGTTTCCCTCCTAGGAAAGTTTATTGACGGGACAAGAGACCGCTCTCTAGAGTCTAGTAAAGATCAGCCGCCCGTAAACGAACAGGAGACACTCGCCGGATGCCGACCCTGAAACCCGCCAAACTGGGCTTGCGAACGCGCCTTTTCCAGCTGATCTTCGAGTCGGACACACCCGTCGCCAAGGCGTTTGATATTGCCCTGGTGATACTGATCTTCCTCAGCGTAACGATCGTGATGTTGAACAGCATTGACGAGTATCACGCACGTTTCGGAGAGGTGTTCTACTACACAGAGTGGGTCATCACCATCCTCTTCACCATTGAACTCGCCCTGAGGATTTACTGCCTCGAGAAACCCGGGCTATACCTGAAGAGCTTTTACGGCGTTATCGATGTGCTGGCGGTCCTTCCCACCTGGCTGGTGTTGTTGTTCCCCGGTGCGCAGGTGCTGGTTGTTGTGCGCCTGCTTCGGGCGCTGCGACTGTTCAGGGTGCTGGAAATGATGACTCTGGAAGGCGAAAGACGACTACTTTGGGGCGCGCTGGTCCGCAGCCGGCACCAGATCGGGCTTTTCCTGTTCACCGTGGTGATGCTGGTGACCATCTTTTCGTCCGTGCTGTACCTGATCGAGCCGGCGGAGGCAGGGTTTACCAGCATTCCGAAGGCCATTTACTGGGGCATTGTCACCCTGACCACCGTCGGCTACGGCGATATCACCCCTGTCACCGCCCTGGGACAGTTTATCTCCGTCGCCATCATGCTGGTTGGCTATTCGATCATCGCATTGCCCGTGGGCATTTTCTCGGCCGAGGTCATTCGGGCGCTTCAGCAGGAGCGGTACTCCAATGAAGCCTGTCCGGGCTGCGGCAAACACCGGCACGAGCAGGACGCCCGTTACTGCAAATACTGCGGCACCTGGCTCGATGAAGAAACGCCGGATCCCCGCAAGAAAGCAAAAAGCCCCGAGGCCTGAGACCCCGGGGCTTTCCTGAGCATTCCTGCTGGACTGAGAGTTTACTGCTCCACAAACGCCCGTTCTATCACGTAATGACCCATGTCACCGCCCCGGGCCTCACGGAATCCCATCTTGTCCAGGATCGCGCAGGTGTCCTTGAGCATGCTCGGGCTGCCACAGATCATGAAGCGGTCGGTGTCAGGATTGAAATCCGGAAGTCCCAGATCCCGGGTGATCTTGCCGGATTCCATGGCGTCGGTCAGGCGGCCCTCGTTACGGAACGGCTCGCGGGTGACCGTCGGGTAGTACAACAGATTGCCCTTGACCATCTCGCCAAAGAATTCGTTCTCCGGCAGCTCCTCGATCTCCTTCTGATACGCCAGCTCGGAGATGTAGCGCACGCCGTGGGTGAGGATCACCTTGTCGAATGCCTCGTAGACTTCCGGGTCCTTGATGATGCTCATGAACGGCGCCAGACCAGTGCCGGTGCTGATCAACCACAGGTTCTTGCCCGGAAGCAGGTTGTCCAGAACCAGGGTGCCCGTGGGTTTCTTGCTCAGCAGAATCTCGTCGCCCGGTTTGATCTGCTGCAGACGCGAGGTCAGCGGGCCGTCCGGCACCTTGATGGAAAAGAACTCCAGCTCTTCCTCGTAGTTGGCGCTGGCAATACTGTAGGCGCGCATCAGCGGTTTGCCATCGGTCTCAAGGCCGATCATCACAAAATGACCATTCTTGAACCGGAAGCCCGGATCGCGGCTGGTCTTGAAGCTGAACAGGGTGTCGTTCCAGTGATGGACGCTGGTGACCGTCTCTTTCATCAGGTTGCTCATGTAAACCTCGTACCTGCGCTCAAGCAAAAAGCGTGAATCGTCTGAATATCAATTGCCTGAATTGTAACCCACGTTTAACCTATCGATGAAATGGGATATACCCATAACCTTATTCGACAAAATCGATTTATGGCGCTTCCTTATGAAATTCAGTTTCCGTCAGCTTGAAGTGTTCCTCGCCGCCGCCCACTTCCAGAACATCACCCGGGCCGCCGATTCCCTGGCCATGTCCCAATCTGCAGCCAGCAGCGCCCTCAAGGAACTGGAAAGCCAGTTCGATATCCAGCTCTTTGACCGGGTTGGCAAACGCCTCCAGCTGAACGAACTCGGGCGCCTGTACCGGCCCAAAGTGGAATCGGTGCTGGCCCAGGCCCGGGAACTGGAACAGGCCTTCAGCAAACACTCGGAAGTAGGCGCTCTCAAGGTCGGCGCCACATTGACTATCGGTAACTATCTGGCCGTCGGCGTCATGGCCCAATACATGAATACCCCTACCCGTCCCCGGGTATCACTGGAGGTTGCCAACACCAGCACCATCGCCCGGCGGGTGAAGGATTTCGAGCTGGATATCGGTCTGATCGAGGGGGAACTGCAGTCGTCCGAGCTGGAGATGATTCCCTGGCGGGAGGACGAGCTGGTGGTGTTCTGCTCCCCCACCCATCCTCTCGCCAGCAAGGGAAAACTGACCGACGACGACCTTCGTGAAGCCACCTGGATCATGCGCGAACAGGGCTCCGGCACCCGCCAGAGCTTCGAACGCGGCATGCACGGTCTGCTGCCGGACCTGAACGTACTGCTGGAACTGGAGCATACCGAGGCGATCAAGCGGGCGGTGGAAGCGGACCTGGGTATCGGGTGCCTGTCACAGGTGGTCCTGGTTGACGCCTTCCGCCGCGGGAGCCTGGTGCCGCTGGAGGTGCCGGAGCACCGGCGGTTTGACCGGCAGTTCTATTTCATCCTTCACAAACAGAAGTATCGGAGTGCGGGGATCGATGCGTGGATGCAGCTCTGTCGCGAGTTGGAGTGACGATGAAGACGGGGTCAGATGAAAGCTTTCATCAGACCCCACTATGGGCCGAGGCGCTGAACCAGGGGTCTGAAGAAAGCCTTCTTCTGACCCCATCCTGGACCGATGCTCTGAGCTTGAGGGAACCCACGAGGCAGATCTAAGACGGGGTCAGATGAAGGCTTTCATCTGACCCCAACCTGGCGGGCTCGTACTAACCCACCGGCCCACTATGAAACCGGAATTCACTATCCGGCGCCTCAATCAGCTCCTTCTCGATCGCCAGAAACTCCCCCACCCGCTCATCCACAGGCCCGCCATTGGCCTGCATCGCCAGCTTCAGGTAATCCTGGTAATGCCGCGCCTCGGATTTCAGCAGACTGTTATAAAAATCCGCCAACTTGTCATCCAGGAAAGGCGCCAGCGCGGCAAAACGCTCGCAGGAGCGGGCTTCAATGATCGCGCCGACGATCAGCACATCCACCAGCCGCCCCGGATCCTCGGCGCGCACAGCCTGCCGAAGCCCGGCGGCATAACGGGCCGGTGTCAGGTGGCCATACTCCACGCCCCGCTTGTTCATGATCGCCAGCACCTGCTCGAAATGGCGCAACTCTTCCCGCGCCAGCCGGGACATCTTGTTCAGCAGGTCGCTGTTGTCCACGTAACGGTACATCAGGCTGAGCGCGGTGGAGGCCGCTTTCTTCTCGCAATGGGCATGGTCGATCAGCAACAGGTCCTGGTTGGCCAGGGCGTTCTCGATCCACTTTTGCGGGGTGCGGCACGGGAGAAAATCGTGAATCTCTTGCAGGGCGTCGGTCATATCGAAATTCGGGCTGAAAACTCGGGAGGCGGGAGTATAGCGCACTTAGCAGATTCCTCCGACCTCTGTCCAACTTAACTTTGTAAGGGGTTTCCTATAGAATGCAGCGCCAGTTCAGGGAGTCTCTGAATAAATCCTGAAACCCCATCGGTGATTTGAGGCGTTATTCAGAGGCTCCCGTGGCCTTTTCGCCATAAAACTCCCGCCAGGCATGATGCCAAACGCGGGACATTCCAACTGATGAGGGTCCATATCGTGTTAGAAGCCTATCGTGAACACGTTGCCGAACGTGAAGCCCTGGGTATCCCGCCCAAGCCCCTGAACGCCGAGCAGACCGCAGCCCTGGTTGAGCTGCTGAAGAATCCGCCGGCGGGTGAAGAGGAAACCCTGGTATACCTCCTGGAAAACCGCATTCCGCCGGGCGTGGACGAAGCCGCTTACGTGAAAGCCGCCTTCCTGTCTGCCATTGCCAAGGGCGAAGCCACGTCCCCGCTGGTCAGCAAGGAATACGCTGTAAAACTGCTGGGCATGATGCAGGGTGGTTACAACATCGAGACTCTGGTTGAGCTGCTGGACGACAGTGAACTGGCTGAACTGGCTGGTGAGCAGCTGAAGAAGACCCTGCTGATGTTCGACGCCTTCAACGACGTGAAGGAAAAGATGGACGCAGGCAACGCCGTCGCCAAGGCTGTTGTTGAATCCTGGGCCAATGCCGAGTGGTTCACCAACAAGAAGAAGGTTCCCGAGAGCACGAAGATGGTTGTGTTCAAGGTAACCGGCGAAACCAACACCGATGATCTGTCCCCGGCCCCGGATGCCTGGTCCCGCCCGGACATCCCGCTGCACGCCCGCGCTGCCTACAAAATGGAGCGTGATGGCCTGAAGCCGGAAGAGCCCGGCGTTACCGGCCCGATGAGCCAGATCGACGAAATCAAATCCAAGGGCCTGCCGGTTGCCTTCGTAGGTGACGTGGTCGGTACCGGTTCTTCCCGTAAGTCTGCCACCAACTCTGTTCTGTGGTTCTTCGGTGAGGACATTCCGGGCGTGCCGAACAAGCGTGCCGGCGGTGTGTGTATCGGCAGCAAGGTCGCCCCGATCTTCTTCAACACCATGGAAGATGCCGGCGCTCTGGTCTTCGAAGCCCCGGTCGACGACATGAACATGGGTGACGTGATCGAAATCCGCCCATACGAAGGCAAGATCCTGAACGAAGCCGGTGAGACCATCTCCGAGTTCAAGTTCAAATCCGACGTAATCCTGGACGAAGTGCAGGCCGGCGGTCGTATCCCGCTGATCATCGGTCGTGGCCTGACCAAGAAGGCACGTGAAGCCCTGGGCATGGGCGCCACCGACATCTTCCGTCTGCCGAAAGATCCGGAAGCCGGTACCAAAGGCTTCACCCTGGCCCAGAAGATGGTCGGCAAGGCCTGTGGCCTCGAAGAAGGCAAAGGCGTTCGTCCGAACACCTACTGCGAGCCGCACATGACCACCGTCGGCTCCCAGGACACCACTGGCCCGATGACCCGTGACGAGCTGAAAGACCTGGCATGTCTGGGCTTCCAGGCTGACCTCGTGATGCAGTCCTTCTGTCACACCGCTGCGTACCCGAAGCCGGTTGACGTTGAGATGCAGCACACCATGCCGGACTTCATCCGCACCCGTGGCGGTGTTTCCCTGCGTCCGGGCGACGGTATCATCCACTCCTGGCTGAATCGCATGCTGCTGCCGGACACCGTTGGTACCGGTGGTGACTCCCACACCCGTTTCCCGATGGGCATCTCCTTCCCGGCCGGTTCCGGTCTGGTGGCCTTTGCTGCCGCCACCGGCGTTATGCCGCTGGACATGCCGGAATCCGTTCTGGTTCGCTTCAAGGGCGAGATGCAGCCGGGCATCACCCTGCGTGACCTGGTACACGCCATCCCGCTGTATGGCATCAAGCAGGGCATGCTGACTGTCGAGAAGAAGGGCAAGATCAACGAATTTTCCGGTCGGATCCTGGAAATCGAAGGCCTGGAGCACCTGACTGTCGAGCAGGCGTTCGAACTGTCTGACGCCTCGGCCGAGCGCTCCGCGGCCGGTTGTACCATCAACCTGTCCGAAGAATCCGTGGCCGAGTACCTGCGCTCCAACATCACCATGCTGCGCTGGATGATTGCCGAAGGTTACGGCGATCCGCGTACCCTGGAGCGTCGCGCCCAGCAGATGGAAGAGTGGCTGAACGATCCGAAGCTGATGCGTGCCGACAAGGACGCAGAATACGCCCACGTGATCGAGATCGATCTGGCCGACATCAAGGAGCCGATCGTGTGCTGCCCGAACGACCCGGACGATGCCAAGTTCCTGTCCGAAGTCGCTGGCGACAAGGTGGACGAAGTGTTCATCGGTTCCTGCATGACCAACATCGGCCACTTCCGTGCCGCTGGCAAACTGCTGGAGCAGCACAAGGGCGCCCTGAGCACGCGCCTGTGGATGTCGCCGCCCACGAAGATGGACCAGCAGCAGTTGATGGAAGAAGGTTATTTCAACACCTACGGCACCGCCGGTGTTCGCACCGAGATGCCGGGCTGCTCCCTGTGCATGGGTAACCAGGCACGTGTAGCTCCGAAGTCGACGGTTCTGTCCACCTCCACCCGTAACTTCCCGAACCGTCTGGGCGATGGTGCCAACGTGTACCTGACTTCCGCGGAACTGGCGGCTGTGGGCGCGGTACTGGGCAAACTCCCGTCTCCGCAGGAGTACATGGAGTACGCCAAGGACCTGAACAGCATGTCGAAAGAGATCTACCGTTATCTCAACTTCGACCAGATGGAGGAGTACACCAAGAAAGCGTCCGAGGCCAGCGTTGCCTAAGTCGCTTTTGGAGTGACCTCCAGCAAAAACGCCAGCCCTCGGGCTGGCGTTTTTTATGCTTCCTGTTCAGCAGGCCCGATCAGTAGAAGATCAGCCGGATCAGGATCGCGGCCACCATGACCAGCGTCAGCCACTTCACCCATCGGGCACCCTGGCTGCTCAGGTTGACCTTCACCGCGAGGAAGGCGCCGACGATGTTTCCCACCGCCAGTGTCAGGCCCATGCCCCACCTTACCTGATCGTTGAGCGCAAAGATCAGCAGAGCGGGCACGGTATAGAGCAGGATGATCGACACCTTGAACACGTTCACCTGGGGCAGGTCGATTTTCAGGATCCGGTACAGCACCACCAGAAACAGCGCCCCGACCCCGACCTGGATAAAACCGCCGTACAGACCGATCAGGAACATGGCGAGGAAAATGACCGGCCCGAGACGCTCCGTGGTCAGCGGGCGGGTATCCAGCTTGGGTTGAGGCAACAGCATGAATACCGATACGCCAATCATGGCCAGCACCAGCACCAGCTCGAAAATGGCATCTGGTACCCGGGTCGCCATCCAGGCTCCCAGCAACGAGCCAATAACCGCAGGAACCGCCAGGTAAAGACTCACCTTGAGATTGCCATGCCCCATACGGCGGAAACCGCTGACGGCGGTGACACTTTGCAGGGTGATTGCCACCCGGTTGGTGCCATTGGCCACCTGGGGTGGAAGTCCCAGGAACATCAGCAACGGCAGGGTCAGCATGGAGCCGCCGGCGGACAGCACATTGATAAAGCCGGCGACACCACCGATGCCCAAAAGGGCCAGCACTTCCCCAATGGTCATGGACGCAGCCCCATCATGCTTTCGCCGCGGCCGGCACGACGCCCCGACCCCGGCGGCTGCTCCACATAAACCCCACAACGAAAATCACCAATCCGGCCACATCCAGCATCACCTGCCCATGGGGCCAGAGCATCAGCGCACCAATCGGGAACATCACCAGCCTGACCACCGGATGCAGCGGATGCTCCAGATAGCCTTCCAAACCGGCAATGATCGCGTAGATACCGAACAACGCGAAGCAGAACACCCGGAGCATCTCGGTGATGTCACCGGTAATCAGCGGTGAGTAGGCAAACAGCAAAGGCACGATATACAAGCCCTTGGCGAGCTTCCAGGCGGTAAATCCGGTACGCATCTGGGGCGTGCCGGCGATGGCCGCGGCGGCAAAGGCGGTCAGGCAGACCGGCGGCGTGACGTTGGAATCCTGGGACAGCCAGAAAATGATCATATGGGCCGCCACCAGGGCCATGGACAGGGTCGCCGGTGACAGCGCCTGGTCCAGCAACTGGCTGCTGAAAGTATCCGGAACCACTGCCAGCAGTTCCATGGCCGTTGCCCGGTCCATTGGCGCATTGAGCAACTCCATCTTGTCCGGCGCCGCCAGCATGAAAATCGCCTTCGCCTGTTCCGGCAGATTGCCGGCCATTACCATTTCCAGCAACTGGCTCTGGGCAATCAGCTGGTAGATAGCCGGAGCCGACAGAGTGGCCAGTACGATGTAGGCGGCGGTTACCGGTAGCCCCATGCCCAGGATCAGCGAGGCCAGGGCCACCAGGATAATGGTTACCAGCAGGCTGCCGCCGGCCCAGTCCGTAATCATCAGCGAAAAGGTATTACCGATACCGGTGGTGGAGACCACCATCACGATCAGTCCGACGGTAATCAGGAGGATTGCAGTGGTCATGATATTCCGTGCGCCCATGGCCAGGGCGTCAAGGATATCCCGGAAGCCCATGGGATGTTTCGACAACCACGACGCCACGATCACCGAAAGGATCGCAATTCCCGCCGCATAGGTTGGCGTGAAGCCATAGATCAGTGCCGCCACCAGAACCACCAGCGGCAACAGGAAATGCCAGCCGTCCTTGAGCACCTCGGCCAGTCGCGGTGCTTGATCATCCTCGAGCTTGACCGCATGGCTGCGTTTGGCTTCGATCCGGACAAACATGGCGACCGACAGGAAATACAACAACGCCGGCAACGCCGCCACGCCGATAATCGTCAGATAGGACACCTGGGTGTAAGAGGCCATGATGAAGGCACCCGCCCCCATCACCGGCGGCATCAGTTGCCCCCCGGTAGATGCCGCAGCCTCGACCCCAGCCGCGAACCGGGCCGGAAAGCCGGCTTTGCGCATCAAGGGAATCGTAATAACCCCGGTGGAAACGGTATTGGCCACACTGGAACCGGACACCGAGCCCATCAGGCCGGACGAGAACACGGCGACAAAGCCCGGCCCGCCGACAAACCGTCCGGCCGCGCAACGGGCAAGCTCAATGATGAAATCCCCTGCCCCGGACTTCACCAGGAACGCCCCGAACAGGATGAACATGAACACATAGGTCCAGGAGATGCGGGCAATGGAACCGAGCATGCCCTGACCGCCGATGTAGGAGCGAAACAACACCGTTTCCCAGGTCAGGCCCGGGAAGTTGAAGATGCCGTCAACGTACTGCCCCCACCAGGCGACATAGGTCAGCGCGACAATGCAGAGTGCGGGGATGAACCAGCCGACCGTCCGGCGCGCGAACTCCAGAACCAGCACCACGGCCGTAACCGAAACCAGCCAGTCCGTGGTGTTGAAATTAACGCCACGCTCGTACAGGGCCGTCTCGAACGCGATCAGATAGAATGCGCACGCCAACGCCGCAAGGCCGAGGACGACATCAATCCCGAGCACCAGCCGTTGCCCCGTTGCGGAACGGACCCGCAACATCGGCGTGGTCAGGGTGCAGATCAGACCGAACAGCCCGAAGTGCAGCGCCGAAGTCCAAAGCTCGGACAACGTGGAGATGGTATTGAAATACAGGTGTATCAGCGAGGCCAGAATCGCCAGGCCAAAAATCACCGGCCCCAGAAGCCGGTGATCGAGGCGCTCGCTGGCCCCACTGACACTTTCGTCACGGATCCCCTCCGGGGATCCGTTCTTTTCCGCTTCAGCCACGGTTATTTCGCGATCAGACGATCAGGAATAGTCAGCCCCTGCTCCTCATAGAAGCGAGCCGCACCCGGGTGCAGCGGCATAGGCAGGCCGGTAATGGCCTTTTCCAGGGCCATGGCCTTGGTTGCCGGATGGATGTTGTTCAGGAACGGCAGGTTGGCATAGATCGTCTTGGTAATTTCGTAGACATCTTCCTCGGAGACATCGGCCCGCACCGCGAGGATGTTCGGCTGGGCGATGGTGTTGATGTCCTTTTCCTGATTCGGATAAGTGCCGGCCGGAATGTTGTAGTGGCTCCAGAGCTCAAAGTTGCTGTTCACCTTCGCCAGCTGCTCGTCATTGAAATCCAGAGTGGTGATTTCATTGCCCAGGTTGGCGTAGGCACGGGTCACCGCCGAAGCAGGAACGCCAGCAGGAATGTTCATCCCATCAATGTTGCCGTTTTGCAGGGCATCGGCACTGGGACCATAACCCAGGTAAGCCAGGTCCATTTTCTCAAGGTCAATACCGAGCTGGCCGAGAATATAGCGCCCGGAGCCTTCCGTACCAGAGTTGCGGGCACCAATCGAGAAGGTCTCATCGTAAAGGTTGGACATATCATCAATGGTGCCTGATTCAGCCAATTCCTCTTGAATCACAAAATGCTCCACGTTCTGCCAGAGCATGGAGACCGAACGCAGGTTCTTGTATGCCTTGGGTACCGGTCCGGTACCGTTCCAGGCATAGGCCCCATAGAGACCCTGGAGAATACCGAACTGGATCTGCCCTTCGTCCATCAGCTTCAGGTTCTCGCCGGAGCCAGCCGAGCTGATGGCAGAGACAGAGATACCGGTTTTCGGCTCAAGCTTGACCTTGATCAGGGTGGAAATGGCGACACCCACGGGGTAATAGGTACCACCGGTCGTAGCGGTGCCCATCACATAATTTCCCTCGGCCTGCGCGCTGAGCGGAGAAAGGGAAACCGCTGCAGCAGCGGCCAGCCCCATGGCGGATTTCAGGAAGTTTCGCTTGTTCATAACCCGTTACCTCTTTTCGTTATTTTTACTGAATAGGTCGAATTTAACCTTCTCAACATAGTCGCTGGATCCGCCCGTTTCCACCCGATGGGTAAACATAACTTTCTGTTACGGCACAAAAAAGCCCCCGACTCAGGTGCCGGGGGCTTTTCATATCCGGGATCATCTCCCGGCCACAGTTACTGCCTTACGGCAGGTTGTGGTACCGCGCCTTGATGGCCTTGTCGAAGCCGGCCAGGATATCGGCATGCGGCTTGTCGCCGACCTTGGAGACCACCACGATGGCGATGGTGGCGAAGATGAAGCCCGGAATGATCTCGTACAGATCAAGGATGCCACCAGACATGTTGCCCCAGACCACAACGGTCACACCACCGACGATGATGCCGGCAATGGCGCCCGCCCTGGTCATTTCACGCCAGAACAGGGACAGGATCAGGGCCGGACCGAAGGCGGCGCCGAAGCCTGCCCACGCATAGGACACCAGTTCCAGAACCTTGCTGTCCGGGTTAAGGCCCAGGATACAGGCGATGATCGCAATGCCGACGACGGCAAAGCGGCCAACCCAAACCAGTTCCGCCTGTGACGCGTCCTTGCGGAAGAGCGCCTTGTAGAAATCCTCGGCCAGTGCGGAGGAGGAAACCAGCAGCTGGGAATCCGCCGTACTCATGATGGCGGCCAGGATCGCAGCCAGCAGGACACCGGCAATCACCGGGTGGAACAGGGCGTCAACCAGCAGCATGAAGGCACGCTCGCCGTCTTCCAGCGGGGTGTCGAAGTAGCCGATGGCAGAGAAACCAACCAGCAGGGCGCCCAGCAGGCCGAGGCCACTCCAGACCACAGCGATGCGACGCGCAGTCGGTACGTCATCTTCGCTACGGATTGCCTTGAAGCGTGCGAGGATGTGCGGCTGGCCGAAGTAACCCAGGCCCCAGCCAAGCAGGGACAGAATCGCCAGGAAGCCGAGGGCTTCGCCGTCAGTGCCTGTGAAGGCATTCATCAACTCGGGATTCTTGGCAGACATGGCTGCGGAGGTCTCGCCCCAGCCGCCGGCAAGGTTCATGGCGATGATCGGAACCAGCAACAGAGCAGCAAACATCAGCAGGCCCTGTACCACGTCAGTCCAGGAAACCGCCAGGAAACCACCGAAGAAGGTGTAGGAAACAACCGCGATGGTGCCAACGACGACGGCGACGGTGTAATCCAGGCCGAACACGGTTTCAAACAGCTTGCCGCCCGCAACCAGACCGGAACTGGTGTAGAACAGGAAGAACAGCAGGATGAAGAACGCACAGACCACCCGGAGGATCCGGCTGGTGTCGTTGAACCGGTTCTCGAAGAACGACGGCAGCGTGAGCGAGTCACCGGCGGAGAGCGAGTAGGTGCGCAGGCGGCTGGCGACGAACAGCCAGTTCAGCCAGGTACCGACCAACAGGCCGACGGCAATCCAGATAGCCTCGAAACCGGCGGCATAGGCATAACCGGGCAGGCCCAGCAGCAACCAGCCACTCATATCGGAGGCACCGGCACTCAGTGCAGAAGGCAGCGGACCGAGGGAACGGCCGCCGAGAATGTAATCAGAAAGGTTGGAAGTACGCTTCCAGGCCACATAACCGATGCCCAGCATCAGCAGGATGTAGGCGATAAAGGTTATCGTGACCCCTACGTTGTTTCCTATCATTTCGGTTTTCTCCCCGTGCGCTTTTTGGGTTACTTGTTGTTGACTTGCAACGGCTCTCCTTCTGCACCCTGGGTTCAGGATGAGAGGGACAACCCTGATCCGGGCGCGTCACCGCCCGAATTCAGTGAGACATCCATGTCTTCTGTTCTTTTGATCCTTAAACCTTTTCAATGCCCAGCGACAGCAACGAGGCGTTGCCTCCGACCGCCGTGGTATTGACCGTCCTTGTGCGCTCTGTTGAAAAGCGCTGCAGGTAATGGGGGCCGCCGGCCTTGGGGCCGGTACCGGAAAGGCCCCGGCCTCCGAAGGGCTGAACCCCCACCACTGCTCCGATCTGATTGCGGTTGACATAGGTATTACCCACTTTCACCCGCTGCTCAATATACGAAGCGGTGGACTCGCTCCGGCTGTGAATGCCCAGAGTCAGTCCGTAACCGCTACCATTGATCTCATCGATGACCTCGTCCAGTCGCTCGGCATCGTAACGAACTACATGAAGAATCGGCCCAAAGTACTCGTCTTTCAAATCGTTTATGGTTTCGATGCCATAGGCGGACGGAGCAACGAAGTGGCCCGACTGGCAGGTCCACGGCACCGGCGCCCTGGCAATCAGCCGTGCGTTCCGGTCGAGTTCGTCCAGATGGGCCTGGAGCACCTGCCTAGCGTCCGCATCAATTACCGGGCCGACGTCAGTGCGGTGCAGCTCCGGGTTGCCAACGGACAACTGCTGCATGGCACCGGCAAGCATGGTCTCCATGCGATCCGCCACATCGTTTTGTACATACAGCACCCGCAGTGCCGAACAGCGCTGCCCGGCACTGGCGAAGGCGGACTGCAAGACATCGCGCACCACCTGCTCGGGGAGCGCACTGCTGTCCACGATCATGGCGTTCTGCCCCCCGGTCTCGGCGATCAGGGGTACGATTGCTCCATCCCGGCCGGCCAGTGTCCGGTTCAGCAGATGGGCAACCTGTGTAGATCCGGTGAAGGCGATGCCGGCAATCCTGGGGTCCGGGGTCAGTATGCCGCCAAGTTCTTCGCCATCACCGGGTAACAGTTGAATCACATCCGGCGGAAATCCCGCCTCGAGCATCAGCTCCACGGCCCGAAACGCAACGAGGCTGGCCTGCTCCGCCGGCTTGGCAATCACGGTATTGCCAGCCACAAGAGCGGCCATCACCTGGCCGGTAAAGATGGCCAACGGAAAGTTCCAGGGGCTGATGCACAGGAAGACACCCCGGCCTTCCATATACAGTTCATTGCTCTCACCGGTCGGTCCCGGCAGAGCAATCGGGCTGCCAAAACGCGCACGACCCTGGATCGCATAGTAGCGGCAGAAATCCACCGCCTCACGGACCTCGTCGATACCGTCCTGAATGGTCTTGCCCGCTTCGCGACAGCAGATCGCTATCAGCTCTTCCATGTTCTGCTCGAGCAGAACTGCATACCGTTCCAGATACCGGGCACGCTCGGCGACCGAGCGCTCGTTCCACGCCCGAAAACCTGCATCAGCGGTCGCCAATGCCTCTTCGGCCTGATTCCTGCCTGCCCAAACCACGGTCCCCGGGCTTTTTGACAGGTCGTAGGGGGAACTCACTTCCTTACGCTGCCCGTCGAGCACCCGGGTGCCGCGGATCATCGGGCCGGCATGCCAGCTGGTGGCGGCCCACTGCCCAAGGCGACTGAGCAGCGGCTCAAGATGGGCCTCCACATGGGTATTCAGGCCACGGGAATTGGTCCGCTCGCCACCATAAATGCGTTCAGGTAGCGGAATCCGGTCATTGGTCAGAGCCGGGTACTTCTGGAGCTCCTGAACCGGGTTAAGGACCAGGTCTTCCACCGGCGTCTCGGCATCAACCAACCGGTGCACGAAAGATGAATTGGCGCCATTCTCAAGAAGGCGACGCACCAGGTAGGGCAACAGATCCTTGTGGGCACCGACCGGGGCATAGATCCGGACCGGAATGTCGTGCTCCTGCAGAATGCTGTTGTACAGGGCATCGCCCATGCCGTGCAGGCGCTGGAACTCGAATTCCCTGCCCTTGTCACGGGCCATGGCCAGAGCCGACGCCACGGTGTGGGCATTGTGGCTCGCCAATTGCGGGTACAGTGCACCACGGGTGTAGTCACTGAGCAGGTAACGCAGGCAGGCCAGGTAGGAGGTATCGGTCGCTTCCTTCCGGGTAAAGACCGGGTAGCCTTCCAGCCCCAACTGCTGGCAGATCTTGATCTCGGTATCCCAGTACGCCCCCTTGACCAGACGGATGGGGATCTCGTCGCCCTGCTCTTTGGCCAGTTTCGTCAACCAGCACAGCGCCGGCAAGGCACGCTTGGAATAGGCCTGGATCACCATACCGAAGCCACCCCAGCCCTTGACGGCTTTCGAGCTGTAGACCTTCTCGAAAAGTTTCAGGGACAATTCCAGCCGGTCCATTTCCTCGGCATCGATGGTAATGGCCACATTATTCTGTCGGGCGACCGAGATCAGGTCACAGACTGTTCCATAAAGCTCCTCCATGACCCGGTGTTCCTGCGCCGCTTCGTACCGGGGATGCAGGGCGGAAAGTTTGATCGAGATGGACGGGCGCGGGGCTCCGTCGCCGGAATAGCTGTCATTACCGACAGCTTCGATCGCACCGAGATAATCCTTGAGGTAGCGGCCGGCGTCCTCTTCGGTCAGCGCTGCTTCACCGAGCATATCGAAGGAATAGGTGTAACCCAGCTGCCGGTATTCACGGGCGTTCTGCAACGCCTCGTCGATATCACGGCCAAGCACGAACTGTTTGCCCATGATCGCCATGGCCCTGTACATGGCACTGCGGATGACAGGTTCGCCACTTCGCTTGACCAGCCGCTTCCATATATTGGAGGGCGAGCCGTCCAGGCGCTTGTCCATTCTGACCACACGGCCGGTCAGCAACAGCCCCCAGGTCGAAGCGTTCACCAGGGTGGATTCACTGCGGCCCACATACCGGTTCCAGTCCGCAACGGACATCTTGTCTTCAATAAGCGCATCGGCGGTTTGCTTGTCCGGAATGCGCATCAGCGCCTCGGCCAGGCACATCAGCAGAATGCCTTCTTCGGTATCGAGGCTGTATTGCTGGAGCAGCGCGTCGACCATGTGAACCGCGTCGTCCTGTTCCCGGACTTTCCGGATCAGATTGGTTGCAGTAGCGGTCACGGCCCGGTGTTCAGCAGTATCACTCTGGGCAAGGGGGATCAGTTCATTCAGGTAGGCAGACTCATCAACGGCATAGTTGGCCGTCAGGGCATGCCAGAAAAACGATCTCGGCTGCTCCTGAAAAACCGGCTCTAATACCCTGCTCGCTTGAAACATCTGAGCGCCCCTGAAAGAAACCGGTGTTGCGACCGGTCGACCATTTATCCTTGTTATAAAGAAGCCGCCGCGTCCTGACGGCAGTTCATTGAGGGTATAAGTTAGTATTACTACGGATCTACGGCTTACAGAATCCTACGATTCTTTTGCAAAAACGTCCTGAATCGGCAGTTTTTTACAAAAATCAGGCAACTTTTTCGCCAAACCGAAGCTTTGATGGCGTGGTTCCCTTGTGTTTGCGCAACGTGTTGGTGAGGGCGCTCTGGGAAGAGAAGCCGGTGCGGTAGCTGACTTCCGACACCGAAAGTGATGTGGAAACCAGAAGCTGCACAGCCTGGTCAATACGGGTCTGTAACAGGAACTGGTGGGGGGTGATGCCGGTGACGTCGCGAAACATTTCATGGAACCGACTGACGCTGAGACAGGCAACACCGGCCAGGTCTTCCACCCGGATCTTTCGGTGCAGGTTTTCCATGATGTACCGGCGGATCACGTCGGGGCTGATGGTATTCCGGTTGGTGACCACCTTGTGGGTATCGTTCAGCCTCTCGGCCATGCAGTGGAGAATGCTCGCGGCCAGGTGGCGTTTCATGCCGTCGTTATCGGGGGCCCGATCAAACTCGCCGGCGGCAAACTGGACAAGGCCCTGAAGCTGATTATCCATTTCCAGCGTACGAGGGCGCTCGAACAACGGCGCCAGACGTTCATAATCCTTATGGGCCGGTGTATTGAGGGCCGGCGTGTAGGGATCCAGGTTGATCACCAGAACATGGTTCTGATTGTCGCCGCAGTAGTCGTGTCTTGCTTCCGTGGGTACCAGGCAGGCTTTCCACGTGTCCAGGTGGGAACCGGTACCGTCAACGCTCAGGTCAGCCTCACCCCGAACGCCAACAACCACCTGATGGTGCTCGTGACGGTGCTGGTGCGATGCGATGGGCAGCTTTAACAGGCGAGCGTCAAGCATGATGACAACCGGTTCTAACTGAGAATGTCACTCAATTAAAGCAGATCCGGACAGAAAGTGCACGAAACGGGAAGTTTCTGGCCATTGCACTACTGCCTCGATTAACGGGAAGCAGCAACCAGAGAACGCACGAGCCCGGTCACTTGCTCGCTGACTTCCGCCAGCGGTGCCGACGCATCAACACGGTGGTAACGGTCCGGGGCGTTACGGGCACGCTCCAGATAGGTGTCGCGGATACGCTGGAAAAAAGACACGGCCTCCTGCTCGAACCGGTCCAGATCACCCCGATGACGTGCCCGGGCCATACCGATTTCCACCGGAGCGTCCAGCAGGATGATGTGATCCGGCCGGACGTCACCCTGAACCAGGTTCTCCAGCTGGCCGATACGCTCTTTGGACACCCCTCGACCACCCCCCTGATAGGCGAAGGTCGCATCGGTAAAGCGATCGCAGAGCACCCACTGCCCTGCCTCCAATGCCGGGAGAATCCGGGTGTGCAAATGCTGTGCACGGGCCGCAAACATCAGCAGAAGCTCGGTCAGCTCGTGCACCGGCTCATCCCGCGGCGAGAGCAGCAACTCGCGAATCGCTTCGGCCATCGGCGTACCACCCGGCTCCCGGGTCACAACCACATCGATGCCTTCGGAGCGCAACACCTCGGCGGCATTGGCGAGCTGCGTGGATTTGCCAACGCCCTCGGTACCCTCAAAGGTAATGAACTGACCCCGTTTCACTGGTCCTGCTCCTCTCTGGCGTCTCCGTCGTTCCCGGGAGGCGGAGACGACCGGTAATCGTCACGGCGATTGAGCTGAAATTCCCGGACCGCTTTCTGATGTTCCGCAAGGGTGCGCGAAAACTTGTGAGTGCCATCACCACGGGCAACAAAGTACAGTGATTCCCCTTCTTTCGGGTGCAAAGCCGCGTGAATAGCCTCCTGGCCCGGGAGGGCAATGGGAGTCGGTGGCAAACCATCAATCCGGTAGGTGTTGTAGGGAGTATAGGTGCGCAGATCCTTGCTGCCGATCCGGCCCTGGTACTGATCACCCATTCCGTAGATCACGGTGGGGTCCGTTTGCAGTCGCATCCCCTTCTGCAGGCGCCGCACAAAAACCCCGGCCACTTCGTCCCGTTCGTGGGGCACACCCGTTTCCCGCTCAACAATCGAGGCCATGATCAACGCTTCGTAGGGAGTGTCATAGGGCAGGCCCTCTTCCCGTTTTTCCCACTCTTCAGCCAGAACGGTTTCCATCCGGTTGAAGGAGCGCTTCAGGAGATCCAGGTCGGATTCACTGCTGACAAACAGATAGGTGTCTGGAAAGAAGCGACCTTCAGGGTGCTCTTCCTCCGCGCCCATCGCCGCCATGATTTCTTCGTCACTCCAGTTCGCGGTTTCCTGGCGGAGTCTTTCGGCACTGGCCAGCGCGGCCCTCATATCCTTGAACGTCCAGCCCTCGATGAACTGGATACTCCAGTGTTTGATATCACCGGCCACCATGGTGTCGACCATGTCCCTGGCAGACATGCCATCGGTAAACTCATATTCACCAGCCTTGATTCGGGCCTGCTCCGGATTCAACCGGCCGTAAAGCCTGAGCCAGAGGCTCTTCTCCACGAGGCCCTGCGCTTGGAGCTGTTGCGCAACCCGGTTAAAGGCGGTTCCGGCCGGCACATTGAACAGCACCGGCTCCTCAAGCCTTACCGGCTCCTCAAGGGTTTCCAGCCCCTGCCAGACCCACAGGCCGGTACCGGCGGCAACTAGCACGGAGAGAGAGACACAAACAATCAGTAACTTCTTGAGCAAAGGACTTATTCCAGTGTTTCGAGCGGATCGCAGATTGTCGCAAGTCCGCTATCTACAGGCAAATCCTGACCGGCAAGATTGCGAACCGCAACCACACCGAGGACGCTGTTCAGCAGATAGAAGGCCCGACATTCCGGCCCCATTATATGTTCCGGCAGCAACGGGCGCTCAATCACGACCTCGCCCCTGGCCTTGAGGCGCTCCAGCACCCAGTCGCGCATTATGCCGGCAACCGCCAACGAATCCCGCGGCGGTGAAATCCAGCCTTCTGTGGTGTTCAGCAGCAGGTTGGTCCGGGTTCCCTCCACCAGCTCGCCGTCCCCATTGGACTGCAGGACCTCGAAAACATCCCCGTCGAGTTCCCGGGCGGCCATCACCTGCTCCAGCCGGTTCAGGGACTTGATACCGGCCAACAATGGGTTGACCGTCAGCGGGATGCGGGAATACTCGACCCCGACACCATCGGAAGGAACGTAGGGCGGCGCAGCACTGGCGGACACCAGCAGGTTCGGAGTCATGTCCGGATCGGGACGATAACCTCGCCCTCCGGCGCCGCGGGTCAGGATCAGTTTCAACACCCAGCGGGTATCAGCGCGGGAGCAGCCATACTGACTGGCGGCACGATCATAGACTTCCCGAACCTCTGCCCCGGTCACCGGGATGCCCAACCTTCCTGCATCCCGGACCAGACGGTCCAGGTGGCGGCCCACCAGGGTACCCCGGGCACCGACCATGAGAATGGTTTCAAACAGGCCGTCACCATAGGCCAGGCCGCGGTCGTTCGCGGGTAGGCCGCCATCTTCCGCCCAGAACACCCCCAGCACGCCCGATCAGTCCTCGAAGCGGCGGAAGATCAGTGTTCCGTTGGTGCCGCCAAAGCCGAACGAATTGGACAAAGCCACCTGCAGATCGGCCTTGCGGCACTCATTGGGGACCAGATCCAGATCGCAGCCCTCATCGGGGTTGTCCAGGTTGATCGTCGGCGGCAGGATGCCCTCCCGCAAGGCCAGAATCGAAAAAATGGCCTCGACCGCGCCCGCTGCGCCCAACAGGTGGCCCGTCATGGACTTGGTGCTGCTCATGGCCAGCTTCTCGGCGTGGGTGCCGAAAACACTTCTTACGGCTTTGACCTCGGCAACATCGCCCACCTGCGTGGATGTGCCATGGGCATTGATGTAATCCACCGCTTCCGGATCAAGTCCGGCATCGCGGATGGCATTCTGCATGGACCGGGCAGCGCCCTCGCCAGACTCCGGCGGCGCGGTAATGTGGAAAGCGTCGTCACTCATGCCGAAGCCGATCACTTCGCCATAAATGGTCGCCCCACGCTTCCGGGCATGCTCCAGGTCCTCAAGCACCAGCACGCCGGAACCGTCGCTCAGAACGAAACCGTCCCGATCGCGATCCCAGGGGCGACTCGCTTTTTCCGGCTCGTCATTACGGGTAGACAGAGCCCGGGCTGCAGAAAATGCCGCAACACCGGTGCGGGTGGTCGCCATCTCGGAACCGCCGGCCAGCATGACGTCGGCATCACCATAGGCAATGGTCCGGGCTGCGTAGCCGATATTGTGGGTACCGGTGGTACACGCGGTCACAATGGAAATATTGGGGCCACGGTAACCGAAGCGGATGGCGGTGTTACCTGACACCATGTTGATGACGGACGCAGGCACGAAGAAAGGAGAGACCTTCCGCGGCCCCGACTTCTCCATCTGGATGACGCTCTTCTCGATAAACTCCAGGCCACCGATACCGGAACCGATGGCGACGCCCACCCGGTCCCGGTCGAGGTCGTCGAACTGCTCAAGACCGCTGTCGTCAACCGCCTGCTGAGCGGCGATCAGTCCGTAATGGATGAAGGCGTCGAGTTTCCGGGCATCCTTGGTGGACAGGTACTGGCTGATATCCAGATCCTTGACCGCCCCGCCGATACGGGTGTTGTACCCGGAAGCATCAAAACGGTCGATCATACCGATCCCGCTGCGCCCGGCCTTGATGGCATCCCACGAGCTCTGCACATCATTACCCACCGGCGAAAGCATGCCCATACCCGTAATGACAACCCGTCGTTTACTCATATCCCATTACACCTGATCTTGTTCGTGGAAAAACAGAACGCCGATTGAACCTGAATTTCAGCCAATAAAAAAGCCGTCCCCCGATATTTCACAAGGACGGCTTTTTGCCTGGCTTACTTAATCGCTGAGTATCAGGTATGCGCGACGATGTAGTCGATCGCGTCCTGAACAGTGCCCAGCTTTTCAGCCTCTTCGTCAGGAATCTCGGTTTCGAATTCCTCTTCCAGGGCCATAACCAGCTCAACAGTGTCCAGTGAGTCAGCGCCAAGATCCTCTACAAAAGAAGATGTGTTCTGAACTTCGGACTCTTTAACGCCCAACTGTTCACAAACGATCTTCTTCACGCGCTCTTCAACTGTACTCATAATGTCCTCACTTTGTGTGTCAACCAAGCAACTCAAGTGCTGCCAGTTTAGATTAAACCCTACCTGCAAACAAGCAGGGACTCAGTCAAACATGTTGCGCGACAAGGAGTTGCGCAGAAGCCCCGGATTCGGGGCTTATCCCATGTACATTCCGCCGTTCACGTGAATGGTCTCGCCCGTCACGTAACCGGCTGCATCCGACGCCAGGAAAGCCACTACAGCGGCCACTTCCTCCGGCTCACCCAGACGACCGGCGGGTATGATTTCCAGCATAGCCTCGCGCTGCTTGTCGTCCAGTTTTTTGGTCATATCCGTGTCGATAAAGCCCGGTGCCACACAGTTGGCAGTAATGCCCCGGTTCGACATTTCCTTGGCCAGACTGCGGGTAAAGCCTTCAACACCAGCCTTGGCGGCGCAATAGTTGCCCTGCCCCGGGTTCCCCATACCGGCAACCACGGAACTGATGTTGATAATCCGCCCCCACTTGGCTTTGGCCATACCACGCAAGACCGCCTTGCTGGTGCGATATACACTGGACAGGTTCGTCTCCAGGACCGATGTCCAGTCATCCTCTTTCAGGCGCATCAGCAGGTTGTCACGGGTGATGCCGGCATTATTGACCAGAATCTGGGGCGCACCGGATTTTTCAGTCAGTGCCTTGAGGCCAGACTCTATACTTTCCGGGTCCGATACATCCATGACGATGCCGTAACCTTTCAGGTCGGCATCCGCAAACGCCTTCGAAATCGACTCGGCGCCCGCTTCACTGGTAGCGGTACCTACAACCTCGGCGCCCTGCTGCGCGAGCGCCTGGGCTATGGCCTTGCCAATGCCACGGGTTGCGCCGGTAACCAGTGCAACTTTACCTTCCAAAGACATGAAAGACTCCTTTCGTCAGGATTGGCCAAAGGCTTCCAGAGCCTTTGCCAATGAATCCGGATCCTCGATTCCGTAAACCGGGAGGCTACGGTCAATTCGCTTGATCAGTCCGGCCAGAACTTTCCCGGTACCGCACTCAACCGCCATTTCAACGCCTTCAGACACCAGCTCGCGCACGGAATCCGTCCACAGCACCGGTGAATAGAGCTGCTTGAGGAGGTTGGCCTTGAGTTTGTCAGCATCGGTTTCAGCCGACGCGTGGACATTCTGGACCACCGGAATGACAGCATCGTTAAAGCGCACATCGTTGAGCGCCTCCGCCAACTCTTCGGCGGCACCTTTCATCAATGCGCAGTGAGAGGGAACGCTGACCGGAAGGGGCATTGCCTTGCGGGCACCCTGCTCTTTGCAGACCTCAATGGCGCGGTCAACGGCCTCAGCCGAACCGGCAATCACGACCTGTCCGGGTGCATTGAAGTTGACGGCAGAGACCACATCGCCCTCGGCCGCACTCTCGCAGGCGGCGACCACGTCGGCATCATCCAGGCCGAGAATAGCCGCCATCTTGCCTTCGCCGGCAGGAACCGCCTGCTGCATGAGTTCGCCCCGAAGGCGAACCAGCTTGACGGCTTCGACAAAATCCAGGCTTTCGGCAGCGACCAGGGCGCTGTACTCGCCCAGGCTGTGGCCGGCGACAAAGCTCGGCGCACGACCACCGGCGACAAACCACTGGCGCCACAACGCTACACTGGCAGTCAGCAGTGCGGGCTGGGTAACCATGGTCTGGTTGAGCTCCTCGGCCGGCCCTTTCTGGCAAAGGTGCCAGAGATCGTAACCAAGCACATTGGAGGCTTCAGCGAATGTTTTGTTGATGATAGGCCAGGCCTCGGCAGCGTCACTGAGCATGCCTACAGACTGGGCCCCTTGTCCGGGAAAAATAAAGGCTGATTTCATAGGGCGAATCTTATCGTCATTGAAGGGTTTCGGGAGATTAGCCAATAGTACAAGTTAGGCCAATTATCCGCGAATGCACGGCAGATCGGGGACAGACTTTAGTCTCAGGCTCAGAGCATGAGATCATCCAGCCTTTCATTGATGCGGCGGGGGACTTCCAGCTGCACCTCCCGGACCGCCTGGCGGATGGCAGCCAGCATGGCGCGCTCATTGGCATTACCATGACTCTTGATCACCACACCCTGAAGCCCGAGCAGGCTGGCACCGTTGTGCCGGGACGGATCCATCAGCTGCAGGAGCCGGCCAATGATCGGACGCGCCAGCAGGCCCACAAAGCGCCCGTAGAGCGAACGGGTAAAGGCCTGCTCCATCAGTTCAATCAACAGGCCAGCCACACCCTCACCGGTTTTCAGCGCAATGTTGCCGACAAAACCGTCGCATACCACCACATCGGCCACATCCCGGAACAGGTCACTACCTTCCACATAGCCGATGTAATTGATGGTCTCGCACTGGGCCAGCATGTGGGAAGCAAGGCGCACCTGTTCGTTGCCCTTGATCTCTTCCTCGCCCACATTGAGCAGGGCGACCCGCGGCTCCGTCTGGCTGCAGATGGCCGAGGCCATCAGCGAACCCATCAGAGCATACTGGTACAGATTCTCGGCGGTGGAATCGACATTGGCACCAAGATCCAGGACATGGCACTTGCCGCGGAGGGAGGGAATCAGTTTGGCAATGGCCGGGCGCTCGATACCGGGGTACATCCGGATGATGGAACGGCCGAAGGCCATCAGTGCACCGGTATTGCCGGCGCTGACGCAACCCTGAGCCTCACCATCGCGGACCAGGCCAAGGGCAACAGCCATGGAGGAATTCTTCTTGTGGCGCAGGGCATGGGAGGGACGCTCGTTCATCCGGACCACATCGGCCGCTTCGACCACCCGGATTCGGGCATGCCCCTCACGCAACAAAGCCTCGAGCTCACTCCGGATACCCACCAGAATGATGCTCAAGGCCTCGTTTTCACGCACTGCCAACAGTGCCGCGGACGCCACCACTTCGGGCCCGCGGTCACCGCTCATAGCGTCTATTGCGATGGTAACCGGAGTCACGGCTCTTCCATCCGACACTTGGGCGGTGACTGGTCGCAACGAGATTACTCGTCGCGCGCTTCGATTACCTGCTTACCACGGTAAAAGCCGTCCGGAGAAACGTGGTGACGACGATGAACTTCACCAGTGGTTGCATCGGTGGACAGAGCAGCAGTGCTCAGAGCGTCGTGAGAACGGCGCATGCCACGCTTGGAACGGGTCTTACGATTTTGCTGTACAGCCATGATTATGCTCCTGACCTGTTAACGTAAAAATAACGTGTGTTCATTGTAACGCGCCGACTCCCGATCGGAGGCTGCGCCCGGTTAATGCTTCGTCTTCTTGAGATCCGCCAGCACACTGAACGGATTCTCTTTTCCCGACTCTGCCGGCTCGGCCGGAGTACCGTCGGGCTCGAGGGCTTCCAGATCTTCCCGGGCCGGACACTCATTCCGATCGTGAAGCGGGAACGGCGGCAGCACCAGCAACAGCTCATCCTCGACCATGGCCCAGAGATCCGCACTGAAATCATCGGTCAGGAACGGCTCGAGCTCTCTTGGCAGCTGTTGCGCCTGTTCGTCACTGGTTACCAGCCCCAGGACAAACCGGGAATCCAGCGTAGTGGCCATTGGCCCCATACACCGCTGACATTCCAGATCCACCGGTGCTTCCAGCTCACCCGAGACGATGCGTCGGCGCTCGCTGTCCATGGAAAACGACAGCCTGACGCGGCACGCAGCGCCCTCGTCAAACCCCAGAACCGCTTCCCTGAAACGAGCCAAGGCACTGAGAGGAATCACTCCCTCCAGCACGGTGTTCTGCTCCGCCAACCGATAGGGGTCAACAGATTTGGGCAACTCGGCGTTTGACGCTTTTGACATAGGCGCGCAATTTTAGGGGCGAGGCCCGCCGCTGTCAAAGACTTCGTTGCCATTTCGCCACGGGTTACCATGGGGATACGGGTATTTAACGACAAAAGGACCTCGGCAATGACCAAACCCCTGCTACTGGCCTCATCCTCTCCCTACCGCAAGAGCCTGCTGGAGCGCCTGGCCCTGCCCTTCACCACCGCCAGCCCGGACATCGACGAAACGCCCCGGCCCGACGAGCCCTCGGAGGACCTTGCTCTACGACTCGCCGAAAGCAAGGCCCGGGCCCTGGCAGCAAAACATCCCGGCCACTGGATCATCGGCTCGGACCAGGTCGCCTGCCTGCCCGACGGAACCCTGCTGCACAAACCCGGCAATCACGCCCAGGCAGTCAACCAGTTACGCCAGAGCAGCGGACACAGGGTGGTATTTCTGACCGGCCTGTGCCTGCTGGATACGGACAGCGGCGAGAGCCAAAAAGTCTGCGAACCTTTCACGGCCCACTTCCGCGCCCTGTCCGACGAGGAAATCGAAAGCTACCTGACACGGGAGCAGCCCTATGACTGTGCCGGCAGCTTCAAGATGGAAGGCCTGGGCATAACGCTGTTCGACCGGCTCGAGGGGCGTGACCCCAACAGCCTGGTCGGGTTACCGCTGATCGCACTCAACGGGATGCTCCGGAACTGGGGATGCAATCCGTTGCTTGAGGGCTGACCAGCCCTCAGCGCAACTCCAGACGGGATTCCAGTAACTGACCGGCAAAGCCTTCGCCAAAGGCAACACCCAGTTGGTCCACAAGATCCTGCAGCGGGGACTTCCGATGACTGTAATCCACCAGCTTCTCGGCACCGACAATCTCCCGGGCAACCGAAGAGGTGCTGCCCAGGCCGTCGATCAGCCCCAGCTCCATTGCCTGCTCACCACTCCAGACCAGACCACTGAACAGCCGCTCGTCGTCGGCGAGGCGATCACCCCGGCCTCGCTTTACTGCCTCAATAAACTGGCGGTGAGTGTTCTCCAACACCGAGTTCCAGAACTGGACTTCGCCTTCATCCTCCGGTGAGAAGGGATCCAGGAAGGCCTTGTTGTCGCCGGAGGTATACAGCCGGCGCTCGACACCGACCTTGTCCATGACCTCGGTAAAACCGAAGCCTCCGGCGATCACACCGATGGAGCCCACCAGGCTGGCCCGGTTGGCGTAAATTTCATCCGCGGCCGCGGCAATGTAGTAAGCCCCTGACGCACCAATGTCGGAAATAACCGCATAGACTTTCTTGTCAGGATATTCTTCCCGAAGCCGCTTGATCTCATCGTAAACGTAGCCGGACTGGACCGGACTTCCACCGCCACTGTTGATTCGCAACACCACGGCTTTGGATGATTCAGCCTCGAATGCCGAACGCAGTGAACCGACAATATTATCGGCGCTGGCCAGCTCGTCCGCGGCGATGGTGCCGTTGATCTCGATCACGGCGGTGTGGGCTCCGGTCGCGGCGTCCAGACTTTCTCCAAACGGAAAACGGATCAGGAACAACAGCAGAAAAAGATAGCCAAAGGTCAGGAACTTGAAGAAGATCCCCCAGCGGCGACTGCGGCGCTGCTCCGCCTGAAGCGACATGACCAGCTTCTCGATGAGCTTCCAGTCTCGATTACTCTCCGGCGGCATGCTCGGCCCCTTCCGCCCCAGCCACGAACGACCGGAAGACTTCTCGGCAGGCTCATCACCCCATTCCGGCGACTTGTCAGAATCCCACTCACTCATGCATACATCCTGTCAGCAACTGCATTGATGGTACCGGGCTCAAAGCCCCAGTACCCGTCGAAGATCCGGCACCGATTCAACGATGGCATGAGGGGCATACTCCCCCAGCACATCCCGCTTGTGCACTCCCCACTCGACACCGATTGAGGGCATGCCGATACGGCGAGCCATCTCAAGATCATAGCGGGTGTCGCCAATCATCACCGCGTCGGACGGCTCAATCCGGTAAAATTCCAGAATTTCCTTCAACATGGCGGGATCCGGCTTGGACCGGGTCTCATCGGCGCATCGGGTAATTTCGAAGTGCTCACCCAGACCACTGGTGACCAGCGCACTCTCCAGGCCCCGCCGGCTCTTGCCGGTCGCGACGGAACAGTTGCGGCCGAATTCCCGCAGATCGGCAACCAGCTCGGCCATGCCTTCGAAAACATTCTGGGGGCTGGTCACCTTGCTGAAAAAGTAACGGGCATACCCTTCACGGATTCGGCTCATCTCGTCCCGCGAAATGCCGGGATACAGCTTTTCCAGCGCCTCAACCATGCCCAGGCCGATGATGTCCCGATAGGCCTCGCGTTCCAGCTCGGGATAGCCCAGCTCGGTAGCCGCCTGATGCAGGCTGTCGGCAATGTGGTCAACCGAATCCACCAGGGTGCCATCCCAGTCAAATATCACTACTTTAACTTTCATTTCTCTGATCCTGTTTTGCGCGCCCCAAGGGTCCGGAGCACGAGGTCAAAAGCTTCGTCATATGGCGCTTCAAGCCGCATCGGCTCGTCGCTTCCGGGCAGGCGGAATTCCAGAGCCCTGGCATGAAGCATCAGCCGCTGCCCGCCAATGGAACGAAACGCCTTCATACTCACTTCATCCATATACTTGTCATCGCCCGCGATCGGATGACCCGCCCAGGCACTGTGCACCCGGATCTGGTGGGTGCGGCCAGTCACCGGTGAAGCCTCGACCAGAGTGTACCCCTGGAACCGCTCCAGGCATCGGAAAATGGTCAGCGACGCCTTACCCGCCGTGTCAACCCGAACCCGGCGCTCCCCGTTCGGCATCTCGTAGCGCAGCAGGGGCTCATCAACCCGACCCATCCCTTCCGGCCAGCTTCCGGCTACCAGGGCGTGATAGAACTTGCGCACCCGCTTCTGGCGCAATTCGTCCTGTAAATAGCGCAGGGCCGATCGCTTCTTGGCGATCATCACAAGACCGGACGTATCCCGATCCAGCCGATGCACCAACTCCAGGAATCGGCTGTCCGGCCGCGCCGACCGGAGCACTTCAATCAGACCGAAACTCAGCCCGCTACCGCCATGGACCGCGATGCCCGAGGGCTTGTTCACCACGAGCATCTGATCATTCTCGAAAACGACCGCCGCCTCCATCACTCCCTGAACCCGGCTCCCGGGCTTCACTTGCTCCGGCTTTTCCTTGCGAACGATCGGAGGGATACGGACGGTATCGCCGGCCCGCAGTCGGGTATCCGGCTTTACCCTGCCCTTGTTTACCCGGACTTCGCCCTTGCGGACAATCCGGTAGATGATGCTTTTGGGTACGCCACGCAACCGGGACAGCAGGAAGTTATCCACCCGCTGATCATCATTATCCTCGTCAACCGTAACCCACTGGACACCCTGGCGCACCTGCTCTCCCGAGCCGGAAGACCGCGAGGTAGCGCCATCCTTCCGTGTGGTCGGCCCGGCTGGCCGCTTGCGGGAGCTGGCGTATTTTTTCGCAACAGGCTTGCGTGACATGGAATTCCTTGCGGACGACGCGTTTGGAGGATTGAACAGGCGCTGCAATACTGTTATATTCCGGCGTGCTCTGCCGTTTGTCTACGGCCTGGCCTACTCGAGCCAGAAGCCGGAGCGGCAGAAGTATACCGACACTATCAGAGAGTTTGAACGCCGGCGCCCGAACAGATAGCGGGAACGGCGCAGGAAATGCTTCCGGACCTTGCTTTCGCAGACCGATGAACGGCTGACAGGAAGCCCCGGAAGAACAGGAACCGTGCGGAAAACCGACGGGCGACATCGCGAAGAATCATTGCCACGCAAGGCCGGGCCGTCCAGCTTACAAATACGACGTGAGACCCAGGCACCTGTGTGAACCTGAAAACGGATAACATGCGTCAACAGACATTCACCCTATGCGACCTCTCCCTGCCAACAGGCAGAAGGACCGTCGGCGGTGGTACTGAACCAATGGAATCGCGCCCCATAAGGGTCTGATTCGGTCTGGCCGCCGGCTGCCTCAGTTGTAACAGGCCCGCGGCACGCACGTTTCGCTTCGCTGATGCGAATCCCCCCGGTTTTCTGTCAAAACCAAACGACAGGAACCCTTTCTTTCCATGAAAAGAATGCTCATCAATGCAACTCATCCTGAAGAGTTGCGCGTAGCCCTGGTCGATGGCCAGCGTCTGTTTGACCTTGATATCGAATCCAGCTCCCGCGAGCAGAAGAAAGCCAACATCTACAAGGGTCGAATCACCCGTGTAGAGCCCAGCCTGGAAGCTGCGTTCGTGGACTTTGGCGCCGAGCGCCACGGCTTCTTGCCCCTGAAGGAAATCTCCAAGGAGTACTTCAAGAAGTCCCCGGGCCAGATCGAAGGCAAGATCAATATCAAGGATGTCGTATCCGAAGGCCAGGAAGTCATCGTCCAGGTCGACAAGGAAGAACGCGGCAATAAGGGCGCAGCCCTGACCACGTTCATCTCCCTCGCCGGCCGCTACCTGGTGCTGATGCCCAACAACCCCCGTGCAGGCGGGATCTCACGTCGCATCGAGGGTGAGGAACGGGCCCAGCTCAAGGAAGCCATGAACAACGTCCAGGTTCCCAAGGCCATGGGCATCATCGTGCGTACCGCCGGCATCGGCCGCACCACCGAAGAGCTCCAGTGGGACCTCGACTACCTGGTGCAGTTCTGGGAAGCAATCACCCAGGCTGCCGGTGAGCGCAAGGCCCCTTTCCTGATCCACCAGGAAAGCAACGTCATCATCCGAGCCGTGCGGGATTACCTCCGCCAGGACATCGGCGAAGTGCTTATTGATGCGGCCAATGTCTACGAAGACGTGCTCAACTTCGTCCGCGCCGTGATGCCCACCTTCGAGAACAAGATCAAGCTGTACAAGGACGAAATTCCGCTGTTCAGCCGTTACCAGATCGAAGGCCAGATCGAAACCGCCTTCCAGCGGGAAGTGAAGCTGCCCTCGGGTGGCTCGATCGTGATCGACCCCACCGAGGCACTGGTTTCCATCGACATCAACTCCTCCCGCGCCACCAAGGGCCAGGACATCGAGGAAACCGCCCTGCAGACCAACCTGGAAGCGGCAGAAGAAATCGCCCGCCAGCTGCGCCTGCGGGATATGGGCGGCCTGATCGTGATCGATTTCATCGACATGACGCCGGCCAAGCATCAGCGCGAAGTGGAACAGAAGATGCGCGAAGCGCTGGAAATCGACCGGGCACGGGTCCAGGTTGGCAAAATCTCCCGCTTCGGCCTGCTTGAAATGTCCCGTCAGCGCCTGCGCCCGTCCCTGGGTGAGACCCGCAGCGAGGTCTGCCCCCGATGTGAAGGCCAGGGCACCATTCGTGGCATCGAATCACTGGCCCTGAGCATCATGCGCCTGATCTACGAGGAGTCTTCCAAGGAGAAGACCGGCGAAGTCCGCGCCGTCGTGCCGGTATCCGTTGCCACCTTCCTCCTGAACGAGAAGCGCAAGCAGCTGGCCGACATAGAGTCGCGCCAGAGCGTCCAGGTCGTGGTGGTTCCGGTGCCGCACATGGAAACGCCCCACTTCGAGATTCTGCGCCTCCGCCAGGACGAGACCACGCCCGAGCACATCTCCAGCCACCAGGTAGCCCAGGAATACAGCGAGCGGGAAGAAGAAATCTTCGAAACGCCGAGCGCCGAAAAACCGGTACGCGAACAGGCTGCCGTGAAGGCGATCCGGCCATCCGCACCGGCGCCGACACCGACGCCGACAGTGGCAGAGGCAGCTTCCCAGGAAGAAGGCCTGTTCCGTCGCCTGGGCCGCAAGATCGCCTGCTTCTTTGGTGGCGAGAGCCAGCAGGGTGAAGAGCGCGAACAGAGCAAACGCCCGCCCCGCCAGGACCGCAGAACCCAGGACCGTCGCAAGTCCCGGGTAGCCCGGGATGACCAGCGTTCCGGCGGCAACCGCAGCGGTGATCGTCGCCAGGGTGGCCAGCAGCAGGGTCGCGGTGACGATACCCGCAGCCGTGGCCGCGGACGCAGCGACGACCAGAACCGTGGCAGCCAGGGCCGTCAGGGCGGCGAGAAAGGCCAGGACAAAGGCGCTGAAGGACGCAAGGACAACAAGGGCCGCGGCCAGGGTCGTAACCGTCCGCAGCGGGACCAGAAGGACAACCGCGAGCAGAAAGACAACCGCGGCCAGAAGGACCAGCAGCAGGCCAAAGATCAGAAGGATCAGCAGCCGCCCAAAGAGCAGAAAGAAGGTGGCCAGAAAGGCTCCGGCGGTGACAAACCCCGTAAGCCGCGCCGCCAACGGAACCGCGACGGGTCCCCGGCCGAGGCGCCTTCCAGCTCTCCGGCAGACCGCAAGGCCGCGCGCAGCGACAAGCACCAGAAGGACACTCAGCCCGAGAAAGCGGCTGAGCCGGAAAAGGCAGCCAGCACTTCGGGCAAGGGCCCAGAGCAGAAGGCCGAAGCAAGGTCATCCGCACCGGAGAAAGCTCCTGAGTCGAAGCAGGAATCCCGTCCGGCAGCCAGCGTAGGTGCTGAGAAAGCCGAAGCTCAACAAGCCCCCGCCAAGGCAGAGGAGGGGAAGAAATCCAGACCCGAAACCGCACAGCCTAAGGCGGAGAAGGCGGATCAGGGAGAAAAGCCCGCAAAGGCAGACCAGCCCGCGAAAGCCGATTCGGCGGAGAAAGCCGAAAAGCCCGAAACCAAGCCAGCCCGCAAGGAATCGGCCAAGCCTTCGAAAGCGGAAGCAGAAACTCCCAAGCAGGAGGCTGTTAAAGCCGAAGAGCCCAAACAGGCGCCCACCAAAGCTGACACAGCCAAGGCCGAGGAGCGCAAGCCGGAGGCAGCCAGCTCTGAAGAGCCCAAGCCTCAGGCCGCCAAAACGGAGCCTGTGAAGGCCGACTCTGGCAAAGTCGAGGCAACCAAAGCCGAACCGGCAAAGGCTGAGGAGCCGAAGGCAGAAAACCGGCCAGAGGCGGTAAGCCCCAAAGCAGAAGAGCAGGTAACCGCCAAGAAGCAGGAGGCCCCGAAGGCTGAGAAGCCCGAGGCTCAGACTCCGAAAGCGGAGGCGGAAGCGGAGGCCAAAGAGCAAAAGCCCGCGCCAAAGTCCGCCAGCAAGCCTGAGGCTGAAAAGCCGAAGGAAGATAAGGCAGCCGCACAGAGTGCCCCGGAGCCCAAGGCACCCGAAGCGCCCCGGATTTTCCAGGGTGAGAGCGGAAAGCCGGAACTGGACCTGCCGGTTACGCCGGGCCGGGCCTATAACGATCCACGTGAAGTCCGTCGCCGTCAGCGTGCAGCGGAAGAAGCCCAAAAGGCCGGGAGTAACTGATAAATGCTATCCAATTCCGACATAGAAGCGCTGGAAGACATCCTGTTCGCGGAGCCCTGGGGTGATGACGCCCTGGACTTTTTCGGGCTCCACGGCGTGGTGTGCGCCAGCGTCGTCGGCCCGGTTGAGCTGAGCGCGGAAGATATCTTCCGCCTCGCCACCGGCACCGAGCAGGTGCCCGGCGGCGAAATCCCCGAGGTATTCCGCCGCAGCGTCACCCAGCTGTCAAAGGACATGGCCCACGCCCTCGATATGGGGCAGGCCCTGGAACTTCCGGAGCCCGAGGACGGTGACCCGATGAACGCGCTGGAAAACTGGTGCGCGGGTTTCGTGGAGACCTTCCTGGAGCATGAGGAGGAGTGGCTGGAGGCCGCCAGCGAGGAGGAAACCGCAGATCTCATGGTTCCCATGCTGACATTGTCGGGGCTCTTCGATGACGAGGATTTCCAGAAGGTCCGCAACAGCGACAAGCTGTCCCGCCAGATGGCCGACGCTATCCCGGACTCACTGACCGACCTCTACCTGCTGTTTCACGCTCCGGACTGAGCCGGAGCTTCAACACCCGCAGGTTCGCGAAAATGATGCCAGACCGGTTCCAGCCCGTCTGGCATTTTCATGATATTCCCCAGCTCACACCAGGGCGCACCCGGAAAGTGGAAATCACTGCCCTGGGATGCCCACATCCCGTTGCGCCGGCACAGTTCCGCCAGAAAACCGAGATCACCACTGGACTGACCGGAGGTGGATACTTCAATACCCTGCCCTCCGGCCTTGCAGAACTCTGTCGTCAGCTCCCGAAGCTTGGTGGCGGTCAGCCTGTACTTGCGTGGATGCGCCAACACGGCTATACCGCCAGCCTCGGTGATCCATTGCACCACCTCCGGCAGCTCCGGCCAGTAGGCACGCACATCGCCAGCCTTTCCAGCGCCCAGGTGCCGCTTGAACGCCTGAGCAGCATTGCGCACCACCCCGGCCTCAATCAGCGCCTCGGCAAAATGGGGCCGGCCCGGCACATCACCACCGGCCTTTTCCGTCGCCCGCTCCAGCAGGTCCGGCACCCGCAGGCGGTGGAGCCGCTCGGCAATCATGGCTGCCCTTGCCCGGCGGTTATCCGTCTGCTGCTCGACCTTGCCGGTGAACACCGGATCCTCCCGATCAAAGTCCAGACCGACGACATGGATCGTCCGGCCTTTCCAAAGACAGGACAGTTCAATCCCGGGTACCAGCGTGATCCCGGAATGACTCGCCGCCTGCGCCGCTTCAGGAAGACCGTTCAGGGTATCGTGATCAGTCAGGGCCAGGTGCGTCACCCCCTTATCAACAGCACGGGCAACAAGGTCTGCCGGTGCCAGGGCACCGTCCGAAGCCGTGCTGTGGCAGTGCAGATCAATGCACAAATTCGGGGGTTGGGGTATAGTCACAAAAAATCCTTAACCGGTTGAGAGAACTTCATGTATTACGCCATTATCAGTGAAGATATCGAGAACAGCCTTGCCCTTCGCCAGTCTGCACGCCCGGCTCATCTGGAGCGCCTGCAGGCATTGAAAGCGGAGGGCCGTTTACTTGTTGCCGGGCCACATCCGGCCATCGACACCCCTGAGCCCGGTGAAGCCGGGTTTACCGGCAGTCTCGTCGTTGCCGAATTTGACTCGCTTGAAGCAGCCCAGGCCTGGGCCGATGCCGACCCTTATATCGAAGCCGGCGTGTACCAGAAGGTAACGGTCAAACCCTTCAAGGCGGTGCTGCCCTGAGGCGCCGGGCTGCGCATGAGTTTATTGTAATGGTGGCCGGCTTGCACAGCCGGTCATCTGTGACAAAATTGCGCCTTTAACATCTGGTGTTTTTCACTATCCAATTCCGGGAATGTACTTCGTGACGCCTTTTCGCCTGATCATCAGTCTACTGTTCATCGTATCATCAATCGCGGCCGCCCAGGCCAGAACCGTCTGGGTCGATGACAAACTTTACCTGCCCGTCCGCTCAGGCGCAGGGACCCAGTACCGGATCATCGAAAACGCCCTGCCCAGCGGGACACCACTGGAGGTTCTGGAAGCCGGTGACAATTACACCCGGGTCCGCACACCGAAAGGCACCGAGGGCTGGGTAGCAAGCCAGTACCTGAGCAACACCCCGATCGCAGCCGATCGCCTTCAGGCAGCCAACCGGGAGTTGGAGCAGACCAAAACCGAGCTGACTCAGGTCAAGGAGCAGCTTTCGCAAGTCACACAGCAGCGAAACGCCCTTGAGAGCGCAGAATCCAACCTGTCCAACCGTTCACAGGAACTTCAGGAAGAGCTTCAGCGGATCAAGAGTATTGCTGCCGACTCCATCAATCTGGAACGCAGGAACCGCGAGCTGAATGCGGAGAACCAGAAACTTCGCAACGACCTGGAAGTTCTGACCGCCGAGAACGAGCGACTGGAGGCGAGCAAGGAGTCCGACTTCATGCTGCTGGGTGCCGGACTTGTCTTCGGGGGTGTCCTGCTTGCACTGATCATTCCCATGCTCAAGCCCACTCGCAAGACCGACAACTGGGCCTGACCTTTCGTCTCAGGCCGATACATCCGGACAAAAAGAAGGGCGGCCCGCGGGCCGCCCTTCTTCGTTTCTGACCGCCGGATCAGACCAGCGGCTTCTCGGAGACGATGATGCCGTTATTATCGGCATACACGTAATGACCCGGATGAAAGGTCACGCCGTGGAAGGTAACCGGAATATTCAGGTCACCGATGCCACGTTTCTCGGTTTTCCGGGGTACGGTGCCCAGAGCCTGCACACCCAGGTTGGTCTGCCCGATCTCATCCACGTCACGAATGCAGCCATAGATGACCAGACCGGCCCAGCCATTGCTGGCCGCTTTCTCCGCCAGCATGTCGCCCAGCAGTGCGTTACGCTTTGACGCACCGCCATCCACCACCATAACGCGGCCATGGCCGGGCTGTCCCACCTGCTCCTTGACCACGGAGTTGTCCTCGAAACATTTGACGGTAACAATCTCACCGCCAAAGTTTTTCACGCCACCGTAGTTGTTGAAACCGGGCTCGACCACCCGGACTTCCGGAAACTCGTCACACAGATCCGGGGTAATAATGTCTGCCATGTTGTCACTCTCCTTTGTCCGGAAATGAAATCAGTCGATCTTCTCGTCGGCCAGGAAGAACCAGGTATCCAGAACCGAATCCGGGTTCAGGGACACGGAATCAATGCCCTGGTCCATCAGCCACTTGGCGAGATCCGGATGGTCGGACGGGCCCTGGCCGCAGATGCCGATGTACTTGCCAGCCTTCCTGCAGGCCTGGATAGCGTAGGAGAGCAGAATCTTGACGGCGTCATTCCGCTCATCGAACAGGTGGGCAATGATGCCCGAGTCGCGGTCCAGACCCAGGGTCAGCTGCGTCAGGTCGTTGGAGCCGATGGAGAAGCCATCAAAGTGCTCAAGGAACTGATCCGCCAACAGCGCGTTGCCCGGCAGCTCGCACATCATGATCACCCGCAGGCCATTGTCGCCCCGCTTCAGGCCATTCTCGGCCAGCAGGTTAACCACCTGCTCCGCCTCACCGACGGTCCGCACGAACGGCACCATCACTTCCACGTTGGTCAGGCCCATCTCGTTACGAACTTTCTTCAGGGCACGGCACTCGAGCTCGAAGCAATCCCGGAAGGTATCGGAGATGTAGCGGGACGCCCCCCGGAAGCCCAGCATCGGGTTCTCTTCATCCGGCTCGTACAAGGTGCCACCGATCAGGTTGGCGTACTCGTTGGATTTGAAGTCTGACAGGCGAACGATCACTTTCTTCGGCGCAAACGCGGCTGCCAGGGTGGAAATACCCTCCACCAGCTTGTCCACGTAGAAATCGACGGGCGAAGAGTAGCCGGCAATGCGCTTCTCCACCGTCTGCTTGATATCCCGCGGCAGGCCGTCAAAGTTCAGCAGTGCCTTCGGATGCACACCGATCATCCGGTTGATGATGAACTCCAGGCGTGCCAGGCCAACGCCCTCGTTGGGCAGGGCCTGGAAATCGAACGCCCGGTCCGGGTTACCGACGTTCATCATGATCTTGAACGGAATGTTCGGCATGGAATCCACGGTGTTCTCACGCAGCTCGAAATCCAGCGCGCCCTCGTAGATCATGCCGGTGTCGCCCTCGGCGCAGGAAACCGTTACGTCCTGACCGTCCTTGAGCACCTCGGTGGCGTCACCACAGCCCACCACGGCCGGAATACCCAGCTCCCGGGCAATGATGGCCGCATGGCAGGTCCGACCGCCGCGATCGGTAACAATCGCGGAGGCACGTTTCATGACCGGCTCCCAGTCCGGGTCAGTCATGTCGGTAACCAGGACATCGCCAGGCTGTACGCGATCCATCTCGTTGATGCTGGTGATGATTTTCACCGGACCACTACCGATCTTGTGGCCGATGCTGCGGCCTTCCACCAGCACCTTGCCGGTTTCGTTCAGCAGGTAACGCTCCATGACATTGGCGGCGGCGCGGCTCTTCACGGTCTCGGGACGCGCCTGGACGATGTAGATCCTGCCATCGTCGCCATCCTTCGCCCACTCGATGTCCATCGGACGGTCGTAGTGTTTCTCGATGATCATGGCCTGCCTGGCCAGTTCTTCCACCTCGGCATCGGTAATGGAGAAGCGGTTGCGGTCCTCCTGATCCACCTTGACGGTCTCGACATACTCGCCTTCGCCAGGGCTGGAATGGTAGACCATCTTGATGGCCTTGCTGCCCAGGTTACGGCGCAGCACCGCCGGGCGACGGGCTTCCAGGGTCGGCTTGTGAACATAGAACTCGTCCGGGTTCACGGCACCCTGGACCACGGTCTCACCCAGGCCGTAGGAAGAGGTAATAAAGACAACATCCCGGAAGCCGGATTCGGTGTCCAGGGTGAACATGACGCCGCTGGCCGCCGTCTCACTGCGCACCATCTTCTGGATACCGGCCGACAGCGCCACCAGCTTGTGGTCGAAGCCGTGGTGGACACGGTAGGAAATCGCCCGGTCATTGAACAGGGAAGCAAAGACTTCCTTGACCGCGCGACGGACCTGCTGGAGGCCCACCACGTTCAGGAAGGTTTCCTGCTGTCCGGCGAAGGAGGCATCCGGGAGGTCTTCTGCGGTGGCAGACGAGCGAACAGCAACCGCCATGTGCTCGTTTCCGTCCTGCAGCTTGGCATAGGCCTCTGCCAGGGGCTTTTCCAGGACATCAGGCAAATCGGTCTCGATGACCCATTGGCGAATCTGGGAACCGACGCGGGCCAGTTCGTTCACATCGTTAACGTCCAGCTTCTCGAGGGCATCATCGATCTTGTCCTTGAGGCCGTCGGTTGCCAGAAACTCGCGATAGGCGTGAGCTGTCGTGGCAAAGCCGCCGGGAACGGTGACACCTGCGTTGGCCAGATTACTGATCATTTCGCCCAGGGAGGCGTTCTTTCCGCCTACCCGGTCGACATCAGACATTCCGAGGTGATCAAACCAGATGATGTAATCTTCCAAAGCGCGTCTCCCTTAGAGTCTGTGAAGCAAAGAGCAAAACCGGGCCAGCGATATTCAGCGGCAAATGCAGGCAATATCCACTGCGGAGTCTCGAACTTGGCGTGTATGATACTGTAACCTGCGGAAATTACCTAGGGCACTCACAGTCAGATTTGGAACCGGACACACACCATGAAACGTACTGCCTTCTTCATTTCCGACGGCACCGGCCTGACCGCCGAAGCCCTCGGACACGCTCTTTTGGCCCAATTCGAGAAAATCGACTTCGAGCGCGTGACCGTTCCCTATATCGATGATGAGGACAAAGCCCGGGCCATGGTGACCCGGATCAACAAGGCTTCCGAGACCGATGGCGAGCGGCCGCTGGTGTTCGATACCATCGTGGACAGCGACATCCGGGAAATCATCTCCCGGGCCGACGGCTTCATGGTCGACATCTTCGGCACCTTCCTCAATCCGCTGGAACAGGAACTGAACGCCTCCTCTTCCTACACCGTAGGCAAAAGTCATTCGATCAACAACGAAGGCAGCTACGAACGCCGGATCAAAGCCGTCAACTTCGCCCTGGACAACGACGATGGCGCCCGCACCCGGCATTATGACGAAGCGGACCTGATCCTGATCGGCGCCTCCCGCAGTGGCAAGACACCCACCTGCCTCTACCTTGCCCTGCAGTATGGCGTAAAAGCCGCCAATTACCCGATTACCGACGAGGACCTGGCCGACCAGCGCATGCCCAAGGCCCTGCGCCCCCACCGGGAAAAACTGTTCGGCCTGACCATCGACCCGGAACGCCTGGCCACCATCCGCAACGAACGGCGGCCCAACTCGCGCTACGCGTCCATCCAGCAGTGCATGCATGAAATCGAAGAGATTGAACTGATGTACCGGCGGGAGCGGATTCCCTACCTGAATACCACGGCGTATTCGGTGGAGGAGATTTCGACGAGGATTATGGTGACTACCGGACTGAAGCGGCACCGGTAATGAAGCAGAGTCTGAGATGAAGGTGGGGTCAGATGAAAACCTTCATCTGACCCCGTTTTAGGGCGCCAACCCGGAGCTCGGACGAGAATTGAAGTTGGGGTCAGATGAAAGCTTTCATCTGACCCCTTTTTCACAACTCCTGAATCTCCAGTCCCAGATCCTTCACCATCTCCCGGTTCTCGGAGCTGGTCACCACTGCGGTACTGGCCTTCTCCGGGACCAACCAGGTGCCGGCCACCCGCTTCAGGTCATCCAGGGTGACGGCCAGAACGCGCTCGCGGAACCGGGCACGTTGCTCCGGTGATCGGCCGAACAGCTTGTTGTGGAAAGCATGCCGCGCAGCCCCGGCCGGTGACCGGGGCCGATCGAGCTGGCCGATGACGCCGAGGATGGACTCCTCCAGCTCCTGGTATTGGTGGTCAGTTTCCTGCAGCCAGTCCAGGGCCTTGTCGAAGTCTTCCAGGGTCTCACCCAGCCGTGGATCCCGGTAGGAGAAG
The DNA here is from genome assembly GCF_050379415.1 of Marinobacter sp. DUT-1. Classification (NCBI taxonomy): domain Bacteria; kingdom Pseudomonadati; phylum Pseudomonadota; class Gammaproteobacteria; order Pseudomonadales; family Marinobacteraceae; genus Marinobacter; species Marinobacter sp. DUT-1. The sequence goes on from NZ_JBNRLS010000002.1 coordinate 790,569, forward strand.
AACCGGAACACGCCATTGACGCTGTCCTGCCCGGCGCCACCGCCATAGGCACCACCCTTTTCCCGGATGGCCCGGTGCAGATACCCGTTACGCAGGAACCCGCCAAGTACGGTCAGTGCCGCCGCATCGGGATGGTCCACGGGCACCGTCTGGTAAGCCTTGGCGCAGAAGTTGACCTGGGTGGAGGTCAGCCAGGCTTCCCGGGTGGTGTAGTCGACCGGGTCCATGCGCCAGGTTTCCTCGCTGCCACCGGGCTCGCCTTGCCAGCAGGATTTGAGGTCATCCACCATGGCCGGCAGCTGCTCGTCTTCGCCGATCACCAGGAACTGACGCTGCTGGTTCCGGATCTTCCCGTGCAGAGCCGCCAGCCGGCCGCAGAAAGCCTCAAGCTCGGCTGGATCGTTCAGAGCTTCATCCAGTTGTTTGGTACCGCGGATTCCCGCCAGGCCACCAAGACGATAGGCCAGCCAGGCACCCGCACTCAGTCCCTGGGATGCGGCACCCATGGCCAGGGCGTGACCACTGCCGGTCACTGCCTGAACCCGACGGGCCCGGATCTGGGCAATAATCTCCCGGATACGGTCCTTTTCGTCAAAGCGCGCGCCATTGTAGACGTCGTGCAGCAATCTGGTGAGCTTGCCGCGGTTCCGCGCCAGGGCCTTGCCACTGAAAATCAGGTAGCCCGAGACATCCTGCACGTCGTCGATCTTGCCCTTGGCGCTGAAGGCCGCACTGATACCACCGGATTCCGCGGAGATCCGGTCCTGCATCTGCAGGTAATCCAGATCGCCACAGCCGACTTCCGAGATCAACGTGGTGTAGTAAGGCAGGAACAGGAGATCCTCTTCGGTCAGCGTCGGCACCGGCAGCACTACCTGTTCATACACCAGGCCGTTGGTGCCGCGGGCGTAGACCGTCGCGGAAATATCGCCGTCATAGCGGCTCTCCGGCTCGGGCATCTGCAAGGGCACATCGGACAGGTCTACCTTGGGCAGGATGGAGTCGTCATCCTTACGCATCTGGCGCTCTTCAAGGGCGCTGGCACGATCGACAATCTGCTGCGCCTCTTCCTCCGTCAAGGTGGCCTTGCGACGGGCCAGGGCTTCACGGATCGCCTGCTGGCGCCGGGACTCCAGCTTCTCGTCCGGGCGCAGGGTCAGGGTGACCCGGTGCGGGTTTTCCAACAGTTTGCGGCGAATGAGGCCCGGCACATACGCCGGATCCTTGATCTTCTCCCGCAGGGTTGCCAGTACCGGCTCAAGGTCAAGCAGTTCCACCGGGTCGCCGCCATGAACCATGGGCGCGATGGCACTCATGATCAGTTGCAGCCCATAGGGGAACTGGTCTCCGGCGATTTCCCGCTGGTGCAGTTCCAGCTGGTGCAGGATGGCCTCCAGCCGTTCCTCGCTGACCCCCTCTTCAATCACTTTCTGCAGGGTGTTCTCGATCAGCGTCTCGAGTTCCTTGTGCTTGCCCGGCTCGCTGCCCTCGATGCCACAAACGAAGGTCATCTCCCGGTTGGAATCCTCCAGGCCACACATGGGCGACGGCGCATGGCCGAGCTCGGTGGTTTCCAGTGCCCGCATCAGCGGGGAGGCACTGTTCTCCAGCAATACGGCGGACAACAGCTGGCCTTCCATGTTTTCCAGCAGGTCAAAACTGTGGCCGAGCAACCACCCCGTCACGATATGGGTCTTGTTCTCGGTGCCCTCACCCTCGTTCACGGCATAGCCCTGCTCCACCCGGACCGGGCTGAACATCCGCTTCTCATCGCGGACCGGCAGTTCGATGTCGAGTTTGTCGAACCGCTTGAGCGCCAGCTCCTCGAACCGCTCATGATGCTCATGGGCCGGAATATTGCCGTAGGTGGCGAAAATCGCGTTGCTCGGGTGGTAGTGGTGGCGATAGAAGTCCACCAGGTCGTTGTAGCTCAGGTCGACGATGTGATCCGGCTCACCGCCACTGTTGTAGTGGTAGGTGGTGGTCGGGAACAAGTGGCTGCTGAGGTTCTGCCACAGCTGGGATGTCGGCGCGCTCATGGCCCCCTTCATCTCGTTGTACACCACACCGCGATAGACCAGATCGGTGTTGGGGTCGTCCGGCTTGTCGAATTCCAGACGATGACCTTCCTGGGCAAAATCCAGGGGGTCCAGCTTGGAGAAGAACACCGAATCCAGGTAAACCGAGAGCAGGTTGTCGAAATCCTTCCGGTTCATGCTGGCAAACGGATAAGCCGTCCAGTCACTGCTGGTAAACGCGTTCATGAAGGTGTTGAGGGACCGGCGGATCATCATGAAAAACGGATCCCGGACCGGATACTTCTCACTGCCACACAGGGCCGTGTGCTCCAGGATATGGGCCACGCCCGTGGAGTCCATCGGGAAAGTGCGCAGGGCAACGAAGAACACGTTCTCGTCGTTGTCTGCCGCCAGGTGCAGGTGGCGGGCACCGGTCTTCTTGTGACGATACTCCTCGACTTCCAGGTTAAGGGTATCAATCCGGTGACTGCGTAGCTTCTCAAAGGCCGGATGGGTTGCGTTCTCGATCACAGCAGCCATTCAATCTATCCTGTCTTTAAACAAATGGAGACTTGTAGGGTAACACGTAGTATCGATTATCATGCACAGTCCCGTAGCGATAAGGTAGCCCTGCAAGCCATGACCAAGCCTGCTGAAGAAACCACAACCCTCGAGGCCCCCGAAGTCGCCGCCTACTGGGCGGAGCGGCGCCGCTACCTCGAGCGTATCCGTAAGGTGCCGGAGATCCGCAACAGGTTCTGGAAGGAAGTCGGCATCTACCTTCTGCGTCGCCTGCTGTGGTCCTTCGGCTTCTTTCCGATCATGATTGCCTTCTGGGTTCCATTCGTACTGTCGAGTTTCAACCCTGTGGCCATGGCCGCCGACCTGATTCCCCTGCTGCAGGATTTCGTCAACTCCAATCCGGAAGTACAGGCCACCACTATCAGCACCATTCTGATCGCCTGGGCTTCAATCGGTTTCTTTTTCCTGGTCTTTGACTTTGTCCTGACCCCGTTCCGTTCTCCCTATGAATACGAAGCCGATGTCTACATGAGATCATGGGAACAGCTGAACCATGACAAGCTTCCGGACAAAGTGTGATTTGGCCGGCATTCTCGATAACTTCAGACACTTTCTGTTACATAACATTGCAGTCAGTAGTTAAGATCAGGAGGTAATCCGGATTCGGTAAGACAGGATCAAGAGGTTCCTCCATGGTCGATTTCAGACCACTGCTGTTCATAAATGCCCTGGCGCTGATGCTCCTGGTGACCGCCGGTTTTGCCTCGGTTGGTAATGACCACAGCTTGCTGGAACTGCAACCCTCGTCCACGCCTTCCGAAACCATGGACCCGATGGTTACCGGCGCCCCCGAACCCGCCAAGCCCCGGAAAACAAAGGAGGTGCCAGCGCCGGCACCCCAGAAACCGGCTCCTGCAGCAATGACTGTGGCCAAGCCCTTCAGCATTCCGCCCATGCCCGACGACACTCAAACGACAGCAATGGCGGAACCCGCAGCCAAACCGGACCCCGAACCCGAGCCGACTACTGGCCTGATGGTACTGCGCTCCAACGTCATCGGGGATCAGGTCACCATCAACGGCAAACAGTATGGCGCTACCCGTCTCGATCTGGAGCTCCAGCCGGGCAAATACGACGTCACCATCAGCAAGCCCGGCTATCAATCCTGGCAACAGACGGTTGCCCTCGAAGCCGGGCAAGAAATGACCCTGGTTGGCAAACTGGAGGCGTACACAACCGTCAATTACCGCAATGGAACCTGGATCGGCGGGGTGCAGACCGGTGACGGCACCTACCAGGACAAAGACGGGCTGCGCTACGAAGGCCATTTCATCGACGGCCAGTTCCATGGCAAGGGCACCGCATGGTACCCGGACGGGAGCCACTACGAGGGCGACTGGGTCAAGGGGCAACGCCAGGGCGAAGGCGTCTGGCGCGATGCGGCCGGTGCCGAATACACCGGCCAGTTCGCGGCCGACAAATTCCACGGCAAAGGTACGCTGACCCGTGAAAACGGGGACATTCTCACCGGCCGGTGGGCGGAGGGGCTGCTTAATGGCCACGGCTCCCTGACCACCGCCGACGGCATGCTGTATGTCGGCGGTTTCCGTGATAATGAATTCCACGGTACCGGCGCCCTGACCTATCCGGACGGCCGCGCCTACGAGGGCGAGTTTTCCAACGGCGAATTCCACGGCTCGGGCGCCGAGATCTTTGCCGACGGCAAGAAATACGAAGGGCAATACATGGAAGGCACGTTTCATGGCAAGGGTCTGCTGCGCAATCCCAACGGTAGTTCGATCGAGGCCACCTTCCGCCACGGCGAACCCTATGGACAGGTTCGTCTGACCACCGCGGCCGGTGAGGTATTCACTGCCCGCACCACGGAACCCGGAGTGTGTTATCGGGAGAAGAGCTATCGGGCCACCCAGTGCCCGCAACTGGAAGGCTGGTAAATCCCGGCCCGATCACCCACACACTCGCAGTAACAGGTTGAGGTAGTGACCATGTCGATCAAGAACGCTCTGCTGGTAGATGACTCCAAGGTGGCCCGGTTTGCCCTGAGCAAACTGCTGGAAGGCCGGGATATGCAGGTCAACATGGCGGGCTCTGCGGAGGAAGCCCTGGACTTCCTGAACAGCCATGAGCGCCCGGACGTGATTTTCATGGACCACCTGATGCCCGGCATGAACGGCGTGGAAGCCACCCGCGCCATCAAGGGCAACCCGGACACCGCGGACATCCCGATCATCATGTGCACCTCGAGGAAATCCCCTTCCTTTACCGAGGAAGCGAAAAACTTCGGGGTCTACAACATCCTGACCAAGCCGCCCCAGACCGAAGGCCTTGGCGAGGTTCTCGACCAGCTGGCCAGCGACGTCAGCAGCGGCAATCTGCCCGAGCCAACGTTCACGGAAATCCCGCAGGAGGCGGATCACGAGGCTCTGAGCGTTCCCGAAGACGCGTCGGTGCAACTCGCTCCGAAATCCGAGCCGGAGCCGGAACCGCAGACCAATGGCCACGCCTCACCCAACGTGGTGCCGCTTACCAGTGAACTGATCGAACAGATCGCCCGCTCAGCGGTGAAGACCCACATCAACAACCGCCTCCACGAACTGCTGAGCGACCTGTTCGATGAACAGTTTGATCATCTGAGACGCGCCCTGGATGAGACCCGGAGCAAACAGGAAGCTGCCATCGAGGAGCGGCTGGGTGAACTGTCGGAACTGATTGAACAACGCACCCGACACCTGCGGGATGACGTCGCTGCGGAGGTCAATCTGAACCTCGCCCGCGAGCTGGCCGACCTGAAACGGGACCTCAAGCGTCAGTCCGGCTTCACCAGTGCGCATATGGACGAGCTCAAGGATCACATCACCAGCGTGCAGACCATCGACACCGAGTTCTGGCAAACGCTGCAATCGGAGGCGATCCAGCAGGCCCATGAAATCTCACGGGAAACCTCGGAAGACATCGCCCAGCGCACCATTGACCTGTTCGTTGCCCAGCAACGCGCCGCCAGCTCCCGGGTCTACACCCTGGGCCTGGCGGTCAGCCTCAGCATCTTCAGCGTCGGGATTGCCTGGCTGTCCGGGCTGTTTGGCTGAGTAGGCTGCGGATACGCCGCCAGTCCGAAGGCGTGTCGACATCGTCATGAATGCCCCCAACGGGCACCAGGGTAGCACCAACTTCCGTGAGCAGCCTGCCGGCACCCTGGTCCCCTTCCAGGGCCACCACCTCCGGCCATAGCCAGCGAGGCAGATAAGCCGGTACACCGGCCCTGCCACCGTAATCCGCCGCCATCGGCTGGTTCGGTACCTGCCACGCCGCCTGACTCATTGCCTGCAAGGCCTCTGGATCCAGCAACGGCTGATCTGCCACCAGTACAAATACTCCTTTCACCTTCGGCCCCAGGCTCTCGATACCTGTTGCCAGTGATGCCGACAATCCCTGCGCCCAATGCTCGCACGACAACCAAACAGAAGGCTGAAGATGGCAACGGAAACGGATCAGGGGGTACCAGGCCCCGGTAACCACGCGCACATCCCGGCCAAGCCGCCGGGCCTGGCGTAACGCCTGGTCCAGAAGAGTACCGCCATCCGGCAGTTTAAGCAGGGCCTTGGGACGCCCCAGGCGGGTAGATGCACCGGCCGCCAGCACAATGACGGCAAAACCGGATTCGTCCGGATGAAAACTGAACCTTCTGATAAGCACCCCGATAGCAATATCCAATGGCGGGAAAGCACCGGCACACTGCCGGAACTGCTGATTTTTGCTAGAATTCGCCCATCACTCAATCATACCCTCCGGACTTCCGATGAATCACCTGTTTGTCGATAACCTGACTGTCATCGATTTCGCTTACCTGGACGCCACACGTGGACTGGTGGGCGAGAGCTGGATTGCCGACGTGGTGCTCGGCGGAGAACTGGACGAACAGGGCATGGTGTTCGACTTCAGCAACGTCAAACGCACCATCAAGCGCGTAATCGATGAGCGCGTCGACCACCGACTGGTGATCCCCCGCGGTTACCAGGGACTGGTCTGGGACGAAGACCAGCCTGACACCTTTACCTGGAAGCTGACAGATGGCAGCCAGATTGTCCACCGCTCCCCGGATGAGGCAGTCGTCTGGCTCTCCGCCGAGCACGTGGTGCCCTCCGCAGTGGCCCGCCTGCTGGAGCATGAACTGATGGAGGTGTTACCGGCCAACGTCACCTCCGTAACCATCAACCTGCGTGAGGAAGTGATCGAGGGCGCGTACTACCATTACGTGCACGGCCTGAAAAAACACCTGGGCAACTGCCAACGCATCGCCCACGGCCACCGCTCCCCGATCCGCATCGACCGCAACGGCCACCGGGACTACGACCTGGAACGCCGCTGGGCCACTCTATGGCGTGACATCTACGTGGGTTCCGAAGAGGACGTGGTTCGCCGCCACGTCGGCCCGGATGGTGTTTGCTACGTCACCTTCGAATACGAAGCCAACCAGGGAGAATTCGCCCTCACCCTGCCCGAGGAACGGGTGTATATGCTCGATACCGACACCACCGTCGAACTGATTGCCGCGCACATGGCGGACAAGCTGAAGGTGGAGTTTCCGACCGATGCGATTCGGGTGAAGGCGTATGAGGGCGTGGGCAAAGGGGCCATTGCCGAGCGTTGAGCCGGTAACTCGGGGGCATGGCGCCAAGACGGGGTCAGAAGAAAGCGTTCTTCAGACCCCCATGGGCCACACCAGAGCTGGAGACAGACTCAGGGGTCAGATGAAAAAAAGAGGGCCGGCGAATTCGCCGGCCCTCTTTTTTTCATCTGACCCCATTTTCACAGGCACAAAAAAACCGCCCGAAGGCGGTTTCTCTGCTGGCTTCCCGGTGGACTAAACCGTCAAGCCAAATTGGCGTCCCCTAGGGGGTTCGAACCCCTGTTGCCGCCGTGAAAGGGCGGAGTCCTAGGCCACTAGACGAAGGGGACTAGAAATTGGTGGAGCCAGGCGGGATCGAACCGCCGACCTCAACACTGCCAGTGTTGCGCTCTCCCAGCTGAGCTATGGCCCCTCAACGGCTGCGTATATTAAGGATCCACCCGGGGGGCGTCAACACTTAAAAACACTTTTTTTTCAGTTTTCTGAACGTCCCTGTCCAGATCGATTACTTCTTCACCAAACCGGTTATTACGCACCCAGCGCGGCGTATTCCTTCTCCACTTTCTTGGTTTCTTTCTTGGAGAAACCACCCAGAACCTCCAAGGCGTGACGCAACCGCGAACGGGTCATGTCAGGTCCCAGCAGGGCCATGGAATCCATCACCGACCAGGAATTCGGCGTGCCGGCAATCGCCACGAACACCGGGAACATGAAATCTCCCATCTTCAGCTCCATGGCCTTGGCCAGCCCCTTGATGTCGGCGAAGATGTTTTCCTTGCTCCAGTGCCGCTCGGCTTCCAGCTTCCAGAGAGTGAACTGCAGAACCCGCTTGATCTGGGCCTCGTCCAGCTTGTTATGGGCAAAGTCTTCCGGGGTCAGGTTCAGCATGCCGGAGAACATGAACTGGGCCATGGGCACCGCGTCAGAGAACACCTCGGCCCTGCCCTTCACGTGCGGCACCAGGGCCTTCAGGGCGTCCTCGTTGAACCACCACTGGCGCATGCGCTCCATGAACTGCTCATCGTCGAGCTCCTCGCGCAGCCACTGGCCGTTCAGCCAGCGCAGCTTCTCCACATCAAATACCGGACCACCGAGGGAAACCCGCTGGATGTCGAAGTTCTCGATCATTTCATCGAGGGTAAACTTTTCCCGCTCATCAGGCATGGACCAGCCCATACGGCCCAGGTAGTTGGTCACCGCTTCCGGCAAAAAGCCCATGCGCTCGTAGAAATTGATGCTGGTGGGATTCTTGCGCTTTGACAGCTTGCTCTTGTCCGGGTTGCGCAGCAGCGGCAGGTGGCACAGTACCGGCATGTCCCAGCCGAAATACTGATACAGCAGCTTGTGCTTGGGCGCGGAGTTGATCCATTCCTCGCCGCGGAGAACATGGGTGATCCCCATCAGATAGTCATCCACCACATTCGCCAGGTGGTAGGTCGGCATGCCATCGGACTTGAGCAGGATCTGGCAATCCACCTGGCTCCAGTCGATCTCGATGGTGCCGCGCAGCATGTCGTCGATTTCACAGATCCCCTCATCCGGCACTTTCATGCGAATGACGTACTTCTCCCCGGCATCGAGGCGGCGTTTCACCTCCTCTTGCGGCAGCTCCAGGTCGCCCTTGATGCCCGGATTCATACCCTTGGCCTTGCGCTCCTCCCGGATCGCTTCCAGCTCTTCCGGAGTACGGAAACAATAGAAGGCGTGACCGGCCGTTACCAGGTCCTCGGCATACTGGGCATACATGTGCTTGCGCTCGGACTGGCGGTAGGGGCCGTGGGGGCCACCCACATCGGGGCCTTCGTCCCAGTTCAGCCCCAGCCAGCGAAGCGCCTGCAGGATATCGCGCTCGGATTCCGCCGTGCTGCGCGCCTGGTCGGTGTCTTCGATGCGCAGGATGAACTGCCCGCCATGCTGCCGGGCGAGACACAGATTGAACAGGGCCACGTAGGCGGTACCAACGTGAGGATCTCCGGTAGGGGATGGAGCAATTCGGGTACGTACAGTCATAAACCTTCCTGAAATGTCGGTGGCCATTTGATAAAGCCGGCATTATACCGGCCCGCCACCGATTTCGCATGACCATCCCACTTGGCGATTCCGACAAATTTGTTATATTATAACGTTTCATTCAACGCAGCTTCAGGAATCCCGAAACATGTCGATCTTGTCCCGTGTGGGTCGATCCCTTGCGCCTGTACTCTTTGGCGCCACCGTATTCACAGCCGCGCCCGCAAACGCCGAAGTAAACGTGGTCACCTCGATCAAGCCGCTGGAACTGCTGGTGCGGTCTATTGCAACCGAGGATGTCCAGGTCACAACCCTCGTACCGCCGGGATCAAGCCCCCACAACTACACCATTCGCCCGTCGCAGCGACGCGCCCTGGAGAATGCGGATCTGGTGTTCTGGGTCGGTCCGGACATGGAATCCTTCCTGATCCGACTGCTGTCCGCGGACGAGTTCCGGGAGCGCACCATCGCACTCTCAGGAGAAGAAGTTGACGGGGATGAACATGAAGAAGAACAGGGTCAAGATCACGGCCATGAGCACGACCATGGCGAGGGCGAGGACCCGCACCTGTGGGTAGATCCGGCACTGGCTCTCGACATGACCCGGGATATCGCAAAAGCACTCGTCGCCCATGAAGACGCCGATCAGGCGGCAATCAACCGGAACCTCGCCCGGTTTGAGGCGGCACTGACCGATCGCGAAGCCTCGATTCGCGAGCAGCTGGCACCGGCTCGGGAAATCGACATTTTTGCCTATCATAATGCCCTCACCCGGTTCGCGGAGCATTATGAACTGGAACTGGCGGGCGTGCTTACACTCAATCCCGAGCTCTCCCCCGGGGCGCGGCACGTCGCCGAGGTACAGAACAAACTGCGTGAAGCGACACATCCATGCCTTCTGACTGAACCGCAGTTCAACCGTCAATGGTGGCGCTCCATCACCGAAGGCCTGGATGTGACGTTCAGCACCTGGGATCCGCTGGCCATGGACATCGACGCCACCGAAACCGGCTACCTCGACTTTCAACAATCCATCGCCGATGCCATCCTCCAGTGCCTACCAGAGGATGCTCAGCATTAACGGAATGGAGGCCATGGCCAGTAGGGTCTGGCCACTGATGATGCCCGCCATCAGGGGGGCATCCCCACCCAGCTGTCGGGCCAGGATGTAAGCGGAGGTGGCGGTGGGTAACGTTGCCAGCAACACCGCCACCTGCACCATCAGACCGTCCATACCCAGCATCCAGGCCAGGCCCGCTGCCATTAGCGGAAAGGCCAGCAGCTTCAGCACCGATGACACCAGGAACGGCATTGACGCCCCACGCAAGGCGGTCAGCTGCAGCCCGGCCCCCACGGTCATCAGCCCCATGGGCAAGGCCAGGTTACTCAGAGGCTGAAGAATTCCTGCCAGCAGCGGATGAAAACCGATCTGGAAATAGCTCCACACCACCCCGATCACCGAGCCGACAATCAGCGGGTTGGTAACGATTGCCTTCAGCACCTGACCGAACCGCACCTTGTCCTGATCCGCCACCAGGGTAAACATCAGAATACACAGCAGGTTCAGCGACGGCACCATGACCGCCACGGCGATCGCCGTCAGGGACAGCCCGTCATCGCCCAGCAACATGCCGCCTGCTGCAAGGCCCACGTAGGAGTTGAACCGGATCGCGCCCTGATACACGGACGAAAACACCGGCCCACTCCAGCGCCAGATCAGTTGCACCAAGACCAGTACCAGCGTCATGACCAGCAGCATGGAGCAAATCAGCAGGGCGATGTCGCCATAGGCCGATGGAGGCAATCGCGCCTGGCCGAGCTTGAACACCAGCATCGCCGGGAACAGCACGTAATAGGTGAAACGCTCCGCCTGGGGCCAGAAGTCGCCACCGGGAAAGTCCCAACGCCGGAACAGGTGCCCGAGCATGATCAGCACGAACACCGGCACCAGGGCCTGCACCATCACTGGCATATCAACAACTCCAATCCGTGTATTCGGTCATCAGTCCTCGATCACCACGAAGCTCTCTTCGGAGCTGGCCGTTCCCAGCCGCCCCAGCGGTGACAGCTCCAGACCCTGCTCCCGGGCCACGGCTTCGAACGCCGCACGGCTCTCCTCGGCCACGCAGACCATCAGGCCGCCGCTGGTCTGGGGATCACAGAACAGCAGTTTGTCGGCTTCTGTCATGCCGGCGATGGCTTTGCCAAAAGCGGCTGCGTTGCGGTGAGTACCACCGGGAATACAGTCTGCGTCAATATAGGGCTGGAGGTTAGGCAACACCGGAATGGCACCGCGGTTCACGGTTGCCCGCAGCCCGCTGCCCCGACAGATCTCCAGCAGATGCCCGGCCAGGCCGAAGCCGGTCACATCGGTCATGGCATGGACTCCGTCCACTTCTGCAAAGGCCTCACCGACTTTATTCAACGTCGCCATGTTCTTCACCGCAACCGCAAGATCCTCCGCACTGACCTTGCCCTTCTTGGAAGCGCTGGTGAGAATCCCCACCCCCAGTGGCTTGGTCAGATACAGCAAGTCCCCGGCTTTGGCGGTGTCATTGCGGACGATACGGTCTACGGCCACCTGTCCCGTCACCGCCAGACCAAAGATCGGCTCGGGAGAATCGATGCTGTGGCCACCGGCCAGGGCAATCCCCGCCTCGGCACACACCGCCCGGCCGCCATCAATCACCTGGGCGGCAATCTCCGGGACCAGCTCATTCACCGGCCAGCCCAGAATGGCAATGGCCATGACCGGTTTGCCGCCCATGGCATAGACATCGCTGATAGCATTGGCGGCAGCAATCCGCCCGAAATCGAACGGATCATCCACCACCGGCATGAAGAAATCGGTGGTACTGATCACCCCGAGACCATTGCCCACGTCCGCCACGGCGGCATCATCACGGCTGCTGTTACCTACCAGCAGGCGCGGGTCCCTGAACTCGGGCGCGTCGGTATGAAGGATGCGATCCAGTACATCGGGAGCAATCTTGCAGCCACAGCCCGCGCCGTGGCTGAATTCGGTCAGTCGGATAGCCAAAGTACGTTTCCTATTTTTTTGCATGTAAATGAACGGCTTCAGGAAATACGCGCAAGTCTACCCGTCGGCCCGGTTTGCATCCATATCTCCACCATCCAGATCAATCCCATACCTTTCAGCGGACGCATCCCCGTGCAAGAATTCTCGTTCAAGCCCAACCAGCAGGAACTGCAATGAGCCAGGACAACTCCCACGGCCCCGCCACAGGCATCATTCACAACCGCCATCACCGGGACCGCTTCGGCAGCCCCTACTCGCCGGTCTACAACACCACCACCTACCAGTTCGAGAACACAGACGCGCTACTGGACGTGATCGAGCGCCGCGCGCCAGGCCATCTGTATACCCGCTGGGGCACGAACCCGAGTATCGAGGAGCTGGAACAGGGGCTGGCCCGGCTTGAGAACGCAGAGGCCGCGCTGGCGTTTGCCTCGGGCATGGCCGCCATTTCAGCGACACTGCTGGCCCATGGTCGCAAGGGCATTGTGTGCGTGGGTGATCTTTACGGAGGCACCCAGGAGCTGCTGGTCAATCACTGCCAGGCACTGGGCATTCCGGTGCATTTCCTGTTCAAGGAGGAGGTGGGCCAACTGGCAAACGCCCTGGATGAACCGGGCAAGCTGGTCTATTTCGAGACACCCGCCAACCCCAACCTGGCCATTCTGGACATTGCCGCCATCGCCAGGATCGCCCATCAGCGTGGCGCACTGGTGGCGGTGGACAACACCTTTGCCAGTCCCATCAACCAGCAACCACTGGAACTGGGCGCCGACCTGGTGTTGCACAGCGCCACCAAGTACCTGGGCGGCCACAGCGACCTGACCGCAGGCGCACTCATGACTACCGCGGAACTGGCGGCAGCGGTTGTGCCCTGGCGAAAGAACCTGGGGCAACTGCTTGCCCCGGAAACCGCCGCCCTGCTCTCCCGGAGCCTGCGCACCCTGCCGGTGCGTATCCGCCAGCATAACGAGAACGCCATGGTGGTGGCACAGGCCATGGCACAACATCCGAAGGTGCGCCGTGTGCTCTACCCCGGCTTGCCCGAATTTGCCGATCACGAACTGGCCGCCAGTCAGATGAAAGGATTTGGCGGCATGGTCACGATCGAGGTGGACGGTGACCGGGCGACATCCACCGCGGTGGCAGACAACCTGCGCCTCTTTTTGCTGGCCACCAGCCTCGGCGGCGTGGAGAGCCTCGTCAGCCAACCCTGCGCCACCAGCCACCACGGACTCAGCCAGGAGGAACGGCTCAAGCGGGGCGTTACCGACGGCATGCTGCGGCTGTCCATCGGACTGGAAGACAGCGAGGACCTGATCGCGGATCTCAACCAGGCCCTCGACAAAGCCTTCGGCTAAAACCTCAGCGACTGACCAGAAAATCCGCCAGCCGGCGGGTCAGGAATCCGGGCAGCAGCTTGTTGGTGAACCACAGGCTGCGCGCCCGCTTGCCGGGAATGATCAGGAACCGGCGCTGATCGATACCCCGTCGAATCTGCTCAACGGCAAATTCCACCGGCAAAGTGCCGGCCATCAGCTTCAGCGACTCGGTCTGTTTGGGCCGGCTCTTGCGCTCCTCCACCACCAGCGGCGTCTCCACCTCTGGCGGACAGACCACAGACACATCAATGCCCCTGGGCGCCAACTCGATACGCAACACCTCCGCCAGGCCAACCACACCGTATTTGGAGGCACAGTAGGCCGAATACCCGTAACACCCGACCAGCCCGGCCATGGAAGCCACAAACACCAGTTGGGAGCCCGCCTTCAGATGCGGCAGCACACCCGCCGCCACATGGCGGGAGCCAAGCAGGTTGATGTTGATCAGCCGGGTGTAGGCACCATCGTCGATCTCGTCAAAAGGCGCTGCGATGCAGATGCCGGCACAGTGGATAACCACATCCGGCTCCTGCTCTGCCGCAGCCTCGGCGAACACTTCCCGGACCGTGGCGGCATCACTGACGTCCAAGACAAAGGCGCGTACCGGGCCTCCGCCGGGGATGGCCGAAAGCTCGGCAACCGCATTTTCCGTGGACTGGATATCAAACAGGGTGATCGCGCAGCCAGAGCGCACATACTCCCGTGCAAGCTGGAGGCCGATGCCGCTGGCGCCGCCGGTGATGTAGATCTGTCTGGGAGAGTGGGATGACTCGGCTTTGCGGGAGTGGCTCATGCAGGGAACGATCTCCGTTCTGGTTATTGTTCCCTTTAGCTTAACCAGCCATCCCTCAAGAACCTATGCCTTCATTGACGGAACGTGAAGTGGCCGAACAGCCAATCAGCATTCAAAGACCGAGCCACTCGGCCAGCTGAAGGTTGGTTTTCAACCGCAAACGCTGCTGCAGCATGCCCTCAAATACGCCGTCCAAGGTACGACTTTCACCCAGTAACGGCAGCGCCGCTTCCGCCTCCGAGTAAAACTGCCGCTCGCGTTCCGATCCGACAATGGCATGCTCCCACCACTCGATCACCCGCGGCCGGGCCTGTTTCAGCAGCGAATCTGCCGGAAGCCTTTCGGACTTCGCAGCATTGGCGCTGTGGGAAGCAGGCAACAGATTCCACAGATCGTTATTGTTCCAGCGGGACCAGGGAAAGCAGTGGTCAATATCATAGCGACTCCGGGAAAGGTCTCTGGCAGTCCACACACACTCCACTGAACCGTTAGACAACTGCTGTTCCACCAGCTTGCGCACCACCGAGGTATCACGCCGCCCTTCTACCCACTGCAGCGCCTTGTGGTAAGTCTCCGACGAGTAGCGAGCCTCCCAGCTGCCCATCAGGTTGATCCACTCATTCACAATGGCCGGCTCTACCCAGCAGGCATAACGGCTGAAGGTATCCCAGAGCATGGCCGGTACACGGAAGCGTCCGAACCGGGCCAGGGTTTCCTTATCCAGCCGAACCGGCTCATTGCGAATGGTCAGTCGGCTTGCGCCACCCTCGAAAATCTGGCGATTGGTTCCCGGCCAGGTGGTGAAATGCGCCGGATTCTTGAGAATGTTTGAAGCCGCGAGCCTGATAGCCCGCATAACCACCGGAGCAACCTCCGCCGACAGCGACAATCCCACACGAAAATCCAGAGGCGACAGCTTGCCGAGTTCGTAGAAGTCATCCCCCGCAAAGCCAAGCCCACGGGAACCGGGAGACTGCCGTAGATGGTGTTTCAGCACCAACGGGTGATACAGCATGATCCAGAACAGACCCACTGCCCCCAGCGGCAGTTCCACCCAGTCATCCGACCGGTTCAGCACCAGCCCCGGCGCACTGTCTGCCATACGCACCAACGTTCGCAGCAACCCGAGCTTGTAGGTGGAGAATTTGTTGTCATTGATAATGATATGCCGCAACGTGGGCAGCGCCCCGGTGCCATCATCCGGCAAGCGGTACACGGCGGTTTCCCACCAGACATCTGCGCGCTTGAGTTGATCGGCACGGGCTGTATCGGGCAAAGGCACCGGCATAACCGCACGCTGGCGGGCGAAGCTGTCCAGCTCCGCCTTGCTGACTTCATAAAACTGCCGCTCACCATCCCCCTGCCCGTGGCGCAAGGTGATCACCAACATGCCGGAGGGAGCCAACAGCTCCGTCAGAATGCGGAACGCGCGCTCCCGGGAGCCGGGCGGAAGGTGCATCCAGACGGCAGACACCAGCACCAGATCAAACCGGTAACTGAGTTTGCGGATTTCACTCAGGTCCGGCAGGGAATCATCCACCCACTGGATACTGCGGTGGGCCGTTGCTGCTTCGCCCAGGCGGCGCAGTTCAGCCGCCGGCTCCACTGCTACAACATCCCAGCCACGCTCCGCCAGTGCCAGAGCATCTCGGCCACTGCCCGCGCCCACATCCAGAGCCAGACCGCTTTTCTTGTCCAAGTAGGGAAGCCAGTCGCTGTGGACCTGTTCGAAGGTCAGGGACTGGTATTGGGTGAAGAATTCCTGGGCGTTTTTGTTGTAGGGGGCGTACGTCATGCTACTGCCAACTTTGCAGCCTGTTGCCACATAAAGTTTGGCATAGGCGTACGGAGTTTCCATGTAATGCTCATTGGCCGAGAACCAGTATGAGACACGTAGTCGACCTCGCCGTAGTTAACATATCCCGCGGTCCGACCATACTGATCTTTTACTTGCTCCCTCACAAATAAGAAGATCCGCTTCTTCAAGACACCATGATAGATGTAATCCTTGCCTCGTCCACTCTCAGGATGAGAAGGATTCTGCGATTGCCAATGAAATAGCTCTTCATTGATTGCGTAATCGTGGTACATCGTTGTTGGTGAAAACTGCTTTTCATTTTTATCTAAAGTAACGAATAGCAGTATGTAGTTCCGATCCGGAATTACAAACACCCCCTCCTGGGATGCGGACTGGGCACTAAAAGTGGCCGCGCCAAAGCCTACCAGGATCTGCTCTCTGGAATAACGCGCATGAAGACGCAAAGGCACTTGCTGCAAATCCGGCATGACTGGTTGCTCATGCTTGGTTTGCGCCAATTTCCAATCGAGCACATCAGACAGCTCTTGCTTTAGCCCCAGATTGTTGACTTCGGCCAAGCTTTGGGAAAGTGACTCAAACCCCAACGCAGGTCCAGCTTTTTGCCATAAATCGTAATGACACATCAGTGCCCAACGACTTTCTGCCTGGTCCCAAACAAAGCCCACATGGCACAACTTTTTAAGGAAAAGCAGGTATTGATGATCGTCACAAATCAAAATCCGATTGAAGATCGCCTTTTTCGCCAGTTTGAACGGCGACTCATCAACAATGTCCTCATCCTTGGCTTTACTGACCAGCTCTGACCAACTGCCCCGCTTATACAACTCATTGAGATCAATGTGTGGATGCTGAATTAAAAAGTTCTTCAGTGTCAGCGGCTGCGTTGAATGCTGAGGAAACTGGCGAACCAGTGACACCAGACGCTTCATCGTCAAAGTGGCCTGTCGAATGTTACTGAGCACCATCTCCTGGGTTTTCTTGGTCAGCTCAATCCGACAACCCAACGGCGCATGAGGGAAGCCTTGTTTCAGTTCGTCGGTGATCGAACGTTCAGATTTACCCACCAATGCCCTGAATTTATTCGCAAAATCATACTCGGGCCTCGAGTTACCAACAAAATCCAGGACTGTGCAGCAGTCTTTACTATCTGCCAAACGCAGACCGCGGCCAAGTTGCTGCAAGAAAATGGTCAAACTCTCCGTTGGGCGCAGAAACAGCAAGGTGTCAACTTCCGGAATGTCGATGCCTTCGTTGAAGATATCGACGACACACAACACGTTGATCTGCCCTGAACGAATGGCTTGTTGTTTTTGCTGTCGTTCATGGCTGTTGTCACTGGTTAGCACATCAGCCCTGATGCCCTGAAATAGTAGCTGCTGGACCATAAAGTTCGCGTGATCGCGGCTTACACAGAATGCCAACGCCTTCATGGCTTCTATATCGGTGACGATTTCCTGCAGACTGCGCAGAATTTTCCTCACACGGTCATGATTGTGCGTGTAAAGGTTTGTCAGCTGAACGGGATCGTAACGACCACGATTCCAGGGAATGGTGCGAAGGTCGGTGTCATCATCAATCCCGAAGTATTGGAATGGGCAAAGGTGGCGACGGTTGATTGCTTCTGGCAAGCTAAGCTCTGCCGCAATTACGCCGCCAAAGTCACTCAAAATATCGCCACCATCATGCCGCTCTGGCGTGGCCGTTAGCCCCAATAGAATTAAAGGCGAGAAGTGCTCAAGTACCGCTCGGTAACTTGATGCGGCGATGTGGTGCACCTCGTCGATAACGATGTAGTCGTAGTAGTCCGGTGTCAGTTTCAGCTGATCCAGCTGGTTGTTTAATGTCTGGATGGATACAAATAATTGGCGGAAATGATCAGGGAGCTCCCCTCCTACCCATAGCTCACCAAAAGCGCCATTTCTCAATACTCCACGGTAAGCTTCGCGAGCCTGTCGCAAGATTTCTTCCCGGTGGGCAACAAATAAAAAATTTGCGTCAGGCTTTGCCTTCAAGAATCGGTGGAAGTCAAAGGCAGAGATTAATGTCTTACCGGTACCTGTGGCAGCCACCACAAGGTTTCGATAACGCTGGTGTACGTCCCGCTCCACAGAAAGCTGTTCCAGAATGTCCTTCTGGTGGGGAAACGGCGTAATATCAAAAAAATGCAATGCACCAGCATCGTCCTGTCCTCTTTGCTGCTTCAGCGCACGCTTGAGTTTTTCAGCACTTTCAGCCTGACCGTCAAACCGCTCAAATTCGTCTGATGCCCAATAGGTTTCAAAGGTACTGAGGGACTTATTGATAATATGCGGAATTTCCTGAGACGTAATCTTCAGGTTCCATTCAAGCCCGTTGGTCAAAGCCGAGCGGGAGAGGTTTGATGATCCGATGTAGCCGGTGTGATAACCCGAATTTCTGAGGAACAGATAGCTTTTGGCGTGCAGCCTCTCGCGCTCAGTGTTGTAACTCAGCCTCACTTCGGTATTCGGCAAGCTGGCCAAATACTCAACTGCCCTCGCATCTGTTGCGCCCATGTAGGATGTGGTGATGATTTTCAGCTCGCGACCACTGGCGGTAAAGGCTTCCAGTTCCTTCCTGAAAATACGAATCCCGGCCCATTTGATAAATGAAACCAGCCAGTAAATCTTGTCCGCTGACAGAATCTCGCGTTTCAATTCGGACTCGAGTGACAGGCCCGCATTACTTCCCGAGAACAGCTCACTCTGGGTGAGCCCCGTGAGAGGGAAAATGTCTTCTACATATCGTTTTAGGTCAGCTGCAACAGGGTTCTCCAGCTCGTACAGAGCGGTCAGAATTTTTCCCTGGCTATCAAGAAGGTTCTCTTCCAGAAACCCGTCGTCCTGAATCTGACCCTTGAGCCACATCAGCAGTTGATTTGAAAGCTCAATTTGCTCTTGCAGTCGGTTTTCGCCCGTGGGAACTGACTCAATAGCAAACTCAAGAATATTAGACAGGAATCGAGACAACCACACCGACGCTTCCGCGCTGCTGAGCTGACGCTCGCCAACGTAGAACTTTTCCCGATCAAGGCGGCTCTCGATCAGCTTCGTAATTAGCTGCTCGTAAATGCCGGTTTGCTGCATCACATAGGTCCTTTTTGATGCAACTCACCACAGACCTCATCCATGGCAACCTCAAAGGTGGACTCCACAAACGCTTCGGCGTTGTTGTCGTAATAGCCTAGCGTATCGGGCATGGGACAGTTTCCTTACTACTAATTCGTGCCGCATTGTTGTAAGCCAGGTTACCAGCAGGTCCTGAGATGGCCAAGTTGCATGATCTCGGGAATCGGTTAGCCTTGAAATCTCATTCAACCGCATTAGTGAACCATGACCGAAAACAACAACTCCCCCTTCAAATTCCGCTTCCGAGTCCGCTACGGCGAGTGCGACGCCCAGGGCGTCGTCTTCAACGCCCGCTACGCCGACTTCGTGGACATTTCCGTTAACGAATACATCCGGGCCGTGTTCGGTGATTACCAGCGCCTGCTGGATCAGGATCTTGACGTCCAGGTGGTGAGTCTCACGGTGAACTGGAAAGCGCCTGCGCGGTTTGATGATGTGCTGGAAGCGAGGATTCATACCGGGCGGATCGGCAACACATCGTTCACCCTGCACCTGGAGTTCTATCGCTACGGGGATGGCCAGTTCATCGCCGATGCGGACATCACCGATGTGATGATCCGGTCATCCAGCATGTCCAAGGTGGTTATTCCGGATCATATCCGGGCGCAGCTTGAGGAAGGAGCTCCGGGAGTGCTGATCAGCCATGCCGGAGAGCAAGAGCCCGAATTAACCAGACGGGACACTGACAAGGATCGAACATGAAAGACTTTCTCGGCATACAGCTTCCCATCATCCAGGCGCCCATGGCCGGCGTTCAGGATCACAGACTGGCTGCCGCCGTCTCGAATGCCGGAGGCCTGGGCTCCCTGCCCTGCGCCATGCTTAGCCCGGAGGCGCTTCGAACCGAGCTTCAGGCTCTCAAAGCGGCCACCGAAAAGCCCTTCAACCTGAACTTCTTCGCCCACACGCCGCCAACACCGGATGCGGACAGCGAGCGGAGGTGGCGTCAGGCGCTGGCGCCCTATTATCGGGAATTCGGCATTGATCCTGATCCCATACCTTCAGGGCCGGGCCGGATGCCATTCAATGAAGACGCTGCCGCTCTGGTGGAGGAATTCCACCCGGCGGTGGTGAGTTTCCATTTCGGACTGCCGGAGCCTGCCCTGGTTGAACGGGTGCGGAAGGCTGGCGCCAGGATCCTGTCGACCGCGACCACGGTGGAGGAGGCCCTCTGGCTGGAGCAGCACGGTGCCGACGCCATCATCGCCCAGGGTCTTGAGGCCGGTGGCCACCGCGGAATTTTCCTGACCAGGGACATGACCACGCAGATGGGCACCTTTGCCCTGCTGCCGCAGATCGTCACCGCGGTGAAGGTACCGGTGATTGCTGCCGGCGGCATTGCCGATGCCCATGGTGTGAAAGCCGCGCTGGATCTTGGCGCAATCGCGGCCCAGGTGGGAACCGCGTTTTTGCTCTGCCCGGAGGCGACCACCAAACCGGTCCACCGGGAAGCACTGAAAAGCCCCCAGGCCCGGCATACCGCCATCACCAACCTGTTCTCCGGCGGCCCTGCCCGGGGCATTGTGAACCGTGTGATGCAGGAGCTGGGCCCGGTATCCCCTGAGGCACCGGAGTTCCCCCTCGCCACCGGCGCCATTGCGCCACTTCGGGCTGCGGCTGAGGCGACCGGTTCCGGTGACTTTTCACCCTTGTGGTGTGGGCAGAACGCCTCAGGCTGCCGGGAAGCATCGGCGGCCGAGATTCTGGAACGGCTGGTTCCCTGAACATTTGCAAACAACAATATCCAGGGTTGGCCAACTGGCAATGAGACTTCGCCAAAGCCTTACGGCAATCACCCTGCCAACCCTGTTAAACTACGGCGCTCAGATTTTCGTACTGACAACTGTTTTTCCGTAGATAGGTTACTGCAATGTCCGCAAACTCCACATTGGATGCCGCTCGCCACAACTCCGGCCCGTCCCGCCGCTTCTGCGTGGCCCCAATGATGGACTGGACCACGCCGCATTTCCGCTACCTTGCCAGGATCCTGAGCCGGCGTGCCCTGCTGTATACAGAGATGGTGACCACCGGTGCCCTGATCCACGGCGACACCGAGCGATTCCTGCGCCATGATCCCTCCGAATATCCCCTGGCCCTGCAGCTTGGCGGCAGTGATCCGGGCGAGCTGGCTCACTGTGCGAAGCTGGCTGAGCAGTTCGGTTTCGACGAGGTGAACCTGAATGTTGGCTGCCCGAGTGACCGGGTCCAGAACAACATGATCGGTGCCTGCCTGATGGGCCATCCGGACAAGGTGGCCGAGGCGGTGGCGGCGATGATCGCCGCAACGAATTTGCCGGTGACGGTCAAGCACCGGATCGGCATCAATGGTCGGGAGTCCTGGGACGCGTTGTGCGAGTTCGTCGACAAGGTGGCCGCTGCCGGTTGCCGCACTTTCATCGTGCATGCCCGCATTGCGATTCTCGAAGGCCTCAGCCCCAAGGAGAACCGCGACATCCCGCCGCTGAAGTACGACTGGGTCTACCAGCTGAAGGAGCGGTACCCGCATCTGGAGATCATCATCAACGGCGGTATCAAGACCTTCGAGGAATGCCACGAGCATCTGCGCCACACCGATGGCGTGATGCTGGGCCGCGAGGCCTACCACAACCCGTGGTTACTGGCCGCTGTGGACACGGAGTTCTTTGGTGAGCCGGCACCGGTGGCAAATCGCCATGAAGCTCTGCGGGCCATGTTCCCGTTCATCCAGCAGGAACTGGACCGGGGCGTGTATCTCACCCACATTTCCCGGCACATCATGGGCCTGTTCCATGGCATGCCCGGCGGCCGCCAGTTCCGGCGCCATATCAGCGAGAATGCCCACAAGCCCGGCAGCGGTCTGGAAGTCATCCGGGCGGCCCTGGCCAAGGTCCGGGTGCCTGAGCCGGTGACTGTTGCCGAAAGCTAACCTTTTGTTGTCTTGTTCCTGTCAGAACAGCCCGTTATTGTAGGGAAAACACCGGCATCCCGGAGATGGATGCCTGAAACAACGTACAACCGGGACGACAGGACGAATGACCAGCAAGCTTGACCAACTGAAAACCATGACCACCGTGGTAGCCGACACGGGCGATATCGAAGCCATCGCCAAGTGGCGCCCGGAAGATGCCACCACCAACCCGTCGCTGCTGCTGAAGGCAGCCGCCTCCGAGGCCTATCGTCCGATGCTGGACAAGGCCGTGGCGGAAGCCCGGCGCCACGGTGGTTCCGATGCGGAACAGCTTACCGTAGCCACCGACATGCTGGCGGTACTGGCCGGCCGGGAAATCCTGAACCTGATCCCGGGTCTGGTATCCACCGAAGTGGACGCTCGCTTGTCCTTCGATACCGCCGGCACCCTGGAGCGGGCTCGCCGCCTGGTGGAGTTCTATGACCGCCAGGGCGTGGATACCAGCCGGGTGCTGATCAAGATTGCCTCCACCTGGGAAGGCATCCGCGCCGCCGAGCAGCTGGAGAAGGAAGGCATCCGCTGCAACCTGACTCTGCTGTTCTCTTTCATCCAGGCCGCGGCCTGTGCCCAGGCGGGCGCACACCTGGTTTCACCGTTCGTCGGTCGTATCCTGGACTGGCACCTGGCCAACAGCGGGCGGGACAGCTACCCGGCCCGCGAAGATCCGGGCGTACTCTCCGTCAGCAGGATCTACAATTACTACAAGGCCAACGGCTTCGACACCGTGGTGATGGGCGCCAGCTTCCGCAACACCGGCGAGATCGAGATGCTGGCCGGTTGCGACAAGCTGACCATCAGCCCTGCCCTGCTGCAGGAACTGCAGGACGATGCCGGCGCCCTCGACCGGCAGCTGCGCCCGGACAACGCCAACACCAGCGACCGGTTCGGTTCCATTGATGAAAAACTGTTCCGCTGGGAGTCCAACGAGGATGCCATGGCCACCGAGAAGCTGGCTGATGGCATCCGCCGGTTCACCGCCGATCAGATTGAGCTGGAGAACCGGGTGCGCCAACTGGCCCGTGCGGCCTGAGTGATTCAACAACCGAAGTAACCGATCATGATTGAGCGCCTGAAGAAACTGTTTGCCGTTCCCGAATCCGAGCCGGTCAAACCGGACGCCCATCAGCTCGCGGTCGCCGCCACGGCCCTGATGGTGCAACTGTCCCGGGTGGACAACGACGAGGACGAGCGGGAACTGAAAACCATCGTGGACTGTGCCGTGAAGGCCCACCAGGTGACCCGTGAGGAAGCCGAAGAGATCCTGCAGGATGCCCTCGCCCACGCCGAAGATGCCACGTCACTGTACGAGTTTACCGGCCAGATCAACGATCATCTGGACCAGGACCAGAAACAGACCCTGCTGGAGAGCATCTGGCACGTGGCCCTGGCCGACGGGCGCATCGACAAATATGAAGAACACCTTATTCGCCGCATGGCAGACCTGCTGCATCTTAACCACAGGGAATACATGCAGGCGCGGCACCGGGCCGAGGGGACCGGTTAATACAAGGAGATACCATGCTAGCCATTCTTCATCCCAATACCACGCTGGACAGTGACGCCTACCGGCAGACCATGCACTACCTGGAAAACCTGCCCAACGTGTCCCTGCGTGTGCACGAGGTGCAGGGTGCCAGCCAGCGGTTGACCGAGATCTACCTGCTGGGGGATACCAAGTCCCTGGACAAGGAAGAAATCGAAGCCTTGCCGGCTGTGGAGCGAGCCATCCGCATTTCCGAGGACTACCGGATTCTGGGCCGGCATCGGGATGACCAGCGTCAGAGCGGCTTCACCTACAACGGTGTGGAGTTCAACCAGCAGAACCTGAACATATTTGCGGGCCTGTGTGCCGTGGATGTGCCAGAGCACGTCGAAATGATGATGCAGGCACTGGAGGAGCATGGCGAAGTCTGTACCCGCATGGGTGCCTACAAGCCGCGAACCAACCCCTACTCGTTCCAGGGCCACGGCAAGGGCTGTCTGCCATGGGTGTTCGAGAAGGCCGGCAAGCACGGCATCAAGGTGATCGCCATGGAGATCACCCACGAGAGCCACATCGAGGAAATCGACACCTGCCTGGAGAAGCTGGGGCGCCCGACCGGCGTCATGCTGCAGGTGGGCACCCGGAACACCCAGAACTTCGAGCTGCTGAAGGCCATCGGTCGTCAGAGTACCTACCCCGTGCTACTCAAGCGTGGTTTCGGCATTACCCTGAACGAGTCCCTGAACGCCGCGGAATACCTGGCCAGTGAAGGCAACTCCAATGTCATTTTCTGCCTGCGCGGCATGAAAACGGAAGCCGGCAACCCGCACCGCAACATGGTGGATTTTGCCCATGTGCCTGCGGTCAAGCGTCTGACCCGGATGCCGGTGTGCGTGGATCCTTCCCATTCGGTGGGCAGTCGGGACGCCTCACCGGACGGTATTCTCGACCTGGAACATGCCACCGCCCAGGGCGTGATCGCCGGCGCCAACATGGTACTGGTGGACTTCCACCCGAAGCCGGAAAAAGCCCTGGTGGATGGCCCCCAAGCCTTGCTCATGCACGAACTGCCGGCCTATCTTGAAGATATCCGCCTGTGCCATGAAACCTGGAAAAAGCGCCAGGCCATTTACCAACGAATGAAGGATTCAGCAGCAGAATGATCGTCTACGGGCACCGGGGCGCCAAGGGAGAGGCTCCGGAGAACACCCTCCCCGGATTCATTCACGCCTATCGCCACGGCATACGGCATTTTGAGCTGGATGTTGTTCTGTCCAGGGACGGCATCCCGGTGCTCGTCCATGACCTGACCGTGGACCGTACCACCGGCGCCAAGGGCGGTGTGTGCAATTATACGGCTGCCGAACTGGCGAATATGGATGCACGCCGGAATACCACTTCCTGGCCCAGGAAGGTGGGCATTCCAAGCCTGGAGCAGCTGCTGGACCAGTTTGATGATCTGGAGCACCTCCAGCTTGAGGTCAAAAAGGACGCCCGCCAGCGCCTGAACATCCTGTGCAACCGGCTGACCGAAATCATCCAGCACCGGGATCTTTACCAGCGCGCTGCCGTGACCTCCAGCGATCCGTGGTTCCTGCGGGAAATCCGGCGCCGCGACAAGAACATCCGCACCGGACTGGTGGCGGAGCGGAAATTCCCCCGGCCACTCAATATCGCCACCCGGCTGGGCTGCGAGTATTTCTGTGCCAACTGGAAAATCCTGAGCAAGGACATGGTCGATCTGGCCCATCGCCGGGGCATGCACGTGTCAACCTGGACCGTGAACCGCATCCACGACATGCTGCAGCTTGAGGATTTGGGAGTGGACAGCATCATTACCGACTACCCGACCAGTACCCGGATGTTTTTTGATAATCGGGCCCGGGCATTGTTGCAGTTGCCGACGCGGGAAGCTGTGCAGGGGGATTCAGAGATGAAAATGGGGTCAGATGAAGGCTTTCATCTGACCCCGGGGGAAGGCCCGGCCTGAGGGTAAGCACAGGGGTCTGATGAACTTGTTCATCTGACCCCAACTTAGACCGCTGCAAAGGGGTCTGATGAAAACCTTCATCTGACCCCAAGTTGGCGCCTAACTCCGAGATTGAAAAAGGGGTCAGAAGAAGGCTTTCTTCTGACCCCGACTTCATCAGAAAATCCGGTTCAACCCATTCAACGCTGCCACCCGGTAGGCCTCGGCCATGGTCGGGTAGTTGAAGGTGGTGTTGATGAAGTAGTTCAGGGAGTTGGCCTCCCCTTCCTGGTTCATGATGGCCTGGCCGATGTGGACGATCTCGGCGGCCTGGTCACCGAAGCAGTGGATGCCCAGGATTTGCCGGGTTTCCCGGTGGAACAGGATCTTCAGCATGCCCACTGCCTCGCCGGTGATCTGGGCACGGGCGAGGTCCTTGAAGAAGGCCTGGCCCACTTCGTAGGGCACCTTGGCTTCGGTCAGTTCCCGCTCGGTCTTACCCACGGAACTGATCTCCGGAATGGTGTAGATGCCGGTCGGCACATCCGACACGAACCGGAAGTATTCATCCTTGACGATGTCCGAGGACGCCGAGCGACCCTGGTCGTAGGCGGCACTGGCCAGGCTGGGCCAGCCGATCACGTCACCCACCGCGTAGATGTTTTCCACTTCGGTCCGGTAATGCTCGTCGACCGCGAGCTGGCCGCGGCCGTTGGGTACCAGATCGATGTTCTCGAGGCTCAGGCTGTCGGTGTTGCCGGTACGGCCGTTACACCACAGGAAGGCATCCGCCCGGATCTTCTTGCCGGACTGCAGCGACAGCACTACGCCGTGGTCATCCCCCACCACAGACTCGTATTGCTCGTTGTGACGCACCAGCACGCCGTTGTTACGCAGGTGGTAGCTCAGGGCGTCGGAGATCTCGTCATCCAGGAACGACAGCAGACGGCTGCCCGGGTTGATCAGGTCCACCTTGACGCCCAGGCCAGCGAAAATCGAGGCATACTCGGAGCCAATGACACCCGCGCCATAGATGATCAGTGTCCTCGGGGTATGGGACAGATTCAGGATGGTATCGGAGTTGTAGATCCGGTGGTGGCGGAAATTCACGTCGGGTGGCAGGTACGGTCGGGAGCCGGTAGCAACGATGGCCTGCTTGAAATGCAGGGTTTCGACCGACTTGTTACCTCGAACCTCGAGCCGGTTCCGGTCCAGGAACGATGCGCGGCCATTGATCAGGTCCACCCGGTTGCGGGAATAGAACTGGGTGCGCAGCTTGACCTGCTTGCCAATCACTTTCTGCGCGTTCTGCAGAACTCTTGGAAAGGAGAACCAGCGCGGCTCGCCGATATCACGGAACATCTGGTTGGTGTTGAACGTGATGATCTGCTTGACCGAGTGACGCAGCGCCTTGGACGGGATGGTGCCCCAGTGGGTGCAGTTACCACCAACCGTCGGCTTGTCTTCGATGATCGCGACACGCTTGCCGTGTTTGGTCGCATTCATCGCCGCGCCTTCGCCGGACGGACCAGCGCCGATAACGACGACGTCGTAATGATGTTCTGCCATGCGCGCAGTGACTCCTTATCTACGTCGTGAGAATTTGATTCTGATTATTGATTTTGTATGCGGATCGACGGCGTTTCGATCAGTGACGATCAGCGCTGGTGGCATCGTAGGCCAGGTCGTCAGCACCCTTCGCTTCGCTCTCCAGCCGCTCGTTCTCTTCCTTGCACTTCTGGGTATTGCCGCCGCAAATATCGCAGGAGGAGCTGATACCCAGAGCACCAATACCGCCGCAGGTTCCAC
Organism: Marinobacter sp. DUT-1; assembly: GCF_050379415.1. Classification (NCBI taxonomy): domain Bacteria; kingdom Pseudomonadati; phylum Pseudomonadota; class Gammaproteobacteria; order Pseudomonadales; family Marinobacteraceae; genus Marinobacter; species Marinobacter sp. DUT-1. Next base: position 818,152 of record NZ_JBNRLS010000002.1, read on the forward strand.
TGATCGGTTTGCGCCCGAACATGACGCCGATGGACATTGCCGCCACCAGCACAATCACGATGAACAAAACAAGAAGAAAGGTACCCATGTTGCCCTCCCTTTACTGGATCACGTAGGAGGAAAAGGCCGGCGTCTGATGCGTTTCAAAGCCGTTTTCCGTCCTGATAATAAAATAGGCGGGGATATTCTCCCGCGTTGCCAGCGCCTGAGCGCGCTCAAACCCCATCACGTTAAAGCCGGTGGCCAATGCATCCGCCGTCATACAGTCTTCAGCGAGAACCGTCACGGAGGCCAGATTGTGGGTGATCGGTTTTCCGGTCTCAGGGTCAATTGTATGGGAATAACGCCGCCCTTCCGATTCGTAATAGTTACGATAATCTCCAGACGTCGCCATCGCTTCGGTTTCCAGCGCGACCACCCGGTTGACCTCCCGGCCTTCCGATATGGGCTGTTCAATGGCCAGACGCCAGGCGTCGCCGCCCGGTTTACGGCCCTGGACACGGACTTCACCGCCGATCTCTACAAGGTAAGCGCTCACACCTTCACTGTCGAGGTAACGGGCCACCGCATCCACACCGTAGCCTTTCGCAATCGCTGAAAGATCAATGTATTGCGGCTTGTCTGCCCGCACGGCCGGCGGCTCATCCCGAAGCGCAAGCTGCTCATAGCCGGTGGCCGATAACACACGGGCCAGCTCCTGCTCGGTCGGAACCTGCTCGGGCCGGGCCTCGGGACCGAACCCCCAGAGGTTCACCACCGGCCCTATGGTCACATCAAAGGCGCCATCTGTAAGCTTGGAGACCTCCACGGCCTTGGCAAGGACCTCATGAAGCGGCTCGGAGATCTCGACCCATTCACTCTGGTCCGGCATCCGGTTCAGTCGCGACAGCTCGGAGTCTTCCCGCCAGGTCGACATGGCGGCATCCACCTTTTCCAGTTCTGTTTCAATGCCTTTGGCCAGATTCTCCAGACGTTGCTGGTCATCCGTCAATACGACATTGATGTGGTAGGTGGTACCGAACACGCCACCGGAGATTTCCCAGACTTTTTCCTCGGGCTCAAACGAACAACCCGCCAGAGCGGCCAGGGCCAGCGCCACAAAGGCGCTGACCACGGCCACCCTGACGGGTCGTAACATGCAGGATGTCATCTGAGTAGATTAACCCCCGAAGTCATCCAGCATGATGTTTTCATCCTCAACACCAAGATCCTTGAGCATCTTGATGACCGAGGCATTCATGATGGGGGGCCCACACATGTAGTACTCACAGTCCTCGGGTGCCGGGTGGTCCTTCAGATAGTTTTCGTACAACACGTTATGGATAAAGCCGGTGGGGCCTTCCCAGTTGTCTTCCGGAAGCGCATCGGACAGCGCCACATGCCACTCGAAGTTCTCGTTTTCTTCCTGCAGCATGTCGAAGTCTTCCACGTAGAACATCTCGCGGACACTCCGGGCACCGTACCAGAAGCTGATCTTGCGCTTGGAATTCAGGCGCTTGAGCTGGTCGAAGATGTGCGAACGCATCGGGGCCATACCGGCACCACCGCCGATGAACACCATTTCGGCGTCGGTCTTCTTGGCGAAGAACTCACCGAACGGCCCCATAACGGTGACCTTGTCACCCGGCTTCAGGTTGAACACATAGCTCGACATGATGCCTGGCGGGTGATCGGTACCCGGAGGCGGAGTGGCGATCCGGATGTTGAACTTCAGAACACCCTTCTCTTCCGGATAGTTCGCCATGGAGTAGGCGCGGATGGTTTCTTCCTTGTTGATCGCCTTGTAGCGCCAGATATCGTGCTTGTCCCAGTCTTCGTGGAACTCTTCCTCGATATCGAAATCCTTGAAGTCAATCTCGTACGGAGGACATTCGAGCTGCACGTAACCACCAGCGCGGAAGTCCACTTCCTCGCCTTCCGGCAGCTTCAGAACCAGTTCCTTGATGAACGTCGCGACGTTGTGGTTGGAGATAACCTCGCACTCCCACTTCTTCACGCCGAAGAACTCTTCCGGAACCTCGATTTTCATGTCCTGCTTGACCGGAACCTGGCAGGACAGGCGCCAGCCTTCCTTCTCTTCCCGGTTGGTGAAGTGGGTCTTTTCCGTGGGCAGCATGGCGCCGCCACCGTCCAGAACCTTGCACTTGCACTGGGCGCAGGTACCACCGCCACCACAGGCGGAAGACAGGTAGATGCCGCTGTTGGCCAGGGTGCCGAGCAGCTTGCCGCCGGCGCTGGTCTTGAGCGTATGCTCAGGATCGTCGTTGATCTCAATGGTCACGTCACCGGTGCTTACCAGCTTGGAGCGGGCCGCGAGGATAATCGCGACCAGCGCCAGAACGATAACGGTGAACATGACCACGCCGAGAATAATTTCTGTATTCATGGTCTCGCCTTTTCGTTAAACCGAATCACCGGGTGAATTACAGGGAGATACCGGAGAAGGACATGAAGCCCAGGGACATCAGACCAACGGTAATGAAGGTGATGCCCAGGCCACGCAGGCCTTCCGGAACGTCGCTGTACTTGAGTTTCTCACGGATACCTGCCAGTGCGATGATGGCCAGCGCCCAGCCGAGGCCGGCACCAAAGCCATACACCAGACTCTCGCCAAAGGTGTAGTCACGCTCAACCATGAACAGTGACGCACCCAGGATGGCGCAGTTAACCGTGATCAACGGCAGGAACACACCCAGTGCGGCGTAAAGAGCCGGGATGTACTTGTCCAGTACCATCTCCATGATCTGTACGATCGCCGCGATAACACCGATGTATGTCAGCAGGCCCAGGAAGCTCAGGTCTACGTTGGGCAGACCGGCCCAGTCCAGGGCACCTTCACGCAGAATGGTGTTATAGAGCAGGTTGTTAACCGGCACGGTGACGGTCAGTACCACAACAACGGCGATACCCAGACCGGTGGCTGCCTCGATCTTCTTGGAGATCGCGAGGAATGTACACATCCCCAGGAAGAAGGCCAGCGCCATGTTCTCAACGAAAATGGCCTTAACCAGAAGACTGATATAGTGTTCCATCAGAAGGCCTCCTTGGCTTTGTGACGAGACATCTTGTAGTCAGGCTCTTCAACCTGCTCCGGCTTCCAGGCCCGCAGGCCCCAGATCGCCAGACCGATGATGAAGAACGCGCTCGGCGGCAGCAGCAGAAGGCCGTTCGGCACGTACCAGCCACCTTCGTTCACGACCGGCAGCAGGCCAACACCGAACAGCGAACCGGCGCCCAGCAGTTCCCGGAAGAAAGCCACGAACAGGAGCATCACCGAGTAACCCAGGCCATTACCGATACCGTCCAGGAAGCTCAGCAGGGGCGGGTTGTTCATGGCAAAGCCTTCCGCGCGGCCCATAACGATACAGTTGGTGATGATCAGACCAACGAATACCGACAGCTGCTTGGAAATCTCGTAGGCGTAGGCCTTGAGGATCTGGTCCACCACGATTACCAGGGAGGCAATGATGGTCATCTGTACGATGATCCGGATGCTGCCGGGAATCTGGGTACGGACCAGGGAAACCGCCAGGTTGGAGAAAGCGGTAACCGCGATAACCGCCAGACACATGACGATGGTCACGCTCATGCTGGTGGTTACCGCCAGCGCCGAACAGATACCGAGGATCTGCAGGGCGATGGGGTTATTACTGAAGATCGGTTCGAAGAGAACCTGTTTGGCAGATGAACCGGCCATGATCAGACCTCCCCTTCACGAAGTTTTTTCAGGAACGGAGCGAACCCGCGCTCACCCATCCAGTAGTTGACCAGCTGCTGAACACCCCGACTGGTGAGCGTTGCGCCCGACAGAGCGTCAACCTTATGCTCCTTGTCACGGGCATCAGCATTCACACCACCCTTGACCAGCTGGATCTGGGGCTCGCTGGGGCTGTCGGCATACACTTCCTTGCCGACCCACTGCTGTTTCCAGCGCGGATTGTCCACTTCACCACCCAGACCCGGTGTCTCCGCGTGGGAGTAAAAGCCGAGACCTTCGATGGTGTTCAGGTCTCCCTCCAGGGAGATGAAACCATAAAGGGTGGACCACAGGCCATAGCCATGAATCGGTAGCACCACACGAACCAGCTCACCGTTCTCGCTCAGGGTATAAACCTTGGCGACGTTCGGACGGCGCTTGATGCCGGCCTTGTCTTCGGAGGAGGGAATGTTGGTGGACATCTGGGGATCAGAGGCCGCCTTGTACATGTCGTACTTCATGGGGTCCTGCACGCCAACGGCGGAAGGCTCCACGAATTCGCCGCTATCCAGGTCCACCAGGCGCACGTCGAAACGCTCGAACGCTTCTTCGATCTCCTGGGCGCTGGTGCCGGGCTCAAGCATGCCGGCAGCGGACAGGATGTTGGTCTTGATATCCAGGTTCTGATTCTGGATCTGCGCCGGCCGGAGCATGACGGCTGCGGTCGAAACCACAACCGAGAACGCAATACTCAGCACCAGTGCAACCATCAGGGTTCTGGAGACAGTATCTTTAGCTTTAGCCACGAGCAAGCCTCCGTTTGATGTTGGCCTGAACCACGTAGTGGTCCATCAGCGGTGCGAACAGGTTGGCGAACAGGATCGCCAGCATGATGCCTTCCGGGAATGCCGGGTTGACCACACGGATCAGCACGGTCATCACGCCCACCAGGATACCGAAGCACCAGCGGCCGGTGTTGGTCATGGCGGCAGAGACCGGGTCGGTAGCCATGAACATCATACCGAAGGCAAAACCACCCATGACCAGGTGCCAGTGTGCCGGCACGCCGAACATCGGGTTGGTGTCGGAACCGACCAGATTCAGCAACAGGGACATACCGATCATGCCGATCAGCACACCACCCACGATGCGGTAGGAAGCGATCTTCATCACTAGCAGAATGAGACCGCCGATCAGGATGGCCAGGGTCGACGTCTCACCCATGGAGCCCTGAATGGTGCCCATGAATGCGCTCATCCAGCCGATCTGCTCCTGCAGTGCTTCCAGACCACCGGAGGCCGCCCAGCTCAGGGCAGTGGCGCCACTGAAGCCGTCAACCGCGGTCCAGACAGTGTCACCGGAGATCTGCGCCGGATAGGCGAAGTACAGGAACGCACGACCCGTCAGGGCCGGGTTCAGGAAGTTCTTGCCGGTACCGCCGAATACTTCCTTGCCGATCACCACACCGAAGGTGATACCCAGGGCCACCTGCCACAGCGGGATGGTGGGCGGGCAGATCAGGGCGAAGAGCACGGAGGTCACGAAGAATCCTTCGTTCACTTCGTGGCGACGCACGGTGGCGAACAGCACTTCCCAGAAACCACCCACCACGAAGGTGACGAAGTAGATGGGCACGAAGTACGCCAGACCGTAAACGAAGTTATCCCACATGCCGGCACCGGCGCCGGTTACCGCCAGGGCCTGGATGAAGGCAGTCCGCAGGCCGCCGTCACCCACCATGGCATCCGGGTTGGACGCCAGGAAGCTGTTGGCCTGGTAGCCGATGTTCCACATACCGAAGAACATGGCCGGGAAGGTACACAACCACACCGTGATCATGATGCGCTTGAGGTCAACGCCGTCACGCACATGGGAGGTGGTGGAGGTTACGCTCGAAGGCGAGTAGAAAATGGTATCGACGGCTTCATACAGCGCATACCACCGCTCGTACTTGCCGCCCTTCTCAAAGTGATGCTCGATTCCATCGAGAAACTGTCGGATTGCCATCGTATTAGCCCTCGATCTCGATTCGGGTCAGGTTCTCACGGAGAATCGGACCGTATTCATATTTGCCGGGGCACACGAAGGTGCACAGCGCCAGATCTTCTTCGTCCAGCTCCAGGGCACCCAGTTTCTGTGCCATTTCGGTATCACCGACAATCAGCGAACGCAGCAGCTGGGTCGGCAGGATATCCAGGGGCATGATCTGCTCATACGCACCGACCGGTACCATGGCCCGCTCACTGCCGTTGGTGGTGGTGGTGAAATTGAACAATTTGCCCGGGTTGAGCTTGGACAGATAGATGTTCAGCACGGAGAACTTGTTCGGGCCCGGAGACAACCAGCCCATGAACTCGCGCTTGGTCTGTTCTTCCAGCACGGAAATCTGGTTGGCAAAGCGCCCCAGGTATGCACAGGGACCGTCGCCACGACGACCACCGAACACCGAACCCGAGATGGCACGGACTTCACAGTCTGTGGCAACTTCACCGTCCAGAAGTTCCTGCAGGCTGGCACCCAGGCGGGTACGGACCAGGCGCGGTTTCAGGGCCTTGGGGCCTCCGATAGCAACGATACGCTCGACCGGAACTTCACCAGTCTCGAAAAGCTTGGCGATATCGATCACGTCCTGGTAATTGATCGACCAGACCGTTTTGCTGCCGGAAACGGGATCCAGGTAATGGATGTGGGTGCCCACATTGCCAGCCGGATGCACACCGTCAAATTGCTGGATTTCAATGTTGTCCGCTTTCGGCACGGCCACATCGGAACCGGGCTTACCGGTGACGAAAACCTTGCCACTGGTCAGCTTGGAGATAATGCTCAGCCCCTTCTCGAAGGCCTTGGCATTCTCGCCGATGATAACCGTCGGATCAGCCGCCAGCGGGTTGGTGTCCATCACGGAAACAAAAATGGAGTGGGGAGCGGAATCGATTTCCGGCACCTTGCTATAGGGACGCGTCTTGAACGCTGTCCAAAGGCCGGACTCAACCAGGTTATCGACAACCTGCTGACGCTCCAGCCCACCAAGGTCGGAATCGTTGTAGCGAGCAAAGGTCTCAGCCTCTTCGCCATCGATCTCGATAACGATTGACTGGAACACACGACGCTCACCGCGGTTGATTTCTTTCACCACGCCGGCAGCGGGTGAGGTATAACGAACGCCTTCGGTCTTCTTGTCCGTGAACAGCAGCGACCCGCGCTTGACACGGTCTCCTTCTTTCACAGCCATCGTCGGCTTCATGCCGTTGTAGTCGAAACCGATCAATGCCACGTGGCGAATCGGCTTGCCGTCTGTAATGGTCTGTTCGGGAGCGCCGCTGATGGGAAGATCCAGGCCTTTTTTGATCTTGATCATTAGCCTCGTCCAATCATCAGAAACTATCTAAGGATTTCCAACGCCCGGCCCCTGCGGCCCAGATTTCCTGGCGGATTGCGCCAGAAGGCTGCACCAGTTGACTCAAACGCCACAGCAATTGCTGCTGCCAGGCATTTGACGCAGGAAAAGATGAGAAACGGGGTGCCAGACATACCCAAAATCGCGCCAATTATAGAGATTAAGGAAACCTATTTCCACCAGAAACCGGAATGGTTTTTCTACCCCGAAAGCAGTAAAAAACCCCGGCAGCCAAGGCCACCGGGGTTCTTCAGAGCACATCGCGCCTGACCGGCGCTACGACCTTAGTCGCGTGCGCGCTTCGGAAAGATCGGGTAAGTCACACCCGCCATCTGGTTCACACAACGAACCACCTGGGCGCTGTAGCCGAACTCGTTGTCGTACCAAACGTACAGGATGAGGCGCTTGCCACCGGCAATGGTCGCTTGGGCATCAACGATGCCGGCGTGGCGGGAGCCGACAAAGTCGGTGGAAACCACTTCCGGAGAGTTCACGAAGTCGATCTGCTTCTGCAGCTCGGAGTGCAGCGCCATGTCACGCAGGTACTCGTTCACGCCTTCCACGGTGACATCCTTATCCAGGTTCAGGTTCAGGATGGCCATGGAAACGTTCGGGGTCGGTACCCGGATGGCGTTACCGCTCAGCTTGCCTTTCAGCTCAGGCAGCGCCTTGGCGACGGCCTTGGCAGCGCCAGTCTCGGTGATAACCATGTTCAGCGGAGCGCTGCGGCCACGACGGCTACCCTTGTGGTAGTTGTCGATCAGGTTCTGGTCATTGGTATAGGAGTGCACTGTCTCCACGTGACCGTCCTGAATGCCGTACTCGTCATGAATGGCTTTGAGCACCGGCGTGATGGCGTTGGTGGTACAGGACGCCGCAGACAGGATCTTGTCCTCGTCGGTGATCCAGTCGTTGTTGATACCATAGACGATGTTCTTGATGTCGCCCTTGCCCGGCGCGGTCAGGATAACCCGGCTTACGCCCTTGGACTTCAGGTGCAGGCCCAGGCCTTCCTCGTCACGCCACTTACCGGTATTGTCGATAACGATGGCGTTGTGGATGTCGTACTGGGTGTAATCCACCTTGTCCGGACCGTCGGAGTAGATCACCTTGATGTAGTTGCCGTTGGCGATCAGGGCAGATTCTTGCTCATCCACGGTAATGGTGCCGTCGAACGGGCCGTGGACAGAATCACGACGCAGCAGGCTGGCACGCTTCTCGAGGTCGTTCTCGGCGCCGCCCTGACGAACCACGATGGCACGCAGGCGCAGGTTGTTACCGCCGCCGGCCTTCTCGATAAGGATCCGGGCCAGCAGCCGACCGATACGGCCGAAACCGTAGAGCACAACGTCCTTGGTGTCGTTGTGGGCATCTTCCTCGGACTGAGCCTGGTACTGGCCAACCACCGGGCCAATTTCGCGCTTGAGGAATTCCGTCAGATCGCCACCTTCGGACTTGAACTTCACAGCCAGCTTGCCGATATCGACGTGGGCACGACCCAGGTCCAGCTTGTCCATCGCCTCGAGGATCGGCAGAGTGTCGTGAACGGACAGCTCGCTGTCTTCCACCTGACGCACAAACCGGTGAGCGCGAATAATATCAATCACCGACTGGTTGATAATGGCGCGGCCATAAACGGACGTAACCACGTTGTTCTTGCGGTAGAGACGGCCGATCAGCGGAATCATGGCTTCCGCGGTGGATTCTCTCTCCGTCCAGTTAGACAGGTGCTGGTTGATCTGTTCGTGACTCACGGTTGGGACCTCTGTTAGCACTGGGAATAATTTCAGGGGCGCACATTATCCAACTTAAGCGGCCTGACGGCAAATACGATCGGCTTATCCATTCGTAAGGTTCCGTTCATACTCACGTGCACTGCTCACCCTGCCATGACAGTGTCATTCCCGGACGGTAGAATACGCCGCTCGCCATCTCCCCGATACAGGACTGCAGGAGCAACCACCCGACCATGAGCCAAGGCCCCTCCAGATCAGATAACCGGCTGATTGCACCGGAGTTCCCCACTCGCCCGGCGGACCACCGAACCTGGGGGGAGCTGCACGGCAGCAGTAACGCCCTGGCCATCTGCGAGAGTGCCCGCAACCATCCGGGACTGACGCTGGTTATCACCCGTAGTACCAGCGAGGCCATCGAGCTGGAGCAGGCCATGCGGTTCTTCCTGGGGCTTCCCGGTGACGAGGATCAACCGGCGATCACCGCGGACGGCATGGAACTGCTATCCCTGCCGGACTGGGAAACCCTGCCCTACGACCTGTTCTCGCCGCACCAGGACATCACCTCCCGCCGGATCCGGACCCTGCATCGCCTGCCCTCGACCCGTCACGGGCTACTGGTGGTTCCGGCCCGCACCCTGATGCACCGGTTGCCACCGGTCAGTTACCTGCAGGGCAACACCCTGATCCTGGAGGTTGGCCAGTCCCTGGACATCGACAAATGGCGCCTGCAGCTGGAAGCCGCCGGTTACCGTTACTCGGAGAATGTCTACGAACACGGGGAATATGCGGTCCGTGGCGCAATCCTCGACATTTTCCCCATGGGTGCCAGCCAGCCTTACCGGATCGACCTGTTCGATGACGAAATCGAGACCCTGCGCACCTTCAATCCCGAGACCCAACGCTCGGTTGACCGGATTGACCGCATCGAACTGCTGCCGGCCTATGAATTCCCCTGGCACAAGGAAGCCCGCTCCGGGTTCCGCAACCGCTGGTTCGAACAGTTCCCGAATGCCGACCGGGATGCCCCCATCTACCAGGACGTGAGCCACGGCATCACGCCGCCCGGTATCGAGTACTACCTGCCACTGTTCTTTGACGAAACGGCCACCCTGTTTGATTACCTGCCCGGCGAAACCCTGGTGTTTACTGCCCAGGGTCTGAATGAGGCGGTCAGCCAGTTTGACGCGGAAACCCGCAACCGCTACGAGGATCGCCGTCATGACCGCCTGCGGCCGATCATGCCGCCAACCACCCTGTTCTTGCAGCAGGGTGAGCTTTTTGGCCACCTGAAGACCTTCCCGCGGGTCACCACCACCCCGGACACCGTCGAAGGCAGCGGCGCCGTCAACTGCCCCAGCAGATCCCTGCCCGATGTGGCAATGGACGGCCGGGCGGCGGATCCGGCAGCCCGGCTCAAGCGCTTTATCGAGGAATTCGGTGGCCGCCTCCTTATCGGTGCGGAATCCTCCGGCCGGCGTGAGGCACTGATCGAGAACCTCTCCAGCCACGATCTGAAACCCCGGAATCTGGATGACTGGCAGTCGTTCATCTCGGAGGATGAGTGCCCGCTGGCTATTACCATTGCCCCCATGGAGCAAGGGCTGGTGCTGCCCGAGCAACATCTGGCCCTGGTGACCGAGACTGCCCTGTTCGGGGAACGGGTGCTGCAACGCCGGCGCCGGGAAAAACCGACCGAACTGGACGATGGCGGCTACCGCGACCTGTCAGAGTTGCGGATCGGGGCCCCGGTAGTCCATATCGACCACGGTGTCGGTCGCTACCTCGGACTGGAGACGATTACCGTCGGCGACGAGTCCAACGAGTTCCTGATGCTCGAATATGCCGGCGGCTCGAAGCTGTATGTGCCGGTTTCCAGCCTGCACCTGATTTCCCGATACGCCGGCACCGATGTCGAGCACGCACCGCTGCACAAGCTCGGCACCGAGCGCTGGAGCCAGGCCAAGCAGAAAGCACTGGAGAAAATCCGGGATACCGCGGCCGAGCTGCTGGATGTCTATGCCCGTCGGGAGGCCCGCAAGGGCTTCCAGTTCGAGGATCCGAAGGAGGCGTATCGCGCCTTTGCAGCCGACTTCCCTTTCGAGGAGACCCCGGATCAGGAAGTCGCCATCCAGGCCGTTTTCGAGGACATGACCGGAGAGCGACCCATGGACCGCCTGGTCTGTGGTGACGTCGGCTTTGGCAAGACCGAAGTGGCCATGCGCGCCGCCTTCCTGGCAACCTGGTCCGGCAAACAGGTGGCGGTGTTGGTGCCCACCACCCTGCTGGCGCAACAGCATTACGAATCCTTCCGGGACCGGTTCTCGGGCACCCCGGTACAGGTTGAGCTCCTGAGCCGGTTCCGCAGTGGCAGCCAGACGACCAAGGCGCTGGAAGCCATCGAGAACGGCAAGGCCGATATTGTTATCGGTACCCACAAGTTGCTGCAGGGAGACATCCGGTTCAAGAATCTGGGCCTGGTCATTATTGATGAGGAACACCGCTTCGGGGTCCAGCAAAAGGAAAAGCTCAAGGCTCTGCGGGCAGAAGTGGACATGCTGACACTGACCGCCACCCCCATTCCGCGAACCTTGAACATGGCCATGGGCCACTTGCGGGACCTGTCCATCATTGCTACCCCGCCGGCCCGGCGCCTGTCCGTAAAAACCTTTGTCCGGCAACGGGATGACGCCATGGCAAAAGAGGCGATCCTGCGGGAGATCCTGCGGGGCGGTCAGGTGTACTACCTGCACAACGACGTGGCCACCATCGAGAAGACCGCCGAAGACCTGCGCCGGATGATTCCCGAGGCGCGGGTGGGCGTGGCCCATGGCCAGATGCGCGAGCGGGAGCTCGAACAGATCATGTCCGACTTCTACCACAAGCGCTTCAACGTGCTGGTGTGCACCACCATTATTGAAACCGGCATCGACATTCCGAGCGCCAACACCATCATTATCGAGCGCGCGGACAAGTTCGGCCTGGCCCAGCTCCACCAGCTCCGGGGCCGCGTCGGCCGTTCCCACCACCAGGCCTACGCCTACCTGCTGACGCCGCCGCCAAGGGCCATGACCGCGGATGCCAAAAAGCGCCTGGATGCCATCTCCGAGTCCCAGGACCTGGGTGCAGGCTTCATGCTGGCCACCCACGACCTGGAAATCCGGGGCGCCGGCGAATTGCTCGGAGAGGAACAGAGCGGGCAGATCGAGTCCATCGGTTTCACCCTGTACATGCAACTGCTGGACGAGGCTGTCAAGGCCATCAAGGAAGGCCGCACTCCGAACGCGGACCTGCCGCTGAGCCACGGCACCGAGATGAACCTGCGAATTCCAGCGCTGATTCCCGAGGATTACCTGCCCGATGTCCATAACCGGTTGATGCTGTACAAGCGCATCGCGAGCGTGGACAACACGGAGGCATTAAAAGAACTTCAGGTTGAGATGATCGATCGGTTCGGATTGTTACCGGAACCGACGAAGAACCTGATTCGTCAGACTGAATTGAGGCTCAAGGCTGAGGCTCTGGGCATCGTGAAGATCGATGCCGGGAAGGAATGGACCCGTCTGGAGTTTGGCGGCTCGACACCAGTGGACCCGCTGGTTCTGGTTAAAAAAGTGCAATCCGCTCCGGACCAATACCGGCTTGAGGGGGCCAACAGCTTCCGTTTCAGGCTGAAGGACACCTCCACCGGTGGTAAACTCGATGGCATTTCGCAAATGCTGGATGAGCTGGCACCGGCTGACAGCAAATCCAGGCACTGACGCTCGCATGATTCGGGGAGAGAATCCTTTGCAACCGACCGCCCTTTTCAGCAGTACCAAGGCAGCCCGCCTCCTGGCCACGTTCACGCTGGCAATGCTGGCCCTGACCGCTCAGGCCCAGGATTCGGGCAACATTCCGGACGACTACTACCGTGCCGAATTCGTCATTCTTGAGCGCATTGTCGACCCTTCTGCCGTTGAAGAACGCATGGGAGACCGGGAGGTGGAGCCACCGGTTGAGACTGACGAAGCACTCTGGGTGGTGGATCAAAGCGGCAATGCCCAGACCTCCCTGAACCTGGCACCCCGCGCGGACCTGTACCTCAACTCGGCGGCCCAGCGGCTGGAAAACAGTGGCAATTACCGGGTACTGATGAGCGCAGGCTGGTACGAGGCGTTCCCGCCCGACTATGAGGGCGCCCCCCTCAGAATTGAGCTGGGCGACTGGATCGATAGCGCTGGGCAACGGGAAATCGAGGGGCATATCACCATTGACCGCCAACGCTATCTGCACGTGGACGTCCACCTCAATCACTGGCAGCAGGGCACCAGTTCGTTCACCGGGCAGTCCGCCCCGGCTCCCACTGACGGCGAGGAGCAGCAGGAAGAAACCAAGGGCGACGGTTTCGTATCCCTCCAGCCACAAATGGCTCAGCCAGCTTCAAAGCCATTGGAACTGGTGACCTGGATCCGTGAAACCCGCAGGATGCGCAGCCAGGAAGTCCACTTCCTGGACTCCCCCACCATCGGCGTTCTGGTGTTCTTCAGGAAGGTCGAGGCATCGGACTGAGTTGCCCGAGCTGGGCCATCGAGCTGGCGAGAATGGTCTTCACACCGGACATGCCCTGCTCGATGGCCTCTTCAATCTCTTCCATGGTAATGATGTGCTCGGATTTACCCGCGGCCCAGTTCACCACCAGCCCCAGGCACACATAACGCATCCCCAGCTCCGCCGCCAGCGCCGCCTCCGGCATGCCGGTCATGCCCACCAGATCGCAGCCATCCCGCTCCATACGCCGGATCTCAGCGGCGGTTTCCAGCCTCGGCCCCTGCGTTGCGCCGTATACCCCGAAATCCGAGAACGGCACCGACTCCCGCTGTGCGGCATCAATCAGCGCCTGCCGGGCGTCAGCATCGTAGGGAAAGGTGAAATCGATGTGGGTGACTGACTCCAGATCGCCTTCGAAGAAGGTACTGCCCCGCCCCCAGGTGTAATCAATGATCTGATCCGGAACGACGACGTGGGCCGGCCCCATGTCCCGATGGATCCCACCAACGGCATTCACACCGACCACCGTTCGCACACCCGCCTCATACAGCGCGATGATATTGGCACGGTAGTTGACCTGATGGGGCGGAATCCGGTGCGGATTGCCATGTCGGGACAGGAACATCACAGACTGCTCACCCAGCCTCCCCTCCACGAGGGGGGCCGAGGGCTCCCCCCACGACGTGGAAACACGGGACTCGCCGGAAATGGTCAGGCCAGAGAGGGTGGTCAGGCCGGTACCACCAATGATACCGACCGGCGAGGTGCTTGAAGCTGCGGTCATTCTGATTTTCCTTCGGGTGATCCTTTGCCGTTATCGGAGGCGGACCGTTCCCCTTCTCGCGCACCACTCTCGCGTTCGCCATTGTCCTGGCCGGAGAGACGTACACCATCGGGAAGGTGCAGGGTACGGGTCGGGAACGCCACCTCGGCACCATAGCCTTCTATAATATCGCTGATCCGGAGCAGCACATCCTGCTTGATCTCATGGAACCGAACCCACTGGGTGGTCTTGGTGAAGGTGTACACCATGATGTCGAGGGATGAGCTGTTGAACGCCACGAAATTGACGATCAGGGTCCGCTGGGTCTCGATCTCTTCGTGATTCTCCAGCATGGAACGGATATCTGAGACGATGTCGGCCATCTGGCTGACATCCGCGTAGCGGATCCCGATGGTTTCGTAGATCCGGCGGTTGTACATGCGCGACGGGTTTTCCACCGCAATGGTGGTAAACGCCGCGTTGGGCACGTACAACGGGCGCTGGTCGAAGGTGCGAATCGTCGTCACCCGCCAGCCGATATGCTCAACCGTGCCCTCGATGTTTCTGTCCGGTGAACGGACCCAGTCGCCAACCTTGAAGGGTCGGTCCAGATGCACAATCATGCCCCCGAAAAAGTTGGCCAGCAGGTCCTTGGCGGCAAAACCCACCGCAATACCACCCACACCACCGAAGGCCAGCACCCCGGAAATACTGTAGCCGAGAGTCTGCATCACAATCAGCACGGCGGTAATGATGACCACAGCCCTGGACAGTTTGCTCACCGCGTTCACGGTGGTGTAGTCCATGGGTTTTTTCATCTTCATCGGGGAAACAAGGATCTGCTCGGCCTGCTTGATCATTCCCAGCAATGACCAGACCACAATCCAGATAAAGCCCAGTTCCAGCAGTTTCTGATTGGCCTTGAAGATCTCGGCTTCCGAGTAGTGGTGGGCGACTTCCGCGGCCCAGTACACGCCCTGGAGCCAGACAAAGGCAACAAGCGGCCGCCGGGCTGCGTGCAACAGGGCATCATCCCAGATATTCCGGGTATTGCTGAATTTACGCTCGAGCACTCGCACCACGTGGCTCGCCAAGTACGCGACTATGGCGGTACCAAAGACCAGCGCAAAAACGATAATGCCGGTTCGCCAGCCCTGGGAGAGCAGCCCGAAACCCTTGATCCACTCGTTGATTGTTGCCAGCAGCTCTCCGATCATCGATTCCCTCGGATGAAAAATGGTTAGAGGATTACAACCCGAAGCCCGGCCTGTACCCGGTCAAACAGCTCGATCACATCCGGATTGCGCATCCGGATGCAGCCATGGGATCTGGGAACCCCCATGGGCTCGGTAGCCGGTGTGCCGTGAATGTATATGAAGCGACGGAAAGTATCGACCCCGGGACCGCGGTTTTTGCCCGGCTCCAGGCCGCACAACCAGATGATGCGACTGAGGATCCAGTCCCGGTCGGGATGCGCCAGTGCCAGTTCAGGACAGTAGATTTCACCGGTGGGACGACGGGCCCGGAATACCGTATTTTCTGGCAGCCCCTGGCCCACCATCGCGCGGATGTAGTGTTCGCCCCGCGGGGTGCAGCCACTGCCGTCCTGCTCCCCTGCCCCGTTCAGGGCCGTGGATACCGGATAGCGGGCAATGATATGGCCCTGGTTACTCACCAGGGACAGGGTCTGGGCAGCGATGGATACTGCCAGGTGATCAATGTGCTTCGGTGATTGGCTCAAAACCGGTCGGGCTCCGTATCCGGACTATTCCAGACCGGAAGCCTAACCGAGGGAGCTGAACTCAGGCAACCGAGACCTTACTGCTTTTGGGCGGAACCAGCATGGTGTCTTCGGCCTGCATGCCGGCAGCCAGGAAAGGTACGAGGCGCATGGCGATCTCCTGGACCGAGGTTTCGACACCGGTCTTGTTCTGCAGGATGTCACGCAGGGCATCGGAGCTGGACATGGTGAAGGCGGTCGCTCCGAGCATGAACTGGATGCGCCAGTAGCGGTCTACGGCCGAAAGCTGAGGGGTCGCAGCCTTGAGCAGACGCATGAACCGGCTGAACGGATCGCCGTACTCCTGCTCGAGGAACTTCCGCAGATGGCCCTGGGACTGGGTGTAGGCAAGACCGAGCAGGCGCATGAAGATGGAGATACCCTTCTCATTCCGCTGGGGCATCCGGACAGCACTTTCGGTCAGAGCCCAGAGAGTCTGATTCAGGGTCGGCGGCTGATCGCCGCAGCTTTCCTCAAGCTCGTCAAAGGCTTTTTCCAGGGTGGCGGAAAACGGCGTGAGGAATCGGGCAAAGACCGCGTGGATCAGCGCGTTCTTCGAACCAAAGTGGTAATTGACAGCGGCGAGGTTTACTTTAGCCTTACTGGTAATCATCCGGAGGGAAGTTTCGGAAAACCCGCGCTCGGCGAACAGTTCCTCGGCTGCGTCAAGAATCCGGTCTACGGTATCAGATTGCGCCATCTTGTTATCGGTGCCTCTAGCGTACATCTGTTTTAAACATACGTTTGAAGCCAATTTATGTCAAGTTTGTTATCCTTCTGCTTCCCGCCACAGCGCACAGGCCCCAAAGCCAAGAGGTAATCTATGTTCACAGGAATTGTCCAGGGAATCGCCACCATTGACGAGGTCACCGCCCGGCCGGGACTGAGCACGCTGGCGGTGCGACTCCCTGAAGACAAGGTCGAGGGCGTGAGTATCGGCGCCTCCGTGGCCATCAATGGCACCTGCCTGACCGTAACCCGCCAGGACGGCGCAACGCTGTACTTTGATGCCATGCAGGAGACCCTGCGACTGACCACACTCGGCGAACTCAAGGCAGGCGACGCGGTAAACTTCGAGCGGGCAGCACGCATTGGTGACGAGATCGGCGGGCACCTGCTGTCAGGGCATGTGCATACCACGGCCAGGATCGTGGAAATCGAGCGCCCGGAGAATAACGTCACGATCTGGTTTGAAGTGCCCGAAGAGTGGACCCGTTACATCTTTCCCAAAGGCTACATTGCCATCAATGGCGCCAGCCTGACCATTGGCGAGGTCCAGGATAACCGGTTCAACGTGCACCTGATTCCGGAAACCCTGAGAGCCACCACCTTCGGCAAGGCGGAGACCGGGGACCGGGTCAACATCGAGATCGACAGCCAGACCCAGACCATTGTCGACACTCTGGCACGCCTGGGTTACGACCGCCCGGCCTGAAACACCACAAACTTCGGGTCCGCATCCAGCTGACGCAGCGTCGGAAAATCACGCCTGAGGGTTCGGTGGTACCCCAGGTGGCGGTTGCCCACCATAAGCAAATGGCCGCCTGCCGCAAGATGCCGGGCAGCCTGCCGGAACAGTCGCAGGGCGATATGGTCCCCCACCACACCCCCTTCGTGGAATGGCGGGTTGAGCAGGATCAGGTCAAACGCGCCGGCCTCTTCCGGAATGCCATCGGCATGACAAAAGGATGCACGGGCGCCCGGAAAAGCCCGACTGACATTGTGCCCGGCGCTCAGCACCGCGTGGCTGGAGACATCGGTGAAGGTGACCGCCAGCTCCGGTCGAGCCGACAGGGCCTGAAGCCCGAGCACACCGTTCCCGCAGGCGAGATCCAGCACTCGGGCATCGGCACCGAGCGCCGCCACGGCTTCGGTGACATGTGGCAACAGCAGCCGTGTGCCGATGTCCAGCTTCTCCCGGGCGAACACTGCCGGCAGGGCCTCCACCCGAACACCGTTATCCAGGGCATAGCCCTTCCATAATCCCGGCCACTCGTTCAGGCTCGCCTGCCCCCTGCTACACACAACAACTCTCGCCTTCTTGCGCGCGGGTAACACCTGCTCGGTCACCACCGCCCCGGCAAAGACATCGACGCTCCGATCCGGCAGGTGCTTGATCATGCCCCCGGCCAGGACCCTGCCCTGTTCCGACAGCACTCCGTTGAGCCAACGCAACAGCCAGGCCAGATAGTCCGCCTGGCGGGGAATCCGCAACACGACGAGATCAAAAGGGCCCGCAGGCGGATCCTGCCAGCAGGTGGCAAGAGGCGCGTTGGTTACCGACGGATTGGCCCTGGCGTTCACTACCAGAGCCTCGGCCAGTCCGGCGTTGTCCGCCACCAGTTCCGGGGCAAAACGGGCAAGGCCCAGAGACAGTGCGCCGAACTGGTCATCCACAATGAGGACGCTGGCGTGTGGCCGGTCCTGAAGGAACGTTGTCGCCGTTTCCAGCAACAGCTCGTCGGCCGCATCCCAGGCCCTGAGCGACTTGTCACCGCCGCCGGGGCGGGCCAATGAAAGTGGACCATCAGGAGTCTGGAGCTTTGCGCTTGTCATTTCGGGCTTTCCGGAGAGGCAATTCATGAGGGCGCCTATTCTAGGCTGTTTATTCTAGAAATTAACCCTACAGTCGACGGTGTTCATGCAATTCACCTTTGCCCCTCACCCCAGGGGCTTTTTTTATTCCTTCAGCGGCGAAAAGCGCGATAGACGGTGAACCGGCGGGTTTGCTCCAGTCGTTCCACTGTGCCGACATGGCGCCGGATCTGGTCTTCATAAGGCAGGAAACTGTTCGCCACCAGCCGCAACTCTCCTCCGGATTCGAGATGGGAAGCGACCTCCCGGAGGAAACGCTCGGTCATGGACGTATCGGTCCGGACGCCGGTATGAAACGGCGGATTGGTGACAATGGCGGGCCATTTACCCTCGACACCCGAGAGGCCGTCCGAGGCACGGATATCCCCCACACTCCCATTGCGTTCATAGGTTGCCCGGGCACAGATCACCGCCTGCGACTGGACATCGAGACCATCGACCCGGGCAGCGGCCTGATCCGACTGTTGCTGCCAACGCTGTAGCCAGCTGCCGATTACCCCGGCACCACAGGCAAAATCCAGTAGTCGGCCGGCGCTGACAGGTTCACTGGCGAGGCTATCCAGCAACAGGGCCGTCCCCTCATCCAGTTCACCAAGGCTGAAGACGCCCGGCATACCGGCTACATCGATGTTGACACCGGCATGCTCTATAGGTGTCCAGGTGATCCAGTCCGCCAACGTGAACTCCCGGGACGGCTCCGCAACCTCTGCGCTCCACACCTGGCAATGGCGGGCACTGTCCACCTTGCCGGCATCGGGCAACCAGGCCTTGAGCTGCTTGACCGCGCCAGCGATACCTTCTTTTTTCTCGCCCACCAGGATCAACCGGGCACCGACCCTGGCCAGCCATAACGCCAGAGCCAGTCGCAGGTCGAGTTCGGCCCTGGCCTTGGGCAGGAAAACCACGACGGTGTCGAGAGTGGCGGTCTGGAGACCGGGATCGTCATAACCGAAACAGGCCTGCCAGCCGGGGACCTGGCTCAGCGCGCTGTAAACGCCGGCATGCTCACTCATGACAAGACCACTATCTCCTACCAGGGGCAGGATGGCCGGGTCTGTCACGCCTAGCAGGCCGACGGTGCCACCCAGCAGGTCACTGTTACGCAGCAATGCCTCGTGGGAATTGGGAAGAGAGGACATGAAGCGATCAGGCCAGTTTCTGGCGACCAGCACGGACCGGACGCTGAACCAGCTCTTCGACCGCATTCTGCCGGACCCGCTCCCGCTCTTCCTCGTTGGAGATGGACAGCCCCATGTCCCGGAGCAGGCCATCGGCTACGTCATAGACAAAACCATGAACAGTCAGTGGCTGCCCGCGACGCCAGGCTTCCTGGACGATGTTGTTCTGGCACACGTGGCCCACCTGTTCCACCACATTGAGCTCGCACAGGCGATCGACCCGATCCTGCTCGCTCGGGATCGCGTCCAGCGTCGCCTCATGGCGATCGCGCACGTCCTGGACATGGCGCAGCCAGTTGCTGATCAGACCAAAACCTTCGTTCAGCAGGGCCGCGCGTACACCGCCACAGCCGTAATGCCCCACCACCAGAATGTGCTTCACCTTGAGCACTTCGATGGCAAACTGCAGGACCGACAGGCAATTGAAGTCGGTGTGCACCACCACGTTGGCCACGTTGCGGTGAACAAAAAGCTCGCCAGGCAGCAGATCCACGATCTGGTTTGCCGGGACCCGGCTATCGGCACATCCGATCCACAGGTATTCCGGCGCCTGTTGATTGGACAGACGATCGAAGAACTTGGGATCGACAGCCTTGATGCCGTTGGCCCAGGCGCGGTTCTTATCCAGCAGATGATCTAGCTGCCCCATGCAAACAACTCCCGATTTTCATAAAAGTGCCGGAATTGAAAGCGAATCATTGTGAAAACGCAATACTCAGTTGGTCTCAAGTCCGACTTCACCCTGGGGCTGATGGATCGTGCTCTGGGCCAGATCCAGCAATTCCCGCAATGCAACCGAGAACATGGCGTACTCGGGCTCCCGGGCGCTCTTGAGTTCCGCCAGCATGGATTTCCAGCGATCAATCAATTGTTCATGCTGCTGCATCCAGCTTTCCACGCAGGCGGGCACATCCGATGGTTTTTCTGCCAGTTTCAAGACCCCGGTGGTCAGAGCCCGTTGCTGCCAGTCCAGGTCTTCCCGGAAGCTCTCCCGGGCCAGTGCCTCCCAGTGGGACACCGGCTGCAGATCGGCAATGGCCGTGGCAAACCAGGTCAGGTCGAGCCGGTCACCCAGTTCGAAATAGAGATTGGCCACCGTCTTCAGGGGCATACCGGTAGCCTCCTTGGCCTCAATGATGCCCAGGGAGGAATACAGATAACCGGTCCCGGAAACCACCGATGCAAGTTCCTTGGGCAAACCCGCCTCGACGAGATTTGTGTGGCGTTTCTCCCAGGACTGGCGTGCCTGCTCGCCGAGATAGTCCGGCAGGCCGGCGGTAATGGCCCAGACACTGTCGGCGAACCGTTCCATGTGGCTCTGGATGCTGAGCTCGGCCCGGCGGTTACGCAGCAACCAACGCACGGACCGGCGCATCAGGCGCATCAGGTCCTGCATCAGCTCCATCTGGAGCCTGGCCGGAATGTGGAAATCCAGTGACTCGATCCTGTCCCACCAGTTATCAATGCGGAACACATCCCGCGCGATAATCCATGCCAGGGCGATGGAAGCAGCGTCGGCACCGGTGGACTGATTCAGGCGCTCCACAAAGGTAATGCCCATGTGGTTGACCATGTCATTGGCAATCTGCGTGGCGATGATTTCGCGCCGCAGCTGGTGCTCACCCAGTTCCGAACTGAACTGCTGGGTCAGGGCTCGGGGGAAGACCTTGTACATTTCTCCCGCCAGCAGAGGCTCATCCGGCAGGGTGCTGTCGATCAGCGTCTGCTTGAGATCGCCTTTGACATAGGAGATCAGCACTGACAACTCCGGCCGGGTCAGCCCCTTCTTGTCGAGCTTGCGCTCGGACAGGGTTTCATCGTCCGGCAGGAACTCCAGGGCCCGGTTGAGTTTGCCCTCGCTCTCGAAGGTGTTCATCAGCCGGCGGTATTCCTCCAGACGCGTGGCCGCATCCTCGCTGGCGATACTGATGGCCTGGGTCTGACGGTAGTTGTTCTTCAGAACCAGAGACGCGACATCGTCGGTCATCTCCTCCAGCATCACGTTCCGCTGCTTCTCGGTGAGATCGCCCACGGCCACGGCCCGGTTGAGCAGGATCTTCATGTTGACCTCATGGTCCGAGCAATCCACACCACCGGAGTTGTCGATGAAGTCGGTATTCAGACGGCCACCCTTGAGGGCGTATTCGATCCGGCCCAGCTGGGTCAGCCCCAGGTTGCCGCCCTCACCCACTACCTTGCAGCGCAGCTCTGAGCCGTTGATCCGGAGGCCATCGTTGGCCTTGTCGCCCACATCGGTATTGGATTCGGAGCTGGCCTTGACGTAGGTGCCGATACCACCCACCCAGAGCAGGTCCACCTGGGACTTCAGAATATGGGAGATCAGCATGTTGGGCGGCACTCGATCGGCCTTGATCCCCAGCAGCTTCTTCATCTCGGGGCTGACCGGGATCGATTTGGCGTTGCGGCTGAACACCCCACCGCCCTTGGAGATCAGTTTGGTGTCGTAGTCCGTCCAGGCGGACCGGGGCATTTCGAACAGGCGCTTGCGCTCACGGTAGCTGGCTTCGGCATCCGGATCCGGATCGACGAAAATGTGAATGTGGTTGAACGCCGCCACCAGCCGGGTCTTCTCCGAGCACAGCATGCCATTTCCGAATACATCCCCGCCCATATCGCCGATGCCGATGGCGGTGAATTCGTCCAATCCCGGGTTGATGCCCATCTCGCGGAAGTGCCGCTCCACAGAGACCCAGGCACCCCGGGCGGTAATGCCCATCTTCTTGTGGTCATACCCGTTACTGCCTCCGGAGGCGAACGCGTCGCCCATCCAGAACCCGTATTCCGCGGCCAGGCCATTGGCAATATCGGAGAAGGTCGCGGTGCCCTTGTCGGCAGCCACAACGAGATAGTGATCGTCATCGTCATGCCGGATAACCCGCTCCGGCGGCTCTATCCCGGCATCCACCAGATTATCGGTAATATCCAGCAGGCCGCGGATAAAGGTCTTGTAGGCCTCGATACCTTCGGCCTGAAACGCTTCCCGATCCGAGGGATCCGGCAGTCGTTTGGCCACGAAACCACCCTTGGCACCGACCGGCACAATGACCGCGTTCTTCACCTGCTGCGCCTTGACCAGACCAAGGATCTCGGTGCGGTAATCCTCGAAACGGTCGGACCAGCGCAGTCCGCCACGGGCGACCTTGCCGCCACGGAGGTGCACCCCCTCGACCCTCGGCGAGTATACGAAGATCTCGAACATTGGCAGTGGCAGCGGCATGTCCGGAATGCGGGAAGGATCAAATTTCGCACTGATGTAGGACTTCGGCTTGCCGTCCGCATCGAACTGGAAGTAATTGGTTCGCAGGGTGGCCTGCATCAACTCCATGTAAAGACGCAGAACCCGGTCTTCGCTGAGATTTTCGACCTCGTCCAGGCCGGCGTTGAATTCGATCTCCAGTTTTTGCTGCGCAGCCTCGCTCTTGCCCTTGCTCTGCTGGCGCTCGGGATTGAAGCGGATATCGAACAGATCCAGCAAGGTTCTGGTCAGCTGGACATGGTTGACCAGGGTATTGGAGATGAATGTCTGACTGTTGGAGAACCGGATCTGACGCATGTAGCGGGCATAGGTCCGCAGCAGGGCAATCTCGCGCCAGCTCATGTAAGAGGACAACAACAAACGGTTGAAGGCGTCGTTCTCCGCCTCGCCGTGCCAGACCCGGCGGAACAGCTCCTCGAAAATCGGCCGTATGCGGTGGATGTCCACCACTTCGCCGGTGTGGGCCTGCAGGGTAAAATCGTGGATCCAGACCGATTTGCCGTGGCGGTCGAGGACCTCGAACGGGTGCTCACCGATCACCCGGAACCCGAGGTTATCGAAAATCGGCATCACGTCCGACAGCGGCAGGGGCTCATCCGGGTAGAACAGCTTGAAATGGAGGGTGCTCTCATCCTCCTCCAACGCCCGGTAAAAACTCATGGCCAGATCGTCTCTGGCCGCCGAAGCAGCGATGTGATCGAGGTCAATGGCAGCCCGGCGTGGCGAGAACATATCGGTGTAACTGGGCGGAAATCCTCCGGCCCAGAGCCGGTAGAATTCGTTGCCGCGCTCCTCGCCGTAGGCTTCGCTGAGCGCCTCGTAGAGACCGTCGCGCCAGGACTGGGCCAGGTCGATCACCTTTTCCCGGATCTCGGCGATCGGCAAGTGGCGATTCTCCACCTGCGGCACCCGGATGGTGAACTGCACCCGGGCCAGAACCGACTCGGAGAAGTGGGTGACAAACTCGATGTCCTCCGCTTCCAGGGTCTCGAACAGCACCTGCTCCACTTTCAGGCGCAGCTCGGTGTTGTAGATGTCCCGCGGGAAGAAGGCCAGGCAGGTGACAAACTGGCCATAGACATCCTCGCGCATGAACAGCTCGATGCGGCGGCGCTCCTGGATGTAGAGAATATTCTTGGCCACCCGGAGCAGCTCATCGGTCTCTATCTGGAACAGCTCATCCCGAGGGTAGAGCGTGAGGATCTGTTCCAGTTCCTTGCCGGCGTAGTCGTCCCGGAGAAAGCCGGAACGCTTCATCACACTCTGGAACTTCCGGCGTAACAGTGGAATCTCGTCGGGCCGCTCGTTATAGACCCGTGCGGTATACAGACCCAGGAACCGACGCTCACCGACCACGTCGCCCTTGTCGTCGAACTTCTTGACCGCGATGTAGTCCGGGTACGCCGGGCGATGCACCCGCGAGCGCTGGGCGGATTTGGCGAAGATAAAAATGTCGTCGGTGCGGGTCATTTCGTGTCGGGTGCGCTGGGGCAGCTCGTTCAGGCGGACCCGGTCCGGCCGTTCGTTGTTGACCCGCAAAATACCCAGTTCCGAGTTCTCGACCCGGCTCACAACCACACCGCTCTTGTCCTTCACATAGTCGTATTCGTCGTAACCCAGGAAGGTAAAGTGGTCCTGAACCAGCCAGTTGAGGAACGCCCTGGCCTCCTCCTTCTCCTCGTCACTGATGCCGGCGGTGGTATCGTCCAGTTCGCCGATAATCCGGTTGACCTTGTCAGTCACCACATTGAAGTCCGAGACTGCGATCCGCACTTCGTGCAGTACCGTCTGCAGCGCCTCCTCCAGATCTTTCAGATCCGACGGATTGCTGTGGCGGTCGATCTCGAGAACGATAAAGGCTTCGTACTCCGTTCCCGAGCCGCTCTTCTTGGTGGAGTGCAGCTTCTTGAGCTTGCCGTCCTTGTCACGGTCGACCTGCAGGATCGAGTGCTGGATGGAATGGGTGCCGATTTCCCGCTGATTGATGGCGATCCGCAGGGAATCGATCAGGAACGGAATATTCGGATGCAGAATGAAAATGACAGTGTGGGTGGACTGCCAGCCGTCACTTTCCAGATCCGGATTGAATACCGAGACCGGGGTTTCCTCGGCGCTGCGCTTCTGCAGGAATTGCCAGGCGGCGAGAATGGCGCCGTAGGTATCGGAGAATCGTCGACTCACCAACTCTTCAAGAGGGATATGCGCGTAATGCTGCTTTGCAAATTCACTGATTTTTTTCGCCTCTGTCTTCGCGATCTTCTGGGAAAACGCATCAGCGAGTTGCTCAAAAAACTGTTCCTTGCTGGCCACAGTCAGCGCGTTCATGATCTACCTCTGGTCAGTGTGAAATAAACGTAATCGACGTCCTGCCACATAAGCATAGTCAAACCCTTGATTTTTGCCGTCCAGATGCGAAAACTGCGGCAACTACTTACGAACAATACGGTTCCTTGACGGGACATGGATAGGGGAGCAGTTAGATCCAATGTCACTACAGCATACGTTCGGGGAGTTAAGGTCACAGTTAGCCAAAAGGATCATTGGTCAGGAGAAACTGGTAGACCGGCTGCTCATTGCCCTGTTGGCAGATGGCCACCTACTGGTGGAAGGAGCACCCGGGCTGGCAAAGACCACCGCCATCAAGGCCCTGGCAGATCACCTCGACGGGGACTTCCACCGTATCCAGTTCACTCCGGACCTGCTGCCGTCGGATGTCACCGGCAGCGAGATCTACCGGGCCGAGACCGGGCAATTCGAATTCCAGAAAGGCCCCATCTTCCACAACCTCGTGCTTGCTGACGAAATCAACCGTGCGCCCGCGAAGGTGCAGTCCGCCCTGCTGGAAGCCATGGGCGAACGGCAGGTCAGCGTTGGTCTCAAGACCTTTCCCCTGGACAAACTGTTCCTGGTGATGGCGACCCAGAACCCGATCGAGCAGGAAGGGACCTACCCGCTGCCCGAAGCCCAGCTGGACCGCTTCCTGATGCATGTGGTGATTGACTATCCTTCGGCCGAGGCCGAAAAGGCCATCCTGCACCTGGCGAGGAACGATTACCGTCAGGGGCTGCCCAAGGCGGAAACGCGGATCAGTGCGGAACAGGTCTTTGCTGCGAGAGCCGAGGCGGCGGACATCTACATGGCCGAACCGGTTGAGCAATATCTGCTGGCCCTGGTACTGGCAACCCGGGATGCAGCCAGCCTGGATCCCGAACTGGCCCGCTGGACGGCGTTCGGCGCCAGCCCACGGGGTACCATTGCCCTGGACCGCTGTGCCCGCGCCAGTGCCTGGCTCGACGGCCGGGACTACGTCACCCCCGATGACGTCCGGGCCATGGCCTTCGATGTGCTCCGGCACCGGATTCTGCTGACCTTCGAGGCCGAAGCCGAGGGCATGACGCCGGACGCGGTTATCGCGCGCCTGATTGACCGGGTTCCGGTCGCCGCCTGAGGCCCCACATTCCTGTGCAAGACCCGACACCATGGTAAGCAGCCAAGCCACCACACACATCAGCCTGCCCGACCTGATCCGGTTGCAGGCCGATGCCCGGGCCCTGAAGCTGCCCTCGGCGCGACCGGTCCGGTCCCGGCAGGCGGGCCTGCAGCGCTCGCCCCAACGGGGGCGTGGCATGGCCTTTGCCGAGGTGCGCCAATATCAGCCGGGCGATGACATCCGCAGCATCGACTGGCGGGTTACCGCCCGGCGCCAGTCACCCCACACCAAACTGTATGAGGAAGAACGGGAGCGACCCGTGCTGTTGCTCTGTGACCTGGGGCCGAGCCTGTTCTTCGCCAGCACCGGTGCCTACAAGCAGGTCCGTTGCGCGCAGGTGGCGGCGATCCTGTCCTGGCTGGCCCTGTGGGCCGGAGACCAGGTTGGCGGGATCGTCTTCAACGGTGAAAAGCTTGAAGTACTTCGTCCGGCCCGGCGCAAAAAATCGGTGTTGCGCTTGCTGGATTCCCTTGCGGAACAGCAACACCAACCCGACCGGAACGGGGGGCTGCCCACTACCGGCATGGACAACGGCCCCTGGCTCGATCAGGCCCTGGCCGAAGCACGGCGCGTTGCCCATACCGGCAGCCGTATTTTCGTACTGAGCGATTTCCTGCAGCTCTCGGACGAGACGGCCTCCCTGCTGGGCGCCCTGGCACGCCACAATGTCGTCAACGCCATCCGGATTGTGGATCCGCTGGAGCAGCAGCTGCCCGACAGCGGCCGGTTCGCGGTTGCCGGTCCGGACGGCCCGATCTGGTTCGACGCCGGCAACCCCCGTTTCCAGAAAGCCTGGCGGGAGCGCATTACTGCCCACGAAACGCAGCTGGCTTCCTGTTTCCGCACCGCCGGCGTGATGTCCGCGACGGTTTCAACCGGCGAGGATCCGGCCTCCGTACTGAAATCCCTGCTTGGGCCGAGGGGGCGGATAGGATGAATCCACAGGATCCCCTCAGCCAGTTGCGCGACATCCATCTACCCGCCACAGGTGGATTCTGGCCACCGGCACCGGGCTGGTGGATACTCGCTGTGCTGATTCTGGGTGCCCTGGCGCTGGTGGTGGTAGTCCTGCTTCGCCACAGGCGTCGCAATCGCTGGCGCAGGCAGGCAATCCTCGCCCTGACCGAGCTGGAGCAAAAGGCGGAACCGACACCGTCCTGGTTCGCCCGCCTCAACACCCTGCTCAAGCAGGCGGCCAGGGAGTGCCACCCGGAAAGCCAGCCCCAGGCCCTCAGCGGCAACGCCTGGGTGGAATTCCTGATCGCGACAACCCCGGCGGGACAAACGGCTCCCCGACAGGCGCTGGAGGCGATGGTCCGGGCCGCCTGGCAACCGTCGGTACAGGCCGATCCCGACGAAGCCATCCGGTTTGCCCGCCACTGGCTGGGAGGGCAGAAATGCTGAGCCTGGCTTATCCCTGGGTGCTTGTCATTGCCCTGCTCCCGCTGCTGATTCAGTGGCGCCGACCGGCCCGCCGGCAGGTGGATGCCCCGGTCCTGCCCACCGGACACTGGTTATCCGGTCTGCCGGGCGTCAGTCGCCAGGGCAGCGCCACTCCGTGGTGGCGCAAGCTTCTGCTCAGCCTGCTATGGCTACTCCTGGTCCTGGCGCTGGCGCGGCCCCAGTATGTGGGTGAGCAGGTCCAGTTACCCGTGACCGGTCGCGACCTCATGCTGGTGGTGGATATTTCTCCTTCCATGGACGAGCGGGATATGGTGATCCAGGGCCGCAGCATCAATCGTCTGCAGGCGGTCAAGCACGTGTTGAATGATTTCATCTCGCGGCGCAAGGGCGACCGGCTCGGCCTGATCCTGTTTGGCACCGAGCCCTACGTCCAGGCACCGCTGACGTTTGACCTGGAAACCGTGCGCACCCTGATGCAGGAATCCGGGCTGGGCATGGCAGGACGCGCCACGGCAATCGGGGATGCTATCGGGCTGGCGGTCAAACGCTTGCGGGACCGCCCCCAGGAACAACGAGTCGCCGTGCTGCTCACCGACGGCGCCAATACCGCAGGGGAGATCAGTCCGGACAAGGCCACCGAAATTGCCGCGGCAGCCGGCGTCAGGCTGTATACCATCGGCATCGGCGCCGACACCATGGTGCAACGGGGCCTGCTCGGCTCCCGACGGGTCAATCCCTCCCGGGACCTGGACGAGGGCCTGCTTACCCGCATGGCGCAAGCCACCGGTGGCCAGTATTTCCGGGCCCGCAGCCTGCCCGAGCTGGAAATGATCTATGAGAGCATCAACCAGCTCGAAGCCATCGAACTGGAGGGCAAGTTCTACCGCCCGGTGACCGAGCTGTTCGTCTGGCCCGCCGGCTTTGCGACCGGCCTGTGGCTGATGCTCGCCCTGGCAAGCCTCGCGGCCCGACGCCGCCAGTCCCGCGCAGAACCAGCAGAAGGAGCGGCGCATGGCTGACTTCCATTTCCTTCGCCCGCTCTGGTTGCTGCTCCTTCTTGCGGTGCCATTGCTCCTGGTCATACTCCGCAACGCAGGCCACGGCGACAGCGGCTGGTCACGACTGATTCCCGCGCCCCTGCTTTCGCCTCTGATCCGGTCCGGGGGGCAGCAGAATGGCAGAGGTGGTTCTCCGCTTGTTCCGGTCTCCCTGGCGCTGGTGATACTGGCTGTTGCTCTGGCCGGCCCGGCCTGGCGAGAGGCACCCACGCCCCTGAAACAGCCGGGGGACAGTCTGGTCATGGTGCTGGACCTGTCGCTGTCCATGCTCGCCACCGATGTGGAACCCGATCGCCTGACCCGAGCCAAACGCAAGATCCGGGATATCCTCAAGACCCGGGAGGGCAGCCTCAATGGTCTGGTGGTCTACGCTGCCGATGCTCACGTGGTCACGCCCCTGACCGATGATGCCCGCACCATCGAAGCCATGCTCAACGTGCTGGACCCGACGATTATGCCGGCCCAGGGCAATCGCGCCGATCTGGCGGTCACCCGGGCAACGGAACTGCTCGAACAGGGCGCCCCGGGCAAAGGCAAGATCCTGCTGATCACCGATGATGTCCGGGAGGGATACCTGCCCGGCATCACCCACGCCCTGGCAGGCACGCCTTACTCTCTGAGCACCCTGATGGTCGGCACCGAGGGCGGCGGCCCCATACCTCTGGCCAAGCGGGGCTTCATGCGCGAAAACGGGGAAATCGTGATTACCCGTGCCAACCCCGGTGCGCTTTCCCGGGTGGCCGTGGAAACCGGCGGATCATTTCACGCCCTGACCCTCGACGACACCGATATCGAGGCCCTGAAACTGGCGCCCTCGGACAGCGATGACTGGCAATCCGCCGACGCAGACCGGACCGTGAACCGATGGCAGGATGACGGCTACTGGCTGCTCTGGCTCGCGCTCCCGCTTCTCCTGCTGGGCTGGCGCCGGGGCGGGTTCGCGGTGCTTGCCCTGCTGATTCTGCCCCTGATGCCCGAACCGGCACAGGCCGCCAGCTGGGACAGCCTCTGGCAGCGCGAGGACCAGCGCGCGCCGGAATTGATCCGGGAGGCTCCCGAACAGGCCGCCCGTGAACTCGAAAGCCCTTCCTGGCGGGCCCCTGCACTCTATCGTTCCGGTGAGTATGAAGAGGCCGCCAAACTGTATGGATCACTGGACGGTCCGGAGGCAGATTACAACCGGGGCAATGCCCTGGCCCGGGCCGGCAAGCTCGAACCGGCACTGGAAGCCTACGACAATGCCCTGGCGCAGGCACCGGAGATGGAAGATGCCCGCCACAACCGGGATCTGGTGGAGCAGCTGCTGGAACAGCAACAACAGCAACAGAACCAGCAGGGCCAGGGTGACAGCCAGCAACAACAGAACCAGAATTCCGGGGACGGCCGCCAGGACAATCCGTCGCAGCAGGGCGATGATCAACAGGCCGGACAGCAGCCTTCCCCCTCCGGCGAGGATCCATCCGGCCAATCGGACAGCCGTCAGGAGAACGGACAGGGCGAGCCGGAATCGGACCCCGCGCAATCGCAGCAGGATTCGGATACGGGCCAACAGGGAGAGTCCCGGGAACAACAGGACGGGCAACAGGCTCAAGCCCCGGCCGCGATCTCGGAAACACCCCTGACCCAGGGGCAGGAACAATGGCTCAGACGCATTCCCGACAATCCCGGCGGCCTGTTGCGCCGGAAATTCCTGCAGCAGTACCAGGAACGTCAGACACCACCCGCTGAGGGCGATACACCATGGTAAAACGGATAGTGGCAAAAATGACCGGGTTGTGGCTGCTCATGGCGCTGGCCTTCCCGGCCTGCGCCGGTGAGCTGTCCGTGGAGCCGGACCGCAAGCAGCTTTATGAAGGCGAGGTGCTGACCGTCACGGTCAAGGGCACCATGGAACTGGACATCAACCTGAGCAATCTGTTCGAGTTCGATCTGTCCCAGCTGCCCGCGCCGGACATCGAAAAGGTCGAACCGGATTTCGAGATCCTCGCGCGCAACCAGCAATACAGCATCCGCACCGTCAACAGCCAGATGATCGGGGAGATCACCTGGACCTACCAGCTGGCCCCCACCCGCACCGGCGAACTGACCATTCCAGCACTTACCTTCCGGGATGCCACCTCGGAGCCTGTGACCGTTGAGGTGGTCTCGGGCTCCGGGCCGGACCAGGGCCCCGAAGTCCGGGACAGCTTTGTCGAGCTGTCCGCGGACAAGGCCGAGGTCTATGTGCAGGAACAACTGACCCTGACGGTTCGCCTGTTCTTTACCGGCAATCTCATCCGGGGCGAACTGTCCGAGCCGGAACACCCCCATGCCATCATCGAGAGTCTGGGAAAACAGCAGGAATATACCCGGTACCGGGACGGCGTCCGCTACCGGGTTGTTGAGCGGCGTTATGCGGTGTTTCCACAGAAGACGGGAGAGCTGAACCTGCCCCCCATCCAGTTCGAGGGCCAGGCCCGGACCCAGGAAGGCAAGCTTCGGTTCCTGAGGGACAGCGAGGAGTTCTTTACCGTTCCGGTAAAACCGGTACCGGCCGAATTTACCGGTGATACCTGGCTGCCTGCCAGCGACCTGTCCCTGGAAGAAAGCGGCCTGCCACCGACCCTGGAAGTGGACATGGGCGAGAACCTGACCCGCCGGCTCACCCTGAAAACCACTGATCTGCCCTCGGAGGCTTTGCCACCACTGCCCGAGGGCACGCCACCGGGTATCCGCGCCTATCCCGACCAGCCGCAGAGAAGCACCCAGGTGACGTCCGAGGGCTTGGTCTCAACCCTGGAACAGACCATCGCGCTGGTCCCCGTGCAAGCCGGTGAGATGACCTTGCCGGAAGTCCGGCTTGCCTGGTGGGACACCGACACTGACAGCCAGCAGGTGGCGGTGATTCCTGCCCGGACCCTGTCAGTAACCGATACCGGCGGCGCCGCCGTGCCACCTTCCCCGGAACCGCCTGCCGACGGTTCCACAACAACCGGCACGGCCAGCGAGCCGGAGACTGGTCGTTCACCGGAAGCAACTGGCTCGGTCTGGCCCTGGGTCAGTCTGGCCCTGGCTGTCGCCTGGGCTGCCACTGTCGCTGGCTGGTGGTGGTCCGGAAGGAATGGCCGTGGACCGCGTAAACAGCCCGCAACCCATGGGGGCGACGGCAATGAGCGGGCCCTGTTTGACCAACTCATCATCGCCGCCAGGAAGGGATCTGCGGAAACACCCCATTTCCTGATCCGGTGGATGCAGCATCGGCATCCGGATCAGCTCTTCCACACCGCCGGGGATGTTGTGAAGTTTCTGGAAGATGAAGCCCTGGCCACTGAACTGGATCGCCTGCAGGCGGATCTGTTTGCCGGGAAAGGAAGTCCGGAATCGGGAGTGGCGGACCGGCAGGCTCTGGTCAGAGCTCTGGAACAGGTTCGGCGCCGGAAAGCCCGGACGACCCGGGAGGATGGCCTGCGCCCCCTCTACCCGGATAATCTGTCGGCCTGACCGGCGCCGCCGGCCCGAATCAGTTGGTCAGTTGCTGGTCGATGACCAGCCGGACCGGATCAGCATCCTCGCCGGATACGACAACAGGCTCATCGACACTGCCCTGCCAATCACCGGC
Organism: Marinobacter sp. DUT-1; assembly: GCF_050379415.1. NCBI lineage: Bacteria > Pseudomonadati > Pseudomonadota > Gammaproteobacteria > Pseudomonadales > Marinobacteraceae > Marinobacter > Marinobacter sp. DUT-1. Next base: position 850,652 of record NZ_JBNRLS010000002.1, read on the forward strand.
TTGGGCGGAAACACTGCCCGAGCGGCTCAGGCGGGCCGTGACCAGTACCTCATCAGCACTGGAGATTTTCGCCTGGGGTGACATGGAATTGCCATCATCCAGCCGCAGGGTGATCGGAAGGTTGCCGGCGGTCAGGCGCGCGACGGCCAGCGGCGGTCCACTCGAGTTACCGGCTTCGCGGGCAAACACGAACAAGGTCGTGTCCGCCGGCACCTGGCCCCGGAAAGCATCCGCCAGGGACACCTCGACGGTCACACCGGGACCACCCGCATCGGCGGGGGCCTGCACCTCAGGCGGTGTTTCGCCCAGACGGTTATAGGCTTCGTTGATGCCGCCCCGGATCGAGGCGATCTGGGGGTGGTCCGGCGCCACGGTCACGATCCGCTCCCAGTATTCAATGGCCTCGCGGTAATTCTGCTGACTGAAGGCATTGATCCCGAGCAGCCCCAGGGCGTTGACTTCGTCTGGATTCAGGGCACGGGCCTTGCGGATCGCCTCGGTGACGGCTTCCGTCATCGCGCCCTGACTGTCGAAGAACAGCGCCTGCGCCGACAGCCCCAGAGCGACCGCCTCTGCCTGATCGTTATCCTGCACCACCCTGGCGAGCTGACGGAATGCCCAGGCGGCCTCCTGGTACTGTTCCAGACGCATGTAACTCTGTCCCAGCATGGCCCAGCCATCGGGGTTGTCGGGGGCGGCCTCGAGCCTGTCCCGTAACTGCGCCACCAGATCTGTCATCTGTGCCTGACGGCCGGCATCGGTCTCTTGCATCTGTTGCATGGCAACATACTGTTCAACCCGATCCATGGCGCCCCATTCCTGGTAAAGGTAGTAGGCCGCACCGGGCAAAACCAGGACCGAGACAAGAGCCACCGCAATGGCACTCTTGCGGCCGGGCACTGCCAGACGGGGCTGCTCTGATTCAGGAACGTCATCGAGCATGGCACCTGCCAGTTCCTCTTTCAGCTGCCGGTAGTTGTCCTCATCCAGAATCCCGGCCTCGAACTCGTCATCGAGCTCTTTCATCCGGGTCCGGTAGGCCATCAGGTTCTGGTTACGGATATCCGCCCGGGCACGGGCGTCGGCGCGCTGGAACAGCACCGGGAAAAGCACAAAAGCCAGCGCGATAATGATCAGTACCGTCGCGGCAATCCAGAAAGTATCGGTCATGGAGATGTCGTCACTGCATTGGAAATGGATTCGATCGGTTCAGGCGAGCGCTCAGCGGTCGCGGGTCTCGTCCTGGCCTGCCAGGATCTGCTCGGCGCGGGCGCGCTCTTCCGCGCTCAGGCCGGTTGCCTGCCGTTCACTGCGCCGGGCACGGATAACCACGCCAGCGACAACAAGCAGGCCACAAAAGACAGCAATGGCCGGCGTCGCCCACAACAGGAAGGTGCGACTGTCCAGTTCCGGCTTGTACCGGACAAATTCGCCAAACCGTGCAACCAGCGCATCGACAATCTCCTCGTTGCTGGCACCGGCCTGCATCATCCGGTACACCTCGTTACGCATATCCTGGGAGATGGGTGCGTTGGAATCGGCGATATTCTGGTTCTGGCATTTCGGGCACCGAAGCTCGGCAATCAGGTTCTGATAACGCACTTCCTGTTCGCGGGTATCGAAATCATAGACAGCGGCGACTTCCGCCTGTGCCAGGCCTGCAGTCAGCACGAACAGGGTTGCGAGTACGAATCGCATCATCAGCTGTTACCCCGTGCTTCTTCGATCACCGGCAGCAACGTTTCTTCCCACACTTTCGGATTGACCACACCGACATGGCGGTAGCGGACCACGCCATCGGCATCAATCACGAAGGTCTCCGGAGCCCCGTAAACGCCCAGGTCGAAACCCAGGGTACCCTTGGGGTCATAGATGGTTGTTCGGTAGGGATCACCCAGGCGATCGAGCCAGACCAGGGCATCCTCGCGCTTGTCCTTGTAGTTCAGGCCGATAATGTTGATACCTTTCTCATTCGCCAGCCACATCAGGTCATCGTGCTCATCGCGACAGGACGGACACCAGGTCCCCCAGACATTGAGCAGGGAAACCTCGCCGCGGAACAGGCTGCGGTCCAGCGTCGCCTCCGGGTTCTGGAGATCCGCCAGGGAAAACTCGGGCACCGGCTTGCCAATCAGGGCGGACTCGAGTTTGGTCGGGTCCTTGCCGATGCCGGAAAACAGAACCACACCCAGTACCAGGGCCACCAGCAATGGCAGGAACAGCAGGAAGCGCTTCATGACAAGGCCTCCGCTTCACCTTTAACCCCACCAGCAGGCCGGGCGTTCTGCGGAACCCGCTCATCGGCGCGATCCCGGATACGGTAGCGCTTGTCGGATATGGCGAGGAAGCCACCGATCGCCATCACCAGGGCGCCGAGCCAGAGCCAGCGGACCAGGGGCTTGTATTGCAGGCGGATGGCCCAGGCTTCATCGGTGAGACGTTCACCGATTGCCACGAAGATATCCCGGAACAGGCCGGCGTCAATATCCGCCTCGGTCATGACGCTCATGCCCACACTGTACTGACGCTTTTCAGGATGCAATTCGGCAACCTTCTCGCCATCGAGCATCACATCGAAGCCACCATACTGGGCGGTAAAGTTCTGGCCACGACGCTCACCGATGTCAGTGAATACGAACTGGTAGTCGCCCACGGTGGCGACGTCGCCCGGGGTCATCCGGACATCCCGTTCAATGCCATAGTTTGAAACCACCGTGGCACCGGCCATCACCATGGCAAGCCCCAGATGCCCCAGCACCATCCCCCAGTAACTCCGGGATTGACGCGTCAAGCCGTGGAACCGGCCCTTGCGGGAAGATGACTTGTCCCAAAGGTCCCAGAAGGTGGCTACCGTGACCCACATGGCAGTAAAGACGCCGGCAAATGCCCATGGCTTGAATCCGCCATAACCGATGATCACCGCGGTGCTGGCCACAAGACTGATTGCAAGAGGCCAGAGCAGCTTACGGCCAAGCCAGCCGCCGTCGGTTTTCTTCCAGCGGGAAAAGATACCGGCACCCAGAAGCAGGCCGGCCGCCACCGCCAGCGGGCTGAAGGTGAGGTTGAAGAACGGCTCACCGATGGACAACTTGCCCAGTTCCAGGTAGTCCAGAACCAGCGGATACAGAGTCCCGATCGCCACCAGCAAGGTCGCTGACACCAGCAACACATTATTCAACAGGAGGAAGATTTCCCGGGACAGCGAACCATACCGGGCGCGCACGTGTACCACAGGGGCCCGGAAAGCATACAGCGCCAGACTGCCAATCATGGTTACCGCGAGCAACATGAGCAGGAACTTGCCGCGCTCCGGATCGGAAGCAAAGGCATGGACGGAGGTCAGCACGCCGGAACGCACCAGGAAAGTACCCAACAGGCTCAACGCAAACGTGACAATCGCCAGCAGCACGGTCCAGCTCTTGAACACGCCGCGTTTTTCAGTGACCGCCAGCGAATGCATCAACGCGGTACCGGACAGCCAGGGCAGCAGTGAAGCATTTTCCACCGGATCCCAGAACCACCAGCCGCCCCAGCCGAGTTCGTAGTAGGCCCACCAGCTGCCGAGCGCGATGCCAATAGACAGAAACGCCCAGGCCACGGTTGTCCAGGGCCGGGACCAGCGCGCCCAGGCGGCGTCCAACCGACCGTTGATCAGTGCCGCGATGGCAAAGGCAAACGCAACGGAGAAGCCGACATAGCCCATATACAGCATCGGCGGGTGCATGATCAGGCCGATGTCCTGGAGCAGCGGGTTGAGGTCAGCACCATCGGCCGGCACATTCGGGAGCAGTCGGTCGAAGGGGTTGGAAGTGACGATGATGAACAACAGGAAGCCGACAGCAACCATGCCCAGCACCGACAGCACCTGGGAAATCATCACCGTTGGCAGTCGGCGGCTGAAAATCGCCACTGCCATCGTCCAGCCTGACAGCATCAGGATCCACAGCAGCAGCGAGCCTTCGTGGCCACCCCAGACCGCACTGAACTTGTAGTACCAGGGCAGCATGCTGTTGCTGTTGTTGGCCACGTACGCGACCGAGAAATCGTCGGTCAGGAAAGCGTGGGTCAGCAGGCCGAATGCCAGGGCAATAAACACAAACATGCCCGACGACAATGGTCGGGCGAATGCCTGGAGGTTGTCCCGGCCGGTCACCGAACCGACCAGGGGCACGACGGAGAGGAGCACTGCCAGCAACAGCGCGAGAATCAGTGCAATCTGTCCGAGTTCCGGAAACATCAGAATCCCCTATTCAGGCTGGTAGGTTTGGATCAATACGACTGTGACTGGGCAGTCTCACCCGCCTTGTGTTGCCCCTTGGAGGCTTTCTCCAGGGCGTCGGCCACTTCCGGTGGCATGTAATTCTCATCATGCTTGGCCAGCACCTGATCCGCAACGAACCTGCCCTGCCCATCAAGTTTGCCCATAGCGACCACACCCTGACCTTCGGCGAACAGATCCGGGAGGATGCCGTTGTATTCTACCGGCACCGAGGAATTGAAATCAGTGACACGGAATTCCACCTTCAGGCTAGCCGGGTCACGGATCACCGAGCCCTCCTCAACCATGCCGCCGGCCCGGATGCGTACATCCTGTGGCGCCTCACCGGCAGCAATCTGCGACGGATCGTAGAACAGATTGATATTCTGCCGGAGAGCGTAGGTGGTCAGTGCCACGGCAACGCCGATACCAGCGAGGAGAAAGAGAACAATGGTCAGCCGTTTTTTACGGATCGGGTGCATGCTTAACCTGCTTGTCAGTCCTGGGAAACTTCAACTCGGGTGAACGTGGCGGCGGGTCGCGCTGCCCGCTGCCGGCCCTGGTCCTGGCGCTCATAATTCCTGCGGCAAGCTTCCATCATTACGCTGCGCCGGTGCCGCGACCAGACCATCAGTCCGACCATCAATACGAGAAACACACCGTAGCAGGTCCACACGTAGGGGCCGTGGCCTTCCATTGCAATAAACGCGGAGAGTGAATCAAACGCCATGGATCAGTGCCTCCCCGCCATTACCAGATCTTTTACCCACCGGGTCCGCTGTTCACGGGCGATGATCTCCGTCTGCATCCGGAGGCAGGCCAGCCAACCGAAAATCAGGTACAGCCCCAGTATCGATAACAGCAGGGGCACCCACATTTCCGCGGGCATGGAGGGCTTCTCCGTCAGCTTGAAGGTGGCGGGCTGATGCAACGTGTTCCACCATTCCACCGAGTATTTGATAATCGGAATATTCACCACACCCACCAGCACCAGCACGGCGACGGCGCGGGCAGCGGACTTTTCGTCATTGATGGCCCGATCCAGCGCGATCACCCCGCCATACAGAAACAGCAGGATCAGCATGGAGGTCAGCCGGGCATCCCAGATCCACCAGGTACCCCACGTGGGCTTGCCCCAGACCGCGCCGGTAAACAGAGCCAGGAACGTCAGTACCAGGCCGACCGGCGCTACGGCCTTGACAAACACATCGGCCAGCTTCATACGCCATACGAGGGTAACGACAGCTGCCACCGCCATCATGATGTAGACCGACTGGGCCAGAAACGCGGTCGGCACGTGAATGAAGATAATCCGGTAACTGTTGCCCTGAAGGTAATCCTTCGGAGCAAAAGCCAGGCCCCAGATCACGCCTGCCATCAGCAACAGCGCACCAGAAACCAGCAGCCAGGGCATCAGACGGGTCGCAATCCCGTAGAACCATTTGGGCGAGCCCAGCTTATGAAATAATTGCCACATCGATTGGTACCCGTTAACCAATTACCTTGTTTATTAGCTATTGGACATGCTGATTTTCAGTGCTGATGCCGAAGCAAACGGAGCCAGCGTCAGGGCCAGAACCAGGAAGGCCCCCATCAATGCCAGGTAGGCCCCGACCGGAGCCCCCTCGGATGCGGCCGCCACTGTCCCTGTCCCGAAAATCAGCACGGGAATGTACAGCGGAATGATCAACAGGGACAAGAGCACCCCTGCCGACCGCAATCCCAGGGTCAACGCCGCACCGATGGAGCCTATCAGACTCAACACCGGCGTACCGATCAGCAGCGTTAGACAAAGAATGCCGATAGAGTTCCCCGGCAGATGCACCATAATGCCCAGCACCGGCGTCAGGATCACCAGAGGCAGCCCGGTCAGCATCCAGTGCGCCAGCGTCTTCGCCAGTACCAGCAGGAACAGAGGCTGCGGCTGCAGTACCAACTGCTCCAGTGTCCCGTCGTCAAAGTCATGCCGGAACAGATGATCCAGGGACAACAACACCGACAAGAGAGCTGCTACCCACAGGATACCCGCTCCCGCCTCTCGCAGGAATGACACTTCCGGACTAACCCCGAGTGGGAACAGGGTTACCACCATCACGAAAAACAACAGCGGGTTGAGGAGATCCTGGCGTTGGCGGAAAGCCACCTGCATATCGCGCAGAAATACGGCTTTCATGGCGCCGGAAACACCGACACTGTCCCTGACCGGTTGCACACGAACGGGATTACTCGTCATCCGCCTGACCTCCCCCGAGTACGATGCGTTGCATACCGGGCAGTGCCAGATCATGGTGGGTTGTGACCACGACCGCACCGCCCTCCGCCGCGCGCTGCTGCAATAATGTCTCGATCGCCCTGACTCCGTCGGCATCGATCGCCGTGAATACCTCATCCAGCAACCACAGGGGCTCATCGGCAATAAGCAGCCGTGCCAGCGCGACCCGTCGCTGCTGGCCGGCGGACAGATTGCGGCACGGCACGTTCTGGTAACCCGCCAGCCCGGTCCCCTCCAGCGCCCGGGACAGCGCCTCATCAGAAACCGGGTGCCGGCCGGCCATCAGGGCCCGAAGATTTTCCATGGGGGTAAGCAGTGGTTTGATACCCGGCCGGTGGCCAAGATAAAGCATGTTGCGCAGGAAGCTCTCACGCTGCCCCGCCCTGGGCTGGCCGCACCAGTAAAGATCACCGGACCAGGCATCGTTCAGGCCGGCAAGGATACGCAGAAGGGTTGTCTTGCCCGAGCCGTTCGGGCCTTCAACGCGGGTAACGGTGCCCGGCAATACGGAGAAGGAAAGGTCACGGAATAATATCCGCTCATCCCGTTCACAATGGAGATTGACAGCCTGTAGTAACGGCTCAGACATCAGGGCCCCGAATCCAGGCGATGCGCGTTTTGCGGCACCGGGTGTATTCATGACTGACACGACGGGTGCAGACATCGTTAGCGGCAGGGATTGCCGGCGGCGCGTATTATAACCAAAGGTTTTCCGGATTACTCTTGCCGCGCATCAATTTGCCACATATGGTCGACACAGCCTGGCTACTGGATCAGCGAACGCAGCGCCCAGGCCTGCTTCCAGCTGTCCCCCTCCCGGGTGGCCACCGCCGTGTCGAAGTAATGCCGCAGACGCCTGCGATCCTCCGGCTGGTCCTTGAGCGCAGAACCGATGATGTGGTGCATCAACTGCTCCACCGTCATCGCGTCACCGCCGTAATACCAGGCGTTCAGGCTGGCGGCGTGGGCCACCGCCACCGCTTCCGCCGTGGACAGCGCGGCACCCGCCAGGCGATCGGTACTGCGACCGTCGAGGGTCTGGCCATTGCGCAGCTCATGGAACATGGTCACCAGTACCTCAAGCACCCGAGGGTCCGGCTCCACGGAAACACCGGCGGCGATATTGGCCTTGCGCACTTCCCTGACCACCACATCCAGTTCGTCAGCCAGGTTGCGGATCGGCCGGATCTCCTCGAAATCCATCCGGCGCTTGAGGGCGGCGCTCATGGCATGCACACCCTCATCGATGCTGTTGGAAGTGGCAACCACGTTGAAGCCCTCCCGCGCCAGAATGACGCCTTCATCTCCGGCCAGCTCCGGGATCACCACGACCCGATCCGAGAGCACTGACAGCAAGGCATCCTGCAACGCCTGGGGGCAGCGGGCAATCTCCTCGAACCGCACCAGGCGCCCTTCCATCATGCCCCGCAGCAGCGGGCTGGGCACCAGGGCCTTGAGACAGGGCCCTTCATTCTTGAGGATCGCCTCGTTCCAGCTGTACAAAAGCTGGCTGACCTGGCTGACCGCCCCGCCCTGGAGGGTCAGGGTGGAGCCGCCCGAGATTCCGGCCGCCAGCAGTTCGGACAACCACGATTTGGCCGTACCCGGCTCGCCCACCAAGAGGCAGCCCCGGCTGGTGCACAGGGAAATGATGATGCGGACCACCATCGCCCGGTCCGCCACGAACTTGCGCTCGATGCCGAGCTCATCGTCGCCCATGACAAACTTCTCCACCGCCCGGGGGGACATGCGCCATCCCGGTGGCACCGGCCCCTCGTCGAGGGCCGCGAGTTTCTCGAGCTCCGCGGCGTAGGTAACCTCGGCCGGCTCCCGCTGGGCGGCTTTCTTCTGGTGTGTAGCTTTGCTGGCTGTCATCGGGCACTCCTGCGGCCGCCACGAACTTCCGGTGCCATGCGTTCCCTCGGCAGGATACGCGGCAATTCAGACAGAGGAATCACCCCCTCAATTACATGATCCAGAGCACTGTCACGCATGGTGACCAGGCCGGCATCCAGGGCCCGCCAGCGCAGCTCACCAATGGGCGGCTGGCTGGAAATGGCGTTGCGGATGTCCGAATCCACCTCCATGTATTCAACAATCGCCACCCGCCCGTGGGTCCCCCGACCGTTGCACTTGTCACAGCCCTCACCCTCGAAGCAGCGGAAATCCGTCGGCGCACCCTCGGGGAAAAGTTCCGCGAGGATCGCAGGATCGGGTTCCGCCGGCTGACAGCAATGGCGGCAGATGCGCTTGGCCAGCCGCTGGGCGATCACCGCCAGCAACTCTCCGGCAATGGAGTTGGGGTGAACACCCAGGTCATAGAGGCGCTGCAGGGAATCAACCGCATCGTTACAGTGCAACGTGGATAACACCACGTGCCCCGTCTGAGACGCACGGATGGCCTCCAGGGCGGTTTCCTGGTCCCGGATCTCTCCCACCAGAATGACATCCGGGTCTTCCCGGACAAAGGCCCGCATGGCGTCGGCAAAGCCGAAACCGATTTCAGAGCGGACCCGGGTCTGCTGGATGTTGTCGATGGAATACTCGATCGGGTCCTCGACGGTGATCACTTTGCGCCGGCCATCATCTGCAAGGGTCTGCAGGCCCGCATACAGGGTGGTGGACTTGCCGGAACCGGTGGGACCAACCACCAGCACCAGACCCGCGGGGTTATCCAGCAGGCGCTGATAGCGGGCACCGATGGCTTTGGACATCCCCAGCTCGGCGATGGTCATGGCGCGCCCGGTCTGGGGCAGTAACCGGATAACAGCGTGCTCGCCATGCAGCGACGGCTGGGTCTGGATCCGGAGGTCATAGGAAGCCTCCCCCAGCTTCAGCTGGGATCGGCCACCCTGGGGCAGTCGATGCTCGGCAATGTTGAGCTCGGCCCGCAGCTTGATCACGTTGATTACGCCCCGCAATTCCCGGGGACTGAGCTGGTACTGGGGCAGGTCGTGCAGTTCGCCATCCACCCTCAGGCGGATCCGGACCCGGTCGCCGTATTGTTCGATATGGATGTCACTGGCTTTCTCGCTGACCGCATCCAGCAGGATCGCCTCATACACCGAGACCAGATAGGGGCTTACCTGCTTGTTGCCCCCATGCTCACCAAGTGCCCCGGTCGACTCGGTTTTTGAATCGTGGGTCTTTTCCCTGCCCGTGCCGTGGTCGGCCACGAACTGCTTGCCCTGGGCCGTCAGGTCGAGGGCGGACCATACCCTGCGGAAATCCGTCGGCGTGACCAGCAGGCATTCGATCACGGACTTCTGGGTCAGGCGCTCCAGCTGATCAGTGCGGGCATCGGGATCATCGGTGATAACGGTTATCTTGCCGTCGGCCTCGGCCACCGGAAGCAGTCGCGACAAGTCGAGGAAGGTCCGGGAGAATCGGCGGAACAGGGCCGGCTGCAGATCCGGCAACAGCTCGTCGGCCTCCTTGAATACCATGCCCCGCTGCTGGGCCAGGGTCCGGTACAGGTCGATCTCCTCGAGGTTCAGCTTGCGCCGCACCAGGTCAAGGACCCGCGAATTTGTCCTGGCCGCCTCAACCTTGGCGTCAGCCAGGACTTTTTCGTCGATGACGCCGAGGTCAATCAGGATCTGCTCAGCATTGCGGTTGAAATCCACCCAGCCGAGGGTGCGCATCCGGACCAGGCCGAATCCCTGTTTTTCAAACATCGCCAGACTGGGCACCGGCCCTGCCCTGCCCTCCAGGCAGATCAGCCGCCCCTGGTTCCGGAGGAATGGCAGCACCACATCACGCCGGGGCAGGAAGGTGCTGGAAAGCACCAGATCGCAAAGCACGTCCAGCTCGGGCGCACTCTCGATGTCGGCTACCACCACATCCACGTTGTGGTGGCCGAGCCGGAAGAACCGCTCCCGGGCAGCTTCGGCCACCACCGGGTTGCGCTCCACATAGATGACCCGATGCGCCAGTTCCGACAGCACGGCCGTCAGGTAGCCGGAGCCTCCGCCGACGTGCATTACAACCTGGTCCGGTTCGATTTCCGGTATCAGGGACAGGAGATGCCGGACGGTTTCCTCCCTGGGAATGGAGTGCCCGGTAATAGAGGGGGCAAGATCCGAGCAGGCAACAAACTCGTGGCGGGAAACGGCAAGCAGGGCCTCAGCGCCCCTCGGGTACAGTTTACTCATTAACAGCATCCATCAAGATCAGGTCTCGCTCGGGCTCAGACAAGCCGCTCCACAAAGAATTCCACATGACCACGGGGCGAGGACGGCAGCGGCCAGCTGTCCACTTTCTCCGCCAGGGCCTTGATGGCCAGCGAGGCCCGGGCCCGGGGATACGCCTCCACCACGGCACGCTGGCGCTGCACCGCCTTTCTGAACGCCTCGTCATGGGGCACCATGCCCACATACTCTAGCGCCACATCCAGAAACCTCTCGGTGACCCGGATCAGTTTTTCATAAAGCTGCCGGCCTTCCTGCTCGTTGCGAACCTGATTGGCGAGTACACGGAACCGGTTGATTCCGTAGTCACGGTTCATCAGCTTGACCAGGGCGTAGGTGTCGGTAATGGAGGTGGGCTCGTCACAGACCACCAGCAACAGTTCCTGTGCCGCCCGCAGAAAACTGACCACCGCTTCGGACACGCCGGAGGCGGTATCAATGATCAGCACATCGATCTCATTCCCCAGGTCGCTGAAGGCATTGATCAGGCCGGCATATTCCGCGGCCCCAAGCCGGGTCATACGCAGACTGCCGGAGGGAGCAGGAACGATGTGGATGCCGCCCGGCCCTTCCACCAGGACATCCCTGAGCCCGCACTCGCCCTCCAGAACGTCCTGCAAGGTGTGACCGGCAGTGAGCCCCAGCGACACATCGATATTGCCAAGGCCCAGGTCCCCGTCCAGAACCACCACCCGCCGGCCCCTTTCCGCCAGTGCAACGGCGAGATTCACTGAAATGCTGGTTTTACCCGTGCCACCCTTGCCGCCTGATACCGCAATAACCTGTACCGGATTTGCTGTTGTCATCGTAGCCATGACCTCTCGCCGCGCAGTCCGCAGAAAGTGCCATCTTATAGCATCACCACGGGGATTTCATGATACCTGACGCGCCTCTCCAGATACGGTATCCTTGCGCCATTTACGCGCAAATCCGTCAAACTTGACCCGATAATTCCAGACACACAGGTGACCCAATGCCAATCCACGAGGTACGACACCCCCTGATCCGCCACAAGCTTGGCCTGATGCGCCGCGCGGACATCAGCACCAAGAATTTTCGTGAACTGGCACAGGAAGTCGGTGCCCTGCTGACTTACGAAGCCACCAAGGATTTCAACCTTCAGGAAAAAACCATCGAAGGCTGGGCCGGCCCGGTGAACGTGGAGCAAATCCACGGCAAGAAGGTCACCATCGTCCCTATCCTGCGCGCCGGCCTGGGCATGCTGGATGGCGTTCTCAGCCTGATCCCGGTTGCCCGGGTCAGCGTGGTCGGCCAGATCCGTAACGAGGAAACCCTGGAAGCCAGCACCTACCTGGAAAAACTCGTGGGGGAGCTGGACCAGCGCATGGCCCTGATCGTGGATCCGATGCTCGCTACCGGTGGCTCCATGATATCCACCATCGATCTGCTCAAGAAGGCCGGCAGCACGGAAATCCGGGCCCTGGTGCTGGTGGCCGCGCCTGAGGGGATAGAAAAAGTCCTGGAGAAACACCCGGACGTTTCCATCTACACCGCGTCGGTGGATGAGCGCCTGAACGACAAGGGCTACATCCTGCCCGGCCTCGGGGATGCCGGCGACAAGATCTTCGGCACCAAGCAGAAGGACGTCTGAGCATGCAGGACCATACCAACGATCCGGTCTGGAAACAGGCCATCGCCGGTTCCCAGATGCTGCTGGTCGCCTTCGGCGCCCTGGTACTGATGCCGTTGATCACCGGCCTGGATCCCAACGTCGCGCTGTTCACCGCCGGCATCGGCACCCTGATTTTCCACGTCGTTACTGGCGGGCAGATCCCGATTTTCCTGGCCTCCTCCTTCGCCTTCATCGCCCCGATTATTGCCGCCAAGGGCAAGTTCGGACTGGAGCAGACCATGGGCGGTCTGATGGCTGCGGGGATCCTGTACATTCTCCTGAGTGCCGCGGTAAAGCTGCGCGGCACCGGCTTCGTCACCCGGTTGCTGCCGCCGGTGGTAATCGCGCCAGTGATCATGACCATTGGTCTGGGTCTGGCGCCCATTGCGGTAAACATGGCATCGGGACAGACCGGTGACGGCTCCGCAGAGCTGGTGCCCTACGACACTGCGATCTGGATTGCCATGATCTCTCTGGCGGTCACCATCATCATGACCCTCTGGGCCAAGGGCATCTTCCGCCTGATTCCGATCATGTTCGGTGTTGCTGTCGGCTACATCCTGTCCCTGTTCGCCGGTATCGTGGACATGACGCCGATACGGGAAGCACCCTGGTTTGCCGTACCCGACTTCGTGACCCCGGAGTTCGGCTGGAGCGCCATCCTGTTCATGATTCCAGTGGCCATTGCCCCGGCTATTGAACACATCGGCGATGTCCTGGCCATCGGCAACGTGACCCGCAAGAACTACCTGGAAAAACCGGGCCTGCATCGCACCCTGCTGGGGGATGGCCTGGCCACCAGCGCGGCCTCCATGCTGGGCGGCCCACCCAACACCACCTACTCCGAAGTAACCGGGGCGGTCATGCTGACCCGGAACTTCAATCCGAAAGTCATGTGGTGGGCAGCGGTCGTGGCCATCGTGCTGGCGTTTGTGGGCAAGTTCGGTGCGGCCCTGCAGACCATTCCGGTGCCGGTGATGGGCGGCATCCTGTGCCTGCTGTTCGGTTCCATCGCGGTGGTGGGCCTGAACACCCTGATCCGTCACCAGGTGGACCTGTCCGAGTCACGCAACCTGGTGATCGTCGGCGTGACCCTGGTGTTCGGCATCGGCAACATGGCACTTGGCCAACTGGAAGGGATCGCCCTGAGCGCGGTGGTGGCGGTTGCCCTCAACCTGGTCCTGCCGGGCAGCAGGGAGGCCTGGGGCAAGGCAATCTATGAGCACAAGGCCGACTGAGGCCTTCCGACCGGATACCGGTACCCTCGGGGGGCCGGTATCCGGAAACGGATCAGCGCACCAGGAACCCCTCCAACAAGCTGGTCACGGTCACAAACTCCTGCTCGATCGCCCCGACCAGCCGGGATGCCTCCACGAGATCCGGAACCTTGCCGGCTTCTTCCGCCTCCAGGCATAACTCCCCGAGCCGGGGGGCACCAATATTGATGCAACTGCCCTTCAGGCTGTGGGCGGTCCTGGCGAATGCATCGGCGTCGGCTGCCGCCAGTGCGGTTTTCAGGCTGGCTATGCGGTCCCGGGAGTCCACGATGTAGGTCTGGATCAGAACATCGAATTCATCCTCCATGACATCCTGAAGTTCCGCCAGAGCCTCTTCATCAAGGTGTTGTCTGTCTGTCATCACCATCCCCCTGGTGCGCTGAGAAATACCAATCATAAACGATTTCGACGTGGTTACCCTTGCCCCGGAATGTGATGTTTTTGCTCAGTCGTTTCAAGAGCAACAAACCACGACCGGCGTACCGGGGGCTGCTGTCCTCCCCGACCTCACCGGAAACAAGCGGATGATTCTGGAAATCGAACCCGGCACCGCTGTCCTCACAGACCACACGCAGGCGGCCGCCACCGGGTTTCCGGGTGTGATGCAGGCTGAACCGGATGTAATGGCCATCCACCCGGGCCAGCCTGGCTTGCCGCTCGGAGTAGTATCGGCCGAATCCCTCGGCACTGCGCTTCCACTCCGACGGCAACTGCAGGACCCCGTGCTCCAGGGCATTGTTGTAGAGCTCTGACAACAGGGTATAGATTTCCCCACCCCTTGTCCTCAAACCGGGTACCTCCAGGCAGATGTGGAGCAGCAACGGCAACGGACTGAAATCGCCAAGGGTGCGTTCCCGTATTTCATACTCGCACCGCCACTCGGTCGGGCCGGCGAGGGCCGAAGGCAATGCCTGCTCCGACACTTCGGGCACTTCTGGCTGATCCGTGATATCGAGGGCAACCAGAGTCAGGTCGTCGGACTCGGCGGCTTTGTCACTGAACTGACGCACCGCCGCCAGAACCGCATCGAACGGATGTCGGGGTGGCTTCAGCTGCTCAAGGCACCGCTGAATTCCGGCCAGCCCGAACAGTGCGCCTTGTTCATTGGCCGCCTCGAGTACGCCGTCGGTCATCACCAACAGCCTGTCGCCAGGGCGTACCTGGACAGCTTCCGCCACGCTCTCGAACTGTTCCGGGGGAAGAATCCCCAGGGGCAGGTGTCGCGATGGCAACAGCACCGGGTCGCCATCTGAACGGATCACCCACGCCTCCGGGAGCCCGCCGTTCCAGACCCTGAGCTGGCCCAGCTTGAAATCCGCCTCCACCATTGCGCCACAACAGAACATGCCGGTAGGCAGGATCAACTTGAGCTTCTGGTTGATCTCACGGAGCACATCAGCACCACTGAACCCCTTGCGCGCCATCCCGTAGAAAATCTCGGCCACCGGCATCGCACCAATGGCCGCAGGAAGGCCATGGCCGGTGAAATCACCCAGGAATATCAGCATGCCGCCCGCCGGCCGCGGCGAAGCAAACAGGACATCGCCGTTGAACACCGACAGTGGCGAGGCGTGGTAGCGTATGTTTGGCGAATCCAGACAGCCGGTGTGTGCCACATTGTCGAACACCCGCCTGGCGATGGCCTGCTCTTCCAGCAGTTGCCGGTTACGCTCGCTGATCTGCTCGTGCTGGCGCGAGAGGGTATCGTGCATCCGGCGCATGCGATTGAAGGCTTTGATCTTGGCCTCGATAATCACCCGGCTGTAGGGCTTGGTCAGGAAGTCGTCGCCGCCGGCTTCCAGGCATCGCGCCAGGTCTTCGGCATCGGAGAGAGAGGTCAGAAAAATGACCGGCACCAGGCGTTCACCGGCCAGGGCCTTGATGTGGCGCGCGGCCTCCATGCCATCCATCCGGGGCATCAAGGCGTCCAGAAGAACGATGTCCGGATTGTCCTCACGAAACTTCTGCACGGCCTCGAGTCCATCCGTTGCCTCGATCACCTCATGACCCAGGCGCTTGATGAGTGCCTGAAGGATCAGACGGTCCGTGTCACTGTCATCTGCAATCAGAATTCGCAGGCTGTGGTGGCTCACTTGATGGCAAAAAGCTGCTCAAAATTGGAAATGGAGAGAATCCGGCGAACGTCACTGTTGCAATTCTCGATCGAGATCCGGGCACTGTCGCCACCGGCGTGGTCCCGCAGTAGAAGCAGCATGCCCAGGGCCGAACTGTCCAGGTAGGTTGTGTCAGACAGATCGACAATGTAGTTGGTCACCTTGGGACCGGCATGCTCGTAGGAATCCCGGAACGCCTGGTGGGTGCTGAAGTCGAATCGGCCTTCAATCCGGATAACCAGCGTTTTGCCGTCCTCGGCGAGGCTCGTCTGTATCGGCATTCACAAAACCTCCAGAAGCAATCCATGTAGCCACTGCGACCAGTCCGGTTTTTGCGGAACTGGCCTTGCTCTTCAGAAATTCAGGATAGCTGACAACAGAGCCTTTGTCGCCGGTCCGGGCAGTCAGGATTCGGCCGATTCTTCACGCAAGCCGTATTTGCGCACCTTCTCCACCAGAGTGGTCCGACGGATACGGAGTTTTTCGGCAGCCCGGGCGACCACGCCTCCGGCTTCATCCAGGGCCTGCTGGATCAACTGCTTCTCAAGATTGGAAAGGTATTCCTTGAGATCGATGCCATTTACCGGCAGCAATGCCGGGGCGTCCAGCCCCACCAGGCCGGGCACCCCCGATGGCATGCCGGAGTCCTCCACAGGCCGGTTCTCGTCGTAGTCGTCGACATAGCGGAATTTCTTCGGCAACTCCTGCACGCCGATCACGCCGTAGGGGTGCATGATCGCGAGCCGCTCGATCAGGTTTGCCAGCTCGCGGATATTGCCGGGCCAGTCGTGACGGCACAGACTCATGATGGCGGCCGAGTTGAGGCGCAGCGAACCCCGCTTTTCCTTCTCCATACGGGAGATCAGCTCGTTGATGAGAAGGGGGATGTCCTCCACTCGCTCCCGGAGGGCAGGCATCTCGATGGGAAAGACATTCAGGCTGTAAAAGAGGTCTTCCCGGAATTCCCCCGCCTCGATCATATCTTCCAGATTCCGGTCCGTGGCGGCGATGATCCGCACGTCGACACTCTCGCTGCGATGGCTGCCCATGCGCTCGAAGGTCTGGTCCTGCAGGACCCGGAGCAGTTTCATCTGTAATGGCAGCGGCAGCGCCTCAATCTCATCCAGGTACAGGGTGCCGCCGTCGGCCAGTTCCAGCCGTCCCGCCCGGGCCGAAATCGCCCCCGGAAATGCCCCCTTTTCATGGCCGAACAGCTCGCTCTCCAGTAACTCGGCCGGGATCGCGCCGCAACTGAGGGGCACAAACGGATGATCCCGCCGGGAGGAATGGTAATGCAGATTGCGGGCGACCACCTCCTTACCGGTGCCGGACTCCCCGGTGATCAGCACCGTCACGTCCATATCCGCCACCTGCTCCATCAGATGGTGCACATGCTGTATCTTGCGACTGGTGCCAACAAGGCTGCGGAACAACTGCAAGCCCCGCAAATGCCCCCGCTCCTGCCGGCTACGGTCAGACTGGTCCCGGTAGATCTGTGCCCGATAGAGGGAATCGACAAACTTGGCGTAATTCAGAGGCCATTCGAGGCGGGCAATGATGTGGCTGGCACATCCGTCGGACAACCCGGAGGGTTCGGCACCGTTCACCAGCAGAATCGGCACCCCTGGCAAGGCATCACACACCCGGGCAAGGGATTCACCCACCCGGCTGCCTTCTCCGCTGACAAGAGCAACACCAACTTCTGCCCTTCGCAGGTCATCACCATGAGCCAGCAGCGCCAAAGCTTCGTCGCCGGCGACCACCTGCCCTTCGCCGACAAATTCGAGGATCGTGACCAGATCGTGCCGCCTCAGTTCATCCTCACTGAGCACCAGCACCTTGTTATTTTTAGACATTTTTCCCTTCCATTGGAGACTTCACTGGTATTTAAGACCGCTTGGGAGGGAGAGTCAATTTTATGACGGGGTGAAGGAGTACGGGAAGTGAAGTTGGGGTCAGATGAAGGCCTTCATCTGACCCCGTCTTCATTCACCGCCGGGCAGCCCGGCGGGCGGCGGAGGCGGTGAACTCGTTGCCGCGGAAGCCGGGCGCGAAGTCATAGGCCTTGAAGCCGTCGTCCAGGCCGTCGATGTAGTAGCGACCGGCCTTGAGGTCATAGGTCATTTCCATGGTGGTCCAGAACACCGGCTCGCTGTAGTAAGTGATGTTGTGCGCCTCGGACACACGCCAGAGATTGCCTTCCTGGTCATATTCCTCGGAAGCCAGAATCTGCCAGCTGTCCTCGTCCACGTAGAACACCCGGCGGGAATAGATATGGCTGATACCGGTTCGCAGCCTGGCCTCAACCACCCACACCCGGTGCAGTTCGTAACGCGCCAGCTTCTGGTTGATGTGCTTCGGACGAATCACATCGTCGGCTTCCACGGCATCGCCATGCAACTTGTAGGCGTTATAGGGCACGTACATTTCACGCTTGCCCTTCAGGGTCCAGTCGTACTGGTTGGGGGCACCGTTATACATGTCCTTCTGATCTACCGAGCGCAACGAGGACGAGTTCGGCAGGTCGGTTTCATAGGCCAGGTTGGGGGAACGGCGCAAGCGGCGGGAGCCGGAATCATAACGCCAGGCCAGCCGTGGGGAGCGGATCTGGTCCAGGGTTTCATGAACCAGGGTAATCGTCCCGGCCAGCGAGGACGGCGAAATGGTGTTTGTTTTCAGATAGAAGATCTTGTTATCGATTTCTTCCAGCTCCGCCCCTTTGCGGCTGTATGCGAAGAAATAATCGTATTCATTGACAACGGGATGGTAGGAACCGTCAGTCTGCGGCGTGGCCGAGGCACTGCGGAACGAGATCTCCGTGCCACGGTAGCGAAGGATATGGTTCCAGATCACCTCGAGCCCGTTCTTCGGAATCGGGAACGGGCTGGTCATGATGGTGCCCCGGACCCCGTTGCCGTTATCCAACAGCTCGGCAGCGGTGGCGTTCTCGATGGACTTGTCGTAAACATGCTCCGGAAAGGCTGCGCTACGACGGCTCTGATACACCGGTATGAAAAAATCCGGACCGTATTGTTCGATCATCCGGATATGACCGTCGGACAACTTGTCCCGGTACAGATCCAGGTTGTCCCGGGTAATCACGAACAACGGCTTGTCGTCGGGGAACGGATTGGTTTCGATCTCCCCCTGGCGCCAGCTCGCCGGTGGCGTGTTCAGCCCTCCGGTCCACTCCGGAATGGTCCCTGCCGCATTGGCGCCGCGCTCGGCACCCACCGGGGTCAACTCATTTTCAAGCCTCTCGGCTTCCGCCGGACTTACCTTGGCCAGTGCCTGCCCGGATAATCCGAACAGTACCGCCGCTGCACCCGCGACAATGTGGCTTCGCATACCTGACATCTCCAGCAGTTCCATAAGACGGGCTGCTTTTTGCCAAATTCAAACGATCGTTTCAAGTGAATGTTTGTATTTTCTTGTGACGGCACGGGGAATCATGAGACAGGTGCAGAAATCGTTGCACAGAAATGGTACAATCACTCTCTTAACAATCTGCCAGATCTTCCCAATCCGAAATCGCAGGTACTCCATGGCCTCGCAATGGCATTCGCTGGTCTCACAAAAACTGTTTCTGGCCAAGACGCTACTTGGGCAGCTTGATCTGCCGGCATTGGCAGCCAACGGGCAGCCGGCACCGGAAGCGGAGCAAGCGCTCAGACGGGAAGCGGCGATCCAGGGTGCAACAGAGCTGGTACTCCGCAGCCGGAGATTGTTGCTGGTGATGATCGCCCGGCTTTACCAGGAACGAAATGCCGAGCCGGAGACCCTGGAGGAACTGGCGGCACTGATTGGCGCGGAGGCCAACGAAGTGTACCGGTTGCGTAATCTGTCATCAGAGCCTGGTAGCTGGTGGAATCACCTGGATCAGCTGGAACAGAGCCAGAGTCGTCCGCCGGCGACCCGGAAAACCATAACGGATGACAACGTCATCGCGGTTTCAGCGGAAACCGGGCCAGACAGGTCAGCTGCCGGATTGCTTAGAACCCTGGGCGCACTCAAACATTTTGCAGACGATCTGGAAGAACAGCACAGCGAGTGGTGAATAACCGCCCGACGCTGGATTCCGGATCTCAATAACAGACAGGTTTACTGAATGTCACCATCGTTTTTTGAAATTGTACAATTGAGCAACGGCGACTATGCGCTGCGTCGGATCGACGACGACGGTGCGCCACTGGTCAAAATCTCGTTCTCGCAGGAAGCCCGGGAAATGATGGAAGATCGTGACATGAATGTCGCCAAGGCCATGATCGCCGCGGGCATTGAAGCTGTGGGCGACATCACCCATGACATTGACTGGGAAGAGGAAGAGGTCGAGGCAGTCGACCCGCAGCCCTCCTACACCCTGCACTGATCTGGCGGCGGGCGCCCCGGCCCGCCCCAAGCCTCAACGCTGGCGAAGCACCACCCCGTGACTGTTACCCTCGGCCGATGCGTTCTGGAGCGATTCCAGTGCGGAGCGGCCGAGCTTACAGGTCCACATCACAACAGCGTGGCAGGTACCGGCCCTGAGTGCCCGCTCGGCCAACTGCTGGGCCGGCAGCTCAGGCGTCGAACGCAGTACCAGCAATTCCCCCGTGACAATGCCATGCATCTTCTGCCACTTGCTGACCAGCTCCTGTGGCGGATCAATCCAGGCCAACCAGCGCTTTTCCTGGTTGAGCTGGGTCAGCATCGGCAGTAGCAACTGGAAGTTCTCCACCTGCCCCTGGGGCAGGATAATCTCGGTCACGTTACCGGCAACTTCCGCTGGACGGGGCTCGAGACTGCGGCGGGTGCGAATGACCGCCCGTCGCCCGGGAACATCTGACGCCGGTTCGGAATGGGACAGGACGCCTTGCTGATAGGCCAGATTCTGATTGAAGCTCAGTTGTTCCATAAGTCACCCGCTTGTTCTTTTATCGATTGGCTGTGGCTGGCCCGGCTCAGTGGAGGTCGGAGCGGCGTATGACACCCACGCCCAGGCCTTCGATAAACAGTTCCTGCTCGGTCAGATCCACTTCGATGGGCTCGAATTCGTCGTTCTCGGCAATCAGGTACACCTTGGTTCCATCCTTCCGGAAACGCTTTACGGTCACTTCTTCCCCGACCCGTGCCACGACCACTTGGCCGTTGTGTACATCCTGGGTGCGGTGAACCGCCAGCAGATCGCCATCGAGGATGCCAATGTCCTTCATACTCATACCGCGCACGCGCAGCAGGTAGTCTGCCGACGGCGAGAAGAAATCGGGCTGCAGAGTACAGTGATCCTCGATATGCTCCTGGGCCAGGATCGGACTACCGGCTGCCACCTGACCGATCACCGGCAGGCCCGGATCCTCCTCCGCCTCCGGCAAGCGAATACCGCGGCTGGCACCGGGCACCATTTCGATCGCACCCTTACGGGCCAGCGCCCTCAGGTGCTCCTCTGCCGCGTTGGCAGAGCGAAAGCCCAGCTCCGCCGCGATTTCCGCCCGGGTGGGTGGGTAGCCGGTCTCGTCGACGTAGCGCCGGATAATATCCAGTACCTGTTGTTGCCTGGCAGTCAGCTTCATTCCGTTACTCCGGTCAGTCCAGGTGACAGGCCCGCCCCTGACGGACACGCCTGTTTTTTTATACAGTAAATTGACTATATACAGTGTTTTATCCAGTGTAAAGCCCGCCCACCGATTTTCTGTCGCCGGCGTAACCCGTTGACAGCCAGGGGATGTGTTATGGTGAGAAAAATCCTACATGCAGACTCGGGGAGCCCGATGTCACAAACCAGTACCTGCACGTTACCGGAGGTGCGGCTCAACAGCGAAGGCGAGGAGCGCCGCGTTGGCGTCGAGGTGGAGCTGTCCGGCCTGGGCTATGAAGTACTCGTGGATCATGCATCCCGCCTGCTGGATGCGCCTGCCACAACCATCTCGCGGTATGTCACGAGGATTGATACCCTACTGGGCCCTTTCACGATCGAGCTGGATTCGGATCCGATCAAGGGGCTGGACCTGGCAGATGAACGCCTGCCCAGCTCCATCCGCGAGCTGGGAGGCCAGGCCATGGATGTGATTGATGCTGCGGCCGAGCGTGTGGTTCCACTGGAAATCGTGACGCCGCCGATTCCCCTGTCCCGCCTGCAGGATGTCGAAACCCTGGTGGATGAGCTCCACCTGCTCGGCGCCCTGGGAAGCCGGGAGGCGATTTATTTTGCCTTCGGTCTGCAGCTCAACCCCGAACTGCCGGATCTCCAACCGGCAACGATCGTCCGCTATCTGCAGGCCTTCGCGGCCCTGTATGACTGGCTCAAGGCCAGGCACCAGCTCGACATCAGCCGGAAGTTCACCACCTACATTGAACCCTGGGCCTCCCGTTACACCGACGAGCTGATGGCGGATAGCTACGCCCCCGACCAGACACAGCTGATGCGGGACTACCTGGAGTTCAATCCGACCCGAAACCGGGCCCTGGACCTGCTCCCGCTGTTCTCACACCTGGACGCCGACCTGCTTGTCGAGTACGTGCGGGACCCGCGCATCAAGAGTCGCCCCACCCTGCATTACCGGCTACCGGATTGCGACATCGACAACCCGGAATGGCATTTCTCCAGCGTGTGGAACGACTGGGTCATTCTGGAACAGATTGCCAACCGGGCCGATGACCTGGCGGAACTGAGGGGGTTGTTCCGGGACAGCCGGAAGTTCAGTTTCCACAACCTGACCCACAGCTGGCAGGAAACCACAGACCAGTGGCTGCGTACCAAGGGTTATGTCTGACGCATTACAGGAAGCCCCGGAAATCCCGGGGGTCACCATCGGCATCAGTGGGCCGGCCCGACGCAGCCTGGCCCATCGTCTGATCAGCCTTGCGCTGCGGATGCATGGTGCCCGAACCCATTATATTCGCCCCGGTTCCCGGGTGGATGTATCACTGCTGGACGGTCTGGTGCTCTCCGGCGGCACTCACGTTCACCCGGAAAACTTCGGCCAGCAGCCCCAGGTTACCGCCCGCTATGACCGGCGGCGGGATACCACGGACCAGCGACTGCTGAAGGAGGCTGAGGCCATTGGCATCCCGGTACTGGGCATCTGCCGCGGCGCACAGTTCATCAACGTATTCCATGGCGGCTCCCTGTGCCAGAACGTCACCCCCCTGCGAGTCCATACCCGGCACAGGCCCCTGCTGTTGCCCCTGCAAACCGTCAGACTGGTCAGTGACAGCCGGCTCGGGCAGTTGATGCATGGGCCGGTGATCGGAGCCAACCGCATCCACAGCCAGGCCATCAAACGGCTGGGAAAGAACCTGAGGGTGGTCGCCGTAGACAACGACCTGTTTGTACAGGCCATCGAAAACACTCGCGGCCAGTGGCTCATGGGTGTGCAATGGCATCCGGAATACCTGCTGTATCACGGCGGGCACCGACGCATTTTCGGCCACTTTGTCGAAGCCGCCCGCAACTTCAAACTGGCCCGGCTGGAGCCCGGTCTGGCCACCCCTGAAACCACACTCTGAAGGAGTATTGCACCCATGAACGGACGGAACCGCTTGCTGCTCCCCCTCATCTCTCTCACAATGGCACCTGCCCTGACGATGGCCGGCGAGCTGACACTCACCGGCGAAGGGTCGGTGCGCTACGAACCGGACAGCGCCCGTCTACAGTTCACTGCCAGCGCCGAGGATCCCCTCGCGAACAAGGCCAGCGACCAGGTCCGGCAACAGATGGAGAAATGGCGCGAAGGCATCGAGAACTGGCGGGACCAGCTCGCTGACTACAGCGATGCACAGCTGAACCTGTACACCCGGACGATCCCGCCGGCAGAGCGGGGTGGCCAGTCGACACAGCAGGCAGTCGCCTCCCAGACCGTGAGCTTCAGTATCAGCGACCTGACGCTGCTGAACCCGCTGCTGGAACAGGCTCAGGCGCTGGGCATGGAATACAACCTGGGGCCACAACAGTTCTACCACTCCAACGAGCCGCAACTGGAGCGGGAAGCCCTGGCCGCCGCCATTGCCGATGCCCGGGCTCAATGCGAATTCGTGGCCCGGGAGCTGAACCAGTCCTGCGGCGAAGTGGTCACGATGAACATCAACAGCGGTTACCGGCCGGTACCGATGATGATGGCCGAGGCCCGTGCTGCAAAGGATGTGGTGACCAGCGTCGGAGTCCGCGAGATGACGGCCTCGGTTTCCGCCACCTTCACCCTCGAGTGATCCGCACTCAGAAATCCCGGGTGTAAAAGATATCGAGCGAGGCCGCCAGACCACTGGCGGCCTCCAGGTAGAAATATTTGCCGAGGTCATATCGCAATGCCACGGTGGTAATGGGCTCGAAGATGCCCACGCCGTAGCGCACGCTGAGGTCCTCCGTCAGATACCCACTGGCCACCACCGAGGTCTGCTCACCCGTCCCCTCGGCTTCCAGGGTCAGCTGCCGGATACCCAGCTCTTCTCCAAGTTGCCCGGTAACCTTGCTGGCCTGGGTCAGGCCCAGTGACAGGGCAGCGCGGTTCATCTGTCCTTCGTCGCCCTGGCTCTGTGGCGCCCGGCCGAGGATGAGGTAAGAGAGCGCATCGGATTGTGGCATGTCCGGGTTCGAGAAGACTTCGGTCGAGGGCGCCTGGACGGGGCCACTGAGCCGCAGCCCGGCCACTACGGAACCTACCTCTCGTATTGCCTCGATCTCGAGATAGGGCTGTGTGAGGTTACCCACGAACAGAAGCCTGGCTGTGCGCAGTTGCAGCTCCTGACCGTAGGCCTCATAGTGCCCGTCCACCAGCTGCAGGGTACCCCGGGTATCCATATCGTTGCCGATGCGCAGGGTACCCTCGAGATTGCCAGTGACGCCAAAGGCAGCGAAGGTGACCTCATCCTCCCCGACCCGGACGGTGACATCCATTTCCATCGAACGGATGGCGGGCTCCTCCTGTTCCACGCCCACAATGACCTCGTCCTCGGACACCTGGACCGCCTGCGCCGGGAGGGACTTGATTTCGATACTTCCCCGAGGGACAGCCACCTCACCGGAGACCGCCAGATCGCCCTCACTGAAGGTCACCTCCAGGTCCGGGGCAATTTCCAGCCGGGCATAGGGCTCAATGTTGAGCGGAATCCGGCTGCCGGCAATGGCCAGCCTCCCCCTCGGCGCACCGGACCAGTCGACACTGCCATCCAGGGTGGTTTCACTTCGATCATTGCTGCGGATCCGGCCGCTCAGATCAGCGGAATATCCGTTCAGGTCAACCTGGATCAGGATATCCTCAAGAGGCACGGGCAACGTTGGATCCATGATCCGGCCATCCACCAGTGCCAGCTCTCCGGTCACCGCCGGTTTCATCAGCGGACCGGACAATCGCCCCTGGCCACTGATCTCGCCGGCCACCTCCTGGAGCCCGGTAAAAACCCCGGCCAGAGCCAGATCCAGGCCCTGAAGACTGAAATCCCCTTCGACCCGGCGGTCGGCGCTGTCGGGATCGACGGCAAGATCCAGACGAAAACCGCCGAGCGCATCGCCATCCAGCCGGACATCGACATTGGCCACGTCCGGTTGCAAAGCCAGTTCCGCCGTCAGGGACGAGTAACCCAGCGCCTCCCACTCGCCATCGACCAGGACATCAAACTCGCCACTGCCAGCATCAACAAACACACGGCCGGTGGGGCCTGCATCATCCTGGGTGAATGACACTTCGGCGTTCAGCTCCGACTGCCACCGGAGGGTTTCAGGCAGCAGCGGAGACAGCGCCTCAGTCGGAAAGCGGCTGATCCGATAGGCAATCTCCGGGCGCGGATACAGTAACTGGTCCTCGGCGCACACCGAGCTTTGCTGCCAGGCCCAGCAATGGGCGCCGAACCGCACCCGTCCATTCGGTTCCCAGGCCAGTTCCGCCGGCGCCTGCAGGCGCCACCGTTGATCCTGTTCCGGGATCGAGATATCGCCCCTGGCAAGACTCCCCAGCCAGCTTTGCCAGCGCTCGCCAAAGCCGCCTTCAAAATCCACAGTAACCCGGGCATCTGCATGTTGCGCATCGACCGCCAGCGTATGATTCTCCCGGGTGCCGGCGGCATTCAATACCAGCGTTTCCAGCGCCTGACCTGCCGACTCAATCTTCCCGGCCTCCACGCTGGCATCGAGCACCTGGCCTTCCGACAGGGAGGCGTTCACCGCCAGGCTGCCGATGGTCAGCTGGTCCTGCCAGGCCAGAGCCTGGCCATCGGCCACAAGCTCTGCGACCGGGTCCTCCGGACTGCCGGAAAGCTTCAAAGTTGCCTCGAGTTCACCGGCCAGACCGGCAAGAAGTTGCTCGGGCTTGGGCAGGGACATGGTCAGGTCTGCCGACAGTTCAGGCCCCCACGCACCCTCGCCGGACACCCGGTTATCCCCTACGACCAGTTCCAGGCCGGACACCACCCAACTGCCGGTTTCGGTATTCAGAGCGCCGGTGGCCAGGGTTTCGTGAGAGCGCCAGCTCCCCGAGAGATCCCAGCTTGCGGTCATACGTGGCACCGGCGCTTGTTCAAGGGAGCCCTCGCTTTTGACCTCGCCATTCAGCGACGCCTCCAATGCCGGCACCCAGAACCCCGGATTGAAATCACTGAGTTCAAGCGCAGCCTGCCAGCTCACTGGTCCGTCAAAGCCGACCCGGCCACTGCCGGTGGCCGATCCTGCGCCGGTTTCCAGGGCAAGCTCAGAGAGGTTGACCGCCTTGAGATCCCCATCCAGGGAAGCTGCAACGGTGGCCTCCCCCATCGGGCCTCGGGTCTCCGCCTTGAGAGTGCCCTGGTATTGATTGTCCGCCCAACTGAAGTTGCCTGTCAGGGTATTGAGTTCGACCGGCGGCTCGGACAGGTCCGGCACCAGCGAATACCAAGGGAAGCGATCCAGGCTCAGGTCAGCCTCGGCGGAAAAGCCGTCGGCCCAACTCAGGTTACCCCGGACAGTGGCATTGCCGGGCGGCTCCCCTTCAGAAGCCAGCACCAGCTCAAGGTTATCGGCTCCGGCGGTGGTGACCAGGCCAGACAGCCTCAAGGCAACGGGTCCGACGGTACCTGGCAGCGTGGCCTCTCCACGGGTGCGGAAACCCTGCTCCAGCGATCCGTCTGCCTCCACGACAAGGTCCTGGAAGGTGAGAGTTTCGGGCAGGGCATCCAGTGCCGTGAACTGGTCAGCGACAACCCGCAACCGGGCAGGTAACGCCGGATCCAGAGGCGCTACCCGACCTGACAGCCGGGCATCCAGGTAGCCACGACTGACCCCATCCAGGCGCAGATCCTCGACGCTGCCCGACAGGTTCACCGCAATCTCCCATTGATCCCCACGGGGTGGCGGCAGGGTGGCGATGACTTCCAGGTCGACCGGCCAGTCTCCCCGGGTTTCCACCCGTCCCCGGGCGGTCACGGCATAATCCGCCCGTTGGTAATGAACCCGCTCCAGCTGCCAGCTGGCACCGGATCCGCCAGCATCCAGTTCAAACCGGTCCCAGACTGCGGTCCCGTTGACCGTGAATGCCCCGATGCGAACGTCCGATATTTCCAGGGACAGCGGAACGTCGACCACCGGCAGGGTGACGCCCGAAGCCGGTTCCGCGCCGTCCGACGAGGGCGCCGTTTCCAGTTCCATTGCCTGCGCGTGCAATGTGTCGACGCACAAACGCTTCTGGAACAGGCAGGAGGGCGACCAGTCCAGCAGCGGCTGTCGCACATCCAGAGTGATGCCATAGCCCTGCCATTGGAGCCGAGTTGCCTGCCAACGACCCAACAGGGTGCCCTGCCCTTCGTCCACGGTCAGGCCCGGAACCTGCTCGATCATCCAGGCGGTCCCGGTCTCCGAACGCACCAACAGCAGGGCCGCACCGATCAGCAACACCGGTAGCAGGATGATCACCGCCAGGATCAGCCCCAGCCAGCGCAACGGATGCCTCCTGCGGGGGGCGCGTTCGCTGGCCGTGTCCATCGCCCGGTTTTCGTCCGTCACAGCTCAGGCCCCATCGAAAAGTGAATTCGCCAATCCCCGCCAAACTCCGGATCCAGCCCCTTGGCAATATCCAGGCGCAGCGGTCCCACCGGGCTGACCCAACGCAGGCCGATACCGGCACCCGTAGCCAGGGGATCAAGCAGATCGTTGATGGCGTTGCCATGATCCACAAATATCGCCGCGCGCCAGCGCTCGGCAAACTCGTACTGGTATTCGGCACTACCTGCCATCAGGTAACGCCCACCCACTGGCACGCCATTGTCATTTTCCGGGGACAGGGTTTCATAGCCGTAGCCCCGGACACTCTGGTCACCACCGGCGAAGAAACGCAGCGAGGGCGGGACATCCTCGAAACGGTTGGTGCCGACCGCGCCGATCTGGAACCGTCCCAGGAAGCGGTGATTATCAAACAGGGTATAAAGCCCCTTGGCCTGAGCGTATACGTGCAGGATATCCACCTTCGACAGCACCGCCCGATGTGAACCCGTGACATCCAGTTGCAGTCGATATCCCCGTGACGGATCCAGGGGAGAATCCTGTCGCAGCCTGGAATAGCCGACGCCCGGCAACAGCAGGCTACTGGTGCCTTTTTCATCATTGCCGATATTGAAGCGCTCGCCCTCCCAGCGGAGGGACAACACCTGCAACCAGCCGTTATCCAGCTGGTGCTGCCACTGCTGGCCGAGGGTCAGCAGTTCGGATTCCACATTCTCGATATCCTCCCGCTGGTAACCTGCGGTCAGGCGGATCAGATCCGTCATCGGCGGGTCCAGAGGCAGCTCGTACCAGGTACTGAGGTTCTGCCGGGGTTGGGATATTTCGGTTTCGGCACCCCGCTTATGCCCCATGGGATTGACCCAGTGCTCGCGCCAGGTGCCACGGACGCGGGGGCCAACGTCCGTGGAAAAACCCACCCCGGTCGCCACCGAACGGCGCTCCCGGCGCGTCACGGCAACGCTCACCGGGATAA
This sequence comes from Marinobacter sp. DUT-1, assembly GCF_050379415.1. Lineage (NCBI taxonomy): Bacteria > Pseudomonadati > Pseudomonadota > Gammaproteobacteria > Pseudomonadales > Marinobacteraceae > Marinobacter > Marinobacter sp. DUT-1. The sequence continues at coordinate 879,307 of NZ_JBNRLS010000002.1, forward strand.
CCCCATCGACCGCATTCCCCGGCACGGCATCCACATCCACACCGGAAAAATAACCGCTACTGGAGAGGTCCCGGTTCAGTCGGGCGATGATGTCCGTGTGATAAGGGGTGCCCGGCTCGAAGGTGACAAAATCCTCCAGCAAGGAGGTCTCGAACCAGTGCCCCTCCTCAAAGGTGACCTCTCCCAGGCGGTACCGCTCACCGGATTCAAAGACCAGAACAATCTCGGCAGTGTTCTCTTCCGGATTAACGCGCAGGGTCCGGGTAACAAACTGCCCCCCAAAGTAGCCCCGTTGGCGGGCCCGGGTCTGTATGGCACTCCGCAGGCTGGAATACTCACCGTGATCCAGAACATCCCCCACGGCCGGCGTTTCCGGCAGCCCACTCATGAACTCCGCATCCTCCCCTGCGGGGCCCCGGATATCCACCTCCCGCGAGGTGACTTTCACCGGCTCGCCCGGATCGATCTCCAGAATGAGCAGGGCCAGGTCTTCTTCATCCCCCGCCTCCACTCGCCAGTCGATTTGAGGGTTGTAATAGCCCAGGGCCCGCAGCGCCTCACCGGCCTGACGAACGGCCGTAGCGGCATATCGGCGCAGGTTGGCTTCGCTGCGGCCTTCTACTTCACCAATAAAGGCCTTCGCGTTGGCTTCCAGCTCCGGAAAGTCACCATTGACCCGAACCTCGACCTGCCGGGCATGCCCCGCAGCCGGCCATAGCCACACCAGTAGCAACAGCAGGCAGAACGGGTAAATTCTCGGGATCGGGTTAATAGACAGACTCCGGCTTCTGATGTTCTTTCCCTAGGGGTGGTATACGTTCCATTAAAGATTGGAAGTTTAACGTCAGGCGGTCAAGTTGAGGAGCCTGTCGTGCTTGGGGTACAAATACGCTAACCTGTCAGGGACTTACACAGCCTCCAGATCGGATAAGTGGCCACCGCATGCTGCACATAAACCGGGAAAACCTGAAGTCCAGTCATCAGCTCATCTGGTTCGTCATCGATTTCCTGATGCTCGGCCTGCTCATCCTGAACCTGGCATTCATCATCTGGGACTCCATCTACAATTTTGTCGCCATCCAGAACCTGCTCAAAGAGCATGCGCCGGCGCTGCAATCCGCTTATCACCCCATCCATGAGCGGTTCATTTTCTACGACATGATTTTCGTGACCATCTTCCTCACCGAATTCTTCGTGCGCTGGGCTTATGCCATCAAGGCCAGCGTCTATGACCGGTGGTATTTCTACCCGTTCATTCACTGGTACGACCTGGTGGGCTGTATCCCGGTGGGCAGTTTGCGTTTCCTCCGGATCCTGCGGGTGATCTCCATCATCTACCGGTTGCACCAATACCGGATCATCGACATCACCAGCACGAAAATCTATCGGTTCGTGAACTTTTATTATGAAGCGTTCATGGAAGAGCTGTCCGACCGGATTGTGCTCAAGGTCCTCAGCGGCGTTCAGGACGAGGTCCGCCGGGGCTCTCCCCTGTTTGACCGGATCCAGAAAGACATCCTGTATCCCCGCCGTGACATGCTCTCGGACTGGATCTCCCAGCGCGTTGCCGAGGCTGCACAGGAAGGCTACGTGCCCAATCGTGGCGCACTGCGAAACTACCTCGAAGGTCGGGTGGACAACGCCCTGAAGCAGAACCTGGAGTTGTCGCGCCTGAAATACCTGCCGATGGTTGGCCCCACCATTCAGGAGACCCTGGAAGACGCCGTCGGTGACATCGTTGCCAACGTGATTCACCAGATCCTGGAAGACCTTGCGTCCAGCTCCAACCACGCGTTCATCGAGGACATCGTGAACGTCTTCCTGCCCACCCCGGACCAGGTGGCCGCCGATGAAACCCAGAACCAGGCGCTGATCGACCTGATCATCGAGATTCTGGATGCCATAAAAGGCCAGGTTAAGGTCAAGCACTGGCGTGCCCAGCTGCCGTAACGTATAAGAAAGACGCCCCAAACAACAAGAGATCGCCCATGGACGCTCTGCATTACCAACCGGCTCACGAACTCCTGCGCCACCTCGAGAACGGAACACTGACCAGTGAGCAGCTCGCCCAGGCCCTGCTGGCCCGCATCCGGGAACAGAACCCCGCCATCAATGCGGTGGTCACGCTCGATGAGAATCGTGTCCTGGAACAGGCGCGGGAAGCGGACCGGCAGCGTGCGAACAACCAGCATCTGGGCCCTCTGCACGGCCTGCCGCTCACCCTCAAGGACACCTGGGAAGTGGCCGGCATGACCTGCACCGCAGGCGCCCCTGCCCTGCGGAACCACCGACCACAACGCCACGCGGATGTGGTCAGCCGCCTGGAAGAAGCCGGCGCCATCATCCTGGGTAAAACCAACATTCCGCTCTACGCCACGGATTTGCAGAGCTACAACAAGCTGTTCGGTGTCACCAACAACCCCTATGACCCGACCCGCACACCCGGCGGCTCTTCAGGTGGCGCTGCGGCCGCCCTGGCTTCCGGCTTCACACCGCTGGAGGTCGGCAGCGACCTGGCAGGCTCCATCCGCATTCCCGCGCATTTCTGTGGCGTGTTCGGCCACAAACCCAGCCGGTCTCTCGTGTCGTTCCGGGGCCACATTCCGGGACCGCCCGGCACCGAATCCCAACCGGATCTGGCCGAAGGCGGCCCCATGGCCCGAAATGCGCGGGATCTGGAACTGCTGCTCCAAGTCATCGCCGGCCCACGCCCGGCCGAGAGCCGCAGCTGGGCTCTGGCCATGCAGCCGGCGCGGCTCAAGAAACTTGATCAGGCCCGGGTGGCGCTGTGGCTGGACGACCCCCTGTGCCCGGTTGAGGACGAACTGGTGGAAGGTTATCGAACTCTGGGCAAGAACCTGGAAGACCGGGGCGCCCTCGTGGCCGAGGCCAATCACCCCCTGCTCAGCCTGGAACACATTCTGCCGGCCTACTTCAACCTGCTGGGCAGCCTGATCGGAACTTCGCTGAAACCGGCCCAACGCCGGCAGATGAAATGGATCGCACTGCTGGAGCGCTGGCTACACCTGCTGGGCCCGATCACCCCTTACATTGGCGAATACGCCCGCGGGGTGAACCAGCGGATTTATGAGTGGATGCAGTGGAGCGAAGTCCGGGAAAAGATGCGGGCCGAGATTGAAACCCTGTTCGAGGATTTCGATGTATTGCTCACACCGATCACCCCCACAGCTGCCATCCATCACGACCACAGCCAACCGGTGTTCAAGCGACGTATCACCGTGGCAGGCAAACCCAGGGCCTATATGGATCAGTTTTGCTGGATCGCTCTGGCCACTCTGTTAGGGCTGCCCGCCACCTCAGTACCGATCGGGCGCACGAAAGAAGGCCTGCCCTATAACGTGCAGGTGATCGGGGCGCCCGGCACGGATCTGACGACGATCCGGTTCGGGGAATTGATGGAGGAGCACGGTCTGGCTGGCTTTGCTCCTCCTCAATAAGGCAATGTCAGGTTTTCGACAAAGGCCTCAAATTGCGGTTGTGACCCCCTGACTGGTCCACTCGACCAGGTCGTCAAAGGGCATTGGTCTGGCAAAATAGTAGCCCTGGAATGCCCCACAGCCATTCGCACTCAAAAACCGGACCTGCTCTTCCGTTTCAACGCCCTCGGCGATGACGTTCAGGTCCAGTTCCCGGGCGAGCGTGATCACGCCCTTGCATACAGCCGCATCCTTGTCGTTGGTGGTGACACGATCGACGAAGCTCCGGTCAATCTTGATCTTGTCCACGGGCAGGTTCCGCAGGTAAGCGAAACAAGAATACCCCGTTCCGAAATCATCGATTGCCGTGGCAATGCCCATCCCCGCCAGGGCGTTGAGTATATCGACCGCACCATCCGTATCCCTCATCAGGATCCCTTCGGTAAGCTCCAGTTCAAGGTATTCCGCTCGCAGCCCGGTTTTCGCCAGAATGCTCCTTACCGAACTCAGGAAACTGCGACGGTGAAACTGCAAAGGCGACAGGTTAACCGCCATACGGCCCCTCAGCAGTCCCATTTCCTGGAGCCGCTTCGCGTCACGGCAGGCCTGGGTCGTCACCCATTTACCCAACTGTACGATCTGACCGGTCTCTTCCGCCATCGGGATGAAGTCTGCGGGTGAGATAACGCCTTTCTCCGGGTGCTCCCAGCGAACAAGCGCCTCGAGGCCACACAAGTCACCGAACAAATTGACCTGGGGCTGATAATGCAGAACCAGCTGACCGGACTGGATCGCCTCCTGAAGTTCGTTTCTGAGCGCCACTCGCTTAGAGAGCTTGTTATCAAGGTCTGGCGAAAACAGCTCATAGGTGTCACGCCCTTGCTGTTTGGCCTTGTACATGGCCATATCGGCGTGTTGCAAAAGTTTTTCCGGCTGATCCAGATCTTCGGATAGTATGCTGATACCGATGCTCGCGGAAATAAAGAGTTCATGCGAGCCAATGATGTGTGGTTTGGAAAGTTCTTGCAGAATTCTCTCTGCCACGTTTTCCACCCGCCGTACGGACTCCACGTCCGGCAACAGGAGCACGAACTCATCCCCTCCGAACCGGACCAGGGTGTCGGAAGGACGAATCACGGTCTCAAGCTTCCGTGCCACGCTGATGAGCAGTTCATCTCCAACCTTGTGGCCCAGGGTATCGTTGATGGGTTTGAACTCGTCCAGGTCGATAAACAGCACGGCCAGGACCTGTCCACTCCGCTTCGCCAGGGAAACGTCATGCTTCAGGTGATCCTCGAACAGCGCACGGTTGCCCAACCCGGTCAGAACATCATGGGTCGCCTGGTATGCCAGCCGTTGCTCCTGTTCTTTCTTGTCCGAAATGTCCCGCATGATGGCAGTGTAATGGCTGATTTCGTCATCATGGTCGCGCACCGGGGTCACGGACATCTGGCTCCAGAAGGGTGTTCCGTCCCGACGGTAGCTTTTCATTGTCAGACTGATGCAGCGGCCGGCTTTCACGGCACGTCTGATGCGCCTGATGTCCGCCTCTTCTGTTTCTGGCCCGGTGAGCAGTCTGGCCGGAGCGCCCAGAACCTCGGCTTCGGAATAACCGGTCATCCTGGAAAAGGCAGGGTTCACATAAACCACCGGCAAACTCTCTGCCCGATAATCCACAATCACAACCCCGTTATCACTGGATTCCAGGCTGCGTTTGAAAATTCTCTGGCTTTCCTGGGACAGCAGTTTCTCCGTGATGTCCTTGGCGATGAAATAGGCTCCGGTGACGGCATCGTCCACCACGATGGGCAGAAAGTCACACTCATAGTTCCGGAGATCGCCGCTTCCCGGAGAGGCAAAGCCGATTTCAAAGGACTGGGTGTGCCCCGCCACGGCATTACTGAAGGCCGTCACGAAACGGCGTTTGTCATCCTCGGTCATCGCCGCGGCTCGCAACACCGTTTGGTAATGCGTGACCCCGACATCGGAGTCGTCCAGGCCAACGAGAGCCTTGGCTACCGAATTCAGCGCCCGGTAATAGCCCCGTTTGTCGAAGGCAATGATGGTATCGGGTGATCGGGAGAAAAGGGAGCGGAACTCCTGTTCGGCCTGACCAAGCACCTTCGTTTGATCCTTATAGGCACCAAGCAGATTCCGCCCCATGATCAACAGGTAGCTCATCCACAGACCGAAAAGCAGAACCGTCATCGGAAACAAAAAACGAAGCGAAAACAAGGCAGGTGGGCCGGCCCTGGCGGTCAGCAATACACTGGCTCCGGGGTCAAGCTCGACGACTGTCGTTTCACGGATTTCAGGCAGACCGGTATTCAGGCTCGGATCACTTTTCCCGGCAGCAGGTCCGACCGGCACGAGCGCAAGGTCGAATTCATGGTTGCTGTTGGGTACCTCGTACGCCAACATCTCACGGATATCGAATACAGCCAGAAACTCGCCAGCGGCGCGGTTGGTGGCGACGAGGCTCAGGACCTTGAACGGATCGCTATTGTCAGGGAAAAACCAGCTGTTGGCGATGTTCTGCTCTCGGGCCCGCCGCAGCCACGACAGAACATCAGGCTTGACCACCTGATCCATCAGCCACAATAAATCCCCCGGGGACCGTGCAGATCGCCATAGTGGCTGCCCTTCTCCCCTAACGACCATCAATGCATCCAGGGCCGGCTTGTCTGCATAGTAGCGACTGACTTCCAGTCGCCTGGTTTCATCGGGAACATCATTATCCCCAGCGGCCCAACGCCCGGCCAGACGGTCGATCAGTCTGACGTGCTCATCCACCCCATGCTCCAGGGTTTCCTGGTAGTGCTGGAGGATTGTCCGGGCCTCCTGATGGCGCTGCATATTGATGCTCCAGCTCGCCAACAGGAACAGGACAAAGGTGCCCATGACAGCCAGCAGGCCAATAAAAGCGCCCTTACAGTGAACCGAAAACCGCCTGCTCGCCTTCTGTTCAGAGAGGAGCACGAGGACTGCACCGAAAGCGATACAGTACAGCCCCCCAATCATGGAAAAGCCTGCCCCAAGACCGGCTACCTCTGCATCGAGCCCCTCGTACAAATGGCTGACCAGCACAATGGCACCAATGCCCACGCCGGTGCAGCCGGTAATGAATCCGAACAGACTCCCCCTGGCACTGCGCACACCCAAAAAGCTCACGCCAGCCATCATCAGCAGTGCCAGGGGTGGCAGCAGGTCCAATACATTAGAAACGCTAACCGGATGCAGCCCCCCCCCTGACCAGAGGGACAGCAGCGAACGAATCAGCCCGTAAACGCCGAATATGGAAACCAGACCTCCCGCCAGCATCCGCCAAAAGTGCCGAGGGAAAGTCAGGGCAAGAACGGCGAAACCGATAAGAATGATGGCAGGTGCCCCCTCCGGACTGAGCGTCAAGCGCTCCGGCACGGCCAGGAACGGCAGAGCCTCCATGGCAAAACTGATCAGGCCCGTAAGGACACTGCAGCCAAACAGGACCAGCAGGATCGCCTGCAGCCGAAACTCATTGGGTGTCGGGAGCATAGACTAGAGGAACCAGTGAAAAGATAGATGGCCACAAAAGTTGGCCAAGTCCTTGGGGCAAGAACTTTATAAAGTAAATCATGTGCATATTTCGCACCAAAATGGCCCGCCATGCAATAGTATTTTTTTTGAGCAGGGTCAGATTCCGTAAACTTTTGCAAAAGGTGGTTTCATAGTGAGGGTGCAACGGCATGAATCCAGGAATGCATCCCCTTAACATCGAAAATACCGATCCTTTAATATTAAAATATCAGGCGCTACCGAACACGCAGCGAACCTGCTCCGACGTGGCCACCTGGTAGCCCTTCCTACGGAGACCGTCTACGGTCTGGCCGGCGATGCCAGTAAATCCCAGCCGAATACGCCAACTATTGGTATACCGGCTCAGGACTTTCCGGAACAATTCTCTCGACGCGTCCCTAAAGGCTCGCGCATTGGCGTGATCTGGTGGCAATCCGTTCCCGGACCTGAGGCCGACGAATCCAGCCGGCTCCCTGCCGATCCGGATGAGTATGCCCGAATGCTGTATACCGCGATGCATTCGATGGACCTGCCTGATCTGGATTATCTGTTCATAGAGCTGCCACCGGAAACCGACCGCTGGATGGCCATTCATGACAGGCTCAGGCGGGCTTGTTCGAGATAGGCGAGTGAAGTATTGCAGATGAAAATTTGTGCTGGGGCTGAATGGCTTAATTCCAATGGTGTTGTAGGACCGAGTCGGCGCCAAGGCGAAGATTCGCCGGATTCAAATTGGACATGGAAGCCGAGAACCACCTGAGGACAAGGCTTGAGAATAGGGTTGCTCTTTCAGCCCGCCCCGTTCGCCCGAATAGCCAAAACCTCATTGAGCTGCTTCCAAAACCCAAGAATCACCTGGCGCTCCCCCTGCAGCTGAACCTCTTCGCAAGTGAACGTATAGAGCCTGATTGAGTAAATCCGATAGCGGAACCAACAGACTCCGGCAATGGAGGTGAGAAGTGTTATCCCTAACGATTTACTCCACAACATCCATGATGAAACGTTCTCCGCCGCCAACATCGCCATAGCGGTCGAAATCAACACTACACTCACGACAAAAGGCAATATCCAAGGGCGTCGGATCTCCCCCCAAAACACGTCTTCTACTTTGAGGCATCGGTCATCAGTGCGGATTTCAGAATAAGTCAGGATGGCCGGCTCTTCCGCCAAAACCTGGTTCGGAGATAGCGCCCACAACGGAACGTGATTTTCAGTGGCCGGATTATAACCACATTGCCTGCAGACGGTACTACGCCCCATGATTGTCTCAGTGCACGACGAACAGATCGAAAATGGATGTTCACCACGAAACTCTACATGGTGACTCTCAACTTCGTTTTCGAAATGGCCCATGTCTTGACTCTCAACTGCAATGTGGTCCGACAGCTCCTGAATAAGTGCGCAGCCTCAAGTCCCTGATGACTATCTAGATTCTATAAAGGACCTCGATGCTGTCACATAGGTAACTCGATACTTGGCCCTAATTGAATGGGAATTATCACTAGTCCGGAACGGGGTTGAACCCTCTTGAGAAATCGCGACGACAAACGCGTTGCTGTGGTCATGAACGACATGAGCGAGGTGACGAGGAGCTATTGGGAACAGGCAGGGTTTGGGGGGGGGAGGCAGGGTTTGGGGGGGGAGGCAGGGCACGGAGAAAAAGAGCTGACCCAAAAGCCCCCGCTCAAAAGCAACAAAGCCCGCAAAAGCGGGCTTTGTTTCAATAGTGGTAGCGGGGGCTGGATTCGAACCAACGACCTTCGGGTTATGAGCCCGACGAGCTACCAGACTGCTCCACCCCGCATCAAAACTGGTTGTCTTTCGGGGTAACCCCGATCAACGTGGCGCGCATGATACGGTCTGGGATGCAGACTGTCAAAGGATATTACGGCTCTCCCGTAATTATCTTTCCAGGATCGCCGTCACCCCCTGTCCGCCAGCCGCACAGATCGAAATCAGGCCCCTGCCGCTGCCCTTTTCCTCCAGCAGTTTGGCAAGCGTGGCCACGATCCGGCCACCGGTGGCAGCGAACGGATGACCAGTGGCCAGACTGCTGCCCTTTACGTTGAGCTTATCCCGATCAATGCTGCCCAGCGGCTTGTCCAGGCCCAGACGCTCCTTACAGAAGGCGGGATCTTCCCAGGCCTTGAGCGTGGAGAGAACCTGCGCGGCAAACGCCTCGTGGATCTCGTAGAAATCGAAATCCTGCAGCGTCAGACCGGCCTTCTCCAGCATCCGGGGCACCGCATACGTCGGCGCCATCAGCAAACCTTCCTTCTTGTCGACAAAGTCCACCGCAGCCACTTCCGAGAACGTCAGCCAGGCCTTCACCTCCAGATTGTTCTCCTTCGCCCACTCCTCACTGGCCAACAACACGCAGGACGCGCCGTCTGTGAGCGCAGTACTGTTGGCAGCCGTCATGGTGCCATTCTCGCGGTCAAACACCGGTTTCAACGTCGCCAGTTTCTCCAGAGTGGTATCCGGGCGGAGAATGTTGTCCTTCTCCAGCCCCGCCAGCGGTGTCATCAGATCGCTGAAAAAGCCTTCCTCATACGCCTTGGCCAGCTTCTGATGACTCTCCCAGGCCAACTGATCCTGATCTTCCCGGGCAATATCCCACTCCTTCGCCGTTACCTGGGCATGCTCACCCATGGACATCCCGGTTCGCGGCTCGCCATTCTCCGGAATCTCCGGCACCAGATGCCCCGGCCGGAACCGACCCAGAATCTTCAGCCGCTCCTTCGCCGTCTTCGCCCGGTTCAGATCCAGCAGAATCTCCCGCAGGCCCTCACCGACACCGATCGGCGCATCGGAGGTAGTATCGGTACCCCCGGCAATCCCGCACTCGATCTGGCCCAGGGCAATCTTGTTTGCCACCAGAATCGCTGCCTCCAGCCCGGTACCACAGGCCTGCTGAATATCATAAGCCGACGTCTCCGGCGCCAGTCCACAACTGAGCACCGACTCCCGGGTCAGATTGAAATCCCGCGAGTGCTTGATCACCGCACCGGCGACCACCTCGCCCATGCGCTTACCCTGGAGATCAAAACGATCCACCAGGCCACGGAGTGCGGACGTCAGCAGTTCCTGGTTACTGATCTTGCTGTAGGCGGTGTTGGATTTGGCGAAGGGAATGCGGTTGCCGCCGATAACCGCAACGCGGCGGATTCCGTTATCGGTCTTCTTCGCTGGTGACTTTCTCTGTGTACGTTTCGGAGCCTGTGCCATGGTCTTGTTACCTGAGTTAAATGAGGATGAGCGAATGAATGAACCCAGTATGGGGTGATTGGGGAGGCCTTTCCAAAACTGTGCGGAGCCATGGATGGCGGAGCCCAAGCGTCACAGGGACGTGCCGCAAGGAGCGTGTTTTGGAAAGGCCTCCCCAATCACCCTCCCCCAAGGTCTAAATCACCGGGACCCAGTCTAGCGACAGAACACAATGCCTCATTGGCGCCCCTGACAATCAACCAAAAGCATTGAGTCAATCCAAAAACTAAAGGATTCTTTACCCTGTAGGTCAAATTGCATCCAACCGCAAATACAAGGAAGACCCAATGTCTGACCTCTACCTTAAAATCGTCAACACCCCCGTCGGCAAATCCGCCGCCCAAACCCTGGGCCTGCCCTCACCCGTGCCCCTGAAACGCCTGAAACGCACCGACCAGCCCTTCATCGAAGGCGACGTCCTCGTCGGCGCGGCCCCCGGTGCCCGGGCCAATGCCACGGTAGGCAGCATCCTCGGCGCCAGCGCCGCCACCCTGCACCATGCCGCCGGCCCGGACACCCTGACCGATTCCGCCAAGGCCGGCAACAAAGCCAAGCCCCTCGAGATTGGCGGCGACATCGACCAGAAGTTCTCCGCCCTGGTATTCGACGGCACCGGCATCAAAACCCCGGAGGAGTTGCGGGCGGTCTACGACTTCTTCCACCCGACCATCAAAAAAATCGCCGGCAATGGCCGGATACTTGTGATCGGCATGGACCCGGCCAGCTGCCGAAAGGCACCCCAGGCCGCTGCGCAACAGGCCCTGGAAGGTTTTGTCCGCGCCGTGGGCAAGGAAATCGGCAAGAAAGGCGCCACGGCCAACCTGATCCGGATGGTGCCAGGCGCTGAAAAGCAACTGGACTCCAGCGTCCGCTTCTTCCTCTCCGCCCGCTCCGCCTATGTCGATGGCCAGGTGGTGCGCATCGGCAAGAGCACCGAAGCACCGGCCACCAACCCGGTGGCACCGCTGACCGGCAAAGTCGCCCTGGTGACCGGTGCCTCCCGGGGCATCGGCGAAGCCATTGCCCGCACCCTGGCCCGGGACGGCGCCACCGTCATCGGTCTGGACATCCCGCCGGCCATGGAAGATCTTCAGAAGGTGACCGATTCCATCAAGGGCAAGGCCCTGGCCTGCGACATCACCGACGAAAATGCACCGAAACTGATCGCCGACTTTGCGGAGGAACACTTTGGCGGCCTCGACCTGGTGGTCCACAACGCCGGCATCACCCGGGACAAAACCCTGGGTAACATGCCCGAGCACTTCTGGGACATGACCATCGCCGTGAATCTGTCTGCCGAAGAACACATTGACGAAGAACTGATGAAACGGGAACTGCTGCGGGAGAACGGCCGAATCGTGTGCATCTCCTCGATCAGCGGCATCGCCGGCAACTTCGGCCAGACCAACTACTCCACCGCCAAGTCCGGCGTGATCGGTTATGTCGAAGCCATGGCGAAACAGCTGAAGAACCGCATCACCATCAATGCCATTGCCCCCGGCTTCATCGAAACCCAGATGACCGCCGCCATGCCCATCACCATCCGCGAGGCCGGCCGGCGCATGAACAGCCTGTCCCAGGGCGGGCTGCCGGTGGATGTGGCCGAAGCGATTGCGTGGTACTGCAGCCCGGCGTCGAATGGCGTGAACGGGAATGTGGTGCGGGTTTGCGGGCAGTCGCTGATCGGGAAGTGAGATGGTGGACGGGGGCTGGTTGCCCCAGGGGTCTGATGAAAGCCTTCATCTGACCCCAGGTTAGCGGCAAGCTCTGAGTTTGACCTGAAAGTGGGGTCAGATGGAAAGCCGGAGGCTTTTCATCAGACCCCTGGGGTAGCGTCAGGCCTTAAAACGGGGTCAGATGAAGGCTTTCATCAGACCCCTGAGTGACCCCTAGAACGAAAAAAGGCCGATCCTCGCGGATCGGCCTTTTCGGAATTCTGGTGGGTGGTGCAGGGATCGAACCTGCGACCCTCGCCTTGTAAGGGCGATGCTCTCCCAGCTGAGCTAACCACCCGGGAAAAAATGGCGGAGCGGACGGGACTCGAACCCGCGACCCCCGGCGTGACAGGCCGGTATTCTAACCAACTGAACTACCGCTCCGCATCAATTCAGCCCGTGGGCTTGAACCTGAAACCGGATGGGGTGATCCGGTGATGCCTTTGAAAGACTCTGAAAGTGGTGGGTGGTGCAGGGATCGAACCTGCGACCCTCGCCTTGTAAGGGCGATGCTCTCCCAGCTGAGCTAACCACCCACTTCCAACCTCGAGAGGCTTTCAAGTCCTTGCTGTCTCAAGCAAGTGAGACGCGCATTTTAAGCATTTCGCTGACGGTGTCAAACCTTTTCCGGAAATTTTCTGAAAAAATCTGCAAGCCATTCAAAATCGGGCGGTTTTTAACCAAAACCTGATCAGAAACCGGTCATTTACCGGAGCCGTTTTTCGGCCCCTTTTCCACCAGCCGCTGGCCCGCCTGTTCGGCCTTTTGGCGCAGGGACAACTCACTCACCCGCGAGCGCCGATCATCGGGAATGGACCGGCTCGCCAGCGAGCAATTCAGCTCCTCAAGGCGTCTCCGGACATCCTCAAGCCCCTGCATGGCCCGGGGCACCACATCATCGGCCAGCTTTTCCAGCCGGCCCTGCAATCGATCCTTCAAAGACATCGTCCTGACTTCCTGATTCATTTCACTGAATGCAGTGTAGTAACCCGTTCCGGCATTCACAATTGTGAAACTGCTCCTGCGCCCTGTCGATTCAGCCAATGCTCAGAAAAACCACCAGCCCCCGGATTCGGCCTCTTCCCGACGCTCCCGCTCCTCCTCCAGCGCCGCATAGTCCCGCTCCAGCTTGCGGATCTTCCGCTCTGCCTCCAGTGGCACCGTCGGGCCACCACCGAACGGCCAATACCAGGGGGCGGAATCGTATTTTCCCGTCTCCTTGAGGCGCTCAACCTCCAGCTCCCGCTCTTCCTCCAGCGCGGTCAGCGAGCGCTCATAGTCGATATCCTCGTTCACCTCCACAATCGAGGTGGCGGCATGATTGGGCGCCAACAAGTCGCTGTTCAGGAACTGCGTCGATACGATCTCCCCGGCCTGCATGGCATAGCTGCGGGTTACCAGCTGAAGGTCCCCCTCAGTCAAGGGATGCTCGGGATCCAGGTCCGGATGGATCTGCTCCGGTTCCGTGAGCTCGTTGTACCGCAGGTAGTAGATCTGCCCCGGCTCCACACGGAGTGTGGCATCGGCAATCAGACTGAGACTGAACGAATTCAGCCCCTCCAGTCCGAGCAGCGGCCGACGCATGGCGATGTGGCGCTCACCGGGACTCACCTCGAGCCAGGTGTAGCTGTCGTTGCGGATATTGAAATAGTGATGGTCGTCTATATAAACGCTGGGCGCCTCGATCTCATCCGCCGCCCACTGGGAATGGGTGCGGTAGAAATAAAGAAGGGCGTTATCCGGATCCCACTGGTCATCCGGGATGTGAACGAAATCGGGGCCGGACACCGGGTGCAGGAAAGACCCGACGCTCTTTCCGATCGACTGGTACACCGTACAACCGGAACCAAAAACCAGAAGCGACAGCGCCAGAAGGGTTCGTTTGCTCATTGTTCTTGCTCTTCATCCCTTTGCGAGTTGCCTGATCATAACAACTGGCTCCCGCCAGAAATGAGAGCTACCGCAAGGGATGAATACAAACTGTTACAAAGCGCCGAACACCTCGTTTAACGAAAACTCAACAGCCCGATCACTGACCGGACATCCTCGCCTCCAGCCGGTCCACCTCATCCGACAGGCGAACCAGCCGAGACGTCAGCTGCGCCCGGGACGCATCGATGGAGTCCACCGTCTGTTTGAGAGAGGCCAACTGGTTACGCAGGGATCGAACCTCCGAACTGCCCGCTACCCCATCCGTCTTCTTCTCCAGGGCAGAAATCCGGCTCTCCATGCCACTGATCCCCAACTTCTGCTCCTGCTCGAAACGACGAATCCGGCTCTCGATCACCTGATCCACATCCGCCATCTGCTGGCTGAGTTTGGTAATCTGCTCCGAGGCCTGGGCGGTGTTTTCCTTCAGCGCAACAATCGACGTCTGCGTCTGTTCATCAAGCGCGGCAATCTCCGAAGACAGAGAAGCCTGGGCTTCTTCGAGTGTGGATTCCAGACCGGCGACCGCCTTCTTCTCTTCCTCCAGCGCCGACTTCAGCGTCGCCAACTGCTCCTCATGCTCATCCAGCCGCGCCTTGTTACGCTCGTTGGCCACAACCCACAACTTCCGAATCTCACTGGAAGCTTCCTCTAGCCCCGACTTGTTCGACGCGATCTGCTCCTCCAGCGATTGCCCCCGCTCCTGAAGATTCTCCCCGGTCTCCGAGAGTTCACCCTCGAACCGCGCTAACGCCAACTTACTCTGCCGCGCCCAGTAATCCGCCTCCTCCAGCTGCGACTCCAACGCCTGGATCCGCTGATTCTGGGAATACCAACCGGCAACCGCAGCCACCGCAACCGCAATCAACAACAACCAGACAGCGGCCAGGCCGCCCTTACCATTGCCCCCGTTCCCGTTACCCGCCGGCGGTTTCCGGCCGCCACCAGAGCCACCGGAACGATCAGCCGGCGCAGCGGCGGCCTTTTTCGGAGCAGAGCGTTTCCGCTCGCTACTGCCAATCGGCGCGTCTGCTCGAAGTTCGTCGTCATCTGGGCGGATGGAATCCATTACTGCTCCTGGGTCTGAGTTCTGGTTGTTCATTCTTCTGCGGGCCGAATCATTAATAACGTAGATCCGGACGGCTCTGTCTGGATTATGGACGCTTTTCAGGTCAACGACTGATAATACATGCACTTATGAACGGGGTGAAATGAAGCTCCGCTAATGTGGCACGGGGTCGGGGTCAGAAGAAAGCATTCTTCTGACCCCTTTTTAGCGGCAACAACGGAGTCTGACCTTAAGATGGGGTCAGATGAAGGCTTTCATCAGACCCCTGAGGATGGCTCCGTCTTCAATGCCCTGCCGGCACCATGCACCCAAATAGTCAAGTTGCATGCCAAGTAGCCAAAACATACAATGGCCGGCTTTCCAATTATCTCAGGATGTTGCATATGCAGCCGCTTGTAGGACTCATCATGGGCTCCAAATCCGACTGGCCCACCATGGAACACGCCGCCAACATGCTCGAGAAACTCGGCGTACCCTACGAAACCAAAGTCGTCTCCGCCCACCGCACCCCGGACCTGCTCTTTGACTACGCCAAAACCGCCGCCGACCGCGGCCTGAAAGTCATCATCGCAGGCGCCGGCGGAGCCGCGCACCTCCCGGGCATGGTCGCCTCCCAGACCGCCCTGCCCGTACTCGGTGTCCCGGTCCAGTCCAAAGCCCTGAACGGCCTCGACTCCCTGCTCTCCATCGTCCAGATGCCGGGCGGTATCGCCGTCGGCACCCTGGCCATCGGCAAAGCGGGAGCCACCAACGCCGGCCTGCTGGCAGCACAAATCATCGGCACCTTCGACAACAATGTCCGAAAGGCCGTAGAGGAATTTCGTTCGACCCAGACTCAAACGGTGCTCGATAATCCGGATCCCAGCGATCAGTAGACCCTGATATCCCGGAGCTGACTGGCACCACGAACTTGGGAGAAGGGAGTCTTAGGGGTATCCTTTCCAAAACACGCTACAAGCACGTCCATGTGCGCTTGTTTCGGGCCGTCCCTGGCCCTCAACAGTTTTGGAAAGGATACCCCTAAGACTCCCCGTACTTGTTGTGATAGCCGTTCAAGCTCAGAAAAGGGCAAACTTGTCGGGTACTTGAGAAATCTGACTAGCGCGATTGCAGTGTGAAAAAGCGGTTGTGCACAAGGTCCAGTTGAGCGGGTTGGGTAAGGCTTTCCAAAACTGTGCGGAGCCATGGATGGCGGAGCTCAAGCGTCACAGGGACGTGCCGCCAGGAGCGTGTTTTGGAACGCCTTACCCAACCCGCTCACACTCCCGAAGTCAGACCAGAAATCAGACTAAACTCATATGCCAAACCATGGCAGGAGAACACAAATGAGAATTGGTGTACTAGGCGCCGGCCAACTCGGGCGCATGCTGGCCCTCGCCGGATACCCGCTGGCCAAGACCTTTGTATTCTACGACATGTCCGGCAGCCCCAGCGCCGGACTTGGCGAAGTCATCATCGACCGCGAAGGCCAATACCTGGACGACTTCCTGTCCAGGGTAGACCGCGTCACCTACGAATTCGAACACCTGCCGGTCGAGGTTGCCGAAAAACTGGCCAAAGAAAAGCCGGTCCACCCCTGCCCCCGCGCCCTGCAGGTGTGCCAGAACCGCGAAGCCGAGAAAACCCTGTTCGGCCAGCTTGGCATCCCCACCCCCGAGTGGAAAATCGCCGACAGCGCCGAATCCCTGAAAGCCGCCGCCGAAGAGCTCGGCTGCCCCGTGGTCGCCAAGTCCATTACCGAAGGCTATGACGGCAAAGGCCAGGCGGTTCTGAAAGATCACGAAGACGCCGAAAGCGCGTGGGAAAGCATCGGACACCGGCGTCTGATCGTCGAGAAATTCGTCAACTTCAAGCGTGAGGTATCCATCATCGCGGTGCGCGCAGAAGACGGCGAACTGGCCTTCTACCCGATGGCCGAGAACACCCACCACGAGGGCATCCTGCGCTACTCCATCGCCCCGGCCCCCGGCCTCGAAAGGCATGTCCAGGAAGACGCCGAGCGCTACATCAAGGCGCTGTTGAACGAATTGGACTACGTCGGCGTATTGACTCTTGAGCTGTTCGAGACCGAAGACGGGCTGGTGGCGAACGAGATGGCACCCCGGGTGCACAACTCCGGCCACTGGACCATCGAAGGGGCCATGACCAGCCAGTTCGAGAACCACATCCGCGCCGTCAGCGGCCACCCGCTGGGAAATGTCGCGCCCCGTGGTCTAAGCTGTATGATCAATATCATTGGCGAGCACGGCGACATCGAGCGGATTCTGGAACTGCCCTACGCGCACGTTCACCTCTACAATAAAGGGGAGCGGCCGGGCCGCAAGCTGGGTCATGTGAACATCCTGGCGGACAGCTACGAGGAGCTGGTCTGGCGGGTCCGGAACTGCGCGCAGTTCCTGCCGGGCTGCCCGGAGTTTAAAAGTTCTTTGACACCAAAGGGTTGATATAGCTCAAATCGCCCTTATATTGCAGCAACGTACACTCACATAAACAGAGAGACAGGGAGAACGACCTCATGGCATTTGAACTTCCCGCACTGCCTTACGAAAAAAACGCACTGGAACCGCACATCTCTCAGGAAACCCTCGAGTACCATTACGGTAAGCACCACAACACCTACGTCACCAAGCTGAACGGCCTGATTGAAGGCACTGACAATGCCAACAAGTCCCTGGAAGACATCATCAAGAGCTCCAGTGGCCCGCTGTTCAACAACGCAGCCCAGGTGTGGAACCACACCTTCTACTGGCACTGCCTGAGCCCGAACGGTGGCGGTGAGCCGACTGGCGCAGCCAAGGACGCCATCGAGAAGGCCTTCGGTTCTTTCGAAGACTTCAAGAAAGAGTTCAACGACAAGGCCGCCAACAACTTCGGTTCCGGCTGGACCTGGCTGGTGAAGAAGGCTGACGGCAGCGTGGCTATCGTCAACACCAGCAACGCGGAAACCCCGCTGACTGGCGCGGACAAGCCGGTACTGACGGTAGACGTTTGGGAGCACGCCTACTACATCGACTACCGCAACTCCCGCCCGAACTACCTGGAAGCGTTCTGGAACCTGGTTAACTGGGATTTCGTCAACGAAAACCTGGCATAATCAGCCGATTCCGGCTTTCAGACGGCGGTCCATTCGGGCCGCTGCAAGCGCCCGCCTTCGTGCGGGCGTTTTTGTATCCGTTCAGCACCAAAAATGAACAAATTGATACAACCCTGCCGGGAAATCTCTGAAAAAATCATGGATACTCAAGGAAGTAGATTCAGACCAACCATTCAGAGGAGTTGAAATGGGAACGACCCTTATCGGCCTGGCAGTGATCGCTGTCGTCGTTATCTACCTGGTGTTCATCTACAACCAGCTGGTGTCCCTGCGCAACCAGTTCAAGAACGGCTTTGCCCAGATTGACGTGCAGCTGCAGCGGCGCCATGATCTGATTCCCAACCTGGTGGAAGCCGCCAAGGCCTATCTCACCCACGAGAAATCCACCCTCACCCAGGTGATGGAAGCCCGTAACAACGCGGTCAGCGCCCAGAAGGACGCCGCCACCGACCCGGGGGACAGCACCAAGATCCAGCGTCTGGGCGGCGCCGAAAATCTGCTGACCAAGGCCTTGGCCAACTTCTACGCCGTGGCAGAAAACTACCCGGAGCTGAAGGCCAACGAAACCATCCAGCAGCTGATGGAAGAGCTCTCCAGCACCGAGAACCGTGTCTCCTTTGCCCGCCAGGCCTACAACGACGGGGTCATGAACTACAACATCTTCCGCGAGAAGTTCCCCAACAACCTCATCGCGGGTATGTTCGCGTTCAAGGAAACCGCCCAGCTGCAGCTTGAGTCCCCGGAAGCCCGCCAGGCCCCGAAAGTCGCTTTCTGAGGCCTGAGCCATGGCTCATCCCGGATTTTTCCAGCGCCAGGCCCATGCCCGGCGCAACACCGGCCTGCTGGTGTTCCTTTTCCTGACCGCGGTGGTGCTGATCACCCTCGCGGTCTGCGTCGTTGGCTACCTGGTCACCCGCAGTGAAACCTCCAGCCTTGCCTTCCATCACTGGCTGCTGTCCAGCCATGGCCTGATCACCGCTTCCGCCGTGGTCGCCCTCATCGGCATCGGTTCGCTGGTACGTTGGGTAGATCTGGCCGGCGGCGGTGAACGGGTGGCCCGCATGGTGGGTGCCCGCGCCATCGATCCCGACACCCGCGATCCGGACGAACGCAAGCTCCGCAACATCGTCGAGGAAATGGCCATTGCCAGCGGGGTTACCGTGCCGGAACTGTATGTGATGGACCAGGAGACCGGTATCAACGCCTTTGTCGCCGGCTACACGCCGGGCGAGGCGGTAATGGTGGTCACCCATGGCGCTCTTACCCAACTGAACCGGGACGAGCTCCAGGGCGTTGTCGGCCATGAATTCAGTCACATCCTCAACGGCGACATGCGGATCAACGTACGCCTGATTGCATTGCTGGCCGGCATTCTGATGATTGGCCAGATCGGCCAGTTCCTGCTGCGCGCAGGGTTCTACAGCAGCCATGGGGTCCGGTCCCGGAACCGGGATGGCCGCGCCCAGGCTGCCATGGCCTTGGTGGGGCTGGCCCTGATGATCATCGGCTACGTGGGCGTGTTCTTCGGCCGTCTGATCCAGTCCGCGGTCTCCCGCCAGCGGGAAATGCTCGCGGACGCCTCCTCGGTGCAGTTCACCCGTAACCCCGAAGGCATCGGCGGGGCGCTGTTCAAGATCGGCATGAAGGGCGGCTACCTGGACACCACCAGCCACGCCAGCGACATGAACCACATGTGTTTTGGTGAAGCCGCGCGGATGAAGTTCACCTCCCTGCTGGCCTCACACCCGCCCATCGATGTGCGCATCAACACCATCCAGCCCGGCCTTCTGGCCCGCCTGCGCAGCCGGCTGCGAGACACCCGGCCCAGCGCCGATCTCCGTACCGGCGTCCAGACTCCGGCAGGTGCGGCGGGTTTTGCAGATGTTGCCCGGGACATCTACCAGCCGGTCCGGTCCGGGCGTACCGCCCCGATTTCCCGCGCCGCGCCGGTGCCGGCAAAGGAACTGTCAAGCCAGGTGGGCACGGTCACCCGGCAGGGTGAAGACTTCGCCATCAGCTTCCTGGAGCAGCTGCCAGCCACCTTCCGCACCCTGCTCTACACCCGCGCCGGGGCTATTCAGTTGTGTTATGCCATGCTGGTGTGTGAGCTCTCGCGGGAGCAGCAAAAGGAGCGCCTGGCCCTGATTGCCGAGCACCCGGTGCTGGGCTGCCAGCCGGAGATCATGGAGAAGATCCTGCCGGCCCTGAAAAGCATTGGTGAAGGGGTGCGTTTCCCCGCCCTGGAACTGGCCATGCCGGCTCTTCGCAAGCTGGATCCGGAGGAACGGGACGGCCTGATCAACAACGTCCGCAAGCTCGCCGCGGCGGATGAGAAGATCAGCCTGTTCGAGCTGACCCTCACCAGCTTCCTGTCCCGCCACCTGGGTGATCATGCCGGCCGTGCAGTCCCGGTCCGCCACAAGAGCTACAAGCCACTGCTACCGGCAATCCAACGATTGCTGAGCCTCATGGCCCGCGCCGGCACTGCCGACAACACCGAGGCGCAGAAACTCTACCAGGAGGCTGTTGCCGGTTTCGTCGATAACCGGAAGGGAGACCTGCCACCGCTGGAGAAAGTCACCATGCGGCAGTTGCAGGAGGCACTGAGGGCATTAAACAGCCTGTCGCCCCTGCTGAAGCCAGCCATCATCGATGCCTGTGCTCATTGTGTGAGCCACGATGGCAAGGTGGAAGTCAAAGAATACGAATTGATGCGGCTGGTAGCGGACCAGATGGATTGCCCGATGCCGCCGCTTTAGGGGGCAAGGGTAAAGCTGGGGTCAGAAGAAGGCTTTCAACTCAGGGGTCTGATGAAAGCCTTCATCTGACCCCATCTTCAGGCGAACCTTGGGTGTATCGTATCCAAGCTGGGGTCAGATGAAAGCGTTCATCAGACCCCAAGAGGTGACCCCAAGAGGCATGCCCCCGTCTTCAAAACTCACTGCGCCCGCATCTCGCTGCCGGGATCAAACAGGTCATCAATCGCCGGCCGTTCCTTCGCGTCGGGCAGGCCGAGTTTCTCGCGGACGTTCAGGTTCACCTCCCACAGCGCCTTGTACTTCTCGTCGGTCGCGACTACCGCGTCCGCCTTGCCCAACATGATCTTCGGCCTCAGGAAAACCAACAGGTTGCGCTTGATCCGACTCTGGGACTCGGAGGAGAACAGGCGGCCGAGGAACGGGATATCGCCCAGCAGGGGCACCTTGCTCTTGGTGACCTGGAGGTCGTCGCGGGTGAGGCCGCCGAGGACGATGGTTTCGCCGTCGTCCGCCAGCACGGTGGTCTTGATTTCACGCTTGTTGGTGACGATATCGGAGGCGTTCTCGATACTGTCGGCCACGCTCTCGGTGGTCTGCTCCACCACCAGGCGCACCAGGCCGTCGGCGCTGATGGTCGGGGTCACCTTGAGGGTCAGACCCACGTCGCGGCGCTCGATGGTAGTGAACGGGTTGCTCAGGCCATCGCCGGTAACCGCCGTCTGGCCGGTGCGGAAGGGCACGTTCTGGCCTACGGTAATCTCCGACTCCTGGTTATCCAGGGTAATGATACTCGGCGTGGACAGCAGGTTCGCCGCACTTGAGGTGGACAGGGCCTGGAGCAGAATACCCCAGCTCAGGCCGTTCTCATCCCGCTCGCCCGCGCCGATGGTGATGCCTCCCGTTGCCGGGGTGATGGCCGATCCACTCAGGATTGCAGTGAGCACATCCCCGAGACTCCGACCGACATTACCGAAATTGGTACCGACTACCGGTGTCGATTCACCGGACTCGTCCCCCGCCGCGAGCTGGACGCCAAGGTCCTGCCCCAGCTCATCACTGATCTCGACAATGGCCGCCTCGATCATCACCTGGGCCCGGCGAACATCCAGTTGCGCCACAATCTGCTCGGCTTCCTGCATCAGGGAGGGATCACCACGGACCACCAGGGCGTTCAGGCCCTCGTCCGCGAAGACTGAAAAGTTGTTGTTCGGGTTCCCGCTGGTGCCACCGGTACCGCCGCCACTGGCAGAACCGCCTTCCTTGAGCACCTCACCCATTACACCCTTGAGGATCTCGGTCAGGTTCTTGGCATCGGCATGTTTGAGCCGAATCACCTTGGTGGTACCACCGGTAGCCGAGGGCTGGTCCAGTTTCCGGATCAGCTCACGCATCTTCTCCCGGAAGGTTTCATCGCCCCGGAGAATCAGACGATTGCTGCGTTCATCGGCGGTGACGCTGTATTTGCGGGCGGCATTCTCGCCCCCGGCCTTGCCCAGCTCATCCGGCGCCAGTTCCTGCAGCAGGGTCACCATGTCACCGACCCAGGCTTCCCTCAGCTGGATCACTTCCACCTCGTACTTGGAGGGGCTGTCCAGCTCCCGGACGATCTGCTCGATGCGTTCGATGTTGGAACGGTGGTCACTGACAATCAGGGCGTTGGCGGCCGCTACACCGGCCAGGTGCCCGTACTTGGCCACCAACGGTCGCAAAATGGGCACCAGCTCCAGGGCGTTGGCGTTATCAATCTGGATGACCCGGGTGATCAGCTGCTCAGAAGGCGTTTCGGGAAATCGGTCCAGTATCTCGGCGGATTGCTTGGCGTCTACCTGCTGCACGATCTTGATCACCTCTTCCCCGGGGATGGCGGTAAAGCCGTGCACGTTCAGCACTGCCAGGAACAGATCGTAGATTTCATCCTTGTTCATGGGGGCGCTGGAGAGCACCGTCACCTTGCCCTTGACCCGGGGGTCCACCACAAAACTGTAGCCGGTGATGTCTGCCACCTGGGTCACGAAGGCGCGGATGTCCGCATCCTTGAGGTTCAGCCTCCAGGTCTCCTCCTGCCCGTGTGCAAGAGACATCATCGGGAGAAGGATCAGCAGCGCAATGGCCCGTAGAAGATTCGTCTTGTGGTTATACATCTGGCGATTTCGTCCTGTATCGTTGATCCCGGTCAGCGCCACTGCTCGGGTATGGCATAACTAACGGTGAGGATGCTTCCGTCACGCTCGATTTCGATTTCCAGCTGGGCCTGGCCTCGCCAGCTTTCCAGCAGGGATTTATCCTGTTCCAGGTCACCCAGCCGCTGACCGTTGATGGCGGTGATCACATCGCCGGCCTGAAGGTTGACGGCATTGAGCATGGCGTTGGAGCCGTCGTAGACATAACCTGACATGCCGCTATCATCCACCGGGCTCAGGCCGTATTGGGCCAGCGCCGCCGCACCCTGGCTATCCAGTTGTTCCCGGGCACTGGCCAGGAAGGCATCCGGTGACGATTCTGCCGGCACATCCTCCACTTCTGCAACCATGCCCGAATCCACCGACTCCTCAAAGGTCAGTGATTCATAGCGCCCACCCCGACGCAACAGGATCCGGTCCGGTTCCACCTCGGCCAGTTCGGCATTGCCGGGCAACATGTCACCCACCCGATAATACGCGGTTTCGCCGTTACTTCCTGCAACTATAGCACCGGAACCCTCGGGGCGTTCGCCAACCAGTACCCCCTCAAGCCGAAGGCGCAGGCCGGTTTCCGGTGCCGAGCGCTTCACGGATTCCGCCACCCCCGCCTGAACGCTGGGCCGACCAAAGAAATCATAACCAGCGATCGGAAAATCCTGGCCGCCGGAACCGGCCATTCCCAGCGACTCCTGGGACGGTGCCACCGGCACCGGCCGGTCATCCCAGGCCACCAGCCAGGTGACCCGGGCCAGGGCAACCGCGAGGTAAAGCGTCAGCCCAAGCAACAACAGATTGGCGAGAATCCCGGACACGCGGGCCTGGGCCTGGGCCTGGCGAGGAAAGACCACCATATTATATGCCTCCGGGAATCAACGGTTGCCGGACCCGGAACACCACGTCGTCCGGACTTGCCGAATCCGACCAGGGCTGGTCGGCCAAGTCCACCATACGCTTGTAGACCCGTATTTCCATCATACCGTTCCAGAGCAGATTGGCCTGGGCGGCGGGGCCATCACCACCCTGCTCCGCGATCTTCAGCTCCACGCCACCCTGGACTGTATCCAGGTTGGCCTGCATGGGCGGGAAATCCGCCGAACCGGTCTGATCACCCATGGGCCAGGTTACCCGGCCGCCCGGCCACATAGCCAGGCCATTGGTCCGGGTAATCCGGTTATCTTCCCAGGCCAACTGCAGACGCTCGATGTTCACATCCCCTTCGATCATGGCGCCACGGCTCTTGCGGATCAGCTCGCTGAATTCTGAAACCCCGATGTGACCGGAGGCATCCAGCGTCGCGCTCAGTGGCCAACCCAGCGTCAGATCGCCCTGGAGCGAGGATTGTGCCGTATCCAGTTCAATATCCACGGGCAATGTCATTCCACCAGGGGAAGGCCAGCCCAGCGCCCAATCCATCCGCAGCGGATAACCGGCGACCACGACACCCGCGGCACCGTCCCACAGTTTGCCGGACACCTGCCGCACCTGAACCTGAGGTGGCACATTCACATGGGCAGACGCCTGCTGCCACACCCAGCCGGCGGGCACCAGAATCACGAGTGCCACCACATACACCAGTGCCCCAAGCAGGAACAGCAACAGCAGCTTGCCCAGGCGGAAAAAGGATTTGGTTTCGGTGTCACTCATTCATTAATACACACATAAAAGTCTGGAATCCGAGTCTAACAAAGGCATGGGGCAAGTTCATGACAAAAAACGAAAAACCCCGCACCAGTTTGACCCGGTGCGGGGTTTTTCAGGGTAGATCGGGCCAGGTCCCGGAATTCGGGACCCGGTCGGGATCAGGCCGGCATTACATCATGCCGCCCATGCCTCCCATTCCGCCCATGCCACCCATGTCCGGCATGCCGCCGCCGGCGCCTTCTTCCTGCGGCTCATCCGCAACCATCGCCTCGGTGGTGATGATCAGGGAAGCCACGGAAGCAGCAGCCTGCAGCGCGGAACGGGTTACCTTGGCAGGATCCAGGATACCCATTTCCAGCATGTCGCCGTATTCTTCGGTGGCGGCGTTGTAACCGAAGGCACCTTCGCCGTCACGAACCTTGGCAACCACCACGGAAGACTCGCCACCAGCGTTGAACACGATCTGGCGAAGCGGCGCTTCCATGGCACGGCGCAGGATGTTAACACCGGCCTTCTGCTCTTCGTTGATGGCGTCAACCTTGTCCAGAGCCGCAATGGCACGGATCAGGGTCACACCACCACCGGCCACGATGCCTTCTTCAACGGCAGCGCGGGTGGAGTGCAGCGCGTCTTCAACGCGGGCCTTCTTCTCTTTCATTTCCACTTCGGAGCCGGCGCCAACCTTGATCACGGCAACACCGCCAGCCAGCTTGGCTACGCGCTCCTGCAGCTTCTCCTTGTCGTAGTCGGAGGTGCTGTCTTCGATCTGCTTGCGGATCTGCTCAACGCGAGCCTCGATGTCTGCCTGGGCACCAGCACCGCCGATGATGGTGGTGTTTTCCTTGGTGACGTTGACACGCTTGGCAGTGCCCAGGTCATCCAGGGTGGTGTTTTCCAGAGTCAGACCGACTTCTTCGGAGATCACAGTACCGCCAGTCAGGATGGCAATGTCCTGCAGCATTTCCTTACGACGGTCACCGAAGCCAGGCGCCTTCACGGCGTTGACCTTCACGATGCCGCGCATGTTGTTCACAACCAGGGTCGCCAGGGCTTCGCCCTCGATGTCCTCGGCGAGGATCTGCAGCGGCTTGCCAGCTTTCGCGACAGCTTCCAGCACCGGCAGCAGCTCGCGGATGTTGGAGATCTTCTTGTCGACCAGCAGGATGTACGGGTCATCCAGCTCGGCAGACATGTTGTCCTGGTTGTTGATGAAGTACGGGCTCAGGAAGCCGCGGTCGAACTGCATACCTTCAACCACGTCCAGCTCGTCTTCCAGGCTGCGACCTTCCTCAACAGTGATGACGCCTTCCTGACCAACACGCTCCATCGCATCCGCGATCAGCTTGCCGATGGTCTCGTCGCCGTTGGCGGAGATGGTGCCAACCTGGGCGATGTTACGGCTGTCGTTGCAGGGAGTTGCCATTTCGCGAATCGCTTTTACGGCTTCGGTAGTTGCCTTGTCGATGCCGCGCTTCAGATCCATCGGGTTCATACCGGCAGTGACGGCCTTGATACCCTCGTTAACGATGGACTGGGCCAGAACGGTTGCGGTGGTGGTACCGTCACCGGCGTTCTCGTTGGCCTGGGAAGCGACTTCCTTCACCATCTGGGCGCCCATGTTCTCGAACTTGTCTGCAAGCTCGATTTCCTTGGCCACGGAAACGCCGTCCTTGGTGACGGTCGGAGCGCCGAAAGACTTCTCCAGAACCACGTTACGGCCCTTGGGACCCAGGGTTACCTTGACCGCGTCCGCCAGGATGTTGACACCTGCGACCATGCGCTTGCGCGCGTTATCACCGAATTTAACTTCTTTTGCTGCCATGTCTTCTATTCCTGTTCGTTAAACCGAAATTGAACCAATCGGATTAATGAGCGTTCGTGCCTGTCGCCTCAGCGATCACTCAAGCACGCCGTAGATGTCGTTCTCGCTCATGATGAGCAGCTCTTCACCGTCAACCTTGACGGTGTTACCGGCGTACTGGCCGAAGACCACGGTGTCACCCACCTTGACCGCCAGGGCGCGGGTTTCGCCGTTGTCCAGGATACGGCCGTTACCGACGGCAATCACTTCACCCTGGGAAGGCTTCTCTTTGGCGTTACCCGGCAGCACGATGCCACCCGCAGTTTTCTCTTCTTCTTCCTTACGGCGCACGACAACACGATCGTGTAGCGGACGAATTTTCATTGCTCGGTTTCTCCAATAGTCAGATTAATGTGGCAATGACAGTTGTTAATGAGGTTGGACGGAGCGACGCCCTGTCCAGCCAAATTGCCCGGCTGCATAAGCGGCTGATTTACAGCCGATATCAGCCCGCAGCGAACTTGTGAGACCTTAATGGGGTTGGCGTAGGTATTTTCAACACCCGGGATGAAAAATTTTTTCACTTTTTTTCGATGCGATCGTGGTCCCGCTCGGTCTGGTCCTGGTACTCACCCTCGATGATGTCGCCGTTCTCATCGCGCTCAAACGGACGCTGCCGACCAAAGGGATTTTCCCGGCCCCCGAACGGATCCTGACCGAACGGATCACCCCCGCCGGCCCGGAAATAAAAACTGCTGCTCTGCCCCGAGATCACAAGCCGCTTGAGGGCCTGGGCCGCCAGAAAATGCCGGCTGCCCGGTAGCAGACACAGAAAGCCGATGGTGTCAGTAATAAAGCCCGGCGTAAGCAGCAGCGCACCACCGACCGCCAGAATCAATCCTTCCGCTACCTCTCTGGCCGGCAGCTCACCACTGTTCATCCGCTGCCGCGCCCGCAGCAGCGTTGCCAGCCCTTGCTGCCGCAGCAACCAGGCACCAATCACCGCCGTCAGCAGCACCAGCCCGACGGTATTGAGAACACCAATCATGCCACCCACCTGGATCAACACCGCCATCTCGGCGATCGGCATGACTATGAATAAGAAAAGAAAGATGGCCAAAGTGCCTCCTCTTGGTCGTAAGATGGGGTCAGATGAAAGCCTTCATCAGACCCCGAGTTTCGTGCCGCACAGGGGTCTGAAGAACCTGTTCTTCTGACCCCGAGTTAGACTTTAGCAAAGGGGTCTGAAGAACTTGTTCTTCTGACCCCGAGTTAGGTCCGACCTCTAAGCTTCCGTCCAAACAGGGGTCTGAAGAAAGCCTTCTTCTGACCCCATTTTCAGGTCCAACTCCAGAGCGCCCGTCCAAGCCGGGGTCAGATGAAAGCGTTCATCAGACCCCACGTTCACGGTTATACTCCCACCACAAAAAACAAATCCCGGCACACAGAAACGTAAACCACCTGATAACTCAATTAGGGCAAACCATGAAACTTCAAGATTCCGTGATTGCAATCACCGGCAGTGGCCAGGGCCTGGGCCGCGCCATGGCTGAATATCTGGCGGGCAAAGGCGCCAAAGTGGCACTCATCGACCTGATGCCGGAAAAACTGGCCGAAGCCGCCGAAGCCTGTACCAAAGCCGGCGGTGAAGCCAAAACCTACGTCTGCAACGTGGCCAAAGAAGACGAGGTGGAAGCCACCTTCAAAACCATCGTTGAAGACTTCGGCCAGCTCAACGGCCTGGTCAACAACGCCGGCATCCTGCGCGACGGCCTGATGGTGAAGGTCAAGGACGGCAAGGTCGAGAAACGCATGGAACTGTCCCAGTGGCAGTCCGTTATCGACGTCAACCTCACCGGCGTGTTCCTGTGCGGCCGCGAAGCCGCCACCCGCATGATCGAGAATGGTGACCAGGGGGTGATCGTCAACATCGCCTCCATCTCCCGCGCCGGCAACATGGGCCAGAGCAACTATTCCGCCGCCAAGGCCGGCGTCTCTGCCCTGGTCCCCGTTTGGGCCAAAGAACTCGCCCGCTACGGCATCCGCTGCATGGGCATCGCCCCCGGCTTCATCGAAACCGAAATGACCGGCTCCATGAAACCCGAAGCCCTGGAAAAAATGACCGCCGGCATTCCGTTGAAGCGCATGGGCAAACCGGAAGAGATTGCCTCGACCGTGGCGTTCATCTTTGAAAACGACTATGCCTCCGGTCGGGTGATTGAAATCGACGGTGGCCTGCGGCTCTAAGGGAAAGCTCAAGACGGGGCCCTGGCACAGGGGGCTGAGACCAGCTCAGGGGTCTGAAGAACTTGTTCTTCTGACCCCATCTTGGCTCTGGCCTCGGAGTTGAAGTCCAAGCAGGGGTCAGATGAAAGCGTTCATCAGACCCCGAGTTCGGCCCCGGCAAAGGGGTCGGAAGAAAACCTTCTTCTGACCCCAAGTTCAGATCTGGCCACGGCGGTCAGTCCAAGCAGGGGTCAGAAGAAAGCTTTCTTCAGACCCCAACCCGACATCCAACTCAACTTCACTCATAATCGCCCAACCATGGAACCCACCAAACCCCAAAAAATCTGGCAAGTCGTCCATGCCATCCCCCCGGGCAAAGTCGCCAGCTACGGCCAGGTCGCCCACATGGCCGGCCTGGGCCGACAGGCCCGCTTCGTCGGCCGCGCCCTGGGGCAACTGCCGGAAGGCCACGAGGTGCCCTGGTTCCGGGTAATTCGCAGCTCCGGGGAAATTGCGTTTCCGAAGGATTCGGAGAAGTTCAGGACTCAGGTTGGGCTGCTTGAGGCCGAGGGGGTGGAAGTGGTGAATGGGCGGGTATCGATGCGGCACTATCAGTGGCAGCCGTGAGGGGTTTGGACACGGGGCTGGTTCAGGCACAGGGAGTTGATTCAAGCACAGGGGTCTGAAGAACTTGTTCTTCTGACCCCAACCTGGACGAAAACTCCAGGGTTAAACTGAAAATGGGGTCAGATGAAGGCTTTCATCAGACCCCTGTGCCTGCATCAGGCCCGCGCCTCAGGCTCAACCCCAGTCTCCGCCCCAGGCGCCAACGCATCCAAGCGCTCCCCCCGGCTCATCAGAAACAGCACCAACATAATCGCCGGAATCCCCATTATCGCGGAGATGGTAAAGAACTCAGCATACCCGAAGTCCGCCACCACAATCCCGGAAAACCCGCCAAGGAACTTTCCGGGCAATGTCATCAGTGAACTGAACAACGCATACTGCGTCGCGGTAAACGAAGCACTGGTCATACTCGACAACCACGCAATTAGCGCCACATTGGCAATCCCGCCGCTGAGGTTATCGGCACTGACCACAACCGCCAGGGTCACAATATCCGGCGGATACTGCGCCAGCAGCACGAACAGTAAATTAGTCGCCGCGGTCATGATCGCGCCGGCCAGCAGGATCTTGCGCACGCCGTAACGCACCACCAGCACGCCACCGACCAGAGAGCCAGCGATGGTCATGAAGAAGCCGAAGATCTTGGTGACATCAGCCACCTGCGTCTTGGAGAAGCCCATGAAATCCAGGTAGAACGGATTGGCCATCACGCCCATGGAGATGTCAGCAATGCGGTAGACCGCCACCAGCACCAGAATCGCCACGGCCAGCTCCCGGTACCGGCGGAAGAAATCCAGGAACGGACCGGCCACCGCCGCATAGAACCAACCGGCCAAACGGGCCAGGCGCGGGGACAGGTGGCTGCGCTTCGCCGCCTCCTGTTCAATCGTGTGGGCAATATCCGCCGCCGCGGCAAAATGATTGACCTGCGGCTCCCGGACGATCAGCACGGTCAGCACACCAACACCCACCAGCGCCGCCATCACCTCGTAGGACACCTGCCAGGACCAGAACTCCGCCAGATACAACGCCCCGGCCCCGGCCACCAGCAACGCCAGCCGATAACCGAAAATATAGGTCGCCGCCAACGCCGCCTGCAGACGTTCCTCGGCAATCTCGATCCGGTAGGCGTCGATGCCGATGTCCTGGGTGGCCGAGGAAAACGCCACCAGCAGACCGCACCAGGCCATCAGTTCAGGGTTAGCCGTCGCATCCACCTGGGCCATCAGGTACAGCCCGGTGGCAATCCCCGCCTGCGCCAGCAGGATCCAGCTCCGGCGTTTGCCGAACACCCGGTCCAGTATCGGCAGTTTAAGTCGATCAACCACCGGCGCCCAGAACACCTTGATGGAATATGTAATCCCCAGCCAGCTGAAGAAGCCGATGGTGGCTGTCTCCACCCCCACATCCGCCAGCCGGGCATTGAGGGTGGAGAACACCAGCAGGAATGGCAGGCCCGCCGAAAAGCCCAGGAACAGCAGCGCAATCACCTGCCAGCGGGTGTAGGTGTAGAACGTGTCCCGGACCAGGGCCCAGCGGGTGGAGAAAAGGATAGGAATGCCTCCGGATCAGTCGCGGAAGTTGTTGAACTGCAGCGGGATGTCCAGCTCGGCTTCCTTCAGCATGGCAATGGCCACCTGCAGATCGTCCCGCTTCTTGCCGGTCACCCGGACCTTGTCGCCCTGGATGCTGGCCTGGACCTTCATCTTCTGGTCCTTGATCATCTTCACGATCTTCTTGGCCTTGTCGGTCTCGATGCCCTGCTTGAGGGTGAAATGCTGCTTCACCAGCTTGCCGGCCTTGCTGTCGCCTTCCTCCGCCAGCGCCCGAGTATCGATGTTGCGCTTGGCAAACGCCATCCGCAGCATGTCCTTCAGCTGCTCCAGCTGGAACTCCTGCTCCGCGCTGATGGTAATGCGCTCACCCTCCAGCTCGATATCCGATTCCACATTCTTGAAGTCCCACCGGTTACCCAGCTCCCGCTTGGCCTGGTCCACCGCATTTGTGACTTCGTGCATATCTATTTCAGAAACTATGTCAAAAGAGGGCATGGTCGTCATTCTCCAAAAACTGGCAGAGGTATACTGGCAAAAATGTTGAGGGCTGCCGAGGCATGTCGGGGTCTGATGAAAACTTTCATCTGACCCCAGCTTAGCGGGTCACTCCAAAATGGGGTCAGAAGAAGGCTTTCTTCAGACCCCAGGTGCAAGCCCCCGATTCATGCCGAGGATCATACCAAGCCCCGGCAAACACCGCATCTGACAATGGACTGGTAAGAAGAAGACGCTATGCCAAACCTCGACCTCCCCATTCTCGTCGTCGATGACGCCAAATTCAGCAGTATGGTGGTTGGACGCACCCTGCGAAATGCCGGTTATCGAGACATACGCGTGGCCAACAACGCCCCCGCCGCCCTCGAAATGATCGAGCAGCGGCCAGTGAGCGTGTTGATCGCCGACTGGCTGATGCCGGAAATGGACGGCCTGGCGTTGACGGACCGGGTGCGGCAACAGGATGAACAGGCCAACCACTACACCTACGTGATCCTGCTCACCGCCCGGGAAGGGGTGGAAGCCCTGTCCGAAGCCTTTGACCGGGGCGTGGATGACTTCATCTGCAAATCGGACATGACCAAGCAGCTGATCCCCCGAATCTTCGCCGCCGACCGCATGGCCAATCGCCAGAACACCCTGCTGCGGGCCAATGCCTTGCTGATCCAGAACAACCGCGCGCTGGAGTCCACCAACATCATCGACCAGGAAACCGGCCTGTGTAACCACAAATACGCCCGTGACCGCCTGGACAAAACCCTGCGCCACGCCGAAGCCCGGGGCGGCGCCGCTGCTTATGTCCTGTGCGGCATCCGCAACTGGCACGAACTGAGCCGCAAGCATCCGCCCTCGGTCATGCGCGAACTGGCCACCGGCATCGCCCGCCGCCTGAAATCCCTGGTACGCCCCATCGACCTGCTGTGCCGCGTAGGTGACAACCAGTTTGCCCTGATTGCCTACGTTCCGAACCGCGAACACTGCACCGCCACCACCTTCCGGCGCATCTTTGACGGCATCAACCACAAGGCCCTGAAAACCTCCGTCGGCTACATCTCCGTGGAGGCGGGCATGGTTCTCTGCCGAGCCGACGCCAGCACCGGCACGCCCTCCGTGCATGACATGGAGCACACCGCCATGGAGGGTCTGATGAGTGCTTACGAGACACGGCGGTTTACCGAGATTTCGCCCAGGGCGCTGCAGGCAGGCTAACTGGAAGCTGGTGGCACCCCAGGGGTCTCACCCCAGGGGTCTGATGAAAACCTTCATCTGACCCCGAGTTAGACCGCCATCCCCAAAGCCGAAAAGGGCTCAGAAGCACCCCAGGGGTCTGAAGAATTTATTCTTCTGCCCCCAAGTTAGATCAAGCCCCAAAGCTAAAAAGGGGTCAGAAGAAGGCTTTCTTCAGACCCCATGCTCACTCCTGAAAAACAATCCGTAACACTGAGACACAACTCACAAACAGACATGTCAAAAGGAAATACGTACTCTGAAACCGTGGATTCAAGCAGTATCCCCCATGGCGGAGGAGCCGTGCAGTACCTCCGCCGCCATATGGGCGATGAGTTCACAGGATTAACGAATTTTTTCAGGCACTTTCGTTCTTTCCTTGTTTTCAGGCCAGCTTTTTAGCTGGCCTTTTTATTTGGCCTGAGTCCCGCCCCGCTTCTCCTGTATACTCGGCAACAAACGACGACAACAAAGCCGTACCGTATAACCATGACAACTCCCGGAACCGTCTCCGTCGCTGCCCTGCGCCAATACGTCCGTGCCGCCGAAGCCTCGGGCATCGATATCCTCCCTCTTATTACCCGTGCCGGACTGGATCCCGCCATCCTGGAAACCGATGACGGCCGCATCAACGGCGAACAGTTCCAGAACTTCATCCGCCAGTTCGTCGAAGTGGCCAACAACCCCATCCTCGGCCTGGAAACCGGTGATTTCGTGCAACCCGGCTCCTACAGCGTACTCGGTTACATCACCATGAGCTGCTCCACCCTGGGTGAAGCCGTGGCGCGAATTGCCCCATTTGAAAAACTGGTCGGCGACATGGGCACCACCCGCCTGTCCGTGCACGGCGATACCCTCAAACTGACCTGGCACTGCAACTACGACGATCCGGTGGTGCGCCCGCACCTGGTGGATAACGTGTTCGCCTCCTGGATCAACTACGCCCGCTGGCTGGCGGATGACACCACCACCGCGCCAACCGCCGTCCAGTTGCGCCGGCAATCGCCAGGCCCAGAGCTGGAAGCCGCCTACCATCAGCGCTGGCACTGCCCTGTCGTGTTCGGGGCCGAGGAGGACTGCATCACCCTCCCCAAAGCCCTGCTGGACACCCGCCTGCGTCAGCCCGACCCCCAGCTCCGCAAAACCCTGGAGGCCCACGCCCTCACCCAGCTGGCCTCACTGGAGACCGACAGTGACCTCACCTCCCGGGTAAAACACAGCATCCAGAAACAACTCAACCATGGCATCACCCGCCAGGACCTGGTCGCCGAAGATCTCGGCCTCACCAGCCGCACCCTGCAACGGAAACTGAGTCAGGAAGGCGTGTCCTACCAGCGCTTACTGGATGATGTACGGCAACAGATGGCGGAGGACTATCTGCGGAACACCGACATGGCGATTCCGGACATTGCGCTGAGGCTGGGGTATAGCGAAACCACCTCGTTTCACCGGAAGTTCAAGGCGGTGGCGGGGAAGACGCCCGGGGAATTTCGGCGTGGGGAATCGTGAAGATGGGGTCAGATGAACGGAGTTCATCAGACCCCGGAGTAACTCAGGGGTCTGAAGAAAACCTTCTTCTGACCCCAACTTAGACTCAACGCCAAAGCCAAAACATAAAAAAAAGGGGTCAGAAGAAAGCGTTCTTCTGACCCCGGTGCTGCGGGCTAATCCCGGCGCTGGGCACATACTCAGGGGTCTGATGAACTCCGTTCATCTGACCCCATCTTAAAGCCTACCTCAAAGCTTACGCCCCTTCGAAGCAGCAATCCGCAACCGCAGCGCATTCAGCTTGATAAACCCTTCCGCATCCTTCTGATCATACGCACCTTCGTCTTCCTCAAAGGTCGCGATCTTCTCGTCGAACAGGGAATCCTCGGACTTCCGGCCAACCACATCCACGTTGCCCTTGTAGAGCTTCAGGCGAACCACGCCATTCACATACTCCTGGGTGTTGTCGATCAGCGCCTGCAGGGCCTCGCGCTCGGGGGACCACCAGTAACCGTTGTAGATCACCTCGGCGTAGCGCGGCATGATGCTGTCTTTCAGGTGCGCCACTTCACGGTCCAGGGTGATGGACTCGATGGCACGGTGGGCACGCAGCATGATGGTGCCACCCGGGGTCTCGTAACAGCCGCGGGACTTCATGCCCACGTAGCGGTTCTCGACAATGTCGATCCGGCCGATACCATTGGCGCCGGCCACCTTGTTCAGGTGCTCCAGAACCTCGTGGGGCTTCATGTCCTGACCGTCGATGGCCACGATGTCGCCCTTCTCGTAGGTCAGCTCGATGTAGGTCGGCTTGTCCGGCGCGTCTTCCGGAGCAACGCTCCAGCGCCACATGTCTTCCTCGGCTTCCGCCCAGGGATCTTCCAGGTTGATGCCTTCGTAGGAGATGTGCAGCAGGTTGGCATCCATGGAGTACGGGCTCTTGCCCTTCTTCTTCTCCACCGGAATGTTGCGCTCGTCGCAGTAGGCCATCAGCTTCTCGCGGGAGTTCAGATCCCACTCACGCCAGGGCGCAATCACCTTCACACCCGGCTTCAGCGCGTAGGCACCCAGCTCGAAACGCACCTGGTCGTTGCCCTTACCGGTGGCACCGTGGGAGATCGCATCGGCACCGGTCTCATTGGCGATCTCGATCAGCCGACGGGAAATCAGCGGGCGGGCAATGGAAGTACCCAGCAGGTACTCACCCTCATAAACGGTGTTGGCGCGGAACATCGGGAACACGTAATCGCGTACAAACTCCTCGCGCAGATCCTCGATGTAGATCTCCTTGACGCCCAGCGCTTCCGCCTTCGCACGCGCCGGCTCCACTTCCTCGCCCTGGCCGATGTCGGCAGTGAACGTCACCACCTCACAGTTATAGGTATCCTGCAACCACCGCACGATAACGGAAGTATCCAGGCCACCGGAATAGGCCAGAACCACCTTTTTAATATCAGACATGCCCTTGCTCCAGACTGAACAGAATGGATGTGTTGAAAAGAAGAGCGATATTGTACGGAAGTGCGGAAGGAAAGGCTATTGGGCGAATGGCGAGGGCGAGGCATGGCACAGGGGTTTGATTGGGCACAGGGGTTTGATTGGGCACAGGGGTTTGATTGGGCACAGGGGTTTGATTGGGCACAGGGGTCTGATGAAAGCCTTCATCTGACCCCATCTTAGACTTTGGCACTGGGGTCTGAAGAAAACCTTCTTCTGACCCCGAGTTAGATCTCTACCCCGGAGTTGGATGGAACTTGGGGTCAGATGAAGGCTTTCATCAGACCCCTGTTCATGAATCACACATAAGGAATCAACGATTCCCCATAAAAATGCAACTCCTCCAGAACATGCCGCTTCTCCGGCGTCAGCTCCGGATCGGCCGCCAGCCGCTGAAGCTCGTGGGCATAGGCCTCCAGCGACCGCCAGCCCTTCTTCGGGTGCATCAGCCGCTCGGAGCGGAACTGTTCCCAGCGCTCCATCTCCTCGCCAATCAGGGTGCTCGGGTAATTCCGGGCCCGGTAACGGAACAGCATCTCCTGCAGCCGCTCATCCTCGAACCGCACTTCCTGCTCCCCCAGCGTTTCCACCGGCTGGCTCAGGAGCCAGTTGAGTTTCTCCCGGTCAGTCTTGCTGATAAACCCGCCGGCATAGAGCTGCTCATCCGGATCGGTCAGGTCACTGCCCTCGAAATCCTGATCAAAGGCCTGGGCGATGCGAGCCGGCAAATCCGGCGCCTTGCGCAGTTTGGCCAGGTTGGCCCGAAGCACGTCACCGTCCAGCTCCAGCTCTTCCAGTCGCTCGGCAGAGAGCGTGGATAACATGTTCGCCGGCGCCAGCACTGGGCACTTGTTCAGCTGCACACCCTTGAGCGGGAACCGGCTCACGCCCTCCCCCAACTCCGCCTGTGAGGTAAACACCCGCTCACGAATCTGCTCCGGGGTGGCGCCAATCAGCTCGTCCGGATCTTCCCTCAGGTCATAGACAACCACCAGATTCTTGTTGGTGGGATGGTCCGCCACCGGCGCCACCAGCGCACAACAGCCCCGACTGGCCGGGTACTTGGCGGAGATATGGAACACCGGCTTCATGGTGCCGGTATCCAGCATCTGGCGGGCCGAGTGCTTGTCCTTATTCTGCAACACAAAGTCGAACAGCTTGGGCTGCTTCTCCTTGATCAGCTTGGCCACCGCAATGGTCGCTTCCACATCGGACATGGCATCGTGGGCACTCTCGTGAGCAATGCCATTGGCCACCGTCAGCTCCTCCAGTTTGAAACTGGGGCTGCCGTCTTCCTTCTTTGGCCAGTTGATGCCCTCGGGGCGCAGTGCATAGGTCAGCCGCACCATATCGATGATGTCCCAGCGGGAATTCCCGTTCTGCCACTCCCGGGCATAGGGGTCACGCAGATTCCGGTACAGCGTGTGCCGGGTCACCTCATCATCAAAGCGCAGGCTGTTGTACCCCACCACACAGGTTCCCGGCTGACTGAACGCCTCGTTGATCTGCGCAATAAATTCGGCCTCCGGGAAGCCCTCTTCCACCGCTTTCTGGGGCGTAATCCCGGTAATCAGGCAGGCTTCCGGGGAAGGCAGGTAGTCGTCCGCCGGCTTGCAGTAGATCACCAGCGGATCCTCGATAATATTCAGATCCGCATCCGTCCGAACCCCGGCAAACTGTGCAGGCCGATCATGCACCGGATCGACACCAAAGGTTTCGTAATCGTGCCAGTAGAACGAACGGATCAAGGGGAGACTCCTGGTAATTTGAATAATGCCCGGAGTTTAGAATGAACAAGGGGTGCGAGACAAACGAAGGGGTCAGATGAAAGCTTTCATCAGACCCCAGTGCCAAAGCCGATCTCCCGGGCGATCCCAAACTCAGGGGTCTGAAGAACTCGTTCTTCTGACCCCAACTTCAGATCTAACTCAGAGCCAGATTCCAAAACGGGGTCAGAAGAAAGCCTTCTTCTGACCCCACTTTCACGCCGCACTCTCGTTCAAATCCCGAGACAACATCGCCTCGATACTCAAATGGTAGTCCAACGTCTCCCACTCAATACCTGTGCCGTCACAAATAAATCGATACTTGCGAAAATCCGAAATCGAAGCCTGTTCAAGTTCCGGATACCAGGAGACCGGAGTCGAAATAACCCGTCCATCTGCCAGCTCAACGTGAAGATACCGATCGTCGATATGGACGTCCTTACCTTTTAAACCAGGCATCCCACTTCTCCTGAAATTCAGTCCGATACGTTTCAATGATCCTGAGGCATTCCTTCAGCTCCTGATTCTTCAGGGAACTGTAATTCACTCTCGAAGACCGCAACTCGATTTTAGCCCATCGCTCACCTTTCATCACATGCACGTGAGCGGGTTCGTGGTCATTGGCATAGAAAAAGAACTTGAAACCATTCAGGTAAAGAAGGGTAGGCACTGATCACTCCTTGATCTGGCCCTTGGATTTTTTGCGGTCGGAGTCGAAAGCCAAGACGGGGTCATAACTCAGGGGTCTGAAGAAAGCCTTCTTCTGACCCCAACTTCCGGCCGAACTCGGAGCCAAGGTCCCAAACGGGGTCAGAAGAAGGCTTTCTTCAGACCCCATGTGCAACAACTCCTAGAACAACTTCTCCCCCAAATCCGCCTGATGC
The DNA here is from genome assembly GCF_050379415.1 of Marinobacter sp. DUT-1. Classification (NCBI taxonomy): domain Bacteria; kingdom Pseudomonadati; phylum Pseudomonadota; class Gammaproteobacteria; order Pseudomonadales; family Marinobacteraceae; genus Marinobacter; species Marinobacter sp. DUT-1. The sequence continues at coordinate 917,520 of NZ_JBNRLS010000002.1, forward strand.
GTCCGCAATCGAGGCACCCCAGCCCCCGTCAACGTACCCATATCCACCGTCATATTGGTAGGCAGGTTAATAAACACCCCCTGCCCGGCCTGAATCACATTCGCCCCGTCGGGACTCTGCCATTCCACACCTTCCCGCTGAAAACCTATAAAGAAATCATCGGTAAAGCCGGTTCCACCGGAGCCATCATCTGCACCGACAATCAGCGAACGCAATTGGGATAAAGCAGCGCAAGTTTCGCCGGGCACACAGGCACCATTTGCGTCAGCGATACCAATCTGCGTTGCGCGCTTTGAGGTTTCGAGATTATCTGGCCCGAACAGGGTCGCCTGCTGTGGGGTTCCCGAAGAGTCATTGATCATCAGACCAATATCGCCACTGAAGGAGGTGGTGTTTGAGGAAACAGAACCCCGAGCCTGCTTGAACCCCATCCGGAAACCGGAAAGCCGGCCAACCGAGTTATCCGGATTCACCTCATCCGGATCCACGGCGAGCTCGATATAGGGATCATAAGCTTCGAAAGGAACGGCGTCACCGGCCTCGTAGGTCACACCGTCATACTGAGCACCATCACCTTCGCGGGCAAGGTGCCCCAGCGCCACGTGGCTAGCGGCAAAATCCGCCCCACCATCAATCTGGCCCACTACGACATCATCAATATTGACCCTCGTCTCAATATCCATATTCAGGGTCATGCGCGTGAACTCATGCCCGGAGGCCGTGGTCCCCACCGGAAGGTTCTCAATGTTCATAAAAGCCTGCCCTGTCACCTCACCCATCCTTTCCTCGGAAATAGGCTCAAGCTCTGCATAGGCAAAGGGCGCCACACCCAGGCAGAACACGGCAAGGGCAGCGTATCCATACGCTCGCTGTTTCATAGGTTGTATCTCGGATTGTTGATTCAAGAGCCAGTTTCGACGCCCGACTCCACTGCCACCGCCGCTTATTCTTCTTTTTACCAGCGATCGCAGGCGGCCACTTTGTGTTCTTTTTGATCAGCCACGAAAGCACTATAGCCGAGAAGCTGTAGCCACTGGTGTGCGGTTATTCACAATCGAAGGAAGGAAGTGCAGTGCAGGCAGGGGGACTAGTGCAGCACAGGGGTCTGGTGCAGGCACAGGGGGCCGGTGCGGCACAGGGGGCTGATGAAAACCTTCATCTGACCCCAACTTCAGGCCAAACTCAGAGCCAAGTTCCAAGACGGGGTCAGAAGAAAGTGTTCTTCAGACCCCATGTTCAAGCCAAACTCAGAGCCAGACTCCAAAACGGGGTCAGAAGAAGGCTTTCTTCAGACCCCAGGTGCAAGCCAATCAGCCCGGGTTCCGGCGCCAAGCCAGCCCCAAAGCCAACAGCCCGATTGACAGCAACCCGATCGTACCAGGCTCAGGCACACTCGCCACCGGCGGCTTCTCCGGCTCCGGCGGCGCCGAATAGATCGCACCCACCGCATCAATATCGGCCCCAACGGTACCACCAGACTGCCCATCCTTGTCCGGGTCATCAATCAGCTGCACCGCATCGAACAGCAGCGAGCCGGCAGTAAAGCCACTGAAGATGGCGTCGATATCAAGGGAAGACGTCGAACCGGTCACGGACCCAACCTCGAAGAACCCATCACCATTGCCGTCGTAACCTGACCCCAGGAGGTCCAGGGTGTCCAACGTCGGGCGGATCGCCACAAAGGTATCTTCGATATCCGGGCCTACCTCGAAGATGTGAAGGTCATAGGCATCGTCGCCGCTGTTGGTGAGCGCATTATCGGTAAACGCAAGCTCAATCAGCCCCCCGCTACCCAGGGAAACCGAGCCAACAGAACCTCTGTAATTCGGAGCGCCCAGAGCCTCGTCCGGATCCATGTAATTTGGATCGGTCGGCACAGCCTCGCCACTGTAAGACGGATCATAATCAAGAACCCCATCGGCAAAGCTCACATCCCCATCCGGAAACGTAATCCCGTCATAAGTCACCGGCACCGCATATACCCTGGCCGAAAACGCCACCAACAGAATGATCAAACCAGCCTGCATCAATCGAACATATCCCTGCATAGTGTTACTCCATAACTCCTTATGAATTAATAACGTGCAGCGGTACAAAGGCAGGAACCATTCCGGTTACCGGGAATAACGCTCATTACAGTAGGTTGCGTCCGACCATGAACCCGCCCAGAACCCCATCCGTTAAAAATGTCGACGCAGGCACAGGGGGGCTGGGACCGGCACAGGGGTCTGAAGAAAACCTTCTTCTGACCCCAACTTCAGGCCTAACTCCGAGCCAGATTCCAAGACGGGGTCAGAAGAAAGCGTTCTTCAGACCCCAGGTGCCAACCCTCATCCCTAGAAGAGGATAAACTTGCCCTTACCCCCCACAAGGTATATCGTCAAACTTATCCTCCAAAGGGTATAACCATGAAAATCACCTCGCCCGAACAACTAGCCCAGGCCCTCAAAAACGCCCGAAAGGAACTTGGTCTGACCCAACAAGCTGCAGCCGATCTGGTTGGCATCAAACAGGCCACGGTATCAGCTCTCGAAAACAATCCGTGCAGCAGCCGCCTGGAAACACTCTTCAAGTTACTGGCCGCCCTTAACCTCGAGTTAAACCTGTCCGAGCGCGGCACGGCTGAGCAGTCATCCGGCTGGGATCAGGAGTGGTAGATCATGCCGCAGCTTATTGTCGCCCTTAACGGCCTTCATGTCGGCGCACTAACCCTGGACCGCTCCGGAGGAATGGAATTTCAGTACAACGCAGAATGGCTAGACAGGCCCGGCGCACGCGCCATCTCGCTTTCACTACCCTTGTCACGGTCACCCTACAGGGGTGAGCTGGTCTACAATTTTTTCGACAACCTCCTGCCAGACTCCGACGCCATTCGCGCACGGATGCAAGCCCGGTTCAAAATCCCATCCCGGCACCCGTTCGACCTACTGTCCACCATTGGCCGCGACTGCGTGGGCGCCATCCAGCTTTTCCCCGAGAACGCATCCGCTCCGGATGTCAGAGCAGTAACCGCCGAGCCGCTGGATACCCAAACCATTGCAAATTTGCTCAAGGGTTATCGAGACGCGCCCCTCGGAATGACAGGCGAACAGAATTTCAGAATTTCCCTGGCAGGAGCACAAGAGAAAACAGCCCTACTCTGGCACAACAACCAGTGGCAGCGCCCCGTTGGCAGCACACCGACAAGTCACATCTTCAAGCTTCCCATCGGGTTCCTCGACCACAGCAACATCGACCTTCGGGAAAGCGGCGAGAATGAATGGCTTTGCCTACAAATTCTGAAAGCCTTCGACATCCCCGTTCCCAACGCGAAACTCGCCGAATTCGCAGACCAGAAGGTATTGATTGTAGAGCGCTTCGATAGGCGCTGGTCTGGTGACGGTTCCTGGTTAATAAGGCTTCCCCAGGAGGATTTTTGCCAGGCATTGGGTATCGCCCCCGCCATCAAATATGAAAGCGACGGCGGACCGGGCATCCGGGAGGGCATGGACCTCTTACTGGGCTCCCAGCAGGCAACGCTGGATCGCGAGCGCTTCTTCAAAGCACAGATCCTGTTCTGGCTACTGAGTGCTATCGACGGGCATGCCAAGAACTTCAGCCTGTTCATAGAACCAGGCTCCGCTTACCGCATGACGCCTCTGTACGATGTCATATCCGCTTACCCACTGATGGCGCAGGGGAGCCTCCCTCCAGAAAGGGCCAAAATGGCCATGGCCGTCCGGGGCCAAAACAAACACTACCATTGGACCCGCATTCAGCCGAGACACTTCCTCAGCACTGCAAAACAGGTTGGCTACTCCGCCAACCATGCCAAGGCACTGATCGAAGAAATCGCAGCTCAGACAGACAGAGTCGTCACCGAAATCGAGGCGATGCTGCCTCAAGGCTTTCCTGAACACGTCAGCGGGCCGATTCTCGAAGGGATAAGGAAGCAAGCCAAAAAGCTAGAGGGCGCCTGAGGCAATCACAGGGGTCTGAAGAAAACCTTCTTCTGACCCCAATTCCAGTCCGCGGCACAGGGGTCTGATGAAAACCTTCATCTGACCCCTTTTTCAGGCCGATCTCACAGCCACAGTCCAAGACGGGGTCAGAAGAAAGCGTTCTTCAGACCCCAAATTCCCAACCCCGTGACCCAGTTCACGGCCCACTCCCCCATAACCCCCTAAAGTCCCGCCCCAAAGCAACCCAGCAGTCACAAGGATGTGATGAAATGCCCCGCACCCAACGCTTCTGCCCCGCCGGCATCCCGCAACACATCGTCCAACGCGGCAACAATCGCCAAGTCATCTTCCGAGGAAACAGCGACCAGGCTTTTTATACAAACCTCATGAAAAACTACGCCGATGAACACGGTGTATTACTGCATGCCTGGGTGCTTATGGACAACCACGTCCACTTTCTGGCCACACCAGAAACGGATAAAAGCATTTCATTATTCATGCAGGCCATTGGCCGGCGATATGTCCGCTATTTCAACAGACGATATGACCGCACGGGCAGCTTATGGGAAGGCAGATTCCGTTCCTGCCTGGTGGATTCAGAGAACTACTTGCTCACCTGCCAACGATATATCGAGATGAACCCGGTCAATGCGGGAATGGTAAATAACCCCGAGGATCACTGGTGGTCCAGCTATCAATGCCATGGGTTGGGTAAAACCAGCGAACTGCATCAGCCGCATCCGCTATATCTTGAACTGGACAAAAACCCGAGAGAAAGACTCCGCCAATACCGGCAATTATTTGCCCGGCCGATGGCAGAGAACACCAAAGAGATAATGCGGAGAACGGTAAATAGCGGGAAGATTTTGGGATCGGAGGGGTTTAAGAAAGAGATTGCTATGAAATATGGGTTTTAATTTGAATTGGGAGCTCTGTGTGAAGACGGGGTCAGATGAAAGCCTTCATCTGACCCCATTTTCATCTCGACTCCAACTCAGGGGTCTGAAGAGTTTACTCTTCTGACCCCATCTTAATGTCAGACTCCGAGATTTAATCTAACTCGGGGTCAGAAGAATAAATTCTTCTGACCCCAAGTTCAAATCAAATCAATCCTGCTGCCAGCTCTGAACAGCTTCCTTACCATACTTCTCCCGCCACTCATTCAGGGTTTTGTGGTTACCCCCACGGGTTTTAACCACTTCACCGGTATGCGGGTTCTTGTAGGTTTTCATCGGGCGCTTCGGGCGGCTGCCAGCGGCGGCTTCGGCTTTGGTGCCCGCGATGGAAGGATCAATGGCAGACAGAATCTGCAGTACATCCTTCGGAGACTTGTCATACTCCTTCATCAAATCGCGAACCTTGTTTTCAAAGTCCAGCTCCTTTTTCAGGGCCTGGTCTTTTTCGAGCTTTTCCAGCTCGGCCGCAAGCTTCTCCATAAGCTGTTTTTTCTGGTAGTAATCGTTAATCTTTGCCATGGAATCAAAAACCTTATTTGAAGAAGGGTTTTTAAAAAAGGGAATTGACCAGAAGTCGCCAACAATAATAGACAAATAAATTTGTATTGGCAAAAAGATTTGTTTAAAAAACCGTAAAATAAAAAAGCCGCCAAATGGCGGCTTTGCAGAATATACTTATGCTCAACATCAAAGCCGGAGATCGGCCTCCCCCATGGGAAGCACGCCTTTCAAATCGAAAAGTACACCATCACCCTTCATATATTGGCGAAGTTCAGAACTGGCCTTTTCTGCATATTCACGATGAGGCACCGCCAGAAATACGGCGTCGTATTCAGACTGCGCCGGCTTTTCAATTAAAGAAATGCCATATTCATGCCGAGCTTCTTCGTTATCTGCCCAACAGTCGGTGACATCTACCTTGCAACCAAAATCCTCCAGCTCGCGAATCACATCAATCACCCGTGTATTTCGCAAGTCCGGACAATTCTCTTTAAAGGTCAGCCCCATCACCAATACTTTGGAGTCGGCAATCGTAAGGCCTTTCTTGATCATCGCCTTGACCAATTCGGCTGCCGCATACGGCCCCATATTATCGTTAACCCGACGGCCCGCCAGGATAATCTCCGGATGATAACCAATGGCCTGGGCCTTATGGGTCAAATAATACGGATCCACACCAATACAATGACCGCCAACCAGTCCCGGTTTGAACGGCAGGAAGTTCCACTTGGTACCGGCCGCCGCCAGCACTTCATGGGTATCGATCTTCATCCGTGCAAAGATCATGGAAAGCTCGTTCATCAGCGCAATATTCAGATCCCGCTGAGTATTCTCGATCACCTTCGCCGCTTCCGCCACCTTGATGGAGCTGGCCTTGTGGGTCCCGGCGGTGATTACATCCGCATACAGAGCATCCACCTCATCGGCAATTTCCGGTGTGGAACCGGAAGTCACCTTCATGATGGAAGTAACCCGGTGCTCCTTGTCACCCGGATTGATGCGCTCCGGACTGTAGCCGGCGAAGAAATCCTGATTGAACCTGAGCCCGGAAACCTTCTCCAGCACCGGTACACAGACCTCTTCGGTCGCCCCCGGGAACACCGTGGATTCATAGATCACGATGTCGCCACGCTTGAGCACCTTGCCCACACTCTCGCTGGACTTGATCAAAGGCGTCAGATCCGGCGACTTGTACTCATCAATGGGCGTCGGCACCGTCACGATAAAAATCTGGCAATCGGCAATGTCATCCAGCTGATCGGTAAAGGACAGCCCCTTGGCCGCCGCCAGCTCCTCCCGGGACACCTCCCGGGTGAAATCCACGCCATCCTTCAGCTCGGCAATGCGCTTGGGATTTATATCGAACCCAATGACTTTTCGCTTCTCGCCGAATGCAGCCGCCAGCGGCAAGCCCACGTAGCCCAGGCCGATTACCGCGATTTTTTTCATTATTCCTCCTGATAATGCACTGGGGTCTGATGAACTTCGTTCATCTGACCCCAACTTAGAATTAAACTCGGGGTCAGAAGAAAGTTTTCTTCAGACCCCAGGCGCACACCTGAGCCCAACTTAAAATCAAACCTCGGGGTCAGAAGAAAGCGTTCTTCAGACCCCTGGGGTGACGCCCCCTACTCGGGAATCAAAACCCGAGAAGAAACCCTCGCCTCAAGCAATTCCTTAAACGCCACCTTAGCCCCAGAATCCCCATGCACAACCCGAATCTCCCTCGGCGCCACAGGAATCCCCTCAACAAACCTCAGCAAATCACCCTGCCCCGCATGGGCTGAATAGCCACCCACCTGATGAACCCGGGCACGAATATCATACCGCTCACCATCCAGCTCAACCCAACCACCTTGCGGGCCGAACGTAAGAATATCACGCCCGGGCGTGCCAGCGGCCTGGTAACCCACAAAGAGGACATCATTGCGCTTGTCGCCAAGCATTGCCTTCAGATAATTCACCACCCGACCGCCGGCACACATGCCGGAGCCGGCCAGCACGACGCAAGGCCGATGAGACTTGGCGAGATAGTCAACAGCGTTCAGGTGATCTTCGTGGGAATCGATCACCGTGAGCTGATCGAAGGAGAGCGGATGCCGGCCGGAACGCACCAGCTCCTGGGCCTCGGCGTCCCAGAAGGGCTTCAGGTCCCGATAGATCTGGGTGAAGTTGGCTGCGAGGGGTGAATCAACAACAATTTCCAGGTGCTCCCAGTCAAACCCGGGGTCTGATGAAAAACGCTCGCGTTTTCCATCTGACCCCATCTTCACCTCACCCGAAGCCTCCGCAATAATCCCCTCAATCTCATACAACAACTCCTGCGTCCGCCCAATACTGAACGCCGGAATCAAAACCGTCCCACCATCAGCCAGTGCATTCTCAAACACTGCCTTCAAGCGATCCCGCCGAGTCTCCCGATCCTCATGGTCACGATCCCCATACGTACTCTCGATAACCAAACGATCCGCCCGCTCCGGCGATCTCGGCTCCGGCAACAAGGGCGAATGCGGTGCACCGAGATCGCCGGAAAACACAATCCGCTCCTCAACATCTCCTATCCGCGCATCACATTCCACATACGCCGAGCCCAGAATATGCCCGGCCCGTTGAAGCCGCACTGAGAGCGAACACCCACCCTCCTCAAACACCAAATGCCACTGCCCATAAGGCACCGGTACCATACGCTCCCGAATCAGACCCAGCACCCGCTCAATCAGATGTCGATCCCGGGTAAAACCAATCTTGAGGGCATCTTCCAGGATCTCGGGCAACATGACTGCGGAAGGCTCGGAGCAGATAATCGGCCCCTCAAACCCGGCTGCCAGCAAATAGGGAATCCGGCCCACATGGTCAATGTGCACGTGAGTTACAACGAGTGCGCGGATGTGGTCGATGGGGAAATCAATCGTGAGGTCGGCAGCGGAGGCCTCTCGGCCCTCGTCCTGGCCCTGGAACAGGCCGCAGTCGACGAGGATGCCTTGGTGGGGGCACTTAGGCGGTGGGATGGTATCCAAGTCGGGGTCAGATGAAAAACGCGGGCGTTTTTCATCTGACCCCATGTTCAAACTCAGTTCATGACAAGAGCCCGTCACACCAGACGTGGCTCCATGATGTTTAATCTCAATCATTTCCAACATTCCTTGTCGTTAACCAGGGGGCAGAAGAAAGCTTTCTTCTGACCCCTAACTTTGTTCATCGCTCTAAAAGGGCCAGAACACCTGAATCAGCGTCACTGCAATCACCCCAACCAGCAGGCTCAGCGGCACACCGCTCCGCAAGTAATCCGTAAATCGACACCACCCAGGAGCAAATCACCGCGCGGTCGAATGAATCAATTCATCGGCCCATTCATTTACTCTCGTCCGTAACGATCCTCGAACCGGACAATATCATCTTCTCCCAAATAGGAACCCGACTGCACTTCGATTAATTCCAGGTTGATCACGCCAGGGTTCTCCAGAGTATGCAGCTGGCCAATAGGAATATAAGTGGACTGATTTTCAGTCACCAGGTAGGAATCCTCGCCATTGGTCACTTTTGCAGTACCACTCACCACAATCCAGTGCTCGGCACGGTGGTGATGCATCTGCAACGACAACTTCTGCCCCGGTTTCACGGTAATTCGTTTGACCTGGTAACGGTGACCATTGTCAATCGAATCGTAAATCCCCCAAGGACGATAAACCTCCCGGTGATTGATGTGCTCGTGGCGGGAATCACTTTTCAGTCGCTCCACCACTTTCTTCACATCTTGAACCTTCTCTTTGTGCGCCACCAACACTGCGTCTTTGGTCTCTACTACCACCAGGTCTTTTACCCCTAGAGTGGCTACTAGCCGGTGATCGGCGCGTACCAGCGTATCCTCAGTCTCCACCGTTATCACGTCACCGGACAGAGCATTGCGCTTCGCATCCCGATCACTTACTGACCATAAAGAAGACCAGGAGCCGATATCACTCCAACCCGCATCCAGAGGCACAACCGCAGCGTCTTTTGTTTTCTCCATGACGGCGTAGTCAACCGAATCCTCGGGGCAAACCCCAAAGGCACCAGCATCAACCCGCACAAAGTCCATATCCTGTGTCCTGGAAGACATGGCTGAATGACAGGCATTGAGAATATCCGGCTGAAACTTTTTCAACTCCTCGAGATAACGGCTGGCACGAAACATAAACATGCCACTGTTCCAGAAATACTCATCGGAATCCACATACTCTGTAGCCGTCTTCAGATCCGGCTTTTCAACGAACCGGGATACCGCAAACGCACCCTCACCGACTTCGACGCCTCTCTGGATGTAACCATATCCGGTCTCGGGACAAGTCGGAACAATTCCAAAGGTAATCAGCTTGCCCTTCTTCGCCAGCGGTAGTGCTACCGCCACCTGCTGTTGAAAGGCATCGATATCGGCAATAAGGTGATCCGCCGCCAGCACCAAGAGAACTGGATCATCACCTCCTGCAGTCGCCTCCAACGCAGCCAGCGCAATGGCCGGTGCGGTATTACGCCCCATAGGCTCCAGAATGATCCGGGACTGAGTGCACTCCGCCTGGCGCATTTGCTCGGCAGCCAGAAATCGATGCTCATCATTGCAGATGATTGTGGGGTCAGAGGCCTTTATGCCCTCCAACCGCCCCAATGTGGCCTGAAGCATCGTCCGGTCCCGTTCGACGAGGTTTAAAAATTGCTTGGGGTTCAACTGCCTGGAAAGTGGCCATAACCGCGAGCCGGTTCCGCCGGCGAGAATAACTGGATGTAACATAGGCAAACCTTTAATCGATCAATGAAGGGTAAGAAGAACGCTTTCTTCTGCCCCCCAAACTTCTCTTCACACTCAAAACGGCCAAAACACCGGAATCAGCGTCACGGCAATCCCCCCAACCAACAGGCTCAGAGGCACACCGATCCGCATATAGTCCGTAAACCGATACCGCCCCGGACCATAAACCATCAAATTGGTCTGATACCCCAGCGGAGTAATGAAACTGGCCGAAGCTGCAAACATCACCGCCACCGCAAAAGGCAGAAAGCTGACCCCCAAATGCTCCGAAAGCGCTAATGCGATCGGAAACATCAGCACCGCAGCAGCGTTGTTGGTTATCACTTCAGTAAAGAAGGCGGTCAGCACATAAATCATAACCAGTGCCAACCAGGGCGAAAATCCCTCACCATTTCCAAGCAAGGTACCGACAATCGTAGCCGCCGCTCCGGTTTCCGACATCGCGTTACCAAGGGCAAAGGAAGCTGCAATCACCACCAGCACAGGCAAATCCACACTTCGCCGTGCGTGACTTGCCGTGATACAGCGCGAAACAATCATCGCACCAGCCGCCATGAAAGCAGCCTCCATAATACTCAGCAACCCACTGGCACTGGCCAGCACCATTGCCAGCAGAATCCCCAAAGCAAGCGGCGCCTTGCGAAAATCCGGAGGCGTGGAGTCGTTCAAGGCACTCACCAGCAGAAAATCCCGCCGGAACTTATACTGCTCGGCAAACTCATGGCTGGCTTCAAGCAGGAGCGTATCGCCCATCTTGAATTCGATATCCCCCAGCTTGCCTTGCACACGTCGTCCCTCCCGGGACACCGACAGAATGACTGCATTAAATCGACTGCGGAAACGGCTGTCCCGCACCGTTTTGTTCAGCCCCGGGAACTCGGGTCCAAGCACCACCTCCACCAGACAACGCTGGTGATTGGCGATATCCAGCTTGTGCACATTGCCACTGGCCGGGTTTAAACCATGGATGCGCCGAAGCTCACTGGCACATTCCGGTGCACCGACGAAATACAACTTGTCACCCGCCTGCAGGGTACGGTCAGGCTCGACCGCCGTAATCAAACGCCCCTGCCGATCAATTTCGGTCAGGTAACCATACGTCAACGCACGAAGACCGGCCTCGGCAATCGTTTTCCCCACCAGCGGCCCCCGGCTTGCCACTTCGACTTCAACCCCATACTCCCGGACGGCCTCGAGTTCCTCGTCCAGGCCACCACGGTCAGGCAACAGGCGAGAGCCAAACAACACTAGGAAACCGCCACCAATCACAAGTAGGGGCACGCCCACCCAGGCCAGCTCAAAAAGGCCCAGATTGATCCCCAGCCGACTCTGCAACATCCCATCTACAACCAGGTTGGTACTGGTGCCAATGAGAGTGCAGGTCCCACCCAGGATTGCAGCGTAACTGAGAGGAAGAAGAAGCTTCGAGGCAGGTATCTGAAGCCGCTGGGCCCAATCCTGAATGGCCGGAATAAACATTGCCACCACAGCGGTGTTATTCATGAACGCGCTCAGGATACCGGTAGGAGCCACCATTCGCAGTTGTGCGCCACTAGTGGACTTGGGATGGCCCAGCAACTTCCGCGCAATCCACTGAACCGCACCGGTTTCTTTCAAACCAGAGGCAACTATATATAGGGTGGCAATAGTGATGACGCCGGGGTTAGCAAAGCCGGCCAAGGCAGAAGCTGGCGTCAGCACACCAAAGATTACCAACAGAGCCAACGCTGCCATCAGCGTCAAATCCGCCGATACCCGGGTAAAGACTAACGTACCCAGTACAGCTCCCAGAACCGCTAGGGTAAAAATCGCCTCCCATTCCATCGGGAGCCTCCCCTAGTCTTTGTGTTCCAGAATCAGCTTCCGGTCCTGGAGGTATTGGATGAGCTGCTCAATGCAGTCATCGACACTTTGCAAGGAGGTATCCAGAACAACCTCGGGACGCTCCGGAATCTCATAGGGCGAGTCGATACCAGTGAAGTCCTTGATCTTACCCGCACGAGCTTTCTGGTACAGCCCCTTCGGATCACGCTGCTCACAGGTTTCGATCGGGGTGTTCATGAACACCTCGATGAACTCGCCTTCCGGGAACAGGTTACGAACCAAACGGCGATCACTGGCAAACGGAGAAATGAAAGCACTCAGCACGATCAATCCAGCATCAGCGAATAGCTTGCTCACCTCGCCAACTCTCCGGATGTTTTCTACACGGTCCGAATCAGAGAACCCCAGATCACGGTTCAAGCCGTGACGAACATTGTCCCCATCCAACAAAAACGTATGATACCCACGCTGATAGAGAGCGACATCGAGTGCATTGGCTATGGTAGACTTGCCGGAACCGCTTAGGCCAGTGAACCACAACAGACAAGGTCTTTGACTCTTGGGCTCAGCGCGCTCAGCGCGGGTGACTTTGTGGTCGTGCCAGACAATGTTATTGCTCAAAACTGGATCCTTTAAAACGCATAAGATTAGGCTGGGCTGTAATATACCAGAAAAAACCGGTTCCGGGCCTTAGTGGTGTTCTGATTTTACCGTTGCCACTAACGCGCCGATAGCTGCCAAAGTACGATTCGCGACCGTTCCCAAATCAACCGGTCACGCACTGCCCCCGCGGGGTCAATACTGTTCCCAAGACGCCAGTCATACCAGAGGACTATCAAAGGGACACATGAAGCAAAAGAAACGACAGGCAAAATCCAATATCAGCGATGCAGTTTCACGGTCTTTACCGTGGCCTTTACTTTTTGGCGCAAAGTACCTTCAAGTTAACTTTCTAGAGACACTTCTAGGTACCCTACTGGCCCTGACTGCCCAGATAGCATTCATAGCTTCGTTCTTGCTACCGCTTAAAATCGTCATGCTGATGGCCTCCAATGGGACTCCACGGTTCCTGAGGCTCTTACCGATCTCGATGGAAAAAGATCAGCTTATAATCATGCTCGCCACGTTCTCGATTGCAGCATATATCTTCTATCAGTTTGCAAATAAGATCATCGATAAAGTCACGACTCGAGGAGCGGCAAAGCTCGAATCCCGTAACCGTAAACTCGTCCTTTTTGAAGGACAACATGACTTAATCAGAAAATCCTACAGAAACTACGTTGAGATCGCCGGCAACATCTGCTTTTGCCTGCTGGCTGCCTTACCTCTTTTCTTTCTGTATCCGGAAGTTTTCTATGTTGTTCTCGCGGTACTTCTTACGACTACCCTGGTAATAATCACCTTGTGGATCTCTATACCCAGTAATCGAGAAGCAATCCTTTCGACCATGCCTGCCACTCTTAACACAAGCTCGACGGCTGGCTTCTTCTTCATATTTGCTACGATCATACTTGACTATGCTTTCTTCACCTTGCCAAACAGTATATTAACAATACTGCTCTCCATGATCCTCGGCCGGCAAATTCTCAACCAAGCGCAGCAAGCAGCAAACAAATTTCTCTTTCTTAACAGGAACCGACAAAGGCTGACAGCACTGCTTTTCCATAATCAGGCACTTTCGAATCCAGCACCGAAGAACCATCAAATCTATCAATTCCTCCAGCCAGAACATGAGGTTCAAGTCCAACTAAAAAAATTCCTGAGAGAATTGGATGACACAATGGACAACCGGGAAGGCCTGAAGTGGATTGACTCAGGACTGAACAACATCTTCTTCTTCACAACTCGATCGAAAATCACCAATGCCAGTTTTCTTGTCAAAGTTTTCAATAAAAACAAAACTCAAGAAGCCAGACACGAAGAGACACTACTCAGATCGACTCCGAGTGAACTTCCCTCGCCCCCATTAATCGAGACAACCGTTATAAGTGGATTCCACGTTCACGTTCTAGATATTACCGGGCTTAACTTTACCCAGCCAGCTCCGGAATACGAAAAGAGTTTCCGATTATCGCTTGCGGAGGTCAAAGTGCCACCGTCCCTCTGGTCTTCCTACAGGAGATCCAAAAAACTGATTTGGGACAGGATCAACGAAGACACCTTGAAGCACCTTAAACTGGCTCTTCCCGACCAAGATGCCGTGGCTCAATTCGAGAACAACCTGCCGCTGATCAGGAAAACCGTAAAGCTGCTCCCGATAAAGATCTCCCTGCCCAAAAACCAGCAGAACTTTTTGGTCGGGAACTCAAATCAGAACCAAGTGGTCTGTGCCCACTGGGGAAAATGGTGTATTGAACCAATAGGTCACGGATGGAATAAGGTGCTTGGACTGTCAGCAGAGAATGACAAATCAGTGGAAGCCATCGGCCTTGCTATAAACTTGTTCAAGATCGAAAACAGCCTTGAGAAGCAATGCTTCAACAACGCACTCAGCTTGATGTCAGACACAAACGAGTTGCTCAAAAAGACCACTGATCTATCAATTGTTCAAGAGTGATATCAGCAATATTTGATGCTGAATTTAGACCAGTACGAGGGCGGACTGACTCAAAGACAGGGCAAGCTAGACTGACCTAACCATTTTTTCCAACGCCAACTTTTTTTCATTGTAGAAATTTCTGTATAGAAAATCCTCTTTGTCGATTAGTCTTCGCAACAGATCGCGTGGTGCCTCACTCTCTTTCACTTTGAAGCCCAAGCCCGGCTTGTCGACCGGCATTTCGTCAAGAACACTCTTCGCATACTCCCGGTCAGCGATCCATGGGGCCAGTTCATTATCAACCGCCTTTTTTAGATTGTCGGTGAGTCCTTCTTGGCGGATCATAAAAGACCAAATTCGATTTTCGTGAAAAATGTCAGAAACTTCTGAATATTTCTTGCCCTTAATTTTGGCGAGAGGATCGCTCATGGAAAGCGCAATAAACCGAAATGACATTAAACCAATCGATTCAACATCGGTTAACTTATATTTCCCACCCAAAAGGTGGCTGTTCTTCGGATCCAGAACCAAATCGAGCCACTCAAAAAAACCATCAGCGCTAGCGTCAGAGTAAAGATCAGCCTTGTCTCTCTTCTGAAGTGTTGTGTAAAGCGATCCGCGCTTCGCCAAGCCGAATTTGTAGAGAGATAGGTATTGTGAAAAAGGATTTCTAGCGGTTATAAAATAGGTTGCATCCGGCTTAAAGGGCGTTACAACCTCACCATTTACCCGTTCCCCGATTCGCGCATGTTTCCTGCGAGATACTTCCCTTTCTGGCATGATCGCACTTAAAAACTTGGAAACAAACCCTGACCCCGTTTTGTGGACGTCCAAGTAAACCAAATCCCCAAAGTCATGCATTAAAGCTTCTCCATTTATCATTGACGGAAGTGACCTTTACTCCATGTCATTCCAGCCAGCGTTTTTTTGAAAAGTCTAGTTTCAGTAGTTGTTGTTTTCGCCGAGAAACCGCATGTCTCCCAGCGCAATCAGAGCAGGTGGACCACTCCACTGCGGTTATCTATTAATGCTTTGCGCAATTTTTTCTTGATACTCTCTGATCTTACCCCTGATAAAGGGCCCATTAGGCCTGATTTCCGCCGCCAACTTCATAAGCCCCAGGGCCTGCTTCAGGTCCGTTTTTTCGAGGAGCAGAGCTGACTGCCTCAAGGTTTCAACATAGCTGTCGAAACCTGATTTATCGTCCGAGAGATCTTCGAACTGATCAGCATTGGACAACAGATGGTTACCTATATGGAAAAAGGTTTTTTCCGAGGCCTCTGCATGTCTGAATTTAGTCTCGCCCAAAAAGAGTTGATCGCGCGCAAAGTACTTCTTTGCCAAAGCCTCATCATCGGCTTTGAACCTCTCGTCCATCTCTCTCAAGAACTCTTCGGGAACCCTGGATTGATTTTTTTCTTCTTTGTTATCAGATTCCTGTATCAGTGCCTTAACTTTTCTGAGCTTCACGATGTCGTTAGTCAGCATAGAGCAAAGCGCCATCATATCCTGGGCTGCCAATGACAAACTGGGGTTAACCTGACCCTCTCCCGACCTTTTAGCCTCATAGCGTGAAAGCAGATGATCAATTTCAGAATCTTTCAAGCCTATCTTTGTATAGAAATCGACCAGAAGATCTCCGCGCCGTAGAGATTCTTTTTCATAGATACCTATGTGCATCTGGCTGTTCCCAAAATTGGCGAGACCGTCCTCCCAGCGTTTGACGATGGACGGGTAATCGAAAACCTCGGGCTTGAAGATGCTGTGATAATCTTGCTTTTGGTATAGGTCTTTAACCAGAGCCGGGTTGGCTCCACTTTCAAACTTCAGTCGCTGGCCAAGCCCAGAGCTCATCTTGTCTGGGCGCTGCCTGAGGTAGATGATTACCTGAACCGAAAACCCTTTAAATGCCGACAGTAAAGTCTCGATGTGACGCTGTCCGTAGCGATAAAACCCCTCAAAGCTAAGCAAATGGCACTTCGCGTCAGACGTACTAATCGTCCTTCTTAAATCGTTCAGAACCGCCTTGTCACCTTGCTTGACAGCACGACTTACAAAGCCATGGTGGACCTGCCTTGTCGGTATCCAGTAATAACCATACCCCAATAGCTCCTCACTTAGGAGTGCACAGCTCTGCTGAATGGCCGTACTACCAGTTTTGTCCAGACCTATGTGTAAAAACACCACTTTTTCAGACACGAAATACCCTTACCCTATTTAATCAGCGCAACTTCCAATCGCTAAAATTTCAAGAGCTTTACAGATCCAATTCCAGGAACTCAGTGGATCACTCCTATTTCGCATTCCGGATTAACTGATCTATGGCCGCCAATCTCTGGTTTATCGCAGGACCGCCCGGACGGATCGCTTTTGCTACGGTCAAAACTTTACGCGCTTTTACAAGATCCCGCTCTTCCATCACATGTGAGGCCTCTTTCAAAGCCTCAACACAATTATCATATTTGGTAAATTCTGACGCACCCTGTCCACCGAACTGGAAGTAATTGATCGCATAGGACAGGGCACTTTCCTGTTCCTCAGACAGCTGGCGACAGGTATCACCCTTGAAATCGTTCGAGAACAGGAAGGGATCCTCAGGAAACCAAAGTTTCCTGACTGCTTCATTGGATTCATCAAAACGGGATTGATACATCGCTGCCTCGTCGGCGGTCGGCTGCTGCCCCTTGCCACGAAACGCCTCGATCACTTGCTTACGAATTCGCTTGCGATCTCTGTCCAGAGTGAGCGTCTCAAGCCTCGACCTCGTGGCCCTCACTCTCAAAAGTCGCAGGATCCGTGACAACAAACCTTCAACCTTCCCGCTGCGATCAGCTCTTGCCTTATCCATTAAATTCATCTCTCTCAAGATGAATTGGCCGAAATGGGTGAGGGACTCGTTCACCGAATCAGTGCTGTGTTCGATGCAATTTTTGTCAACGCCAATATCTGAAAGAAAATCATCGATGATATTACCGTTCAAAAGCTCTGACCGGTCGAACCGCTTTACTCGCATAGAGGATTCTGAAAAGACATTGCCCCACTTCTCCAGCATCATCTGATAGTTGCAGTAATGGTTATCCTCTCTAAGCATGGTGTCCATCACGTCGTCAAAAGATTTGATCCCTCCCCCCTTCAGCAGAGTCGAGTAAAATGATGTGACCATATCGACTTGGCGACGCAGATAACAAAAAACCGTGAATTGATCGGAGAATGGCTCCAACCACTTTTTAAGCTTCAGGACCGAAGACTCGTCTCTTAACCGTGAATGGAAGTGCTCACTGGAGATGATAATCGTATGAATTTTATCCCCAGCTTGTTCGATGTCTCGTTTGAGCTTGTCATAGATTTTTTCGCGAAATCGGCTTCGGCCTTCGACATTTGTCCCTATACCCAAAGAATTAAGATAGTCGTCCTCCTGCGAATCCGGGAGCATGGCCGCGGCGATATCCCGGCTATTGATCAGGTCATCACCGTGTAAGTAAAGAACACCCTGGGTTTTCAACTGCGCTACATTGTCCAAAAGGTTTTTTTGTAATGTCGTCGTACCCGTTTTCTCGGTACCAATATGTATAACAATTCGCTTTTTAACAGTCACAAACTACTCCACCCTTATAGTGCGGCAATAGGGTTAATCCGTTGAGAGATGGCCCGATTTCGGCCAGCCACCTCCTGAAAAATTTATACTATCTCGGCAAAGGCACACCGATAGATTTCTGCTGTCTTTCTCGCGGTGTCAGCCCACGAGTAACGATACACTTCAATAGGTCGAGCCTCCGTATCGAGCGCTTTTTGAAGAGCATCACCGAAATCTTCAGGGTCTATCAGCGCCGCATCTTTCCCCGCAACCTCTTTTGTGGCTCCTCTATCACTAGTCATCACAGGGACTCCAGATGCACGCGCCTCAGCAATTGGCAGACCAAACCCCTCGTAAAAAGAAGGATAAACAAATAACCTTGCACCAGACATCAGTGCGGCCAGTGAACTCCTTGGCAGCCGGCCCGTCAGAATGATCCGGCAATCTTTATTGTCCTGGCGCGCCAGCAAAGATTTGAGTTCCTGGTTTTTCCACCCTTCGCCGCCCGCCAATACCAGAGGAAAGGCCCTTTTCAGAGCTGAAGGCAAAGAGCTGTATGCCCGAACCAGGCCTGCCAGGTTCTTGCGAGGCTCGAGTGTCGCTGCAGAGAATATGTAGCCACCGTGCTCCAACCCCCATTCGGCGAGCACGTTTTCGGTTTCAGCAGCGCTTCTAACCCGGAATATGTCGTCAACGCCCAGGTGAATCGCGGTGGTTTTGCTTTCTGCCTCAGGAAAAAAATGGCAGAGTTCGCGGCGGGTGAACTCACTGACTGTAATAATGTGCCTCGCATTTCTCACTGCACCCGGAAGGTACTTGTTCAGGTAAGCCACTCGCTCACGCGGGTGGTATTCAGGGTGCCGGATATGGGACATATCATGGACCGTCAAAACCGTGGGGCATGGTACATCGAGCGGAATGTAGTTCGGTTCGTGGTACAGACAGTTTTCTGTATCACCCAGGCCTCGGCGAAATCGAACATTCCTGAGATATTGCCGAGCCTGATACGCCCCCGGGATAGACCTGATCACTGGCTTCAGGCCGCTTACAAGTCTCCTTTTCAGTGAATTCTCGCCGCCCTCACCACTATTCCCGGGCGGTCCGATAGACTCAGGTTGATCGATCAACGCTGACATCTCATTAATGTCGAGCAGTCGACCATGAAAGATTCCCTCTATTCGGTATGTACACCCACTAGCCATCAACTCGGAAATCAAATGCTCAGTGTAATACCCGATACCAGTTCGAGGTGCGACCAAAGAATCAAGGCCAATCAATAAGCGAGAACTCATACCTTCTTCTCATTCAGTACAATCGACATCAGACAATCCGCAGATTCCCGCCATGTCTTCCAACGCATAGCCCTGGGGTCAGGATGCTCATTACGAGCATAGAGAACTAACCAATCTTGCAGTTGTGACGCCATTTCCGAAATATCGGCTTCCGCTGGTTCGCCCAGTCTGGAAGCGCAGCTCAGAAACCACGCTCCGTCTCCGGCAACCTCTCTGAAAACCTCTATATCCCGGGCAATAACGGGCAGCTCCCTTTGAGAGGCCTCAATAAGGGGGAGCCCGAAGCCCTCATCGTCAGAGAGAGCCAGTAGAGCGCTCGCACGCCGGTACAGCTCGCTCAACGCCTGGTCTCCAATCCCATTAAACCAGAACAGTCGCTTACCCTGCTGCGGATGGTTTCGGAGACGCTCCACGAGAGAAGGGATATTGCGCCTCTTGTCATCGGGCTGATCCTGCCAACCTTCCTTGCCAACGATGACCAATATCAGATCTTCGCCGCTATGCCATAGCTCATCGAACAGATCCAAAGCCAAGTCATAGCGCTTGCGGGGCTCAATCGTCCCCACCATAAGAAATACCGGAGCAGATGACTCAGTCGGAAATTGAAGTAAGTCACTGGCTCTGGTTTCGCTATCAAAGGGCGAAGCGGAAAAATCTGCCCCGTGGTGTGACCAGAAAAACTCGGGCGGGGGATTTTTTCCTGGCGTTTCCCGCATCATCCAGCTCTGAACGTTATCAGAAACGGTTTTAGTCACGCCTATAATCTGATCGGCCGCCCCTCCCACGGCATTAAGCCATTGTTTGAATCCTGTCCCCGCATCCGGCGGGAATACCTCCGGTTGCATCAGAGGAAGGATATCGTGAACGAGGAAAGTGACTTGCACTCCATTGGCCCTGAGATTTTTGTAAACACCCTGGCGTTCAGCCTCGATGACAGGTTGTCCTGCAACATCAAGCGCAACCAGGCAATCTCCAGCTGCGGGCTCCATCGGTGAATCGTCAAGATCGAGCCCGGTTATTCCTAGCAGCTCGCTCGTGAATCTTCGCGCATAACAATAACGCCAACCACAGGCGGTCTTGCGCAGAGTGACTGCCTCTACGCGAACGCCCTCCCTGCCATACGAAGCCATCTCCCGCAGGAGGGCTCTCGCAACTCGTTCGATCCCGGTTTTAAGCTCTGTTGCTGCCGTCGCCGTAACATCCACATGAACCGTTCTCTGTATCTGAGTACCGCCGAAAGTAAGAGCAGCCGCTCTGAAAATTTCTCTGGCGCAATTATCATCGCCCTGCGCTTTTTCTGAAGAGATGGCATTGTGGACAATTTCATTTGGCGTGGACGGTCCACTTGCGACTGATCCGGCTATTACTGACGCGTATTTTTCCGCACAAAGTCTTGGGCAGTAATACTCGAGGATCGCCTGCCTGCCTTGCTCAGACAGACACCGTGCGAGTTCGGGCCGCATGGCTATGGCATCGAGAGCTTCTACCAACTCAGCATTATCGAACTTATCTCTGAGCATGTAGACACATTCGGATGGCAGCTCGGACATTGAGCCATTTGCATTCACAATCGTCGGCACGGAATAGTTCATGCAGTCCAGAATCGTCCCGGAGGTCTCGCCCCTGGAATTCGCGCGCAACTGGACCGCCAGGTCAGCAGCCGCCAGATAATCATGAAAGAGTTCGGTCTCGGCCCACCCGGTAATCCAGACACTTTCCGGGGAAGCACCAATATCAATTCGTTTTCTCAGCTCCTCTCCGTAGAGCCCCCCGGCCTCTCCGACAAAAGCAAGTTTTGACCCGGGCCTTGCAGATAACCTGGACGCTTGCCATGCCTCAAGCAACTCAAGCGCAAGCTTGTTCGGACCGACAACCCCAAAGGTACATGTGAGAAAATCCCCCTCTGACAAGCCGAGGCGCGCACGAGCCTCGTCTCTGGATCTTTTGACCTCAGGTTGACGAAGATGAGGAATAACATGGACCTTTCGCCGATCAATCGCCGGGTACTGCTGTTTAAAAAGTTGGCGAGAAAAATCCGAGTGGACGATCACTCCTCTGGAATAACGCGCCACATCGTAATTGGCAGGATAATCACGGATAAGCTCTGCAGGCCTGTTCTCACTCTTGCCAACCAGAGCCGGGTAGCCGTCGGAGCGATACACCGATCGCCACAAAAAAGGTATTGAGGGCTCTGCCTGCTGCCGGGCGAACTGTAAATCCCCCAGGAAAAAATCATGTAGAACAACGATACCGGGCGCTCGCCTGATCAAGGGCATTTGATAGGCATGGAACGCGGAATTGCCAATGTGGTAAATAATGCTGTCATAGTCATGCTGATTGTCGACCAACCATTTGGCAGACCTCACCTGACAATGCTGCCTGATGAACGGGTCAGATACTTCGTCCTGATCGACAACAACTTCAACGGAAAAACGCTCGCATAATTCCCGCAAAAGTTCCGCGCTGTAGTCCGCTATGCCGGTTCGGGAAGGAGGAAGCGGCGACACAAAGGCGATTTTTTGGGCCGAAGCCGGCTGAACTCGGCCCTCTGCAAGCTCAATCAATTTCGCTGATAAATCAGCAGGCGGAACAGCCCTGATTGTCTCGAAATCAACGATAAGATCAGCCCCAAGGTAGCCCAGAAATCCTCGGTACCACTGATCAGCTGTCCCAGGGGAAACATTCTCCGGCATAGCGCAAGTCACTATCTTGCTGGCATCAATGCCGTGCGAAACCATCTTCCTGATTTGGATTGCTTCGTCCGGAAAATCCCCTCTTAGCGCAACCCGCAAATCTTCATCCACAAGGCTATGAAGCAGACGATCCAACGCTTTCAATAAGCTTGCTTGTTCCTCAGACGAAGCCGCTAACTCGCGTTGGAGACCGGATGCATCAATTAACAATCGCATATCTCAAAGGCCTTTCTTGTTTTTAGAACGGTCCTGACGGTCAATAACTTCCGCGTAGAAGACTCTTTCGGACTCTGACATCTCGCTCAACTCTGGCGTGACAGAGTGTTTCAGCCCAAGCTCATCCAGGGGTGTCAGTCCTTGAGGGAACGATGCTCCCGGTAAACCCTGATTCCGGGCAAACGCCAGAATGTGTCCCCGTAACACCGGAAATCTCGCCAAAGCTCTCTCAAAAGCCTTTCTTTTCCAGCCAGCAGTCAGCGCCTTCCCAATGACCCACCGTGCAACGGGACGGAGTAGTGACTTGAGAAAAGAAGCGCTCCTGGCGGCTTCTAATTCGCCGATCCGTTTTTCCAATTGAGCTATCTTCGCCAAATGCTCAGTTTTAGAGACACATTGCTCTCGCATCTTGTCCAGCTCTTGCGATACCGCCTCTAACCGGTTCCGGAGCTCGTCATCATATCGATTGGCAGCCCCATCGAGGGACATGCCGGTCTCCATAGCAAAGGGCACATCGAAAGCAACCATTTCATTCACAGGCGCTTTTTTCTGGGCCACGACGGCATAGTCCGGACTCACGCCCTCGAGGACGTCGATCAGGCGCAGATCCTCGTTAACACCATCTGATTTCGGTTCATTGAGGCGGAGGATTCTTGAACGGGCGAAACCGCAATGATCAGCAACAAACTTCAGAAGCTCCCCTGGGATCGGCTGCCGGTGGGTCGGATCCATATAAAATTTATGTGAGCCCACAGTGACGTTTTCCGGGTTCGGTGTTTCCAGAATCAAAACGCCCCCCGGCCGAAGAACTCTAAACGCCTCTTTTATCAGGTCCTGCAAATATGGAAAAGGAACATGCTCAGCCACATGAAAACCAGACACCACCCCGACACTCGCGTCGTCCAGCTCCCTCAAAAACTCCAGCGCGTCTTGCTGACGAGCCGGCAATTCACGCGATTCGCAGTCCTCAAGCATCCCTTCGTCAAGGTCAACCCCCTGCGCCTTAAACCCGTTTTCAAGCACCAGCTCCAGCCACTCGCCCCGACCACAGCCGAGATCCACCGCAAAGCTCTCCGGATTCAGCTGTAGAAGAGGCTTGATAAAAGGCAGATAAACGGTCAGGCGTCGCTTGATTTCAGACCGATCGCCCCTGAATCGCTCCTCAAATGCGCTGTAAAATTCAGAACCCATTTTGCTTGCTCCAAGGCCTCCATTTGTCTGCACCAACGCGGTTCGGATTATTCTTTCGGCAGGTCCCGGCCCAGCAATTGACGGTAAACTTTCATGTATCGTTTTCCGACCAACTCCCCGGAAAATTCATTGGTAAACCGGACGCGGCCCGCTTCACCCATCTTGCGCGCAAGCTCGGGAGCTTCGTTTATCTGTTTCATCGCGACTGCCAGTGCAGCCACATCACTGGGCGGAACCACCAAGCCGGTTTGTCCATGTTGGTTGACATAGGAGGTACCTGTACCGATGTCACAAGTGATAAGCGGTAACCCATGCATCTGCCCCTCCAACAAGGTCACTCCGAATGCTTCAGAACGCTCGCACGAAGGAAACACAATTGCTTTTGCGCGCGCCATGAGAGCTTGTTTGATGTCGTTACTGACAAACCCTGCAAAGCGGACGCAGTCTGCACCCTGATCCCTCGCTTGCCGTTTCAACGCCGCTTCTTCCGGGCCATGACCGGCAATAACCACATTCAGCCCTGTCCGGGCCGCTGCCTCGACCAGGTAACGCAACCCTTTGTAGTAACGGAGTACTCCAATGAACAAGAAGAACCCATCTCCGTACTCCCGTTCCACTGCCTCCAACGCTTCCTGGCTGGGCCGTTCGTAACTTTCAGGGGCGAGGCCAAGTGGAATGACATCGACGGGCTTGTGCAGCTTGCGAAGCAGCTGACTGGTTTCAACGTACTTCGGCGATGTCGCAACGAACCTGGAAACCTTCCTGAAGAACAGCCAACGCAAAGGCGCATAAAGCTTCTCCAGGGCCGTCTGCCGAATAATGTCCGAATGATAGGTCACCAATACCGGCTTGTTACAGCCGGACAGAAGATGAACGAGATCTGCAAAGGGCCAGGGGTAATGAATATGGATCAGATCTGCCCAGGCCGCCTGCTCCCGATACGCCCGAAAAGCTCCCGCCCCCATGGAACACGAGGCTGGCTCAATCTGGACTGGCACCCGAATCACCTTTCCCTCGGGCAGGTCCAGTGTCTCTACCTCCGGCACATTGGCAAGAGTCAGCACCCGCTGCTCTACACCTAATTTGCCGGTTGCCAGACAGATCTGGTGAATGGCTTCCTCAACCCCACCATGGGTTTCCGGCAAGTAGGTTCGGTAGAACTGCAGTACGCGCATCGTTTAGAAGCCCCCGCTGTTGTTGGAACGGGCAGGGAGAGCATCTGACTTCAAAGCCTGTTCGGTGGACAACAGCCGGAGCTCAGGAACTGCTTGTTTCAAAAGGTTCACACTAATTTCCATGTCTCCCGTGAGCTTCTCAATAGTGCCCTCAGCCCCAATGATTCGGCCGATAAACAGTAGAAGTGACACCGGACAAGGAAACAGCCAGGCGCGCTCGCCGTTGGCTTCCGCCAAATAGGTGATCAGCTGGGAAACCGAGACCGCCTGAGGGTCTGCAACATTCAACTCGAAAAATGGCCAGGACTTCATGTCCAGAAGGGCTTTAATCACAGTGGCCAGATTGACCAGTGCAAGGAAGCTCCTGCGGTTACGCACGCTCGCGAGGGGTAAAGGGAGCGATGACGTCGCAAGCTTCTGCAACTTTCTGAAATTAGCCTTGTTTCCCGGACCATAAACGAGGGGCAATCGGAGGGCGCAGATTTCAATCTCACTCCCCGCAAAGCCACGTAGGAGTTCCTCTGCCTGAGCTTTGCTGAGCCCGTAGTCATCTTTTGGCGAGGGCGGATCTGTTTCCCGGAAAGGTTCGCCAGGAGGCGAACTTTCCCCGTAGACCTTCACACTACTCAGGAAGATGAGCCTTCGAACCTCCTGTTTAACACAGGCATCGGCCAAAGAACGGACCGCATCCCGATTTACCCTATAAATCCGGTCAGTCAAGGATGGATCCTCATTCAGGGGCTGATGGGCCACGGCGGCACAATGTATAACCGCATCGACACCCGAGAGCGCATCGTTCCAGTTCGGGCTGTCTGCCAAATCACCGTACCCGTAACTGTCCACTCCGCGGCAGGCACTCCTCGCAAGGGCTCTGACCTGAAAGCCAGACCCAACCAGGGACTGGACAAGAAAGCGGCCAATAAAACCAGTCGCCCCGGTTACTGCAACCACTCCTTGTCTTGCGGAATGTCTTGACGCCATTTCAACCACTGCCCACACACTAAAAATGCCCCGCCCCACCCAGCCAATGCCGAATGGAGGGGGGCTCCTGTTGCCCAAAGAGGGATTTAGATGGCCTTACATCCCCACTCGGGATAATTCTCCCGAATAAACTTGTTCAGATTCCGCTCAGCCTCGCTATATTCCCGCTTCGGCATTTCACCCGAAGCATCCAGCGCCCGCTCCACCATACCGGCGGCCACAGTCACGTTGGTCATCTTGTCGATGAGGATGAAGTTCCCGGTTCCAAAGTGATGCAGGTAATCCTCGACCACCACGGATTCCGCCAATTCGACATCACACAGCCCAATGGCATTGAGTTCCAAGCCACTATCAACATTGGCATTGCGCTCGAGGGTATTTACATCCACTTCCTCAAGCACCTTGTTCACGTAGCAGTTGGTAACTTTGGTACCAATCTTGATGCCATACTCACGGCCCGGCACCAAAGCGTTTTCGTTCATCCACACGATGTGGGCGGCGAAACGATTTCCGAGCGCCGGCTGGCTGTTGGCGTGCACCAAAAGATCGCCGCGGGAGATATCCACCTCATCTTCCAGGGTGATCGTAACGGCATCACCGGGCCAGGCGCGTTCAATCTCACCTTCGTAGGTGTGAATACCGGCCACTTTGGAGGTCTTGCCGGACGGCAACACCGCCACTTCATCACCTTTGTGAACCACACCGCTGGCGATGGTGCCGCAATAGCCCCGGAAATCCAGGTTCGGGCGATTGACATACTGCACCGGCAGGCGGAAATCGGTCACGTTCTGGTCTTCCCGAACCTCTACCTGCTCCAGAATATTCATCAGGGTTTCACCGTGGTACCAGGGCGTGTTCTCGCTACGGTTAACCACGTTGTCACCGTTCAGGGCCGAAATGGGCACATAGTAAACATCCTTTAGCCCAAGCTGATCGGCCAGCTTGTCGTATTCAGCCCGGATCTCGTTAAAACGCTCCTCACTGAAATCCACAAGATCCATCTTGTTGATGGCCACCACCACATGCTTCAGGCCCAGCAGGCTCACAATAAAGCTGTGCCGGCGAGACTGGGTCAGCACCCCCTTCCGGGCATCAATCATCACCACCGCCAGCTCACAGGTGGAAGCACCGGTGGCCATGTTGCGCGTGTACTGCTCGTGCCCCGGGCAATCGGCAATGATGAACTTGCGCTTATCGGTGGAGAAGTAACGGTAGGCAACATCAATAGTAATGCCCTGCTCCCGCTCGGAAGCCAGGCCGTCCACCAACAACGCCAGATCCAGCGCCTCCCCGGCGTTCCCCATGCGCTCGCTGTCCTTGTGCAGGGCGGCGAGGTGGTCTTCGAAAATCAGCTTGGAATCGAACAGCAGGCGACCAATGAGGGTGGACTTGCCGTCATCAACGCTGCCGCAGGTCAGGAAGCGGAGCAGGTCCTTGTTTTCGTGCTGGTCCAGGTACTGGAGGATGTCGGATTCGATCAGTTCAGATGCGTGGGACATTTTAATTTCAACTCGGATGTCTGGTGTGAACACGGGGTCTGTGCCCCTGCGGGGTCTGAAGAACTTGTTCTTCTGACCCCACTTTCATGATTTCAACTCGGGAGCCTGCCTTGAGCTTGGGGTCTGAAGAACGAAGTTCTTCAGACCCCTGAGGGCTACCTAGAAATACCCTTCCCGCTTCTTCTGCTCCATGGAGGCCGCCGAGTCATGGTCAATTACCCGCCCTTGCCGTTCGGAGGTCTTCGTCAGCAGCATCTCCTGAATAATATCCGGCAGTGTCGCGGCCTCGGACTCCACGGCACCAGTCAACGGATAACAGCCCAGGGTACGGAACCGCACCATCTTCATTTCGGGCTTCTCACCGGGCTCGAGTGGCATGCGGTCATCATCCACCATGATCAAGGTGCCATCGCGTTCAACCACCGGCCGCTCAGCAGCATAGTACAGCGGAACAATATCGATGTTCTCAAGGTAGATGTACTGCCAGATATCCAGCTCCGTCCAGTTGGAGAGCGGAAATACGCGAATGCTCTCGCCTTTATTCACCTTACCGTTATACAGATTCCACAGCTCCGGGCGCTGGTTCTTGGGATCCCACCGATGGAACTTGTCACGGAAAGAATACACCCGCTCCTTGGCCCGGGACTTCTCTTCATCACGGCGGGCGCCGCCAAAGGCGGCATCGAATCCGTATTTATCCAGCGCCTGCTTCAAAGCCTGGGTCTTCATGACATCGGTGTGCTTGGCACTGCCGTGGGTGAAAGGACCAATGCCCTGCTTCACACCCTCTTCATTCGTGTGAACAATCAGCTTCAACCCCAGCATCTCGGCCATCCTGTCCCGGAACTCGATCATCTCCCGGAATTTCCAGGTGGTGTCCACGTGCATCAGCGGGAACGGCGGCTTGCCGGGAGCGAAGGCTTTCATCGCCAGATGCAGCATGACTGCGGAATCCTTGCCGATGGAATAGAGCATCACCGGGTTATCGAACTCGGCGGCCACCTCGCGAATGATGTGAATCGATTCCGCTTCAAGTTGCTTGAGGTGGGTTTTTCTGGGGGGTGTCAAGGTCATTGCAGATCCTGGAAATTAACTCGGGTTCTGATTCTAAGAGGGAGCCAGATTAAAGCGTTCATCTGACCCCATTTTCAAATTCGTCGTCTGGCGTCGGCTTTGGTGCCCGAATCTAACTCGGGGTCAGAAGAACAAGTTCTTCAGCCCCCTGGGGCAAGGTCAGGCCCGTGCACTGGGATCTGATGAAAACCTTCATCTGACCCCGTTCTACTTCACGCCCAAAATCCCGCCATTGTATCAAGAAAGCCATCCAACTGCTCACCGGGCAACGCATTGATCCCGGCCGCCGCCTTACGGCCACCGCCAGTCGGGAATTGCCGGGCCACTTCATCGGCACCGGAGCGGTTATTGAGTGGCGCGCGAATGCTCACAAGATAGCTGCCATCCGCCTTCTCAGTCACAATCGCGCATGCCTTGTCCGGATTGCGGTTCGCCAACTCATTCCCCAGCACGCCACTCACCCGCCGGGCCCAGGCCTCGTCGGGCAGTTTGACCACGAGAGAGGTTGCGGTCTCTTTCAAAACCGGCGCCGCAAGTCCTTCGGCCATATCCTTTTCATATCCATCCCGGAGCTGCTTCCAAGCGACCGGCTCCGAAGCGATCAGCTCCAGCGGATCCGGGAACTTCACGAATTCCCGGTAAAGATCGGCCGGATGAAAATGCAGGTCCTCCAGCGAAGAGCCGTAACCGTTGTAGTTAATGCAAATACCCAACATCTTCAACGATTCAGTCTGCTCCGCGCTCAAACCGGCCTTGCCAGCCAGATCCTCACCCACCGCATTCAGGTTGTCGCCAAACGCCGCAACAATGGCCCAATTATGAAACCGACCGTTCAGGTGCTGATCAACAAGGAGACTGGTGCACGTTGTGGGCTGGGTATCGATGAGCGCTGTGAATCCGGGATGATCCGGCAATTCATCGCCGGGAAAATGGTGATCCACATAAAACACCGAGGAACCGGCCTCCAACAGCGCTTCCACCGCCTCCCGGTTTTTCTCCAGGCTGACATCCAGGATATTCGCCTGCACAGGCTCCGAAGTTGGCACCTGTTTGGCCAGGGCGATGTCCCGCTTCACTCCGGTAATCAGAGTGCTCTCAGCCGGCTCGGCCAAGCGTAGCTGGATCAGGGCACAGATGCCGTCGGCATCTCCGTTGAATACGTCGTAAATCTGCATAACTTTCCAAAATTCGAGAGTCTAAAGAAGTCGCCATAAAGAAGGGGTCAGATGAACGCTTTCATCTGACCCCATTTTCAAGCCTTACTCAGAAGTTGCCGCCAACCGGGGGGGGGCACAAGAAACCTTTCTTCTGCCCCCTGCTTCAAGCCTGCTGCCGCCCAGCCCCCAACTTAAAGGCAATAAACGAAAACAAACCGAACAGCACCGAAAACACCAAAAGCCCGGAGCCCGGCACTGCATTAGCCAACATAGACCCGGGGAGAAGCACAACCAGCATTACGAGGCCATATCCGGACGTCACAGGTAAGTGACTCCCGGCGCGCTGGGCCAATTTCTGATAAGCATGTAAACGATGTGCCTGAAGCACATTCTGACCGGTAAATAGCCGTACCAGTAACGTGGTCGTGGCGTCAGCAATAAACAGCGTTAGCAGGATGATCCAGCTCCACATGCTGACGGTAGTTGTGGACGCTGACAGTAGCATCAGAAAACCCAATGCAAAGCCTAAAAACCCACTACCACCATCACCCATGAAAATCCGCGCAGGTGGCCAGTTCCAAATGACAAACCCCAGAACCGATGCCAGCGTCAACAAACAGATCCAGGTCCAGGTTTGTGGTCCCCAGATGGCAAAGTTCAAGGCCATTCCACCAAGCACCACAATGGCCTGCACCGCCGCGAGGCCATCGATACCATCCATAAAGTTATACAGGTTGATCAGCCAGGCCCATCCCAGCACCAGGATCGGCCAAAGTACGAATGCAGAGGAACTGTCTACCTCAAAGTCGAGAACCGAGAATACTGGTAGGGTAGGAATCGCCAGCATACCGAGCACCACGACCACAAGATGCACGCCCAGCCTGAGCTTTGCGGGAAGATCCCCGAAATCGTCCCAAACACCAACTGCCAACATAACGAGGCCCAACGTCAGCATTGCCGCCATGGATAAATCCGGGACCCAGTTGGAAATTGCAAAAGGAACAGTCAGGGCCAAGGCAAGAACACCAATCGCGATGCCGCCACCGTGAGGCGTTGGGACAGTATGGGAGCATCGTTCGGAAGGCTCGACCAAGGCTTTTCGGCTGAGCGCCCATTTGCGCAGGCCATAGGTCAACCCGCAGCTCGCCACCGCGATCAGCAAAAAATACCCAATCAATATCGACGTTGCCAAAGTCCCGCACCCAATTTGGTATCAACAAAAACGCCGCTCGAACTTGCAGAAGTCACCAAATTTTACTGACTTTTGCAAACTCGCGCGGCGTTGAGGCTACCACATTAAAAGATCAATTTGTCATGAAAACCTATCCACTTCGTAACAAACGGAAACATGGGAGCAGAAAAAGGGGTCAGATGAAAGCCTTCATCTGACCCCAACTTCACGCCTGCGCCCACAGAGACGTCAATAAATCACCCGAATCTTGCCGTCATCCCCATCACGACTCCCACCAACACTCTTGATCCGATGACACCAAACCAGATCCGCCAAATCCCCATTCGGCGAATACCCGGTCGGCGCCGAATCAATCAGCTCCAGAATCCGCTCACAATCAAAATTCTGGCTAGCCAGGGCAAGCCGATCCAGAAGCTTGGAGACATCTTCCCATTCCAACGCAACCTCGCGCGCCATCATGACTCGGGGGTGTGAAGTCCATTGGGGATCATCGCCAATCAGCAGCTCCTCAAACAGCTTCTCTCCCGGGCGTAAGCCGGTGTAAGTGATCTCGATATCTCCGGCGGGATTCTCTTCGGTTTTCTCAGTCAGGCCCATGAGACGGATCATCTTCCGCGCCAGATCGGCAATCTTCACCGGTTCACCCATATCCAGCACAAACACTTCACCACCCTGCCCCATGGCCCCCGCCTGGAGTACCAGCTGGCTGGCTTCCGGAATGGTCATGAAGTAGCGAATGATATCCGGGTGGGTAACCGTCACCGGCCCGCCATCGCGAATCTGGTCCCGGAAAAGGGGCACAACGGAACCGGAGGACCCCAGCACGTTACCAAAACGCACCATGGAGAAAACCGTGCCATTCTGGCGCCCAGCCAAGCCTTGAAGCACCAACTCGGCCAATCGTTTACTGGCCCCCATCACATTGGTAGGGCGCACGGCTTTGTCCGTCGAGACCAGAACAAACCGCCCAACACCGGCTGCTACGGCTGCTTCGGCGGCATGCCACGTACCGAAAACGTTGTTCTGCACACCCTCGATGATGTTGTGCTCAACCAGAGGCACATGCTTGTAAGCCGCAGCGTGATAAACAATATCGGTCTCAAACGCCTTCATCACCGCTTCACAGCGCCGGCGATGAGTCACGCTGCCCAATATGGGGTGCAACTCAACGCCGTAAGCGCCGACTCTGTTAGAGGATTTGAGTTCACGCTCAATGGCGTACAGCGCGTACTCCGACTGCTCGAACAGAACTAACCGCTTGGGCTTGTGTCGCAGGATTTGCCGGCACAGCTCAGAACCAATGGAACCGCCGGCACCAGTGACCATCACTGACTTGCCCTGAAGGGTTGCCTCCACAAGCTTTGGATCCGGGCGCACTGGCTCCCTGCCGAGCAAATCCTCAATCTCCAGATCCCTGATGTCATTAATCCGGGCTTTACCCGCCACCAGTTCGGAGACGCTCGGGACGGTCTGCACAGGTACATTCACCGGTTCAAGCTTCTCGAGGATTGCCCTGCGGTCGCCCAGGGAATCTTCGTCCAGGGCGAGCAGCACCCGGTTTACATCGTAACGGGCCACACCTTTCTGAATATGCCGGATATCAAACACCGGAATTCCATTAATGGTTGCGCGGTGATTGGCGGAATTAGCCGTGATGAACAGAACCGGTCGATACTCCGTACCATGGGACAACGCCGAAGCCAGCTGGCGCCCGGTATCTCCGGTGCCAATAATCGCCACCCGAATCTTGTTACGCTGGACAGGTGCCTGCACCAGCAACCGCACCCCCATTCGGGAGCCAGCTACAAAGATAAATGCCAGCGCTCCATAAACCACGGGCACAGTCCTAGGCACCTGCACCTGAAAGAAGTACCCGTAGACAACCAAAGCAATCGAAGACGCAACCACGCATCCCACAATGGTCATGAAGGCCCGGTCGTTCAGAAAACGTACCACGGCCCGGTACAACCCCATTCGCCCGAAAATCATCACTGTGGTGACGACAGTGGCTACAAACACCATGACATGCTCAAGCGACGGCACCCAGAACTCGACAAACCTCAGGCCAAACGAAACCCAAAGCGCGAGCGTAAGCACCACCACATCAGAGGCAACGGAAATAATCCGCTTGTAAAAGCGGGGAAGATTCAGAAAGGCATTAATCATCAGAGTTCCATCTCAATTGCGCACAAGGCACATAACAGACGCTTCTAAAAGTTTGTGAATCATGTCACAGACCCGCCTATGAGGACAGATTGTTACGTTGCTAACGCCACCACTTCACGCAACACCTGACAAGTTTTTACAATCTCCTCGTCCTTGAGAGTAGGATGCACCAGAAACATCAGACTGGTCTCCCCCAATTCCCTGGCGACTGGCAAAGGCTCCTTTGGCCGATATCCAGTGCCATCAAACGCCTTCTCGAGATAAACCTCGGAGCAAGATCCGGAAAAACACGGCACCCCACGCTCTACCAGTTCCTCAATAATCCGGTCCCGGTCCCAGCCAGACTGAAGCTCTTCCGGTTTCACAAATACATAACACTTATAGCCCGCATGCTCACATGCCGTAGTTACATCGAGTTTACATTCACACCCGGAACAGAACCCCTGAAACTCCGGCACCCGCAGTCCCTTCAACTCCCGGGCCGTTTCCCAGATGGCATTCTGGTTGGCTTTCCGGCGGGCAAACCACTTCGGCATCCGCTTCAACTGAATCCGCCCAATGACTCCCTGCATCTCCGTCATCCGCCAGTTGGTGCCAAAACTCTCATGCAACCACCGGAAACCAGGTTCGTGATCACGATCATACACCGCATCCCAGCTCTTGCCGTGATCTTTGTAAGACCACATCTTTGACCACAATTCCCGGTCATTGGTCGTCACCATGCCCCCTTCCCCGCCAGTGGTCATGATCTTGTCCTGGCAGAACGACCAGCAGCCCACATGGCCAATCGAACCCACAGACCGCCCCTTATATCGGGCACCATGGGCCTGGGCACAGTCTTCAATCACAGACAACCCGAACTCCTCCGCCAGCGCCATAAACCCATCCATATCACATGGCCAGCCCGCGAGGTGTACGCAGACAATGGCACGAGTTCGAGGCGTAATGACCTTGCGCACGGATTCGGGGGTGATGTTCTGGGAATCCGGATCGACGTCTGCAAAGACCGGCACCGCGCCAGCGGTCACAATGCTAGATGCCGACGCCAGGAAAGTTCTGGGAGTAACCACCACCTCATCACCCTCACCAATGCCCAGCGCTTTCAATGCCAGATCGAGGGCCAAAGTGCCGTTGGCCAAGGCAATTGCGTATTCGGACTCTGCAAAAGCAGAGAACTCCCGCTCAAATTTCCGGCATTCCTCGCCGGTCCAGTAGTTCACCTTATTGGAAAGCAGAACATCACGTACTGCGTTAGCCTCTTCCTCGGTAAAGGAAGGCCACGGGGAGAAAGGTCCGTTTAACATGATTACTCGATTTTTTCGTTTCTGAAATTTGAAGCGAGGGTTTGCCTTTATCGCGAGACGCTGCAAGCAAAGCACGGACTAGGATTTAAGGTCGGGGTCTGACCCCAAACGGGGTCAGACTCCATTTTCGGCTTTTAATCTTTATGAGGCTCAAGCACCCGAGCCGGATTCCCAGCAACCGTAACACCTGCGGGCACATCTTTAATCACAACCGCCCCCATACCAACAGTGGCACTTTTACCAACCTCAACCAGCTGCCGCACCGAAGCACATCCGCCAATCCAAGTGAGAGCGCCAAGCTTTACGCCGCCCGCCAAAGCAGCATTGGGACTGATGTGACTGAAATCATCCACATGGCAATCGTGCTCAACCACAGCCCCCGTATTCACGATACAACCCTTACCAACAGAGGCGCAGGCATTGATGACCGCATTGGCAAAGACCACCGTCCCAGCGCCAACCGTGGCATGGGCACTAATAACCGCAGAAGGATGAATAACCGAACAGAGCTCAGCGCCTGCCGCTAACAAAGTCTGCTGCTTAGCCTGGCGAATCCGGTTATTACCAATCGCAACCACCACACCATCGAAAGACGCAAGATCGGCCAGCAACGCAGAAGTATCACCCACCACACGCCAGGGACCATTCTCTTTCAAGCCGGGCCAGGCATCATCAAAGAAAACCACCTCACCCCAACCAGCAAGCTCGGCAGCATCCGCCACAACCTTTCCATGGCCACTGGCACCAAGAATGGCGAGGCGCATCAATCCTTACTCCCGGTGAACTTCGACATCGTCACCTCACCGTCTCCACTAATCCCATCCCGAACCAAAACCTTCTTCACAGTCAGGAACAGAATCTTCAAATCCAGCCAAAGCGACTGATTGTCCAC
The DNA here is from genome assembly GCF_050379415.1 of Marinobacter sp. DUT-1. Taxonomy (NCBI): domain Bacteria; kingdom Pseudomonadati; phylum Pseudomonadota; class Gammaproteobacteria; order Pseudomonadales; family Marinobacteraceae; genus Marinobacter; species Marinobacter sp. DUT-1. The sequence goes on from NZ_JBNRLS010000002.1 coordinate 952,470, forward strand.
ATACCAGACATCCAGCCGGAACTTGTCTTCCCACGAAATTGCATTACGCCCATTCACCTGCGCCCAGCCAGTTACTCCCGGGCGAACTTCGTGGCGGCGGAACTGTTCTTTCGAATACAGTGACAGGTATTCCATCAACAACGGTCGGGGACCAACCAGGCTCATATCACCCTTGAGTACATTCCAGAGTTCCGGCAGCTCATCCAGGCTGGTGGAGCGCAGAAAGCTCCCAAACGGAGTCATGCGCTCATCATCGGGCAGTGGGCTACCGTGTTTGTCGATGGCGTCCAGCATGGTCCGAAATTTGACCATCTGAAACGGCTCGCCATCTTTGCCCGGACGGGTCTGATGGAAGAACACAGGGGAACCAAGTTTGAGCCAGATCAGCAAGGCAACCATGGCAATCAGCGGCCACAAAACCATCAGCGCAGTGGCCGCTGCCAGTACATCAAGAATACGTTTGATCACTGAATCCCCATTTCACCCAACATGAATTCATTTACCTTGTGCACGTCATACTTCTGTTCTGCAATCTGTCTGGAGCGCTCACCCATGCGATTCACAAGCTCAGGATCTTCGATGAATCGAATCATTGCCTCAGCCAATTCATTAACCGCCTGAACCGGCACCAGAAAACCGTTATCACCATGCACTACAGTTTCCCTACACCCCGGTGCATCCGTAGTGATCACCGGCCGCCCCATAGCCATGGATTCCAGCACGGTGCGGGGTGTGCCTTCGCGATAGGAAGGCAGCACATACACATTGGAGTTGGCAATGGCTGGGCGTACATCTGCCAGTTTGCCGAGAAACTTCAGCGTCCCCGAGTTCACCCATTCATCCAGTTCCTGCTGACTAATGGCATCCGGGTTGCCGTCTATCCAGCCGACCAGGCGGAACACTGCATTCGGGTGCTGGGCTTTCACCATTTTGGCCGCCTGGGCATACTCCCGCACCCCCTTGTCGCCCAACAAACGGGCAATCAGCAGAAACGAAGGTTCCGCGGGCAGAGGTGCCAACGAATAATCCGCGACATCTACACCAGAACCATTAACCATACACGACGGAATACTGACTGGTAGCAACCCCTGCTGCCGAAATAACGCCTCGTCATCCGGGTTCTGGAAGAACACCTTACGGCTTTGAGAAAGCCCGAACCGGTACAACCGCTGAATCAGTTTTCGTAGTAGGCCTCGCTTGCCTGAAGCTTCACCTGTAAAGGCATAACCCAGGCCGGTAACAAGCGCAAACCGGTTCGGAACACCCGCAAGCCACGCCGCCAAAGAGCCATAGATCACCGGCTTAATGGTATACCCCAGCACATAATCCGCCCGAATGCGACGCATCAATCCCCAAAGCTCCGCTACCGTGCCTAGATCCACCACTGGATTGGTTCCAGTGCGCGTCAATCCAATTTCATGCAGGGTAATGCACAGCGCTTCCAGCTCGAAACGGATATCCGGCACATCAGCCAAATCCGGTGCAGCCACGTGCACATCCAACCCCTTCGCCACCAAAGCCCGCAACAACGGCCCGCGAAACTTGATCAGCGAATCGGGAAAACTGGCAATCAGCAAAAACGTCTTCAAAGCCGCAAATCCGCCTCACCCAAGGGCAGCAAACCCTTCAGGTCAAACAACACACCATCCGCCTTCAGGTAGCCCCGCAGATCACCGGCACTCATAGCCGCGTATTCTTTGTGCGGCACCGCCACAATCACTCCGCTGAAGCTGCCCTGCTCCGGCTTATCCACCAGGCTGATGCCGTATTCATGTTCCGCCTCGGCGCCATCTGCCCAGCAGTCGGTTACATCCACCTGACAGCCGAAGTCTTGCAGTTCTTTGACCACATCAATCACCCGGGTATTGCGTAAATCCGGGCAGTTTTCCTTAAAGGTAAAGCCCATTACCAGCACCCGGGCGTCGGCGATGGTGTGGCCGGCTTTGATCATCGCTTTTACCAGTTCCGAAGCCACATAAGGCCCCATCCCATCATTCGTGCGGCGGCCGGCCAGGATGATTTCCGGGTGGTAGCCAATGGCCTGGGCTTTGTGGGTGAGGTAGTACGGGTCTACCCCAATGCAGTGGCCGCCTACCAGGCCAGGCTTGAACGGCAGGAAGTTCCATTTAGTGCCGGCGGCGGACAGCACTTCGTGGGTATCAATACGCAGCCGAGCGAAGATCATCGCCAGCTCGTTCATCAGCGCAATGTTCAGATCCCGCTGGGTGTTCTCAATCACCTTCGCCGCTTCCGCCACTTTGATGGAGCTAGCCTTGTGGGTACCGGCGGTGATGATATCCGCGTACAGGGCATCCACTTCCTCGGCAATGGCCAGGGTTGAGCCGGAAGTCACCTTCTTGATGGTGGTTACCCGGTGTTCCTTATCCCCCGGGTTAATCCGCTCCGGGCTGTAACCGGCGTAGAAATCCTCGTTGAGCTTAAGGGCAGACACCCGTTCCAGCACCGGCACACACACCTCTTCCGTTGCACCTGGATACACGGTGGATTCGTAAATCACAATATCGCCGGATTTGAGCACATTGCCCACGCTCTCGCTGGCCTTCACCAGCGGCGTGAGATCCGGGGCTTTGTAGTCATCAATGGGCGTGGGCACGGTAACGATGAACACCGTGCAGTCTGCGATCTCGTCCAGGGAATCGGTAAACGACAGATGGGAGGCGGCAGCCAGCTCTATGGCGGAAACTTCGCGGGTGAAATCCTCGCCTTTCTGCAGCTCGGCAATACGCTTGGCGTTGATATCAAAACCCACAACCGGGCGTTTTTCACCCAAGGCTACGGCGAGTGGCAGGCCTACGTAACCCAGGCCGATAACAGCAATTTTTTTCACAAAGTACTTCCGTGCATACTAGATTGAAATTAAAAGAGGTAAATGACCGAGACGTTCATATACCCGGGCGGACAGGGTTAGCTGCCAGAATCGCTTTGAGTTTTGTCGTCACAAAATCGCTTGAAGCGGATGATATGTGGTGACTGTCGCTAAAATATGACCACCTGCCATCAGTCAACTCACATGCGTCACCCTCACAGAAAATGTCATAGGGATTAATCACACGTACCGAGTGTTGATCTGAAAGCTTAGAAAAGAACACTCCAGCGTTCACGATAGTTTCACGGCTTTCCACTTGAAGCTCCCGAAGCTGCGCGCTCAATGACTCCCTACTGATTTGTACCGACGGTTGAACACCTGTAGCTCCAGTCACCTTCAGATGGCCTCCCACTACAACCACTTCATCGGCGTACTTCTTGAAGTGTAATACCGTGTTTGCAAGAAACGGCTCCCACCGCTCAATGCCAGAAACGCCGTCGGGGGCATTTATGAGCTCACCTCCGTATCCTTCCCATTGCTGAGACACGACAACCAGATCGTATTTCTTTTCCAAGCTGTAAAGCCGGTCACGTAAGTCATCACAAGAGATGTCAGAGAACTGGTCTTTGAAGTCGACACCTTTAAGCAAAACACAGCCGCCCCGGGTAACAAAGTCGGCCTGCGCCCGATCAATACCAAGAGCGCTCATCATCGGAAATGCGTACTGCTGCAGAACCGAGTCCCCAACAAATAGGACTCGGGCATTGTTGCTTTCGCCGACTACGAAACCTCTGCGGTAGTACCGATGAAAAGTAGCGCCATGTGCTTCTGCAACTTCCATGGCAAACGGGTTTAAAAGTTTAAATCGCTCTGGAACCCCGCCCGACTTGGCCACGGCTAGGCCGGATACCGCGAAAAAAGGAATCGAAGCCACCAAACCAGCAGTTAAAATCCTCCGCGCAATCTTTGGACCACGCTTCACGTAATTTCGCACCGGCAGCTCTATATACCGATAGGTCATCCAAGACATCAGAATTGAAACAGGGAATACGATCAATAGAGCTACCATTGTTGGGTAGTCCGGATTCGAAAATACCAGAAACGATATAATTGGCTGATGGAACAGATAAAGTGGATAAGAAATCAACCCAATCCAGACCAGCACTCTGTTCGACAGAACACGGGTAACTGAGGCTTTTCCGGAAGAAGGAAAAGCAACAATCAAACCGGCACCAACACACACCAGCAGCGCATTGTAGCCTGGGAATGCCGAGGACTTATCCAGCAAAAACATAGGAAGTAGCACTAAACCGGCGCCAATCAGGCTCAAAGCGGCCTTGTATCCATCATTCAACCCACCGAAGTACCCTCTGTGCAAACAGATCGCAAGAAAACAGCCGCTCAAAAGCTCAAAAGCTCAAAAGCTCAAAAGCTCTGTAGTGTGGCCAAAAATAACCAGCCAGATAGTCCTGGCTAACACCTTGTATAGATAGCGTGAACGAAAGAGCGAACAGCAGCAAAGTGACCGGCACTAACAGATTTTTGGAAAGCTTATACACCGCCAGCATCACCACAGGCCAAACAACATAGAACTGTTCTTCGACCCCAAGCGACCAAAGGTGAATCAACGGCTGATAAGCTGCGTCTTGAGCGAAATAGTTAACACCTTGCGCAAAATGCAGGTTTGCTGCCCCAAAAGCTGAGAAAAAGATATCCTTACCTAAGCTATCGAACTGCCGACTGCCGTAAAAAAAGAACCCAAAAACAACCACCATTAACAAAGTGACTGACAGGGCCGGAAGCAAACGGGCCACTCTACGCTTGTAAAACTCGGCAAACGAGAATCTTTGGCCCTCCATCTCCGACAGTAGCAAGGCCGTTATCAGAAAACCGCTGATGACAAAGAATACATCGACACCTACAAAACCACCGGGCATCAAGGTCGCATCAACGTGGAAGAGCACAACGGGCAATACGGCTAATGCTCGCAGGCCATCAATGTCAGGTCTGTATATTGAACTCATACCTTCAAGTACCAAGGCATAGCCTTAGCAATCCCCTCGCGAACCCTAAACTCCGGCGCATACCCCAGCTTACTCGCCGCCTTACCAATATCCGCCTGTGAATGCCGAACATCCCCCGGCCGGAAATCGCGGTACACCGGCTCTTTGTCATACACCACGCCATTCTCCGCCAAGGCACTCTTCAGCGCGTTGAACAGATCATTCAGCGTGGTGCGATCACCCACCGCCACGTTGTAAACCTCGTTCTTCGCAGAATCCTCCGCCGTGGCCGCCAGCAGGTTCGCCTGCACTGCATTCTCGATAAAACAGAAATCCCGGCTGGTTTCACCATCGCCGTTGATGAACATACCCTCGCCGCCCATCATGGCTGCGGTCCATTTCGGGATAACGGCGGCATAGGCACCATTCGGATCCTGGCGCTTGCCGAACACATTAAAATAACGCAGGCCAATGGCCTTGAAACCGTAACTGCGGGCGAACACCTCTGCATACAGCTCATTCACATACTTGGTGACGGCATAAGGCGACAGCGGCTTGCCAATGTTCTCCTCCACCTTCGGCAACGCCGGTTGATCGCCGTAGGTAGAGCTGGACGCCGCATACGTAAAACTCTTCACCCCCGCATCCCGCGCTGAAACCAGCATGTTCAGAAAGCCGGTGATGTTGGCGGCATTGGTAGTGATGGGGGCATTTAAAGACCGCGGCACCGAACCCAGCGCCGCCTGGTGCAGCACATAATCCACACCCTCACAGGCCCGGGCACAATCCTCCTGATTGCAAATATCGCCTTCGATGAAGGTGAAGCGGGACCACTGCTCCGGCGACACCAGAGACTGAACTTCATCGAGATTGCTTTGGTGGCCGGTGGCAAAGTTGTCCAGGCCGATTACACGTTGGTTCAGTTTTAGGAGGTGTTCGAGGAGGTTGGAGCCTATGAAGCCGGCAGTGCCGGTGATTAGCCAAGTTCCGGTATTATTCTTAAGATTATCAAGCATACTCCTATAAATATTCATTGCACCTAACCAATTAGATAATTAAAGTCTTTAGCATAACTCTCTGGCGTAAAATACACATCGGCAGTTTCTTTAGCCTTTACCCTCAAATCCCCATCTCTGCATAAGTCAACAGCTTTATCAATTACCCTGGCTAAGCTATCGACATTCGAATCAGGACAAACTAGACCATTGACGCCATCGTCCAGGTAGGCACTCAGATCACTCGTTATATTCGCTATAACAGGTGTCCCAAGAGCCATACTCTCTACAAATTTTGTAGGAAACCCTGCTTCCACGCTTCTAATATTTGGGCGAATTATTATTGAATAATCTGACACTTCCACAAGATTAACTGTATCACTATGATTCAACACCCCATGGCACTTGACAACTTCATCAATTACCGCCTGACTAAAACCCGACGACGGGGTGTACTCACTAAGCTTTTCTCTTGAGATGCCAGCTATATGTAACTCAACATTTTGCCCTGCATCATGAGCAGTTAGAACGGCAGAAACAATGGAAGACAGAGAGTCCTTCTTTCCTGGAGTGCCGGCGTAGACGAACTTCACTGGTTCGGTGCCCTCAGCCGAACTGGACAAACCATTAACATCAAAACTTGCTGTCGGCGGGACCTTTATTATATTTTTAGAATGAGGGGCATAGTAATTTTTCAAATACTCGCTAATAACAATTAAGCCATCACACCTCTTGACCAAAACTCGCATCGCCAACTCAATATTAAGAAAGTATGGCGATAAAAATTTGGATATTAGCCCAGGCGGGTCGTACCACTCAACAGCATCAAATATTAGCTTAACGTTATTTTTACGCGCCCAAGGCAGCAAACGAATCAGGTACGGGGAGTAGCCGCTATAGAGAATAACCGCATCAGGTTTTCTCTCCAACGACTCCAGCCAGCGAACAGTGCTCTTGCCGGCGGTAAAGTACATCAAATGCTTCAACAGTGTTGGCAAGTTTTCATGCCGCCGTTCATTCAACGACACAACTGGGATTCCGTTGTAGTCTTGCATAGGCGCGTCGGAAAGCTGGCCGGAACTAACCACCACATCATAACCTGCACATTGCAACGAACGACAATTGCCATAGATCCTTCGTGCAGCAGCCCCCCCATTAGGGAAGCTGTAAGGGCCAACATAGGCCACAAGTTTCCTACCCTCAGTCATACTGCTTCCAAACCGTCTGCATCACATAATCCCGATAGCTGTGGATAATGCGAACCACTTTTTCCGCTACATTCGGCATGCTGTAGTCTTCTACCAACCGCATGTAGCGGTCATCACCCCTACCCTGGTTTTCCAGAATGGCCAGGCCCTGCAGCACACGTTCGGTGCTCAGCCCCACCATCATGGCGGCGGTTTCTTCCATGCCTTCGGGGCGTTCGTGAGCTTCCCGGATGTTCAGAGCCGGGAAGTTGAGGATGGAGGCTTCTTCGCTGATGGTGCCGCTGTCAGACAACACCGCCCTGGCGCTCAGCTGCAGTTTGTTGTAGTCCTTGAAGCCCAACGGCTTCAACAGGCGCACGTTTTCGTGGAACTGCACACCCATGGCATCCACCCGCTTCTGGGTGCGGGGGTGAGTGGAGACAATCACCGGGTAGCCGTATTGTTCGGCAATCGCATTCAAGGTGTCCACCAGGGCCAGGAAGTTCTTTTCAGAATCGACATTTTCCTCCCGATGGGCGCTTACCACAAAAAACTCTCTTTCTTTCAGACCCAGGCGCTCCAGTACATCTGAGCCATCGATACCATCGCGGAAGTAGTTCAGTACTTCAAACATGGGGCTGCCGGTTTTGATCACCCGATCGGGCAGCAAGCCTTCTCGCAGCAAATAATCCCGGGCTATGGTGCTGTAGGTCAGGTTGATATCGGCAGTGTGGTCGACAATGCGGCGGTTGATCTCTTCCGGTACCCGCATATCAAAGCAACGGTTGCCGGCTTCCATGTGGAAGGTGGGGACCTTGCGGCGTTTGGCGGGAATCACCGCCATACAGCTGTTGGTATCCCCCAGTACCAGCAGAGCATCGGGCTGCACGTCGGCCAGCACTTTATCCACCGCGATAATCACGTTACCGATGGTTTCCGCACCACTGGCGCCGGCGGCGCTCAGGAAGTGGTCTGGCTTGCGGATGCCCAGGTCCTGGAAAAAGATTTCATTCAGTTCGAAGTCGTAGTTCTGGCCGGTGTGCACCAAAATGTGCTCGCAATACTCGTCCAGCTTGGCCATCACGCGGGACAGGCGAATAATCTCCGGCCGGGTGCCGACCACGGTCATCACTTTCAGTTTTTTCATGGCAGTTCCAGGTTCGTTCAGGCTTCGGTACCCACCGGGCACGCGAAGGTATCCGGGTTGTCCCGGTCAAAAATTTCATTAGCCCAGAGCATACACACCAGCTCGTCGTCGCCCACGTTGGTAATGTCATGGGTCCAGCCTGGCACGGTTTCCACAATCTCCGGTTTAGAGCCTTCGGTGAACAACTCGTAGAACTCCCCGGTGAGCATATGGCGGAAGCGGAAGCAGGCCTTGCCCTTGATCACCAGAAACTTCTCGGTTTTCGAGTGGTGGTAATGGCCGCCACGGGTTACACCCGGGTGGGCGGTGAAAAAAGAGAACTGGCCAGCATCCGGGGTCTTCAGCATTTCCACAAAAACACCGCGCTCGTCGCCATGCTGCGGCACGGTGTAGGTGAACCGATCCGGCGGCAGGTAGCTCACGTAGGTGGAATACAGCGCCCTTACCAACCCGTTACCCACCGGTTCGGTAATCAGATTATCCCGGCTGGCCTTGAAACGGCTCAGCTGGCTGGCCAGCTCGCCCACAGTAATCTGGTAAACCGGCTCCACATCCACAAACGAGTCATTCTTTGGCTCGCCGCCCAGCAGGCTGAGGAAGCTGGCGATAACGTCGTCTACATACACCAGGTTGATCACAGCATTCGGGTCGTTAATCTGTACCGGCAAATCCCGGGCGATATTGTGGCAGAAGGTAGCCACCGCCGAGTTGTAATTGGGCCGTGCCCATTTGCCGAACACGTTGGCCAGGCGATAGATGTAGACCGGGTTGCCGGTGGCTTCGTGCAGGGCCAGCAGGGCTTCTTCCGCTTCGCGCTTGCTGGTGCCGTAGTCATTATCCTGCTCCGCCTGAATCGACGAGCTATAAATCACCGGGATGTGCCGGTCAGTGGCTTGCACTGCGTTACACAAAGCCCGGGTAAGCCCGACGTTGCCGGTGATAAATTCGGCCGGATCCTGTGGGCGGTTGATGCCGGCCAAGTGGACGATCCAGTCCACCCCTTCCAGCAAGCCCGGCAGGTCTTGCTCGGTGTGCTCCCGGGTGAAAGGCACCATCTCAAAGCCGCCTTTCTCTTCAAGATGCATTTGCAGGTTCTTGCCGATGAAACCGTTAGCGCCGGTTACCAGTACTTTCATCAATCAGTCCTCCGGGCTCTGGTACTCACCCCGTTCCAGGGCACGAATGAATTCCAGCTTACGCAGCAAGGTTTGCATTCCGACGACATCCAGGCGTTCTGTATTGTGGGAGTTGTAATCCTCAGTATGTGAGATCTTCTCCTCGCCCTGCTCCACAAACTTACCATAGTTTAAGTCCCGCAAATCTGGCGGCACCCGGTAATAACCACCCAGATCTTCCGCGCAGGCCATTTCTTCCCGGCTGAGCAGGGCTTCAAACAGCTTCTCACCGTGTCGGGTGCCAATCACATTGATGGGGTGATCCGGCTTGCCCACCAAATCCGTCAATGCCTGGGCCAGAGTTTCGATGGTGGCAGCCGGGGCCTTCTGCACGAACAGGTCACCATTGCTCCCGTGCTCGAAGGCATACAGCACCAAGTCAACCGCGTTCGCCAGAGTCATCATGAAACGGGTCATGTTGGGGTCGGTAATGGTGAGAGACTTACCCGCACGAATCTGGTCCACAAACAACGGAATAACCGATCCCCGGGAGGCCATCACGTTGCCGTAACGGGTACCACAGATGACGGTTTTTTTCGGGTCCACATTGCGGGACTTGGCCACCATCACCTTTTCCATCATCGCCTTGGAAATGCCCATGGCGTTGATGGGATACACCGCCTTATCTGTACTCAGGCACACCACCCGCTTCACTTCGTTCTGGATGGCCGCTTCCAGCACATTCTCGGTGCCAATTACGTTGGATTTTACCGCCTCCATAGGGTGGAACTCGCAAGACGGCACCTGCTTAAGCGCCGCCGCATGGAAAATGAAATCCACTCCCCGGGTTGCATTCAGAATGCTGTTGTAGTCCCGCACATCGCCAATGTAAAACTTTAGCTTGGGATTGGCGTAACGCTTGCGCATATCATCCTGTTTTTTCTCATCCCGGCTGAAGATGCGGATTTCTTCAATGTCTGTATCCAGGAAGCGTTTTAGAACGGCGTTGCCGAAGGAGCCGGTACCGCCTGTGATTAACAACCGCATTTTCGAAAACATGGCAGAATCAACCTAAATTAAAGAGTTAAAAATTACAGAAATCTGGGGTCCACTGATATAGGACGAAAGAAAAATCAAACCAAAAAGCAGCACAATCTTCGCCATAAAAATCCACATGACATTCTTTACATTACCCACAACCATTACCAAAAAAACACCAGCCAAGGGCAGAAAATAGAACGCTAACCTTGCAACCAGCCATATAGATGTTCCAAGCCAAAACAAATAGCAAACAAAAACAACGCCAAATGCACAGAGCGAGACAAACCTATCGTCAGAAACCTTCTCTTTGATATTACAAACCCACAACCTTTCAGGAAGAAAAGCAATAAATAAGG
>NZ_JBNRLS010000003.1:0-720222 GCF_050379415.1 Marinobacter sp. DUT-1
ACTGGAAAACGAAATAAAAGAGCTAGAGAAACACCATGACATATTCAATAAGCATAGAAAAATTCTCGTTTCAGGAACTGCCGGCTGCGGCAAATCAACGTTTCTTAAATCACTTCTTGTCAACCAGGTCAACGATAGGCTAACAAGAATACCTTTTTTTATCGAATTACGGAGGATATCTAATAAAGGAAGCATAACAGCACAAATTGCAAAAGATTTGGAAAATATTACGGCAATTGCAATAACTGAAAATATTGTCAAGAAATGTATTAAAGAGGGAAGGTTTACACTAATATTAGATGGGTTCGACGAGGTCCCGGAAGAGTTTCGCGAGAATGTCTATGAGCAAATAGAAGAGCTTTGCTTCAAATACCCTGATTTGCAAGTTATTGCTTCGAGCCGACCAGAACATAGCATCCAAAATTTGGTCGCCTTTTCAGCTGCCGAAATACTTCCCTTAAGAAAAGATGAGGCCTGTGACCTTATTGCCAGAGTGCCTTTCAATGAAAAGATTAAAGCAAGCTTTTTAGAAAGCTTGAGGTCTGATCTTTATGATAAACACAAAACATTTGCCTCAAACCCTCTGCTTCTCTCAACAATGCTTTTAACATATTGCGAAACGGGAGAAATACCAGACAATTTATCATTATTTTTTGAGAATGCCTTTAGTGCGCTTTATTACAGGCATGATTTAACAAAAGATTTTTTCCGAAGAAACATAAAATCTCCTTTAGCTTCCGATGAATTTAAAGAATTGTTCTCTTATTTCTCTGCATCGACATTTTTCAAGCACGGGGTTGAATTCCAAGATCATAATGCCATTGATGCAATTCGTGCCGGACAAAAACACATCGATAAAAATTTTGAGCCGCAATTTTTTCTTACAGATATCTTAGAAAATGTTTGCTTACTCGTACGCGACGGATTGGTGCTTACATTTACTCATAGAACCTTCCAAGAATATTTCGCCGCAAAATTCTTATCAAGATGCTCGCCAGAGGAGAGGAGCGCTGCATATCCCACAATAATTCAGCATTCGGTTTCAGAACAGGTTGCAACTTTTCTCTATAACATTTCTCCTCGAGAAGTCGAGAGCGAACTGATTGAACCCGAGCTGAAAAGGATAGTCGCACACAGCGAACCTAAAACTGACCGTGAAATTCTAGAATTCGCTGAATCTATCTTTGGAAGAGTTCAGATAAAATATATAAACCATACAAAAGGTAAGGAAAAAAATACTGAAGGCCCAACACATTCATTTACACTAGATATAGGTGGCGACAACAAATTTATATTCGGATTAATACATAGATCTTCAGAATGGTTTGCTAAATCACATAAAAATAAAGTTAAAAAAATAAATCGAAGGCTCTGTATGGACAAACTAACGACTTATCTAACAGCGGAAACATTTGATTCCTTTGGCTTTGATATAAGGCCCACAGAGGCAAGCGACGAAAACTTACAACTATTTAGAGAAATTGAACTTTTCGAATTCTACAAGCAGATTTACACCACATCATCAAAAATCCTTGAAATTATTAAAGAAAAGAAAAAAGACAAAAAGGATAGGCTATTAGATATGTTCTCATAGCTTTAACATCGGGCTTTCTGGAGAATATCTTTGACGGTTGATTTCGGAAAAACAAAGTGTATAAGAAAACTACGGAGACTCTGAATAAGTCTCCCTAACGGAATCGGCGATAGGTAACAGCTTTCGGCATTTCGGGTACCGAGAACAAGCCATAACCTCAGTGCCTGCATGCTTGCCTGAGCGAACCCGCTTCTTCACCATCGGCGCATAGCAACGAGGACAGAAATTCTCCGGCGTATCCTCAGAACGAGACGCAAATAAAGCCTCATCAACTGGCTCAACACTATCTTCACTTCCAACAGAAGCCCCACTAATGGCTTCACTCGTCTGACCTACACCCAATGTTTTTTGGATGTCCGCAGTGGTATAGCTGCGTTTGGCTTTAAACCTAACTAAAGGGAGGCCTGCAGCTTCAAAGGCGTTATCTAGAAAAGTGTCACGCTCCTTTCTCTTGGCCGAATCATGCGATTTATCGTCCAGCTCAATAGCCCAAACTGGCTTGAAGGTTTTGCGTTCCACTACAACGATATCTATGTGGCGGCTTTTTATTCGATTACGGAAAGACTGACGGGTTTGCCGCTCAAGCCCCGTTTTTACAGAGATAAGATCCTCTACACGAACCTTGCCGAAAAGCCTGTATTGATCGCCAGGTAATGCGAGCTCAAGGACCTGGTAAAACGACCCCTCTGCTTCTGTCATCAGGCGGTCTCGACGCTGATAGGGGAACTCGATTACCACCCTTTTAGCAAGAGGCGAATGTGGCGAACAGAGCAAGTAGAATAATACTGCGATCCCCGCTAACAGGATCGGAAACAACAATCCATCGAACACAAGAACACCTTTACCTTTTCAGTTCCTTATGAAGATAAGGATAGTAGCCTATATTTCTCACTCATCGCCAACTGAGTTAGGCAGGTGTCAACAAAATGTCCACGCCCATGCGCTTTTGTGTGGAACTGAGTGGTTTTTGGTTCTCATAGGTGACTGTTTTAACACGAATTGTGGTTTACTGTGCTGCTGCGAAAGCCTGCAGCATCGGGTTCAATTCCCGCCGTCTCCACCAAACACCCAGAAGAAAGCCCCTGATTTCAGGGGCTTTTTTTTGCCTCTAAGAGGTTGAACCTCCCCTGGCGTCCACATTAAGACCACATTTCCAGTTTACGTATTCGGTTAACGGCATCGGCTTCGCATAATAGAAACCCTGTGCCGTATCTGCTCCGTATTCTGCGACGATCTCATGTTGCTCTCTCGTCTCGACTCCCTCGACTGTTACGTGCAAATTCAATGCATGCGCCATCTTGATCATAGAGCTCAGAACTGTCCGAGCATGAGGGCTTTCATGCACGCTCGATACAAAAGCGCGATCAATCTTTAACCCCGAAAGAGGTAAATGAGCGAGGTATTGGAACGATGAGTATCCCGTTCCAAAATCATCTAGGCTCACAAGGAAACCTTGATTTCGCAAACTCTCAATTGCCAACTTGGCATTAGCGGGATCACGGATGAGTGCCCTCTCAGTAATCTCAATTTCCAACTTTCCAGGTTCAACACCGCATAGAGACACAACACGACCTAAATTCTGAACCAACGCAGTATCCATCAGATTCTTAGCTGAAAAATTAATACTTACCGCACAAAGATCGTGTTGCTTAACATCCTCACAGGCCTTCCTGATCACAAATCGCGTCACAGGATCTATTAACGTGGTGGTTTCCAGTTTCGGCATAAACAGACCGGGTAAAACAACTGACCCATCACTTTTGAACCATCGCAATAATGCCTCACCCCCAGTATGGCGGCCGCTTCTAAGGCAAACTTTAGGCTGATAGAAGAGGCAAAATTCATTCTCTCGAAGCCCCTTTCGGACACCCGATATTAGACGCACCTGCTCTACCGTCTTATGATCGAAAATTGGATCATAAGAGCGATAAAAAGCATTGGCATCCACTGCCGCAAAAAGAGCCGTTCTTGCCCGGTTAACCACAAGATCAGGCTCAACAACGTTTCTTTCAACCAAGTAGCTACCAACAATCAGTTGAACTCTCAGCGGAATACCGTCTATTTCCGCTTCTTGTTCTCCTGCAGAACGAACAGACTTTGCAACATTGTCAACTTCTTCTTGAGATGAAGCGAAAAACAAGAGCAAAAGCTCCGAGGTACTAAAACGGTAAATCTTATGGTCACAGGAAACAGCTACGCTAACTCGATCTGCAAGACAGCAAACAACTTTATTAGCAGTTTGCGGGCCCATTGCTTCCATGATTTCCCAAAGGTCCTGCAAACGAACCAGTATGACCCCAGGACTGCCCGAAAATGCTTTCCGAGACGTAGCAGAAGAAAGAACACTTACAAGATCTTCTTTTAGCGCAACCTGGTTGGGAAGTCCGGTTTCCCTATCAATTTTAATATCTCGAAAATGTCGTTGAGTTGAAATGCGCAGGCTTTGGAAAAGCCAACTGGAAAAACCACCAATAAGCATAAAAAAAGCAGTCCTGGCCAACCAATTATCGGTTGACTGGATCAAACCTTTTTCAACATCCATAGGCATATAAGGGCCAAGAAGCAGGCCTGCAATTACAGCACTAATCACTGTCGGAACGGGCCCAAACCATGCCGCTGTCAGAATAACCGGCAGAAGAACAGTATACGGGTAGGCATATCCAGTGCCCCCAGTTGCATAAACAACAGAAGCACCTGCAATTAACGACGCAGCAATTACAATGACTCGCGATACGGTACGAAGTAGACTTCCTCGACCGCTGAAATCGAGTGCTTCCCGACCAATAGACGTTACGGTGACGTTTTCAGCATTCATCTAAAATACCACGTGGGCGAGTTGATACGCCCATCCACTTACACTCACCCCGGCCAACCAGGCTTATATAATTAATGATCTAAAGATAGCCCAAAAATCACCGAATTCTATAAACTTTTGTCAATTTTCACTTAGTTCAACGAAACTAGCGGCCCTTTAACTACGGCTTCAACAAGGTGATCCTGGGAAAGGTGGGCATACCTCATCGTCATTGTAATGGTCGAGTGCCCAAGAATTTTTTGAAGACTCAGTATATCCCCTCCATTCATAACAAAATGGCTTGCAAAGGTATGTCGAAGCACATGAGCTGCTTGACCTGATGGCAGCTCGATTCCTGACTTATCAAGGGCTCGTCGGAAGGCCGATAGAGAAAAACTGAACCCCCCATGTGCTTCCAGATGCTCCCTGATCTCCTGGAATAATTCGGGAGAAACTGGGACAGATCTCGACTTCCCACTCTTTGTATTTACAAACCTCAGCTTTCCCTCTTGGACGTGCCGCAGCTGAAGGTTCTCTGCCTCTCCCCACCGGGCGCCAGTAGCCAGGCAAATTCTGGTAAGCAGATGAACGTGCGGATTCTGACTGAATTCCTCGATGGTTTTCAGCAAATGCCGGATCTGTTCGACTGTGAGCCAGGATAGCTCCCGTTCATCCAAGCGGATCATCTCGACATTCCTGATCGGGTTTTCAAAGTCGATTTCATTCAGCCGATGCAACTGGTTGTAGACCGCATTGAGATAGCCGAGGTGATTGTTCAGCGTTTTCGTGCTGGCCCCTTCCTGGATTTTGTAGGCGCGATAGGCCAGGAATGCAGCAGGCTTAACGGTCCTAGCAATCGGGTTGCCCATGAAGTCCGCGATAACATCCAGACAGCGCTTTCGGCGCTCACCATCTTTGAGGTGCACACCTTTGGCATTGAACCAAAGCTGGACGAGCTCTTTAAGCCGCCGGTTGTCCGCCTTCGAGGGGTTCCAATCCTTCCCTTCTGCCCGTTTGGTGAGGATGAAGGTTTCAAAGCGCTTGGCTTCAGCCTTTGAATCAAAGCTTTTCCGGATGCGTTTAGAGCCCCGGCCATCCATACGCAGGTCTACCTGCCATCGTCCTGATGGTAGTTTCCGGATCATGCAGCCACCTTTGTCAGCAGTCGTCGTTTAATCAGCCCGTCCTCTACCAGCCGGTAGAGCTCGTTTTCGTAAATCTCGCGCCTTCGGTAGTAATTGCAGAGGTCTTCCCAGAGGCCGGATTTCTTGAGGCAGTCCCAAGCCTGGCGCGTGTTAAACCGGTTGCGTGCATAGATGGAGAGCAAATTGCCAAAGGCCAGGGAGACGTTCTTTTCGTTGCCGCAACCGGGTTCCTTTTTTGCGCGTTTGTAGAGCAGATCCGGGGCCGAGTAGCCGAAGCCGATGTCATCCCGGAGCTTGGTCCAGATGGGGTGTACCCATTCCCGCTTTACTTCATACCGGTTGCCGGTCAGGGCGTAGCGCCATAGGCCGGTCAGGTGCGGTACGGCGTCCATGTAGGTATAGATGGGCTTCATGTTGGCCGTGCCCTGGGAGATCTCGTTCACGATCCGGTGATGGAACCGGATTTCCAGGCGCCAGACCGGTTTGTCGGGGTCGTAGCAGGTATCCGGGAAACATTCTTCGTTGGTGGCACATTCCCAGATCGACTCCATGAAGGCGCGCTTGTCGGAGACGTCGATTTCCTTGGACTTGTCGTAGAGGCAGACCTGCAGGCTGTTGGCCTTGCCGAAGGTGTAGGTTTCACCCCGGCCGTTGATGGTGGCACCGTCCAGGCCCTTGAACACCAGGTCACTCAGGCCGTTGTGGACGCTGATGGTTTTGGCGCGGGTGACGAAGTGGCTGGCAAAGTCCTGGGGCGGTTCCCAGCCCTGGAAGTCCACACACAGATGTAGGGCAATCCCGACCGGTTTAATGCCCTTCAGGAAGACCATGCCCCACTCGGCCAGCTCGTCGTGGATCTCCTGGCTGGAGCGCTCGTAGAGCCAGCGGGGAGAGGTTTCAATCTTGAGGTGCGTGCCGGGGTTCTCCGCATCGGCGTAGAAGTTCTGGATCAGCAGGGTCAGGCCGTATTCACGGTTCTGCAGGATGTACTTGAAGCCACCTCGCCTGCCCGACTGGACCCGGAACGGAATGTTCCTGATGGTGATGGTGGCGTCAAAGCTGGATTCATAGGCTTCCGCGATTTCCGCCAGGGGTTCGGGCTTGAGGCGTCCTTCGAACAACTGACGAACGGTATCAACCCCGGTCCAGAGGACGTTCACATCCTGGAGGTTGACCTGTTGCCCTTCGGGACCGATGAACAGATCCCCTTTGCCGGTTTCCCCGGTCCGGATATCAATGCGTTCAAAGTCTTTGATTTTCATCTGTGGCCTTCTGTGGTTGTCTGTGGTGGAAAATCAACTCACGTTGTTTTCTATGAGACGTGTTACAGGGACGTCTCTGGGGCTTCGCCCCGGCGCCAGCGGATCGCTTGCTCCTCGCGCATCGTCGCTAGCGCTCCGCTGGCGCCGGGTCGTCGGCCTGGGTTAATAAGGGTGGATACATGCTTGGCTCGATCATCGGGCGTGGTCCCGGCTCTTCCGATCGGATGCGATGGCAGTAGAGATCCTGGACGGCTTCCCCGTTCCACCAAAGCTGGCCGTGACAGTCCCGGAGGTAGAGCACCCGGTACCCGTAGCTGGCGAGATCCTGTTGAGTAAGTGCAAACTCACCCTGCTGGTCTTTGCCGCTGAACAGGTAGGCCCGGTTGATGCTGCCGGCGATGCGGAGGTGAACGTCCGAGAACGGATGGTGTGATTCAGGTTTTGGCTGGTCTGGATCTACAGCACGCTCAGCCTTGCTACCAGCCGGAACGCTGCGCCCATCAGCACCATCAGGGTAAGCGCCACCATCAGTCTGAGGAGCTTCAGGCACAGCCACCGGGTCACCTGAGAGGCGCGCTTTCTCACGCTCGATGATCTGGACCGCAGCGTATGAGAAGTAGCCGAGGCTGCCGATGACAACCACAACTGCCATCTGCAACTTGCGATCCTTAAGGATTGAATGGCCCCCGACCACCCCTTTGGCCTTGCCGGTTTTGGTCGACTGGTAGCACTCGAAGACCCGGAGATCGACCTTGTACTCTTTTGGGACACCGATGCTATGGGAGGCAGCTTTTCCGCTGTTTTCAGGGTCATGTTCCAGTTCCCTCCATTTGTTTTTCTTCCAGGGCACGATGTGCCCCATCTGCCAATGACGGAACGCTTGCTGGGCACTCTGTCTTATTTCTTTGTGGATCTTTCCGATGTTCGGGGTGCACAGGAAAAGGTCCCAGTTGTAGTGCCGGTGCATGTCGAAGGCTAAGAGGACGTCCGCCGGGCGGTTGTCTCTCTGTGCCGCTTCCTTGCCGCCCGGGTAGTCCAGGTGTTCGATCTTGAAGTCACGCCGGGCAGCGGGGTACACCGCCTGGGCTTCGTCGAGGACGATCAGGGCACCGATGGGGGCCCAATGGAACCATCTTGCGGCGTACTCCAGGGCGTCCCGGGTTTCGGTTTCCAGGTTGATGATTCTCGCTTCCGGGCCGCAGGTGACGCCGAAGGCTTGCTCTACCCGTTCGATGGAATCGAGGCCTCTTATATTGGTGACGACGCAGCGGCCGTCCGGGTAGTCACTGTCCTCCCCGATCAGGGCCGGGATCACGTAGCGTTGAACCACGCCGGCGGATTTATAGGAGCCCGGCGGGCCGTGGTGGATGTTGATGGTCATTTGAAGACTCCCATCACGTAGCGGGTCAGGTGGGCGTTGAGGATGATGTTCAGGGCATCCGGCACCCGGAAGAACGTCAGCACCCCCATGACCTTGGAATCGATGGAGCCCCAGTACTGGTTGATGGTGC
The DNA here is from genome assembly GCF_050379415.1 of Marinobacter sp. DUT-1. NCBI lineage: Bacteria > Pseudomonadati > Pseudomonadota > Gammaproteobacteria > Pseudomonadales > Marinobacteraceae > Marinobacter > Marinobacter sp. DUT-1. Next base: position 8,307 of record NZ_JBNRLS010000003.1, read on the forward strand.
CGGAGATGTTCAGCTGGTTGAGGACTTCCTGGGCGACCTGCCAGGAGAAGCCGACGAAGTAGATCTTGGCCTTGGTCACCCAGATCACATACCAGGCGGAGAGCTTCACCAGGATGTCATCCAGGAAGGCCGGGATGGATTCGAAGAAGCCCCAGATGGCGGTAAAGAAGTCAGCGATGAATTCCATCAGTCACGTGCTCCCATGATGATGCCGAGCGCGGCGAAGGTGGCGGCGAACAGGATGATGGAGCCGATCATGGAGAGATCCGCTCCGAACTTGGACAGACCGGCGTTGAAGGTCTGGCCGAACAGGGTGATGTTGTTGTCCTGGAGGCCCCCGGCCCCGGTGAAGGAGCCGAAAGAGGCGGCCATTTCTGACCGAATGTTGCCGATGAGGGTTTCGTATTCGCCCTGGACGGCGTTGAGTTCGTTCAGGCCGTCCTGAACTTCCATCGCGATAGGCGAACCGCTCCAGGTGATGGCGTTGCCGTCCTCGCCGACGATTTCGGTTTTGCCGGTACCAGAGTCACCGCCTCCCCCACCGGGAAGGTTGCTGATGGCGTCCTTGAGATCTCCGAAGCCCTTCTTGATGGATTGACCGATGTTGGAACGCTCGTTGTTGCCGTCTTTGAGCAGGCCCTTGATGTCTTCCAGCTGGCCGGCCATGCCGGTGTCATCGGCAACACCATCGCCGTCGCTGTCCCCGTTCGACGAATCGTTACGGGTGGGATCTTCTTTGTCTTCGTTGAGGTTTCCGCAGGCGAAGCCGTCGTCGTAGATTTCCAGCACGCTCTCGAAGCCACCAGGGCAGACCGGCGGGTTGGATTCGTCGGAAACACAGACGCCACTCCAGGAGCCGTCGTCCATTTCCCGGAAAGCGTAGGATTCGCCGGTGCCACAGGAGGTCTCGCCGGAGCAGACATAACGGTGATCGTCGCCCCACCCGGCGGTGCCCTGGTAATCCGGGGAGGATGGTGAACAGGCCGGATCGGGCTGGGTCAGGCAGTACGTACCGAGGGAGCCACCCGAGGGACAGGTGGTGACGCACTGGGAATTATCAGGGTTGTAGAACTCGCCGATTTCCTCGCACTCTTCCGGGGCTTTGGGAGAGAGACAGGCGCCGGTATCGGGGTCTTCGTAGTTGGGTGGGTCACATGGCGCCGGTGGGTTCTCGACGCCTTCGAAATCGTAGTAGTACGCAGAAGGGTTGTCCTTGCCGATGACGTAGACAGTCAGTTTCTTATAAGGCAGCGGCCCATACCGGACACCGTCGATGTAAAGCGTGCGGGTATCGTTGAGGACAATGGCGTAGTTGTCATCGACCAGGTCCGGGCAACCGCCCGTTTTGCATTTGATGGCGTCTCCGATCTGCTGTTCGGTGTCGAACCATTGATCGGATGTGAAGTAATAGTTGGCACTGGCCGGGGCATAAAAAGGCGCTGCAAAACCTGGCAGCGATACCGCGCTGAGAAGCAAAAGTCTTAGTACAAATCTCATGGAAGCCCCCACTAAAAAGGCCGGTCGAAACCGGCCTTAGACAGTGCGATAACCGGAGACAAAACAGCCTGTCCAGAGACAGGCTATTAAGATGCTGGTCAGCATTACCGGTTAATCAGTCGCAGCACGATGCCGACACCGAAGACCACGGCAGCGACACCAATAACGGCGGCCACAGCGGCCGTGGTGTTGGTGGTGGCGTCGGTCTGTGCCGCGGTGATGGTGGCGGTGTGATCCACGGCGAAGGCGCTCAGGGATGTACCAGCCGCCGCAACCACAGCACCGGCCTTAGCCAGTCCCTTGCCGAAGCGAGCGCGGGCCATGCCCCAGGTTTTGCCGTTGTCCTGCTTTTCCATTTCGATAACTTCGTTCATAGCGTGTACCTCAGACTTTTCTCATGATTTGAACGACTCGTCCGGCACCGACTCCGGTGACGAAGAGAGTCAGGGCGATCCCTGACACCAGACCGATGATCTCGACGTCCGGTGCCAGGTATTCCTGAAACAGGACGTCGACGTCCTGATAAGGAATGCTTTGCAGGGTCCCGGTGCATTCGATGCCCTGGGTCCCTTGTATCCATTCACCTTCGCAGGTGATGACGTTCATAACAGGCTGCCCTGGACCTTAAGCAGCGGGTTTCTTCACGGTGTCCTGGGGCTTGAGCTCCAGGGCCTTGAAGGTGATCTTGCCGCCCTGCCCGGCTTTCATTTGCGCCTTGACGGTGAACATGGCCGGGAGGCGGTCGGCATGATTACGAAGCTGGTCGATGTGCTTGTAGTCGCAGGCGATTTTCATGACTTCGTTGCCGACGCGGTTGTCGTCGTCAGCTTCAGCCGGGGAGTAAGCCCACAGGGAGCCGCCTTTGTTGCCGTCGATGTCGTAGCGGGTGGCGCCGATGATCATCAGGTTCAGGTAGTTTTCCATGTCGTTGGTCCTCTGGTTCTGGTTTCGGTGTTGCTGGGTTGCGTTGATGTCCCGGAAGCTCCGGGCGGTTTAAACCTGGGTTGTGCGACCCCTTACGGGGCGGGCTCTACTCGCGTTGCTCCTGGTCACTAAGGTGACCACCCTTACGGGTAACGATCCCTGTCGCCTGCCGCGCTCCGCTTGCCTCCTGTGCTCATGGCTCGGAATCAAGGGGCGGGCGTCCTCCCCCGACATCCTCACCACTCCGGATGCGCACTGTGGACCAGTCAGCGACCGCCACAAGGCCAGGGGGCCTGCGGCCCTGGCGCGGGGCGCCAGCCTTGCAGCGCTCACTGCCCGGCCCCCTGGTCGTGCGCGAGTGGTGACGATGACGGGGGCGGACTCGAAGACTTTTCAGGGGCATCCCCCTGGAAGCCAAAGTTCGGGCAGCCAGCCTCTAACCAGGCGCGCAGGACCGAACCGCAGAGGGTCCACAGGTCGGTGCCACGCTGGATGGCTTCTTGCTGCAATTGCAGGTAACAGGAACTCGGGGCCACCACGTAGAAGCGGCGTTCCTTGTCCTCCACCTGGTCCTGTCTTGGGGGGATGTAACTCATGGTTGTGTCTCCGTGACGTTGGGAAGATCCAGGTGGCCGCAGTCCCAGGCATCCCTCAGTTGAATGAGGCGATCAAAGGCCGGGCTGTGGTAGTTCCTGGCTTCCAGTTCGTGGATGAGTGCGTCGGTGAACCCGGCCTTGCAGCGGGCTAGGTAGTCGCACGGATGGTCGGTGCGGACGTCGCGCAGCTGGCCAAGGCGCTGGGCCAGGGTGTCAAAAAGGCCTTCCAGGGCATCAGGGGTGAGCGCAGAGGACGGATGTGGGCCCTGGAAGGCGAAACTGGCCGCATTAATGGCGCGGTTTACGTCGTGGCGGTGGAATCTCATCCCGAAGCCCTCAGTGCAGTGCAGGCTTGCCCGACGGCCCAGGCGTTGAAGTCCCGGGTTTGTTCCTGGAGGAGGAATTCAGCCCACAGGATGGTCAGGCGGAGGCCGTACCAGTACAGGTCGGAATCGACGCCCATGTAGGCGGACACCATCTGGTGGATCTGGCTGATGCGCTGTGCGGCTTCTTCGTATTCGCCTTCCTGAAAGGCTTCACAGGCTTCCTGGAAGCGCAGGCGCATGATGGTTTGTTTCTGGTTGCGCAGGTCCGGGCTCATTGCCAGTCCTCCTTATCCAGTGCGTCCTGAGACAGAGCGGCAATGTTCACCAGGCGGGGTTTTCCGATCTTGAGAGACGGCAAATGGCCCTTCTCGATCATGCCCCGTACCTGCCCTTCCGTGAGCCCGGTCAGTTGAGCAAAGCGCTCCTGGGTCATGACCGGGGTAGCTATCAGAATGATTTGTTTCTGCTCGTCCACTGTTTTGCACTCTGCTACACTTATTCCCATTCGTGTGCTAACACGAGGACAGCATTGGCACACATTTGAAACCACAATCTAAATATGACCACATTCGGGAGCATTGTCAACCCCGTTTGTGTTTTTTAAAACTTCGAATGGGTGCAATCGATGCCAGACCATAACGACGAAGACAAAATTGAAGGCATTGGAGGCCGAATAGCCCACATTCGGGGCTCTATGAGCCAGGCGGCATTTGCCGAAAAGCTCGGCGTACATAAGAACTCTCTAGGCAACTACGAGCGCGAGAACAGAACTCCAGATGCCGGATTTCTCGCGAAGCTGATTGCAAATGGCTATGACAGCAACTGGATACTGACAGGAGTTGGTGAGCCGAAGCTTCAACGTGAAAAGAAAAGCAGTAACGAAACCGATGAAAGTGGACTGAGGTTTGAGGAAGAGTTTGCTCTAATACCCGGCTACAACGTCCAGGTGGCTGCAGGTCATGGATCAATCGCGGGTGATGAAGCACCAACTAGGGAATTGGCTTTCAGGAGGAAATGGCTTCGCTTCAGAGGCTTGCATGAACAAGACCTAGCCCTGGTGTTCGCAAAAGGAGATTCAATGGAGCCAACCATCTCAGACAATGAAACCGTGATGGTAGATACTAGCGAAAAAAAGCTTCGGGATGGGCATATTTACGTCATTCGCAACGGCGACCACCTTTTGGTTAAGCGCATCCAAACACTATGGAATGACGGTGTTCAGTTGTTGAGTGACAACAAAGAATATCCGCCCCAAGAAATTGCCAGCTCTGATTTAGAGAATCTCGAGGTAATAGGTAAGGTCGTTTGGGTGGGAAAGGATCTATAAACAACATTAGATAATAGACCCTCAACATTTTCATCTAAAGAGATCAGATGAGTCTTCAACCTTCCCGTCGAAGGATAAGGACCTAAGCTTGCTTGATGTAGGTGGCAACTCAGATTTATCGCGTAAATAAAGTAAATTTTTCAGCTTATCTGGCGAGACATTCAAAAGCTCTAACTTAGCAAAATCCTCAGAGTCTGCTAACAATAGATTCGCAGCTGTTTTTGGTTCTGAACGTCGAATATCTCGAATAGATTGCCCCAATACAACCAAATAACGCCCATAGCGCAAAGCTGATCTTGACGCGTGAAGACTTCCACCCCTCAAATCAGACTGCACTAGCACAACCCCCTTGGCCAATGCCGCCTGAATACGGTCTCTCTCAACGAAATTGGATCTAGCAACGAATGAATTGTATCCGTATTCGCTAATCAACAACCCACCGTTATCAACGATTTTTCGGGCTAGCTCCTTGTTGGATGCGGGATATATCTTTTCCAAACCATGAGCCAATACAGCAATCGTGGACCCTCCGCGAACCAGACATGACTGATGTGCCAGAGTGTCAACGCCTTTAGCTAAACCACTGGTAATTACCCAGCCATCAGAAACGAACCAAGACGTAACCCTTTCAGCAATGCGGGCTCCATGATCCGTAGGCTCACGAGTGCCAATAATCGTCACCGACTCCCTCTTAAGTAGACTAAGATTGCCTGAGCAGTAAAGTAAAGGGGGTGGATCACTTACACTCCTGAGTGATTCCGGGTATGCCTCGTCATTCATTGAAATTATATGATGACCATAAGATTTGGCCACAGATAACTGCACATCTGCATAATGTTCAGCTTCCCGAATTTCTTGTTCGGTATATTTATTATTTTTGACGACATCGTCATGGAAATATTTTTCAACCGAAACTGATTCACGGAGACAAAAGCTAAGCACATCAATCAAATACTTTCTTCCGACACCTTTAAGTCGACTATATTTAATCAAACTTCTCGTGCAATCGCTTATCATACGTCGCTCACACTCTCAGTATAACCACATGCTTCGGGAGTTCCATAAGAGGTACAGGTTAAGAACTGTTTTCCCTCCCTGTAATTGTAGCTCTTCTTCATATCTTTTCCGCAACGAGGACACTCCTTTATCTTAATATACTCCGAATACTTGCATTGATCCTTTTCATAGAAACCAGTGCAACTATAAAAATGAATTCCTGTTTTACCATTTTTACTAACTCTCATAACACGAGAGCATTTTGGACAGGTCTTCTGATGCTCCTGGATGCTCACGGTTTTGGCCAAACATGCTCCCAGAGCTGCGGAAACGCCTACTCTCTGCAGCAGATCAAAGGCCGCCGTGAAGGTGGCGCCGGTAGTAATGATATCATCCAATACCAACACAGTCTTTCCAGAGAGTCGTTCTTCATGTTTTTTCTTGATACGGAAATTTCTGCTCAATTCCTCTGAGCGCTTTTCCTTGCCGCCAAGAGTCTTAAGGCTCCGCGCGCCACGCTCAAACTCAAAAATATCAGGTATGAACTCTGATCTCGATTTTGATTTCCTCTGTATTCTTTTTAGGAAATTCTCTAGCCGAGGGTTCTTCTCTTTTTTAGCTGGTATAACAGTAACAACATCAAAATATGATTCATCAGAACCAAAAGCATATTGTGGAAGACTCTCAACCACTTTAACAATTAAGTCAACGTAATACTCAGGCAATATATAAGTTTGAGACTCTTCCTTTTTGAAGATATCTTTAGACAAAGAATGATCTTCATGAATACGGGCGGTGAGAGAGCTACCTTGGCTAAAATATCTACCAAAAGATATCAGCTTTATTTCTTCCCTTTTTAATGGTACAACCTGGCCCGCTTCATTAAGAGGAAGGAAATTCATTTGAGATTTTGGGAAATCGAACTTCCTATTCAGGGCGACCCGATCCGCAATCAACGCCAACTCCTCTACATCATGTAGGTTAGCGAGCAACGTTTCAGAATTAAGTATAGCGGCAGGAACTTGATCAATTGGTCTTCTAGTCGCCCAAGACGGAGCAATAGGTCTTACACCGGCAGCGTATGAAGCCACAATATCAGTGTCTTGATCCCCAACATAAATTACTGTTTTTGGATCAGGACGACCCAGTTTTTCGAGAGCCAACTCAATACCGCGAGGTGATGGTTTAGCACCTGAAGGGCCCACATCATCATAACAAATCAAAATATCAAATACGTTTAAGTCATGATGATTAAGAAGAATATCTACATACCAGCGCGGAGAATTTGTAACAACAGCCAGTGGTACCCCTATTTTTTTTAGCTCCGAAACAATATTAGCAACCGGTTTAAAGACACTACTTTCATCGAGCTTCTCCCGCATCCCTTGGGAATCTCGATTCTCTCGGTATCCCTGAAGGCTTTTGGTGTAAATAAGTGTATCATCCAAATCAAAAATAACGGCGCTCACTGGCTTAGTATCCATTCTTCAACCTCTGTAAATCTGAGCTTATTTATTTCCAAATCGTTTTAGGATTCTTTGCAATTCTTCTATGCTAAGAGTGCTATTCGGATCACGATGTACCATTGCATGACAGTTCGGGCAAAGAGGGATTAAGTCAGTGGCAGGGTTTACAATCTGTTTTTTATCATACATAGAGATAGGAACAACATGGTGTACATGGATAAAACCCACACCATGATCACCATATACTTCGCCGAAATTAAAACCACATGCGATGCAACTATCACCATGAATCTCGATAGCCTGCTTTCTTAGCCTTGGGTCCCTTTCATAGCGCGTTGAGAAAATGCGTTTTTTTCCACCCTCCGCTATAGATGAAGTAAACGCATATTCGTCCCCTAACCTTTTTTGACTCTTAGGGCCACTTAGACCCGCAAGCGTAGCGATCCGGTCAAATGTTTCCTTGTTGATCGGCCTTACACCGTCACGCCAATAGTTATTTCTCCGGTTCTCTGGAATTATCTCAATATACTCGTCTGTCCCTGGGTACTTATTAGGCACCGCTTCTTTGAACGGAGTGAAGTTCTCGATCGTAACGAAGAGGTCACCTTTTTGGCTCTCCTCGTCTATGAATGGCTCCTGCTCAATGGTTGCAAAGCCGAAGTAATGGGGCTCATCCGAAAGACGTTTGTCCCGAAAGCTTTTGTCTTTCAGCTTGCCCTTGTAATAGACAACCGTAGTGCCGGGGGCGAGGTATTTGGCGTAACGCTTTGGAAAGTGATATTCGGAACCCGTTTTATCGGACCACTGAGAAACGTCGTTCTCCGTAATGACGGTATAGCTCATGCCACATCCTTTTGTTTTTGTGCGTTCTCTTCAACTCTAGATTTTTCCCAAAACCCGATGACCCAGCGGAAAACCAAGAAATTCATTAATAGGGAAAAGACCAGAATCCCGCAAAGCAAGGGGCTAAAGTCGGCTAGGAGGAAAATAAAACCGGCACAAAGTCCTACCAGGGCCAAAGTCGAAATTACGTCTGCGGCCTTGTAAACAACAGGCGGAGCAGGGTCAGATTCCAAAACTTTGTGGAAGAGAATGTAGGAAAAAATTCCCAGAGGAATGGCCGCGACGAATATCCCGAGACCTAGGAACCCAATTAAACCATGGGGCTCAATACTACCCTGGATCGCCAATAAGACTGTTGCTGCGGCGAAGGCCACAAGCGAAGAAAGCAAACGCTTCAGCTCAGACATCAAGGAATTTTGAGGCGGCTGGTAATGTTTATCGCCACTCATAAATTATTCCTATACCTCGTACATGCCATATCGCGGTAGGCTTTGCTCTTCTCAGTCCTATCTTTACTGAATTCCGCCTGCCAAAACTCACAGAGTTCGCGATTCTTTTGAATCATTGCCCGTTTTTGCTCAGCTTCTCTCTGTGCCGCGGCCTGTTTGCGTTGCCTATCCTTTTCAGCCTCCTCCCACTGTCGCTGGATATCTCGTGAAGGAAGACTGGGAGCCGGAACTGTTATGGGAGGAAACTCTTTTGAGAGTTGCGATTCCATTTTCTTTTCCATGAAGTCTGTCATGGAATCGAAAACCACGAAGAAAATCAGCCAACCAATAATACTGATAATGATCCACGAAACGATGTTCGCGACGACAACTGCAGAAAACACCTTAAACCAGGACATCATTCACTCCTTTGAAACACCGATAGGAAGCTTACCGAAGGTGTCAACAAAGTGTCCACGGGTTTGTGTTTAAGAGTGGTTTTGTGTGGGAGAAGAGTTAACCAGGCTACTGATTTTGCGAGAATAGTGGTTTTCTGTGTTGCTTTGAAAAGGCGCGACATCGGGTTCAATTCCCGCCACTTCTGTTATTCCGTTTGAAGTTGTGGGCGCTATGGCTGGCCAGCGCCCACCCAAAGGAAAGAGCTAGCCATCGATTCGAGAACAATCAATTGGCGGAGAATTCCTGTCAATTCCCAGAACAAGAACTTCAGACGTTAAGACCCTTATCGTACTAGCATCGCTGAGGCCCTGAGGCATGAATTCCTCAAGATTAAAGAATGAATCCATCTCAGGATGCGAGACGTTCTTAATCTTCATATCCTGAGACGTCACAATCAGCTTCTCATCCATGATTTCCCACGTTCCGGCTACCGAGAACGCAAATTTCAATTCTACCGGCAACTCGCCACCGGAAATCGTCATCGACCCGAACGAATTTGCAGCGCCAGTCGGAAGATATTGGTCGGTAGATTCAATTGATAAATTCCCATCGGGAGATTTCTCAATTAAAGAACACTCCCATGTACCTGGTAGACGGGACGACAGAACTTCGTCGCGGCTCATTTCTGTTGCAGGTTGAGAGGCACAGCCAGAGAGCAATATGGCGGAAAAACAGAAGGGGCGAAAAATTGACATAACATTCCTTACGTTACAACTGATTAGCTTACATTCCAACAAGCGGTGGCGCTAAAGATAGCACGGAATGCATGTGTCAACGAGTTGCCTACCTGCCTGTAGTTGTCAATGTGTCAGGATAGACTCCTAACTACATAAGCACATGTTTTAATGACTAATATGGATTTATCTGAAGGCTAATCCGAGTGAGGTGATCAATCCGGCTAACGGGGTAGAACCCGGTGGCCACGATTTCCAATGAAGAAAACGCAGCCACGAAGCACAATTATTTGCAGCTGAGTGTAAAGGCGGAATTCTCTTTGGACACCAGCTCAACCGTCAGGAAAAACTCCTCACCAAGTGCAGCGTACTGAGAATCGGAAAGACCTGGCCAAACGTCTTTTTTCATCTCTTCTATGACACCCTGTTCATCAAACTTGTTTTTCATAACCTGGCAAAGTTCTTCGCTGATATCCTTAGCTCTGCTCTCTACCATGAACACGAATTCAACGCTTCCTGGATTTTCGTCGACCCTGGCACCTTTGAATTTAACCCCTCCTTCTCCAGCAGACTTACCCTCAAGATTTTTGGACAACATCATTGCGCCAACTTCTAACCGAACGACTCCAACCTCATACTTGGTGGCTGGCGTTTTCTTCAGATCATCCAGAATGCTCGCCAAAGCGGATCCGCTGAAGATGAAACAGAGAATAAATACCAGGTTCCTCACGATTACTGCTCCTTTTAATAGTTCTACATGGTTGTGACAGCGCTGACTGCGGTTCACCTGGTCACCATACTAAGAATTACAATTCGCTGCGAGGTTGAGTAAGTGATTATTCCAGGAGCCTTTTTTCAACCTTTGTTGCACATGAAATGCATAGGAGATTGGATCTTCTGGACGGTTTCTAGCATGTCTCTTTGTATTGCAGAATTTGCATGCCGCGACGATGTTTGATGCATTCGCCTTTCCTCCCTCACAGTGAGCAACGAGATGCTCGCCAGTACACTGAAAGAAAGATGCTTGCTTTACAGAGATACCGTAATGAGATGCATAGCTTTCGACATCGGAGATCCACATAGGCTTGCGGCAGTATATGCAAAGACCATGCTGACGGAGGTACACTGAATTACGATTTTTTTTGAGGGAATATCTTTTTTTAGACACGAAATAGACCGGCTTTTTCAGTACCTCAGAATCGCTTAAGCGATACCTGAAGAACCAGCCGAGATACTTCGAACTGGAGGGCGAAGAGTAGTCGGATAAACCCGAACTACTCGGTTTAGTTGAAACCTAAGTTAGCTGATTCTGGGAGAAAGGTAAACCCGAGAGTGTCGACGTACTGTCAACCAAACCCTGGTTGATTGTGGATCAAAGTGGAGATACTAGTTCGTAAGTCATTGTTTTGTGGATGACTGAGGACTTATGTGCTGCAAAAAGCACTCCTGCAAGGCTCTCATAATCCCTTGGTCGCTGGTTCGAGTCCAGCTGGGCCCACCACTCCTTTCAGTCGCGATGGACCTCATTGGACTATTCCAGCCAGAAATCACAGATTTCTGTCGCTTCGCAGGGCGCAAGCCATGCTTCCGCTTCATCCTGCTTCGCCCAGCTGGGCCCACCACTTCCCTGCCCCCAATACAATTCCCACCTGAATTTGTGCAATACCTATCTTTATCGACTAATTTTAAAGTGACCGGAGCACATCGCCGACCGATGGCCGACGACAGGCAGGAATTACCGGCCAAGGCTCACTCGACACTGCGTCGAGCCTGACAAGAACCGTCCCCAGAGCCAGGAAATTGGATCATTGATCGTAATTCCCCGAGGGAACAGATGAAGTCGTCAAAGACCCATGGAGAGGCATCATGAGGAGCAAACTCGGCACCTTTCAGACCCTATTAACCCTTCTTTTCTTGGCTTTCGTTCTCAGCGCCTGTGGTGGAGGTGGGAGCGGAAGTCAATCGGTCACCGTGGAATCCACGGAGGATATTTCCCTTTCCATAAACCCTGACAACCTGAATCTGGCGCTTAACCAGAGTGCCACGGTAAAGGCCATTGCCACTTTGGTAAGGACTGGAACAACAGCTGATGTATCGGATCAGGTTAACTGGAGCTCGGATAATATTGCTATCGCTTCCATTACGAGATCCGGCGGGACCGTTACGGTTATACCTCAAAACGAAGGATCAACCACAATTACTGCTGAACTCGACGGCATTTCAACTACTGCCTCCGTAACCATCGGCAACCCATTGATCAAGATCGTCACGGATCCACCGAGCAAGAGCATCATGGATGGTTCACTGGAACAGATCACAGCAAGGGGCACCTTCAGCGATGGCACCTCAAAAGACGTAACAAACGGCGTAACATGGACTTCAAACGACGAGACTATAGCGACAGTTGACGAAGGGCAGGTATCTGCGCTCAAACCAGGGGAAGTAACCATATCCGCAGTTGCCGGGCCCGTGTCTGGCACCACGCAATTAATGATAGCTCCGGCTCCGGATGCTCCCGGGCGAATGGAAATCGTTATTACACCAAATGTTATTCTGAAGGATGAAGTAACAGGCGCATCTATTCTTGCTACGGTATTTGCCAATGATGAGACTGGTGGAGTCCTGAGCCCTACCACGACGATAGTCTTCTCAGAGTCATCCGGCGATGTAAGTTTCATACCGACTGAAGCTGAAATTAACAGCACCAACCAGGTTGAAACAGAAGCCAAATCCACACTCGTTGGCGAATACCTGCTTTCTGCGGCCGTCCCAAATACCACAGCCAAGGCTCAAGGCACTTTGGATGTTGTATCCAACTTCAATGAAGTCATTCAGCAATCCAGCGAAATCAGGCAGCCAGTTATACTCAACGGCATGTTGCGCGACGGAGATTTTGGTGCACTTATCAAAAATACTTCAAATCGCGATTTTGGGTTCCAACCAACCCAGGCCGAGTTTTTCAATGGAAGTACCCTCATAGATTGCGACCCCGCAAACCCACTGCCGCCGCTGGATCTGAATAATCAAAACGGAATCCTCGAAGGTGGAGAGGAAGCTTTCTTCGGCTGCGAACTCAGATCGGATTCTGAAACAACCTACCCTCCCGGTGAGTTCAAGGTGGTCTTCTATTTTCGTGATGCGACGACCGATATTGCCTTCAGCGTGGAGGTACCGTTCGACGCGCCTCAAACATAACCCCTACACAAGCGGCCACGCACGGTGTAAATTTTCTGGACAAAAAAACCGCTGGGATCTCACCCAGCGGTTTTTTAACACTCATGATCTTTCACAGAGCTTCAGGAAGCCTTCTTCCTCCGGATGGCCAAGGCCAGAAGCCCTAACCCGAGAAGCCCCAAGGTACCAGGCTCCGGAACAGATACCGGCGGTTTGTCGGAGCTGTAAGACTTGTCGCTACCCTCGCAGCCGTCATTATTACCATCCAGAGTTCCTTCAGAGCAGAACTGCTGAGCCCGGATAGCAACAAGCCCGAAGTCATCAAGACCCAAGCCGAAGTCTGACGTCTGCCAAGAGAAGGTCTGGATACCGTCAAAGCCCTGTTCGCCAAGGCGGAACACCAGCCCCCACAGGCCATCAAATGATGCAGGGAAAGACAAGCCCTCAAGGTTGCAACCTGTGCCACAGCTGTTGCTCGAAGTGTCCTGCCCGACCAAAGCGACATTAGCGCCTGTCAGCATCGCACTGCCGCCGCCGGTGGTCTCGCTGCCGAAATCGACAAACAGGCCCAACGCCTCTGCGTTCCACGGATCAACAGTCAGACTGTAGTTGAAATAACCCGCGTCGTTGTCGTTCACCGTGAAGATATAGTTACCTGATCCGTTCTCATTGCTCGTCCAGGTGTCATACGTAATCATCCCTGCCTGAGCCGCACCGGCACCCGCAAGGCACCCAGCAGCAAGCAGTGATGGCAAGAACCTTCCTTTGAATTTCATGTTACTTCCCTCCGTTGTACGACATGCAGTCCCGGTAGAGGCATCAACCCCTCCACCACCAAAAACTGCACGGCCACTTTCTCTTCGGATATGAGCAAGAGGCGAGCCAACATGGAAAAACATATATCTGCCAGCCGGTTACGAGAGCAAAAAAAAGCCACTCCGGAGTAAATCGTAAAATTTTTCGACATCGCGTCACGGTCCCTTACATTCCGTGACCATTAAACATTTCATAATTCGGAAAACACTGGTAAGAGCTTGTAACAACGGGGATTTCACGACCCCCAAGCATATACGTGGTTCTACAGACATTGATCTGTGTCAAAAAAGCCAAAGTCCCGAAAAGACAAGCCACATACACTGCAACCCTGAACCAACGTGGCGCCACCCTCAGGAAGCACCGGCGCACGGACAAAAACAACGAGATAACGGAGTGTATCAATGGTAACCACCCCCCGGTTTTCCGTACGGGCTATGTCCCTTGCAGTTGCTGCGGTTTCCGCAGGTGTTTCTCTGTCCGCCACTGCCAGCATGGGCAACCTCGGCACCACCTATGGTGTAATGCCGGTTGACGTTGCCACCGCCCAGTCCCTGTCCATGTTTAATGACCAGGTGTCCGCCACCTACTACAACCCGGCGTACCTGACCAAGGACACCCGCGGCGAACTGACGGCAGGTATTCTGCACGCGGAACAGGAGTTGCGCTCTGCCAACCCCAACGCGGACGGCGATGTGCTCTCCAACTCCCCGAGCCAGCACGTGCTGATCGGTATGAAAACGAACCTGGGGTCACTGACCCGCTTTGACCATCCGATCTATCTCGGTTTCATTGCCGGCGTGGAGAAATATGGCAAGGAAATGCTGGCTTTCAGCTCTGAAACCACCGAAACCGGCCAATTCCTGCAGTACGGCAAGGAACCACTGTTCCTGAATATCGGCGGCGCGACGCAAATCTGGCGCGGCATTTCTGCCGGTGCCTCAGTACGAGTTACGCTGGACGCAACGGCAAATCTCGACGCCGTGTCCACACTGGGCGGCGAGACCACCCGCGAACGTCTCTCCGTCAATGCCGAGCCCTCACTGAAAACCATCCTCGGCACCAATATTGATTTGGGAAGTACGTTCTGTCCGGACAGTGAATGCTTCCTGGATGGCTGGGAATCTGCACTCATTTACCGGACCAAGTCCTCTGCCTCCACCACGATCGACTCCAACATTATCGTCACCCAGACCATTCCGGAGCCCGGCTTGAGTCTTGCTGTTTCAACCATTGACTCTTTCCAGCCGGAAACCATCGGCATCGGCACCCAGTACCAGGGTGAGAACTGGCGCATTGGTGGCAGCATCGAGCAGCAGAACTGGTCCGAGCTGGAGGATGAATTCGCTGCCGACAGCATCAAGGATCAGGGCTCGGTGGCAGCAGCCAGCCGGATCGAATTTGACGACATCCTGATCCCCCGTGTCGGGGGCGAGTATCAGCTCAACAAGAATTTCGCAGTTCGAGGCGGGATTGCCTATGAAGAATCCCCCCTCAAATCCACCCGCAACCCCGAGATCAACTACCTCGACACCGACAAGATCGTGATCGGCCTTGGCATCAGCGCCACCTACGACCGCACCCGTCTGTTGGCCTACCCGGTCCGGCTGGACCTGGGCTACCAGTATCAGCAGCTGCAGGAGCGTGATTTCACCCTGGTGGACTTCGACGGCAATGAGACCAACGTGAAAGCCGACGGCGATGTCCACGTGGTCGCCGGCTCCATCACCCTGAAGTTCTGAGGAGAGGTACAGCCATGAAATACAACAAGACCCTGGCACTCGTCCCCGCGATCTTGCTCGCTGCCTGTGGGGGCGAGGAGCAGACATTGAACGCCGAGCTGCCATCCGGCTCCGTCGTCTACTCCTATCCGGCCGATGGCCAGACCGGAATCAGCCCCAAATCCGATATCGTGATCCGCTTCTCCCATGCCATTACGGAAGAAGAAGCGGACATACAGAGCAAGATACTGGTTCAGGACAGCGCTGGTAACGTCGACTTTACCGTGACCAAAGTTGATGGCGGACGCAGCCTGAAGCTGGAACCTGCAGATAGTCTCAGCACCGGGACCGAATATTCCATCTCCTTTGTGGAACCACTCGCTGCGGCCAATGCCAATTCAGTTGGCACTCCGAACGCGGAAGGTCCAGAAGGGATCCAGTTCACTACCCGAGCCGGATTCACCGGCATTGCCAGTAAAGACAATCTGGCACCGAGTTTCGAAGTGGCGGAAATGATCCCCTCCCCCGAGGGTGAGCTGCAACCAATGGACTTCTCCAGCTTCCGTCTTCTCCTGACCCAGCCAGTCCACCCTCAGTGGAAGAAAATGGGTGGCAGCATCCTTCTCGAGGACAGCGACGGTAATGAGGTTCCGGCAAAAATCCTTGTCGACCAGCGTCGGATCACCGTTGATCCATGCCTGACCGACGAGCCGGCACAGTGCGGCACCAAGGCCGATGAGCTCATGGCCGGTGCCACTTACACGCTTAGCATCTCCGGACTCCCGAGCCTGACCAGTCCCGGTACCACACTGGATTTTGACAAGACCTTTACCGTCCGGGAAACCGGACCAACAGTCGTCCTGTTCCAGGAGGTCATCGACTCCGGTCTGCTGGCCGGCACCGAGCCGAACACCTCGAAACTCAATGGACAGATCATCAACGGCGTTACTCTGAACTCCGTGCTTCAGGGCACCGCCGGCCCGTCCCAACAGACAGGCGGTCTCTTCGCCGAGCTCGCCTACGCCCCGGCATTTGAGGCGGATGAGCCGTTGCCACTGCGTGTTCCGCGAAGCAGTGTGCTCAACAGCAGCAGCCTGGACGTCAAGATCAACGGCACTGTGCCAATCATCAATCCCGTAACTGGGGAGATTCAGCAGACCGGCAACATCAAGGTCACCATGATCTCCGATGCCAGCGGCTACCTGCTGCCGAACCCTTATACCGATGACCTCAACGCGCCCCGCCATGTGAAGCTTTTCATGGACGTAGCCATGAATACCGAGGAGGCCCAGCCCAATGCCTCCCTGTCCCAGAACCTCCTGGGCGTGGAACTCAGCGGCATCGCCCTGGTTGAGGACGGTGTGCTGACGATCGATGCCATCGGTGTCGTTGAGCCCAATTTGCTGGGTCAGGAGTTCACCGACTCCACCATCGCCTTCCGTATCGAGGCGGCCACTGACACCGACTCTGCACTCGACGCCGAGGATCTCTGGGAGCCCGACACCACCAGCCCGACCCTCGTTAGCTGGATGCCGGGTCCGGATTCTGCCATTCCGGGTGATCGGGACCAGATGCAGCGCCCCGGTGATCCGATTGTGCTGAATTTTGATGAACCTCTGGATGAAGACAGCCTCGACACCGCTTTCATCCTCTATGCCGGCAACGCAAGTACAGTACCCGTGGAAACCCGGCTTGATGGCACCACGGTAGCAATCAACCCTCAGGGAGGCCTGAAACATGGTGTCAATTACACCCTGGCAATCAGCAACGCACTGACTGACCTGGCCGGCAATAGCGCAGCGTCACAATCCTTGGACTTTGCCCTTCCGGCAATCAAGGATGGATCAGAAGCGCCGTTTGCCTCGCCCATCGCGCTGACGACCTACCCGGGCTATCCGTGCGCGACCGAAAATCTTGACCTCCCGAACGGGAGCCACGGCACCTGTGTCGACGCAGCACCAGGAGGCACGGTTCGTGACCAGCTTCCGGTCACTACCTTACCGAAGGACCGGCCGATTGTGGTGCAGTTCTCCCAGTCAATGGATCTCTCCACCATTAATTCCAACACCTTTGTGGTAGAGAAGATCTCGAATCCCGCAACGCCCGGAGCCGTAGGCACTGAAGAGATGGTCAGTGGCCGGTTGAACAAGAGCAATCAACGCGTGCGCTTTTTCCCGGACGCCGCCTGGGAGGTAGGTGCAACCTACCGCTACACTCTGAAATCAGCGGCGAACGGGGATTGCGGCACAGGAGATTACGTCTGCTCGGAAGAAAACCTTCCCCTTCAGACCGACGTTCTTGTTGACCCGACCGATGTGGGCGGGCCGAACCTGACCATCTACTTCACCGGCACAGAAGAGCAATCCAGTGTATTCACACCACTGCGTAACCTGCCGATCCGGGATACCAACTCCAACTATGTCATCGACTGCGATACGCCGGGAGGCACAGACTGCCTGGAGCCCTTTGCCCACGAGGAGGATGGCAACGGTGGCTTCCTGCCGTCAGCCAATGCGGGCAAGCTTGGAGTCGTGGGACAGCGTGCATCTGTCCTTGGCGCCGGAGCCGACGCACGGGTCGGTTGTTCAACCACCGGAGCCGACTGTCCGGACAATAAATTCATCTATCAGACCTACGGTCTGGATACAGAGGTAATCGGCCCGGCTTTCGATGAAGCAGGCAATAACATTGGCGTGCGGGTGCTGCTGTATCCGACCATGCTGGTGGCCTCTTCCGCCAGCGTGTTCCTGAAGTCCGACCTGGACCTGTTGTCACTGGCAGAGCTCGAGGAGCCCACCGGCCCTCAAATCATCCGTATGACATACGGCGAGCCTACTGAGGACAACCCCCTGGGATTGGTCGAGGGCTTGATTTCCGAAGGCAGTGACGGACGCCCCTATTTCAGTACTGTTGCGAACCTGACACTGGACGCTCCCAACCTGGCGCCCCTGGAGGGCATTGCACAGCACAATCTCTACAGTTACCCGATAAAACTCGTGCTGGACGGCCCGATTACCTTTTTCGATGATGGCCGGATGCAGATCGAGCAACGTAACACCGCCGTTGCGCCCATCAATGTGCTGATTGGCGGAGGGACTACGGCAGATATTCCGCTGCAGATTCCAGTGGGCGGCATTTACCTCAACTTCATCTCCAACCCGATCAAGGAGATCCCGGCCAAGCAATAACCTGAGATGTCTCCGCCTTGGGCCAGTCTTCGGACTGGCCTTTTTTATTCCCTTGTCCCGTCCTGACTTTTCCCCTCCCCCGCCAAACCTGATAATCTGGTTGCACAACGAAACCTGCTGCCATAACAACAATTCCCGGGAGATTCCATGGACAACGGCACTCATTACCGCACCTGTCACCTTTGCGAGGCCATGTGCGGCGTGGCCATTGAGGTGAAGGATGGCCACATTGCTTCCATCAAGGGCGATGAGAACGATCCCCTGAGCAAGGGCCATATCTGCCCGAAAGCCATTGCCTTGCAGGATCTCCATGAGGACCCGGAGCGGCTGCGCCAGCCCATGCGCAAGACCGCGAGCGGCTGGCAGAAGATTGGGTGGGACGAGGCTTTCGACCTGGTCGCCCGGCGCCTGCACCAGACCCGGAAGGAACACGGCCGCAACAGCATCGGGGTCTACCTGGGCAATCCCAATGTCCACAATCATGGGTCGCTGGTTGCGACCATGCCGTTCCTGCGTGCCATAGGCAGCCAGAACCGTTTTTCCGCCACGTCCAATGACCAGCTGCCCCATATGCTCGCCAGCCTGGAAATGTTCGGGCACCAGATCCTGTTTCCCATTCCGGACATCGACAATACTGATCTGTTCATCTGTATCGGCGCCAATCCCATGGCCTCGAATGGCAGTCTGATGACGGTGCCGGATGTGCGGGGTCGGCTGAAGGCCCTGAAGCAGCGTGGTGGCAAACTGGTGGTGATCGACCCCCGGCGCACGGAAACCGCCCGACTGGCCGATGAGTTTCACTTCATCCGTCCGGGCAACGATGCCCTGCTGCTGATGGCCATGGTGAATACCCTGTTCGAGGAGAACCTGGTCGATCCGGGCCCGGCGGAACGTCTCGTCAAGGATCTCGAGTTGCTGCAGCTGGCTGCCGTCCCCTACACGCCGGAAGCGGTGAGCGGCCACACGGGCATGGACGCCGAAGCGATCCGTGGCCTGGCCCGGCAACTCGCCTCGACCCGCAAGGCCGCCCTGTATTCGAGGATGGGCACCAGCACCCAGGCCTTCGGCGGCCTCGCTACGTGGCTGGCCTATTGCCTGAACATCCTGACCGGAAAGCTGGACTCGGTGGGGGGGGTGCTGTTCACCCAGCCGGCCATCGATCTGGTGGCGCTGGGGGCCATGAGCGGACAGAACGGGCATTTCGACAAGCGCCGAAGCCGGGTCCGTGATCTTCCCGAGTTTGCCGGTGAATACCCCGCCAGCACGATGGCGGACGAGATCCTTACGCCGGGTGACGGCCAGATCCGGGCCTTTGTGACGGTCGCCGGTAACCCGGTGCTCTCCAGCCCCAATGGCCGTCGCCTGGAGCAGGCGTTCGAGAAACTCGATTTCATGGTCTCGGTGGACTATTACCTGAACGAAACCACCCGCCATGCCGATGTCATCCTGCCGCCCACCGCCGCGCTGGAGCGCAGTCATTACGACCTGATATTCAGCATGTTTGCCGTGCGCAATTACGCCAAATACAGCGCCGCCCTGTTCGAGCCCAGTGAAGATGCGAAGCACGACTGGCAGATTCTCCTGGAACTGGCCCACCGTCTGGAACAGCACCGCAAGGGCGGCCGGTTGCCCTTGCGGTCGGAACTGGGCTGGCGCGCCTTCAAGCAAATCGGCCCGGACCCGATCCTGGATCTGTTGCTGCGTTCCGGCCCCTACGGTGCCGATACCGGGCCGGCCAGGAAATTCCTCCAGCCTGCGGTTGATCTGGTGCTCGATATTCTGCCCGAGCGGCACCCGCTTCGGGGTCTGGCGCGGCTGAGCCCGGTTAACCGGCAGTGGAATGCCCTTCCCAAGGGCCTCTCCCTCTCGGCACTCAGGGACCACCCCAACGGAGTGGATCTCGGCCCGCTCCAGCCATCTCTGCCGGACCGGCTGTTTACCCGGGATGGGCTCATCCATCTTGCGCCCCGGCGCTATCTGCAGGACCTGGGCCGCCTTCACAAACACCTGGTGTCACAACCGGATGACCAGCTATGCCTGATCGGCCGCCGGCATGTGCGCAGTAACAACTCCTGGATGCACAACAGTCGCCGACTGGTCAAAGGCAAGGATCGTTGCACACTGATGCTGCATCCGGATGATGCCGCGCGCCTCGGTCTTCAGGCCGGGGAATCTGCCCAAGTCCAGGGCGCCGGTCAGACCATCGTGCTGCCGGTCGAGGTTACCCCGGACATCATGCCGGGGGTGGCTTCCATACCCCACGGCTGGGGCCATGACCGTCAGGGCACCGGCCTCTCGGTGGCAAGCGCCCATGCCGGCGCCTCTATCAATGACGTGCTGGAGGACAATCAGATAGACCAGTTGTCCGGAACTTCCGTATTGAATGGCCAGTCGGTAACTGTCAGAGTCTGGCGTTCCGGAAAACAACGCCGTTCCGCCTGATCAAGAAAGGAGAGAGCATGCCTGTTTGGCTTCAGTGGACCCTGATTATTGCCGGCCTGATTGCCATAACCTGCCTGATCTGGTTCATCCGGAATCAGATGAATGTGCTCTCCGAGGGGCGCCGGCGTCAGGAAAAAGCCGAGGCGTTCCAGGCGAAGCGTCGAGAGGACATGATCGGCAGCATCCGCGTCATTGCCATGGCCGTGGAAGAGGATCAGATCGAGTACTCCGAAGCCTGCCTGCGCATCAAAGGACTGCTGGACCACGTCGCACCGCATCTGCTGGAGGAGGCTCCCTTCCGGATCTTCCAGACGGTTCACGAGAAACTGGAACATATGCCCACTCATCGGGCGCGGCAGGCAACCGAGACCCGATTCGTAGAGAAGATGGACAAGGAACGCTTCGAAGTCGAAGAAACCCACGCCGACGAAATCCGCCGGGCGGCGACAGCGATTCGTCATCACCAGTTCGACTAATCAGCCGAAACCCAACTGGTCAGACCTCATTTTTGTAACGGTTTGTAACATCAAAAGCCGGAAAGGCTGAGTTTTATCATTTAGAATCAGCAACTTCCGAAAACCCATAAAACTGACGCTCGAATCACACCTTTCACACACCGAACTATTGACTTTTCTTTTTGTCTTCGTGATCTAGATTATAAACAGGGTGGTGCCAGAATCTGCGGCGGCAACGCCCTACGTTGTTTTCTCCTGATAAGTTAGGACGACTCTGCAAAAAGCGGGTGAGCTTGCCGGCCATTGGGCCGGCTTTTTTCGTGGTCAAAGGCCCGACGGCGGTGTATCGGAGCTCCCGGTAACGGCATGAATACTGTCTTTGCCCTTCAACAACTCCTGGAACTGTCTGATAACACGCTCGGGGTCCAGGCCAAGCTCGTCGTAAAGGGCCTCCGGCACCTCCGCGGCCACCTTGCCGGTGACTCCCAGGGTCGCCAGATGCTGTCGACATAGCCAGAGCAGCCTTGGGTAAACCTGGTGCGGCCCCTGATAGGACGGATCGTTCTGGTGCCGGATCGCCACGATGACCTCCTCGGGCATGCCCCAGTTCTCCATTAGCCGTGCCGCCACATCATTCCGACTGATGCCGAGCAGGTAATACTCGATCACCGAGGGATCGAAGTGGGGATTCACTTCCTGGGCCCTTGAGACCAGTCGGTGGTGGGGTGGGAAGATCTGGGCCAGCGCCAGTTCTCCGAAGTTGTGCAACAGCCCTGCCAGGTATGCCAGGCCAAAGGTCGGGCGCTTGCCCCTCGGCATCATGCTGGCCAGAATCCCGGCTGACTGTGCCTGCCAGAGTGCGCGCCGCCAATACCCTGTATAGCCCTCTCCGCCATCAGTGGACTGCTTGAGGCCCCGGCCCATGGACAGCCCCATGGCCAGGTTCATCACCAGGTCAAAGCCCAGCACCCGGGAGACCGCGTCGTGGACGGATCGAACATGGCCGGCTGCACCATAGAACGAGGATGACGCCCAACTGACCACCTGGGCCGCCAGGCTGGGATCACTCTCGACAACATCCACCAGGTCGCCCATCACCGCATTAGGGTCCACCCGCAGGTGCACGATACGCTGCGCCGTTTCCGGCATCGGGGGCAACTCCAGGGTGTCTTCCAGGCGTTGCTGGATTCTCAGGGCGGTGAATTTCTTGATGCTGGAATGGAACTGGTCCGCGCCACCGGAGGACTTTTTTCCGGGCGCAGAAATCAGGGCAGGATCGACGGCAAAGGAACAATGCCAGGCCGCTTCTGCCAAGGAACGGAAGTCACTGGCCGCCATCACAATCGCCAGGTTCTGCCCGGCGAGTTCCAGCGAAACGGTATCCAGGTCCCGGACCCGGAAATCCACGACCGTCGGAAGCTCGGTCAGAGATGGCAGCGCGGGAAGGTCGGAAAGGCCGGTCCGGTCGATAATACGCCACTGCTCCGGACGCTCCATAATCCGGAAGTCACGGCCAAGTTGCTGGTTAAGCTGCTCGAGGTCGATCAGGTCATGTTTGCGACAGATGACCTGCAGGCTGCCCTGTTCATCACTGAGCAACAACATCCGCAATGCCGATAGCGAATCGACCTGACGGACAGTCGTCAGTGACACGCGTTGGGCAGAATCTCCAAGAGCCTGCCGCACCGCGAGGGGTAGTTCCATAAAGATCTCCCTGGTTCAGACGTCGCCATAGCGTATTCGTTCGCCCAACCAACGGCGAATCAGTCCATTGACAACGTCAGGGTGCTTCATCAGCGAAGGGGCCATCTCCCTGACCGGTTCAATCCAGCCCTTGTCCCTTTCAAAATCCGCGAGCCGGAATTGCATCATGCCCGTTTGCCGCGTTCCGAGGACCTCCCCGGGGCCACGGATTTCCAGGTCTTTTTCGGCAATAACGAAACCGTCCTGACTGTCGCGGAGCGCCTGCAGCCGCGCCTTGCCATTGGACGACAAAGGCGGGTGGTAGAGCAACACACAAAAGCTGGCCTGCTCACCACGCCCTACCCGGCCTCGCAACTGGTGCAGCTGGGCCAGACCGAGACGCTCCGGATTCTCGATGATGATAAGCGAGGCATTGGGCACATCCACCCCCACTTCAATCACCGTGGTCGCCACCAGCAAATCCAGCTCACCGGTCTTGAAACGCTCCATCACCTCAGCTTTTTCCTGAGCTTTCAGTCGACCGTGGACAAGGCCAACCTGCAACCCCGGGAGCCGTTCGGAAAGTTCCCGTGCTGTCACCTCCGCCGCCTGGCATTGCAGCGCCTCGGACTCTTCAATCAGCGTGCAGACCCAATAGGCCTGGCGGCCATCCCGGCAGGCGCTGCGAACCCGCTCAATCACATCATCGCGTCGACCGTCGGCAATCACAATAGTTTCAATGGGCTTGCGCCCGGGCGGCAATTCATCGATGACCGACGTATCGAGATCGGCATAGGCACTCATCGCAAGGGTACGGGGAATCGGGGTTGCGGTCATGATCAACTGGTGGGGCGCGAGGGAACCGCCCACGCCCTTTTCCCTCAGTGCCAGACGCTGGTGAACGCCGAACCGGTGCTGCTCGTCCACAATCACCAGCGCCAGCCGGTCGAACCGGACGTCCTCCTGGAACAGTGCATGGGTACCAATCACCACCGGGGCAACCCCGGAGCTCACGGCATCAAGCGCTTCCTGCCGGGCTTTGCCCTTGACCTTCCCCGAAAGCCAGGCCAGCCGGATACCCAAAGGCTCCAGCCAGCCACGGAAATTCTGGTAATGCTGCTCCGCCAGTATCTCGGTGGGTGCCATCAGGGCCACCTGGGCACCCGCACTGATCGCCTGCAGCGCCGCCAGTGCTGCCACCACAGTCTTCCCCGAGCCGACGTCGCCCTGAACCAGTCTGAGCATCGGGATGGGCTGACTCAGGTCCTGACGGATATCAGTCATGACATGTTTCTGGGCGCCGGTCAGGGCAAACGGGAGGCTGTCGAGAAAGCGGGCGGCAAGATCTCCGGCTGGCAGCAGCGGCAGTGCCTCCCGGGCCTGGATCTGTTCGCGCACCTGCAGAAGACTGAGCTGGTGCGCCAGTAATTCTTCCATCACCAGGCGTTGCTGCGCCGGATGTTTGCCCTCCATCAGCAGATGGACGGGCGCGTTCGCCGGTGGTGCATGCACCAGCCTTACCGCCTCGGTGATGCCCGGCAACTGGTAATCCGCCAGCAGGCCTGATGGCAGCCAGTCCCGGATGGGAAACCGGTCCAGGTAGGTCAGCGCCTGCTGACAGAGGTTCCTCACCCTGGGCTGCTGGATGCCCTCGGTGAGTGGATACACCGGGGTCAGGGTCGCCTGGCCTTCCGGCGGCATGGGCGGCGGATTCACCTGGTACTCGGGGTGGTAGAACTCGTAGCCGGCCCGACCCGGTCTGACTTCCCCGAAGCAGCGAACCCGGGCGCCCTCGGACAGCTGGTTCTTCTGGGCTGCATTGAAGTGGAAAAAGCGCATGACCAGGAAACCACTGCTGTCCCTGAGCGTCACCTGAAGGCTGCGGCGCCGGCCTATGACCAGATCCGCCTTCATCACTTCGCCCTCCACCACGGCCACATCGCCGATGCGGAGGTTGCCCATGGGGATCACCCGGGTACGATCCTCGTACCGGTGAGGCAAATGAAACAAAAGATCCTGCAGGGATTCGATGCCCAGCTTGGCGAGCTTATCCGCCAGGGCCTGTCCAACGCCCTTGAGTTGAGTGACGGGGATGTCGTCCAGTGCCGTCATAGGGAGCTCAGGCGGATTCGGCTACGGCCGGATTGTCCGTTTTCGCTTTCTCCACCACCCGGCACTGACTGGCCGCGAGAGACAACACATCGATGGCCTTGGGCCTCGGGAAGGTTACCCGCCAGGCCAGGGCCACGGTCCGGAACGGCACGGGAGGAGCAAACGGCCGGACAGCGAGGATGTCCTCGTGATACTGCATGGCCGTCGCCGCGGAGAGGGGCAACACGGTAACCCCAAGCCCCGAAGCCACCATATGACGAATGGTTTCCAGGGAGCTGCCTTCGGTCACCAGCGAGGGAGAGCCGTTGTCCACCCGCTTGGTAATCGCCTCCACCATGGGCGGGCAGGATTCCAGCACCTGGTCCCGGAAGCAGTGCCCCGGGCCCAGCAACAACAGCTGTTCCTTTGCCAGCTCCTCGGCGGTGAGCTGTTCCTTTTTGGCCAGCGGATGACCGGCCGGGAGCAGAACCACAAAGGGCTCGTCATAGAGTGGCAATGTCAGCACTTCCGGCTCTTCGAATGGCAGCGCGATGATAATTGCGTCCAGCTCGGACTGGCGCAGCTTCTGGCGCAGGTTGGCCGTGTAGTTCTCCTCGATATACAAGGGCATATCCGGTGCCGCCCGACGCAACTCAGGTAACAGGTGCGGGAACAGATAAGGACCGATGGTGTAGATGGCACCCACCTTCAGCGGTGAATTCAGCTGGTTTTTGCCGTCCTGCGCCATGTCCTTGATCACATGCACCTGATCCAGAACCCTCTGGGCCTGCTCGATGATACGCTGACCAGTCTCCGTCACTCGGATGCTGCTTTTGCTCCGCTCAAACAGAGGAATACCCAGCTCGTCCTCGAGCTTCTTGACGGCAACACTGAGCGTCGGCTGGCTGACATGACAGCGCTCCGCTGCCCGGCCAAAATGCCTTTCGCGGGCGAGGGTAACGACGTATCGTAACTCGGTAAGAGTCATGGTGAGCTCCGGTCAGATAGGTACGGGTCGAAGTTTCACTTATTTATGAGGTAAAGCATAAGGATTGAAATTGTCTATGGCAATCACTGAAAACGGACATCTGCCACGCATCCTGGTCGCCGGGTGCGGGAAACTTGGTGGCAGTATTGCCAGCGCCTTGCTCGACAATGCCGAGGTGTTCGGTCTTCGCCGGGATGCAAGCAAGGTACCTGAAGGAGTGGTCGGTATCCGCGCCGATCTGACCCGGCCGGAAACACTCGAAGGCAACCTCCCGGACCGCCTGGACATCGTCATTTACTGCCTGACGCCCGCCAGCTACGACGAAGACGGCTACCGGAACGCCTATGTCAATGGGCTGGCCAACCTGCTCGAAGCCATCGGAAATCAGTCACTGAAGCGCCTGATCTTCGTCAGCAGCACCAGTGTTTACTCCCAGGATGACGACGGGTGGGTGGATGAGAACAGCGAGACGGTACCGGCAAAATTCAGTGGGCAGCAAATCATCGCCGGCGAACAGACCGCGCTCGACAGCCTCCACCCGGCCACGATCGTGCGCTTCAGCGGGATCTACGGGCCCGGCCGCCAACGCTTCCTGGAGGAGGTTCTGGAAGGGCGCATGAATCCCCAGTCGCCGGCGCCTTTCAGCAACCGGATCCACGAAGTGGATGCCGCACGGGTGGTCGTTCACCTGGTGGACCGGGCTCTGGCGGACAAAAAACTGGAACCGGTATACATCGCCAGCGATTGTGAGCCGGTGAGACTGGATGAAGTGGTAGATTGGGTCCGGCAGAAAATTGCCTGCAAACCGCCTCAGGCGGGTGCGCGCAAGGGAGGCCGTGCCGGGAGTAAGCGATGCAGTAACAGGAGATTATTGGAAAGCGGGTTTACGTTCCGGTACCCCGACTTCCGGGCGGGGTACCGGGAGATGATCGACAGCCTCAGCTGAGCACCATCACAGCTTCCATCTCGACAGGCACACCCTTCGGCAGTGCCGCTACGCCAACGGCGGCACGGGCCGGATACGGCTCCTGGAAGTAAGTCGCCATGATCTCGTTGACGGTGGCGAAATTGGCCAGATCCGTCATGTAGATATTGAGCTTGACGATATCCTTGAGCTCACCGCCGGCCGCTTCACAGACGGCTTTGAGGTTCTCGAATACCTGACGGGTCTTGGCAGAGAAATCCCCCGGAACCACTTCCATGGTTTCCGGATCCAGCGGAATCTGACCGGAAAGGTAGACAGTGTCCCCTGCCTTGACCGCCTGCGAGTAGGTGCCAATCGCCTGGGGAGCATTTTCGGTCTGGATTACGGATTTGTTGGTCATGATCTCAGAATTCCTCTCTTCCAAAACGCCAATGCTCGCCGCTCACGGCCGCAACTGTCAACCGGCCTTTGGTCGACGTCAGTGGCGAACCCGGTTGATATGTGTCACTGCGCGGATGTTGCGTATCCGGCGCATCACACGGGCAAGATGTTTACGGCCATTGACGTGAACCACCAGGCTGACGATCCCGAACTTGGCGTTCTGGTCTTCCACGCTGATGCGCTCGATGTTGCCGTCAGCCATGGCCACCGCGTTGGCCAGCTCCGCAATCACACCGCGCTGGCGTTCCAGCTCCACCCGAAGCTCAACCGAGAACTCATCGGTAATATTCTTGGCCCACTTGAGGTGGGTCAGGCGCGCCCTGCCTTCGTCGTCTTCAGGCAGGCGGGAGCAGGTGTCGGAATGAATCACCATGCCATTGCCGGAGTCCATCACACCAACCACCGGATCTCCCGGAATCGGCTTGCAGCAGCTGGCGAACTTCACCAGCAACCCTTCCGTACCGCGGATGGTGACCGGACTGCCATCCGCCGGTCGCCCGGCTTCAACCGGTGCGCCCTCTGCGCCCTCGGCACCGTTGACCAGTTGCCGGGCCACCAGGTAGGCCATGCGGTTCCCAAGGCCAATGTCACTGATCAGATCGTCAAAGCTGTTCACCTGGTTGTGATTGACCACCGCCTGTTTCTGGCCGTCGCTGATCTCGGCGAGTTTGGCGCCAAAGCCCTTGAGTGACTTCTTCAACAAGGTACGACCAAGTTCCAGGGATTCCGCCCGTTTCTGGGTCTTGAGGACATGGCGAATACTGCTGCGAGCCTTGCCGGTGACCACGAAGCTGAGCCAGGCGGGATTGGGCCGCGCGCCCGGCGCGGTGATGATTTCCACTGTCTGGCCACTTTGCAGTGGCTGGCTCAGGGAACCAAGATTGCGATTGATCCGGCAGGCCACTGCCGCATTGCCGATATCGGTGTGGATGGCATAGGCAAAATCCACCGGTGTGGCACCGCTGGGCAACTCCATGATCCTGCCTTTCGGGGTGAATACGTAGATTTCGTCGGGGAACAGGTCCACCTTGACGTGTTCGATGAACTCCAGGGAGTCATCGGCACGCTCGCGCATCTCCATCAGGCCCTTGACCCAGCGGTCTACTCTGGCCTGATTGACGTTGGTGACATTGGACGGCTCGTTCTTGTACATCCAGTGGGCCGCAATGCCGTTGTTGGCGATGTGCTCCATCTCCTCGGTGCGGATCTGGATCTCGATGTTCACGTGCATACCGAAAAGGGTGGTGTGCAGGGACTGGTAGCCATTGGCCTTGGGCATGGCAATGTAATCCTTGAAACGGCCCGGCAGCGGCTTGTACAGGCTGTGCACAGCACCAAGGATGCGGTAGCAGTCGTCTTCGGTGTCGGTGATGATCCGAAAAGCGTACACATCCATGATCTCATGGAAGGATTTGTGTTTGAACTTCATCTTGTTGTAGATGCTGTTCAGATGCTTCTCGCGCCCGAGAATACGGCCCGGCAGCCCCCTTTCCTCCAGCTTTTCCTGCAGCTTGCCGCGGATTTCCTCGATGATTTCCCGGTGACTGCCCCGCAGCTTGTTCACCGCCTTGGAAATATACTTGGCCCGCATCGGGTACAGGGACGAGAAGCCCAGATCTTCAAGCTCGGTACAAATGGAGTGCATGCCCAGACGATTGGCAATCGGGGCGTAGATATCGAGGGTTTCGGTGGCGATACGCTGGCGCTTTTCGTAGGGCATGGGCCCGAGAGTGCGCATGTTGTGCAGCCGGTCGGCCAGTTTCACCAGAATCACCCGGATATCCCGGGCCATCGCCAGGGTCATTTTCTGGAAGTTCTCCGCCTGGGCTTCTGCCCGGGAGCGAAACTCAATCTGGGTCAGCTTGCTGACGCCATCCACCAGTTCCGCCACATCCTCGCCAAACTGTTCGGCCAGGGCATCCTTGGGAATCCCGGTGTCTTCAATGACGTCGTGGAGCATGGCAGCCATCAGGCTCTGATGGTCAAGCTTCAGCTCGGCGAGGATACCGGCGACCGCCAGGGGATGGGTAATGTAACGGTCCCCGCTCTTGCGCATCTGCCCTTCGTGAGCCTGTTCGGCGTAATAGTAGGCCCTTCGCACCTGATTGATGCGATTGGTATCCAGATAGGTACTGAGCTCTCCCGCCAGACCTTCAACCGTAGGCTCCGCCGACACCGCGCCTCCACACTTTTCGAATTTCAGGGACAAAAAAACCCGAATGCACGCATCCGGGTCCTTCCTGGTCCTTCCAGCAACGTTCTATAGATACACTATAAAACCGCGGGGACAGATTTCAATGGTTCTCACTTGCGCGTAGGTGCAAATCCTGCGCAGTGATCAATCCTCGTCTTCTTCTTTCAGAAGATCTCGGGTTACCTTGCCCTCGGCAATTTCGCGCAGCGCAATGACCGTCGGCTTATCGTTCTCTTCCGGAACCATCGGTTCAAAGCCCTTGGTTGCAATCTGGCGGGCACGCTTGGTAGCCAGCATCACCAGCTGGAAGCGGTTATCGACGTTTTCCAGACAATCTTCAACGGTAACTCGTGCCATAACTTCCCCGACAAATAAAATGACTGATTCAGCAGACCGGATAGTTTACTGCTACCGGCTCAATTTGTATACAGGAAAACCGCGTATCACGCCTTGCCGGACAGTCCGGCCAGCAGCCCCCTGTGCCGGACCTGCTGGACCTGCATACGCAGGCGCTGGCTACGGACAATCGCCAGCAGATCCGCCAGCGCCACCTGAAAATCATCGTTCACCACCAGGTAATCGAACTCCAGGGCGTGGGAGCATTCTTCGGTGGCTTCCCTGAGTCGGCGTTCGACGACGTCCGTAGCGTCGGTACCGCGTCCGGTCAGACGCTCCCGCAGGACCTCGGAGGAGGGAGGAACAATGAAGATGCTGACGCATTCCGGAATGAGCCGGCGCACCTGTTCGGCCCCCTGCCAGTCGATTTCGAGAATGACGTCCTCGCCCCGGGCCAGGGTCTCACGCACCCAGACCTGGGAGGTACCATAGTAATTGCCGAAAACATCGGCATGCTCCAGGAAATCTCCCCGGGCGATCATGGCCTCGAATACATCGCGGCTGACGAAGTGGTAGTTCACCCCGTCCTGTTCCCCTTCCCGCATCGGCCGGGTGGTGTGGGAAATAGATACACCGAGCTTAGAATCATTTTTCAGCATTTCTGCCACGAGGCTGGTCTTGCCCGCACCCGAGGGGGCAGAAATCACAAACAGGGTGCCCTGCTCACCGGCCTGACTCATGATTGAAAACTCCCGAACGTCGATGTGTTGCTCGCCCCTGGGGCTGGAAAAGCGGGTGATTATACGTGAAAGCCGCAGGGTCGGCGAATGTGGGGGAATATGCAAGACGGGGTCAGATGAAAGTGTTCATCAGACCCCATTGCTAGTCGCTACCCCGAGGCCAGGCCGTTGCTCAGGGGTCTGATGAACACTTTCATCTGACCCCATTCCAGACCATCGCCCCCGGAGTCAGACCCAAGCCCCAGGGGGCTGATGAAAACCTTCATCTGACCCCATTTTCAACCTGCTCCCCACTGTCATTCTGGCGCCACAGCCATTTCTCCAGCAGGATAATCAGGAACCCCGCCAACGCCACACCCGCGGACATCAACCAGTCAGCCGCCTCCAGGGGTCGGGTATGGAAAAGCTGGTTGAGTGGCTCAAAATAGACAAAGGCCAGTTGCAACACCAGGGTCACCCCAATACCGAGGTACACCCAGAGATTGCCGAACAGACCGATCCGCCAGAACGTCTGGGTGAGCGAGCGGCAGTTGAGCAGATACAGCATCTGGAACAGGATGATGGTTGTGACGGCCATGGTCTGTGCCTTACCCCGGGCGAGCTCAACCGCAGCCCCTTCGGAAAGATCGGCGGCGTACTCCAGCAGGAAAAGTCCTGCCGCCCCACCGGTCATCAGGGCTCCGACCAGGAAGGTACGAACCACCAGGAACCGGCTCAGTAGTGGCTCCTTCGGCGGCCGCGGCGGTCGCTTCATCAAGCCAGGCTCCCTGGCCTCCAGGGCCAACGGCAGCGCCAGTGCAATGGCAACGACCAGGTTCACCCAAAGAATCTGTACCGGCTCGATCGGCATCAGAAGATGGCCGTCAGTAACGGGGAAGAAAAGTACCGCAACCAGGATGATCATGGCCTGCCCGAGACTGGTGGGCAGCACGAAAGCGAGGGACTTGGAGAGATTATCGTAGACCCGCCGCCCCTCCTCTACGGCGGCGCTTATGGAGGCAAAATTATCATCTGCCAGCACAATGTCGCTGGCCTCCCTGGCGACCGCCGTGCCATTGATTCCCATGGCAACGCCGATCTCCGCCCGCTTCAGTGCCGGCGCATCGTTGACACCATCACCGGTCATGGCAACAACCTGCCCCCCGGCCTGAAGCGCCTTGACCAGCCGCAGTTTATGCTCTGGCGCCACACGGGCAAAAACGTTGGTGGAGTGCACCAGTTCAAGCAGTTCGGCATCGGTTGCCGCCTCGATCTGCACGCCCGTCACCACCTGCGCACCGTCGCCGTCGGCCTCCAGCAAACCAATGCTCTGGCCGATTGCCCGGGCGGTCTCCGCGTGATCGCCGGTGACCATCTTGACCACAACGCCGGCCTGCTGACAGATCCTGACGGCTTGAATGGCTTCATCGCGGGGTGGATCCGACATGCCGACCAGCCCCAGGAAACAAAGCTCGTCCCGCCAGCCGGACGACTCCAGATCCACCTCGCCCGCAGGTGGCTTTGCCATGGCAACGGCCAGCACACGCATGCCTCGTGCAGCCAGCGCTTCCACGGCTTCATGCACGAGCTCCATGGCCATTGGCCGGCCTCCGGCGAATACCGGACACATCTCGGCGATCACCTCTGGCGCACCCTTTACACACACCATGCCGGCCCCGTCACCGGATTCGTGCAGGGTCGCCATGAACTGACTCTCCGAACTGAACGGGATCTCGTCCTTGCGGGGGAAGGCTGCCCGCATCGAGTCTTCATCCAGCTCTGCCTTACCGGCGGCGACGACCAGAGCCCCCTCGGTGGGGTCGCCGACGATTCGCCAGCGACTATCTTTGCACTCCAGCTCCGCATCGTTGCAAAGCAAACCCGCCAGCAGCAAGTCGTGAACCTGCTCCGGCACCGGGGACAATGACTGGCCTCCGGCCCGCAGCTCGCCTTCGGGCGCGTACCCGATACCGGTCACCTCGACTTCCAGATCCGGCGTCCACAACGCCTCGGCAGTCATCTCATTTCGCGTCAGGGTGCCGGTCTTGTCGGTACAGATGACGGTGGTACTGCCCAGGGTTTCTACAGCGGGGAGGTGACGGACGATGGCACGGCGACGCGCCATGCGCTGTACACCGATGGCCGATGCGATGGTAATAACGGCGGGCAAGCCCTCGGGAATCGATGCAACGGCCAGCGTGATTGCGGCCAGCGCACTGTCGAGCAGCGAATTATCCCGCCACATCCCGACAAGAAAGATAAGCACCGCGACCACGAGGATCGCCAGGGAAATGACTCTGACCAGGCTAGCGAGCCGAAGGGTCAGCGGGGTTTGCAGCTCCGAGGTTTCACTCAGCAACCGGGAAATCCGACCAAGCTCACTGGTGGCGCCAGTAGCAACCACCACGCCGTCCGCAGTACCGGCTGTGACCAGGGTCCCACCGAAAGCCATGGAATGGCGATCACCAATCACCGCGTCATCTGCCACCGGCTCTTCCTGCTTGGTCACCGGAAGCGATTCCCCGGTCAGTGCTGCCTCATCAACCTGCAGTCCATTGACCTCAAGCAGCCGGACATCCGCTGCCACCTGGTCTCCAGCCTGCAGTAACAGCACATCCCCCGGCACCACCGTGTGGGCGGGAACCGACCTGGCGTCACCGTCGCGCAGCACCGTGGCATTCTGGGGCACCATCCGGCTCAACGCCTCGATGGCCTGGGTGGCGCGCACCTCCTGGACAAAGCCGATGGTGGTGTTAAGCACAACAACGGCGAGCACCACAAAACTGTCCGTCACCTTGCCAATCAGGATGGCAAGCACCGCTGCCGCCAGCAGCACGTAGACAATCGGATCGGCCAGCTGATGCAGAAGAATCCTGTACCAGGACCGACGACCGTTTCGCTCAATACGATTCGGCCCGCTCTTTTTCAGCCGACGCCGGGCCTCCGATGTGGAAAGCCCCTGCGACCTGGTCCCCAGCCGATCGAGGACTTCCTTGAGAGCGCGAGCATGCCAGTGAAAATCGTCCATGGGTCCAGGTAACCGCCTCGGCTTATCCGTTACTCGATGTTTTGCACCTGTTCCCGCATCTGCTCGATCAGCACCTTGAGATCCACTGCTGCCCGAGTGACATCGGCATCGATGCTCTTGCTGCTCAGGGTATTGGCTTCCCGATTCAGCTCCTGCATCAGGAAATCCAGGCGCCGGCCAATCGCGTCATCCCGCTTCAGGGTATCCGAGACCTCGCCGATATGGGCATCGAGGCGATCCAGCTCTTCCGCCACATCGCTCTTCTGGGCCAGCATCACCATTTCCTGGGCGATCCGATCAGGATCCAGCTCGACACTGGCTTTCTCGAACCGTTCCCGCAAATTGCGCTCCTGGGCCTCAAGCAATTCCGGCATCCGGGCGCGAACATCCGCCACCAGCTTGCCCATGGTCTCCAGGCGGTCCTCGAACAAGGGACGCAGCCGCTCCCCTTCCCGCTCACGAACGGTAACCAGCTCCGCCACGGTATCGGCAAACAGCTCCGCCGCCGCTTCCCTCGCAGCAGTGTAGTCCTGCTCCGGCACGGACAGCACACCGGGCCAGCGGAGAATATCGAGCGCGCTGATGTGGGCCGGGTTATCCAGCATCCGGTTGATATGGTTGGCAGCGTTGTTCACCGCCTTTGCCATCTCGTCACTGATCTCGAAGCTTTGTGCGGTGTTCTCGGCGGACTGAAGCCGCATGGAGATATCCACCTTGCCCCGCTTCAGGCCCTTGCGCAACTCCTCCCGGAACTTGTTCTCCAGCTCCCGGAACGCCTCCGGCAACCGGAATGACGGCTCCAGGTAACGATGGTTCACGGTGCGAATCTCGCAGGTCAGGGTGCCCCAGTCTCCACGGGCATCCTTCCGGGCAAAGGCAGTCATACTCCGGATCATATCGGCTCCAATCATCATGTTTGGCAGATCACCGGAGTTTAACAGGCTCTTAACAGTTGCGGCGAACCCGACCAAAAGGGAAGGGACGATCCGCCTGTGTTCTCCGTTGAGCGTGTTATACTCGCTGTCCTTTCATTACCCCGCCCGGACCCGAGTCCGGACATTCAGATCCAGATACAGGACACACTATGCGACCAAGCGGCAGAACGCCCGAGCAACCCAGAGACGTCCGAATCACCCGTAATTACACCCGCCATGCCGAAGGTTCCGTGCTGGTGGAATTCGGGGACACCAAAGTGATCTGCACCGCCTCCGTCGAAAACAAGGTACCACCCTTCCTGCGAGGCGAAGGCAAAGGCTGGATCACCGCCGAATACGGCATGCTGCCCCGCTCCACCGGCAGCCGCATGGGCCGGGAAGCCGCCCGCGGCAAACAGGGCGGACGCACCGTCGAAATCCAGCGCCTGATCGGCCGCTCCCTGCGCGCCGCCGTCGACCTCTCCGCCCTGGGCGAACACACCATCACCGTCGACTGCGACGTCATCCAGGCCGACGGCGGCACCCGCACAGCGGCAATCACCGGCGGCTGCGTCGCCCTGGTGGACGCCCTGAACTACCTGGTAGCCGAAAAGCGCATTAAAGCCTCCCCGCTCAAGCAGATGGTGGCGGCACTTTCCGTGGGGGTTTACAAGGGAACACCAGTGGTCGACCTGGACTACCCGGAAGACTCCGAAGCCGAAACCGACATGAACGTCATCATGACCGACAAGGGTGGCTTCATCGAAATCCAGGGAACGGCGGAAGGCGCACCGTTTGAACAGTCAGAACTGGACAGCATGCTGACCCTGGCGAAACAGGGTATTGAGCAGTTGTTCGAGATTCAGAAAACAGCGCTGGAAGGCTAAACAGAAAGTCTGGGGCGCCTGCATGGCACCACGTCCCCAGACTGTTGAGGGCCATGGACGGCCCGAAACAAGCGCACATGGATGTGCTCGTAGCGTGTCTGGGGACGTGGTGCCATGCGGGCGCCTCCCCCCAGACTTTAAATCAGGGCTTAAAAACCAATCTCGATGTCGTAATCCATGATCACCGGCGCGTGATCCGAGAACCGGGTTGAAGTATCAATCCACCCATCCTGGATAGTCTTGCGAATCCCCGGCGTCAGCAACTGGTAGTCCACCCGGATACCGGCATTCCGACGGGCACCCTCCGCCTGCTCCGGCCACCAGGTAAACTGATTGCTCTGCTTGTTCACCTCGCGGAAGGCATCAATACAGCCCATCTCATCAAACAGCCGATCCAGCCACGCCCGTTCGTGGGGCAGGAAACCGGAAAAATCGAACTTGTGATAGAGCGGACTGGCATCCGTCACATGGTGGGCTGTTTGCAAGTTCGCACAGAAGATGAACTGACGACGCTTTCGCAGGGTCTTCTGCATATGCAGACCGAACGCATCCAGGAACTCGTCCTTGTGATCCAGGACAGTCAGGTCATCCTCACCGATCAGCTCTTCCTCGCGCCCGAGCGCGCTGGGTGCCAGCACACAGGCTACAGAGACCTTGTCGAAGTCTGCCTGCAGGAAGCGCCCCTCGCGGTCCGCCTGCTCATTGGCAAAACCGTACATGATGGCCTTGGGAAAATGACGGGTATAGATACCGACACCGCCATGCTCGTTCTTCTCACCATCAATGAAGTAGGCTTCATAGCCCTCGGGGATGAGGTTGTAGTCTTCGATCTCGTAGGCCCGCATGCGGTGATCCTGAACGCAAACCACGTCAGCGTCCTGGTCGGCCAGCCAGTCAAAAAAGCCCTTATCAACAGCCTGGGCGAGGCCATTGACGCTGATTGATACTACCCGCATACGTGTTCCCTGATTCGGTTTGTGTGTATGATACCGTTTTTACGCACTAATTAAAGATCCACACCCGCCAGAAGCCTTGTCATGCACGACTATCAGCAAGATTTCATCGAATTCGCCATCCAGCGGAACGTGTTGCGTTTTGGAGAGTTCACACTCAAATCCGGCCGCACCAGCCCGTACTTTTTCAACGCCGGACTGTTCAACACCGGAAACGACCTGCTGCAATTAAGCAAAGCCTATGCCGCCGCTATCAGCCGCAGCGGGCTGGATTATGACATCATTTTCGGCCCTGCCTATAAGGGCATTCCCTTGGCCACTGTTACCGCTATGGCCCTGGCTACAGAAGGTAACAGCAAACCGTTTGCCTTTAACCGCAAAGAAAAGAAAGATCATGGTGAGGGCGGCAACATCGTCGGCGCACCACTGGAGGGCAAAGTGCTGATCGTGGATGACGTCATCACTGCCGGTACTGCCATCCGTGAGTCCATTGACCTTATCCGGGCCGCAGGTGCCGAACCGGCAGGCGTGCTGATCGCCCTCGATCGACAGGAAAAAGGTAACGGCGAACTCTCGGCCATCCAGGAAGTGGAAAAGGAATTCGGTATTCCGGTGGTCAGTATCATTCGCCTCGAACAGGTGCTCGACTACCTCAAGGCCAACCCGGAGTTTGGCGGTCACGCGGACAAGGTAGCCGAATACCGTGATCAATACGGAGTCTGACTGATGGGCAATCGTCTGTCTGTGTATTCGTCGGCATTGCTGCTGGTAGCCGCCATGGGCGCCTCGCTACCGGCAAATGCCCAGATGTATCGCTACACCGACGCACAGGGCCAGGTAGTAATCAGCAATACCATTCCCCAGGAAGCCACAAAACGGGGCTACGACATCCTGGGCAGTAACGGCCGGGTGGTGGAAACCGTCCCGCCTGCGCCGACCGAAGAAGAGATTGCAGCCCGCAAGGCCGAGAAAAAACGCCAACAGGAACGGGAACGCCAGCGCGAGCAGGACGAACTGCTGCTCAAACGCTACAGCCACCCGGACCAGGCGGTTGAAGCCATGCATCGAAAGGTGCGGGAAATGAATGGCCTTATCCAGCTCAAGCGCGGCAACATCCAGGTGATCTCATCCCAGCTCAATAACGAGCAGAGTCGCGCTGCGGATATGGAGCGCGCAGGCCGGGAAATCCCGCCGGCCACCCTGGACAAGATCCGGCGGCTTGAATCCCAGATCGAGGAAATCGAGCAGGATATTGCCAGCCAGCGACAGGATATCGTGGAGCTCAAACAGAGCTATCGGGAAGATATTCAGCGGCTGGAAGTGATTACGGACAAGAAACGGACGCTGCCTCTGGAAGTGGCCGGCGAGCAGTAAAAGGCCAGGCATAAAAATGGGGTCAGAAGAAGGCTTTCTTCTGACCCCGCCGTCAATCCAGCTCAGTTCACATCGGCCAGATGATGCAAAAAGGGGTCAGATGAAAGCTTTCATCTGACCCCATCTTCTTCACGTCAATGCAGATCAAGCAGAGGCTGTGCTCTTCTTGGCAGCTGCAGAGCTGCTGCTCTTGCGGGCAGTGGTCTTGCGAGCGGCCGGTTTCTTCGGCTCAACACTCTTCTTGGCTTCCTGGGCCGCCTCGGACACGTCGTCGGCCGCTTCGGAGACAGTTTCCGCACTTTCAGCCGCTTCCTTCTCCAGCTTGGCCACCAGCTCGGCAGCGAAGTTGCCGAAACGGGAGTTCAGGCTGCGCAGCTGCTCGAACAGGCTTTCGCTGTAACCGTCATAGCGCTTGCGCAGGTTCTTGACGCTGTACTCGCGAGCTTCGGATTCCAGCTTTTCGGCGTACTCGAACGGCTTGGCAGCGATTTTCTTCTGCTGCTCTTCCGCGGCGTTGATGCCCTTGTCGACGATTTCCTGAATCTGTTCCTGGTAGGACTTGAGTTTACCCATGATGGACTCTCCTTGGTTTCGTGAACATTCGTCGGGCCCGCTAACTGCTTAAATCGCGGGCCTTCTTTCGATCTCACTAACCAAGATACGGGCAAAAATTAGAATGTTCATACTAAAAACCAGCTACCACCGGAAAAGAACCCAACTGGGCACCAGCAGGTCCGATTCGGTTTCCCGGATCCAGCCACCACCATCGGCAGGCACCAGGTAATACTCGGGTCCGACCTCCGGCACCACTTTGATTTCCATCAGCTGGCCATTCACCCGGTACTCGTAGAACACCTCGTTCTCGCCGGGGCGGATAACAATCTGGGGGCCTTCAGCCTCCGGCTGATAATCGGTCACCACCACCGGCTCTTTCGGAGTCTCCACCGGGGTCTGGTCCAGCGCCCCCTCTTCCTGAGCCAAGGCTGCCAGCGGCAGGCCAAGTAGCAGTATGGCGGGGTAAGCGATTCGCTTCATTTTCGTGATACCCTTTCGTCAATCCAGTTCAGTACAGAGTTGCACAAGCCAACCAACGCTTCAATCAGAATCCGGATCCGTATTTCTATGAATGAAAAAAAGACCCCACCCGTGGTGCTCGTCGACGGCTCATCCTATCTTTTCCGCGCCTATCACGCGCTGCCGCCTCTGACCAACAGCAAGAATCACCCGACCGGGGCCATCAAGGGCGTTATCAGCATGATCCGGCGCCTGGAGCAGGATTTTCCGGGCTCGAAAATGGTGGTGGTCTTTGATGCCAAGGGCAAAACCTTCCGGCACGAGATGTACGAGGAGTACAAGGCCAACCGGCCTCCCATGCCGGAAGACCTCGGCATGCAGATTGAACCCATTCACGAGATCGTCCGGGCCATGGGCCTGCCCCTGCTGATCGTCCCGGAAGTGGAAGCTGATGACGTCATCGGCACCCTCGCCAACGAAGCCACCAGCAAGGGCATTGATGTGGTGGTCTCCACCGGTGACAAGGACATGGCGCAACTGGTCAGCGACCATGTCACCCTGATCAACACCATGACCGAGACCCGGATGGACCGGGATGGCGTGGTAGAAAAGTTCGGCGTGACGCCGGAGCAGATCATCGACTACCTCGCCCTGGTGGGCGACAAGGTGGACAATATCCCGGGCGTAAACAAGTGCGGCCCGAAGACCGCTGTCAAATGGCTGCAGACCTACAAGGATCTGGACCACCTCATCGAGCACGCGGACGAAATCAAGGGCAAGATCGGCGAGTACCTGCGGGAAGCCATCGAAACCCTGCCCCTGAGCCGCGAACTTGCGACCATTCGGACCGACGTCGATCTCGAGTTCGGCCTGGAGGATCTCAAGCTGCGGGAGCAGGACGACGAACAGCTGCTGGACCTGTTCAAGGAATACGAATTCCGCAGCTGGGTCAACGAACTGGAGAGCGAAAGCGATGCAGAGGGAAAAACTGACAACAATAGCCCCTCCAACCCGAAGGAAAAGCGTTACAGCGTCATCACCAAGCAAGACGAACTGGACGACTGGATCAAGCGCCTGAAGGCATCCGATCTGTTCGCCTTTGACACGGAAACCACCAGCCTGCGGTACATCGACGCCGAAATTGTCGGGGTTTCCTTCGCTGTTGAAGCAGGCGAAGCGGCTTACGTACCCCTGGCCCACGACTACATGGGGGCGCCAGAACAACTGGACCGCGACACGGTACTCGAGCAGTTCAAGCCACTGCTGGAGGATCCCAAGCAGAGAAAGGTGGGCCAGAACCTCAAGTACGACAAGAACGTGCTGGCCAATCATGGCATCGATCTTGAGGGCATTGCCGAGGACACCATGCTGGAGTCCTATGTCTATAACTCGGTGGCCACCCGCCATGACATGGACAGCCTGGCGCGGGAATACCTGGGAGAACAGACCATCACCTACGAATCCATTGCCGGCAAGGGCGCCAGGCAGCTGACCTTCAACCAGATCGATCTGGAAAAGGCCGGCCCCTATGCCGCCGAGGATGCCGACATCACTCTGCGCCTGCATCAGACCCTGAGCCCCCGACTCAAGGAAACCGGCAAGCTGGACTCCGTCTACCGGGAGATCGACCTGCCGCTGGTGCCGGTTCTGTCCCGCATGGAACAACGGGGTACCCTGATCAGCGCCAGCGTGCTAAGAAAGCATAGTCAGGAGCTGGCCGAGCGTATGGCCGAGCTGGAGGAGGAAGCCCACGAAGTCGCCGGAGAAAGCTTCAACCTGGGCTCCACCAAGCAGCTGCAGGTTATCTTCTATGACAAGCTGGGCTTGCCGGTCATCAAGAAGACACCGAAGGGCGCGCCATCGACTGCCGAGCCGGTGTTGCAGGAACTAGCCCACGAGCACGAACTGCCCCGATTGATCCTCGAGCACCGGAGCCTGAGCAAGCTCAAGTCCACCTATACCGACACCCTGCCGGAGCTGATCCACCACCGAACCGGACGCGTCCACACCTCTTATCACCAGGCGGTCACCGCCACCGGGCGGCTGTCTTCGTCAGAGCCGAACCTGCAGAACATTCCCATCCGCAGCGAGCAGGGCCGGCGCATCCGCCAGGCGTTCATAGCGCCGGAGGGTTACAAGCTGGTGGCCGCGGATTACTCCCAGATCGAGCTTCGGATCATGGCTCACCTGTCCGGCGACAACGGCCTGATCAACGCGTTCGAACATGGGGAAGACATTCACAAAGCCACGGCCGCCGAGGTGTTCGGCGTCAGTCTCAAGGAGGTCAGCTCCGATCAACGCCGCAGCGCCAAGGCCATCAACTTCGGCCTGATCTACGGCATGTCCGCGTTCGGTCTGTCACGGCAACTGGGCGTAGAACGGAAACTGGCCCAGGAATACATCGACCGCTATTTCGAGCGTTACCCCGGCGTGCTGAAGTACATGGACAATATCCGCAAACAGGCCCACGAGGATGGCTTCGTGGAAACCCTGTTCGGCCGTCGCCTGTACTTACCGGAAATCAATGCACGCAACAAACAGATGCAGCAGGCTGCAGAGCGCACAGCGATCAACGCTCCTATGCAGGGAACCGCAGCGGACATCATCAAGCGGGCCATGATCGAAGTCGACAACTGGCTGCGTAACGAGCACGCCGACGAGGCCCGCATGACCATGCAGGTTCACGACGAACTGATCGTGGAAGTAAAGGAATCTGCCCTGGACAAGGTCCGGGACGGGCTGGTGAAACGGATGTCAGCCGCGGTGGAACTGGCCATTCCCCTGGTGGTGGATGCCGGGGTCGGCGACAACTGGGACGAAGCCCACTGATTCGACTTGCCCGATAAGCCGGCTTGGGCCCCACCCGGCCGGCTCCCCCACCCCAAAACGGGGCAAAGCATCTGCTTCTGCACCCTCGAGTGACACGGTAACCGCTTTGCCACCCGGCCTCCACGCCATGACGGACCCCGTAAACCGCTTCGCTGGCGGCCTGCGGGCG
The DNA here is from genome assembly GCF_050379415.1 of Marinobacter sp. DUT-1. Lineage (NCBI taxonomy): Bacteria > Pseudomonadati > Pseudomonadota > Gammaproteobacteria > Pseudomonadales > Marinobacteraceae > Marinobacter > Marinobacter sp. DUT-1. The sequence continues at coordinate 50,181 of NZ_JBNRLS010000003.1, forward strand.
ATGCCGTGAATAACGGCACAAAATTCGCATCCTGAACGGTGTCGGTTGCCGGATTCGGTCCATCCCGAACCGCAATCACGTTGTGACCTATAAACCGAGGCCGTAACCATGAACACTCTGGCATCTGAACGAGGCTGGCTCCTGGACCCCAATCTGCTGAAACTGGTGCACCAGTGCCGCCGGCTTATTCATTCCGAGTTCGGCGTCAAACTTCATCTCACCGAACAGCATCTCGAACAGCAACTGGCGGACTATGCGGGCAAAAGCCGCTCCGGCCACCTGATCCGGACGTGGGAGGCGCTCAAGGCGCAGGTACCGCAACTGCAACGGGATTCGGGAAACAAGGAAGACGGAGAAAATCCGAGGCGGATGTATCGCGGTCAGGCAATCGCCGACGATCGGCCCGCCAGAGCGGTTGAGGAAGGAGAGCAGACAGGCGGCACGCCACCGAGGAAGAAACAGGTGATCTACCGCGGCCAGGTGATCGGCTGACGGCGCTGGCCGCCAGCCTCACACAAAGTGCGGATTGAACGGGGGAATCAGAAGGCTTTGCTGATCTGGAATGATGCGCTCCAGGCACTCAGGTCGTATTCGCCCTGGTAGCTGGCCGCGCTGACCGGATCACCGGTGGGATCCTCGTGACTGTATTCCCTGTCATCCACTTTCGCATCATCCGCGAAAATCAACGTGCCTACGGCAGCATCGACCGTCCAGCCACTCTGGATATCTTTCCACTGGGTACCCAGGGTCAGCCAGTGACGGTCCTCTGACGGAATCCGGGCAGTGACGTAGTTGTCGACCGGCGACTCGTCCCAGGCATAGCCTGCCTTCAGGGCCCATTCAGGGGTGGCTTGCCAGATGCTGCCTACATTGAACTGCCAGGTGTTTTTCCACTCTTCGGTGATGTGGGAGATGACCTCTCCGCTTTCCTGGCTAATGATATCCAGCTCTTCAAAGCGGCTCCATTTGGCGTAGGTCGCACCGGCCAGGAGGGTCACTTTGTCAGTGAGCAAGTGCCGGGCACCGAAGGCAACACTCTCTGGAATTGCCAGTGGCACCTCTACATCCCGACTGATATCAGCCTGGAAGGCGTTCAGCCCGGTATCGCCCGGTTGGACCACCGGGTAATTGGAGAGATCCGCATCTCCCTCCAGCTCCAGCTCCGTTCCGGTTTGCAGAGTAAGACCCAACTGGGTTTGTTTCGACATCTCATACAGGAAACCGATGCGTGCGGTGATGCCGATATCGTCACCCTCGATATCCGCGTAACCCGGCTTGAACGGCTCACCGTTCAGTGGCACGCCCGCCGCATCAGCTTCTTGCTGAGCGAGGAAATAGGCCCCGGAGTAGTCCTGAAACTTCGACAGACGCCCTTCGGCGTACATGATATTAAGCCCGACGCCCATGGAGAGCCCCTTACCATTGTTTACGGCAACAGACGGCGTAAAGGCGATAGCGGTCAACTCGGTTTCATCAGCAAAGTACCGACCAATGAAGTCATTGTCGTAATCGGCAGCCAGACCATAAGGCGCATGAATCCCAAACCCGACATCGATAGAGTCGTTGATTTCGTGGGTAAAGTAGAAATTGGGAAGAACTGCGGGATCAGCAATGTCTCCGCCAGTGCTACCGGTCACCGGCATACCAAGCTGATTGGTTGCTGAGGTGGAGCCCTCTTTCGCCTCGGCATCAATATCCAGAACCGCAGCACCAAAGGAAACGTTCATCCCGGAAAGCTGGCTCATCCCGGCCGGGTTGAACAGCACGGTGGTCGCATTCTCGGGATTGGCGGCGACACCAGCATTGGCCACGCCCATGGCGCTGGCGCTTTGTTCGTTGAGCGAGAAACCACCCGCCAGGACGCTGGCTGGCGCGGCAAAAGCGGCCAGGGTTGCAAGGCGGATTGCCTTTACGAGTGCGTTGGTATTCTTGTGCATGGTATCTCCTTGATTGATTCGGCGCGGAGTATACGCAGCACGGGCCAAAGGCCTCAAATGCCAAAACTACTGGTTCGAGGCCCTAACTACTTACGACTTTAGTCTGAAATGCTGAATTCCCGTTCAGTCATCCTGTATGGACAGCTTGTCCACCGACGTGGAGAGCTGGTCGGCTCCGGCAGCATCGGCGCCCAGCTTGATCATCAGGCGCAAATCGTTCGCCGAATCGGCATGGGCCAGAGCATCCTCGTAGGTAATAGAGCCTTCGGAGTACAACCGGTACAAGGCCTGGTCGAAGGTCTGCATTCCTACTTCACCGGATTTCGCCATCAGCTCCTTGAGCTTGTGGACCTCACCTTTACGGATGATGTCCGATGCCAACGGAGTGTTGATCAGTACTTCGATGACCGCCTTGCGCCCCTTGCCATCCGGTGTCGGCACCAGCTGCTGGGCCACGATGGCCTTGAGGTTCAGGGACAGGTCCATCCAGATCTGGTTGTGCTGCTCGGGCGGGAAGAACTGGATGATACGATCCAGCGCCTGGTTGGCGTTGTTAGCGTGCAGCGTCGCCAGGCACAGGTGGCCGGTCTCTGCAAACTGCACGGAATATTCCATGGTCTGCTGGGTCCGCACCTCACCGATCAGGATTACGTCCGGAGCCTGACGCAGGGTGTTCTTCAGGGCCACCTCGAAACTCTCGGTATCGATCCCCACCTCGCGCTGGGTCACGATACAACCCTGGTGCTGGTGCACGAATTCGATCGGATCCTCGATGGAAATGATGTGCCCGCGGCTATTGCGATTGCGGTGCCCCAGCATGGCGGCCAGGGAGGTGGACTTACCGGTACCGGTGGCGCCCACGAAGATGATCAGGCCACGCTTGGTCATGGCCAGATCCTTGATGATATCCGGCAGGGCCAGATCATCGATCTGGGGAATCTTCACCTCGATCCGGCGCAGCACCATGCCGCACAGGTTACGCTGGAAGAAGGCACTGACACGGAAACGCCCGATGCCCCGGGCACTGATGGCAAAGTTGCACTCATGGCTGGCGTCAAACTCCGCGCGCTGCTTGTCATTCATGGCGCCGTAGACCAGCTCACGGGTCTGTTCCGGGGTCAGGGCATTCTTGGTAACCGGAAGAACCTTGCCGTTGACCTTCATGCTCGGCGGCACACCTGCTGTGATAAACAGGTCCGAACCGCCCTTCTCCACCATCAGCCGCAACAGTTTTTCGAATTCCATTTTGCTACCTACTTACCTCAGAAGTTATCCGGCATCTTCGCCTTGGCACGCGCCGCCTCACGGGAAACGAGACCTTTCTGCAGCAACCGCTCAAGGCACTGGTCCAGAGTCTGCATGCCGAGCGAGCCGCCGGTCTGGATCGCGGAGTACATCTGGGCGATCTTGTCTTCCCGGATCAGGTTCCGGATGGCCGGGGTACCGATCATGATCTCGTGCGCGGCAACCCGTCCGCCGCCCATCTTTTTCATCAGGGTCTGGGAGATAACCGCCTGCAGGGATTCGGAGAGCATGGACCGCACCATGGACTTTTCCTCAGCCGGGAACACGTCCACCACCCGGTCGATGGTCTTCGCTGCCGAGGTGGTGTGCAGGGTGCCGAATACCAGGTGACCGGTTTCCGCGGCGGTCAGGGCCAGGCGGATGGTTTCCAGGTCCCGGAGCTCACCCACCAGGATGATGTCCGGGTCTTCCCGCAGTGCCGAACGAAGGGCTTCGTTGAAGCCCAGGGTGTCCCGGTGCACTTCCCGCTGGTTGACCAGACATTTCTTGGATTCGTGCACGAATTCGATCGGATCCTCGATGGTGAGGATGTGCTCGTAGCGGCTGTCGTTGATGTAGTCCATCATGGCCGCCAGCGTGGTGGACTTACCGGAACCGGTCGGCCCGGTCACCAGCACCAGCCCGCGGGGAACGGACGAGATATCCTTGAAAACCTGGCCCATGCCCAGATCTTCCATGGTGAGCACTTTCGAGGGGATGGTCCGGAACACGGCACCGGCGCCGCGATTCTGGTTAAAGGCGTTAACACGGAAACGGGCGACACCGGGAACCTCGAAGGAAAAGTCGGTTTCCAGGAATTCTTCGTAATCCTTGCGCTGCTTGTCGTTCATGATGTCGTAGATCAGGCCGTGCACTTCTTTGTGCTCCATCGGCGGCAGGTTGATCCGGCGTACATCGCCGTCGACACGAATCATGGGGGGCAAACCAGAGGAAAGGTGCAAATCGGACGCACCCTGTTTGGCCGAAAAGGCAAGCAGTTCAGTAATATCCATAGGGTTCCTCGGAGGGCTTTTTCTTTTAATCCAGAAGCGGCAAACTCACAGTATGAGCAGCATAGCAGACAACATCGGGAGCGTAACCCGACGCATACAAAAAGCAACATTGCAGGCGGGGCGGGACCCCGGCAGTGTGCGCCTGTTGGCAGTCAGCAAAACCCGACCGCCGGAAGACCTGCGTGAAGCCTTCGCTGCGGGGCAGACCGCGTTTGGCGAAAACTACTTGCAGGAAGCCCTCGAGAAGATCGAGGCGCTGGACGATCTGGACGGCATCGAATGGCATTTTATCGGTCCGATCCAGTCCAACAAGACCCGCCAGATCGCCACATCGTTTGCCTGGGTGCACAGTATCGACCGCCTGAAGATCGCCCGCCGCCTCAGCGAGCAACGTGCGCCGTCACTACCGCCCCTCAACATCTGTCTGCAGGTCAATATTGATGAGGAAGACACCAAGTCCGGCTGTACCCTGGAGGAGCTGCCCGAGCTGGTTTCAGCAATCGGTGAACTTCCCAACCTCAGCCTGCGGGGCCTGATGGCCATTCCGGACCCCGACCAGCCGGAATCGGAGCTCAGGTCCAGCTTCCGCAAACTGGCCAACGCTCTCAAATCCCTGAAGCAGGAATTCCCGGGCGTCGGCCCGCTGGACACCCTGTCCATGGGCATGTCCGATGACCTGGAAATGGCCATTGCCGAGGGCGCAACCTGGGTCCGTGTTGGCACTGCGGTGTTCGGAGCCCGCCCACCAAAGGAACCCCAGAGCTGAATCTTTCAGTTCCTGCTATCATCCGGTTCAAACAGTTAACCGATCAATCGTTGGAGTGAACCTTGAGCACATCGCCCACTATCTCATTTATCGGAGCCGGCAATATGGCCAGCGCCATCATTGGCGGCATGCTGGACAATGGCTACAAGGCCGGTGATATCTGGGTCAGCGCCCCGGATGACGGTCATCTTCAGGCCATCCGCAAGCGTTTTGGCGTCAGCGTCACCACCGACAACCGCTACTGCGCCCAGCAGGCCGACATGGTCATCCTCGCGGTCAAGCCCCAGGTCATGGCCGATGTCTGTCGTGACATTGCCCCGGTGGTGCAGAACACCCGTCCACTGATGGTCTCCATCGCCGCAGGCCTGACCGCCGACACCCTGGACGAATGGCTCGGCGGCGGGCTACCCATGGTGCGGGTCATGCCCAACACACCGTCATTGGTTGGCAAAGGGGCTGCCGGCCTGTTTGCCAATAGCCAGGTGAAAGACGACCAGAAAAAGATGGTCCAGGCTGTATTTGAGAGCATCGGCTCCGCGCTGTGGGTGGAGGACGAAAACCTGCTGCACGGGGTTACCGCTCTGTCCGGCAGTGGCCCGGCGTACTTCTTCCTGATGCTTGAAGCGCTCGAGGCGGCCGCCACGGAAGCCGGCATTGAACCGGCCACCGCCCGGGAACTGGCGATCCAGACCATGGCCGGGGCCGCAGAAATGGCCGCCCGCAGCGAACACGATCCTGCCCAGCTCAAGCGCAATGTGATGTCCCCCGGCGGCACCACCGAGCAGGCTATCAATACGTTCGAGGAAGGCGGGCTGCGAGAACTGGTCAAGAAAGCCTACGGCGCAGCATTCAAGCGTTCGGAAGAAATGGCCGAAGAACTGGCCGGCAAACAGTAACCGATAACGGAGACACAGCTACATGCTGGCAGACATCCTGATCACCATCCTGCTGATCGCGTCCACCTTTTATCTGACGATTGTGCTGCTGCGCTTCCTGCTGCAGCTGGCCCGGGCCGATTTCTACAACCCGATCTCCCAGTTTGTGGTCAAGGCGACCAACCCGTTGCTGCGCCCCCTTCGTCGCTTTATTCCGGGCTGGGGAGGCATCGACGGCGCCTCCCTCGTCCTGGCAATCATCATCCAGGCCATCACATTCTTCTTCATCCTGATCGCACTCAACGGTGGCATTCCGGCGATCAATCCCATCACCCTGGTGGTCTGGGCCGTGTTGAACGTGCTCAGCCTGATCGTGAAAATCTACTTCTGGTCAGTCATCGCGGTGGTGGTGGTGAGCTGGATCGCTCCCCACAGTGGCCACCCGGCCATTCAGCTGGTTGCCCAGATCACCGAGCCGGTCATGCGCCCGGTGCGCAACATCATGCCATCCATGGGCGGACTGGACCTGTCTCCGATCATTGTATTCCTGATCCTGAACGTGATTTCAGTTGTGATCGATCACATGAAACTGGCCGCCGGCCTCGGATCCATTGGCCTCGGCATGTAATTCCGCCTTCCTGATGTACATTCGGTAACACCCGGAAACGAAAATCAATAAATTCAGGCCGCAGAATCATCTTGTTGATTTTGCGGCTTTTTATTGGGATAAATTGTGACCTGTTCGACGGAATGCACAGGGAAGGTACACACAAATTCGGAAGACGGGATAGTATTACTACTTATTCATGAATTGCTGTAGTCCGCGCGCCTGGCAGGCAGTGGGCGCCGGTATACCGGGAAGTCGCGCAGAAGGAAACTCCAATGAACCCGCAGGGAACTCTGTCGCAGCAGGTAGAGGCTTACCATAACTGGAAAAAGGAACTGATCCGGCAGATCGGGCGCTACCGCCTCTGGTTGCAGGATAATGACCTGTTTTCCGACGACATCAGCACCCGCATTCGGAACGGACTCGAACTGCTCATCGAGGATGAGCTGACCATTGCCTTTGTCGGCGAGTACTCCCGGGGCAAGACCGAACTTATCAATGCCCTGTTCTTCTCGGAGTATGGTCAGCGCATGCTGCCCTCCCAGGCCGGGCGAACCACCATGTGCCCGACCGAGCTGTTCTTTGACCGTACGGCCAATCAGAATTACCTGCTACTGCTCCCGATCGAGACCCGCACCGGAGAGCTGTCACTGCAGCAGCTCCGAAAACAGCCGGAACGCTGGGTCAAGCATGAACTCGATGAGCGCGATCCGGAAATCATGCGCGAAGTTCTGGCAGAGGTTGCCAGGGTCAAGAGCGTGCCACCACAAGAGGCACGGAACCTCGGCTTCGACGAAGCCATGCTCGAGCATGATCGCAACAATCCCGGCAATGTTCTGGTGCCGGCCTGGCGTAACGCCCAGATCAGTATCCGGCACCCCCTGTTCGAACGCGGCCTGCGCATTCTCGACACCCCCGGCCTTAACGCACTTGGTTCCGAACCCGAACTCACCATCAGCATGCTGCCCCGGGCCCACGCAGTGATTTTCGTGCTCAGCGCCGACACTGGTGTCACCGCCAGTGACATGACCATCTGGAAGGAACACATCGACACCGAACACGCTGATCACCGGGCCGGCCGGTTTGCGGCCCTGAACAAGATCGACGTGCTCTGGGACGATCTACAGGGTGAAAAGCATACCCGGGAAGCCATCGAACGGGTACGCAGCTACACCGCCGACCACCTGGGTATCCGCCAGCACGATGTCATCCCGCTGTCGGCCAAGCAGGGGCTGCTGGCACGTGTCCGCCGGGATGCCGAGTTGTTCGAGCGCTCCAACATCGGCCAGCTGGAACAGCTGATCATAAAACGCATCCTGATGCATAAGGAGCAGCTGATTACCCAGAGCCTGATCAACGACCTGCTGGGTATGCTTCAGAACAGCCAGGCCGCCATGCAGACCCGATTGGAGGCGCTGGACGAAGAACTCCAGGCCTGCTCCGGCGCCACTATGGACAAAGCGGCCCTTGGCCGGCTCGCGGAGCGGGCACAGAAAGATTATGACTTCTACTACAAGAAGCTCATATCCCTGCGCTCCAGTCGCCGGTTGGTGGATTCCCAGGGCAAGACCCTCAAGAGCCTGGTCAGCGAGCAACGCTTCGAGGAGCATGCCGATAAGATCCGGGCGTCCATGTCAAAGAGCTGGACCACCGCCGGCATGAACCGGGCCATGGATCACTTCTTCGAACTGCTGGAAGCTGACCTCACCAACCTTATGAGCGAAGGCCACCTGGCGGAGAAGATGGTGGGCGCCATCTACCGGCGCTATAACGAAGATACCCGGGCACGGCATCTGGAACCCATTCCGCTACGCGCCGGACGGCACGTCATCGCCGTCCGGGAGCTGCGCAAGAAAGCCAGGCGCTTCCGGATCAGCCCGAAAAACCTCCTGACCGAACAGTCCCTGCTGGTGCGTCGCTTTTTTAATGTCATGGTCGGAGAGGCCCGCACCCTGCATAACCGGGTACGCAAGGACGTTGAACGCTGGCCACACGAGGCCCTGCTCCCCATCATGCAGTATTCCATGGAACAGAAGCAGCTGCTGGAGCACCAGATCCGGCGACTGCGTGACATGGTCAGAAGCGACCGCGATGGCCGTGCCGAGCGGGAGAAGCTCGAAACCACCATTGCCGACCTGCGTCGCCAGCTTGAACTGGCCGACGGCATGCAGCGGCAGATCCGCAAGCCGGCCCCGACCCTGATCCAGCAGAAGGTGGTAAACATTTCCGGGGTCATTTAACCCCGGCCTGCTGACACCCGCCCCGGTTGCAGCCATCCCCACCCGGCTATAAACTGCTGGGCTGGCGATGGCTTTGCTGTCGCTGTTCCAGTTACTTACGGATCGAACCAGGAACCTGTCGCGCCGATGCCCGATTCCCTGCCCGCGGATTCTGTCGGGATAGTTACCCCACAGTCTTACCACTTTGACACTCCCATTGAGCTGGCCTGTGGCCAGCAGCTGGGAAATTACGACCTGGTGGTGGAAACCTATGGCGAACTGAACGCCGACGCCAGCAATGCCGTGCTGATCTGCCACGCCCTCAGCGGCCATCACCATGCCGCCGGCTACCACAGCATGGACGATCGCAAACCCGGATGGTGGGACAGCTGCATCGGCCCGGGCAAACCCATCGATACCAACCGTTTCTTCGTGGTTTCCCTGAACAACCTGGGCGGCTGTCACGGCAGTACCGGACCGAATTCGGAGAACCCGGCCACCGGCAAGCCCTTTGGCCCCGAATTCCCGGTGATTACGGTGAGTGACTGGGTGAAGAGCCAGGCCCTGCTCGCCGACCGACTCGGCATCCAGTGCTGGGCGGCGGTGGTTGGCGGCTCCCTGGGCGGCATGCAGGCACTGCAGTGGAGCCTCGATTACCCTGACCGACTCCGGCACGCCGTGGTGATTGCCTCCACACCGAGGCTGACCGCTCAGAATATCGCCTTCAACGAGGTGGCGCGCCAGGCCATTACCTCCGACCGGGAGTTTCATGGCGGCCGCTACTACGACTTTGACACCCTGCCCCGCCGCGGCCTCATGCTGGCGCGGATGGTCGGCCACATCACCTACCTCTCCGATGCCTCCATGGGGGAGAAGTTTGGCCGGGAGCTGAGGGAAGAAGCCTACAAGTTCGGCTATGACGCCGAATTCCAGGTGGAGAGCTACCTGCGCTACCAGGGCGAGCGGTTTTCCGAGACCTTCGATGCCAACACCTATCTGCTCATGACCCGCGCACTGGATTACTTCGACCCGGCTTATGACCACGGCGGCGACCTGTCGAGAGTGATTGCGGCAGCCGAGTGTGAATTCCTGGTACTGTCATTCAGCACTGACTGGCGGTTTACGCCCCAGCGCTCGGAAGAGATGGTGAACGCAATGATCTCCGCCCGGAAGAAAGTCAGCTACGCCGAGATTGACGCGCCCTGGGGGCACGATGCCTTCCTGATCCCCACGCCACGGTATACCGATATCTTCACCGCCTATATGGACCGGGTAGCAAGGGAGGTAGGCGCATGAGACCTGACCTCGAAATCATCCAGCAATGGGTCAAACCCGGGCATCACGTCCTGGATCTGGGGTGCGGTGACGGCACCCTGCTCGACTTCCTGCAGCGGGAACGCCAGGCCACCGGCTTCGGTCTGGAAATCAACCCGGACCACATCACCACCTGCATGAGCCGGGGTGTCGCCGTAATCGAACAGAACCTGGACACCCAGGGCCTGGATAACTTCGATGACGGCATGTTCGATATCGTACTGATGACCCAGGCCCTGCAGGCCGTCCGCCGCCCCGACAAGGTCCTGGATGAAATGCTGCGAATGGGCCGGGAAGGCATTGTCACCTTTCCCAATTTCGCCCACTGGCGGCTGCGCTGGGGCCTGGCGCTCAGTGGCCGTATGCCCGAATCCGAGGCACTGCCGTATAAATGGTATAACACCCCCAACATCCGCCTTTGCACCTTCAAGGATTTCGAGGCCCTGTGCCGTCAAAAGGGCATCAGGATCAAGAGCCGACGGGTGGTGGACGGCCAGCACCAGAACAGCTGGTCTGCCCGATTATGGCCTAACCTGTTGGGGGAGATTGCCATTTACCGCATCACACGGGAGAACGAGCAATGATCAAACAACTCCGGATTTTCACAATCTTTCTGACGGCCACCCTCCTGACCCTGGCTGGCTTGCAGGCGCAGGCAGCCGGCTCCAAGGACTTCGGCGATTATCAGCTGCACTGGAGCGTGCTGCCGAGCACCTTCCTGTCGCCCGAGGTCGCCAGTGCCAACAACCTCCAACGCAGCAAGGGCATCGGCATCATCAATATCTCCATCATGCAGGAGCAGGACAACGGCACCCTCAAACCTGTGAGCGGCCAGGTAGAAGGCAAGGTCACTAACGACATCCAACAGGTCAATTTCCTGGCGTTCCGTCGTATCCAGGAAGGCGATGCGGTCTATTTCATCGCCGAGTACCAGTACCCCGCCGGCGAGTTGATGACCTTCAACATTACCGCCCGCCCGACCGGCTACCAGCAGGACCTCTCGGTCCGGTTTGCCCATACCCTGTTCAGCGACTGAATCATGGCACAACAACTCGTCATCGCCAGCAACAACAAGGGCAAGATTGCCGAACTGACCGAACTGCTCACGCCCCTGGGCCTGACGCCAATCGCCCAGGGCGAGCTGGGTGTGGGTGAGGCCGAGGAACCGGCGGTTACCTTTGTTGAGAATGCCATCCTGAAAGCCCGGCACGCTGCCCGGGAAACCGGCCTGCCAGCGCTTGCCGACGACAGCGGCATTGCGGTGGACGCCCTGGGCGGCCTGCCCGGCGTCCGCTCGGCCCGGTTTGCCGGCGAAGATGCCACCGACCCGGACAACGTCGAAGCCCTCCTCGACGCCCTGAAGGACGTCCCCGATGAAGATCGCGGGGCCCAGTTCCATTGCGTACTGGTCTATCTGCGCCATGCTGATGATCCGACTCCCATCGTCTGCCATGGCCGCTGGCCGGGCCGGATTCTGCGCGAGCCCCGGGGTAGTGGCGGCTTCGGCTATGACCCCATCTTCCTCGCGCCGGAACACAATTGCAGCGCCGCAGAACTCAGTCGGGACGAAAAGGGCCGCATCGGCCACCGGGGCCGCGCCCTTGCCCAGCTGGTGGAACACCTTAAGGTGGAGCTCTGAGGTCATGTCCGCCACTACCCCGGTGGCGGTGAACCCGCCCCTGAGCCTCTACATCCACGTGCCCTGGTGCGTGCGCAAGTGTCCCTACTGCGACTTCAACTCCCATGCAATCCGGGGCGACATTCCCGAGAAGGCATACCTGTCAGCGCTGCTGGAGGATCTGGAGCAGGATCTGACGCTGGTTCGGAACCGGGCCATCCAGACGGTTTTCATCGGCGGCGGCACGCCCTCCCTGATGACGGGCGATTTCTATTTCCGGCTGTTCGAAGCGCTTCGGGAGAAGCTTGCTTTTGCGCCGGATGCGGAGATCACCCTCGAAGCCAACCCCGGCACCCTGGAACAGGGCCGCTTCGAGGCGTTCCGGCAGGCCGGCATCAATCGGCTCTCCATCGGCATCCAGAGCTTCAACCCTGAACACCTGCGAGTGCTTGGGCGCATCCACGATCGCAACTCGGCCCATCGCGCCGTTGAAGCGGCCCGAACTGCCGGCTTCGACAACGTCAATCTGGACCTGATGCATGGCCTGCCGGGACAGACACCGGCTCAGGCCCTCTCGGACCTGCGCGAAGCCCTGTCCCATGCGCCGCCTCACCTTTCCTGGTACCAGCTGACCCTGGAACCGAACACGGAATTCTACAGTCGCCCGCCGAATCTGCCCGACGATGACCGGCTCTGGGACATCTACCGGGCCGGCGCTGACCTGCTGCGGGAGAACGGCTTCGAGGACTACGAAGTATCGGCCTGGTGCCAGCCCGGACGAGCCTCCCGGCACAACCTGAATTACTGGACGTTCGGCGATTACCTGGCGCTGGGTGCCGGCGCACACGGAAAGGTCAGCCTGGCGGATGGCAGCATCCGGCGCTACTGGAAAACCCGTCAGCCGGAGGCCTATCTCAATCGTATTGGCAGTCGCACCGCCGGGGTCGAAGCCATTGAACCGGACGAGCGGCCGCTGGAATTCCTGATGAACGCATTGCGGCTGAAGGCCGGTGTGGCAGAATCGCTGTTTGCGGAACGAACGGGTTTACCCTTGGGGTCAGTTAGGGTACAACTTGATCAATTACGTAAGGATGGATTGTTGGAGAGCCACCGGTTGCAGGCAACGGAGCTTGGCCAGCGATATCTCAACAGCCTGCTGGAGCGTTTTCTCTGATGGACCCGGCACATGGATGGGCAGCCTTGCCAAAAACGCTGAAGACCAGTCTGATCACCGCCGTAATCCTGCTGGGGGGCCTGATACTGGTCAATCAGCCACTTCAGACCGGCTCTGCGCCCCAGGGCATTGTCAGTTTCCAGTTCGCTGCCACTGCTGACCAGGCTCATGCCATCCTTCGCAGCTGGCGCTCCGAAGGCCTGCTCTGGGCCCGGGTTTCCCTGTGGCTCGATTTCTTCTTTATCGCGGCTTACCTGCTGGCACTGCTGCACCTCACCCGCCACCTGATGCGGGACCGGCCCGGCGTCCGGGAGCGGGTCGTCGGGCGCTGGGTACGGGCACTGTTTGTGGCAGCGAGCGCGGCGGATGTCACCGAGAACATCCTGCTGCTGAACAACTTCAACCCACCCACTGATGTGGTCAGCCTTTCCGCCACACTCTGTGCGCTGATCAAGTTTACCGGCCTGACCCTGGGCGTGGCCGGCCTGGTAATCATCCGGGCCGCCCGGCGACATCCTCTCGCCCACGGCTGACCCGGCAAAGGGAATCAGTTGGTGCGGTGGAACAGCAGATCCCAGACGCCATGGCCCAGACGCTCACCGCGCTTCTCGAACTTGGTGATCGGCCGATCATCCGGGCGCGGAGAGAACTCACCCGGTTCGCCGGCATTGGCGAAGCCTTCCGACTCGCCCATCACTTCCATCATGTGCTCGGCGTAGTTTTCCCAGTCAGTCGCCAGATGCAGCACGCCGCCTACCCGGAGCTTGTGCCGGATGCGCTGAACAAACTCGGGCTGAATCAACCGGCGCTTATGGTGCTTCTTCTTCGGCCAGGGATCCGGGAAAAACACCATGACCCGATCAAGGCAGGCATCCGGCAGACACAGGTCGATGACATCATTGGCATCGATGTTGTAGATCCGGATATTTTCCAGGCCCCGGTCCTCGATTTCCTTGAGCAGTGCGCCAACACCCGGCAGGTGCACTTCCACCCCGATAAAATCCTGTTCCGGCGCGGCCTCGGCCATCTCGGCCAGGGACTGGCCCATACCGAAACCAATTTCCAGGTTGAGCATGGCATCACGGCCAAATACTTCGCGGGGATCGATCATGCCGTCCTCGCGGCTCAGGCCATACTTCGCCCAGCCCCGGTCAAAGGCCTTCTTCTGGCCCTCGGTCATACGCCCCTGACGGAGCACGAAGCTGCGGACACCACGGCGGGTGGTTACCGGCGAATCCGCGGCTTCCTTCTGGTCTTGCGGTTCATTCTGGTCAGTCATCTGGAATCCTTTACCGCAGGCTGCGGGTTCTGGTTAACAATCTGGGCCACAGTTTACCAGAGTCCGTCGGTTCAGGCGGATACCACCGAGTGCCGGCCCTGCTGCCGATCCAACTGACGGTAACCGAGCGCTTCCACAAGGTGGGCATAGGACACCGTCTCCGCCGCTTCCAGATCCGCCAGGGTGCGTGCCAGCCTCAGAATACGATGCAGCGCCCGGGCCGACAGCCCCAACCGTTCCATGGCCCCGGCCAGCATCCGTTCGCTGTCGGCATCTAGGCGGCATGCGTCCTGCAGGGCACGACCGGACAGCAGGGCGTTGAGCTGCCCCCGTTCCAGCTGTCGTACCCGGGCAAGCTCCACCCGGGTACGCACCGAGGCACTGGTTTCCTCTTCCGTACCCGATTGCATCAGCACCTCGCCGCTTTGCACCGGCACTTCCACGTGCAGGTCGAAACGGTCCAGCAAAGGCCCCGAGATCTTCGATCGGTATCGCATCACCTGGGAAGGCGTGCACTGACAGTCGATGGAAGGATGACCACTGTAACCACAGGGGCAGGGGTTCATCGCCCCCACCACCTGGAACCGGGCCGGGAAACGCACCTGCCGGGCAGCCCGGCTAATGGCAATTTCGCCGGTCTCCATCGGTTCCCTCAGCACCTCGAGTACCCGCCGCTCGAATTCCGGTAATTCGTCAAGGAAGAGTACGCCACGGTGCGCCAGGGAGATCTCACCGGGACGGGGGCTGCTGCCGCCACCCACCAGGGCCACGGCCGAGGCAGTATGATGGGGTGCACGGAACGGCGGTTCCCGCCAGCGCCCCTCCCGAACCGGCAGTCCTGCCACCGAATGCACGCTCGCCACTTCCATGGCGGCGTCGTCGGTCAGCAACGGCAGAATGCCGGGCAATCGACTCGCCAGCATACTCTTGCCGGTTCCCGGAGGACCAAACAGCAACAGGTTATGGCCACCCGCTGCGGCCACCTCCAGCGCCCGGCGGGGCACCTGCTGACCCCGGACCTCGGAAAGATCGGCCACCGGCTGGCGGTCGCCCGAGGCCTGCTCCCGGGTCGCGCCGGGGATGGGAACCAGCCGGGCACGGCCGGACAAATGCTCGCTCACCGTCAGAATGTGGGCAGCCGCCAGCACATCATCCCGGCTTGCCAGCGCGGCTTCTTCGGCGTTGGCCTGGGGTACCAGCAGTTGGCGCCCCTCACTCCTGGCCGCCAGCACGGCCGGAAGAATACCCTTGAGAGGCCGAAGAGCGCCATCCAGGGACAGTTCGCCAACAAACTCGCAGTCTTGCAGGCTCTGCTCCGGAATCTGCCCGGAGGCTGCCAGGATTCCCAGGGCAATCGGCAGGTCAAAGCGCCCACCCTCCTTGGGAAGGTCGGCTGGAGCGAGATTGATGGTAATGCGTTTGGCGGGGAAGTCGAAACCGGCGTTCAGCAGCGCACTGCGCACCCGCTCCTTGCTTTCACGGACACCGGTTTCCGGCAATCCGACAATGGACAGGGCAGGCAGGCCGCCCGACAGATGGACCTCCACGGTAACCGCGGGAGCCGACACGCCAATGCTGGCGCGGGAATGGACAACGGCAAGCATAATCACCTTCCATGGTTTGTTCCGGCGGGCATCCTGCCCACCAACAGGGCATTACTTGCCCTGGAGTTTCTGTTCCAGCTCGGCGACGCGGGATTCCAGTGCTTCCACCTTTTCCCGGGTCTTCATCAGTACCGCCTGCTGGGCATCAAATTCTTCCCGGGTCACCAGTTCCAGGCGCGACAGGACCGACATGACCGTGGCTCGGGCCTGGGTTTCAAAGTCTTCCCGGGCGGCACGGGCCATATCGGGGACGAACTGACCGAACTGGCCCTGTAGCTGAGAGAGTATATCCTGCGGACCTTTCACGTATTACCTCACTGGTTCCCAATCTTGCGGATTCCGGCCTGCGCCGGCCACCAAAAAGCAGTTCCGGGAGTGTATCACACACGCGGGCCTGCCATACTGTTGCCTGTCAGCTATATAATGGCTGCCGTCGCCGCACGGCGAATGGCT
Source organism: Marinobacter sp. DUT-1 (assembly GCF_050379415.1). Lineage (NCBI taxonomy): Bacteria > Pseudomonadati > Pseudomonadota > Gammaproteobacteria > Pseudomonadales > Marinobacteraceae > Marinobacter > Marinobacter sp. DUT-1. The sequence continues at coordinate 66,324 of NZ_JBNRLS010000003.1, forward strand.
CCAAAATGGACCGCCGGGCGATGAGTGGCCCTGTTTTGGTGCACGCTTTTGCGCCAATCTGGGACAGGCAATATATATCCTTTTGTTTTAAAATGAATTTTTTGCGTTGGCATACCCGATGCTAGAACACCAGTACGCAATCCGCACAATTGGTGTGCGAGGTGGCAGCATCCCGAACTCAACAATCGGCCGACGGGCCCTCACTGTTGGGACGGCTTTACCAAGGAGAAAGCAATGAAACTTGTGACAGCGATCATCAAGCCTTTCAAATTGGATGATGTCCGTGAGGCACTATCCGAGATTGGCGTTCAAGGCGTTACCGTCACTGAAGTCAAAGGCTTCGGTCGGCAAAAAGGCCACACCGAGCTCTACCGTGGCGCTGAATATGTGGTGGATTTCCTACCCAAGGTCAAGGTCGAGATCGCCATCGGCGACAACCTGCTGGACCAGGTTATCGAGTCGATCACCAAGGCAGCCAACACCGGCAAGATCGGTGACGGCAAGATCTTCGTGACCGAACTGCAACAGGCGATCCGCATCCGGACCGGTGAAACCGGCGAAGAAGCGGTCTGAGCCTGACCTGACCACTCAGTCAGCCAACGCAAAAAACCTATAACCTGAAGAGCCTTGTGCGGAGGGCTTCAAATGGAAAGCAATCTTTTTCACCTGCAATACGCTATAGATACGTTTTATTTCCTGGTGTGCGGCGCATTAGTCATGTGGATGGCCGCCGGCTTTGCCATGCTGGAATCCGGCCTGGTGCGAGCCAAGAACACCACTGAAATCCTGACCAAGAACGTCGCACTGTTCGCGATTTCCTGCATCATGTACCTGGTCTGCGGGTACGCCATCATGTACGGCGGCAGCATCTTCCTGTCCGGCATTGCCGACGTGGACGTTGCCGGTGTGCTGGGCGACTTCGCCGGTCGTGAGGATGGCTTCGAGGGTGGTTCCATCTACTCCGGCGCATCTGACTTCTTCTTCCAGGTGGTCTTCGTTGCCACAGCCATGTCCATCGTTTCCGGTGCGGTGGCTGAGCGCATGAAGCTCTGGGCCTTCCTGGTCTTTGCGGTATTCATGACCGGCTTCATCTATCCGATGGAAGGTGCCTGGACCTGGGGCGGTGCCTCTGTGTTCGGCATGTACAACCTGGGTGACCTCGGCTTCAGTGACTTTGCCGGCTCCGGTATCGTGCACATGGCCGGTGCGGCTGCGGCCTTGGCTGGCGTGCTCCTGCTGGGTGCCCGTAAAGGCAAGTACGGCCCGAACGGCGAGATCCGCGCGTTCCCGGGTGCCAACCTGCCGCTGGCTACCCTCGGCACCTTCATCCTGTGGATGGGCTGGTTCGGCTTCAACGGCGGTTCTGTCCTGAAACTGGGCGACATCGCCAGCGCCAACTCCGTGGCCATGGTGTTCCTGAACACCAACACCGCGGCTGCCGGTGGCGCGGTTGCGGCGCTGATCACAGCCCGCCTGATGTTCGGCAAGGCCGACCTGACCATGCTGCTGAACGGTGCGCTGGCCGGCCTGGTGGTGATCACTGCCGAGCCGTCTACTCCGAGTGCCCTGACGGCGACACTCTTCGGTGCCATCGGCGGTGTCCTGGTAGTGCTCAGCATCGTGACCATGGACAAACTGCGCATCGACGATCCGGTGGGCGCCATCTCCGTCCACGGTGTGTGCGGTCTGCTCGGCCTGCTGCTGGTGCCGGTCACCAACGGTGACGTCAGTTTCAGCGGCCAGATCATCGGCGCGCTCACCATCTTCATCTGGGTCTTCGTGGCCAGCCTGGTTGTCTGGGGTATCCTGAAGGCAGTCATCGGCCTGCGGGTCAGCGAGGAAGACGAGTACGAGGGTGTGGACCTGTCCGAGTGTGGTATGGAAGCCTATCCGGAGTTTGTCAGCGGCAAGCAGTAAGGCCGCTGTGAAGGAGGGGTCAGATGAAGTCCTTCATCTGACCCCGGAGGTCGCGAATTTGAACCTGAAGTGAACACGGGGGTCAGGTGAAAGCTTTCATCTGACCCCTTCTTTATTCAGACACTCTGGTACAAGGCATCGTCAGCGTGGCGAAGATATAGAAGCAACTCCATTTGCGCCTCCTTCATACTGTCGAACGGCCCCTCCATGGTTCCCTCCCGGGTCTGGAAATACCACTGACCGTTGATCACCTCAAAACGCTTACTTCGGAACCAGTGACGTTCCTGCTCTCCCTTGCGTACATCCATAAAGACTTCCTCTACAGCTTCCTCTGGCTAAAACCAACGTGAATGATCGAAAGGCGATCACTGCCTAAAGTCTAGATCAGACTCAGGAAGTGTCTACTTTTGCGTCACGCCTCGCCGGGAATAACCGGGTCCCCCAGGGCGTCCAGCATGAACTGGGGCATGGCCAGGGCACCGTGATGAACGCCCGGGTTGTAGTAGCGGGTGACAAACGGGCGGTTACCCGCGTCTTCCTCGCGGAAGTAGCGCAGGGGGTTGGTCTTGCTGGCCATGGTGCAGCTCCACCAGCCCGTGGGATAGACCGGCTGAGGGAACGGCAAGGTCTGCACATGCTCGAAACCGGCTTTGTGCATGTCCTCATGGATCGACTTGATGATCGTGTCGGTGTGCAGCAGCGGTGATTCGCTCTGCTGCACGATGATGCCGCCTTCCCGGAGCGCCAGCATGGCATCCCGGTAGAAATCCAGGGCGAACAGGCCTTCGGCGGGGCCGACCGGATCGGTGCTGTCGATGATGATCAGATCAACGCTGTTGGGCTCGATATCACGCATCCACTGGATACCGTCACCGAAAAAGAAGTTGGCCCGGGGGTCATCATTCGCCTCACACAGTTCCGGGAAATACTTCTCGGACATGCGGGTCACCCGCTCGTCAATTTCCACCTGCCACGCTTCTTCCACCCCCGGATGCTTCAGCACTTCCTTGAGGGTGCCACAGTCACCCCCCCCGACAATGACCACTTTTTTCGGATCCTTGTGGGTGAACAGGGCCGGATGGGTCATCATCTCGTGGTACAGGAAGTTGTCACGGGTGGTCAGCATCACGCAGCCATCCAGCACCATCAGGTTGCCGAAGGTTTCGGTCTCGTAGATTTCGAGTTTCTGGAACGGCGTCTGTTCTTCATGCAGTTTCTTTTTCACCTGCAGGGAAAAAGCCGTACCCTGATCCTGAAAGACCTCGGTAAACCATCCCTCGTTCAATGCTGTCATGTGTTGCCTCCCGCTGTGCACCATGGGCTATGTTGAAAGGGGCGTATTGTAGGGCCGGGATCCCGGCCGCCAAAGCATTTATACCGTCCCGGAAGCACGTATTTTCCACATCCGGTTCTTTTAGCCAACGGATGTTGGCCCTACAATGGCGCCCATATTCCCGGCACCCGTCCGGCCCGGTTTCCTGACAGGATAGCAAGCATGAGCGAAGCCAGCGGCACCCCTGCCCACAAGGTCTACAACATCGCGCACTGGAGCGACGGTTACATTGGCGTCAACCCGCAGGGTGAGGTCCTGATAAGACCGGACCGGGGCCGCACCCGGGCTGCCATCAACCTGCCCGAACTGACCCGTAGCCTCAGCCAGTCCGGAGTGCAGCTGCCGGTACTGATCCGTTTCACAGATATCCTTCATGATCGGGTCAACACGCTTTGCAACGCGTTTAACCGCGTTGCCACGGATCAGGGCTTCCGGGGTCGCTACACTGCGGTCTACCCGATCAAGGTCAATCAGCAGCGCCGGGTGGTGGAAGAACTTCTGGCGGCAGAACCCGCCGCCTCCGCCGGCCAGATTGGCCTCGAGGCGGGCAGCAAGCCCGAACTGATGGCGGTACTGGCGATGTCCCGCCAGAACGGCTCAGTGATTGTCTGCAACGGCTACAAGGACCGTGAATACATTCGTCTTGCCCTGATTGGCCAGAAACTGGGGCATCAGGTCTTTATCGTGGTCGAGAAACAATCCGAGTTGCCCCTGATTCTGGAGCAGGCCCGGGAGCTTGAGGTGACCCCGCTGATCGGTGTCCGTGCCCGCCTGGCTACCATCGGCAAGGGCAACTGGCAGAACACCGGGGGCGAGAAATCGAAGTTTGGCCTCTCCGCCAGCCAGGTCCTGGATGTAGTGGAAACCCTGCGCGACGCCGGCGCCCTCGAGTCCCTGCAACTGCTGCACTTCCATCTTGGCTCGCAGATTGCCAACATCCGGGATATCCAGACCGGGCTGAAGGAATGCGCCCGCTTCTATGCCGAGCTTCACAGCCTGGGGGCACCCATCGGAACCGTGGATATCGGCGGCGGCCTGGGCGTGGATTACGAAGGCACCCGCTCCCGCAGCAGCTGTTCCATGAACTACAGCGTGTCGGAATACGCCTACAACGTAGTCCATGTAATCCAGGCCGAATGCGACCGCCAGGGCATTCCGCACCCCGACCTCATCAGTGAGTCCGGGCGAGCCCTGACCGCCCACCACTCGGTGCTGGTTACCAACGTCATCGACCGGGAGCAGCCAGACAACCGCACCCCCATCGAACCGGAGGCAGAAGCACCGGCGCCCCTGCACGATCTATGGCGCGACCTGGCCAGCCTTGAGGACAGCGAATCCCCCCGCTCGCTGGCGGAGATCTACCACGACGTGCTGCATGCCATGGCCGAAGTGCACAGCCAGTTTGCCCACGGCCTGCTGTCACTGACCGAACGGGCCCAGGCTGAAACCCTCTATACCCGGTGCTGCCGGCTACTCAAGAGCCGACTCGACAGCGCCAACCGCGCCCACCGGGAAATCATTGACGAGCTCAACGAAAAGCTGGCCGACAAGCTGTTCGTAAACTTCTCGCTGTTCCAGTCCCTGCCGGATGTCTGGGGCATCGACCAGATTTTCCCGGTGATGCCGATCAACGGCCTGAACCGCCCCCTGACCCGGCGTGCCGTCATCCAGGACATCACCTGCGATTCCGACGGCCGTATCGACCAGTACGTGGACGGGCAGGGTATCGAGACCACCCTGCCCCTGCCGGAAGAAAATGGCGAAGGGCCGCTGCTGATGGGCTTTTTCATGACTGGCGCCTACCAGGAAATACTGGGCGACATGCACAACCTGTTCGGCGATACCCACTCCGTGGACGTCCGGCTGGACGACCAGGGCGGTTATGCCATCGGCGAACCCATCACGGGTGACACGGTGGCCAAGGTGCTACGCTATGTGAATTTCGAGCCGGAGCAGCTGCTGGAAGCGTATCGTCGGAAGTTCTCCGCCAGCGAGTTGTCAGAAAGCCAACAGAAGGCCCTGCTGGCTGAATTGGCCGCGGGACTGGAAGGCTACACCTACCTCGAAGAATAACCACCGGTGCGTTCGGACACCCGGGCCGCAACGGAAAACTTTTCCGTTTTTTTGTGGTCTTACTGATCCGGTCCCCTCGTGCCCTCGTAAATCCTGCGACTGACAAACCCGCGACGAGTGCATAGAATGATGACCAGAACAAGCTCAAGCCATGCGACTGTCAAGGAGCGTCCGGTGACAACACTGGATCCGAAACCAGCAAAAGCCGAGGGCCGAAAGGATCCTTGGAGCCAGTTGCTGAACAAAGTGGGCAAACACCAGGACCGCGAGGCCTACCACGCACTGTTCGAGCACTTTGGTCCGCAGATCAAGTATTACGCCATGGCCAACGGCCTGGCCAGTCACGCGGAAGAACTGGTGCAGGAAGTATTTGTCTCGATCTGGCGGCGCTCCTGTCTCTATGACTGGCGCAAGGCGGCGGCCTCCACCTGGATCTTCACCATTGCCCGTAACCAACGCATCGACATGCTGCGCAAGATGCAGAGATCCAGCGCCGAGATGCTGGTTGAGACCGAGGACCTCTGGCAGATCCCCGGCGACAACGAGGATGAACCGGTTACCTCTCTGCACCGTCTTATGTCTGAGCGGCGAATCCGCGAATCACTGAGTCATCTGCCCGAGGAGCAGGTCACAGTGATTGCCAAGGTTTACATGGAGAACAAGTCCCACCAGATGGTTGCGGACGAGCTGAACATCCCCCTTGGTACGGTGAAAAGCCGGGTTCGCCTGGCCCTGAACAAGTTGAAAGTGATTTTGCAGGATCAGAACGTATGACACGGCACCATCCCGACAGCCTGACTCTCATGGAGTACAGCGCAGGAAACCTGAGCGAGCCCCATGCCCTGTGCATCCGGCTCCACCTGGATCAGTGCCCGCACTGCCGGAGCCGTGTAGACACGCTGGACAGCCTGGGCGCCGTGATGATGGAAGAGCAGCCCCGGGTCAGTGTCTCAGAGAGCATCTTCGACGACATCCTGTCGCGCATTGACAGTGAGCCCACCAGTGAACCGGCCCAACCGGCTGCGCCGAGGATGAGTGCGCTGCAGAAGCTGCTTGGGGAGGATCTGAACGAACTGCCCTGGAAAAGACAGCTGGGTGATGTCAGCGTGCTGGATATCAGCGAGAAATTTCCCGGGCAGAGCGAACAGGTGGTTTTACAGAAGCTGGTAGCCGGAGGCAAAGCGCCGGCTCACACCCATCGGGGCAATGAAACCACAATTGTCCTGCAGGGCGCGTTCGCTGACCAGAATGGTGTGTTCAACCAGTGGGATTTCGTCGTGCTCAATGAACAGGACGAGCACAAGCCCGTTGCGGTTGGGTGTGAGGACTGCATTACGTTGTCTGTGCTCAGCGCTCCGGTGAAATTGACCGGCACGTTTACCCGCCTTCTCAACCCCTTTATCCGATAGCTAGCTACCCTCATATCTCGCACCGCTTCGCGCTTCGGGGCGGTGCAAAATCCAACTTCACCAGGGCAACTCGCTGCCATCCCAACTATAGAAACGACCGTTACTCCCCTCCTCCAGTGATCCGATCACCCTCAACAGATTGGCCGCAGTTTCCCCGGGCTTGTGCACCTGCAGACTCGCCAGTGACTGCTGGAATGGCTCGCTGAGTCCCGATTCGGTTGTACCGGGATGCACGGCAACGCAGCTCACGGGCCGACACCGCCTTGGTAACTCAACAGACAGGTTCCTGACCAGCATATTCAGGGCGGCCTTCGAACAACGATAGGCGTACCACCCGCCAAACCGATTGTCTTCAATCGACCCCACCTTGGCGGAAATAGCCGCAATCCGCTTGAACCGGCGATGTCGCAAATAGGGGATAGCCGCCCGCATCACAGTACCAAAACCGGTGCAGTTGACGGCAAAGGAGCGCGCCATCGCCTCGACCTCAAGCTCCTCTATCCGTTTCTCGGGAAAGACCTCGCTGTCATGCAGCAGGCCGGCAGTATAGATCACGGTGTCCAGCTCGCCATCCCGCCCCAGCATCTCCGCCAGGCTAGTACCAAGTTCTTCCACGCTGCTTGTCTGGGCGTCCCAGTGCGCCAGTCGCAAGCGACTGTCCGGAATCCGTTCCCGCAGCGCATCCGGATTCCGGCACAGACCCAAAACGGTCCGTTCCGGATCCGTGGCCAGTAACTGGCTCGCCACCGCAGAACCAATCGCCCCGCTGACGCCTGCAATCAAAACCTGCTTCATGATGAGCTCCAACTGACTGAAAAGATTATCAAAGGGTTTTCGGAAAAACCCATTGATCGAACCCAACAGGTCGATACGTTTTTTTTATGAAGTTGCGCTACTTTTTTGTCCGATCAGTGAAGACCAAAGCGTTCAAACAGTCGTATGAATCACCAGTTTGAAGACGAGTACCGGGCTGCGAGGCCCGGAACAATCATATCCAGTCTGACTGACCTGAAAACGACGAGGAGAGCGTCCATGCAATACCAGGCACCCGCGAATGACCTTCGCTTCCTGCTGTTTGATGTCCTGGGAGCAGACAAGCTGCACGAGCTGGAAAAGTACGCCGACGCCACCCCGGACCTGATGTCCGCGGTGATTGACGAGGCCGGCAAGCTGGCAGCGGAAGTCATCCAGCCCACCAACCAGACCGGTGACCGGCAAGGCTGTCAGTACAATCCGGAAACCCGGAGCGTGACAACACCCGATGGGTTCAAAGAGGCCTACCGCCAGTTTGTTGAAGGCGGCTGGACCGCCCTCGACGCGCCCCTGGAGTTCGGCGGCCAGGGACTGCCCCACACACTCAAGTTCGTGGTGGATGAAATGGTGTGCTCCACCAACCTGTCCCTGGGCATGTATCCGGGCCTGACCCACGGCGCCATCAGCGCCCTTTATGCCCATGGTTCCGGGGAACTCAAGCAGACCTATCTGGACAAGCTGATCTCCGGTGAGTGGACCGGCACCATGTGTCTGACCGAGCCCCAGTGCGGCACGGACCTGGGCCTGATCCGTACCCGCGCCACACCCAACGATGACGGCAGCTACAGCCTGGAAGGGACCAAGATCTGGATCACCGGCGGTGAACACGATCTGGTCGACAACATCGTACACCTGGTTCTGGCCAAGCTGCCCGGTGCGGCGGATACCACCAAGGGCATTTCCCTGTTCGTGGTACCCAAGTTCCTGCCGGATTCCGGCGAGCGCAACCCGGCCTTCTGTGGCGGGCTCGAGCACAAGATGGGTATCAAGGGCTCCGCCACCTGTGTGATGAACTTTGAAGGCGCCAAGGGCTGGCTGGTGGGCGAACCCAATGACGGCATGCGGGCCATGTTCACCATGATGAACGAGGCCCGCCTCATGGTCGGCATGCAGGGGCTTGGCCTTGCGGAGATGGCTTACCAGGAGAGCCTCGGCTTTGCCCGGGAGCGGCTGCAAAGCCGGTCCCTCAGTGGACCGAAGAATTCGGACGGCCCGGCCGATCCAATCATTGTGCACCCGGATGTACGGCGCATGCTGATGCGTCAGAAAGTGCTGAATGAAGGGATGCGTGCCCTCGCCCTGTTCACCGGCCATCAGCTCGACCTGTCCGTGGCCCACCCGGATGCCGGACTCCGCGAGTCCGCAGACGACCTGGTGCAGCTGTTGACCCCTGTGGTCAAGGCGTTCCTTACCGACGAGGGCTTCAATAACGCGAACACCGGTCTGCAGGTCCTCGGCGGCTCCGGCTTCACCACCGACTGGCCTCTGGAGCAGCTGGTGCGTGACGGACGCATCGCCCGCATCTACGAGGGCACCAATGGCATCCAGGCCATGGACCTGGTGGGCCGCAAGCTGTCGCTGAAAGGCGGCCAACTGGTGCGCACCCTGTTTGCGGTACTTACCGGTTACCTCAAGGACAACCCGGAAGCGCCCCATCGGGAGCGACTGAAAGACGCGGTCAAGGCACTCGAACAGGCCACGCTATGGCTTGCCAACAATGCCCCCAAAGATCCGGAGCAGGCTGGTGCGGCAGCGACACCCTACCTGCGCCTGATGGCCCTGACTGTGATTGGTTACCTGTGGTCACGTATGGCCGGCGTCGCCGGCGAGCAACTTGCCAGCGGTGGGGGCAACAAGCCGTTGCTCGAAGGCAAGCAGGTATCCGCTCGCTTTTATTTCGACAAGCTGCTGCCGGAAATCGACTGGCTGCTCAGGGATATCGAGAGCGGCAAGGACAGTCTGATGGCGTTCTCCGACCACCATTGGATGGCCTGACCGTCTGACCGGAAATGACCGGCAAATGGCACGTTGTGACCTTCTCTCGGGTCTGATGAAAATCAATAATGGAGCCGTTGATTAGTGTCTCTGAACTAGTCCGGCCCATGTCCTGCTCGGACAGGGCCATCTTCAAGGCCACGCCCCCGCGTGGCTCTTTTTTATGCCTGCTTTTCGTCTCCCTTCGATGCCTGGGTTACAATTGCGTCCTTTGATTCGCGCCGGCAAGGACCGGCTACTGACGGAGGCTGAATGTCCGAGGACGATTATGCTTTTCGTTTCGGGGGGATCGAGCGGCTCTATGGCCGCCGTGCCCTGGACGCATTCCGGAATTCACACATCGCCATCATCGGCCTCGGGGGTGTCGGTTCATGGGCCGCAGAGGCTCTTGCCCGCAGCGGTATCGGTACCCTGACGCTGATCGACATGGATGACATCTGTGTATCCAACACCAACCGGCAGCTACACGCCCTGGAGGGACAATATGGTCGCACCAAGACCGACGCCATGGCCGAACGCCTGAGGACCATCAACCCCCATGCCGAGGTACGGGTTCATTTTGGCTTTCTGACCCCCAAGAATGTCGCCGAACTGGTTACCCCCGAGATGACCGGAGTGGTGGATGCCATCGACAGCGTCAAGGCCAAGGCCGCCCTGATCGCCCACTGCCAGCGACGCAAGCTTCTACTGGTCTGTGCCGGCGGAGCCGGTGGCCAGATGGATCCGACCCAGATCCAGGTGGCCGACCTTGCCAAAACCACCCAGGACCCGCTGCTTGCGAAGGTCCGCAACCTGTTACGGCGGGAATACGGTTTCTCCCGCAACCCCAAGCGGCGATTTGGCGTAGAGGCCGTATACTCACTTGAGCAGCTCACGTATCCTGCGGGAGATGGTGAAGTGTGCCTGCAGAAACCGGCCAGCAACGGCCCGGTCCGGCTGGACTGCGCCTCCGGCTTCGGGGCCGCCAGCCCGGTGACCGCCAGTTTCGGGTTTATCGCGGCCTCGCGCCTGCTCAACCGTATTGCCCGGCGCGCCAACCTGTAATTCAAAGGACCTGAAAACCTATGCCTCTCAGCACTGTCATGGTTCTCGCCAGCATCGGCGTTCTGTCCCTGTTCTGCCAGTGGCTGGCCTGGCGGGTGCGAATGCCGGCTATCCTGTTCCTCCTGGCCGGCGGTATTGCCGCAGGACCGCTCTTCGGCTTCCTGGCACCAGAACAGGTCTTCGGGGACCTGCTGTTCCCGGTGATCTCACTGGCGGTGGCCATCATCCTGTTCGAGGGCAGTCTGACTCTGCGCTACGAGGAAATTCGCGGCCACGGCAAGATGGTGCGCAATCTGGTGCCGGTCGGCTCCATCGTCACCTGCATCATCGGCACCCTGGTGGCCCGTTGGGCCCTCGAGGTATCCTGGGAAGTGGCACTGCTGTTCGGTGCAATCTCCATCGTTACCGGCCCTACCGTGATTGCGCCCCTGTTGAGATCGGTCCGTCCGAAGTCCAAACTGGCCAACATCCTTCGCTGGGAAGGCATCATCATCGATCCGGTGGGCGCGCTCCTCGCAGTGCTGGTATTCGAGGGCATCGTCTCCTGGGGTCAGGGCAACGTTTTCAGCCACTCCCTCTATATCTTCGGGAAGACCCTGCTGGTGGGTTTTCTTATCGGGGCGGTTGCCGGCTATCTCAACGGCCTGGTGCTGCGCAAACACTGGATTCCCCAGTACCTGCACAATGCGGGCACCCTGACCTTCATGCTCGGTGTCTACGCCATTTCCAATGAACTGGCCCACGAGTCCGGTCTGCTTACCGTCACCATCATGGGTATCTGGATGGCCAACATGAAGCGGGTACCCATCGACAGCATCCTCGAATTCAAGGAATCCCTCAGTGTCCTGCTGATCTCCGCCCTGTTCATCATCCTGGCCGCACGGGTGGAATTCTCGGCCATTGCAGAGCTGGGCTGGGCCCTGGTGGTGGTTCTGGCCGCCCTGATGCTGGTTGCCCGCCCATTGAGCATTTTTCTGTCGGCCATCGGCACCGAACTCAACCTCAGGGAAAAGCTGTTCCTGAGCTGGATAGCCCCCCGCGGTATCGTGGCGGCCGCGGTTTCAGCGCTGTTCGCTTTCCAGTTGCAGAAACTCGGCTATGACAGTGCCGGCACACTGGTGCCGCTGGTATTCATGCTGATCATTGCCACGGTCACCCTGCAGAGCCTGACCGCTCGTCCTCTGGCGAGGCTGCTGAAGGTCGCGGAACCGGCCGAATTCGGCTTCCTGATCCTGGGCGCCAACAATGTCGCCCGAATGATTGCCCATGCACTGAAGAAGCATGAGGTGCCGGTCACCCTGGCCGATACCAACTGGGAGAATGTTCGCCAGGCCCGGATGGACAATCTGCAGGTTTACTTCGGCAATCCGGTGTCCGAACACGCCTCGACCCACCTGGACCTGACCGGCATTGGCAAACTCTTGGTCATTTCCCCATATAAGCACATGAATTCACTGGCCACGTATCATTTCCTGGACTGGTTCGGGAAGAACTGTGTGTTCAGTCTGGCCGAGGGAGACCAGGACCAGAAGGCGCGCCACCAGACGGCAGAAAAGATCCAGATGACCCGGGGTCTGTTCGATGGCGTCAGCTACGCAAAGCTGGCCAGCCTGGCCAGCCAGGGCTACACGGTGAGAACCACCCAGTTGAGCGAGGAATTCAGTTACGAGGATTTCCTGGAGAAATACCAGCGCCAGGCCCTGGTACTGTTCGTGTTTGATAGCAAGGGTTACATCTCGCCGGTTTGCAAGATGGACGACCTGAAACCGGAGGAGGACTGGGTACTGATCAGCCTGGTACCGCCTCAGCCGCAAAAGGAACGCAAGGAGAAAAACAACGGCGGAAAAGCCGCGAAGGCGGAGACGGAAAACTCCGCGAACGCGGAAGAAAAGGGCTGAGGGCTCCGGCCCTCAGCGGCAATCCAGCACCAGTTTGCCGCGAACATGTCCGCCCTCAAGCGCTTCGTGGGCTTCCCGCACCTGATCGAGGGTAAATCTGCCGTCAACGTGCACCCGCACATCGCCGTCCTCGATCAGCTCGGCGATCTCCTCCAGGTGAAAGACATCCGGACGCACGGTCATACCGTGGGCCCGCAGGCCCATCTCTTCGGCGGTGCTGATAATCTCATCAGCCGTCACGGTGGGAATGGTCACCAGAACACCGCCCTCACCGAGCGTATGCAGTGACCGCTTGCCCACATCTCCGCCCATCAGATCCAGCACCATGTCCAGGCCATAACATTCATCGGCGAAATCGGTGGTGTGGTAATCGATCACTTCATGAACGCCCAACTCCGCGAGAAAGTCACGGTTTCGCGCGGAGGCGGTGGCAATCACATGAGCACCCCGCTCCAGGGCAAACTGGACTGCAAAATGGCCAACCCCACCGGCACCGGCGTGAATCAGGATTTTCTGTCCGGATTCCAGCTTGCCCATCTCGAACAGCCCCTGCCAGGCGGTCAGTGCCGCCAGGGGCACACCTCCGGCCGCTACCAGGTCGAGTTCCTCCGGCACGATCGCCAATTCATCGGCTGCGGCCAGGGCATACTCGGCGTAGCCTCCGCCGGCGGCCGGGAACCCCACCATGCCCATCACGCGGTCACCGGGTGCCAGGGTGGTAACTCCGTCGCCCACAGCAACCACCTCGCCGGCCACATCATAGCCGGGCGTCCAGGGCAGCGAGTTCTCGATCTGGCGCGCCGCAAAACCCAGACCCTTGCGAGTCTTCCAGTCAATGGGATTCAGACCGGCACCGTGAACCCGAACTACCACCTGCCCTTCATCCGGTTCCGGCACCGGGCTTTCCACCACCTGCAGAACATCCCGTTCACCAAAACGGTCATAAACCACGTGGCGCATGGAAGTGTCGATTTTGTTTTCGTTAGTGGATTCCATGGGTCTCTCCAGACATCGGTGGTAACAATCGATAGTAACTGTCGGTGCTTACAGAGGCAGACGCTTTCAGACTAGCAGAAAACCGCCCCCGGGTAAGCTCAGTTCGAGGCCAGGCCCTTGCCGCCACTGACCGAGGCGGACAACAGAATCTCGGCAAATTCCTTAGGCGCACGGGAGGGTCGCTGGGTTTTCATGTTGACGCAGGCGTGGGTGGAAACGGCCCGCACCAGGGTTTTGCCATCCGCCGGGCGTACCAACTGGAATTGGCGGGAGGAACGGAAGCGCCCGTCAAATCCGGTTAGCCAGGTACCCAGGATGAGCCGGTCCCCGGCGTTGGCAGAGGCCAGGTAATCGATTTCGGTACGGGTGATCGCCATGGCCTTGCCGGTGCTCTCGTGCAGCTCCCAGGTCATGCCCAGAGTCTCGATGTGGGCCCAGCTGATGTCCTCCAGCCAGCGGACGTACACTACGTTATTGGCGTGCCCGAGGCGATCTGTGTCCTCTTCACGCACAGTAATCTCGAGGGTGAAGGGATCCGGAAGATCCCAGTCAATGTTCTGTTCGGCGGTCATTCGTCAGTGTCTCCGAGCCCCGGAATGGCGTGCAACGGTAGCCGCCCGATACGGTCGTTGTGAAGTGAACCAAAGTATAGAACCCCGTCATGGGGGTTCACCGAGGTGATTTCCTGCAGGTGGGTGCCACGGGTATCGTGCAGGCTGGTAATCGGATTGCCGTCCCGGTCGAAAGCCACCACCAGACCATACTCCTGGGGGGCGGGTTTCAGGCTGTCCGGCAGCTTCGCAACCAGGTCCTTGAGCCAGGGCGTCCGATGCAGGGCATCAACCTGCGCGTTCCGCAGTGTGGGGAATGCCACCCAGTAACGGCCATCTCTGTCTACCGCCAGGTTGTCGGGGAACCCTGGCAGGTTGTCGGCAAACACCTCGGCCCGACCGGCCCGGGGGCCTTGCAGCCAGTAGCGCAGGATTCGGTACTTCCAGGTCTCGTTGACGAGGACAAAATCTCCGTCCGGCGAAACCGCGACACCGTTGGCGAAGTGCAGGTTGCCCAGCAGGACCTCGGCCCGCCCGGTGCGGGGGGAATAACGCAGAAGACGTCCATGGGGGCGCATTTCGAGCAGGTCGAGCCTGTAGTCCGGCTGATGGAAGCGCGAACTGGCATCGGTAAAATAGATGGTGCCATCCGGGCCGATGTCCACATCGTCGGTAAACCGGAACGGGGTGCCCCCGGCTTCGCGGGCCAGCACAGTTATGGTCTTGTCCGGGGCAATCGACAACAGGCCTTTCCAGGCGTCCGCAACAATCAGGTTGCCCTCGCGGTCAAACACCATCCCCAGGGGCCGGCCGCCGGTCTCGAGCCACTTTTCGATGCGACCGTCCGGAAAGACCCGGACGATGAAACCGTCCTGGGTACCGCTGTAAAGAACGCCGTCCGGCCCGACCGTGGTGTCTTCCGGGCCATACACCTGACCGCGGGCCAGCAGGTCCGCCAGCCGAAGCCGTTCGTTGGGCGCCAGGATGCCGGTCAGGGGTGGTGGCGAGGGAGGCTCCCAGGCCTTGCTGTCAATGGGCGACGGCGTCAGCAAAAAACTGCCGAGCAAAAGAAACACCACCAGCAACCCGATCAACAACCACTTCATAGAGTGCGTCCGCCTGTTGTTATTTTCCGATTTCCCCGCCAGGACAATGGCCTAACCATAGCAGACGCGGGCCAGCCCATGAAAACAGACCATGCCAGACAGCTCCGGCATCAGCCCTCACTCTCAAGGAATCGGCGACAAAGGGCGGCGAAGGTATCGGCTTTCTCGGCGTGCAGCCAGTGGCCGGTATCCTGGATGATCCGCAGTTCGGCCGAAGGAAACAGGCGCATGATCTGGTCACGGTGCTTTTCCTGGATGTAGGCGGATTCGGCGCCCTTGAGGAACAGGACCGGACCGTTGAAGGGGCCGTCGCCCTCGGGGGCTTTGGCCAGATTTTCATAGCAGTCATCGATCACCGGCAGGTTCAGCCGCCACCGGAACATGGGGCCATCAGCACTCTGCTCTTCGCTGGGCACCCGCTCCAGGTTCTTCAGCAGGAACTGCCGGACGCCGGGCGTCTCGACAAACTCCGCCAACAGCTTGTCGGCGGCCTGACGGGAGCGCACGCTGGTCAGATCCAGACGTCTCAGCCCCTCGAGAATGGCATCGTGGCGGGGTTTGTAGCTGACCGGCGCGATATCCGCCACGATCACTTTCTCCACCCGCTCCGGCGCCATCAGGGCCACCTGCATGGCCACTTTGCCCCCCATGGAATGCCCCAGGAGTGAGGCCTTGTCCAGCCCCTGGGCATCCATGTAGGCAAGCACGTCTTCCGCCATGGAGGGGTAGTCCATGCTGTCGGTGTGTGGGGAACTGCCGTGATTGCGTTCGTCCAGGGCGTGGATCTGCCATTCATCCTGCAGCCGGCGCGCGATCCCTCCCAGGTTTTCCAGTGACCCGAACAGGCCATGCAACAGGATCAGGGGTTTGCCTTCGCCGGTAATTCGATGATTCAGCTCGACACTCATGGACAGACGGCCTCCGCATTGGACAGGATTGTTCTAGGAGCGGATACATTACCATTGCCAGCCCAGCGAGCAAGGCAGGCGAATGTCGGGACGAAAAAAAGCCGGGGGTTCCCCGGCTTAAGGTCATAGGCTGAACGCCTGTCTGATCAGCAGTAGAAGATGCTGTCCAGATATTCCGCGAGAGCAATCACGTTCTTGCGTTCCTGCTCGCTATGGGGCACAAAGATTTCCTGTTCCATACAACACCTCCATCAAGTGTGCATTCATTACTCCAACCTGATGTGATGATGCTATCGTTGTATCGCAAACAGGCCGTTGACAAGTTGTCCCATACGCTTGACATTTTGTACCAGCGTCCATGACAGCTTGTTAACTTTCAGAAGGAATGTTGTGAGTTCCTCGCACCCGGATACCCTGACAGCCCGTACTCCCGGCGTTGCCGCATCCAGCACGCTGGCACTGGTGCATTACCTGGAACGCCAGGGCGTGCTGGACCGGAGCCGGATCGCCCTCATCACCGGCCTGGATACCGGTGAACTCGAAGATCCGGACCGCCGAGTGCCTGCCGATGCCCACTACCGGCTGTGGGAATATGCCGAACAGATCACCGGGGACCCCGGCGTCGGCCTCCACGCCGGCAAACTGGTCGATCCAGAACGCATGGGGCTGGTGGGGCATGTATTTTTCAACTGCGACACCCTGGGCGAGGCGGTGACCCAGTATGTGCGCCTCCACCGGCTGATCAACGAATCGGTCATCCTAACCTTCGAACAGAGCGGCGACACCGCCATCCTGACCTGGCAACCGGACGTTCCGAAACATTACTGCCGCCAGGACATGGACCGGACCCTGGCCGCTGCCATGAGCCGGACCCGGCACTTCATCCATCCCGGTTTCCAGGCCGAATGGGCCGAGATCGCCCATGAGAAGCCATCCTACGCCACCGAGTACGAAGTCCTGCTGGGCGGACCGGTAACCTTCGGGCATGGCATCACCCGCGTTGCCTTTGCCAGTCGCCACCTGAGCCATCCGATACCGCACCGCAATCCCTATGTGTATTCGGCGGTCCTTCGTCAGGTCAATTTCCTGCTGGCCCGGCTGCAGACCCGCCGCTCCTTCAGCCGCAAGATCCGCCGCCTGATTTCCCGGCAGATGGCGACCGACCGGATCGATGCCGACACCCTCGCCCGCCAGTGTCACATGAGCCGCCAAACCCTCTACCGCAAACTCAAGAAGGAAGGACTGAGCTTCCACGAGCTGGTTGAGGAGGTGCGTAAGGACAAGGCCCTGCGTTATGTCGCCGCCGACCAGTATGCCCTGGGCGAGATCGCATTCCTGCTGGGCTTTTCCGAGCTAAGCGCCTTCAGCCGGGCGTTCAAGCGCTGGACCGGCCAGGCGCCGGCCCAGTATCGGGCCGAACATCTGGGTACCAACACCACGGATCCCGGGAGCACGGCGTGATGGAGGGCTTTCCGCTGATTGCCATTGCTGTCGGCCTGCTGTACCTGGCGGCACTGGGGTGTATCTACCGGATCCTGCTGACCTATCGCACACCCCAGGGCGCCATAGCCTGGATCATTGGCCTGCTGGGCATCCCGTATGTCACCGTGCCCCTGTTCCTGCTGATTGGCCGGAACCGGTTCGGTGGCTACGTCAAAGCCAGACGGATGGGTGACGAGTCCCTGACTGCCCTGCTCAACCGTTTCGAGCAACAGACCACGTCCATTCCTGCCCCCGGCAACGACCGCTTCCAGGACGAACTGCAGGTGTTGTGCAAACTGGGCCGCCAGCCGTTCACCGCTGGCAACCAGTGCACCCTGCTTCGCGATGGCGAAGCCACCTTCGAGGCGCTGTTTGAAGCGATGGAGGATGCCTGCGAGTACATCCTCCTGGAGTTCTATATCGTCCGCTCGGACCGGGTCGGTCAGCGCATCAAGTCGATCCTCGAACGGAAACTGGCGCAGGGCGTGGAGGTGTGGTTCCTGTACGACGATATCGGCAGCGCCTTCCTGCCCCGCCGTTACCTGCGGGAATTGTCCCGGGCCGGCGCACGGGTCGCCTCGTTCGGCGATGGCAACATCCGCCGGCGCAGATTCCAGATCAACTTCCGCAATCACCGAAAACTGCTGGTGTGCGACGGCAGGGTCGGTTTTGTCGGCGGTATCAACCTGGGTGATGAATACCTGGGTACTGCCATGGACCAGGACCCCCTGCGGGACACTCACTGCCGGATCGAGGGCCCGGCGGTAAGCGGCCTCCAGCTGGCCTGGCTGGAAGACTGGAACTGGGCCAGTGACGAGCTCCCCAATCTCGACTGGAGCGCCGGCGAGCACACTCCAGGCGACCAGGAAGTGCTGATCCTTCCCACCGGACCGGCCGATACCTGGGAAACCTGTACCCTGTTTTTCCTGAACTGCATCAACAATGCCCGGTCCCGGATCTGGATCGCCTCGCCCTACTTCGTCCCGGATTTCCAGATCATGAATGCCCTGCAGCTGGCGGCGCTTAGGGGCATCGACGTTCGCATCCTGATCCCGGAAACACCGGACAATCACCTGGTGAAGCTGGCCGCTTATTCCTACCTGGTGCAGGCCAGCCAGGCCGGGATCGGCATCTATCGTTATCAGCCGGGCTTCATGCACCAGAAGGTGGTGCTGGTGGATGACCGCTATGCCGCGGTGGGTACGGCCAACCTGGACAACCGTTCCATGCGCCTGAACTTCGAGATCACCGCCATCAACACCGACCGACGATTCGTGTCCGATGTGGAACAGATGCTGGAGGAGGACCTGAAAAGTTGCCGGCTGATGACCGAGCGCGACTACCGGGACCGTTCAATCCTGTTCCGGCTGACCTGCCGGGCCATCCGTCTGAGTGCCCCCCTGCTGTGACGCCGGCCGCAGACTGGCCCGGGCGCCCCCGAATATGCGAATATGCGATCATCTCCAACCGCCTGTAGTAGCCATAAACCGACATGAACGCTTTCAAACCCCGTGAAACCCTGACCGAACAGGTCGCCCGCCACATCGAAAACCTGATCGTCTTTGGACAGCTTCGTTCCGGCGAGCGCATTTACGAGGGTGCCATGGCCAAGGAGATGGACGTCAGCCACGGATCGATACGGGAAGGCCTGCTCCTGCTGGAAAAGCGGCATCTGGTGCGCAACGTCCCGCGCAAGGGAGCGTTCGTCACAACCCTGGACGACTACTTTGTGCGTAGCCTGTACGAGACCCTCGAACTCTATCTCACCCACACGGGAAGGAAGCTGGCACGCAAGTGGCAACCGTCAGACATGGAGCGGCTCGAATCACTCCACCGGCAGATGAAGGCCTGTTACCAGAACAATGACCTGATGAAGTTTCTCGAGCTGGGCATCGAATACACCAAGGCCTCCCTGGTCTACGCCGACAACTACTTCATCGTGAACGCCATTGATGACCTCTGGCCCTCAGCCAGGCGTTGTGCCTTCGTTGCGTTCCAGCATGGCGGCAGCCAGGTGCTCGAGGACAACCTCTCGAACATGGAGGAGTCCATCAGCGCAATCCGGGACCGCGACGAGGAACGCCTTGCCGGCATCCTCCACCGTTTCGCCCTGCAACAGTGCCAGCAGGTACTGGACGCCATTGCCAGGAATGAACAACGGGACTGAGCTGCGCTGTCAGTAGAACAACTGAGTGAAGGAGAAGCCGATGTTGAGGTACGCGCTCCAGTTGTCCTCGTTGTTGTAGGCACCTGCCAGCTGGACCGGCCCCAAGAAGGTGTCCACCCCGGCAAACAGACTCCAGGATCGAACCGAGCGGTCCCAGCTGGCATCGCTCAGGGAATCCCAGGCGTTACCCGCCTCGAGTCCGACACCGGCAAACCACGGCACCAGCGGCCCGCCAAAACTCTGGCTGGCGTAAGCGGCCGCCATGGCCGCGCTCTCGCCCGTGATCTCACCGGGAGCGAACGCCGACAGCCGCCGGAAGCCACCCAGGCGGACGTGATTCTCAACCCCGGCCTCGCCCCGGGTCACATCCTCGGCAAACACCAGTCCCGTCAGGGTCAGGCCCTGCCAGCTTCCGGTACCCAGAAGCAGCGTGGTTACCGAGTCAAAATGCCGGTCCGAGCCAAGATCCTCCCGTTCGAACCGCCCTTTGACACCGGCAAAAGCCCCTGCGGTCGGAAAGAATGAATCATTCAGGGAATCATGGACCAGCCGCAGCGTTACGTTGCCCTGGTGGATCGCGTCGCCCGGGGCGACCGGCTCCCCCACTTCTTCATCCACTGTGGCATAGCCACGGGTGTAGATCAGCCGGGCTTCGGCATCACCGCCCAGCTCCATACCCAGCGCCAGATCCGCGGAACGAAAAGTGACATCCACCTCGGCGATCTGTCGGCCGACCTCGTCATAAACGCCAAAGTTGTCCCGGGAATACTCACTACCCAGCACCAGGAAGCGGTCGTAGCCATAATCCAGGGGCTGATACCACTGGGTCCTGACCCAGGGTTCGGTACCCAACTGGAGGCCGGTATGCCATTCACCGCCCAGCCGGTTGAGTTCGGTCATGCGCAATGCGGAGGCGATATTAAAACGGGTTTCGCCATCGAAATTGTCCTCGTACCCGAGGCCGAAGGACAGGTAATTGGGCCCCCAGGTCTTTTCCCGGGGCTGGATAACCAGCACGGTGCCATCCGGAGAAGGAGACAGCGAGTAGGAAACCGTTTCGTAATAGCCAAGGCCGTAGATGCGTTTGAGATCCTCCTCAAGGGCCGGAACATCCAGGGGCTCACCCACGGGCTGGCGGATCCGCTCCCGCAGGAAATCCCGGGCCAGCCGTCGGGTATTCTCGATCTCGATGCGGGCAATCGGGCCGGCTCTGAAGGCGCGGCTGGCCATCCGCGCCTTATAGGCCGTCCAGTCGGTGCGTGAAACCTGTAAAGGTCTCAGCTCGCCGGCATGGTCTCGGGCGGCGGTCGCACCCAGCTCGAACAGCAGCGGAGCCTGGTAGAAATCGGCCGAGGTGTGACCCTGCAGATCCGGCCGGATCAGAATATCCTGTTGACCAAGTAACCCGAGTTGCTGTTCTGTGTTGCGGCGGGTGAGCAGAGTGGTGAGCTGGCCGACTACGGAGAAAGCCTCTCTCAGGTCGTCGGTGTCCATCAGCGGGTCGGTGATGTCCACGGCAATGATCACGTCCGCCCCCATATCCCTGGCAACGCTGACCGGCAGGTTGTTGGCGACACCCCCATCCACCAGCAACCGGCCGTCCAGCTCCACCGGGGCATAGACACCCGGGATACTCATGCTCGCCCGGACCGCCTCGGCCAGGTTCCCGCGGCCAATAACCACTTGCTCGCCGGTGGCCAGGTCTGTAGCGACCGCCCGGAACGGGATCGCCAGCCGGTCAAAATCCTCCACCAGTGCGGCATTCCGGGTCAGTTCGTTGAGAATGAAGCCCAGGTTCTGACCGGCAACAATGCCGCCACCGACATGCAAACCATCGGCACGGACACCAAGACCGGGCAAGACCGGAAACCGCCAGTCATCCTGTTTGCGCCGGATCGGCTTGTAGACCCGTCCCGGGTCATCCCGGAAACTGGACAGCCAGTCCATTTCGATGAAGCGCTCCTCAATCCGGGCAACGGGCATGCCGGAAGCGTACAGGGCGCCAACTGCCGAACCGGCACTGGTCCCGACCACCACATCCACCGGAATATTCATCTCCTCCAGCACCCGCAGCACTCCAACATGGGCCATGCCCTTGGCGCCGCCACCACTGAGCACCAGGCCGACGCGGACACGTTCACGCTCTTGCGCCAGCAGCGAAGCCGGCACCAGCAGACACAGGAGCAGGATAATCAGAGCTTTCAATGCAGACGTCCTGTTACCGAGAGGCTCAGGGTTTATCTTTGTCGTCCTCGTCCACCAGGGACAGGTGTGACACATCCGGGACCATGGGTGGCGGCAACTCCCGCTCTACGCCGAGATCCGAACCCGCCGGCGCCAGGGTCCAGTCATCCAGGTGTTCGAACATGGGCGCCTCGGCTTCCTGATGCTCAGCCAGGGTTACCCCGACGGGATCCAGGTCAAGGCCGCTGCCGGCCAGAATGTCATCCACCTTCTCCCCGGCCACCGGCAACCGGTCGCCCGGCTCCACCTTCGGGGTTGCGCCACCGCTGGCTCGCGCCGGGGTGCTGGCGGCCGGTTTGGGTACCGGTTCATCAGGCGTAGGGGACGAGGCCTGGGTGCCGGAGGGTGATGGCGCGGGTGTAGGCCGGGCACCGGGCATGGGCTGGACATACGCCACCATGCCGTGTTTTTTCAGCACTGCCCGGTATTTCTCGGCCTGGGCCTCCTCAAGCTTGTTGCGTATGACCACCGGTTGACCACTGAACATCCGTTCGACCTGTTCGACAGAGGCCTTGAACAGCGCCCGGGCGTTATTTCTTGCCGTCTGCTCATCCGTTCCTGCAACACACTCACCTTTGAATACCAGCTGAAACATGGCTCTCTCCCTATCGTTTTTGCTCTTGAAAGAATAGTTGATCCGCTCGCCCGGGGCAGCCCGGAGAAACTGTATCCAGACTGCAAACAATTGAAAAACTTTTCCCACCACCGGCGTAAATGGCGGCACACTCTGCAATAATGGCCTGTAACGAGATGTTACACTTTGTTACACTGCCCAAAAGGAAACCAGGGAGTGGACACATGAACCTTCGAACTTTTTCCCGCACGGTCATCGCCGGCCTCCTCCTGGCAGCGCCAGTGGCGCAGGCCGAGAACATTGATGTATTGATGAGCCAGGTCTTCCCCCAGCAGCAGGCCACCTACATCGGCTATGAAAGCATCGTCCGCGAGGATATTCCGGTGGCGGCCACAGTGGATCGCAAATACCTGATCGTGGATTTCCGCTTCCCGGCGGGCGAACCTCCCACCGAGCAGCTGCAGGCCAGCGTCCACAAGGTCTGCATGGCCCTTCTGAAGGACCGTGACCTGATCCAAAATCTGTCCGAGTCCGGCTACGACATGGTCTCTGTAGCCTTTGACCGCCGCTCCCAGTTCGACTGTCTGTGATCACCGGCGGGCTAGCCCTGCCGCCCCAGCAGCTTCGGAAAGGACTCCAGCGCACTGTTCACCGCATCCAGATTGAACGCTTCCACATCTGCCAGCAGTTTTTCGCCGTAGCGGGTGACCGATGGTGACCGGTGCCGCTGCCCCCAGGCCACGACACGCCGGGCAAAATCCTTCATCTGTTCCGGGTCACCACTCTCACGGACCGCTTTCCACTCATCACCAAAGTCCCGGGCAAGCTGCTGCCGCAACCAACCGCGCTCCTGCATGCTCAGAGTCTGGGCCAGCAGGCGCTCCTCTTCTTTCGGCTCGCCATCTTCCTCGGCCTGTTCGACCGTTGCTTCCACTCTCGGCAGCGTCACGGTAAACACCGAACCCTTACCGGGTTCGCTCTCCACCGCCAGATCCCCACCCATCATGCGGGCCAGCTTGCGGCTGATCGCCAGCCCCAGGCCGGTACCGCCATAACGACGCGTGTTCTGCCCCTCCTGCTGTTCAAAGGCATCGAAGATTCGGTCCAGCTGGTCCGGCGGTATACCGATTCCGGTATCGCTGACCCTGACCACCAGTTGATAGAACTGGCGGTCCGTTGCTTTGCCATCGTCGTCCGGAACGTCTTTCAGCGGTTTTGCTGTGGCCCGGACAGTAACGCCCCCTTCGTGGGTGAACTTGATGGCATTGCCCACCAGATTGAACAGAACCTGGCGTAGCCGGGTCTCGTCGAGCATCATTGCAGCCGGCATTCTCGAATCCACGCTCACTTCCAGGGTAATGCCCTGATCACGGGCACGAAGATCGAAAATATGCCGGACATCGCTCAACAGGCGGCGCACCGATACCGCCGAGTAGTCCAGGCGCATCTTGCCGGCCTCGATCCGGGACAGGTCCAGGATGTCATTGATCAACATCAGCAGGCTGCGGCTGCCGGCACGAATGGCATCCAGATAACTACGCTGCTGGGGATCGGTCACACTGTTGCTAAGCAGGTCGCTGTAGCCGATCACCGCATTCATCGGAGTCCGGATCTCATGGGACATGTTGGCCAGGAACTCGCTCTTGGCCCGGCTTGCGGCCTCCGCCTCCCGGGCCAGCCGCTCGGCCTCGAGCTTGGCCGCCCGCAACTCGTCCTCACTGCGGCGCAGGGCGTTTTCCGAGCGGATCCGTTCGTCCACCTCCCGGGACAGCTTCCGGTTCCAGTACAGGAAGATCAGCACCACCACGATGGCAATCAGCACCACCCGTCGCACGACGGTGTAGTCGGTTTCCTGTTCGATATCCAGGTGAATCCAGCGGTTATAGATGGACTCGGTTTCCGAAGCCTCCAGGTTCGACAGGCCCTTGTTCAGGATCCGGTGCAGCTCCGGGTTGTCCTTGCGCACTGCCAGCCTGAGATCGTACTGGTAGGGAGTAATGCTGGTAATGCGGAGGTTGGACAGTCCCAGCCGTGCCACCGTGTAACTGACTGCCGGAATATGGGTCACCATCACGTCCAGGTCGCCGTTGGACAAGGCCAGCAGGCCTGTCTCCACATCCGCCATGGGATACAGATCGAGGTTGGGATGGTTGATCAGCAGATAATCGTGGGCAGCGTGGTGGCTAACGACCCCGACACGCTCCTCCCGCAATTCCCGGAGATCCCCGATAAACCGACCGTCATCCCGGATCACCAGGGAAATGGGTACGTTCAGATAGGCACGCGTGAACAGATACTTGTTTTCGGTGCGGGGCGTTCTGGACAGACCGGGCAGAATATCCACCTCACCATCAATCAGTTTCTGTTCCCCCTGGGAACGGTCCTCGACCAGGGTGCGCGTGAAACGTATGCCCAACTCGGATTCCAGTCGGGTCACCAGATCCGCGACCAGACCGGTGGGCCGCCCATCCTGCTCATACTCGAACGGCGGCCAGTCCGAGCGGAAGGCGACCCTCAGGTTGGGATTGCGCTTGAGCCAGTCCTGGTCTGTCGCCGAAAGTTCGACACCAGTGCGCTCCATGGACGGCACATCGGCCTGAAGCCAGGACTGACGGATCACCCGGTGCTCGTTGTGGCTGATGGCGGCAATTGCGCTGTCGAGCACCCGGAACAGGCGTTCCTGTTTTGCCGGGACCTGGAGCACCACATCCACCGGCTTGTCATCGAGCAGCCTGGCCAGGCCGATGCCGTTGATCATGGCCGACTGCAGATAATCGGACACCACGGGCACCGGTCCGACAAACGCCTGAGCTTTGCCGGAGAGTACCGCACTGACCGCCTCCCCGATTCCGCTCACCGGCACCGGCTGGAACTCTTCCACCGGTTCCAGCATCGCGTACTGATCGGTATCGTCCTCGATGACGGCAACCTGACTACCCTCCAGGTCCGCAAGAGACTGGATGGCGGCATCACCGGCACTGACAAACAGCCCGTAGGTCAGGGTCATCAGCGGTTTGGTCATGCGCTGACCGCTGGCAATCCTGGTGCCCGGGGCATGGGTGGTCAGCAACGCATCGGGCTCCGGGTGCACGGCGCTGGCTTCTTCCCCGCCCTCAAGGATGACCGGATCCACCGGTACACCGAGCTTGTCGGACAGGCGGGCCAGGTAATCGATGTAGGTTCCCGCCAGCATCCCGTCGCCGGTATCGAAAACCAGTGGCACCTGCCCACCCCGGACGCCTACCACAAACCGTTCCTGCTGTTGCAGCCACTCAAGGTCAGACTGGCCGAGCACCGGCGCTGGCGAGGGTTGGGGAGGATCCGCCAGAACCGGGGATTGAAACAGGCCAAGCAGGCAGCATAGTAACAGGGAGCGAAGGACGACCTTCACTGGATATCCTCCCGGGATTCGCTAAAGTTCAGTGAACAATACCTGCAAACGTTGGCGATTTCATTCAGACATCCTCTATAAGGAGACAGTACTCCATGGACACCAGCAAGCACTCTCTGAGCACCCTGTTCGAACAGCTCGGCCTGGCCTCCGATAACAAGAGCATCGAGGACTTTGTCGCCAGGCATTCCCCGCTCCCGCGGGAAATTGCCCTGCAGGACGCTCCATTCTGGTCGGAAAGCCAATCCCACTTCCTGGAGGAGGGACTGGAAGAGGACAGCGACTGGGCAGAGATCATCGACGAGCTGGACGCAATGATGCGTCACTGATCGTCGGATCCGGATTTGTTGCGCCGGGCCCGGGGATGACTCTGGTCATAGACCCGCGCCAGATGCTGGAAATCAAGGTGGGTATAAACCTGGGTGGTGGCTATGTCGGCGTGGCCCAGGAGCTCCTGGACCGCCCTCAGATCGCCGCTGGACTCCAGCATGTGACTGGCGAAGGAATGCCTTAACAGGTGCGGGTGCAGTTTCTGGTCGGCGCCCCGGGTAATACCCCAGCGCCCCAGCCGCGACTGGATACTGCGACGGCTGAGCCGGTCACCCCGACGACTGACAAAGACCGCATTCTCGCCTTCCGGCGCCAGCTCCGGTCGCACGGACAACCAGGCCTGAATGGCGTCCACGGCCTTGCGCCCCACCGGCAAAACCCGTTCCTTGTTACCTTTACCGACCACCCGCACTTCCCCGGCACGCAAGTCCAGCGACTCAAGATTCAGATCGGCCAATTCCGACAGCCGCAAACCGGAGGAGTACATCAGCTCGAACATACACAGATCCCGCACTTCGAGGGGGTCGTCGGGAAGCGCATCAAGCAACTGGCTGAGCTGGTCAACGTCTGCCACCCGGGGCAAACGGCGACCGCTTTTCGGGGCACGGACATCCACCGCCGGATTGTCCGTCACCAGCCGTTCCCGCAGCAGAAAGTTATAGAACCGGCGAATGGCCGAGAGGTGACGCGCGATGCTGCGACCGCTCAATCCTTGTCGACTGAGGACCGCCACATAACGGCGCAGATCATGACTGAGCAGTAACCGCCACTGATCGCGTCCGGACTCCGCCAGCCAGTGCGCAAGTCGGTTCAGGTCCCGTTCATAGTTGTCACAGGTAAGTGGCGAATGGCGCTTCTCGGAGGCGAGGTGGCGAACAAACCGCGACAGCGGTTCCTGCAGGGAATCGGGCAACATCGTGGCGACGTCCCCTGCTGACACGCTATCGGGACTCCGCGGTGATGTCGGCCACCGGCGCACCGCCGGTGTGACGCTGGATCATGGGGGGCAGCAGGCGGCTCAGGGTGTCGCTGATGTAGCTCAGGAACAATGACCCCATGCTCTGATCGAAGTACCCGGGCTGGCAGCTGCCCACAGCAAACACACCCACCAGTTGTTCATGGCGCAGCGGCACCAGGGCAACCGAGGCAATCGGCTCTTCCCGGTCCGGGAACAGGAACTCCCGCTCGCTCTCCCGGAACTGTCCGCACACCGCGCGGTCACCGTCCAGCAGCATGCCAAGCCGTTCCCGGGCCAATTCCGGGCCGACCACATGCAAGGCGCCCTGGGAGGCTTCCGGCAGGGCCTGATCGGTGAACAGCAGGACCGAGGCGGCATCCAGGCCGAAATCCCCGCGGATGCTGTCATCGATGGCAGACGCCATGTCGTTGAGGGTGCGGGCCTCGATCACCTGCATCAACAGCCGTTTGCTTTTCCCGAACAGGCGGTCGTTATGGCGGGCAATGGAGACCAGTTCCACCAGTTCCCGGCGCAGGGTGTCACGCTGCTCGCGGAACAGATGCACCTGCCGCTCCACAAGGGAGATGGCGCGCCCGCTGTCATGGGGCAGGGTCAGGCTGCGCAGAAGTTCATCCTGATCAACAAAGAAGTCAGGATTGGCCCTCAGGTAGTCGGCCACCTGTTCCGGCGTGAGGTCTTCGGCCTTCTTGCGGACCGTCTGTTCTGTCATCGCGTTCTCCCGGGCTGTCAGGAACGTTGTCTGTTGGAACGACCGCTCTTGCGGCGGCGGGTATGGTTGTCAGCTGGCAGGCGCAACTGCCCTTCAAACACTGTCGTTGCAGGGCCTTCCATCATAACAGGCGACCCTTCCCCCTGCCATTCGACAACCAGCTTGCCGCCGCGCAGCTCCACTTCCACCCGCTGGTCGAGCAAGCCGCGGACATTGCCGGCAACCACAGCGGCGCAGGCACCGCTGCCGCAGGCCAGGGTCTCGCCGGAGCCCCGCTCGAACACCCGCAGGCGGGCATGACTCCGATCGAGAACCTGCAGAAACCCGATGTTGGCCCGAGCCGGAAAACGGGGGTGACGTTCCAGTAGCGGCCCCAGGGTTTCCACCGGAGCCGTGTCAACGTCATCCACCACCAGGACACCGTGGGGATTACCCATGGAGACCGCACTGAGCTCCACCGTCTGGTCGTCGACGTCCACGGTATAGACATCCTTGCGCCGGTCGGCGGCAAAAGGAATCGCCGGCGGATTGAGCTCGGGCACCCCCATGTTGACCATGACCATGCCCTCCTTCCCGACCCGCAGTTCGATCACACCCTTGGCGGTCTGAACCCGGATGACTTTCTTGTTGGTCAGGCGCTGGTCCCGAACGAACCGGGCGAAGCAGCGGGCACCGTTGCCACACTGTTCCACCTCCGAGCCATCGGCATTGAATATCCGGTAACGGAAATCCACATCCGGCAAGCCGGGCGGTTCCACCACCAGCAACTGATCGAAGCCGATGCCGAAATTCCGGTCCGCCAGCTCCCGGATCATCTCCGGGCGCAGCCGGAATGGCTGACTGATGGCGTCGACCACCATGAAATCATTGCCCAGACCATGCATCTTGGTGAACCGGAGGGTCGGGCCCTGCCCGCGTCGCTGCTGACTCATCTCCTGCTCCCCGGTCATTCCGGCAGACAACTTTCAGGGGCGAGCTGGTCCTCCAGGGTTTCCCGGCGGCGAACCACGTGGACCTGGTCCCCGTCCACCATCAGCTCGGGGGGACGGTTACGGGTGTTGTAATTGGAACTCATCACAAAACCATAGGCGCCGGCGGAGCGAACTGCCAGCAAGTCTCCCGCCTGCAACCGCAAATGCCGGTCCTTGCCCAGGAAATCCCCGGTTTCGCAGACCGGCCCCACCAGGTCCCAGGCTTTCTCTTCGCCGTCCTGATGTGGCCGGACCGGAATGATGGACTGCCAGGCGCTGTAAAGGGCCGGGCGAATCAGATCATTCATGGCGGCATCGATAATGGCAAAATTGCGGTGTTCCGTGCACTTCAGAAACTCGACACGGGTGACCAGAATCCCGGCGTTGGCGGCGATCGACCGCCCCGGCTCAACAATAAGCTCCAGGTTGCGATCACCCAGGCGTTCCGCCAGGGCCTTCACATAGTCCGACGGCTGGGGTGGTTGCTCCTGATCATAGGTCACCCCCAGACCACCCCCCATGTCCAGGTGACGGATCCGGACACCCTGTTCGGCCAGGGCATCAATCAGCGCCAGCACCCGGTCCAGAGCGTCCAGGAACGGCGACACGGAAGTGAGCTGCGATCCGATGTGGCAGTCCACACCATGGATCTCCAGGTTCGGCAAGGCCGCGGCCCTGGCGTAGACTTGCGGGGCCTCGGCGATATCGATCCCGAACTTGTTCTCTTTGAGACCGGTGGAGATATAAGGGTGAGTCCCGGCATCGACGTCCGGGTTGACCCGCAGGGAAATCGGGGCCTTCACCCCCAGCTCGCCGGCCACCTGGTTCAGACGGTCCAGTTCGGTATCCGATTCCACGTTAAAACAGCGTACCCCCGCCTCCAGGGCGCGCTTCATCTCCCACTCCTGCTTGCCGACGCCGGAGAACACCACCTTGCCGGCCTCACCGCCGGCCCGGAGTACCCGCTCGAGCTCACCCGCAGACACGATATCGAAACCGGCCCCCTGTCGGGCCAGCACGTTCAGCACCGCCAGGTTGCTGTTGGCCTTGACGGCATAGCACACCAGGTGCGGGCGACCCTTCAGGGCATCGTCGTAGGCCCGGTAGTGGCGTTCGAGAGTAGCCCGCGAATAGATGTAGGCCGGCGTGCCGAAACGCTCGGCGATTTCGGAGACAGGGACGTCTTCGGCGTAGAGTTCGCCGTTACGGTAGTTGAAGTGGTCCATGGATGTCCTGATTCGTTAAACGGGTGCGCGGTTGCTCAGTTATCATTCTGTTCACGGTCTTCCTCGGCCCGGCCGTCGGTCACGGCCTGTACTGCCTCGCTGGCGGCCGCCCCGCCCTGATCGCGGTACAATGGACCCTTCTGGCCACAACCAGCCAGCAACAGGGTAAACACGAGGCTGAAGATCGCAAAAAATCGAAAAGGCATGGGCGCCCCCGGAAAGTTGCTTTGGCGCAGTATACCTGACACCCATGGCAGCGGGCGAGACACGGCACCGGCCCCGAAGCTTCTTTTCCATGGCAGTATCAGTATCATGGAGCCACTGACCGACACCCGAGGCTACCCGCACGTGAAAGAATTCGTGATTCGCCGCTACCGGCCAGACCAGACACCACAGGATGGTCGCCAGACCCTGCTGAGGATCGATGACGAAGGCACGGTAGTGCAGGTCGATCATCAGGCCGAGGCGGTCCTGGGTTACGAGGCCGGTGAGCTGGTGGGGCAACCGGTCCATCGCATCCTGGCTTCCCGCCAGGACGATCCGTTTGCGCCGGTGAACCGCCATCAGATCGAAGGTGGCCAGCATATCCTGGTGACCTTCCGGCACCGGGAAGGTTTCTTCTTCACCGCCCAGCTCAGTCTCAAGCAGGCCATCCACGATTCCGACCAGGCAGCGCGAGCCACCATCGCCCTGGCTGATGCTGCGCGAGTGGATCCCTGCCTGTTGAAATCCGCCGAGGACCTTGCCCGGTTCGGACTCTGGGAACTGGATATTGCCAGCAACGAGATGACCTGGAGTGAGGGCATCTACCAGCTGCTGGAGCTGCGTCCGGGCCTGGACATCACACCGGATCAGGCGCTGTTCTACTGCCAGGCCGGCCAGTCCAGGGTTCGGGCGCTGTTCCGGCGCTGCATACGCACCGGCCAGCCGTTTTCCCTGGAACTGAATGTTCTGACGGCACGGCAGAAGCAGCGCCGTATGGCCCTGGATGGCCGGGCACTGCGCAAGGGAGGACGCATCCACCGCCTGGTCGGTACCCTGGTGGACCGCACCGCGATCATGGAACAGGAAAAGGCCCTCGATCATTGCCATCGGCTTATGGAAGCCGCCGGACAGGCAACCCCTGACCTCGTGGCGGCGGTCGACACTCGGCTGACGCTCCTGCACTGCAACCAGTCCTACGCCAGCCAGTTCGCCCAGACCTTCGGCAAGACGCCTGCCGCCGGTGACAATCTCAGAGAACTGCTCCGGGACCACCCCAACGAACGCCGGCTGATCGAACGGCTCTGGCAGCGGGCGTTCGAGCGGGGCAGCTTCGTGGTGGAGATGCCACTGGCCCACCAGAATCGCGAGCTGCCCGTCCACGAATTTCACTACCAACGCCTGACCAGCGCCCAGGGCGACATCCTCGGCGCCGTTCACGTTGGCCGTAACACCCACACCCGGATCAGCCAGAACGAAGCCGGTGACCGGATCCGCCGTGACCCGGTCACCGGCCTGATGAATCGCCGGGAATTCTTCGCCCGCCTGCTGCGGACTCTGGAACAGAAAAGCCACCGGGACAGCATCGACAGCCTGCTGTACCTCGACCTGGATGACTTCAACCGATTCAACGAAACCGCCGGCAGTGGTACCTGCGACCGTTACCTGCGGGAGCTGGCCGGCAATCTGGGAGTGCGGATACGGCAACGGGATGCCCTGGCCCGGTTATCCGGGGACACCTTCGTACTGCTGATCGAGAACTGCCCGGAGCCCCGGGCCCGTAGAATTGCCGACGATATCCGGGAACTGGTTCGCAGCTTTGTCTTCGAATGGCAGGGCAGCAAGCTGCAGACCACCGTCAGCGGCGGTCTGCTGGTAATCGAGAACGAATTCCCGAACGATCCGGAAAAACTGCTGATCCAGGCCGCCGACCTGTGTCATACCGCCAAGACCTCCGGCCGCAACCGGATCCACACGGCTCGGGCTATCGCCTCCAGCATGGACGAAGACCTGATTGCCAAGCGGCTCGACCAGATCCGCGAGGCCCTGGACAACGACCGGCTGCTGCTCGAATACCAGGCGTTGAAGCCCGTCGCCAGCGCTACCTGGGGTGACCATATCGAGATATTATGCCGCATCCCTGCGCTTCGGGACGGCCAGATCCAACTTCAACCGGACCAGTTTCTGCCGGTCACCGAACGCTTCGATCTGGCCAAACGCCTGGACCGTCAGGTGATCCGGCAAACCCTCGACTGGCTGTCGCAACACAAGCTGCTGGAGCCGCGCATCAAGTATTGCGGCTTCAACCTGTCCATCACCAGCGTGCTCGATGACACCTTCCCCGACTTTCTGGAAGCCGAACTGGCCAACTCGCCGTTCTCGCCGGAATACTTTTGCCTGGAGATTCGCGAGGAACATGCCACCCAGTATCCGGACGACGTCGCCATCCTGTGCGACGCCCTGCACAAGATTGGCTGCCGGGTGGCGCTGGAAGGGGCGGGAGCTTCGGTGGAAAGTTACAGCCTGGCGGCAAAATTGCCGGTGGACATCATCAAACTGGACCGCAGGATGATGGAAAAGCTGGAGGAGGACCCGGTGCAACAGGTGATGGTGGAAGCCTTGCACCGGATCGCCGAGGCGGCGGGGAAAACCACGGTCGCTACCCACATCGAAAGCGACCATACCCTGCGGAGAGTGCGGACCCTCGGGATCCATTTCGGCCAGGGCTCCCATCTGGAAGATCCCCGGCCACTGGAGGACCTGACTCCGGCCGTGGTAGGCCTCTCATCCGGTCACCCGGGCGGCTGACCCGGGAGCCGGAAATCCCGCTCAGCCCATCAGTTTCCGGGCCCGGGCAACTGCCGCACGCACCTGCTCCGGTGCCGTACCACCCAGGTGGTTGCGGGCCTGGACGGAGCCTTCGAGGGTGAGCACATCAAACACATCCTCACCGATCACGTCCGAAAACTGCCGCAACTCCTCCAGAGTCATGTCGGACAGGTCGCGGCCTTCCGCCACACCGAAGGCCACCGACTTGCCAACGATCTCGTGGGCATCCCGGAACGGTACGCCTTTCTTGACCAGGTAGTCCGCCAGGTCGGTGGCGGTGGAGAAACCACGTTTGGCCGCCACCCGCATATTGTCCGCCTTGGAACGAATCGCGGGGATCATGTCCGCGTAGGCCTTCAGGCAGCCCTTGACGGTGTCGACAGTATCGAACAACGGTTCCTTGTCTTCCTGGTTGTCCTTGTTGTAAGCCAGCGGCTGGCTCTTCATCAGGGTCAGCAGGCTGATGAGGTGACCATTGACCCGACCGGTCTTGCCACGCACCAGCTCCGGCACATCCGGGTTCTTTTTCTGGGGCATGATGGACGAACCGGTGCAGAACCGGTCCGGCAGATCGATAAAATCGAACTGGGCCGAGGTCCACAGCACCAGTTCCTCGCTGAACCGGGACAGGTGGGTCATCAGCAGCGCTGCGAAACTGCAGAACTCGATGGCAAAATCCCGGTCACTGACCGAATCCAGAGAGTTCTCGGTGGGCCGGTCAAAGCCCAGCAACCGGGCGGTCATGTCCCGGTCGATGGGGTAGGTGGTACCCGCCAGGGCAGCGGCACCCAGGGGCATCACGTTGACCCGCTTGCGGCAGTCCTGCAGGCGCTCACCATCGCGAACCAGCATTTCGTACCAGGCCAGCAGATGGTGACCGAAGGTGACCGGCTGGGCAGTCTGCAGGTGAGTGAAGCCGGGCATGATGGTGTCGGCCTCGCGCTCGGCCAGATCCAGCAGGCCGGTTTGCAGGCGCTTCAGTTCGTCGGCGATGACGTCGATCTCGTCGCGCAGATAAAGGCGGATATCAGTGGCCACCTGGTCATTCCGGCTGCGACCGGTATGCAGCTTCTTGCCGGTAATGCCGATACGGTCGGTCAGCCGTGCCTCGACATTCATGTGCACATCTTCCAGGCTCACGGACCACTCGAACTTGCCGGCCTCAATGTCGGCCTTCACACCCTTCAGCCCCTCGATGATCTGGTCCCGCTCCTCGGTGGTGAGCACGCCCACTTCCGCCAGCATGGTGGCGTGGGCAATGGAACCGGTGATGTCGTGGTGATACAGGCGCTGGTCAAAACCCACGGACGCGGTGAACCGCTCGACAAAGGCATCGGTGGGCTCGCTGAAGCGCCCGCCCCAGGGTTTTTCGGAGGATGTGGTCTGGTCAGACTTTTTCTGATCCGTCATGGTCTATCTTTCCTGCTGACGGCCCGGCATCATCTGCGGGCAACGGGTACATTTGATGTGGCGGGATTATAGCATTCTGACCGGTGCAAAGGAGACACCCCTGAACGGCGACAAAAGTGTGAGCAGTCAAGATTTCTTCGTCCCGGATCTGTGCCGGGTCCGGGCCGTATTCCTGCTTCTGGTCACCAGCGAACTGTTCGTGCTGGTGCTGTCGATCGTGCAGACCGAGACCGGCTGGATCGACTGGAACTACTTCGGCCTGCTGTCCCTGTTCGTACAGTGGACCACCCTCACCAGCGCCGCCCTGATCTGCCTGCTTCGCGGCCGCCTGGCGCGGATGACGGTCACCCGTTCAACCCTGCTCATCGTTGCCATTGTGCTCGCCGATGTCCTCGCCTTCAGCCTGTTTGCCGACCGGGTCCTGCATCCGGAGCCCGGCGTCACCAAATGGCAGGGCATTGCCAAGAAGCTGCTGGTGGCGTTATTGATTGTGCTTATGGTGTTGCGCTACTTCTATCTCCAGCACCAGTGGCAGGCCCAGCGGGAAGCCGAGATGGGGTCCCGGCTGGCGGCGCTGCAGGCGCGGATCCAGCCACACTTCCTGTTCAACAGTATGAATACCATCGCCAGCCTGATTGCCACCCGCCCCGAACAGGCCGAAGAAGCCGTACTGGATCTCTCCGAACTGTTCCGGGCCAGCTTGCGCACCTCCGACCAGCTGATCCCCCTGGCCCGGGAACTGGAACTGTGCCAGCGTTACCTCGCCATCGAGAGTCTGCGCCTGGGTGCTCGCCTGCAGGTGGATTGGGCTGTCAGCCCGGGACTGGAACACCAGGCCATTCCGCCATTGACCCTGCAGCCGCTGATCGAGAATGCCATTTACCATGGCATACAGCCACGGCCGGAAGGGGGCACCGTCCGAATCGAGATTTCGGCCGGGGGTGAGTTTGTCTACCTGATGGTGCAGAATCCGAAACCGGAACAGGACCAGCGACGTCACCGGGGTAACCGCATCGCACTGGCGAACATCCAGTCACGGTTGCAGGCACTGTTCGGCGAGCCGGCCGTGCTCAAGCACAGCCATCAGCACGAGACCTACACCGTGACCCTGCGCCTGCCCCGGCGGAAGGCAAGCCAACAGTAGTTGATGAAAACCAATGAGCAGATCAGACGCCATGACCGCAAACGGCAACCACAACCTGGACATCCTGATTGCCGATGATGAACCCCTGGCCAGGGAACGCCTGCGGCGACTGGTTGACGCCCTGCCCGGCTATCGGATTTGCGGTGAAGCCGCTGATGGCGACAGCACACTTCAGAAGGTCGCCGAGCTGGAGCCGGACATTCTGTTGCTGGATATCCGCATGCCAGGCATGGATGGCATGGAGGCGGCGGCTCGCCTGAGCCAGCTGGAGCACCCGCCGGCCCTGGTTTTCTGTACCGCCTACGACCATTACGCCATCCAGGCATTCGACGTCCAGGCCACCGCCTACCTGTTGAAACCGGTGCGCAAGGAAGCCCTGGCCGAGGCCCTGGAGCGGGTCGGCCGGGTCAACCGGGTCCAGCGCCAGCAGCTGGCCGGCAACAGCAAACAGAGGAACGATCAGTTGGCGGTCCGGACCCACCGGGGCACGGAGCTGATCGACCTGACGGACATTCTCTACTGCGAGGCGGACCAGAAGTACGTCACCATCCATCACCTGGGCGGCGAGACGGTGTCCGACTACACCCTCAAGGAGCTGGAAGCCAGTTACCCAGACCAGTTCCTGAGGATTCACCGCAACACCCTGGTCGGGGTCCGGTTCATCAAGGCACTGGAGCGCACGACCGAAGGCCAGAACCGGATCATTCTGCGGGACAGGCCCGAGCGTCTGGCGGTCAGCCGACGCCACGCCGCCGATGCGCGCCAGTGGTTGCAGGATCACCAGCCCGGCTGACTGCGGTTTTCACGACGGGACATTTCTGCCGTCACGCGTTAACCTTGGCGAACATTTTCCCAACCGACAGTGAGTGCCATGTCCAAACGTACCCTTCGCATCGCAACCCGCAGCAGCGCCCTTGCGCTCTGGCAGGCAGAACACATCAAGGCCGAACTGGAACGCCTGCACGATAACGTGAGCGTTGAACTGGTGAAGATCAAGACCCAGGGCGACAAGATCCTGGACGTGCCGCTGGCCAAGATCGGGGGCAAGGGTCTGTTCGTGAAGGAACTCGAGGAAGCCATGCTCGACGGTCGTGCTGACCTGGCCGTGCACTCCATGAAAGATGTGCCCATGGAGTTCCCGGAAGGTCTGGGACTGGTGGCCATCTGCGAGCGTGAGGATCCAACCGACGCCTTCGTCAGCAACAAGTATGAGACCGTGGATGCCCTCCCCGACGGAGCCGTGGTCGGTACCGCCAGCCTGCGCCGGGAAGCCCAGCTGCGCGCCTACCGCCCCGATCTGCAGATCAGGGTCCTGCGCGGGAATGTAAATACCCGGCTGTCAAAGCTCGACGCCGAGGAATACGACGCTATCGTGCTGGCGAGCTCCGGCCTCAAGCGCCTGGGTTTCCACAACCGTATCCGTTACTGCCTGCCGGACACCGTTTCCTTGCCGGCCGTCGGCCAGGGCGCCCTTGGCATCGAATGCCGGGTGGACGACACCGAACTGCTGAAACTGATCGCTCCTCTGAACCACACCGACACGTGGGACCGGGTCAGTGCCGAGCGGGCACTGAACCGTCGCCTCGAAGGCGGCTGCCAGGTTCCCATCGCCGCCTATGCCCTGCTGGAAGACGAAGACACCCTCTGGCTGCGCGGACTGGTGGGCGCGGTCAACGGCGAGCAGATCTTCCGGGTGGAAGGCAGAGCGCCCCGGGGCGAAGGCGAACGCCTGGGCCGGGAACTCGCCGAAGACCTGCTGGCCATGGGGGCAGACAAGGTACTGGCGGAAATTTATGGTCATACCCCACGCTAATCAGCCTTGGCTGTCCGGCCGGCGGGTCCTGATCTGCCGGCCGGAACCGGAAGCCGGCCGCCTTGCGCGAGCCTTTGAATCCGCCGGCGCCGAAACCCGGATCCTGCCGCTGATCGATCGTGAGCCGCTACCGGAATCCCCGGAAAACCGCACCACGATCCTTAACCTGGACCAGTTTACCCACGTCATTGCCGTCAGCCCCTACGCCGCCCGCCGGCTGCTGGAGGAAATCGACACCTGGTGGCCCCAGATTCCCATGGGGCTCCGCTGGTATGCAGTCGGAGCGGGAACCGCGGCGGTCCTCGCCGGTCACGGCCTGTCGGTGCGCCGGCCAGCGAGCGGCTGGACCAGCGAAGCCCTGCTGGAACTCCCTTCCCTGGCCCGACCGGAGGGAGAACGGGTATTGATTGCCAGGGGCGAGGACGGCCGTGAACTGATCCGCCAGACCCTGGAATCGAGAGGCGCAAGGGTCACCATGCTGCCCCTGTATCGCCGATTCTGCCCGGACCACTCCCCGGAGCAAGTGAACCTTGCCCTCGGCCAGTTCGCGCCGGAGGTTATCGTCGCACTGTCCGGGGAAACCTTGAACAATCTCATCGCACTATGTGCGAAGAGCGGCCATAATCTATACGATAGGTTACTGATCGTTCCCGCCGAACGCGTGGCCCAGACGGCCCGGGAGGCGGGATTCGAGAAACCGTGTGTACCAGGAAGTCTTGCCGATAATGACATCGTGGCCACTGTTGCAGCACAGCTTTATGGCAGAAACGGTGGCGCCGCAAATAAAACGTAAGGACGCCCGTGACTGAAACAACCGATCAACTGCCCGCTCCCATTCCCCGGGAACAACCCAGCCGCCAGAAGCTCTGGCCCTTGTGGTTACTCGCGATTGTTGCACTGGTCGTCGCCATTGCCCTGGCCCTGTGGAGCTGGCAGCAGTGGCAGGCGCACAAGGCGACGTTACAGACTATCGAGAGCCTGCAACAGGATACCCGCCAGCTGGAAGATCTGTATGGCGACCGGGGCAGCCAACAGGCCCAGAGACTCCAGTCCCTGGAGGAAAAGCTCGCCGCCCAGCGCGAACTGATTGCCACCCAGCAACGCCAGATTGACCATAATGCGCGGGAGTTGCTCGAAGCCGGTAACCGCACCCGCACCGACTGGTTGCTGGCAGAGGCGGAATACCTGCTCCGGATCGCCAACCAGCGCCTGCAGATTGAGAAGGATATTGGCGGCGCCATCTCCGCCCTGCAGGCCGCCGACGAGGTCCTCGCCGAGTCCGATGACATCGGCGTCTACCCGGTGCGCCAGCAGCTGGCCCGGGAACTGCTTGCCCTCAAAGGCATTGAAAATGTCGACCGCACCGGCCTTTATCTCACCCTGGAAGCCGGTATTGACAGCGTCAACCAGCTCACCGATCAGGCCCTGATCCACGAATCGGCCCCCGGATTCGTGGGCGGTGATGGCGGCGCCACCCTGGACGCCACCGAAGGGGGCCCGGGCCTGCTCGCCCAGGCCTGGAGCCAGTTCACCGACACCCTCGGCCGGGTCGTGGTGGTACGCCGACTGGATGAGCCGGTCAAACCCCTGCTGTCACCGGACCAGAGTGCTTACGCCCGGCTCAATCTCCAGCTGATGCTGGAAGAAGCCGAAATGGCCGTCTTGCGCGGCAATCAGGCGCTGTATGAGCGCGCCCTCGCTAAGGCCCGGGCGGCGGTCACTGACTGGTACAACCCGGAAAATCCCCGGGTGAAAGCGCTGTCGGATACCCTCGCGGAGCTGGCCAACCGTAACGTCGATCCGGAACTGCCGGACATCAGTAAATCCCTCGACCTTCTCAAGCAGCGCCTGGCCGGCCGCCTCGATGGCAATGGCGGCGACGTCGAGGAGACCAGTGCCGGCGCCGGAGGCACGGAATCATGATCCGCCTCCTGCTGATTATCCTGATTGCACTGCTAATCGGCACCGGCCTCGCGCTGGGCCTGCAATACGACCTGGGCTACATCCGGGTGAGCCTCGGTCACTACCTGGTGGAAACAAATTTCTGGGTGGGGCTGGCGCTGTTTGTGACGCTGGTAGCGCTGACAGTGGTGGCGATCAACCTGATCCGTCGTTTCCGGCAGGGCACCGGCGTGGTAGCCGGCTGGATCGCACGGGGCAACGAGCGTCGTGCCCGACGCCGCACCACCCAGGGACTGCTGTCGTTGGCGGAAGGCAACTGGCCCAGGGCCCGAAAGCTACTGACTTCCGCCGCCGACAAGGCGGATACGCCCCTGATCAACTACCTGGCAGCAGCCCAGGCAGCTTTTGAATCCGGCGACCATGAGGCGGTGGATGACCTGCTGCGCCGGGCCTTCGAGAGCACGCCGGGCTCGGACCTTGCCGTGGGTATCACCCAGGCCCAGCTGCA
Organism: Marinobacter sp. DUT-1; assembly: GCF_050379415.1. Taxonomy (NCBI): domain Bacteria; kingdom Pseudomonadati; phylum Pseudomonadota; class Gammaproteobacteria; order Pseudomonadales; family Marinobacteraceae; genus Marinobacter; species Marinobacter sp. DUT-1. Next base: position 106,028 of record NZ_JBNRLS010000003.1, read on the forward strand.
ACTGGCGGGCAACCGACTGGAACAGGCACTTGCTACCCTGATACGGCTGCGCAAGCAGTCACCGCATCATCCTTTTGTACTGAAGCTGCTGAAGAATACCTACCTGAGACTCGAGGACTGGCGCGAACTGTCCAGGCTGCTGCCAGAACTGCGTAAGCGGGATGTCCTGCCGGAAGAGGAGTTCCACGAGCTGGAGCGGGAAGTCTGGCACAATCTGCTGGAACAGGCGGCTGAGGAATGTGAGCGGGCCCGCAAGGCAGACCCCGAGGCCTCTCTGGAACCCCTGACCCGCCTGTGGGACGAGCTGCCTGGATTCCTGCGCCGGGACGAATACACCATCCGGGATTACGCTCGCCTGCTGGCCAGACTGGGAGACGAGGCCCAGGCCGAAACCCTGTTGCGCAAGGTACTTCGGAACCATTGGAGTGACGAGTTGATCAATCTTTACGGCCGGATTGAGGGGCAGAAAACAGATGAGCAGCTGCTGCTCGCCGAGCAATGGCTCAAGGACCGCCCCAACAACCCCGAACTCCTTCTGGCCCTGGGTCGACTGAGCCTGCGTAACGAACTGTGGGGCAAGGCCAGGGAGTATTTCGAGACCAGCCTGCGCCTGCGCCGGAGCCGTGAAGCACTGGCAGAACTGAGCCGGCTGAATGCCCACATGGGCGAGGAAGGGCTGAGCATCAAACTGATGATGCAGGGACTGGCCCAGGATAACGGGCTGCCTGAGTTGCCGATGCCGAGGGCCTGAGCTTGGGGGCATACCCAGGAAGGGGTCAGATGAAAGCTTTCATCTGACCCCATGTTCATGCCCGGCCGCTGACTCGGGGATACCGCCAAGTCGGGGTCGGAAGAAAGCTTTCTTCTGACCCCATTTTCACCTGGGTGCGTACTCCAGTACGTCCGAGAAAAACGCTTCCTGCGGCAACCCTGCCGCGACCAGCGCGTCCATCAGCGTATACACCATGGTCGGCGACCCACTGGCGTGCACCTCCACATTCTTCCAGTCCATGCCGGACGCCAGTACAGCACGCACCAGCTGATCATGGTGACCACCCCAGTCATTATCCTCGTCATCACCCACCACCGGCAGGAAGGTGAACGGCGGCCAGTCCCGCTCCCACTGCTGGGCCAGGGTGCGCAGGTACATGTCCTCGTGCTTGCGGACGCCCCAGTACAGTTTGATGGGATGATTGAAGTTCGTCTCGCGCAGGTAATCCACCAGGCTCTTCATCTGGGCAAAGCCGGTGCCGGCAGCCACCAGCAACACCGGTTTCTCCGGGGCTGACGCCAGGCAGGCCCGGCCATGGGGCAGCTCCAGGGTCACATCCTGACCGGAGGTCAGGGCGTCGATCACCCTCTGCGCCGACACCCAGTCCGGAGAGGCCTGAATGTGAAGTTCAATGTTCTGCTCGGAGGGACTGCTGGCAATGGAAAAATAACAGGGGTCCGTATCCGGCAGGTTCACAGACAGGTATTGCCCGGCATGGAAAGACAGCTCCCGGCGGCGGGGAATCTCCAGTTCCACCCGGTATACGTCGTGGCTGATGGACCGGACATCCACCACCTTTGCCTGCACCTTGCGGGGCTGATTGTTTCCTGCTGCCATAACGGCGGTTATCTCCAGTTCCAGGTCGGCGAGCGCATGAGATCGACACATCATCAGCCGCTCACCAATCGAAATTTCACGTTGATTACGGGTATTCAGAGCAGTGCCGGACAGCACCCGGGCTTCACAAATCTCACATACCCCGTTGCGACAGGCAGCCGGTACGGCAATACCGGACCGTCCCGCGGCACTGAGCAGATCGGCGCCGGGATCCACCGAATAACCCAAACCTGAAGGCCGCAGCACTACCCGATGCAAATGACTGTCCTTCTCAATCAGGGCGAGACTGCGGAATTTCAATCCCCAGGCTGTCCCAAATGTCATCCACCCGCTGCTTCACCTCATCGGTCATGGCAATGGGCTCGCCCCACTCCCGGTCGGTTTCACCGGGCCACTTGTTGGTGGCATCCATCCCCATCTTCGAGCCAAGACCCGACACCGGCGAGGCAAAATCCAGGTAGTCGATGGGAGTATTCTCCACCATCGTGGTATCCCGGACCGGATCCATCCGCGTGGTAATCGCCCAGATCACGTCTTCCCAGTTGCGGGCATTCACGTCGTCATCGGTCACAATGACAAACTTGGTGTACATGAACTGCCGCAGAAACGACCATACCCCCATCATCACCCGCTTGGCATGGCCGGGGTACTGTTTCTTCATCGTTACTACGGCAAGCCGGTAGGAACAGCCTTCCGGCGGCAGGTAGAAATCCACAATCTCCGGAAACTGCTTCTGCAAGATCGGAATAAACACCTCGTTCAACGCCACGCCCAGGATCGCGGGCTCATCGGGTGGTCGACCGGTGTAAGTGCTGTGATAGATCGGATCCCGGCGGTGGGTGATCCGCTCCACGGTGAACACCGGGAAATGGTCCACTTCATTGTAATAACCGGTGTGATCACCAAACGGCCCCTCCGGCGCCATATCGTCCGGATAGATAAAGCCTTCCAGCACGATCTCGGCACTGGCCGGCACCTGCAAGTCACTCAACGCGGCCTGCACAAGCTCCGTCCGGGAACCCCTGAGCAGACCGGCAAAGGCATACTCGGACAGAGTATCCGGCACCGGCGTCACTGCCCCGAGTATCGTGGCCGGGTCCGCCCCGAGCGCCACCGCCACCGGGTAAGGCTGGCCCGGATTGGCCTTCTGGAACTCCTGGAAATCCAGCGCGCCACCCCGATGACTGAGCCAGCGCATGATCAGCCGGTTACGGCCAATCACCTGCTGCCGGTAGATCCCCAGATTCTGCCGCTCCTTGTGAGGGCCGCGGGTGATGACCAACGGCCAGGTCACCAGCGGACCGGCATCTCCGGGCCAGCAGTGCTGTACCGGAATCTGGTACAGGTCCACCTGATCCTTCTCGATCACCACCTCCTGACAGGGCGCCGAACGCAGCACCTTCGGGCTCATCCGCATCACCTGCTTGAAGATCGGCAGCTTCTCGATGGCGTCCCTGAAACCCTTGGGGGGATCCGGCTCCTTCAGGAACGCCAGCAACTTGCCAATCTCCCGCAGCGCCGTGACATTATCCTGCCCCATCCCCAGCGCCACCCGCTTCGGAGTTCCGAACAGGTTGGCCAACACCGGCATGTCATAGCCCTTGGGATTCTCGAACAACAACGCCGGCCCACCTGCCCGCAGGGTGCGGTCACAGATCTCGGTCATCTCCAGGTTGGGATCGACTTCCACGCTGATCCGTTTCAGCTCACCCAGCTTTTCCAGCTGATGGATGAAGTCACGCAGGTCGTTGTATTTCATCGTGTGCTCCGTTCTGTATCGGCCTATAGGTACGGAGTGACTCGTCGCCTGGACTGCCGGAGCAGCGCCGACACGAGGTGGGGAATCAAGAAAGTGCGCGCACAGTGTCTGATCGGCAGTGGCGGGGATGGCCTCCCCGGACTGTGTCTTGCCAGGGATGGCAAGACCAAGCCTACAGGGACGTATTCACGGCGTGTCCGGGGAGGCCATCCCCGGTACTGCCCGCCCCCGCAGGCTCAAGCGCAAAGCTGGTTAGCGGCGCTTCATGGACTGGAAGAACTCTTCGTTGGTCTTCGTGTCCTTGAGCTTGTCCAGCAGGAACTCGATGGCCGCAGTGTCGTCATCCATGGAATGCAGCAGCTTGCGCAGGATCCAGATACGCTGGATATCCGCCTCGGACATCAGCAGATCCTCGCGGCGAGTGCCGGAACTGCGGATATTGATGGCCGGATAAACCCGCTTCTCGGCAATCTTGCGGTCCAGGTGCACCTCCATGTTACCGGTTCCCTTGAACTCCTCGTAGATCACCTCATCCATCTTGGAACCGGTGTTCACCAACGCCGTCGCCAGGATGGTCAGACTACCGCCCTCTTCCACGTTCCGGGCCGCACCGAAGAACCGCTTTGGTTTCTCCAGGGCATGGGCATCCACACCACCGGTCAGCACCTTGCCGGAGGACGGAATCACCGTGTTGTAAGCCCGGGCCAGACGGGTAATGGAATCCAGCAGGATCACCACATCCTTCTTGTGCTCGACCAGACGCTTGGCCTTCTCGATCACCATCTCGGCCACCTGCACGTGCCGGGCCGGCGGCTCATCGAAAGTCGACGCCACCACTTCACCACGCACGGTGCGTTGCATTTCCGTCACTTCCTCCGGACGCTCATCAATGAGCAGCACCATCAGGTGACATTCCGGGTTGTTCCGGGTGATCGACTGGGCAATGCCCTGCATCAACAGAGTCTTACCGGCCTTGGGCGGAGACACGATCAGACCACGCTGGCCCTTGCCGATCGGAGCGACCAGGTCCAGGACCCGGGAGGACAGATCCTCGGTGCTGCCGTTTCCGGCTTCCAGCATCAAACGCTCTTGGGGAAACAGCGGCGTGAGGTTCTCGAACAGAATCTTGTTACGTGCGTTGTCCGGCTTGTCGAAGTTAATCTCGTTAACTTTCAGCAGGGCAAAGTAGCGCTCGCCGTCTTTCGGCGGGCGGATCTTGCCGGCCACGGTATCGCCGGTACGCAGGTTGAATCGACGGATCTGGCTGGGGGAGACATAGATATCATCCGGCCCCGCCAGATAGGATGCATCGGCGGAACGGAGGAAGCCGAAACCGTCCTGCAGAATCTCCAGTACGCCGTCGCCGTAGATGTCTTCGCCACTCTTGGCATGTTTTTTCAGGATGGTGAAGATCACATCCTGTTTGCGCGAACGAGCCAGGTTATCGAGGCCCATTTCTTGCGCAATTTCGAGCAATTCGGGCACGGATTTCTGCTTGAGTTCAGTAAGATTCATAGTTTGTTGGATTTTCAGGAATGGAAATAAACGAGTGTTGGAATGACAGGGGTGCCCCTGAACGTATTGAACAAATAAAAGCTGAAACAGGTGCTGGCCAGATGGAGCAAGCCGGTGTTGTGGATTCCGGAATAGTTTGCTGAAGCCAGTAGAGTGGGAACAACCGTTCGCCGGGCAAGGAGGATAATCGGCCACCTTGGCTGCGAATGTCAAGTGCACTGACCAAAATTAGAGCAAATTACCATGAAACGGGGGTAAGGCTGGCCTGATACCTCCCCCTCTGGGGTTACTCCCCTTCCATTATCCTTCGCCAATACGGATACTGAAGAAAATTCCATCACCTCCAGTTTCCAGAATGCGGAGCCCAGCCATGAGCAGCGAAAGCACCAACGAATTCAAACCCCTGAACATAGCCATCCTTACCGTCTCCGACACCCGCGGACCGGACCAGGACACCTCGGGCCAGTTTCTGGAGGACAGTGCGGTTGAAGCCGGCCACAAGCTGGTTGCCCGCCGCATTCTGCCGGACGACGTCTACCTGATCAGGTCCATGATGTCCAACTGGATTGCAGACCCCGACATCCATGTGGTCATTATTACCGGCGGCACCGGCTTCCATGAGCGTGATAGTACTCCGGAAGCCATTAGCCCGCTGTTTGACAAGGCCATCGAGGGTTTCGGCGAAGAGTTCCGCCGCCTGTCTGCCGAGGAGATTGGCTCTTCGACCATCCAGTCCCGTGCCTTTGGCGGCCTGGCCAACCACACAGTGATCTTCTGCCTGCCCGGCTCCACCAGCGCCTGTCGCACCGGCTGGGACGGCATCCTGAAGAGCCAGCTGGACAGCCGACACCAGCCCTGCAACTTTACCGCCCTGACCCTGCGCAAACCGGCGAACGACGCATTTCCCCGCTTGCAGCAGGTCATCGGCAACCGGGCAACCAAATAACAGGAGCGGACCCATGGCAGGCCAAAACCTGACTTCCGTCGACGATGCCATCGCCCACATCCTGGACCGGGCACCGGAGATTTCCTGGGTGGAAACCGTACCTCTCAGCGAGAGCCTGGGGCGTGTGCTGGCTGAAAACCTGCACGTGCCGGCCGATGTTCCGCCGGCTGACAACAGCGCGGTGGATGGCTACGCCATCCGCAAGACCGACCTGAAGTCCGGTCAGCCAATCCCGGTTTCTGGCCGGATTGCCGCCGGCGAGGCCCCAGGCCCCTTGGCCGAAGGCACCGCCGCCAGAATTTTCACTGGCTCGGAGATTCCCGAGGGGGCCGATGCCGTGGTGATGCAGGAACGGGTGGAGGTGACCGACGACGGCATCCTGGTTAAGGCCGAGGTCGCCAGGAACCAGAACATCCGCAGTCGCGGTCAGGACCTGAAACAGGGCGATATGGCCCTGGTCAGAGGCACCCCGATTCGCCCGCAGGAAATGGGGCTGATTGCTTCTATGGGCTTTGCCGAGGTATCGGTCGTCGCCCGCATGAAAGTGGCAGTGTTGACCACTGGCGACGAACTGGTGGATCCGGGCCAGCCGCTCGCCGGCGGCCAGATCTATAACTCCAACCGATTCACCTTGCTCGGCCTGCTTGCCCAGGCAGGCTGCGAGGTCACCATCTGCGAAACCTTGAAAGACAACCGGGAGGCGACACGGGAGACCCTCAAGCGAGCCGCATCCGAGGCGGACCTGGTGATTACCAGTGGCGGCGTATCGGTGGGCGAAGAAGACCATGTCCGGGCAGTGCTGGAGGAACAGGGCCAGCTTTCGCTCTGGCGACTGGCGATCAAGCCGGGCAAACCACTGGCGTTCGGCGCTGTTGAAGGCACCCCGATTCTGGGCTTGCCGGGCAATCCCGCGACCGTTCTGGTGACCTTCCTCATTGTCGGCATGCCTTATATCCGGAGATGCCAGGGACGCCACAAGACCTGGCCTGTGGGCGAACGATTACCGGCAGGCTTTGATGTGGAATCCCCGTCCATCCGCCGGGAATTCGTGCGTGCCAGGAAAGAGGTATCGGGCGACGAGCTCCAGATTGTTTGCTATCCGAACCAGAGTTCGGGTGTCCTCAGCTCCGCCTGTTGGGCGGAAGGGCTTGCCGTGGTTCCGGAGAACACGACGGTGAAGGCCGGGGACGAGCTGACCTATTACTCATTTGCGGAGCTGATGAGCTGACTATGAGCACTGAAACACTGACTGTGCGCTTCTTCGCGCGCCTGCGGGAAGAGCTGGACACCGAAAGCCTGGAACTGCCGGCATCGCCGGAGCTGACCACCGGTGACATTCTCGCGCAGCTGGCGGCCAGGGGCGGGCCCTGGGCCCAGCTGCAGGGCGACCAACCGGTCATGATCGCGGTGAATCAGGCGATGGCCAAACCGTCGACCCCGGTGAAAGCCGGGGACGAAGTGGCCTTTTTCCCTCCGGTAACAGGAGGTTGAGATGATTACGGTCCAGACTGACGATTTTGATCCGGCAGCGGAGTACCAGGCGCTGCGGGACAGCGGCGCGGGCACCGGAGCCATTGCGACGTTTACCGGGCTGGTGCGGGACAGCGGTGATCTCCAGGGGGTGACCGGGCTGTATCTGGAGCATTACCCGGGGATGACCGAGCAGGTGATCCAGGGGCTGATTGATCAGGCCTCCCAGCGCTGGGATGTACGCAAGGCAAGGGTGATTCACCGGGTCGGGCGCCTGAATCTGTGTGACCAGATCGTCTTTGTGGGTGTTTGCAGTGCCCACCGGGGCGATGCCTTCGCCGCCTGCGAATTCATCATGGACGCGCTGAAGACCTCGGCGCCATTCTGGAAAAAGGAGATTACCGGGGACACCGAGCACTGGGTGGAACAGAAGGCTTCTGACCGGGACCGGTCCCAGGCCTGGGACTGAGTTCCCGGGGGCGTGATTTACTCGAGGCAATAAAAAACCGCCCGTGAACCTTGTTCAGGGGCGGTTTTCCGGCAGCAACGGGATCAGAGGTTGCTGTCGAGGAAGGCGGCCAGCTGGGATTTGGAGAGGGCGCCAACCTTGGTTGCGTCAACGTTGCCGTTCTTGAACAGCATCAGGGTCGGGATACCCCGGATGTTGAACTTGGGCGGTGTCTGCTCGTTTTCGTCGATGTTCAGCTTGCAGATCTTCAGCTTGCCTTCGTATTCGTCGGCAATCTCTTCCAGGACCGGCGCGATCATCTTGCAGGGGCCACACCACTCAGCCCAGTAGTCCACCAGTACGGGAACGTCGGACTTCAGTACATCCTGCTCGAAAGAAGCGTCGGTGACATTTACGATATTTCCGCTCATTACCTTTTCCTGATTCAGGCACCGCCAGGGCTTTACCGCGCGGTTGCGCGAGCCGGCAGGGGTGCTGTTGACTGTAGTCTGAAGGCTGTCGATACAACAGCCGTTCAACCTGCTTAAGTTACGCAATACTTTACGCGATTGATCAGCCCGATGTGAAGCAGTAGATCCCACACTATTCATCGTCAGGATGCTGACCGTGGTCAACTGGCCCGGTCGTTCTGTTACTGACAGGCCGGAGACAGATGGCTTATAGTACCCCGCAAGTTCACCGCACAAGGATTTCTGACGACGTGACGGCCGAAGAGAACGCCGAATACGCTGCACAGGGGCCGGAAGTGCTGGCAGCCATTGATATGGGCTCCAACAGTTTCCACATGGTCGTGGCCCGGCTGGTACACGGAGAAATCCGTACCCTGGAAAAAATGGGTGAGAAGGTGCAGCTGGGCGCTGGCCTGGACCAGTACAACCGCCTGACGGAGGACGCCCAGGAACGCGCACTGGAATGCCTGAGCCGATTCGCCCAGCGGCTGCGGGGGATGCCCCCGGAGGCAGTCCAGGTGGTGGGTACCAATGCCCTTCGGGTGGCCCGCAACGCGCACCAGTTCATGAACCGTGCCGAGGAAGTCCTGGGCTATCCGGTTGAAATCATCGCCGGCCGGGAGGAGGCCCGTCTGATCTATCTGGGCGTTTCCCATACTCTGTCCGACGACATCGGGCGGCGCCTGGTGATCGATATTGGCGGCGGCAGCACCGAGTTCATCATTGGCCAGCGATTCGAGCCGCAGGAGCTGGAAAGCCTACACATGGGCTGCGTCTCTTTCCGCAACCGCTACTTCCCCGACGGCAAGATCACCCGGCGCCAGATGGACCGGGCGGTGACCCACGCCGAGCAGGAACTGCTGAATATCCGCCAGCATTACCGGAACGTGGGCTGGCAGAGCGCGGTGGGCTCCTCGGGCACCATCAAGGCCATTGCCAGTGTCCTGACGACCCTGAAGATCACCGATGGCACCATCACCCGTGCGGGCATGCAGGAGTTGCGCAAGCGCCTCGTGGACATGGGCAAGACCGACAAACTTGGCGACCTGGGCGTCCGCTCGGACCGACAGAGCATCTTCCCCGGCGGTTTTGCCATTCTTATGGGGGCCTTCCAGTCCCTGGGCGTCGAGGAAATGACCTTTGCCGATGGCGCCCTCAGGGAAGGCCTGCTCTATGACATTGTCGGACGGATCCAGCACGAGGATGTGCGCGAACGCACCATTTCCGCGCTTCAGGAACGCTATCACGTGGACCAGGCCCACGGTGCGGCTGTGGAAGCAACCGCCGTGGCGGCCTGGGAACAGGTTGCCGATTACTGGGACCTGCGCACCGCCACGGACGAAGAAGTACTGCGGTGGGCCTGCCGGCTGCATGAGATCGGCCTGACCATTTCCCACAGCCAGTACCACAAGCACGGGGCCTACCTGCTCCGTTACTCCGATCTTCCGGGCTTCAGCCAGCAGTTCCAGCGGGATCTGGCGACACTGGTCCGGGGCCATCGGCGCAAGTTTGCACCGGCCATTTTCGAAGGGCTCGATCCGGAGGATACGTCGAGACTGCGCCGCCTGTGCATCCTGGTTCGGCTGGCCGTGCTACTGCAGCATCCCCGGAACATGGAGCCTCCGCCGGAGTTCCAACTGGAACCGGGCAACGACAAGTTGACGATCACGTTCCCCGACGGCTGGCTCGACGACCGACCATTGACCCTGGCCGACCTCAGGAACGAACGGGACTACCTGAGCCGACAGGACTTCACCCTGAAGATCAACCCGGACTAACCGGCCAGCTCCTCTTCCAGCGTCTCCACGGTTTCGCTGATGTCCAGCCATTGCGCCTCGACCTCTTCCAGGCGCCGGCTGGCGTCGGCCTGGCCGGCGAGCAATTCATTCAACCTGGCCTTTCCCGCTTCCTCGTAGAGGCCTGGATCCGACAGATCCTGCTCCAGCTGCACCAGCGTCTGTTGCAGCTGCTCCATCTCTTTCTCCAGACTCGCCTGCTGTTTCCGGTAGGGGCTGAGCTTCTTGCGAATCTCCGCTTCCATGCGCTTGCGCGCCTTACGGTCGTCTGCGCTCTCGCCCACGCCGTTGGAAGCACGGGCCGAGGTTGCCGAGGCTGTCTCCCGCCGGGGCGCCTCGCCCTCGTCCCGCTCCTTGCGACGGTCAGCCAGCCAGCGTTCGTAATCCTCCAGATCGCCGTCGTACTCGGAGACCCGGCCGTCATTGACCAGCCAGAAATTATCGACGGTATTACGCAGCAGGTGTCGGTCGTGGGAAACCACCACAATGGCACCCTCGAAATTTTGCAGGGCCATGGTCAGCGACTGCCGCATTTCCAGGTCAAGGTGGTTGGTGGGCTCATCGAGCAGCAACAGATTGGGCCTCTGCCAGGCGATCACGGCCAGAGCCACCCGGGCCTTTTCGCCTCCGGAGAATGAGCGGATCGGGCTCAGCGCCTCGTCGCCATGGAAATCAAAGCCGCCCAGGAAATTGCGAATGCTCTGCTCCGAGGCCTTCGGCGCCAGGCGCTGCAGATGCAAAAACGGGCTGGCATCCAGATCCAGGGACTCGAGCTGGTGCTGGGCGAAGTAGCCGATGGCCAGATGCTCGCCACAGGTTCGCTCACCGGCCAGCATTGTGCGCTCGCCCCGCAGGGTATCCATCAGGGTGGACTTGCCGGCACCGTTGGGGCCCAGCAGACCGATGCGGCTGCCCGGCAGCAGGGTCAGGTTGATATTGTCCAGGATTACGCTTTCACCATAGCCGGCCTGCCCATTGCGAATGGACAGCAAGGGGTTGGAGACCTTTTCCGCCACCGGAAATTCAAAACTGAACGGAGAGTCGATGTGGGCCGGGGCGATGCGCTCCATGCGCTCCAGGGCCTTGACCCGGCTCTGGGCTTGCCGGGCCTTGGTGGCCTTCGCCTTGAACCGGTCGATAAAGCGCTGTATCTCGGCAACTCGAGCCTGCTGTCGCTCATAATTGGCCTGCTGCTGGGACAGACGCTCGCCACGCTGGCGCTCAAAGGCCGAATAGTTACCGGTGTATAGCTCCAGTCTACGCTGATCAAAGTGCACCACGTGGGAAGCCACCCGATCCATGAAGTCCCGGTCGTGGGAAATGAACAGCAGGGTCCCGGGATAGCGCCGGAGCCAGTTCTCCAGCCACAGGCAGGCATCCAGATCCAGGTGGTTGGTGGGCTCATCCAGCAGCAACAGGTCCGAGGGCCGCATCAGCGCCTGGGCAAGGTTCAGGCGAATCCGCCAGCCACCGGAGAAGGCCGAAACCGGTCGCTCGGGGTCCCCGTCGGAAAATCCCAGGCCGCGGAGCAGCGATTCGGCACGGCGCGGCGCCGACCAGGCCTCATGCACATCCAGCTCGCCGTGGATCCTGGCCACGGCGTGATCGTCGCCAGCCGATTCGGCCCGGGCCAGCTCGGCCTCCATGCGCCGCAGGTCCAGGTCGCCATCGAGCACAAAATCCCGCGCGCTGCGTTCTGACGCCGCCACTTCCTGGGCCATGTGGGCGATGCGGCAGCCCCCGGGCAGGGAAACATTGCCCTGCTCCGGCGCCAACTGGCCCAACAAGAGCTGGAAAAGGCTGGATTTACCGGCACCATTGGCACCTACGATGGCAACTCTCTGGCCCGGCTGAACCGTGAGATTCACGGATTCTAGCAACCAGACACCACCCCGTTGTAAACTGAGATCAGTAATCGTTAACATAAATCCATTTTATCAGCGTAAGATGGTCAGGGCAGGTTCGGCGTGGAATTACCGGAGAAACTGGAACCGGACAACCCGATTTGGCGTTTTGCCTTGGCATTCTGGCAAATGCCCGGTGCCCAGCGAACCTGTCTTGCGCTCCAGGATCAGGGCTGGAGCGTTACACGGATTTTATGCGCTGGTTGGCTGGCCCTTGAAGGCAGGCCCTACAGCGGCACGGAGCACGCTACGGTAACAGAGTGGCGCCAGCATGTAACCGGTGCTTTGCGGGCAGTGCGCAAATATCTCCCCAAAGGCCACGAACACAGTCAGGACCTTCGCGAAGGTGTCGCCGGCCTTGAACTGCAGGCCGAGAAGCTGGAGCTGGCACTGGCCTGGCAAAAACTTGCGACTGAGACTCCGGACAAGGCCCATATGACGGGACATGCCCAGCTGATCCGAAACAACCTTGCCACTGCTGCCTACCGGCCGGAACAGGCCACCGATGCAGCAGCTGAGCTGAATACACTGGCCAACATTCTGGCCTCATTCTCCAATGGAGACTCCCAGCCATGATGATGAAATGGCTCATCCGGCTCTCGTTTCCGGCCCTGGGATTTCTTCTGGTTCTGATGTTCTTCGGAATTGACGATCCCCAGGAGGTATCCCAACCCGTAGCAGACAATCAGGAACCCGAGCAGGAAATTCCTGCATTTGAAGGCCTGGTGCCCTCCCCCGTGCCGACCGACGGCCCGGAGATCATCTTCAAATGGCAGGACACCGACGGCAACTGGCACTATGCCGACCAGCCACCGGCCCAGGGACCCTGGAACACACTGGCCATTGAACGCCCGGACAAGGCCCGCGCCGGATCTCCAGGCCAGGACCCTGAAACCGACTGGCAATCCCCCTACAGTGCGCCCTTTTCCCTGGGCCCCACCGCCGGCAGCAACGGCAGCTGACAGAAAGGGTCGGGTTCCTTAACACATGTTCAGTGGCATCTCGCGCCGGAACCCGTTACCTTCTGTGTTTCAATAATGACAATCCGGGAGTACCGCTCCCGCGCACTTACGTAAACCGTTAAGGATTCAGTAATGAAGAAAACCCTGCTTGCATTGGCCATGGCCGGTGTTGTCACCGGTTGCTCCACCCCACCCGAAGCCCCCGAAGATCCAAAGCTGGACTCCACCGAGCAGAAGGTCAGTTACGGTATGGGCCTGGTGCTCGGTGAGCGGATGAGCAACGACCTGCCTGACCTGCAAATGGAGCAGTTCCTGCAAGGGATCCAGCACGGCCATGCCGGTGACGAGGAAGCCAAGCGTCTGACCCGCGAGGAAATCCAGCAAGCCCTGATGGCCTACCAGCAGCAGATGCAGGAAGACCAGAAAAAGCAGATGGAAGAACTGGCCCAGAAGAATAAGGAAGCCGGCGAAGCCTTCCTGGCAGAAAACGCGGAAAAGGACGGCGTCGAGACCACCGAGTCCGGCCTGCAGTACGAAGTGATTGAGGAAGGCTCCGGCGACAAGCCTTCCGCCGAGGATACCGTCAGGGTCCACTACACCGGCGAACTGCTGTCCGGTGAGGTGTTTGACAGCTCCCGCGAGCGCGGCGAACCGGTCACTTTCGCCCTGAACCAGGTTATTCCGGGTTGGACCGAGGGCCTGCAGCTGATGAGCGAGGGTGCCCGCTACAAGCTCTACATCCCGGCGGACCTTGCCTATGGCCCGGGCGGTAATCGCGGTATCGGCCCCAACGAAACCCTGGTCTTTGATGTCGAGCTGCTTGACGTCAATCCTCAGGCAGACGCCGGAGAAGACTCAGCGTCCGAATAACCTGCGGATACAAAAAAGCCTCAGTGCCGGCGACTTGCCGGGCTGAGGCTTTTTTCATGGTCGGTTGACCGTCGGATCAGGCGGAAGCAACCTTCTCCGCATGGGCATTGTGCAGGTGCTCGATCAGGAAATCCTCCATCTCGAACCGGCTTTCCAGAGCCTCCCCCAGCCTTGAGAGTTCATTGAACAGTTCACGGACCTGGGATTCAGAGAGTGACTGGCCATCAAGACGATCATTGAAGTTGAGTGCAATTTCCGTCGTCTGCTCGATCTTCGGATACACCTTGGCCGCCAGCTCCAGGCCGCCGTCATTGAACTCACGGGCTTCCTGTATCAACTGCTCGTAGATTTCGAAGTGGCCGGCGGAGACATAATCCACCAGCACCTCACACAAGCGAACGAACTTTTCCGTCAAGGCTTCGGTCTGGGAGAAGTCGTTTTCTCCGGTCAAATCACAGTAATGGACCAGTAGCTCCTGACGCTCTTTCAGCCAGCGATCAATCAGTTCGCTGACACCGCCCCAGCGTTCCCTGGCATTTCGGCAATTCTCCAACATGACGCCTGTTCTCCGCTCGTTTTCCCGAAGCGTTTGACCCCGGTGCAATTGCTTACAGTTCGGGATTCAAGGTACCCCAACGTCACGGTTGCCCGCAACCGTTTCAGCTGCGAATCCAGCTGCGGGGTTGCGGCCGTCTGAACAAGAAAAACAGGCCGACCAGCACCAGCGCCGAGAAAAACACCGCAGTCCAGCCCGGAATGCTCAGCCCCAGGAATCGCCAAACCACCTCGGCGCAGTCACCGGTGCCTCTGAGGGCGGTCGTAAGCACCTCCATCCAGGGCAGAACCTCAAGCATGTAATCCACGGATGGCCCGCAAGCCGGTACCTGATCCGCTGGCAGACTCTGCAGCCAGAGCTGGCGCCCGGCAATACCCAGCCCCGTTCCTGCGGTCAGCGCCAGCAGGAAACCGTAGACACGAATACCCCAACCAGTGGGCCCATGGAGGAACGCCAGCAAGCTGACCAGCCCGGCGCCCATGAAGCCGAAACGCTGGAGCCAGCAAAGCGGACAGGGTTCCAGCCCCATCACGTGTTCCATATAAAAAGCCACGCCGAGCAACCCGGCACAGACCAGAAAGACAACTGCAAAGACCCATCTGCCAGCCAAAACAACACCCTCGAAATGAAGACTTGAAGCTCAGAGACCCGTCACTTAACCCTAAACCTCCGGGAACTTCAAGCGCTTGTGGCTCAGCAGATCAGCGAACTCCCCAGACGGGACACACTTTGCAGTCAGGCAGTACGGGAAAAGAAATCGACGGGCCGGCTTTGATGATCGGGGAGAGCGGCTTCGGCGTCATCCCAGCCTGCTTCCCAGGCGGCAATCACCACTTCCCCCCGATATGGGCAACGGCTCTTGGCCATACCCATGGAGGCCGCCAGATGGCCCTGGCGGTAGGCTTTGTTCAGCGCCTCCACATCCCATCCTAGTTTGATGTCCCTTGCCATACCGGCATCCTCCATTATCCCGACGCACAAACGCTAGCAGGGGCTTGTCGCTCTGACAAACCGATGTTCAGATTCTGTGCAACAGATCCCCTCCGGGCTGTGACGGAGACCGAACTACGCCCTCAGGATCTCAGGTAGTCTGCCAGGAATTGCTCGAATGGCTGGGAATCATGGGCCTCCATCTGTGCCTGCTCAGCCAGGGAATCCCGGCTCATTGCCCGAAAAGCTTCCAGGACATCCGGCGCCATCGCATCCTCGCGCAAGGTCTGCTGGTGCTGAAGGGACATCTCCATCACCCAGTCCCGGTGTCCGAGGCCGGAAGAACGCATGGCATCCAGTACCCGCAGGGAGGGCACGCCGTTTGCCAGGCTCTCCCGCTGAGCGGCCAGGGCGCTTCGGTAGGTATCACGCTCCGCCCAGTCATCCAGCACCTCCGCCAGCGACTCCAGACGATCCAGCAGTCCCGAGGCAGCCTCCATCACGGGTACCCTGCCCCCTTCCCGACACAGGGTAAGGCCGGCATCCCGCCCCCGGGCCACGACGTCCTTGTAGTTGTCGTCCAGGCGTTCACACTCGGCGTCACTGATCCGGGGCGAATCACACAGCAGGCAGTCGAGCAGGAACAGGTCGAGAAAATCGATCTGTTCCCGGTTCACGCCCAACGGCGAGAACGGGTCCAGGTCCAGGCAGCGCACCTCGATGTATTCCACACCACGCGCCTCCAGGGCCTGGATCGGCTTTTCCTCCCGCTCGGTGGTCCGCTTGGGGCGAACGGCACTGTAATACTCGTTCTCGATCTGCAGGACACTGGTGTTGATCTGGATGAACTGATCGCCACGGCGGGTGCCGATCTCCTCGTAGGGCGGCCAGGTGGTGTGGATAGCACGGTCGAGAGTGCGGGTATAGGTTCCGAGCTCGTTGAAACAGATATTCAGCGAGGCCTGGGCGTTGTTGTGGTATCCCAGATCCCCCATACGCAGGGATGTCGCATGCTCGCCGTACCAGCTGCGCTCATCAAACCGCTTGAGATCGTGTTTCACGCCGGCGACAAAACTGGCATCCAGCGCCGGGGAGGCCCCGAACAGCAGCATCAGCAGCCAGCTGCGGCGGCGGAAATTGCGGATCAGCCAGAAGTACTGTTCGGACTTGAAATCCCGGAGTGACTGCTGATCCCCGAGCAGTTGCTGCCACTTTTCCCAGAACGCATCCGGCAGCGACAGGTTGTAGTGCGCGCCGGCGATACTCTGCATGATCCGGCCATACCGCACGGCCAACCCCTGACGATAGACATGCTTCAGGTACCCGATGTTCGAGCTGCCGTATTCCGCGATGGGAATGCTCTCGTCCCCGTCCAGTTCACAGGGCATGCTGGCCGCCCAGAACACTTCATCCCCGAGATTCTGCTGCACAAACTGGTGGATATCCCGCAGGGATTCCAGTACCGCGTCGGTGCTGCCACAAACCGGCGTAATCAGTTCCAGCAGGGCCTCGGAGTAGTCCGTGGTAATGCGGGGATGGGTGAGCGTGGAGCCCAGCGCCTTCGGATGCGGGGTCTGGGCTATAAAGCCGTTCCGGTCAACCCGCAGGCCCTCCTTCTCCACCCCCTTGAGAAAGCCGTGCCACTCCGATTTTGAGAACTGCCGAAATAACGAATGGCGGGATTCAGCCATGGTTGACTCCTGCTGCAACCGCCCCGCTCATGACGGGGCTGTCGGTGAACCTGATGTTTAAAAGCTTAATGTCCGTCCTTGCGGGCCGAGGCAAGCGCCTGGGCCAGAGCACCGGCCATCGCACCCTGGGCCGGCTTCTGCCCCTTCGGCGCCCGGTTCTGGCGCTGGCCGGAACGGTTGTCGGAACGTCCACGCCCGGACGAGGCACGGGATTCATTTTTCTCACCGGGCTGGTCATCCATCCGCATGGACAGGCCGATACGCTTGCGGGGGATGTCCACTTCCATGACCTTCACCTTGACGATGTCGCCGGCCTTGACCACTTCCCGCGGATCCTTGACGAAAGTGTGGGACAACGCGGAGATATGCACCAGTCCGTCCTGATGCACACCGATGTCCACAAAGGCGCCAAAGTTGGTCACGTTGGTGACCGAGCCTTCCAGGATCATGCCCGGTTTCAGATCGTTGAGGGTTTCCACTCCTTCCTCGAAACTGGCAAACCGGAATTCCGGACGCGGGTCCCGGCCCGGTTTCTCCAGCTCGGCAATGATGTCGCGAATCGTTGGCAGCCCGAACTGTTCAGTTACGTAATCCTGCGGATTCAGACCACGCAGGAACGCGGAATCACCGATAATATCTTCCACCTTGCGGTTATTCCGGGCGGCGATCGCCTCTACCACGCCGTAAGCTTCCGGGTGCACCGACGAGCGGTCCAGCGGGTTCTCACCACCGGCAATCTTCAGGAAGCCGGCGGCCTGCTCGAAGGTACGATCGCCGAGGCGAGTCACTTTCATCAGCTGTTTGCGGTTGGTGAACATGCCGTTCTGATTGCGGAAATCGACGATGTTCTGGGCAATGCTCTGGTTGAGACCGGAAACCCGAGCCAGCAGCGGAATCGAGGCGGTGTTCAGGTCCACACCGACACCATTCACACAATCCTCGACTACAGCATCCAGACTGCGGGAGAGCTGGACCTGGGACACGTCGTGCTGGTACTGACCTACCCCGATGGATTTCGGCTCGATCTTCACCAGCTCGGCCAGGGGATCCTGCAGGCGACGGGCGATGGAGACCGCGCCACGGATGGTCACATCCAGGTCCGGTAGTTCGCGCGAGGCAAATTCGGAGGCCGAGTACACGGAGGCGCCAGACTCACTGACCACAATCCGGGCCAGCTTCAGCTCCGGATAGCGCTTGCACAGATCAGCTACCAGCTTCTCGGTTTCCCGCGAGGCCGTCCCGTTGCCGATCGCGACCAGCTCGATTCCATATTCCCGGCACCAGGTGGCAAGCTGCTCGATGGACTGGTCCCATTTGTTCTTGGGCGCATGGGGGAAAATCGCTCCATGGCCCACTACCTGGCCGGTGCCGTCGATTACCGCCACCTTGACGCCGGTACGCAGCCCGGGATCCAGGCCGAGGGTCGGACGCGGGCCAGCGGGCGCCAGTAACAGCAGATCCTTGAGATTGGCAGCAAACACATTGATTGCTTCCGTCTCCGCGGCTTCCCGCACCTGGGCCATCAGGTCGGTCTCGATCTGGGTGGACAGCTTGACCCGCCAGGTCCAGCGCACCACGTCGGACAGCCATTTGTCAGCCGGGCGGCCGTCATCCCGGATACGCCAGCGCGCGGCAATCCGCTGTTCGGCCGGGTGCGGCTGACGGCGATCGTCTTCACTGTCACCGACCACAATGCTGTAGGTCAGGATGCCCTCGTTGCGGCCCCGCAGAATGGCCAGCGCCCGGTGCGACGGCACCTTCTTCAGGGGCTCGACATGGTCGAAGTAGTCCCGGAACTTCGCGCCCTCGGTTTCCTTGCCTTCCACGACGGAAACCTTGAGCTGCCCCTCCTGCCAGATGAAGTCCCGCAGGTCGCCCAGCAGTTCGGCGTCCTCGGCAAAGCGTTCCATCAGGATATAGCGGGCGCCATCAAGGGCCGCCTTGGTATCTTCCACCCCGGCGTCCTTGTTGATGTAGGCCCCGGCGGTGGCTTCGGGATCGAGGGTCGGGTCGTCGTACAGAGCATCGGCCAGCGGCTCCAGACCGGCTTCCCGGGCAATCTGGGCTTTCGTGCGGCGTTTGGGCTTGTAGGGCAGGTACAGGTCTTCCAGCCGGTTCTTGGTGTCTGCGCCGTTGATTGCGGCCTTGAGCTCATCGGTCAGCTTGCCCTGCTCCTCAATGCTGTTGAGGATGGTGGCGCGGCGGTCCTCCAGTTCTCGCAGGTAACGCAACCGCTCTTCCAGATTCCGCAACTGACTGTCGTCCAGCGAGCCGGTGACTTCTTTCCGGTAGCGGGCAATAAACGGAACGGTCGCGCCTTCGTCAAGCAGGGCAACGGTGGCATTAACCTGTTGTTCGCGGACACCAAGTTCTTCCGCGATACGGCTGGAAATCGTCTTCATGCAACCTCGGCACATCACATAGGAATCGAATTAACGGGAAAAGGTACAGCGGCTTACTTCTGCAAGCAAGCGGCCTGACTGCGGCTGTTCAGGAATTGCACAAGCTGGCTCCAGGGCATGGGGCGGGCGTAATAGTAGCCCTGAACCTCGTCACAATGCTGCTGGCGGAGGAACTCCAGCTGCCCTTCACTCTCCACGCCTTCGGCAACCACGCTCATCTGCAGACTGTGGGACAGACTGATGATCGCGCGGATGATGTGCTCGGCGTCCGCCGAGTGCCCCAGTTCCTCGACAAAGGATTTGTCGATCTTGACCAGGGAAATCGGCAGGTGCTGCAGGTTGCTCAGGGACGAGAAACCGGTACCAAAATCGTCCAGGGCAAAGCTGATGCCCAGCTGGTTCAGCTCCCGCAGGCAGCGCTGGGCGTATTCCGGATCGTGCATCATGGCACTCTCGGTGAGTTCCAGTTCCAGCAGACTGGTATCGACGTTGGCATTGAAGATGATCCGGAAGATGGTCTCGGTCATCTTCCGGTCGTGGAACTGGCGGAACGAGAGATTGACGGCGAACACCAGTCCGGGGAAACCCAGCTCTGCCGACTCCTTCAGGCGCTCACAGGCCTGCTCGATCACCCAGTAGCCGATTGGAACGATCAGGCCGCTGCGCTCGGCCACCGGAATGAATTCATCCGGCCCCACCAATCCACGCTGCGGGTGGTTCCAGCGAAGCAGACACTCCACGCCGCGCACCTCCTCAGTCGCGAGGTCGATCCGGGGCTGGTAATACACTTCCAGCTCCCTGCCCCGCAAGGCATTACGCAGGTCCGCTTCCAGCCGCAGCTGGTAGCCGGCGGAGATGTGCAGCTGCCGGTCGTAAAAACGGTAACTGGTGCCCGGATCCCGCTTGGCCTCGAACATGGCGCGATTGGCCCGGCGCATCAGGTTCTCGGCACTGTCACCGGATTCGGGATAGGTGGCCACGCCCAGGCTGGCACTGACCACCAGCTGCTGGCCGGCCACGGTCACGGGCTCATCGAGGATGGACACCACCTTGCGAATGATGCGGGTAATATCCAGCGAATCCTCGACTTTCTCGATAATGATTGCCAACTCGTCCCCGCCGATGCGCATCAGCGAGTCCACCCGGCGCAGGGCGTGACGCAGGCGATCCGCCAGCTTCATCATCAGCTGGTCGCTGCGCTGGTAGCCGAAGGATTCATTGATGCTGCGGAAATCGTCAATATTGAGGTGCAGCAAGGCCAGCCTCTGCCCTCCTCTCTCCGCTCGCAACAATCCCTGCTGGAGCCGGTCGAAAAACAGATCCCGGTTGATGACTCCGGAGGCAACGTCACGGCCAAGGTGGCCCTGGGTCGAGGCGCTCAGTTGTTCCCGATACCACAGGTATTTCACTGTCCGGGGGAAGCTCCAGCGGTCGAGATGCTGCCGGCTCAGATAATCCGCGGCGCCCTCGGCAATCAGTTCCGGAGCCCTGTCAGCGGGTGCTTCGGCACTCAGTGCCAATACCGGCTTGTCGTCGCTGGAAACAGAGAGGTATTGCAGGAAAGCGGATTCGTTGCCGCCATGGAAGACGCAGTCCCAGACGATAACGTCAAAACTGGCATTGCGGATCAGATCATCGCAATCAATCAGGTCCGGGCACCAGGTCACGTCCGGATCGATTTCCGAATCACCCGACAGTAGTGAGTCCAGCCAGAGACAATCCGCGTGGTGGGGGGTCAGCACCAGTACACGCAATCGATCTGGCCTCGGAGTCTCCAGGGGCAATGTCATCAAACAGGATCCGTCTCTGCATAGGCTTTGACTGTTAACCTTATCATAGCCCAGAGATGATCGAGGTACAGTAACGCCGGCTCGTGTAGAATAATGACACGCGAAATTTCTGGTCCCCGTTCCACCCTGGTCCGTAATCTGTGAACAAGCTCAACCCCCGACAAAGTGAAGCCGTTCGCTATGCGGATGGCCCGCTCCTGGTTCTCGCCGGTGCCGGCAGTGGCAAAACCAGCGTGATCACGCGCAAGATTGCCTACCTGATCGAGGAACTGGGCATTCCGGGGCGTCATATTGCCGCAGTGACCTTTACCAACAAGGCGGCCCGGGAAATGAAGGAACGGGTGGGGCGGATCGTGGACCGGGGCAAGTCCCGGGGCCTGATCGTCTCCACCTTCCACAACCTCGGCCTGAACATGATCCGGGAAGAGCATCCGCACCTGGGCTACCACCCCGGCTTCTCCATCTTCGATGCCGAGGACGCCAAGGCCCTGCTGCAGGACCTGATGCTCCGGGAGGCCAGTGCCGATGCCGGCGATGAACTCAACGATGTGCAGATGACCATCTCCTCCTGGAAGAACGCCATGCGCGGCCCGGAAGAAGCCTACAGCAAGGCCGCCGATGAACGGGAACAACGCATCGCCCTGATCTACAAGCGCTACAACGAATACCTGAAAGCCTACAACGCGGTGGATTTTGACGACCTGATACTGCTGCCGGTCCAGCTCTTCCGCAGCTATCCGGATGTGCTGGCCAAGTGGCGGCGCAAGATCCGCTACATGCTGGTGGACGAGTACCAGGACACCAACGTGTGCCAGTACGAACTGGTCAAGCTGCTGGTGGCCGAGCGCGCAGCCTTCACCGTGGTCGGCGATGACGACCAGTCCATCTATGCCTGGCGCGGGGCCAGGCCGGAGAACCTGGCCCAGCTCAAGGAAGACTTCCCGAGCCTGAGGATCGTCAAGCTCGAGCAGAACTACCGATCAACCGGGCGGATCCTGCGCAGCGCCAACACGGTGATTGCCAACAACCCCCATGTGTTCGAGAAGGCCCTGTGGAGTGACCACACCATCGGCGAGGAACTTCGCATCATCCGTTGTCGCAACGAGGATGCCGAAGCCGAACGGGTGGCGACCGAGATCATCGACAACAAGCTCAAGCAGGGTCTGGATTTCAAGGACTTTGCCGTGCTGTACCGGGGCAACCACCAGTCCCGGTTGCTGGAGATGAAACTGCAGGCCTACCAGATCCCCTA
This sequence comes from Marinobacter sp. DUT-1, assembly GCF_050379415.1. Classification (NCBI taxonomy): domain Bacteria; kingdom Pseudomonadati; phylum Pseudomonadota; class Gammaproteobacteria; order Pseudomonadales; family Marinobacteraceae; genus Marinobacter; species Marinobacter sp. DUT-1. The sequence goes on from NZ_JBNRLS010000003.1 coordinate 128,398, forward strand.
CCGGATCTCCGGCGGCCAGTCTTTCTTCTCCAAGAACGAGATCAAGGACGCCATGTCTTACCTAAGGCTGCTGGTCAATCCGGATGACGATGCCGCCTTCCTGCGGGTGGTCAACGTGCCCCGCCGGGAAATCGGCCCGCGCACCCTGGAGCAGCTGAGTCACTATGCCCGTTCCCGCAATGTCAGTCTGTTCCAGGCTCTGGGAGACATGGGCGCGGAAGCACACGTTACCGAAAAAGGCCTGGACCGCCTGCGGCGCTTTGCGCACTGGGTCGACCGCACTTGCGAACGTCTGCATTCGGAAGACCCGATCCCGGTGATCAAGCAGCTGTTCACCGACATCGAATACGAGGAATGGCTGCACCAGCACTCCGGCACGCCCAAACAGGCGGAGCGGCGCATGGAGAACATCTGGTACCTGGTGGAATCGATCCAGCGCATGCTCGATGACGGCAAGGGCACGGCGGACGAGATCGGCATCGAGGACGCCATCAGCAAACTGATCCTGCGGGACATGATGGAGCAGCGCGAAGAGGAAGATGACAGCGACAAGGTTCAGTTGCTGACCCTCCACGCCTCCAAGGGTCTGGAGTTTCCCCATGTCTTCATCATGGGCCTGGAGGAGGAAATCCTGCCCCACCGCGCCAGCATCGAGGAAGGCAACATCGAAGAAGAACGCCGCCTGATGTATGTGGGTATTACCCGGGCCCGGGAAACCCTGACTCTCACCTATGCAGCCTCCCGCAAACAGTATGGCGAGAAGATCGAAACCATTCCCAGCCGGTTTCTGGATGAGCTACCGGAAGAAGACCTGAAGTGGGAAGGCCTCGGAGATCTCGACCGGGAAGCCAACCAGAAAAAAGGCAAAGCCACTCTGAGCGCCCTGCTCGGTGATCTCGGAAGCTGACCATTTTTTAATCTTCCTGTCCTGCAACTATTCCTGTTCCTGGTCCGTTACCCCCGATGGGGAATCCTCCCCACGACACAACAACAAGACCAGGAGAACGAAATGACACATCATGATCTTTCGTACGGCTCCACCAACTTCCGTCACGGTAAACTGATACTGGCCATCAGTTCGGCACTGGCCCTCTCCGCCTGTGGCGGAGGCGGTGACGGCTCGGAGGCAAGTGGCGGATCCGACACTGCAACCACCTCAAGCCAGGACGGAGCGGTGGGCGGCGACCAGGTCGTCCAAACGGCTTCGACCGGTGACCCGGTGAAAGGCTTTTTCAGCGAGCCGTTCGCCGAGCCCACCATCATGGTTGATGGTGAAGCGGTCGAAACCGACGAAAAGTGTATTACCCGGGAAGACGGCACGGATGAATGCAAGCCGGCAGCCGGCACAATGGCGCTGCTCAGGGATGGGCGCCTGCTTTACCTGAACGCGCTGGAGGGTACCGAGAACGTTGAATTATCCATCGTCAAAGAATTCGGTGAAGTGTCAGTAAACGATCAGTCGCGGGTGCTGGCGCTGGACGAGAATGACACTCCGTCCTGGCTCAAGCCTTCACCCCTGGACGCCGGCGCCAACCCCGATGGTAATGACAGCGAAACCTTGCTGGACGGTACAGAGCTGGATGGCCTTCTGAATACCGCGGACGATACCAGCAAAAACGATGGCGCCCTGTTCTGCTCAGACGTTGTGGGCCTGGCAAATGGCGATGTCATGGCCGTTGGCGGTACCGACTACTACACCGAGGCGGGCCTGGTTGAGCTTGAAGGCATCAAGAATTCACGGATCTTTGACGAGGAGACCAACACCTGGCGCCAAAGTGGTGATATGACCTATGGTCGCTGGTACCCCTCTGTGATTACCATGGGTAACGGCAACCTGTTTGTCGCCAGTGGTGTCACCAAACTGATCAAACCGGTTTATCCGGAAGATCCACTCAATAGTGGTCGTAACGTTGTGCAAACGGAAACCTACGACCCATGCACCGGCACCTGGACGCAAAACCCGTCGACTGCCGATCGCTCACTGCCGCTTTACCCGCGGATGCATCTGCTGCCCAACGGCCATGTCTTCTATAATGCGGGCGGCCAGGCATTCAATCCGTTCGGCCAGGGCTACGATCAGGCCCTGTGGAATATCGCGGCCAGCTTTAACCCAGAGACCCAGACCTGGACCGACATCGGTTACGCCGGCCTTCCCCTTCGCCTGGACGAAGCAGGGCTCGCCGAGCTTGGCAGCACCCTGAACATCACCAATGCTTCCATGGAGCAAGCCTCCTCCCTCCTTGGCGACTTGATCGAATCGCCCGCAGATCTTCTGGAAAGCGGTGCGGACCTTGATGTCACTGAGGAAGATCTACAGATCGCTCTTGCCGGCGGCATGCGCGGTTCCACCTCGTCCACGATGCTGCCCCTGAAGCCAAACGCCGACGGGACCTACACGGACGTTGAGTTACTGACTGCCGGTGGTGTGCCGAGCTACGCTCTATTGACCAATCCGGGCGGCTACCTTCCCACGGACCAGAGCCGGATCGACCGGATCTCTACCAATGGAGACGAGATCGACTATGAATCGCGCCTGACCGGTCCGCTGAACCAGCCTCGCTGGTACGGTACCAATGTCCTGATGCCGGATGGCAGTGTGATGGTCTTCAGTGGCGGTGATCGCGACGGCGTCGCAGCACCGGGTCTGGAAGGCCCCATCCGGACAGCTGAGCGATTCGATCCGGAAACCAATACCTGGACCGAGATGGCGATGGCCAATCGTTCCCGCACCTACCACAACACGGCAGTGCTGATGGAGGACGGCCGGGTGATGATTGCCGGACACTCCCCCATCAACACCGCGTACCTGACGTTCGTCGACCTGCAGGACTTCGGGCTGGCCCCCTATGACGGCCGCGACCCGAGTTTCGAAATCTACACGCCACCCTACGCAATGCGCGATGATCGCCCGGTTATCAGAAGCGCTCCGCGGAATCTGACCATTGGCGATCGCTTCAACGTCCAGGTGGATCAGGCCGACGAGATCAGCAAGGCCTTGTTGATCCGCCGCACCGTTATGACCCATGTGGTCGACAGTGATCAGCGTGCAATCGAGCTGGTGGTTGAGCAGCAGCCCGGCAACAAGGTGACCCTGACCATGCCGGACAATCACAACGTGGTTCCGGCCGGCGAGTACATGCTGTTTGTCAGCAAGGATACACCGGAAGGGCGCATTCCATCTGAATCCGTTCCGATCACGGTTATCAACGAAGATCTTGCCTGCATGGCGCCCGCCGATGGCTCCGACGACACGATCACGACCGAGGACGGCATCATCGAGTCCACACTCGCGTTGCTGTGAATCAGGCCCGAAGGAGTAATGGGATGAAACGAGAACACACAGGAGCGAAACTGAACGCCCTGCTGGTGTCCGGCCTGATCCTCCTGTCAGCCCCTGGGCTGGCAGGAGCCCACGGTGCGCCCAAAGCCGAGGAAATCCCAGATGGCTTTGTCAAGGCCAGCATTACCAGGTACCCGGACATTGAAGGGCTGAGCGCCATGGTTCTGGATGCACCTCGGCCGGGCATCATGCTTCGCTACCGCGGCAGCGAGCGCCTCACCGTAATCGGCACTGAAGGAGAAAAGTTTCTACGGTTCACCGGGGACACGGTTGAGGTGAATGTTGCCAGTGCAAGCTGGAAAAAACTGCCAAATGCACCCAGGCTCGCGGACAACGCTGCAACGAGGGCGGATCCCTCCGGGCCAGCATCATGGACGACCCTGTCGCGATCTGGCAGTTTTGGCTGGCTGGACCCACGTCTCAACGGTCAGCGCGAAGGCCACGCCCGGAAGGATGCGGGAACCTGGTCGATTGCCGTCGAAACCGCAGCGGGCGACATTGACCACATTCGCGGCACTCTGAGCTTCAAGCCCATTCAATAAAATGCGGAAAGGGTTTCCGCCAACAACAAAAAGCCCCCGCAGAGCGGGGGCTTTTATCTTTTCGCTACCTGTCGAAGGCTGTGCTTATTGACTTGCCTCAACGATATGCTCAACCGCGTTCTTGATTTCCTCATCCGGACAGCTTGCGCAGCCGCCCTTGGCAGGCATGGCGTTGAAACCGTTGATAGCGTGGTTGATCAGGGTCTCCATGCCCTGGTCGATACGCGGTGCCCAGGCCGCAGTGTCGCCAATCTTGGGTGCGCCAGCAGCGCCCGTAGTGTGGCAGGCCATGCATACGGCATCATAAACTTCACTGCCGGAGCGGGGGCCGGAGCTGGCCGCCTGGGTCGGAGCGGCTGCGGCGCCGCACTCCTGGCCTTCCAGACACACTTCACCAACCGGCTCGATACGCGCGCGGATCTCGTCTTCAACACTAGCCATAACGGCGCCGGCGGTGAGGCCGAAACCGAGCAGAACAACAGCCAGGACTCTCTTCATGTTCACAATGCACCTCGCATTTGAGCGTTATAATCTTTGGTCGCCGCATTATAGCGACTGAACCCCGGCAAAAAAACCAAAGGCCAGAATCATAAATTGATTTCAACCGGTTTAATTGCAATTTCGTAAGCCCTCGGGCACGAATTTGTGAATACAGGTACCATAACCGGCAAACCGACCAACACGATTTCCAGGACCCGCTCCATGCCAGACGCAGAAAGCAACCGCCCGCATCCTTGGCGCAAGCCGCTGTTGATTCTCGAGTTCTCCGCCCTGGCCGTGCTGCTGGGCTCCATGGCCTGGTTTTCGAGCCAGACAGCCGATGGCAGCAAGATCAGCGCCGGCTGGCTGCTGATCCCGGCCTTTGCCAGTCTGGGCGTGTTTGCCAGCTTTATCGGCCTGATGTACCTGCGCTGGGTCGCGGCCGCCAGTGCGGCCAATCGTATCCGCCACAGAATCATTTTCGCCCTGTTGGCGATCACCCTGATCGGGGTCTGGGTGTATGGCATTGCCAACACCTGGCTGAGCCTGAACGCAAGCTGAGGATCGCCCCATGAGACATCAACCCTGGCGGGTGAACACCGGCCTGAGCGTTTGTCTTGGCGTCCTGGCCGCTCCGGTGGCCTTTGCCCAATCGACTGGCACCGAGCCGCCCGGGGATTTGTCCGCCGAGCAATGCGCGCTTATTGAAAACGGGGTTCGCAGGCTCGCCTGTTTCGATCGGGTGTTCAAGGCGGGTAAGGAAAGACAGGCGGCCAGCGAGGATGAACAGGAGCAGGCCGAGGAGTCCTTGAGCGAGGAGCTGCCTCTGGCGGGCGGAGAAGGCCAGGAGGAATCTGAGCTTCCAGAGGACGACGACAGCGTTATGAATGCGTTGCTGGAGCAGTATGTCGCTACGGAAAAAGCGATCTTTTCGTTCTCTGGCAGTTTTGTGGGCCATCGTCCGACCTATATCCTGCCTCTCACCTGGACCGATGATACCAACCCTTTCCCTTCCAGTCCGCGTTTGGGGACCACGGGCTATGACTACGAGCTGCGCAAAGAGGAGGCCAAATATCAGATCAGCTTCAAGGTACCCTTGCTGACGGGCCTTCTGGAAGATCGGACTACTCTTTGGTTCGGCTATACCCAGCAATCCTTCTGGCAGGTCTACAACCAGGATGAGTCGGCTCCGTTTCGTGAGACCAATTACGAGCCCGAGCTCTTCCTGCGCTACCAGACCAACTGGGATCTTGGGCCGGGCACGTTGAACGGCGTGACCATCGGTTTCAGTCACCAGTCCAACGGCCAGTCCGAACCAAGGTCCCGGAGCTGGAATCGGATCGTGGGCCGCGCGGCCTACAGTTACGGGCGCTGGTTGTTCATGGTGCAACCCTGGTACCGGATTCCGGAGAGCAGCAACGATGATAATGCCGATATCGAGCGGTACCTCGGTCATGCCAATTACCAGGTGGTGTACAAGTTGACGGAGGACCGGACGTTTTCGTTGCGGCTGATGAATAATTTGCGGTCGGATAACCGGACGTCTGTTGAGTTTGGGTACAGTTTTCCGATGGGCGAGACGCTTAAGGGGTTCTTTCAGTATTACAACGGGTATGGGGAGAGTCTGATTGACTATAACCACCGGATTGAGAGGTTCGGGATCGGGATTATGTTGAACGACTGGCTTTAACTTTGTTTCAAAACCAGAGCATGCAAGAGTCCGGAGGAAGGCAAGGTGGCCGATACCACCGTCTGAAACACGCTCCTTGCGGCACGTCCATGTGACGCTTGAGCTCCGCCATCCATGGCTCCGCACAGTTTCAGACGGTGGTATCGGCCACCTTGCCCCGGACTATTGGCGTCAGCCGTCCGCGTTATCCTTCCTCGTTCAGCCTGTCCATTTCTGCCAATAGTTCTTGTGTCTTTTCTTCCATCAACGGGATATTCGCCCTTGATTCCACGTTCAAACGCACAACCGGCTCGGTGTTGGACATCCGGAGGTTGAAGCGCCAGTCGTCGAATTCGATGCTGACACCATCCACGTGGCTGACACTTTTGGCGCCAACGCCGTATTTGGCCTCGATTGCCGCAATCACTTTGGGGGGATCGGCGATGGTGCGGTTGATTTCGCCGCTGGCCGGGTAGGCTTCGATTCGGGCGTCGATCAACGACGACAGGGTCTGACCGGACTGGCAGAGGCGTTCGGCGACCAGCAGCCAGGGGATCATGCCGCTGTCGCAGTAGGCGAAGTCGCGGAAGTAGTGGTGGGCGCTCATTTCACCACCATAGACGGCGTCTTCGTCGCGCATTCTTTGTTTGATGAAGGCGTGGCCGGTTTTGCTTTCGATGGCTTCGCCGCCGGCGGCTTTGACCAGGTCGAGGGTGTTCCAGGTGAGGCGGGGGTCGTGGATGACTTTGCCGCCGCCGGTCTTGCGCAGGAACTGGTCGGCCAGCAGGCCGACGATGTAGTAGCCCTCGATGAAGCGGCCGTTTTCATCAAAGAAAAAGCAGCGGTCGTAGTCGCCGTCCCAGGCGACGCCCATGGCGGCCCCCTGCTCGATCACGGCATCGGCCGTGGCCGCCCGGTTTTCCGGGAGGATGGGGTTGGGCACGCCGTTGGGGAAGTGGCCGTCCGGCTGGTGGTGGACCTTGATGAACTCGAAGGGCAGGTGCTGCTCCAATTCGTCGATCACCAGACCCGCGCCGCCGTTACCGGCGTTGCAAACAATGGTCATGGGTTTGAGTGAGGCGGCATCGACGTAGCCAAGCAGGTGGTCCACGTAGGCACTCATCACTTCCAGTGGTTCGTATTGACCTTGCTGCGGCGCATCGGCAAATGGCTCCAGTACGCGGTCTCGGATCTCGTTGAGGCCATTGTCGGAGCTGATCGGCCGGGATTCGGGGCCGACCATTTTCATGCCGTTGTGGTCTTTGGGGTTGTGGCTGGCGGTGACCATAATGCCGCCGTCCATCTTGTAGTGGCTGGTGGCGAAGTACACCTGCTCGGTGCCGCACAGGCCAATGTCGAACACATCAGCGCCAGCGGCCATCAGGCCGGAGCTCAGGGCTTCAGCGATTTCCGGGCTGGAGAGCCGGATGTCGTAACCGACGATGACTTTTTTTGCGCCGGTCACTTCCACGTAGGCACGGCCGATTTTTTCGGCAAGAGTCGGGTTGAGCTGGTCCGGCACACGACCACGCAGGTCGTATGCCTTGAAGCAGGACAGGTCCATTGTCGGGGGTTACTCCGCTGCAGAGGATTGAAGCTGGATATAGTTCTGGATACCCATCTGGGCAATCATTTCCAGCTGGGTTTCCAGCCAGTCGATATGCTCTTCCTCGCTGTCCAGGATGCTTCGGAACAGTTGCCGGCTGGTGTAGTCCTGGATCTCTTCGCAGTAGGCGATGGCTTCTTTCAGATCGGTGTGGGCAATCTGCTCGAGCTTGAGGTCGCAGGAGATCATTTCCTCGACGTTCTCGCCGATCAGTAGTTTGTTCAGGTCCTGCAGGTTGGGCAGGCCCTCGAGGAACAGGATGCGCTCGATCAGCTGATCGGCGTGTTTCATCTCGTCAATGGATTCCTCGTACTCCTTGGCGGCCAGCTTGCTGATACCCCAATCCTTGTACATGCGGGAGTGGAGGAAATACTGGTTGATGGCGGTCAACTCGTTGGCGAGGACCTTGTTGAGGTACTGGATAACCTTCTTGTCGCCTTTCATAGCGGGACTCCCTGATGGCTTGGTGAATCAGCCTTTTAGGATAGCCCCTTATCGGGCAAGAGAAAAATACAGTGAGGCAATAACTGCACTCAGGCCGGTTGCGCGAGCATATTGGCCATAGCCAGGTAATCCGGCGAGCGGCTCTCCCGGAGAATTTCCCGCGCGGTGCAGGCACAGCGACCGCACTGGGTACCCACACCCAGTTCCTTGCCCAGCTGGCGCATGGAGGAAACGCCGTTTTCGGCCGCTTCGCGGATTTCCCGATCGGTTACCCCGTGGCAAAGGCAGACGTACATAGCAATAACTCACCAACGGTTATAAAAGTTAGTGATAATTATTGCTATTACCATCCGAGAATGCAACCCCGTTGGATCAATTTTATGCAACGGCGCGTTTCGGGCTTAACGGTCACGGGTCAGGTTCCGCCCCCCGGTCGCGGTAACCACGACGTTGTCTTCAATCCGAATGCCGCCGCAGCCCCGTAGCCGCTTGATCAGATCCTGGTTCAGGTACTGTCCCAGCTCCCCTTCCAGCAAGGGATCCAGCAACGACGGGATGAAATAGAGTCCGGGCTCGATGGTTACCACCATCCCCGGCTCGAGTCGGCGGGTCAGGCGCAGGAACGGGGCATCTTCTGGTGGGGGCGTCGGCTTGCCGGCGACATCATGGACCTGCACGCCGAGGAAATGACCGATACCGTGGGGAAAGAACACCCGGGTGATGCCCTGCTCGACGATGTCGTCGTCCTCCAATCCGGTCACCAGGCCGGTGGCCGAAAGCAAGGCGGCGATGCCCTGGTGGGCCTTGCGGTGGATCTCAATATAATCCACCCCGGGCGCGACCATGTCGCACAGCCGGAGCTGGAGTCGCTCGAGGCCGTGGATCAGGGCGGCGAAATGGGATTCCCCGGGGCCCGCGGTGGTGCGGGTGATGTCGGAACAATAGCCCCGGAACCGGACGCCGGCATCGATCAGCAGGCTGCGACAATGGCCGGGGGGCTGGGTGTCGTAATACTGGTAGTGCAACGTGCCGGCATGGTCGTTCAGGCCGATGATACTGTGATACGGCGCGTCGGCTTCCCGCTGCCGGGTTGCCTGCTGATAGGCAAGGCTGATCCCGAATTCGCTCTCGCCGTCGGCGAAGGCGTCCCGGGCCGCCCGGTGCCCGGCCATTGCCAGATTATTGGCCTGCGCCAGGCATTCAATTTCGTAGGGGGTCTTGCGCACCCGGGTTTCATCGAGGGCCCTGAGCAGGTTCTCCGGGTTGGACTCCCCGGGCACGCCATCCAGCAGAGCAGGATCCCCGATCACCGCCAGACTGCCCGGATCATCCAGCACCGGCGCCTTGGGCGACTGACTGCTGCGAACCTCGATAAACGTCTGCCAGGGTTCTTCCGACAACGGCTGGTTGGCGTGCCAGAAATCCACCGGCTCGTACAGCCACAGCACCGGCTTATGCTCCGCCCGTATCCAGAGCCAGCAGTGATCGCGGCCGGTCAGCCCGGTCCAGTGCAGAAACGGGCCGTAGCCCTGGAAGTGCCAGGCCTGGTCGTCCCCGAAGCGATACGGGGCGGCACCGGAGGCAATCAGCAGGCTGTCGAATCCGTGATCCGCCAGCGCCGATTCGTACCGGGCTTGCAGTTCTTCAAGGTGATCCAGTTGCAGTGACAGCAGGGCATGATCAGGCATGTCATTCTTCCAGTTGTTTCCAGAGATTCAAAAGATCGTCCGAGCGGGCGTCCCGCAGTCGGATCAGGCGGATTTCCAGGGGCACGTCCCAGCGCTCATCGCCGGCCCGCACCAGGCTGCCGAACTGCTCGCTCTTCTCCGTCATCCGTTGTGGCAACCAGCCCATGCCGAAGCCCTGTTTGACCAGGGCCTTGATACTGGCCGACTGGGTGTTCTCGTTCAGCGGTAGCAGGTTGGCGGTCAGCTTTTGCCGCGCCAGGTGGCCCTCGATGGCGGACTGCAGAAATCCCCGATTATGATAGGCAATCAATGGCACCGGTTGCTCGGGACTACCCGGCAGGGAGAACCGCGGATGGCCCCGATCGTCGGAAACGCTGACCGGCACCAGGGATTCCCGGGCCAGTACCAGCCACTCAAAGTTGTCTCCGTTCAGCCGGTCACCCCAGGGCAGATCCGGATGCCAGTAACACAGCACCAAGTCACAATCGCCACCCTCCAGCGCCTCCAGAAACTGCTCGCCGACCCAATTCGTCGCTTTAAGATTGAGTTGCAGGCGCTCGGCAATTCCGGCATCCGTCGCCCAGCCCTGGTAAAAGTGAGAAAACAGCCCCTGGGTGGAGCCGACACTGATCCTTGCGGAGGCCTCCGCCTCAAGCGCCGCGATACGATCTTTTGTATCCCGCACATCCCGGGTGATCCGTTCACACAGCTCCCGGAAAACCTCCCCCGCCGGCGTCAGCGACAGCGGCAGGGTCTGGCGGTTGATCAGGGTGCTGCCCATGGCCTCTTCCAGCAGCTTGATACGCCGGCTGAACGTAGGCTGACTCACGTGCTGCAATTCGGCAGCACGTGAGAAATGGCGCGTGCGAACAAGCGCCAAAAAGTCTTCCAGCCAGCGTACTTCCATGGAATCCCCTGAGGGTAAGCGATTGAATGGGTTCGGGCGTCAATGCAGGCATCATAGCCCATCGAAGCGCACCCGTTACAACCGCCCCTCTTCCACCGCGTGGCATGCCACCTGAGTGCCACCATCGGTGGCGATCAGTTGGGGTACTTCCTGCCGGCACCGTTCATTTGCATAGGGACATCGGCCATGGAACACACAGCCGGATGGCAGATTCACAGGCGTCGGCACTTCCCCTTTCAGACGGATGTGGCTGGGCCTGTCATCCTCCAGCTTGGGAATGGCAGAGAGCAGCGCCTGGGTGTAGGGATGCCGGGGCGTGGCAAACAGGGTCGCCGTGTCCGCCAACTCGCACACCCGCCCCAGGTACATCACCGCCACACGGGTGCCGAAATGCTCCACCACCGCCAGATCGTGGGTGATGAACAGGTACGTCAGCCCACGGCTTTCCTGTGCGTCCATCAGCAGGTTAAGCACCTGGGCCTGGATGGATACGTCCAGAGCCGAGATCGGCTCGTCGGCCACGATGAACTCCGGGTCGACCGCCAGCGCCCGGGCGATGGCTATCCGCTGGCGCTGGCCGCCGGAGAACTCGTGGCCGAAACGAGCTCCCCAGTCCGGATCAATCCCCACCGAGTGCATCACCTCGTGGATCTTGTCCCGTATCTGGGTCTGTGACCAGTCCGGATGGTGGAAACGGATCGGTTCTTCCAGGGTCTGCTGGATGGTCATCCGCGGGTTCAACGAGGCATAGGGATTCTGGAAGATCATCTGCATCTTGCGCCGATACGGCAGTGCCGACTTGCCATCCAGGTTATCGATGCGTTGACCATCGTAATGGATCTCTCCGGCACTGGGAGAGATCAGCCCCATGACCGTACGAGCCACGGTGGACTTGCCACAGCCGGATTCGCCGACCACGCAAAGGGCCTCACCCTTCTGCACTTCCAGATCGACACCGTTGATGGCGTGAACAGCCTCCTGTTTTCGGCGGAAGCGCCCACCCTCAAAAGTGATTTGTTCAAGCAGACTACCGGACAGGTCAAAACGCTTCTCCAGCCCGCGAATGCTTACCAAGGGGGAGGTCATGATTCGGCCTCCTGCATGCGTTCCTCCTGCTCAATCAGGTTGGCAACTTCGTAACAGGCCACATCGACATTGCCCGAACGCACATACTCCGGCATGGAATGCTTGCACTGTTCGGTGGCGAAATTACAGCGGGGGTGGAACGGGCAGCCCGACGGCACATTCTTCAGCGACGGCATTGAGCCAGGTATCTGGAACAGCCGCTCACCAGGCTCACCCATTTGTGGCAGCGCGTTGATCAATCCCTGGGTGTAGGGGTGCTGGGCATCGTTGATGATTTCCCGGGTCGGGCCCTGTTCGATGATTCGGCCGGAGTACATGACCAGCATCCGCTGGGTAACCTGGGAGACCACGCCGAGGTCGTGGGTGATCAGCATCAGCGCCACATTCTCTTGCTCGCAGAGGTTCAGCAGCAGGTCCATGATCTCTGCCTGAATGGTCACATCCAAAGCCGTCGTAGGCTCATCGGCAATGATGATTTCCGGATCGAGCAGCAGCGCAATGGCAATAATCACCCGCTGGCGCATGCCGCCGGACAGTTCATGGGGATACTGGTCCAGGCGCTTCTCGGGAGAGGGAATCTGCACTTTCTGAAGCCGGTCCAGAGCAATGGCCCGGGCTTCTTTTTTGCTGATCTTACGGTGCGCCAGGATGGCCTCCGCCATCTGGGTTCCAATGGTGAGCACCGGATTGAGAGTCATCATCGGGTCCTGGAAGATCATGGCAATGCGGTTGCCGCGGATCTTGCGCAGCTCCCGTTCGCTCATGGCGGCCAGATCCTTGCCTTCGAACAGAATCTGCCCGCCGGCAATGTAGCCAGGCTTGGCAATCAGATTGAGGACGGAGAAGGCCGCCACGGACTTACCGGCGCCGGATTCCCCCACCAGGCCCAGCCGTTCGCCCTTGTCCAGGGTAAAGCTGATGCCCCGCAGGGCGGTCAGGTCGCCGCCGCGCACCGCGAAGCGCACATCCAGGTTTTTAACTTCCAACAGTGCCATGGTGTTACCCCTTGTACAGCCGTGGGTTCATCACATCCCGCAACCAGTCACCCAACAGGTTGATGACCAGTACGAGCACCACCAGCACCAGACCCGGGATCAGGGTGATCCACCAGGAACCGCTCTGGATGTAGTCAAAGCCGGACTTGATCAGCGAGCCCAGGGACGGCTGGGTTTCCGGCATGCCGAGACCGAGGAACGACAACGCCGCCTCGGAAATGATGGCGTTGGCGATCTGGACCGTCGCGATGACAAAGATCGGCGACAGGGTGTTGGGCAGGATGTGCCGGAACATGATCCGGCGGGTGCCGAAGCCCATGACCTTGGCTGCGTCGACATATTCCTTCTTTTTCTCCGCCAGCACCGAGGCGCGCACGGTGCGGGCAATCTGTGGCCACTCGGCCACCCCGATGATGAAGATCAGCATGTAGATAGCGATCTCACCAAACATCAGGTTGCCGAAGCTGGCCTTGAACACCGCACCCACGATGATGGCCACCATCAATGTAGAGAACGACAGCTGCACGTCGGCAATGCGCATCAGGATGGCATCCACCTTGCCGCCCAGATAGCCGGCCAGCAAGCCGAACAGGATGCCCAGGAAGGCCTGCAGAATCACTGCTCCGAAGCCGATCATCAGGGACACCCGGGTGCCATAGAGGATGGTCGAGAGCAGATCCCGGCCCTGGGCATCAGTACCCAGCGGGAAGGCGGGATCCGATCCGCTCATCCCCACCGGCGGCAGCTCGGAGTTCATGATGTTGATCTGCGCCAGATCATAGGGGTCGGTGGGTGCCAGCAGCGGCGCAAAAATGGCCGCCAGCACCATCAGCAGCAGCACGGCAAAACTGGCAATAGCCACCTTGTCGCGCTTGAAGCTGTACCAGAAGAAGGACTCGCGGAAGCGGTCCCAGCGGGAAACCGTTGCCGTTGTCATGCTTTCTTACCTGTCAGTTTGACGGTGGGATTTACCAGGCCGTAGATCAGATCCACGAGGGTATTGGTAACCACGAAGATCAGGCCCACCACCATCAGGTAAGCCACGATCAGCGGTATGTCGCTTCGGGTGATGGCCTCGAGGAACATCAGGCCTACGCCCGGCCACTGGAACACGGTCTCGGTGAGAATGGTGTAGGCCACCATGATGCCGATCTGCACACCACCGACGGTAATCACCGGCAGCATGGTGTTCTTGAGCGCGTGCAGGAAGTTGATGCGGCCAGCGCTCAGGCCCTTGGCCCGGGCATAGCGGATGTAATCGCTTTGCAGCACCTCCATCATCTCGGCCCGAATCAGCCGGATGAACAGCGGCAGCATGATCGAAGCCAGGGATACCGACGGCAGGACCAGATGCATCAGCCCGGTACCGGTAAAGAAACCGGACTCCCAGGTGCCGAACAGGTGCGTCAGTTCATCGCCGCGACCATAGGAAGGCAGGCCGCCCTCGGTGGTAAAGAAGTCATTCAGCCACTGCCCCCAACCGGTGTCCGATGGGAACCAGTTCACCGTCACCCCGATAGAGAACAGCTGGATCAGCACGATGGCCGTCAGGAACACCGGGATGGAAATACCCACGGTACTGACGCCCATGAAGAATTTGGACAGCCAGGCCTGGGGCCGGATCGCGGCGTAGACGCCGATCGGCACCGACAGGAACACGATAATCAGGCTGGCACCGATGACCAGCTCGAGGGTCGCCGGCAGGTGTTCTGCGATCACCTCCAGGGTCGGCTTGCTGTAGAAGTAGGAGTTGCCCAGGTCGCCCTGCAAGGCATTACCGGCAAAGCGCAGGTACTGGACCACCATCGGGTCGTTCAACCCGAGCTCCTCGCGAATGGCTTCCCGCTCCTCCTCGGAGACGGACATGCCCACCATTTCCTGAAGCGGGTCCCCGAGGCCATCCTGAATGGCAAAGGCGATGACACTGATCACGAACATGACCAGCAGCGCCTGGGAAATCCGCTGAACCAAAAACGCTAACATGGAAAGCTTCCGGATAAGGCTTGCAAACAAAAGGCCGGCACCGGATCACTCCAGTGCCGGCCCGCCGTCAAAGGCGATTACTCCACAACCAGGTCACCCAGGTACGGGAAGTTCATGACGTTGAGCACTGGCTCAATCTTCACGTTCTTCTTCGATGCCCAGGCCAGGTCCTGCCAGTGCAGCGGAACGAAGGCGGCATCCTCATACAGACGCTGCTCCACTTCCTGCAGCATGGCAGCGCGCTTGTCCAGATCGGTCTCGACGTTGGCCTTCTGCACCAGGGCGTCGATTTCCGGGTTGCAGTAGTTGCCCGCGTTGTACTGGCCAGAGCCGCTGTCGGCATCCGGGCAGAAGGTCAGGAACTCGTAGAAGTTGGCGGAGTCCTCGGTATCCGCGTGCCAGCCGATCATCATCATGTCAGCCGCGCGGTTATCATACTCCGGCCAGTACTGGGCCTTCGGCAGGGTTTTCAGATCCACCTTGATGTTGATGCGCGCCAGCATGGCGGCCACCGCCTGGGCGATCTTATCGTCGTTCACGTAGCGGTTGTTCGGCGCCATCATGGTGATGGTAAAGCCTTCCTCGTAACCGGCCTCTTTCATCAGCTGCTGTGCCTTGGCGACATCAAAGCGACGCGTGAGCGACTCGTTATGACCCTGATAGCCTGCCGGAGACAGCTGAGCCGCCGGGGTTGCGAAGCCCTTCATAATCTTGGCGGCGATGCCTTCCTGGTTGATGGCGTAGGCAATGGCCTGCCGGACCTTCGGATCCTTGAAGGCTTCCACGCGCTCCTGATTCATATGGAACAGGATGATACGGGTACCGCTCATGGTCACCAGGTTGGCGTTCTTGTCACTGCGAATCCGCTCCAGGTCATTGGGAGGCACCGGGGCGATGAAGTCGACACCACCGGACAGCAACGCGGACACCCGGGTGTTGTTCTCCTTGATCGGGGTCAGCACGATCTTGCCGACGTTACCGGGAGACTCGGTATCCCAGTAGTCGTCAAAGCGTTCGAACTCGACCCGCACGCCCTGCTTGCGTTCGGTCACGGTGTAAGGACCGGTACCGGAAAGATTCTCGGAGGCAAAGGAGTTGCCATGTTTGAGGATCGCGCTCTTATCCTTACCATCCTCGGTCTGGCCGCTGTAGAACTCGCTGTCGAACGGGAAGATGTAGGTGGCGGTGTTCAACAGCAGCGGGTATGGCTCGCTGGTCACCAGCTCGAAGGTGTAGTCATCAATCACATTGATGCCGCTGAACGGCTTGAAGATGGCCTTAAAATCCTGGCTCTGTTTCAGGCGGTCGAAGGTGAACTTCACATCGGCGGTGGTCAGCTCGTTGCCGGAGTGGAACTTCACGCCTTCACGGAGCTTGAAGCGCATCGTGTTCTCGTCGACTCGCTCCCAGCTCTCCGCCAGGCGCGGCTCGAAACCCAGATCCTGGGTCCAGCGCAGCAGCGGGTCGAAGGTCATGTGGGACAACTGCAGGATGCCACCTGAGAGCTGCTCATGAATATCGAGGGTCACGGGGTCGGCGTCGTACGCCATCTTCAGTTCCTTGGTCGCCTCGGCGGACAGGGCTACCGGCGCCGACGCCAGGGCCATGGAACCGACAAATGCTGCAATCAGTTTTTTCATCGCGTTTTCCGTCGCTGTTTTAGGAATTTTCACGGAACATCGGCGCAGAATGGCGCCGATTGCCTGGGCAACAAGCTAGTCTCGGAAAACCCGTACGGCAATCGAAATTGCGACATGGGGTTATTCGCCAGGTGAATGACCCAATTCAGCGCTCCACGCACCACAAAAAACTGTTTGAAAATGAAAGAGTTCGATTCAACGCGCCCAGACAGAACGCAAAGGCCCGTCAGTTGGCGGCGGGGAAGCCACGTTGAACCAGTAGGCCTCGATGGTCCTCATAACCGAAACCAGGCCCTCAAACTTGATGGGCACACGGATCACAGACGCAGCCCCCAATGAGTAGAGCGTTTTGAGGTCCGGTGTAACCCGTCCGGTATGGAAGACAATCACCGGAACGTGCCGGAAGTCACCCGAGCGTTTGAGTTTGCGGAGAAAGTCCGGTGCTGACTGGGCATCCTCCTCCACCAGGTACATCAACAAGTTGGGAAACCGTTCCGCATCCCGGTCGATCTCCATGGCCAGTGAATCAAACGCCCGGTCATCGGGAATCAATGTCAGATCATGCCCCAGGGCATGACCCCGCAGCGCCTCTTCCAGATCCGCTCCCAACTGGCCCGACGCGATGAGCCAGACTTTGAACATCCTTTTTCTTGAATAGGGCATGGTCTCTCCGTGTGATTCCCCCTGGAATCATCTACCTGGAAACTGCTTCACCGGCCAGAGCCCACTGAGTGGCTTCATCAAACGCCAACGGCTCCGAGACCAGGTATCCCTGGCCCATCCGGCATCCCATAGCCCTTAAACGTGTGAGTTGGGAAATGGTTTCAATTCCTTCGGCCACGACGTCCATGCCAAGAGAGTCAGCCATGGTCACCACGGCTCGGCAGATTTCCGGTTCCGCGAGCGCTTCTCCTCCATTGCCCGAGACAAAGCTTTTGTCAATTTTCACCACGTCTGCAGGGAACTGTCGGAGATAGCGAAGGGAGGAGTAGCCCGTGCCAAAATCATCGATGGCGATCTTCACCCCCAACTCGCGGATCCGCGACAAATCCTGCTGCACCTTGGGGTTTTCCTCGTGTCCGTCCAGCAGACTGTCTTCGGTGATCTCTACTTCGAGCAGGTTTGCAGCAATAGCTGTCGATTTCAAAGTGGACTGCAATGTCTCGACAAAATGCCCCGTTTTCAATTGCAGCGGCGAGACATTGACTGAAATCCGGTAGTGGCTGACGCCCAGCTCGCGCCATTTTACGAGATAGCGACAGGCTGTCTGGAGCAGCCACTCGCCTATGGGCACTATCAACCCGGTCTTCTCCGCCACCGGAATGAAATCGGAGGGGGCAATCAGTTCGGAGCCGAACCGCCAACGAATCAACGCCTCAAACCCGGCAATGCGTCGGTCGCGGAGATCCCACTGGGGCTGAAGCATCAACTCGAAGTGGTCGTGTTCGAGCGCATGCCGCAGACCTTTTTCGATATTCAGATGCCTTTCCAGTTGGGTCTGCAGATTGGACGTAAAGCACTGAACTGAGTTCAAGCCCTTACGCTTGGCCTCATAAAGAGCGATATCGGCTTTCTGCATGAGCTTGATGGGAGCGTCACCATTCTCCGGGAAAAGGGCCATACCGATGCTTGCAGAAACATTCAGCTCATGGCCTCCAATGGCGGATGGTTGCGACACAGCTTGGATGATCTTGCGCGCAACATTGAGAGCGTCTTCCGCATCGTGCAGATCTTCGATCAGTATCGTGAATTCATCCCCGCCAATCCGGGCAACGAAATCCGACTCGCGCATCACGGACCGAAGGCGATCGGCAATCAGCAGAAGCAGAAGGTCTCCCGTCGGATGACCAAGCGAGTCATTTATTTCCTTGAACCGATCAAGGTCCATGAACAACACCGCCAGCCGGGTTCCGGCACGCTTGCATCTGGCTAACGACCCCTCGAGGATTTCCTCGAACAGCAACCGGTTCCCCAAACCGGTAAGCGGATCCCGTTTGACCATCTGTTCCAACTCGAGCTCCGCACGTTTGTGCTGAATGGCGTGCCGGATGGTCCGCTCAAGCAGCGATACCGTCATATCTCCCTTGGGCAAAAAGTCCGCAGCCCCGAGCTGAATCACTTCATCATCAAGCGTTCCCGATTCCACACCGGTCAACACGACAATCGGGGCCGGACAATGCACTTTCCGTGCTTCAATAAGCAGGTCCCGCGCCGTTTCCGGCCCGAGGAAATAGTCGAGAAGAAACACATCACATTGAGGGTCAATCAGCTCCTGCCGCGCTTCGCTGATACTGCTGATGTGATTGACCTCAAACTGAAACCTTTTGGATTGCAACAGGAGCTCGTCAATAATCAGGAAATCGGCGGGGTCATCATCCACGATGTGAACCCGGATGTGCTTGTCATGGTCATTCATCGGGCAGCTCCACGATCGAGCACCAGTAGTTATTGAAGGCCTTGATCTGGGCCACCAGCTTTTCAAAATCAACGGGCTTGGTTATGTAGGAATTGGCTCCCAGATCATAGCTGTGGAAAACCTCCTCCTCCCGGCTCGAGGTCGTCATGATAATCACCGGCAAGTGCTGAAGCCGGGCATCGCTTCGAATTTCCCTGAGGCACTCCCTGCCATCCTTCTTGGGCATATTGAGATCAAGGAGAATAATGCCGGGCGTCGGATACTGTTGTGTATCGTCATAGGGCCTTTCCCGCCGAAGGTAGCGCATCAATTCGACACCATTCTCGACAAAATAGAGAGGATTGAGCGCTTTTGCTTCGTCAAATGCCTCTTTGGTAAGCAGTTGATCCAGCGGATCGTCGTCCGCCATCAGAATAGGAACTGGCTTCATTCCTCCTCCCCTTCCCCGGTAGCCAGGGGAAGATCAAAACAGAAGGTGGTGCCTTTGCCCTCTGCACTTTCAACCGAGATATGACCTCCGTGCCGTTCGACGATCTTCCTGCAAATCGCAAGGCCCATGCCGGTGCCTTCGTATTCTCCTCGGCCATGCAACCGTTTGAAAACATCAAAAATCTGATCGCTGTAGACCATATCGAATCCGATGCCGTTGTCCGCAACGTACACCTTGCAACGACCCAGCGCCGGATCCACTTCGCTGAATATACGAATGGCCGGCGGCGCCTCGGGCGTACGGTATTTCAGGGCGTTGCTGAGCAGGTTCTGGATAAGCTGGCGCAACTGTGCTGCATTGCCATGGACCTCGCACAATTCATCGACCTGCACCGAGGCACCGCTTTCATCAATTCTGAGCTGGAGATCCTTGCACGCTTCACCCACGACCTGTCCCAGCTGGACATCCTCTTCATCCTCGGGCCTCGAACTGATTCGACTGTAACTGAGCAAACTATTCAGCAATGCATCCATGCGCTCGGCGGCTTCCCGGATGTAGCGGACAAATTGGTCCCCTTTCTCATTGAATTGTCCGTACTTTCCGCTCATGAGCAGCTGGGTGAAGGCCATCAACTTGCGCAGAGGCTCCCGCAGGTCGTGGGAGGCTATGAAGGCAAACTGCTCCAGGTCCTCGTTGGACCGCCGCAAAGCCTCCGTTTTCTCACGCTCCTGAAGCTCCAGGGCCCGGCGGCGCTCGATTTCCTGTTCCAGCCGTTCTTTAGTCTGGGTCAACTCCTCAACGCGGCGCTCAAGTTCCACACTGGTCTTTTCAAGGTGACTCTCTGATTGGCTCCTGCGCGCAATTTCACCCTCAAGTTTCTGATTGGCAGCCTGCAATTCGATTGGGCGGGGCAAGGCAAGCGCCTTTGGAATGAGGGGCCAGATAAGGGCGGCCGTTAGCACAGACACCACTGCCGTCAGGGCTTTTAGCACTCCGGATACATAGTACGCGCCGTTCCAGATGTTATAGACCGCCATCAAGTGCGTCAGCCCGCAGGTAAAAATGAACAGCGCAAAGAGCACGAACATCCATTCGTACTCCAGATCCTTGCGTTTATGCATGAGTACATAAAGAGCAAGGGGAATGGTGAAATAGGAGGCAGCAATCAGGCTGTCGGAAATGGAGTGCAACAGAACAAGATCGGACCGCCAGAGATAACAATGGCCATGGCCCATGAACGTCAAGTCAAACCATTCCGTGACGCCGGAAACAACATGATTCATGGCTACCCTCCAACAACCAGCTCTTGCTCAAAGCCCCGTGGTATAGGCCGGTTTTTTTATTTGTACTCCCTCTAGAATACGCCGTCACCGGCGATATACCACCCCCGAGGTATATCCAGGAGCAAATTATTCGAGCAAACAAGAGTCCTGGCTGGTGGGGCAGGCTTTGCCCCATCACGCTACCCCGCGGTAAAGAAATCCAGCCCGATCAACGGCAGGATGAGAGCCGTGAAAATGCCGGTAAGCCCCATGCCGAGAGAAGCGAACGCGCCGGCTTTGGTGCCAATCTCGAAGGCACGGGCGGTTCCGATCGCATGCCCGTTCAGCCCGAGCGCAAAACCAAGAATCCGCTCATCCCTGACCGATAGCCAGCGCGCCAAAAGATCGACAAAAAGCGTGGCAACAATGCCCGTGATGAGCAGCCCGCCCATCATCAGAGGCACCGCCCCGCCAAGCTGCTGGGTGATCCCGATGGCGATCGGTGCCGTTACCGACTTTGGTGCCAGCGAAGCCAATACCTCGGGCGTCGCACCGAGCGCCCAGGCAATGATCAGCGCATAGACTGCGGCCATGGTCGCAGCAATGGGTAGCGTGACCAGTATCGGTCGCCACATGGCCCGGATGTGGTGGATTTGCTGGTAAAGCGGGATTCCTAAAGCGACCGTGGCGGGCCCCAGCAGGACCGAGATCCAGCCGGCACCGTCCTGATAGGCATGGTAATCCAATGCAAGCAACCCGATCACGCCCGAGAGAATCACGGCCGACAACAAAACGGGGGGCAGCCAGAGCGGGCGTCCAATGCGGGCAAACAGCCAGTTCCCGGCGAAAAAAGCCCCCAGTGTCAGGCCGATGGCAAGCACAGGCGTGCTGGCGAGCGCGTCAGGCAGACTGACAAACCGATCCAGCAAATCAGTCATGAACGCCCCCTTCCTTACGCACCAGCATTTTCATGAGCAGGAGCGTGGTAAGAACACTGAGAAACGTTCCTCCAAGCAGGGCCGCCGCCACCGCCAGCCACTGGCCGGAGAACTGATCGGCGGTAAAGAACACTCCGACCACTCCGGGCATAATCAGAAGAACAAGCATGGAGATCAGGCCCTGGCTCGCGGCAGCCAACTGGTCACTTACACTGCCCTGAACCATTAGCGTCAGCGTGAGTGCGATCATGCCAAGAACTCCGCCACTCACCGGCAGGGCGCACACCAATCGAAGGGACTCACCAAAGATGAAGAACAAAACCAGTACCAGAAAACCACGCAACATCGTCATGCGTTCACGCTCAGCCGGGAAGGAATGCATTACACTAGCGCAAACAGACATATTGATACCAACACAGGACGCCCATGGCACTCAAAGCAACCGTCTTCAAGGCCACGCTCAACATCGCCGACATGGACCGGCACTACTACGCAGACCACCACCTGACTCTGGCCCGACATCCCTCGGAGACCGACGAGCGGATGATGGTCCGGCTGCTGGCCTTTGTCCTCAACGCCGACGAGCATCTTGAGTTCACCCGTGGCCTGAGTACCGACGACGAACCGGAGCTCTGGCAAAAAAGCCTCAGCGACGAGATCGAACTGTGGATTGAACTGGGCCTGCCGGACGAAAGCCGCCTGCGCAAGGCCTGTAACCGCGCCCAAAAGGTTGTGCTGTACACTTATGGCGGCCGGGCAGTCTCGCTGTGGTGGGAAAAGAACCAGAACAAGCTTTCCCGCTTCAACAACCTGACTGTGATCGACCTGCCCCAGGAGGGCACCGAGGCCCTCGCAGGCCTGGCCGAACGTACCATGAGCCTGCAATGCACCATTCAGGACGGCGAGGTCGGTATTGGCAACGAAAACACCCTGGCCAACCTGACGCCTACGCGTCTGTATCCGGCC
Organism: Marinobacter sp. DUT-1; assembly: GCF_050379415.1. Taxonomy (NCBI): domain Bacteria; kingdom Pseudomonadati; phylum Pseudomonadota; class Gammaproteobacteria; order Pseudomonadales; family Marinobacteraceae; genus Marinobacter; species Marinobacter sp. DUT-1. Next base: position 150,790 of record NZ_JBNRLS010000003.1, read on the forward strand.
AGCTGAGATTTCCGGCTCCTTGAATCCCTCATACAGGGACTACCCGAATTCCGCAGTTTACGTTAAGGTAAGCATCAGGCAATTGTGCAAGGTCGCACCAGACCCTGCTCGATTGTCTACACTTGAATAATCGGCACCCCCACAAGGGGAGCCGTGTTCCTCAGGCCACCACCCCAGGAAGAGGATTATGACAACAACAAAATCCAGAGTTGTTTACACCCCGTCGTTCACCGACGGTGCAGAGTTCCGTATTCCCACCTTCAAGGTCCTGAAGCAGGACGGCTCCCTGTACAAGGGCGCCAAGGCACCGGCGCTGGACAAAGATAAAGCCCTGCGCATCTACCGGACCATGGTTACCACCCGGATTCTCGATGAGCGCATGCTCGCCGCCCAGCGCCAGGGACGCTTGAGCTTCTACATGCAGTGCACCGGCGAGGAAGCCGCCGTCATCGGCAGTGCCGCAGCCCTGGATGACGCCGACATGATCATGGCGCAATACCGGGAACAGGGCGCCCTGGCCTATCGTGGCTTCACCATCGACGAGTTCATGAATCAGCTGTTCGGCAATGAACTGGACTACGGCAAGGGCCGCCAGATGCCCGTGCACTATGGCTCCAAAAAGCTGAACTACATGACCATCTCATCGCCCCTGGCTACCCAGATTCCCCAGGCGACCGGTTACGCCTACGGCCAGAAACTGGCGGGCGAAGGCCACTGTACCATTACCTACTTCGGCGAAGGCGCGGCCTCGGAAGGGGATTTTCACGCTGCCCTGAACATGGCCGCCGTCCAGCGGGTGCCGGTGATCTTCCTGTGCCGGAACAACGGCTACGCCATCTCCACCCCGGCCGCCGAACAGTTCGCCGCCGACGGTGTGGCGCCCCGGGCCTACGGCTACAAGATGGATGTCATCCGGGTGGACGGCAACGACGTCCTGGCCATGTACGAGGCCACCAGGGCCGCCCGCAGCCTGGCGGTGGAACACAACCGACCGGTGCTGATCGAGGCCATGAGCTATCGCCTCGCCGCCCACTCCTCTTCGGACGATCCTTCCGGCTATCGCAGCAAGGACGAAGAAGCCGTCTGGCGCGAGAAAGACCCTATCCTGCGCATGCGGCTCTGGCTCGAGCGCAAGAAGTGGTGGAGCGAGGACGACGAGAAACAGCTGCAGGAAACCATGCGCCGGGAGGTACTGGAGACCATGAAACGGGCCCAGAAACGCCCGCCACCTCCGCTGGAAACCCTGGTCACCGATGTTTACGACGAAGTGCCGCCGGCCCTGGCCGAACAGTTCGAGAAGCTGAAGGCGCACATCCGCCGCTATCCGGACGCCTATCCCAAGAGCGCCGAACACGCCAAGGGAGGTGCCTGAGATGACACAGATGAACATGCTTCAGGCCATCAACAACGCTCTGGACACCGCCATGGCCGCCGACGAACGAGTCCTGTGCTTCGGTGAGGACGTCGGCGTCTTCGGTGGTGTCTTCCGGGCCACCAGCAACCTGCAACAGAAGTACGGTAAGGCCCGCTGTTTCAACACCCCACTGGTGGAACAGGGCATCATCGGCTTCGCCAACGGCCTGGCAGCCCAGGGCTCCGTGCCGGTGGCCGAGATCCAGTTTGCCGACTACATCTTCCCGGCGTTCGATCAGATCGTGAACGAGTCTGCCAAATTCCGGTACCGCTCGGGCGATCTGTTCAATGTGGGCGGGCTCACCATTCGCGCGCCCTACGGCGGCGGCATCGCCGGTGGGCTTTACCACTCCCAGTCGCCGGAAGCCTACTTCGCCCACACCCCAGGGTTAAAGATTGTGGTCCCGCGCAACCCACATCAGGCCAAGGGCCTGCTACTGGGCGCCATCCACGATCCCAACCCGACTCTGTTCTTCGAACCCAAACGGCTCTACCGCGCCTCCGTCGGCGAAGTGCCGGACGAGGATTACCGGCTGCCCCTGGGTGAAGCCGAAGTCCTCAAGGAAGGCACGGACGTGACCGTGCTGGGCTGGGGCGCGCAGATGGAAGTGATCGAACAGGCCGTCGACATGGCGGAGAAAGATGGCATTTCCTGTGAAGTCATTGACCTGCGAACCATCTTGCCCTGGGACGTGGAGACCGTCGCCAACTCGGTGTTCAAGACCGGGCGCCTGGTGGTTACCCATGAAGCGCCACTGACCGGTGGTTTCGCCGGCGAAATCGCAGCCACCATCCAGGAACGCTGCTTCCTGTACCTGGAATCCCCGATCGCACGGGTCACCGGGATGGATACTCCCTTCCCGCTGGTGCTGGAGAAAGAGCACCTGCCCAATCACCTGAAGGTCTTCGAGGCCATCAGGTCGAGCGTGGACTTCTAGGTTGATATCAGGACAGGAGAGCAATCATGAGTGATTTTATACTGCCCGATATCGGCGAAGGTATCGTGGAGTGCGAACTGGTCAAATGGCTGGTCGCCGAAGGGGACATCATCGAGGAAGACCAGCCGGTGGCCGAGGTGATGACCGACAAGGCCCTGGTGGAAATCCCGGCACCGTACAAGGGCAAGGTAACCCGCCTCTACCATAAGGAAGGCGACATCGCGAAAGTCCACGCGCCACTGTTTGAACTGGTGGAAGTGGATGGCGACAGCGGACAGGACGAAGCACCTGCCGCACAGCCGAAGGAAACTGCCAGCGAAGCACCAGCGACACCGGACCCCGCCCCGGCGGCCGGAACCGACGCCGGCGAGGTGGCCGAAGACTTTATCCTGCCGGACATCGGCGAGGGCATCGTCGAGTGCGAGGTGGTGGAATGGCGTGTGGCCGAAGGCGACGAGATCGAGGAAGATCAGCCGGTGGTCGATGTCATGACCGACAAGGCCATGGTCGAGATCACCGCGCCCAAGGCCGGCCGGGTCACCAGGCTTTACCACCAGCAACAGGAAATGGCCCGGGTGCATGCCCCGCTGTTTGCATTCATCCCCCGGGATCGGGACGAGCCGGCCGAGGCCAAGGCTGAGTCAAGGCCGGCCCCGGAAAGCGCACCGGCACCGGCCAAACCGGTCGCCACCGGCAACCGGCCACGGATTCCCGCCAGCCCCGCCGTGCGCCGCCTGGTACGGGAGCATAACCTGGACCTGGCCAACATCGCCGGCTCCGGCAAGGATGGCCGGGTGCTGAAGGCCGACGTGCTGGCCCATCTCGAGCAGCCTGCCCAGTCAGCGCCAAGCCGGCAACCGGTCAGTGAAACGCCGGCGGCCAAGGCTGACAGCGAGCACCGGAAACCGGGGCGCGAACTGGAGGCAAGGGTCGAGCCGATCCGGGGTGTCCGGGCGGCCATGGCCCGCAGCATGGTGGCCTCAGCGACCACTATCCCCCACTTCATTTACAGTGAGGACATCGATGTCACCGATCTGCTCGCCCTGCGGGAACAGCTCAAGCCCGAAGCCGAGGCCCGGGGATCACGCCTGACCCTGATGCCCTTCTTTATGAAGGCCATGGCCCTGGCAATCCAGGACTTCCCGGTACTCAACAGCCGCCTCAATGACGAAGTGACGGAGATCCACTATCAGCCCCACTGCAACATCGGCATGGCCGTGGACAGCAAGGCCGGGCTGATGGTGCCGAACGTGAAAGGTGTTGAAAGCCTGACCGTGCTGGGCGTGGCCGATGAGGTTACCCGCCTCACCGAGGCCGCGCGCTCGGGCCGGGTCAGCCAGGAAGACCTCAAGGGCGGCACCATCACCATCTCCAACATTGGCGCCCTGGGCGGCACCTATGCCTCACCCATCATCAACGCGCCGGAAGTGGCCATCGTCGCCCTGGGCCGGACCCAGAAACTGCCGCGCTTCGATGCCAATGGCAACGTGGTGGAACGGGCCATCCTGACGGTAAGCTGGGCGGGCGACCATCGCATCATCGATGGTGGCACCATCGCGCGCTTCTGCAACCGCTGGAAAGGCTACCTGGAATCGCCGCAATCCATGTTGCTGCATCTGGGCTGACGGGTTGTTATGGAGCAGAAGACCGAACTTCAGCAGTTCTACATACCTGAAGAGCAGTCGATCTATCTGCTCAGCCATGACGACGCCAAGAAGCTCAAGGACTGGGTGGCGCTGTGCGCCGCCCAGCTCCGCCAGCTGGGCTACCGGGACATTGAACTGATCGGCAAGGGCGCCTACGGCTTCGTGTTCGCCGGAAAGCTGCCGGGGAACGGTTACTCGGGACCGGAACACGTCTTCAAGTTCACCCGCATCAACCTGCCCCAACACCTTCAGGACCGGCTCGAAGATGAAGCATTCATTCTGGAGCAGGTCCGCCACCCACGGGTACCACGGTTGATAGCCTACCAACGGGCCCGCAACCAGCCGATCCTCGTCATGGAGCGAGCCGCAGGCATCAACCTGGAGGAAGTCTCGTTACAGGAAGGGCGTCTGAAGCCGAGGCTGGTGATCCGCATCGCCGACCAGTTGGCCGACATCCTGCGCAGCCTGCGCAGCGGGGCCAGCTCGGGTGGGCGCCCCATCGTGCACGGCGACATCAAGCCGTCCAACCTGGTCTTTGACGCCAGGACCGAGAACATCGCCCTGATCGACTGGGGCTCGTCGGTGTTTGCCCAACTGGACGCCAACCAGCAGTTCATCACCGCCAATGTCATGGAGCTGATGTCGGACAACCTGCAGCAGACCAACGCCCGGCTGGGGGATGTCTATTTCATCGGTGAGGAACAACTAAACGGCGGGCTCTCCTCCCCCCGCTTCGATGAACAGGGTGCGGCCGGCACCCTGTATGCGCTGGCCTCCGGCCAGTCCTGCCGGTTTGGCCACCAGGCGATTCCGGCCAGCTCACTGGGCCTACCCATGGAATTCGCCCGCATGCTCGACGGCATGCTGTCGCCGGACCCGGAGACCCGCCGGAAGGCCGGTGATTACTACCTCAAAGAAATGCCGAGAATGGCGCACACGGTGATGATCGATCTGCCGGAGCCAACGATTTCGCCGATGGTACCGGTCTGGACCCGTGCCTCCGACCACGAGATCGACACCGTGGTATACAGCTCCCGCAAATCCTTCCTGCGCCAGGAGAACGCCCCGGAAACCCTCAGCGACGTCAACGACGTCCAGCTTGATCGTTACTACAAGAACTTCATGCAGGGCATGGGCGAGACCGAAAAAGCTTTCCTGGCCGCCGTCAGCCGACTGGGCCGCTACCCGGTGGAGGGAGGCCTGGCCGTGCGCTGGGAAAGCGATGGCGTCTACATCGACACCTCACTGAACCTGCACGACCCCAGCCTCAAGACCGCCTTCATCCGGGCGGTGAACAACATGGTCTGCCTGGCCCAGGCCATCTACCGCCAAGGCATCTTCAAGAGCTGCCTGTTCAATGCCCGCAACACCCTGCACGTGGACCGCGACGGCCCGGACAGGCCTTTCCGGATCGATCCCGGCATGCAATTGCGCTACGAAGTCAGTGCGGCACCGGAGGTGGAAGACGAATCCCGGGTACACTCCTACTTCGAGGACGGCCCCGACCCGGAGGAGTTCCTGGTACTGCCGGAGACCATGATCAAGGCCCTGGAAGCCCTGAACGACATCCACCACACCGGCATGATCATCTTCGAGTCCCTGCCCCGGCACCTGAAGATCCACAGCCACTACCGCCTGCTCGACCCGGACCGGGAAGACGAGTTTGTCCGCCTGCTCGATGAGATCCTGTCTGCCGTGGACCAAATCGCCGGACTGGGCGTCTCCGGCTACATGAAAATGCCCTACAAGGACACCCGCTTCTTCCCCCACATCGAGCGCATGCCCGAACGTTACTACCCCAAAAACCCGAGAGCGGAAGTCGGTTCCACCTGAAACAGGGCCAATGCAATCAAGATGGCCGGAGGGCTGGACAGAGCACCCGATCACACGTAAGATTGCGCCTCGAAATTGACGCACACCGTGCCCGATTTCTTCCGCCCGTAGCTCAGCTGGATAGAGCGTTGCCCTCCGGAGGCAAAGGTCTCAGGTTCGAATCCTGACGGGCGGGCCATCTTTCTCAAAGGAGCCCCGCCATGTGCGGGGCTTTTTTGTGAAAGACGGTCTGATCGTTAACTTTGGTTAGAACCTGCGTTCGACGAATCGCGAGAGTGATTTCGACGCTGCAGCGTAGCGAAGGCGGGGCGAAGCCCCGAAGCTCGCCCCCAAGGCGATCTGACTCTATCCTGTAGTGGCTTAATGATTCCGGACACCAACGTAGGTAGTAAGCTTGCCACCATAAACGAGGTGTCTGATTGCGAGAGCACCTCACAGCGTGTTCATGGACATGTTGCCGATGGGCCCGCCACTTCAAAGGCACCACTCGCACCTTCCCAGGCACCACCCGGGTTCGCCACACCTTTGGTCCTCAAACGGTAGATTCCGAGCGTCAGATTCCGTGGTAACTTCCAACTGACCGTTGCTTCTGAAGCTCCGGTGTAGGGCAGCTCAGTGGCCAGGGGTGGCAGGAACTGGGGGTGCCAGGTATACAGCAGGTCAGGTGAACGGTCTGTCGCCACGACCTGCCAGCTGCCGTCTTCCTGAAGCTGCTCGGCATACCCATAACTGTCGTTCAGCATCAGGTCGTTCCGTGGATGACTGGCCTGAAACCGAACAGCAACCTCATCGCCAGGAGCTACCACGGAGGGGGCCTCCTGAAGTACCGTTCCAAAGGCCTGCTCACCCGGGCTGTCACTGGGGATGTAGGGCGGCCTGCGTAACACCGGAGTTACCTCGGGCAACTCCGGGCCCACCGCCAACACTGTGCCCCGGGCCATTGAATCGGCAAGTTTTTTGAGTTCCTGGGTCACCGCAGCCAGGCTCCAGGGACCAAAGACCGTTGAGGCCCCTTCATATTGCTGGCTGGCGTATTCTTCTCGCGTGGTCAGGTAGTGGGTATAGCCATTCACAAGACCTGCAATGACGACGGTATCGACGCCCACCGGCGCCATCTCTTCAAGCACCATCTCACGCAGACGCCGAGCAGACATGGTCGTCACTTCCCAAGGCAGGCCCACCAGGGCCAGGTTGCCAACACGGAAAATCTGCAATGGGTGAATCGCCGGCTCGAAATTCGTCGTCACACCTGTCAGCTCCGTTAGCACATTCGGCACGCCATCAGCCGCTTCTCCAAGATTGGTTGGGAGCAGGACCGGTTTTTCGGCGTGACAACCCATGCCCAGTAACGGCAGCTGCTCCACATTACACAGCAGAAGGTCGCTCACCAGATTCACCGGCAGCGCCATGTCCGTCAGTCCCGCGAAGTCAGCGGCGACACTGCTAAGTAAATCAGGCGAAGCGCTACAGGTCAGCCCTTCCTCGCTGATGGGCCCGGGGCCATCTTCCGCCCCGGCAGGGAAAGAAACCCCGAGCGCCGCATTGCAGGTTTGTTTATTGGCGACATCCAGCTCTGGTGGATGCTCAAGCCCGGAAAGGACCTCGGGATCCGTGACTGTCACCTTGTTCATCTGCACATGCAGAAGCCGATAATCCACACTGCCGGTTAATGGCTGACCGCTCTGCCAAAGTTCCAGCGCACGAGCCAGTTGTTTGGTGCCGGAGATGGCGTTCGAGTCGATAGGGGTTTCACCCCCGCCGCGGCGCGGATCCGGATGGGGAAACTCATTAATGAAGATATTGGGGGATGCATCGCCCTCATCGGCCTGGGCAAAGGCCGCCACAAAACTGTCTTCGGCGGGGTCGGCCCGGTAATCCGTCGCCATGATTTCCTCGAAACCCAGCGAGGCAAATCCTTTGACATCGGAGCTAACGTAAGGAATTTCCGGCCCCATGACCGTCGGGTGCACACCAAACCAGTTGATCACACCGACCGGGCTGCCACTCTTGCGGCGCAGATTCAGTTGCACCACGGTTTTTACGACGTCAACCTCCTCACCGCGAACATTCAGGTACTGCCCACGTTCATACGCAGGGTTCATCGCATATGCAGAGCGTGAGCGGTTGATGTTGGTGTTCAACAACTCTCCCACCGCCATTTCGATAGGTGCAGTTTGGGAGTTGGCTTCAACATTCTGATGCGCGCGCACAATGGCATCGACGATGCCATTCACGATGGTGTTGTATACCAGAGCATCGAAGCCCAGGTGCAGAGCGTTACCCGCTTCATGGTGCGCATAGCCCGCAGGCCCATTGTGGGTATGAGTTGCCGACAGCATGAGGTTTTCAGCGGTATACGCTGCCGCCAGTTCAGGATTCTGCGCCAGAGTGTTGAGAACACCGTTGCGGATAGATCCCCACATCAAACCAATGTCTGCGGACACAAACATGACGCGTTTTCCGTTGCAGGGCGATTCAAGAGCAAACGCCCGGGCATATTGCCGTGTGTGAAGGCCGTGCATGACCTGCCCGGTATCTTCCCAGCCGGCGCCGCTTTTCAAGGCAACCGGGCCGGTAATATCCGATAACCCGCTGCCGAAACGGAACTCCCGGTTCTTCGCGCAGGCAGAATCTGTCGTCACAGATGAAACTGCATTCGCACTCCGGGTTTCATTGCGAGCAACGGAAGGCGCATCGAGACCACTGCCAACTTTCCGTAACGGGCTCTCCATCACACACTGCGCCAAGTCCGGGTTTGCAAAGGGGGCAGGGCCGTCCACCCGTTCATCCGAAGGGCCACGGCCTTGCTGATCGTTTACCGGCGACGAAGCGTCACGCCCGTCTTGATCGCCGCCACAGGCAACCAAAAACACACTGGCAAACACCAAGCCCAAACAATGGGAGACAAAACGGTAGTAATTGTTGTTCATGACAATTCTCGTTGGTGGTGGTCCGAGTGTTAGAACGCAGCAGTCCAGCCAGCCGGCACGCTACCTTCACGGATACGTTGTGGGTGGTCTCCCACATCAACTCGAACCACTTCTTCGGCCCGATCAATGTTGATCACCGACATTTGATCCGTCCCGCTCCAGGACACGAAGCAGTTTTCGCCCGAAGTATCCCGGGTAATCCAGTAAGGCTTCTCACCCAGCCCTTCCAACAATTCATATTCGAATGTTTTACGGTCAACAATGGCCACATAGTCGCTCATGGTGCCGGCAACACACAGCTTCTCGTCATCGGCCCCCATTGAGATTCCGTGGTGCGCCGAGTCGTTCACGTACAGCTCGACTGGCAGGTCTGGCACCCGGTTCGGAAGGTTGGCGACTCGGGTGATCTGGTCATTTTCCATATCGTACTCAACGAACCCATGGAAGAACGAAAGCTGGAAGTAGAAGAACTTTTCATCCTCGGTGTGCGCCATGGGTCGAATGGCTGGGCTCATGTCCGGATAACCCGCTTCGGCCAGTTTTTCGCTGATATCAAAGCTTTTGATGTCTTCCCAGGTGTCCGTATCAACCACTTTGAAAATGCGCTCGCCCTTGGTGTCGGTCAGTGCGCCACGGTCTGCGGGGGAGAACACATGACCGATACTGGCGTGGTAAATCTTCTTGCCATCTTTCGAGTAAACATTTTCATGGGGTGAGTTACCGGTTGGGAAGCGCGCTTTTTCTTCTCCGGTCCAGACATCCAGAATATGCACCACATTGCCTGTTGAGGCAGACACCGCAACTTCACTGCCGTCAGGAGATAGCGCCATATGGTCAGAGCGAATACCCTCCACTTCGAATCGCCACACAATGTCATTGGAGGCGATATCGATGGCGACGACATCCGCAAAACTGGGGCGCGAAACGATTAACAGCTCCCCGTTTCGGGTGCTATACATGTCGTCTACGTATTGGTTGTGGCCCTCCCCGATCAACAATGCAATGCCATGAAACGCGGCCAATTTGACCGGATCAAGACGAATCTCATTCATCCGCTCTTCTTTGTCCGGAATGCCATTGATGCGACCAATTTTTACGTAGCTTTCGCCATCAATTACATCAATGACGCCATCCCAGTTGCTACCGACAAACACCACAGGTTTGGCACCATCCTCAACGGGAATCTTTGCTTGGAGCTCGTTCTCCGGTTGTGTTTGTTCCGTAGGGTTCTGGGCCGAGGTGTCGCTGTCTTTGTCACCAGCACTTTCACTTTCGCCCATGCAGCCGGACAGAATCAGCGCCATAAAAAAGGGGGTAAGGGATGCTGTTAATCGCATAAAAAGGGCTCCACATTGATATCTATTGTTTTTCTTTAATCACGACACGGCCAAAACGTGACATTTAGTTGTGAAACATTATGGGTACAAAATCACGGTTTCAGCTATGGCAGAATTGACAGAGCGATTGGCGGAACCGTCAACTCGGCCAATATACGCCCGCTGAGGACCCTACCCCATTTCCAGAGACGGTATTAAAGCCGGATGAACTGGTGGCGGATTACATTGCCCGGGACATTTTGAGTTTCGCGATCGGGAACAAGGCCAATCACGGTCGAAATACAGCGATCCCGAAAGAACACGTTCTTAAAATCACGAATCTGCGCGATGACTTGCTAGAGAATGGAGCCCCTGAGTCCATGATTAAGGCCCCGGGGGTGAACTTTTTAATTTAGACCCACCAACCTCACTCCGGCCCGCCCCACTCGGCGCCCTCCGGAGGAAGGTCTCAGGTTCGAATCCTGACGGGCGGGCCATATTCCAAGAAAGAGCCCGTCATCGAGCAGGCTTTTTTGTGAAGGACGGTCTGATCGTTAGCTTTGACGAGGACTTGGGGCCGACCCTCCGCCTGCCAGGCAGGCGGAGGGAATGTCGGAACGCACCAACGACGGCCCCGAAGGGGTAAGGTCGCTAAGCGGCCGAATACAAACCACGTCAGCTGTTTGGGCACAGAAGCATAGCAAAGATGGGGCCGCTCAAATCTGTGTGCGGACTCCGGCACTGCGAGCAATAGCATCCTTGCCATGCTCATCCATTGTAAAGAGGCTCCCCTGCACAATTGCTGGCCATTCAGGAGAGCACTTTTTCTTACTGTCGCTCTTAGCCAAGTAATTTGCGAATCTCATCCATGATTGCCGCCTGCTCTTTGCGCGCGGCAAGGGCAGTCTCCATATCCACTTTCACGAACCGGACCGGCATGTTCGGCTGTAACTGACCAATCAGGTCCATGTCAGCCGAAATAACGCAACCTAGCATGAAATACCCCCCACCAGACACTGCATCGCGGTGCAGTACGATTGGCTCTGAGCCGCTCGGTACCTGAATGGAGCCGTAGGGATAACAGGCATCGGTGATGTTGGAAGGGTCCGCGCCGGCACTGAACGGCTGTTCGCGCTCGACAAAATCAAGCTTGCGCCCGCCCTGAAAGCGATAGCCCATTCGGTCTGCTTCATTGGCGACTTTCCAGGTATCCTCGAAAAAACTGTTCTGGGACTGCTCAGTAATTCGATGCCAGTATAGCCCCGGCAGCACGCGAATTTCGGCCGGATTGGACGGGCCGCGCCGCAGCGACACAGGTACCGAGGTCCCATCCTTAACAGTTTTGCTGCTTTTTCCGAGTGGCAGCGAATCTCCAGGCTGTACAGGACGGCCGTCAACACCACCAAGCGCACCGATGGCATAGGTCGAACGGCTGCCAAGGTGAACGGGCGTGGTAATACCGCCGGAAATAGCAATGTAGATTCGCGCGCCGGATTTCAGAAAATCGAAGGACAATACCTGGCCGGCTTTTACGGTGAAGGCGGTCCAGGTATCACGTGGCTCACCATCCACTTTCGGTGGCAGTTCCGCGCCGCAGACTGCAACGGTTACATCCCGTGTGAATTCAAGTTCCGGCCCGACGAATACGGATTCGAGCCCGGCCGCTCCCTCATCGTTGCCAACAAGCAGGTTGGCGGTTTTGAGCGCCAGACGGTCCATGGCCCCACCCATGGGAATACCAAGATGATAATAGCCCGGCCGTCCCAGGTCCTGAATCGTGGTGGCAATACCGGCTGAGATTACATTAACGGTCATAAAGGGCCTCCATCAGCTTGGCGTTGGTACCGTCCATATCGGCATTGAACTCGCTTAGCGAAAAGCGAACGTTTCTGATACGGGGCATGTATTCGCCGGCCTGCACCTGGGCAATCGCGGCATCATACTCTTCGCGATTGATTGGTTTGAATCTGACGATATCCCCCGGCTTGAAGAAAACCATGAAGTCTTTCAGATAGGGAACTCTTTGCTCCGGGTCATAGATCGGCATGGGGGTAATGCCAAACATCTGATAGCCTCCGGCGCCGCGCACGGAATAGATGCAGGAGAAGCTGCCCCCGTAGCCGACTGTCTGCCGTGGTGTGTCGGTGCGCGGGCGGAGGTATTTGGGCACCTGGATCTGACGCGACCGGTCGACCATCTGATAGAGAAAGGGAAGGCCGGATACAAAGCCGACCATGGAGACGAACCACGGTGCTCCGGAATGCGCCTCAATGAATTTCTCTACGCTGTCATAGCCATTGATCGATGCTGCGTATTCGATGTCGGTCGCGCTGGGGTCCTGATGGCGTTCGCGAAACCGCATCAGCGTATCGTGCGTCCACGGATCCTGGTAATAGACCGGAACTTCGATAATACGTGTTTCCAGAACGTTTTCGCCCTGTTCCGCCTCGGCTTCCAGCCGTTTCAATTCCTTCATCATGTCATCCGGGTGAATTACATCCGGATCGAATTTGATCTGGAATGAGGCGTTGGCCGGACATATTTCGGTGACGCCCTTGATGTTGGCCTTGCGCACGGCGTTGGTCATGGACAGTGAGACAAAGAATGCCTCAAGCGACATTTCTTCGTCGACTTCTACGAAAATGTGCTCATCGCCGCCAAATGTGTATCGACTACTCATGAGTTTGAGCCCCTTTTTGTTTGATGAGATCAAGGTTGTTTTCCAGCCACGGCTCCAACCAACGGGTATGGACAGCACTTTGCTGCAGTTCTTCACTCTCGAGCAAAGCCTGGAACAGCGGCGCGGTGGTGGGCAGTCCCTCGATATGAAGCTCGTCCAGGGCACGTTTGAGGCGTAACAGTGCACGGTCGCGGTCTTCGGCCCAGACAATCAGTTTGCCCAACAGCGAATCGTAAAAAGGCGGAACGGCATAGCCCGGGTAGAGCATGTGATCGAAACGCACGCCCGGCCCATCCGGGGTAAGCAAATTACCGACGATGCCGGGAAACGGCATGAAATTATTGGCCGGATCTTCTGCGTTTAACCGCACTTCGATGGCGTGGCCGGTTCTGCGTATAGCCTCCTGTGTAACGCGCATCTTTGTGCCGCCGGCGATCAGGATCATCTCGGCAACCAGGTCAAAACTGCAGATCATTTCGGTCACAGGATGCTCGACCTGGATGCGGGTATTCATCTCAATGAAATAGAAGTTTCCTGACTCGTCGTCATAGAGATACTCGATGGTTCCGGCACCCCTGTAGTTCACAGCCTTGGCCAGCGCGACAGCCGAACGGTACAGTTCGTCGCGAACCCGGTCATCCAGCGCGATCGATGGCGCCTCTTCCCACACCTTCTGGCGGCGGCGCTGCAAAGAGCATTCGCGCTCAAAGAAATGCACTACGTTTTCGCCATCACCCAGTATCTGGACTTCGATGTGCCGGGCACGCTCAATGACCTTCTCTATATAGATGCCGCCGTCACCAAACGTTGCCTCAGCCTCCGAGGAAGCCTGGGGCGCAAGCTCCCGGAATTCGGCAGCGTCATGAGCAACACGGATGCCGCGACCGCCGCCTCCGGCCGCCGCCTTGATCATTACCGGGAAACCAATTTCCTCTGCTATTTCCGCGGCGGCATCCATGTCCTTTATAACGCCGTCACTGCCGGGCACCGTTGGTACATTTGCCTTCTCCGCTTCGGCTCGCGCGGCCGCCTTATCTCCCATCAGGCGTATGGTGTTGCCATCCGGACCTACGAAGACAAGTCCTGCGGCAGCTACAGCGTCTGCAAAGCCCGCATTTTCGGCAAGAAAGCCATAGCCAGGGTGAATGGCGTCGGCACCGGTTTCCTTTGCCGCCGTCAGGATCGCATCGATAGAGAGATAGGATTTTGCCGCCATTGGCGGCCCGATGTTAACCGTTTCATCCGCCATTTGAACGGCTCGACTTTCGGTGTCAGCGTCGCTGTGAACGACCACTGTAGCGATCCCGAGATCACGTGCAGCGCGGATGATTCGGACTGCTATTTCACCCCGGTTGGCGATCAGCAGCTTTTGAATACCTGATTTTTTCATGATGACCTCAGTTCAGCTCGGCAATAACCTGCCCTGCCATAACGGGTTCACCGTCACTGACCGGAAAGTCGGCAATCGTTCCGTCGGCATCCGCTTTCACTTCATGGAAGGTTTTCATGACCTCGACAAGACCGATGGTGTCGCCTTTGGTGACGGTATCGCCAACTTCGCGGTAGGCGGCCTGGTCCGGTGCCGGTTTACGATAGAATGTTCCCGGGATTGGGGATTTCACTTCATGCTTAGCCATCGGTAGTGTCTCCTGATTGTTATTGTGGTGCTGTCTCAAGCCGTTTATAGCTGTTTGATTGCTTCATTGACTGCCTTGGCAACGTCAAGGGCATTGGGTGTGTCAGAGTGGACACAAACGGTTCCGGCGCGCACAGGCAGTGACTTGCCGTTGACGCTATCCACTTTGCCATTGCGCATAGCCTCGAGAACGCGCGATGCCGCATATCCGGGGTCGACCTCGCTGTGCGACCGCGTAATGATCAGATTTCCGTTATCATCATATTCCAGATCGGCATAAAACTCTGCCAGGAAGGGGATTCCTCTTTCCTTGTAAACCTTTTCGTGCTGGGTGCCAGCAAGTCCCAGCACAGGCACTCCATAGACTTCGGCGGCATCAGCAACGGCATGGGCGATGTGCTCCATGCGCGCTGCCATGCCATAGAGTGCGCCGTGTGGTTTGAGATGCGACAGGGCCACACCACTGGCGTCCAGGAAGCCCTTCAGTGCGCCGATCTGATAGAGGATGATATTGGCCATTTCCTCACGGCCAATCTTCATTTCCCGCCGACCAAACCCGGGCAGATCCGGTAGTGAGAAATGTGCACCAATCTTGACGTTATTCTTGCGTGCCAGTTCTACGGTGCTGCGCATGTGGTTAGGGTCGGAGCCATGGAAACCGCACGCTATGTTGGCCTGGGTGATATACGGCATCATGCCTTCGTCGTCACCCATCCTGTAAAGGCCAAAGCTTTCGCCCATGTCACAATTCACATCTACATGCATCGTTTGTGCTCCTTAATTCTTGAGAGAGGCAACGTACCGAAGCCTGATCTGGTCTGCGATGACCGCCAGTATCAGCAGAATGCCGAGCACGACGGTTTGTAAGTAGGATTCGATTTGCGCCAGGTTCATGCCGTTCTGAATCAGGCCGATGAACAGGGCACCGAGGACGACGCTTTCAAGGCGTCCCACGCCACCTCGGAGACTGACCCCGGCTATGACGCAAGCGGCAATGGATTCCAATGGCATCGAAGCACCAATGTTGGCTTCACCGGTATCAATACGCGCCGTCAAAAGCATGCCGGCAATGGCTGCAAAGAGAGCGCTCAGCACATAGGTGAAAAACAGCGTGGCTTTGGTATTGATGCCTGATAGTGAGGCAGCCTTCAGGTTCCCTCCGACAGCATAGAAGTACCGACCGTTGGGCGTGCGGTAGAGGAACACATATAGCGCGAACACCAGCAATGCAGCGACAAAGACCGGTGCGGGTATACCGAACAGGGAACCATAGCCAAAGGTGTCGCTGAAGGCCCGTGGCATGCCGTAAACAGGCACGCCACCGGTCAGATAGAGTGCGACACCGAAACCGACCGACGCCATGCCAAGCGACACCATGAAAGGCGATACATTGAAGAAGGCGACGCCGGCACCGTTCACGATACCGATCGTGACGCCTGCCAGAATGCCGGACAAACAACCAAGTGCGATTGCCAGCCAGACCATGTCGGGTGCGATGGAGAAGACGGCAGCCATAACCATGGCCCCGACCACTGAACTCAGTGCCAGAGCAGTGCCAACCGACAGGTCAAAGCCCCCGGTGAGCAGAGCCATCATTTGGCCTAGTGCAACAATCATCAGGTAGACCGATTGGCGAAGCACGTTCATCAGGTTCTGCAACGTGAGGAAGTTGTCCGACAACAGCGAGAACACCACCATGGCGATGAACAGAAGAAAGGGCAGAATGCCGAGCTTCACGAACACGCGCTTGGTTAAGTTCCCAATGCCGCCGATAGCCGGTGCGTTCGGCGCAGTAACAGATTGCTCAGCCATTAACAGGCCTCCTTTTCGAAGAAATGGGCAAGCACCTTCTCTTCAGTGAGTTGATCGGCCTGAAGTTCGGCCTGAGTCCGTCCCTGGTAAAAAACGTAGGCGCGGGTCGTAAGATGAAGTATTTCAGGCAGGTCGGACGAGATAATGACGATGGCCACGCCACCGCGTGCGAGTTCCACAATAAACTCATAAATGGAAGCGCGTGTGCCGACATCGACGCCGACCGTTGGTTCGTCGAAGACGATCAGGTCATATTTGCGGGTCAGGGCCCTGGCGAGCATCACCTTTTGCTGGTTGCCACCGGAAAAGTGTTCAACCGTACGTTCAATCAGCGGCGGCGACAGGTTGAGCCGTGTGGTAAGTGCTTCGACTGCCCTTTTTTCGCCACCACTATTGATGAAACAACCTTTTGAGAATGGCTCGATGTCGAGTGAAGCGAGTGCAACATTCTCGCGCACCGAGCGCATCATCATCAGGCCTTCATGGCGCCTATCGGCGGGTAAGTAAAGGAAGCCATCGCGTATATTGCGTTTTGGTGTGTGGCCCGTGATGTCCTGGCCGGCCAGCGTGACCGTCCCGGAGCGGATTGCCAGTGCACCGAAGCACGCCTGCATCATCTCCGATTTTCCCGACCCAACCAGGCCGGCCATGCCGACAATCTCACCCGCCCTGACAGTCAGCGAGGCGTCAGCCACCAAACCGTCGTTTGTTGTGACATTCCTGGCGTCGAGCACGACATCGCCCGACGCATCCAGGTTCAGCTCCGGAAAGATGGCGCCAACCACGCGACCGGTCATGAGCTGCACCAGATCATCTTCCGTCGCGTCCGCCGCCTTGACAGTTTCGATATAGCGACCATCGCGCAGAACAGTAATCCGATCAGCGATACGGCGAATCTCGGCCATTCGGTGGGTGATGTAGATGACCCCGACCCCGCGTTTCTTCAAACCGCCGATCAATTCGAACAACTGGTCAGTCTCATGTGTGGTGAGAGAGGCCGTAGGTTCATCAAGAATCAAAACCTGCAGTTCAGAACGAAATGCCTTGGCGATCTCAACCATCTGCTGCTCTGCACGGGTGAGGCAATCCACCCGCTGGTCGGGCCTCAATGCGAAGCCAAGCTCATCAAGCGTTTCCTTTGCCTCTTTACTGATGCGGGCGCGGTCGAGCAATCCAGCTCGTCTGGGCTCGGCTCCGAGAAACAGATTCTCCTCCACAGTCATCTGAGAGATCAGTGAAAATTCCTGGAAAACCGCCGAAATACCGAGAGAGCGAGCGTCGTGAACCGAAGCCAGTGTCACCGGCATGCCTTTGAAAGAGATTTGGCCGGTGGTCGGCTGGTTCGCACCAGCCAGAATGGAAATCAGGGTCGATTTTCCTGCACCATTCTCTCCAAAGAGCACATGCACTTCGCCGGCAAGCAGTTCGAAATCCACGCCATCAAGCGCCCGGACGCCAGGATACTCCTTGGTAATGGCCCGGGTCTGGAGGAGCGGGGTTCCCCCCGCCTCCTCACGACCCTGCTGTTTGTTGATTGAATTCAACATGGCTTACTTTACCGAGAAAACTGGGCGGAAGCCGTTTGGTGCCAGAGTCGAAGCCGCGTCAAACTCGTCGTAGTTTTCCTGTGTTACCACATAGAGCTCAGGACCGACGTGCTTGAGATAATCCTTGCCTTCCAGTATCCGAACGGCCTGGTCGACAGCGATGCGCCCCTGAATGACGGTGGAATCGGTTGGTGCAGCAAGGATCTGGCCACGGGCGATACCCCGATCAACACCCGGAGCATAATAGTAGGACACTACCTTTATTTTATCTGCCAGCCCCCTTGAGCGGAGGATTGGAATAGCCGCTTCTGCTGTGACCGCAGTGCCGACAATGTAGTCAAGATCGGGATAGGTCTGGAGAGTATCCTCGACGAGCCTGGCTTGGGCTTCCTTACCGGTGTCGCCGTATTTTGTTTCTACCATCTCGATCGCTGAACCCTCTACCGCGCCCAGGAAACCGGCATTTCCTGCTTCTACCCAACCGGCACCAGCGGGACCCGGGAACCAGGCGACTTTCGCTGACTCCCCACCCGCAGGATGCAGTTCAGCCAGGAATTCACCAGCCTTGGCGCCCATTTCGCCAAAGGATACCAACGACTTGGCTGAGAGCTGGTCGGACGACATTCCGTTGATAACGTCGATGACCGGGATACCGTTTTCATTGATCTCAGCGACCAGGTTGTTAAGCCCGTCATAGGCGATGGCGCCGATAATAACGGCATCCGCACCTGCGGAAACGCAATCCTCGATCTGCGAGATTTGAGTGTTGAGGTTCGTGTAGCCACCCGCGTCCGTCACAGTGGCGGCCACACCGAGCCTCTTGGCCTCTTCGGTGATGCCGTAATTGACGCCAAGCCAGTAAGCATCCTTCATGTGCGGGAAAGAAACGCAGAGATTCCATTTCTGCGAGG
This sequence comes from Marinobacter sp. DUT-1, assembly GCF_050379415.1. Lineage (NCBI taxonomy): Bacteria > Pseudomonadati > Pseudomonadota > Gammaproteobacteria > Pseudomonadales > Marinobacteraceae > Marinobacter > Marinobacter sp. DUT-1. Next base: position 169,452 of record NZ_JBNRLS010000003.1, read on the forward strand.
CTTCGGCGAGTGGTTCGTAATCTGTCTTGCTGCGTGGGCTATCCATGTTGAAGGGGGGAGTCCAGACTTCGACAGGATATGGGTACCAGGTTTCGGCCATTGCGCTGCTGGAAAAGGCAATCGTCATTGCCATCGTCGCAGCTGATGCGCTGAGAAATTTTTTCATTATTGTTTCTCCTAATGTGAAAGGAGCTCTGCTGCCCCAACGCCAATCCCCTCTGGAAAGACGTTAAAACAACCATAAAATGAGACAGCAAATTTGTATAATACGATTTTCAGTGTCCAAATATCTGTTAAAACGATACACTGATTGGAGAGCTTTCGCGGCGAGCTCGGGCATGAACGGGTAGTTCGCGCGCCACAGGATCACTCATAAAGCATTGATTTAAAGATATATTATTTAGGAAAGAGGCATCATGATGTGGGTAGCTTTATAACCACACTTAAATTAGGGTTTATTTTTCAATCTTTTAAATGAATAGCTACTATAAATTTTATGAATACACCTACGATCCGTCAGATCCGTTACTTCATTGCGGTCGCGAACTTGGGACAGATTTCACGCGCAGCTCTCGAACTGAATGTGTCCCAATCTGCAGTGACAACGGCAGTAAAACAGCTTGAGGAAATCGTCGGCACCCCGCTCCTCGCGAGACATGCCGGGGGAGTAGCCCTGACCTATGAGGGCAATATCTTTTACGATCACGCCCGACGAATAATGGCTGTGGTGGAGGAGGCCGTCACATCTCCACGCCGCTTGCGTGATGACGTTAAGGGCACTCTTCGTTTAGCAATGACATACACGGTTGCTGGCTACTATATTCCAACCTACATTGAGCGGTTCCTTCGTGTATTTCCCCACGTGGACCTTCAGTTGACTGAAGCTTCGCGAACTGCGATCGAAGATGGGCTTGCATCTGGTGAATTCGATCTTGCAGTGATGCTCACCTCTAATATTGTCGATCAGGAGGGAATATCCTACGAGACCTTGCTGCAATCACGCCGCAGGCTCTGGTTGTCGGCGAACCACCCTCTTCTCGAGCTGCCATCAATCTCTCTGGCCGATGTTGCTGCCCAACCCTACATTATGCTGACGGTTGACGAAGCCAGTAACACCACACAGCGCTACTGGAATCGCACGAACTATCGACCTCATACAATTTTCAGAACGAGTTCCGTTGAAGCCGTGCGCTCAATGGTTGCCAGCGGCATGGGCGTCACGATCCTCTCCGACATGATTTATCGCCCCTGGTCGCTCGACGGACGCCGCGTCGAGGTGACCTCTCTGGTCGACCGGATACCGACAATGGACGTCGGACTCGCCTGGGCCACCAATATCGAGCAAAACACGGCCGTTTCCGCTTTTCGGGAATTTATGCACATAGGTGAGGAGCCAGATATGCGTTGAGCGCATCATCGATGGTTTATAAGTTTTTACTAACCATGATCACTACCAGGCCCTCGTCAGCCTCACTGAAAAGCCAGTGACCTGGTTTCCTGAGATTCGCTTGATGCCCAGCACCCTCCAGTTGCTCAGAGCCGGCCCTATCTTTACCATGCCGCTGACAGTTTAAATGGATGCCTGATGGCCGTTACCCACCGGCTACGCATTCAACACCACACACAGACAGTTCCAGTCGACAGGGGAGTCCCGGCAACACAGCCGGGGCTGAGAGTGCCTTCGGCAGACCCTGGAACCTGATCCGGATCATTCCGGCGGAGGAAGCGCGACATGATGATGACCCAGATGGCCGCCATTGTGGCGGCATTGTGCCTGTTCGGTTGGCTGGGCTTGCGTGCCCGTCAAACAGCCAACGGCATTGACGACTACATGACCGCCCGCAACAGTCAGGGCGCGACCACCATTGGCCTTTCCTTTCTGGCGTCAGGCATGGGCGCCTGGATCCTCTTTGCGCCACCGGAAGTGGGCGCCTTTGTTGGCCCGGTGGCACTGGCCGGCTACGCCCTGGGGGCGGCATTGCCTTTTATCGTCTTCGCCATGCTCGGCCCCGTCATTCGCCGGCAAATGCCCGAAGGGCGCAGCATCAGCGAGTTTGCCGAAAGTCGCTTCGGTAAAGGTATGCGCCGCTGGGTCTCGTTGATCTCGGTTTTGTACATGTCGTGCTTTCTGGCCGCGGAGCTCACAGCCATTGGCGCAATCACCGGACTGCTGTCTGACCTCAATGGTCAGATCGTCATTATTGGTGTCGCGGTCACGACACTGGTCTACACCACCTGGGGCGGATTACGGGCCAGTCTGGCCACCGACCGCTGGCAGGCATTGCTGTTGATGGCGCTGCTGGCTGCGGTGCTTTTTGTAGACTGGAAACACCTGCCTGCCATGTCGGAGTCGGCCAAATTGCCGGGCATTCCCTTCTGGAGCGCGGTCAGTGTCGCCCTTACCCTGGTGCTCGCGGTAACCGCGGCCAACCTCTTTCATCAGGGCTACTGGCAACGGGTCTGGGCCGCACGGGACAGCAGCTCACTGTGGAAAGGCGCCCTCCTCGGCGGTGGCACCACCATCGTTGTGGTTGCGGTCGTGGGTGGCCTCGGGATGAGCGCTGCCATGGCCGGGCTTGAACTGGGGCAACCGCCCATTCCGTTTTTTGCCCTGATAAATGAAGCACCGCAATGGTTGGGCGCGGTCGCGCTGGTATTGGCCGTCACTTTGGTCGCATCGTCCGTGGATACCCTCCAGAACGGCATTGCCTCCCTGGCGGTCGCTGAAAAAGCGGGCCTGACACTCGCCGGCGCGCGCTGGGTAACGGTGGCCCTGATGGTGCCGGTTGTGGTGATAGCCTTGCAGGGTGCGTCGGTTCTGCGGCTGTTCCTGATTGCCGATCTGCTGTGCGCAACGGCCATCATTCCCATTCTGATGGGACTTTGGCCCCGGGTATCAACAACCGCTGCGTTAAGCGGTGTGTTGGCCGGAGTCGCCGGGGCGATTTTGCCGGGCTGGATCGTGGGCGGCAGTCTCGGTGAAGCTCTCCAGATTGCCAGTTTCCCCGGTGGCGTGCCGACACTGGCGCCGTTTGCCGGGGCAATCGTGGCTTCGGGCGGAGTTACGCTGCTGCTAACGACGGTGCAGCGCCGCCGGACGGGACACTAGGCAATCTTCTGTCTACGCACCAATGCCGCCCGAACCGTTTCCGAAGCCACGCCGGCCAGAAGCCCGAAAAACGGGTCGACCCAGACAGTCACCAGCGCGGTTATTGCGATGACAGGCCAACAGGACGGCTTGGCTGTCCAGAGACGTTTCGACGCAGCCAGCTCCACGGCGGCGACCAGCAACAAGGCGCCAAGACCGGCGGTCGGAATTGCCGCTATGACTGAGAGGCCGCCCGGTAAGAAAGCGACCAGGAGCAAGCCCGTTCCTAAAAGGATGGGAGCCAGGCCGGTCCGGGCGCCGAAGCGATAATGCGCTGCCACGCCACCGGCCCCGTGACACATGGGTAAGGCACCAAACGGAACCAGGAAGAGATTGCCCAGGCCGGTAGTCACTGAAAGTCTGGCCGGCGAAACGCGACTCGATTGCTCGCCGAAACAATCCCCAGCAACCAGAGCCGTCAATACGATGGCGTTGGTGATCGTGAGGGCCAACTGGGGTAACACCAACACTGAAAAGGCTTGTTGCCATTCGTCCATGCCCGGAAATCCAGGCAATCTGAACGCAACCGAATCGATGACAGGAAGCGAGAGCCCCGGCGCCCCCAGCACTGCACCGATTGCCACAGCCCCGCCGAGTCCTATCAGCGCCGCTGGCCAGTTTGGCAACACCTTTAACGTAAAGACCAGGAACACCAAGGTGACCACGCCCAGCAGCCAGGATGTGGCCATCAATCCCAGACTCATATAGGCCAGCAACAATCCCAGCCCCAGCTGAAGGCCACTCAACACCGATCCGGGTACCAGACGGGCCACCCGGTTAATCCATCCGGTTGAACCCAGCAGTAACAATATCGCCCCGATCAGCACCCCACTGGCGATCAGGCTCTGGGACGTCACCTGGGTGGTGAGCAATAATGCTGCAACCGCCTTCATGGGCTGCACTGGTATCGGCAGACGATAATACAATCCCGTTGCAATGTAGAATGCGGCAAAGCCCAGCAGCACGGGCACCGGAGCCAATCCTGCCACGCCTATAGCCCCAAGGCTCAGCGGCAGCAGGGTGCCTATATCACCCAGTGCTCCACTGACCTCATTTACCAGATCTTTTCGGGCTGAAGGCATGCCGGCTCCCGAGTCACCCGTCTAGTTATTGTTAGCGCCAATCAGGCGTTATACACGACCCGTCCCAGTTCACTGATGTCATAACCACCCAACGCCTCGGCGCGCTGGACGAAACGCTCGCTGCCGGCAAACGCCAGCAGGCGCTGCATGGCCGGCTCAAAGTAGTGGCGCCGGCGCATGGCCAGATCAAAATGCTCCTGCTGCAAAGGAATAAACGCCAGCCCCTGGCGCCGCGCCGCAGCTTCGATTCCCAGGCCGATATCCGCTTCGCCTTGGCGTATGGCCAAAGCCAGATCGTCCTCGCTGAGCGACGGGTGCGCGGCCCATGTAAGCTGCTCTGCATCGATACGATGGCTGGCGAGCAAGCCCTGCAGCAGATGACTGACACCGGCATCCGGCTGGCGATGCGCGAGACGTATGCCGGGGCGGGCGATATCCTCAAGCCGCGCAAGTCGATGGGGGTTATCGGCCGCCAGAAGAAGCCCCTGCTGGCGTTTGGCCCACCGAATCAGTACCAGATCGCGCATCCCGCTCAGCCCCAACGTGACAGGGTCATTGTAACGCTGAGCTTCAGCATGCCAGATATGCATCCCGGCAAGCATCGCGCGCCCGTCGATCAATCGCTGTACGCCATCACCGCTTCCCTGACAAAGCAACGCCAGCTCCGCGCCGCTCTCCTTCACCGCCCACTCCAACAGCGGATCCTGGCTGCCGGCCAGGACCGGCGGGGTCGGAGAACTGACGGCATCGTCACCCTCCAGATGGTTCATCAACCACAGATCTATACGCTGACGCGGAAACAAAAGCTTTCCCGTCACCCGAACACAGGGAATCACGCCCTGGCTGACCAGATCGTAGACTTTGCGCTCCTTCAGGCGCAGATATTCGGCGGCTTCAGCCGTGGTGAGGTAAGCGGGAAGGGGCATCAATCTCTCCTACTGGCCAGGAAAGCACAGGACTGTTTTTAGCTGCATATTTTTCAGCAGACTGTGCAAAGCGTAGTCAGAAACGCCACGATGCTCAATATAAAGGAGACGCAGCTGTGGAAAATAATGCGTTCTATGTGGCGTTGTCGTTACTGTTCAACCTCGACGCCGCGCTGTTTCAGATCGTGGTGCTGTCGCTGCAGGTTTCGCTTCTGGCGGTCCTGATTGCGGCTGTGCTGGGGTTTCCCCTTGGGGCCGCGATAGCACTGTGGCGTTTTCCCGGGCGTGGCGGGGTAATTGTCGTGCTCAATGCCCTGATGGGGCTGCCTCCGGTGGTGGCAGGGCTCATGGTATATCTACTGCTCTCGCGCGCCGGGCCACTGGGTGAATGGGGCCTTCTGTTTACACCGGGTGCCATGGTCATTGCGCAGGTGCTGCTGGTGTTGCCGATTCTGGCCGCGCTCTCACGCCAGAAAGTTGAAGAAATGCTGGGCGAATACCGCGAGCAGTTTATGTCACTGGGCATGTCACGGGGACGCATGATGCCCACCCTGCTGTGGGACGCCCGCTTTGCGCTATTGACCGTTCTGCTCGCCGGATTTGGCCGCGCCAGTGCCGAAGTAGGCGCGGTGATGATGGTGGGTGGCAACATTGACGGGGTCACCCGGGTTATGACGACAGCCATTGTGCTGGAAACCGGCAAGGGCAATCTGCCCCTGGCACTGGGATTGGGCATTGTGTTGCTGACGCTGGTCATGCTGATTAACGCAGGCGCCTATATGGTGGGTGAACTGACCAGAAGGAGGACAGGATGACCTCTTTGAACGCTCCACTCCTCGCTTCGTCTGCCCTTCTTTCAGCGCCGTCCCTGTCCTTTCACGGCGTCGCCTACAGCCACGAGGAAAAAGAACTTTTGGGACCCTGTTCATTCTCTCTGGAGAGCATCGGTCCTACCCTGGTGATGGGGCCCAACGGGGCGGGCAAAAGTCTTTTGCTGCGGCTGGCTCACGGTTTGATCTCACCCACTCAAGGAAGGGTGGCGTGGTCAGGTGAAGGCCGTCCCCGCCAGGCAATGGTGTTCCAGCAACCGGTACTTTTGCGCCGCTCGGCCGTGGCCAACCTCATTCACGCACTGGCGGTGAACAACGTCCCGCGCAGGGAACGTGCGAAGCTCGCGTTTGATGCACTCGAACGTTTTGGCCTGGCCGCCTGCGCCAATACGCCCGCGCGCGTGCTCTCCGGCGGCCAGCAGCAGCGACTGGCACTGGCGCGCGCCTGGGTGCTGTCTCCTCAGGTGCTGTTCCTGGATGAACCCACCTCTGCCCTCGACCCGGCGGCGATCAAGGCCGTGGAGGCCGCAGTGCGGGAGTTTCACCAGCGCGGGACGCGCATCGTGATGACCACCCACGATATCCACCAGGCCAGACGCCTTGCCGGAGATGTACTGTTTCTCTCTGGCGGAAAAGTTCGCGAGCACACCCCTGCTGAAGCTTTTTTTGACGCGCCCGTCTCGCCAGAGGCGCAGGCGTTTATTACCGGAGAACTGGTCGAATAGGTCGGCTTTCATCTGCAACAGGAGAAAACAATATGAACAGGACGCTAAACCTCGTACTTGCGGGCATAACCAGCTTCGGCCTGACTTTCAGCGCTCACGCCGAGGACTACATCACCCTGGCCTCAACAACCTCGACCGAGAACTCGGGGCTGTTCGGCTCCATTTTACCGAAGTTTGAAGACGCCACCGGGATCGAAGTACGGGTGGTGGCGGTGGGCACCGGTCAGGCGTTTGAAATCGCCCGCCGTGGTGACGCCGATAGCCTTCTGGTGCACGACACCGCCGGCGAGCAGCGCTTTGTCGAAAACGGATTTGCAAGCGAACGAGCCGATGTCATGTACAACGACTTCGTGTTGATCGGCCCTGCTGATGATCCGGCAAATATCCGTAAAGCGCAAAGTGCCGCCGAGGCGTTCGCGGCGATCGCCAAAGCCGAGGCACTGTTCGCTTCACGGGGTGATGACAGCGGCACCAATCGTGCCGAGTTGCGCCTCTGGGAAAACGCCGGCGTCGAACCGGACGGAGACTGGTATCGCGAGTTGGGCAGCGGCATGGGACAAACGCTCAACACCGCCGCGGCCATGGATGCCTACGTGATGTCCGACCGCGCCACCTGGGTGGCCTTTGAAAACCCTCAGAACCTGAAACTGCTGTTTTCCGGCGACAGGTCGATGTTCAACCAGTACGGTAGCCTGCTGCTCTCCGAAGAGAAGCATCCGCACCTCAAGCACGATCTGGCCAAGCAGTGGCACAACTGGCTGATCTCCGAGGATGGCCAACAAGCGATTGCCGACTTCAAGGTGGACGGACAACAGCTGTTTTTCCCCAACGCGAAGTAGGTCTTCTGGAGTAAGAGGCCCTGAACTGGCCCCTGCTTTTTTCAGGCAGCAAAAACCTCAGCAATGCTGGGGTTTTTTATTGGCAGTAAGCAGCTGTTTTTCCCGACTGGCAAATAGGCTAATCTCTGACAGTAACCGTAACTATTCCTCTGCGGCGTCCATAAAACGGCTGTAAATAATGACGATTGAACCCATACTTCCCGATCCTAAACACCCCCGGCTGTCCCGCGCAGTAGAGGGGGTTGATGAAACCGGTCAGGGTAAATCGATCAGTGTGATCGAAGAGCGCCCCTTGACCATCTACCTGAACAGCCAGGAAATCGTCACCGCCATGACCATCGGCGATCACCCGGAGTATCTGGCACTGGGCTTTCTTCTCAATCAGGGCATGCTGAAGGAGACCGATCAGGTCACCAGGATCGACTATGACGAAGAGCTCGAAGTCGCTGTGGTTCGCACTGCTGGTGTGACCGATGTCGAGGACAAGCTGGAAAAGAAAACCCGGACCTCCGGCTGTGCAGTGGGAACGGTCTTCGGAGACATGATGGCGGGACTTGAAGGGTTATCACTACCGGATACTCCGGTGCACACCAGCACCTTCTACGATCTCTCCTACCAGATCAACCACACGCCCAGCCTGTACATGGAAACCGGCGCCATTCATGGCACGGCCCTCTGCCAGGGTCGGGAAATCCTGGCCTATATGGAAGATGTCGGGCGCCACAACGCCGTCGACAAAATTGCAGGCTGGATGCACCAGAACAACATTTCTGCGGCCGACAAAGTCCTCTACACCACCGGCCGCTTGACCTCCGAAATGGTGATCAAGACCTCCCTGATGGGGATCCCGACCCTGATCAGCCGATCCGGTTTCACCGCCTGGGGCGTCGATATTGCCCGGCAGGTCGGATTGACGCTGATCGGGCGGATGCGAGGCAAGAAATTCACCTGCCTCAGCGGCCAGCACCGTCTGGTGTTCGATCAGGACCTGTCGCAGGTTCCCGATGAAGACAGGAAAATGCGTCGAAAAGGGGCAGAGCATGACTGAGTGCGCCGTCATCCTGGCCGGCGGCCAGGCAAACCGCATGGGCGGTGGTGATAAAGGCCGGTTGATGTTGGGCGATCGGTCCCTGATCCAGCGCGTCATCGATCGAATCACGCCGCAGGTGGACGCCGTGGTGTTGAATGCCAACGGGGACCTGAGCCGTTTCGAGGATCTGGAGTTGCCCGTGGTCGCCGACTCGGTCCCCGGCTATGCGGGCCCTTTGGCGGGCGTGCTGGCGGGCATGGACTGGGCTGCCGAGCAGGGCCATGACTGGCTGATCAGTGTCGCCGCCGATACCCCCTCATTCCCTCTGGACCTGGTCGAACGATTTTCCGAATACGATACTCCGGTGGTCCTGGCGGCGACACCGGATCCGGAACGTGGCCGGGTACCTCAACCGACCTTTGGCCGTTGGCAGGTTGCGTTGCGGCATGATCTTCGAGCCGCCCTGAATGACGGTGTACGCAAGATCCGCCAGTGGACACAAGCCCAGGGTGAAACGCTGGTGATTTTTGATGAGGGTGACTTTTTCAACATCAACACGCCGGAAGATCTGGCCTGGGCGGAGCAGCATCTGAAGTGAACGTTATAGGCATCGTAGGCTGGAAAAATTCAGGAAAAACCACGCTGGCCAGCGCATTGATTCGTGAATTATCCAGCAGAGGGTTAACCGTCAACTCGATCAAGCACGCCCATCACATGGTGGATGTGGATCAGCCCGGAACAGACAGCTACAAGCACCGTGATGCCGGTGCCCGGGAAGTCATCCTGGCCGGCGGTCAACGCTTTGCTATCATGCACGAACTCCGGGGAGCCAAGGAGCCGACGCTGGACGAATTGCTGGCCCGATTGGGCCCCTGCGACTGGGTGGTGGTCGAGGGGTTCAAGACCCACGCACACCCCAAGATTGAAGTGCACCGGCAGGCGTCTTCCCGTTCACCCCTTTACCGGGAAGATGCCAATATCATTGCCGTAGCGACGGACTATGCTCCTGATTTTGCGGGCCCCTGTTTTGAGCTGAACGATGTATCCGGGATTGTGGATTTCATTCTGAGCCCGAGAGAGTCACGGACGGAGAAACCATGAACCAGCTTCGTAACGACTGTTTTGCCCTGCCCCCCGGGGTGAACTGGACGCCAGTGGACGAGGCCCTGGAGCGGTTACGTTCGCGCTTGCATCCAGTGGTGGGCGTGGATCGTGCTGTCCCGCTGTCACAGCTCAATGGCCGGATACTGGCCAGCGATGTCCACGCGCCTCGCGCCCATCCTCCCAGCAGCAATTCTGCGGTCGATGGCTATGCGTTTGCGGGACCTCTGACCGAGGTGCCCTGCACCATGCCGCTGGTTGACGGCCGCAGTGCCGCCGGTGAACCCTACATGGAGCCGGTGCCCGAGGGCCACGCGATACGCATCCTGACCGGCGCGGTGATGCCGGCCGGCACGGACACGGTGGTCCTGGAAGAGGACTGCGAGGTCATCGATGGCCAGCTCCATCTGAATGGCACGTTAAAGGCGGGAGCCAATCGGCGTAAAGCCGGCGAGGACATCGACGTCCGAGACCGGATCCTCACGGCCGGAACCCGCCTGACGCCTACCCAGATCTCGGTGCTCGCCAGTGTGGGTGTCGAATCGGTCGATGTCTATCAGAGGCTTCGTGTCGGCGTCCTGTCCACCGGTGACGAAGTGAAACCCGTCGGCTCCCCTGTCACCGACTGGCAGATTTACGATGCCAACCGCCCGATGCTGAGCGCTCTGGTAACGCAGCTGGGCTATGAACTGGTGGACCTGGGCCATGCGCTGGACCGGGCCGAAGATGTCAAGGCAGCGTTGGAGCATGGCGCTGAGCAATGCGATCTGATCCTGACCAGTGGCGGTGTTTCCGCAGGGGACGAGGATCACGTGTCAAAAACCCTGAAAGCCCATGGCGAGATCAGCAACTGGCGTATTGCGATCAAGCCGGGACGCCCCCTGGCGCTGGCCATGTTCAAAGGAACGCCTGTGGTGGGTTTGCCAGGCAACCCTGTTGCGGCCTGGGTCTGCGCGCTGCGCTTTGGCGCACCGGCAATGGCGCTATTGGCAGGGGGGGAATGGTTCGACCCCCAGGGCTACCTCGTCCCAGCCAATTTTTCCAAGAACAAGAAGCCAGGGCGCAGCGAGATGTTGCGTGCCCGGGTCCGTAACGGGCAGGTTGAGGTGTTCGGTTCCGAAGGCTCCGGCAGGGTCACCGGTCTGGCCTGGTCCGAAGGCCTGGTGGATCTGGACGAAAGCGCCCGACAGATAGAGCCGGGAACCCCCGTTCGGTTTATCCCCTACGGCAGCTTCGGGTTGTAATTACTCGTAGCTGCCGTGTACCGCAAAGGCTTCCAGCGAGGCATCCTGCGGACCCCGGGAACGGTAGGTTTCCTCAACACCCAGATCGGTCAGCCTGCGGCTGACCATCAGCAGGGTGTTATCCTCGAAGTCCTCACACATGCTGCGCATCTGATCGATTTCTTCGCAGGCGACGGGATAAGCCGCGTCGATATCCGGCGCGCCGTAGTGCTCGACAAAGGTTTGCGCCAGGGTCAGGCGCAGCTGCTCCAGTTCGGCTTCAGTGATGTCACAGACGCCCACAAAACTGGCGCGGCCACCGGACTCTATGCTGTACCAACCGTTGCTGAAGGCCTGACGGGCCTTGCCCTTCAACTCCGCTTCGGTCCAGTTGGAAAATTCGAACCCGCCCGAGATGGCCCATTCACCGCTGGGGGCCGGCTTTTCGAACACATTGTCATCGGATACATCCAACCGCAGGGTTCGTGCCAGTTTCATACGTGCTCCGCAAATTCAATCAGACTCACAGTCTCGGTCATGACACCCTCACGCAACAGCATTCGGCCTTTCTCGTCCAGCCCGACAAAGAGTCCGGGCTTCGGATAGTCAATCATTTTACCCAGGGTGTCACAGCGAGGCCGCCACTCGTTGTGTACCCGCTCGAAGCCGCTGTCCATGAAGTAAGTCAGCCACAACAGGGTGTGTTTGGACCAGCTTTCCAGTAACGCCATGGGAGTAATCTCGACGCAGCCCTCCTCATGCAGGCAGGTTTCATTCGGGTTTGCACCCGGCTCGCCGCTCCTATGGGTAAAGGGAACATCAATACCGATGACCAGCCAGTTGGGATGGGCCTTGGGATCTGACACATCCGCTGCAAAGCGGACGCTGCCACAGACCGCGCCATTGACCTTGATGCGATCGGGCCACTGAAAATGCACGGGCACTTCCGGCGGGGCCAGCGCGCCCAGGCTCTCAGCCAGGCCAATCTGGGCCACATAGACCGCCTGAATCGCCTCTTCCAGAGGCGATTCAGGCGCCAGTACCAGGGCTGCATGCAGGGTGTCGACTGCCTCGGCGTAAAAAATCGTGCCTGAGTCGACCCCGGCGATGGCCCGGCTGACCGCCTTGTCAAAAGGATCCGTATGTCTGGGCACCACTTCGCCCGTGAGCAACGGCGGAAACTGGGGTGACTCAATCATCGGATAGCCCGGGCGTAGAGGTCAGAGGCAATAAGTTCATCTGCGATGCGCTGGAAGGCCCTCGCCTGCGGGCTATCCGGCTTCGAGACCACGATCGGGACCCCACCGTCCGACCCGACCCGGATATCCAGGTCAAGCGGGATCTCACCGAGGAAGGGTGCACCGAGTTTTTCTGCCTCAGTACGGGCGCCGCCGGATCCAAACGGGTGGTGCTCTTTGCCGCAACCATCACAGACAAACGAGGCCATGTTCTCGATCAAGCCAAAGAGCGGCACATCCATTCGGTTGAACATATCGATGCCTTTGCGCGCGTCCATCAGGGCAATGTCCTGGGGCGTTGAGACCACAATGGCGCCGGCAACAAAGAATTTTTGACTGAGGGTCATCTGCACGTCACCGGTGCCCGGGGGAAGATCCACCAGAAGCACGTCCAGCCGCCCCCAATCGACCTGGTTCATCATCTGTTGCAGGGCACCCATCAGCATGGGCCCGCGCCAGACGATGGCTTCGTCATCCGGGGCCATCAAACCAAGGGACATCAGGGTCACCCCATGATTACGCAGCGGCAGGATGGTATGGCCGTCGGGGCTGGACGGGCGACCTGAAACACCCAGCATACGAGGCTGGCTGGGGCCGTAGACGTCCGCATCCAACAGGCCCACTTTCAGGCCTTTCGAGGCGAGAGAGACCGCCAGATTCGACGCCACTGTGGACTTGCCCACGCCACCCTTGCCCGAGGCAATGGCAATAATGCGGTCAACGCCCCTCGGGTTCTTGTCCTGTGGCCGGGGCGCGTCGGTACCAATCAGGTTGTCTTTTCCTACTTCGGTGTATTGGACCATGTTGCATCCTGTCCGGTTTTCAGTTGTCCCGATAGTCGTCACTGGTGCGGACCCGCGGACGTTCGCCCCCTGCCATGGGCGCGTTATCCCCGTGGTACTGGGCTTTGACCCGACAGTCGTCACACATCTTGATCAGCTGGACATTATCAGATTTGGTGTACATCCAGTGCTGGTTCTCCAGCTTTTCAACAATCCGGTTAATGGTGCTGGCGACACCAAACGGCTTGCCACATTGAATGCATTCGAACGGTTCCTCGCCATGCAGTGCCCGGGCACTCAGCGCGTCTTTCGACAGGTCCATCTGAGGCATCAGGGTGATAGCCGTTTCGGGGCAGGTACTCTGGCAGATGCCGCACTGGACGCAGGCGTTTTCCGTGAACTGAACCTCCGGCCGGTCCGGATGGTCGCCGAGGGCACCGGTGGGACACAGCGACACGCAGGCCAGACAGAGTGTGCATTTGTCGGAATCGATCTCGATCGCGCCGTAAGGTGCGCCAGTTGGCAGTGGAATCGGCGCCTCGATGCTGTCCGCCATCGCAGTGGCGGTGACCCGCGTGATGTCGCGGCGACCGCCCACCAGCAGAACCGGTTCACTCACCCGCCCGGCATTGTCGCCAGCGGCGCACAGTTCGATAGCCTCGATAACCCGGACCCGGCTGGGGGAGTTCCGGGTGCCCTTGAGCATGGCTTGAGCCAACTCGACTTCTGCAGTGACTGCCCGGCGGTCGATCTCGTTGTCCGCCAGGATGAGAACTTCCGCGTAGCCAGCTCCGAATGCTGCCATGATCTCGGCATGGCCGATCCGGTCCACATGCTCCAGCCCCAGCGGAATCAGATCGTCCGCCAGCCCATCGTCATACCGGGCCAGGTAGGCAATGGCCTCAGCCCCGGCGCCTAACGTGTGAAATACCAGTCGCGGGGCTTCATTCGCATGCTCGCGATAGACCCGGGCCATGACCTCGATGTTTCGTGTGATGGCTTCGAAAGAGGTCTCGTTCATGGTGACCGCTGAGGTCGGGCAAACCGCCGCGCAAGACCCGCAACCAGCACAGATATCCGAGTCGATCTGGATGTGGTCACCGTCCGAAAAAATTGCCTCGGTGCAGCAAACGTCCAGGCAACGGGTGCAACCCGGTTGATTGGCTCGGGAATGTGCGCACAGGGACTCTTCCAGCCGGAAGTACACGGTCTTCTCGAACTCGCCAACCCGCTCTCTTGCGGTCAGGGCGATGCGCTCCAGTTCACCGGTTTTGGCCGGATCTGCCCAGAAGTAGCCATTGCGTTTCTCGTGACTGGGGAACGCGGGTCCAACGCCTCGCAAGTCGATAAAGATGTCACATTCACTGCGGGCGGTGGCTTTCGCTTCACCATAACCGGGTTCGCCGCGTCCAGCAGGGTTCAGCATCTGCAACCCGGAGAACTCCAGTTTGAAATTACCCAGTGCACCGTAAGCACGGGTCAATTTCCCCTTCGCCACATCATACGCCGCAGAAGGCAGCTGTATTGGCCCGGAATCAGTGACGATGCAGGTAACGCCCAGCTCGTCCTGAACCAGCTCGGCCATCCGGATGGCCTGGTCGGTGGGGCCGACAATGCAACACACGCCGCTGGATTGAATGGTTTTCACGGGCGCCGTGGGTGCCGGTAACTGGGCGGCGGCCATGAGGGCTGCCTGCTTGGCATGCAGGCGTTTCGGGTCTGCGTGCGGCGCGCTCCAGCCCGCACGATCCCGGATGTCGATGGTACTCAGGGGCGCGGAGTGCCGGATTTCAGCCTGGATATCCTCGCCCAAACGTTCGAACAGGGCGGCCTGCTGACCACAGGCAATGAGCACATCGCTACCGCCACTCAGATGTTCGGCAGCGGTCTTCATATCCTTGCCGCACAGTTGATCCACCACGATCACCTGCTCAGCTGCCGCAGCCGTCTGCAGCGCCTTGGAATCAAAGGACTGTGTTTTATCGCAGGTGCATAACAGTAGGGTCTTGGATGCCGTCATCAGGAATTTGACTCTTTCGTTGTTGTTATACGTATCACTCTCTTGCTTCGAGCATGCCACAGCCATTTACTTTTAGACAATTGGATAATCGTTTGGGTCCTGCTAGCTTTAAGCTATAACAAAAAGAGAAATGCCATGAGTAGTCGAACCGATAACTGGAAACGCGAATTGCAGGTTGGCGCCGTCGTTCGCCGCTCACCCGGCGTTACCCGGTGGGCTAAGAACGTCTGGAAGCCTGTGGCCGTTATACCGGGCGCCCCGGAGGCATTCTGGAAGGAGATGGTCCGCGAGGGCGAGGTGGTCGATTACCACGCGGGCACCGTGACCATGGAATTATTCCGCGCCGATGTAGAAGGTTACCTTGTATCCCTCAATATGACCGTACCCTCTGTCTGGGTTGTCATGGATAAGGATCAGACCGGTCAGTCTCCGTCGGGATGGATGGTCAGTGCCATTACCGCCAGTGCTCATGAGGCGCTGGATTCTCTGGACAGTGGTGAGAGCATCGTCGAACCTGTTCCGATTCCCGAGTCCCTGGCGGCCTGGATCAAGGAATTTATCGACATGCACTACATCGAAGAGCCTTTCAAGAAACGCCGTCGTGACGAGGTCCGTGTTGACGCTGTCGAGGACGGCAAGGGCGATCCGCGCATTCGCCAGGAAACCGACGTCTACCGTGCCCCTTCCAACATCAAGAAACCAAGGTTGCAGTGATGACAGAGTCACGTCTACAGCGTTGGTCACGCAGGAAATCCGAAGGTCGTAAACAGGCCGAGCCAGTCCCTGCTCCGGGTAATGAGTCCGCCCCCTCGCCCGAAGAGCGGGAACTCGCCGTTAATGAAACCTTGCCGGAACGGGAGGTGCTGGAGAAGTACGGCCTTCCAGATCCGGATACCATCGAGTTGGGCGCGGACGTTACAGGATTCATGCGAAAGGAGATTCCTGAGCTGTTACGCCGTAAGGCCCTGCGCGCGCTCTGGAAAAGCAACCCCGTGTTGGCGGTGCTGGATGGCCTCAATGACTACGACGAAGATTACACGGATGCTGCTTTTGCAAAAAAAAGCGTGAACACCCTGTACAAAGTGGGTCAGGGGCTTATGGAAAAAAAGGCCCGCGGTGAAGAACAGGACAAGGCTCAGATCGAGAATCGGGCCGATTCCCCGGATGTTATCGCTCCTGACTCAGAACAGTCTGCTCTTGCCGGCGCCGATAGTGAACCGGAGCCGGCAACCCCGGACGAACCGTCAACGGCGCCCCACCCTGTGGAATCTGCCTCTACCGAAGCCGGGGCAGAACCGGAGCCGCGCTATCGACCGAGAATGCGCTTTGAATCCTAGTGTCGCATCTGGATACGGAAGCACTGTTGCGCCCAGCACTGGTTGGGACTATAACTTAAAATTAACTGTTCAAAAGTCGAACAACAATTCCAAGGATCAAAGTTTTGGCTAGCACCGCTGAACTGCAATGCCCTCGCTCCATCACTGAAGAAGATCGTGCCCGGGCTCAAATCTACCAGTTACTGGCTGTCCTGCTGGGTGGCCCGCCTACTGGCGAGCTGCTCGAAGGACTGGCATCTCTGGAGGGTGACGACAGCCCCCTGGGCTCCGCCTACAGGAATCTGGCCGCTCTTGCCGAACGCACCTCACCCCATGACGCCGAGCGGGAGTTCAACAATCTTTTCGTGGGACTCGGCCGTGGTGAACTGCTGCCGTACGCCAGTTATTACCTGACTGGATTCCTGAACGAGAAACCCCTTGCGGAATTGCGTACCGATCTGATGGCCCGGGGCATCAAAGCCAGCGAGAACGTCAAGGAACCGGAAGATCATATCAGCACGCTGTGTGAAATCATGGCGGGCATCATTACCGGCGAGTTCGAATGCGATAGCGACTTGCCGTCACAAAAAGCCTTTTTTGACGCGCACATGGCAAAGTGGGCGGAATTATTTTTTACCGATTTGGAGAAAGCGCAAAGCGCGGTCTTCTACGCTCCTGTGGGCTCGTTGGGTCGGGCTTTCATGGCCGTGGAGGCAGATGCCTTTGCAATTCAATAACCGGGATCCTGTTGATCCCTTAATCCAGGTGGAGGAGTCCGATGGACAATCCGAAGCGTGAAAACAGCCGGCGCCGTTTCCTGCAAATGGCAGCTGCTGCAGCTCCGGCTGCCGTAGCAATGGCAGTTGCACCGAACGCCGCAGCCGAGGTCGTCAAAAAAGACGCTCCGAAAAGCCGCGGTCTGCGTGACACGGAGCACACACGTAAGTATTTCGAATCGGCTCGCTTTTAAGGAAGCGTGAATCATTCAAGGTTGCGTGATGCTCTTGAATGATCACACCTCCATAAAAACGAGAACAAAAAGAGAGAGGTAAGTGACATGTTACGGAAGAAGACCAACGGGGTAGCGAAAGGCCCCCGTGCGGGATCTTTGCTTTCATCCCTCGCTGCCAGAACTATGGACCGTCGTGGTTTTTTGGCGGCCTCCGGTGTGACAGTGGGCGGCCTGGCGGCTTTGTCGCTGACGTCGGGACGGGTTGAAGCTGCGACCCCTTCGACCGAAGGCGGGGAAATCGTTCGCAAAAAGTCCGTGTGTACCCACTGCTCGGTTGGCTGCACGGTGGAGGCGGAAGTCCAGAATGGCACCTGGATTGGGCAGGAGCCGGGCTGGGACAGCCCGTTCAATATGGGCGCTCACTGTGCCAAAGGCGCTTCGGTGCGCGAGCACGCCCACGGCGAGCGTCGTCTCAAGTCTCCCATGAAAATGGTCGACGGCCAGTGGCAGAAGATCCCCTGGGATCAGGCGATCAACGAAATCGGCGACAAGATGCTGCAAATCCGCGATGAGAGCGGTCCCGATTCGGTCTACTGGTTGGGCAGTGCCAAGTTCAACAACGAACAAGCGTATCTGTTCCGCAAATTTGCTGCCTACTGGGGCACCAACAACGTCGACCACCAGGCCCGGATCTGTCACTCGACAACCGTGGCTGGCGTAGCCAACACCTGGGGCTACGGTGCGATGACCAACTCGTACAACGACATCCACAACTCCAAGGCGATCTTCCTGATCGGGGGCAACCCCGCCGAAGCGCACCCGGTGTCGCTGCTACACATCCTGAAAGCCAAGGAAGAAAACAACGCGCCGCTCATCGTTTGTGATCCGCGTTTCACCCGCACCGCCGCTCACGCGGACGAGTTTGTGCGTTTCCGGCCGGGTTCAGACGTTGCGCTGGTCTGGGGCATTCTCTGGCACATCTTCGAGAACGGCTGGGAAGACAAGGAGTTTATCCGTACCCGGGTCTGGGGAATGGATGAGATTCGCGAAGAGGTAAAACGCTGGGATCCCGAAGAAGTCGAGCGGGTTACCGGTGCGCCAGGAAAGCAGCTCGAGCGCGTTGCCCGTACCCTGGTCAACAACCGCCCGGGCACGGTTATCTGGTGCATGGGCGGCACACAGCACACCAACGGTAACAACAACACCCGCGCCTACTGCATTCTGCAGCTGGCATTGGGCAACATGGGCGTTTCCGGCGGCGGCACCAACATCTTCCGCGGTCACGATAATGTGCAAGGTGCCACTGATCTGGGGGTTCTGGCCGATACCCTGCCCGGCTACTATGGCCTGAGCGCAGGTGCCTGGGCCCATTGGGCGCGGGTCTGGGAAGAAGACCCTGATTGGCTGAAAGGCCGGTTTGCCATGTGGGACAAGAACGGCAAAACCAAAGCCATGATGAATGAGAAGGGCATTCCCGTATCCCGCTGGATCGATGGCGTTCTGGAAGCCAAGGAGAACCTGGAACAGCCCGACAACACCCGGGCCATGGTTCTGTGGGGCCACGCGCCCAACTCGCAGACCCGGATGCTCGAGATGAAGGAGGCCATGGAAAAGCTGGACCTGCTGGTCGTGGTGGATCCCTTCCCGACCGTGTCGGCGGTACTGCACGATCGTAAAGAAGGTGCTTACCTGCTTCCAACAACCACCCAGTTCGAGACCTATGGCTCGGTTACGGCTTCAAACCGTTCACTCCAGTGGCGTGAAAAGGTCATCGAGCCACTGTTCGACTCCAAGGTCGACCACGAAATCATGAAGCTGTTTGCGGACAAATTCGGTTTCACCGATCGCATGTTCCGCAACATTGCTATTGAAGGCGACGAGCCGTCGATTGAGGACATCACGCGCGAGTTCAACCGTGGCATGTGGACCATCGGCTACACCGGTCAATCGCCTGAGCGTCTGAAGAAACACATGAAGTATCAGCACCACTTCGACAAGACCACTCTTCGAGCAAACGGTGGCCCCTGCGATGGCGATATCTATGGTCTGCCATGGCCCTCCTGGGGAACAGCGGAAATGAACCACCCGGGAACACCCAACCTGTACGACATGTCGTTGCCGGTGTCCAAGGGCGGTCTCACCTTCCGAGCCCGTTTCGGTGTCGAGCGCAATGGCGAAAACCTGCTTGCTGAAGGTGTTTACTCAAAAGGTTCGGAGATCAAGGACGGCTATCCAGAGTTCACCATGCAGATGTTGATGGATCTGGGCTGGGATGGCGACCTGACGGCCGAGGAACGTGCCAGCATTGATGCGGTTGCAGGCCCGGAGACCAACTGGAAGACCGATCTGTCAGGGGGTATCCAGCGTGTCGCCATCAAGCACGAGTGTGCACCCTTTGGTAACGCCAAAGCCCGAGCTGTGGTCTGGAACTTCCCGGACCCGGTGCCGCTGCATCGTGAGCCGCTCTACACCACGCGTCGGGACCTGGTCAAAGACTACCCGACTTACGAGGACAAGACCTTCTGGCGTGTGCCGACCCTGTACGAGTCTATTCAGAAGAATGACTTCAGCAAGGAGTTCCCCATCATTCTGACCTCCGGCCGTCTGGTCGAGTACGAAGGTGGCGGTGACGAGACGCGTTCGAACCCCTGGCTGGCGGAACTGCAGCAGGAGATGTTCATCGAGGTGAATCCGCGCGATGCCAACAACCTGAACATCCGTGACGGCAATGACGTGTGGGTTTCCGGCCCGGAGGGCGGGCGTATCAAGGTCAAGGCCATGGTGACCGAACGTGTGGGCGAGGGCGTCGCCTTCATGCCGTTCCACTTCGGTGGAGAGCTGGAAGGTAAGAGCCTGAGAGACAAGTATCCCGAGGGCGCGGATCCAATTGTCCTGGGCGAATCCACTAACGTTGTTCAAACATACGGGTATGACTCGGTCACGCAGATGCAAGAGACCAAGGCCACCCTGTGTTCGATCATGCCGGCATAACGAGAGGTGTAGACCATGGCACTTGAAGGACAAGCACGCGCAAAATTCCTTTGCGACGCCGAGCGCTGCATCGAATGTAATGCCTGCGTAACGGCCTGTAAAAACGAACATGAGGTCCCCTGGGGTATCAACCGTCGCCGCGTGGTGACCATCGAAGATGGCACACCGGGCGAGCGTTCGATTTCGGTAGCCTGCATGCACTGTTCAGACGCGCCCTGTATGGCCGTCTGCCCGGTGGATTGCTTCTACCAGACCGAAGACGGCATCGTGTTGCACTCCAAGGATCTGTGTATCGGTTGTGGCTACTGCTTCTACGCTTGCCCCTTCGGCGCGCCCCAGTTCCCCCAGGCGGGTAACTTTGGCAGCCGGGGCAAGATGGACAAATGCACGTTCTGTGCTGGCGGTCCCGAGGAAGACAACTCCACAGCCGAGTTCTCCAAGTACGGACGCAACCGTATTGCAGAGGGCAAATTGCCACTCTGTGCGGAGATGTGCTCAACCAAAGCCCTGTTGGCCGGTGACGGCAACGAGGTGGCGGACATCTATCGCCAGCGTGTGGTGAACCGTGGCTTCGGTTCCGGCGCCTGGGGATGGGGCACAGCCTACGAGAAGAAGGGTGCATAAGCTGGCCTGAGTGTTCCGGGGTCTTCGGACCCCGGCATTCATTGAAGCAACGAATTCTTCTTGTTGATTCCGTTGGAGTGCTTAAATGAAATCAAAACTATTGGGTGCCGCCGTCTTCGTGCTGGCGACACTGATGCTGAATCCTGTCTGGGCGCAAGAAACGCCGACGGCTGACCGAACAGCGACCGGGGGAGCCCAGACTCTTGAAGATATCCTGCGCCGCCAGGAACAGCTGAAGGTCGACGAGTCCTTTCGGTCCGAAAATCTGGGCAATCCTGCCGACGCAGCACCGATCAGTGCCCCGCTGGGCACCTTGGGCGGCCGCTCTGATGCCGACGTCTGGCGCTCTATTCGCTATAACAAGATTGACCCCACCGTTCAGTCCCCCGGCCCCGCCAATGTCGTTATGATTCAGGATGAAGGTATTGCCTGGTACAAGTTGCGGGAAGGTCCGGTCATCACCTACGGCGGCAGTGCCCTGTTGGGCATCATCGTACTGCTTGCGGTGTTCTACTTTGTTCGCGGCAGAATCATGATCGATGGCGGCCCTGCAGGCACGACTATTGAACGGTTCAAGGCCATCGAGCGCTTTGGTCACTGGTTGCTCGCCGGCTCGTTTATCGTACTCGGTCTCACGGGACTGATCACCTTGATGGGGCGCAGCTTCCTGATTCCCGTGATTGGGCTCGACGCTTTTTCCATCCTCGCTACCGGTTCCAAGTGGCTCCACAACAATGTTGCCTGGGCGTTTATGCTCGGCCTGGTCATGACGTTTGTCATGTGGGTTGCACACAACATTCCCAATAAGCTGGATTGGCAGTGGCTGAAGGCAGGGGGAGGTATCTTTACCAAGAGCCACCCCTCCGCGAAAAAATTCAACGCCGGTCAGAAAATCATCTTCTGGACCGTGATGGTGTTGGGCGTCTCCGTCTCCCTTTCCGGGCTGTCGCTGCTGTTTCCATTCCAACTTCCCATGTTTGCCGACACCTTCGGTGTCATCAACAGCGTCCTCGGCACCAGTCTCCCGACTGACCTGGCACCGCATGAAGAGATGCAATATGCCAACATCTGGCACTCGATTGTGGCATTCGTGATGATGGTGGCCATCATCGCACACATCTACATCGGCTCGGTCGGCATGGAAGGTGCGTTCGATGCCATGGGCAACGGTCAGGTGGATCTGGAGTGGGCACGCCAGCACCACGATCTCTGGGTGGCCGAGGTCGAAGACAAACAAGGCAAAGGAGGATCATCGTGAAGGTTATGATTTCCGCATTTGTCGCAGCATTGATCATTGCCTCGCTCGCTCCGGTCATTATTAACCAGTTCGGCTGGTCCTCAGCCGAACTGGCCAGCAGTGAGAGCGTGCGTCTTGACTGATCAGTCCGAGGTATACCAGATCGATGCTGTCGGTCTGGTGTGCCCTCTCCCGATTCTGCGTTTCAAGAAACGCACCCAGGGCTTGCCCAGCGGGACGTCGGTCGAGTTCCTGGCCGATGACCCCAGTGGCCGCAAGGACATGCAGGCGCTTTGTGAGATAACCGGTCACCGGATTGAATGGATTCGGGAAGAGGAGGCGGGCGTTCTCCGCTATCGGATCTGTTTGGCGTAGGCTGCAAAAGCGCCCCGTCTCTACCGGGGCACTGCTAAAGTGTCAGCTGGATCCAATCCCTCTCACAAATATGGCGGTTTGCCAGCCGCAGCCCGCTCAGCCTGCCACTGCTCCAGTGTCTGCGCGGCTTCTCCTCCCTCAAGCGAACCGACAACTTCAAAAAAATCACTGCGCAGTTCGTCGCTCAGGACCTGATTCCGGGGCTTACTGCGCACCACGTAGACGGTCTGCAGATTCTGGTGATCGAACGCTCGCCACTGCTGACGGTCCTTGAGCAGGGTGTACTCATGACCTTCCAGGGCCTTGATCAGCGCCTGGGTGTCGGTGGTGCCGGCACGTTCAACAGCAGACTTGTACTCGTAGACAATGCCATAGGCGGTAGCTGCGGTTGAAGTGGGCCTTACCCCGTACTCTTGCGTAAACGCTTCGACAAATTCCTGGCCACGGGGGAAGTCGAGCTGGTAAGGAATCATCCACTCCCAGGGGGTTGTGGAAATAACCCCTTCCAGGATGGTGGCACCGACAGCCTGGGCGATGCCCAGCGTGACGTTGGGCAGCACGATCTGGACCTTGTCCTTCAGGCCCATTTCATAGGCTACCTGCAGAGCCCGAACCAGGTCGTCGCCGTACAGAACCAGCACCACCACCTCCGCGTTGCTCGCTTCCGCAGCTTCCAAAGCCTTTCTGAAATCCCGGATGAGTGCTCTCGGGAAAGGTGTCAGGGCATGACGATGCTTCTCGGTGTCGGTGGTATTGGTGAACGCCCGAAGCGATGCCTCCGAGGAATGGCCCCAGGTGTAATCCGCAGTCACGTAGAAATAATTGGCATCACCAAAGTTTTCGGTCAGGTAGTGACCGAGTGCGTTCGCGGTCATCCAGGCGTTTGGGTACTCACGAAACATGTGATCGTGGCCTTCGCTGCCGGTGGTGGCGTTGGCCGAGGTAGTGGTTCCGAAATACAGGCGGCCCAGTTTCTTTGCCACCTTGCCCGAGGCAATGGTCACAGCACTGGAGGCGCCTCCGAAGACCATGTCCACGTTCTCCTCGCGGATGAGCTCTTCCGTATTAGCAGCGCCCCTTTCGGGCTCACCGGCCGTATTGCGAATGACCAGCTCAACCTCTCTGCCGAGGATACCGCCAGCCTCATTGATTTCATTCATTGCGAGGAAGGCTGCGAGCCTTTGCTGCAAGCCGAGGTTCTTGTAACGCCCGGATTCCGGATAATTGAAACCCAGCCGTATCGTCTCCGCCATCAACGGGAAACTGGCAATACACAGGATCAAGCCCGCGAGCAGGGTTGCTCTCCTTTTCATTGATACAGTCCTCTGATCTGTCTTGTATTTTTTGGTGTCGGAACTATACCCGCATTTCAAAAACTGAACGGACGTTCAATGTAAAAAGAGCGGTATTTTTCGTTACTGACTGTATCCCCGGAGCCTTGACTTCGCTCAAGCGTGTCTATTCGACTCCTAAATCCCTCCACACTCGTGTACCATCCAACACTGTACAAACATACAGACCCAAAGACTGCGAGGAAACCTCATGGCAGTACAAGCACTCTACTACTCGGATAAGGATGGCCTGGAAATGGCGCTGAAGAATCCCGACACGATGCTTTTTCAATCCAAAGCCGAGGCGGATGCCCGCGACAAGATCCTGGAACTGGCCGAGAACATCCAGATGTTCCTGGAGCGCAAAGTCGAGGGGCTGGGCGAGGAACTGGCGGAACAATGCGCCATGGCCATTGCCGAAGAGAAGGACCTGTTCCAGAAGGCCCTGAAGAAGCCGCAATTGCTGAATGCAGAAGCCGCCGGGGAAACCGGCGAGTAAGCCCCCACCGCCATATCATGCGGCGTTGCCGGTCGGCCATTTACACGACCGTAACGCCGTTATTCTCCCTCCCCACCCGGTATTCTGGCTACACTATCGGAAACTCGTGCGGGATCTCTTTTCATTCATGAATATTCGCTTTCTTCTCCTGTTGCTCTGCACTCTGGCCTTCTGGACCAGCGGGGTTGCCGCCCAACAGATGACTGCGGCCCTGGACGACCTGCTGCCTCCGGTACAGACCCAGACCGAACAGCAGCCTCCGGTGCAAGAGGAGGAGAACGCGAACGGCGAGGATAAGGCGGACGATGGGAAGGGGACCGAAGAAGACAAGAAGGAACCGGAACCCTCCCCCACCCCGGTGAAACCGGAAATCGAGGCGCTGGAAGAGCCGCTGGAAAGTCAGCTGCCTGCACCCGAGACCGAGGATATCCGCCAACAGATCCAGAAACTCGAAGAAGCTCTCAATACCCGCCAAAAGGCACTGGGTACCAGCCAGGAACGGCTGGAGTTTGCGGGGTCTTTGCTCAAGCGCCTGGATAATGAATACGAAAGTTTCCAGCTGAGGCTGGAACGGGCCGGGCTGAACCTCACCGATGATTACGCCAACCTGCTGCGCCAGCGACTGGAACGGCTGCGCAGCCAGACCATTGCCGCCGGCCTTACCCAGGGGATTACCGCCCAACTCTCCGCAGCCCGGGAAGAACAACTGCGCCTTGAGGAATTCGAGGCGGTGATCAATCCCACGGACGACATCCGGGGCCAGCTGGAAGTCCGGCGGTCGCAGCTGCTCCGACAATTACACGGTGTGGTCACCGAGCACATCGAAGTGCTGAACGAATATTACAACACCGTCGCCGAGCTGCAGGACCGACTGGAGTCCTACAAGGAGCTGCTTCAGCAGCGCCTGTTCTGGCTGCCAAGCACCGACGCCATGGGTCTGGATACCTTCGGGAAGTTTTTCGAAGGTGTCCGGTGGCTGGTTTCGGGCCTGGAATGGTCCTCACTACGGGATGGGGTCAAGACCTCTCTTGACGAACACTGGCCAGAAATCATCCTGCTCGCGGCTCTGCTGATCTTCCTGTCCGCCCGGCGGAAGGCTTTCCGACAGACCCTGGCCGACTGCGGAGCGGATGTGGGTGACGTCGGCAAGGACCACTGGAACCTGACACTCTACGCCAGCCTGCTCAGCCTGTTACGAGCCCTGCCCGCCGTGATCGCCCTGGGCATTGCCTCACTGCTGCTGGACGAGGGCGACGAATTCCTTCATGCATTGTCCCGGGGTTTGTCCAACGCCGCGTTCATTATGCTGCTGTTACGGAGCGTCTATACCGTTGCCTATCCCGATGGTCTGGGTGAGCAACACTTCCAGTGGAATCCCAACACCCTCCAGGCCCTTCGCAAACAGATTCCACTTCTGTTGTGGATACTGACACCAATCGTGATCATCATGCCGACCATGGCCATACCCGAGGGGTCGGCCTACAGTGATAGCCTGGGCCGTGCACTCTTTGCCATCGCCTCGCTGGCACTGGCCTGGTTTGCCCACCTGTTCATGTCCGCCGTACGCCGGGATCAACCGAGTCGACGGGCCCTGAAGTTCCTGCATATCATAGCCGTCGCAGTACCGCCCTTGCTGGCCGTGCTCTCGGCCTGGGGCTACCACTACAGTGCCGTGCGCCTTGAAAGCCTGATGTTCATCAGTATCTGCTGGCTCGCCTTTGTCATCCTGCTGCACTATCTCGGCTTACGGGGGCTGACCGTCCGGGAACGGCGCATGGCCCTGGTACGCCAGCTCGAAGAGCGCGAGGCCGAACGCAAGCTGGCCGAAGCCCGTGAAGCTGCGGAATCCACGGGCGAGGCCATGCCGGCAAGCTACGAATCGCCCCGGCAGGATATGAATGCCATCAGCCAGCAGAGCGAAACCCTGCTCCGCACCCTGTCCCTGGTGGTCGCCGGCATCGGCCTCTGGATGCTGTGGGACGATGTGTTTCCGGCCCTGGGCATCTTTGAGGCCATCACCCTCTGGAGCATCGACACCGGCGTCGAAGGTGAAGCTCCGGTACCCATCAACCTGGGTGACCTGATGCTCGCGTTTGCGGTCGGGGCGGGCACCGTACTGGCCGCGCGCAACCTCCCGGGCACCCTGGAAGTGATGTTCCTGAGCCGGCTGCGCCTGGAACCGGGTGTGGGTTACGCCATCACCACCATGGCCACCTACATCATTGTCTTTATCGGCATCATCGCCGCGCTCGGGGTGCTGGGATTGCAGTGGTCGAAACTGCAGTGGCTGGTAGCGGCCCTGGGGGTGGGCCTGGGCTTTGGCCTGCAGGAAATCGTGGCCAACTTCGTTTCGGGCCTGATCCTGTTGTTCGAGCGGCCAATCCGGGTCGGTGATACCGTCTCCATTGGTGGCATCACCGGCACCGTCTCCCGGATCCGCATCCGGGCGACCACCCTGGTGGACTGGGATCGCAAGGAACAGATCATTCCCAACAAGACCTTTGTCACCCAGGACCTGACCAACTGGACTCTGACCGACGCCATCACCCGGGTCATCGTCCGGGTGGGCGTCGCCTACGGTTCCGACGTGGACAAGGTTCAGGAGCTGCTGTTCCGGATTGCCACCGACAACGAACGCGTGGTGAACGATCCGGCACCGGCGGTATTCTGCGTCGGCCTTGGCGACAGCAGCGTGAACTTCGAGATCCGCGTGTTCGTGCGGGACATTAACGACATCATGCCCCTGTCTCACGAGCTGCACGCGACCATAACCCGCTCGCTGCGGGAGGCGGGGATCCAGATTCCTTTCCCGCAACGGGACATTCACATCCGCACCGCGACTGCTTCATTCCCGGATACCCCCAGCGACACGCGCGATGATAAGGTCGGGACCAGTACCTGAGTGACAGCTACTGAGCGGAATCTGCGGCGTACAGTGACTCAATGACATCAATGTACTTTTCGTAGATGTTGCTGCGCCGCACCTTCATGGTGGCCGTTACTTCATCGTCGTCGTGATCCAGTTCTTTGGTCAGCAGGTGGAAGCGCTTGATCTGCGCCACCTGGGGCAGCTGGTCATTACCCTTCCCGATTTCGGCGCGAATCAGGTCATTGACCTGCTCGTGCTCGGCCAGGCTGCGGAAGGTGGTGTAGGGAATCCGCTCCTGCTCCGCCCACTTGGCCACGGTCTCGAAGTCGATCTGGATCAGGGCCGAGACATACTTGCGGGCCTCCCCGACCACGATGCACTCCTTGATGTAGGGACTGGCCTTGATGGTGTTCTCGATCTCGGTAGGCGAGAGGTTCTTGCCCCCGGCGGTGATCATGATGTCTTTCAGACGGTCGACGATCCTCAGCTGGCCGTCGCGCCACTCGCCCACATCGCCGGTGTGGAGCCAACCGTCTTTCAGGGTCGAAGCGGTAGCCTCATCATTCTTGTAATACCCCTTGAACATGCTGCCGCCGCGCATGAGGATTTCGTCCTGCTCCCCCAGCTCGACCTCGACACCCCTGATTGCCACGCCGACGGTACCGAGCCGGATATCGTCCAGGGGCTGGGCAGTGGCAACGCCAGTACTCTCCGTCTGGCCGTAGACCTCCACCAGGGGAATGCCGATGGTACGGAAGAACGACAGGATGCCGGTGGAGATGGGCGCTGCCCCGGTCAGGGCGATGTGGCAGCGGCGCAGGCCGATGTAGTTCTGCAGCGCCCGGAAGATCAGCCAGTAGCTGAGCCCGTAGACCAGTCTTTCCTTCAGGGTCCATTGCGCCCGCGTCTTGGTGGCCATCGGCTCGCAGACCCGCATCGCCCAATTGAACAGGGCCTGGCGCATGCGCCCGGTCTCCTGGATCTTGATGTAGATAGCCGAGTGCAGCTTCTCCCAGATTCTGGGTACGCCCAGGAAAAAGCTCGGGGCAATTTCCCGGAGGTCCTCCTGCACGGTTCGCAGACTCTCCCCGAAACTCACCGTGCTGCCCACGTACACCGGCGCAATGTTGGTCAGTGCCTGCTCGGCCACGTGGCAAAGGGGCAAGTAGGACAGGCTGGACGCGTGCCGGTCGACACCCAGCAGCTCGATCAGCCCCGGCCCCGCCGCGTGCAGGTTGCCCCAGCTGATCATGGCGCCCTTGGGCCGTCCGGTGGAGCCGGACGTGTAGATCATCAGTGCGGTATCGTCCATGGTCTGACTCGCGAGCATACGCTCAATCAGGTCCGGATGTTGCTGCTCGTACTCGCGGCCCAAGGCTTCCACCGCCTCAAAGGCCGTGGGCGGCGCGGGATAATTGCGTAGACCTTTCATATCAATGGTGACGCAATGCTGCAGGTGAGGCAGCTGCCCCCAGGCCTCGATCACCTTGTCGGTCTGTTCCTGGTCCTCGCACACCACGACTTCGGCATCGCTGTGCTCCAGCACGTAGGCCACTTCATTCCAGGGGCTGGTGGGGTAGACACCGACACAGATGCCGTTCACCACGCCGATGCCCATCTGGGCAATCACCCATTCCACCCGGTTTTCCGAGATGATGGCCACGTGACCACCCTCGGACAATCCCAAGGCTCGCAGCCCCAGTCCGAAGTGACAGGCGCGCTGGTAGTAGTCCTGCCAGGTATAGGCCTGCCAGATGCCGAAATCCTTCTGGCGCAATGCCAGGTGATCGGCCCGGTCCCGGGCATGGGCCCGCAACATCTGTGGAAGGGTGAGTTCAGGCACTGCCGGTGTTGTCATGAGAGCCACCGCTTACGACGTTTGTAATGCTTGATATCCCGGTAACTGCGGGTTTCACCTTCGGCGCCGCCCACCCCGAGGTAGAACTCCTGAACATCCTCGTTTGCGGTGAGCTTTTCCGTCGGCCCATCAATCACGATCTTTCCGTTTTCCATGATGTAGCCATAGGAAGCGATCGCCAGTGAAACGGCTGCGTTCTGTTCCACCAGCAGGATGGCGGTGCCCTGTTCCCGGTTGATCCGGGCAACGATGGTGAAGATTTCTTCTACCAGCAGCGGTGCCAACCCCAGCGAGGGTTCGTCGAGCATGATCAGATCCGGCTGGGCAATCAGTGCCCGGCCCAGGGCCAGCATCTGCTGTTCACCACCGGAAAGATAACCGGCCAACTGCTTGCGCCGTTCCTTGAGGCGGGGGAAATAATTGTAGACCAGCTCGTAGCTGTCACTCAGGGACGGTCTTCGACCGGAAAGCGCATAGGTGGCGGCAATCAGATTCTCCTCCACCGTCAGGTCCTCGAACACCCGCCTTCCCTCCATGACGTGGAACAGGCCGTTACGCACCAGTTTCTCCGGCGGTACGCCCTTCACGTCCTGGCCCCGAAAGCGAACTTCACCCGCCGTTACTTCGCCGTCTTCCAGGGACAAAAGGCCGGAAACGCTTTTCAGTGTAGTGGACTTGCCAGCGCCGTTGGAGCCGAGGAGCGCCACAATGGCGCCCTTCGGGACCCGCAGAGACAGGCCCCGCAGGACCTGCACCGCCTTGTTGTAGACCACCTCGATGTTGTCGATTTCCAGTAAGGCTTCCATACGGCCCCTCAGTCGAGGTGAATCCAGTCTGACACCGGCTCGTAACGGCCCTTCTCTGCATTGACTCGCCAGATCCGGCCAACCGGGAACGACATATCCTTCACCGTGACCGGAATGCCGATGATTCCGCCGGTGTCCCAGTCCTCGATGGAAGCCAGAGCCTCCGCCATGTTTTCCGCGTTGAGCTCCTTGTCGGCATCCAGGGTGCGCTTGATCACCTCCGTCCAGACCATGGCGTTGAACCAGCCCTGGATGTAACCGGTGGGTCGGTATCCGGCGTCGGGGTCACTCTTCTCGGCCTGGGCCCTGAGTGCATCGAGCATCGGTCCGGTTTCTTCACTGTCGTAATAGTTGTACGGCATCACCCCCATGTAACCATCGGCGTCCGCGCCCATCTTGTCGATGATCAGCTTGTCCGAGGACCAGAAGGTACCCATAAACTGGGTATCCAGGCCCATCTGTCGCATCTGCACCATGAATTCGTTGATCGGCGACAGCACGTAGCCGTGGAACACCACGTAATCCGGACGCACCCGGCGCAGTTTCAGGACCTCGGCGGACACGTCCACACTGCCGGGCTTGGTGACGATCTCCTCGACCACTTCAATACCCAGTTCGGCGGCCCGGGCCTTGCCATTTTCGATGGGATCCTTGCCGAATTCGGTATCGCTGTAGACGAAAGCAACGGTCGGCATGTCGCCCCCCTCACCCTGGGAAGCGATGTACTCCAGAATGATGCCGAACATCTGGCTGTAATTGGGGCCGGGGATGAACTGGTAGGGGTATTGCTCGTTATCGGTCAGCGCGGTGGCAAAAGAGGCACCGCTCATCAGCGTGGTCCCCATGCTGTTGAGCTCCGAAGCGATGGCCTTCATGAAACCGGTGCTGTCACCGTAATAGGTGGCGGGTGAACTGCTACCGGAAATTTTCTTGAAAGCCGCCACCGAACGGTCCACCTCGTAAGCGGTGTCTTCCATCACGTACTTAACCGGATGGCCATTGATGCCGCCCTGGCTGTTGATCCAGTCGGTGTAGTCCGTGAGCCCCGCATGCAGGTGGATGCCGGCAAAGGCGAACACACCCGAGAGCGGGATCGAGCCACCGAACACAATGGGTTCCTTGTCCTGAGCCATGGCTGGGGCGGCTATGGTTAACGCGGCAACCAGGCCACCAAGCCCGGCGAGCTTGCGTCCTTTCTTGAGAATGTTTCTGAACATGTTTCGTCTCCTTGCTGCTTCTTATTGTTGCTGTTGCACGGTCTCTCGGAGAAAGACTCGTTGAAACACGATTAATTCCGGAATGGCCACAGCCGGAAAAACCGGCGGATGCGATGCCAGATCTCCGCCAGGCCATGGGGTTCGAAAATCAGAAAGCCCACAATCAAGGCACCGAAGATGATTTCCAGCATCGGCGACATGAAGACGGGCGCATTGGGATAGAACGGTGTCAGGGCCGCCGTCAGCAATTTCAGGGCTTCCGGCACCAGGGTCATGAAAGCCGCACCGAGGATGCCCCCCAGCAGGTTACCCATGCCGCCCACGATCACCGCCGCCAGGTAGAAGATCGACATGGAGAGAGGGAAACTCTCCGGGGTCACTACCCGATAGAAATAGGCGAACAGCCCGCCGGCGACACCGGCATAAAAGGAGCTGAGCGCAAAGGACATCAGTTTGTAGCGCAGAAGGTTAATACCCAGGATCTCGGCGGAAATATCCCGGTCCCGGATGGCAATGAAGGCCCGGCCAACCCGGGTCCGCAACACATTGCGGGCCGCGAACACCATCACCACCGCCAGCGGTACGATGATGAAATACATCCGGAAATCGCTCTGGAAGGTCAGACCGAACAGTTGGGCCGGCTCCAGGCTCAGCCCACCCATACCGCCAGTGACCGATTCCCACTCGGCAAAGATGAAATGCAGGAACACGCTCGCCGCCAGGGTAGCGATGGCCAGGTACAGCCCCTTGACCCGCAGCGAGGGCAGGCCCACCAGAATCCCCACGGCGGCGGCCACCAGCCCCGCCAACAGCAGCGCCACCGGAAACGGCAGGCCGGTGTTGAGGGAGAGCCAGGCCACGGTGTAGGCGCCCACACCCATGAAGCCCGCCTGCCCCAGGGAAATCAGGCCGGTAAAGCCGGTCAGGATATTCAGGCCGGTGGTGCTGATCACGGCTATGCCCACCAGGCAACCGAGGTAAAGCAGGTAGGAGTCGGCCATGAACGGGAACAAAAGCAGAATCAGCATTAACAGCCCGAACCAGAATTTCTGGGTGTTACTGGTCCAGATCGCCTCATCGGCTTCGTAGGTCTGTTTTGCGTCACCGATGCGCATCTTATACTCGCTCTATTTCGTGGGTACCGAACAGGCCATAGGGCCGTATCACCAGGATTATCGCCAGCACCACAAATGTCGCCGGCATCCGGTACTCGCCACCGAGGTAGGCCCCGGCCACGGTTTCCAACCAACCAATGAACACGCCGGCCACCAGGGCACCGAGGATGCTGTCCAGGCCACCGACAATCACCACCACCAGCACACTCAGGCCGATAATCCCGAACTGCGGGCTAAGCCCCCCGGTGGCGGCCACCAGCACACCGGCCAGGGAGGCGGCGAGTGAGCCGAATACCCAGGCCAGGTTGAACACCCGGCGCACGTTGATGCCCATGGAATAGGCCGCGGCCTGGTCCGAGGCGGTGGCCCGCAAAGCCACGCCACCGCGGGAGAAGCGGAAATACAGCAGGTAGATGATCAACAGGGCGGAACCGATCAAAAAGCCGTAGGCGATTTTCGGGGCCAGGTAAAGCGGGCCGATGAACACCGGCTCCCGGGGCAGGAAGTTGGGCAACAACTGCGGGTCGGCGGTCCAGATGAACTCCACCAGCCCCACCAGGATGCTGGCGATACCAATAGTCACCATCACCACCGAAATCGGGGACTCCCCCAGCATCGGACGGATCATGGTCTTCTCGATCACCCCGCCCAGGATACTGCCGCCGATCACCGCCAGGGGCAGCGCGATCCATGCCGACATTTCCATACCACCGGCAAACGCCAGGAACAGATAGGCGGCGAACATCATTATTTCGCCGATGGCGAAGTTGATCACCCGGGTCGCCTTGTAGATCATCACGAAACCCAGGGCGATCAGGGCATACAACCCGCCCATGGCCAGACCGGCCAGACTGATTTCACCAAAAAACAACCAATCCATCAGGCGGCCTCCCCTTCCGGATTGAGTTTCTTGCGCAGGCTGTCGATGTCACTGTTGCCCAGGTAGGCCTTGATAACCTCCGGATTTTTCTGGACATCTTCCGGCTCGCCTTCGGTGATGACCTGTCCGAAGTTGAGCACGGCAATGTGGTCGGAGATGT
Source organism: Marinobacter sp. DUT-1 (assembly GCF_050379415.1). NCBI lineage: Bacteria > Pseudomonadati > Pseudomonadota > Gammaproteobacteria > Pseudomonadales > Marinobacteraceae > Marinobacter > Marinobacter sp. DUT-1. Next base: position 202,626 of record NZ_JBNRLS010000003.1, read on the forward strand.
CCATCACCATGCCCATGTCGTGCTCCACCATCAGCACGGTCACACCCCACTCTTCCCGGATATCCAGGATGAAGCGGGCCATGTCTTCCTTCTCTTCCCGGTTCATGCCCGCTACCGGCTCGTCCAGCATCAGCACCTTCGGGCGCATGGCTAGCGCCCGGGCCAACTCGACTCGCTTCTGCAAACCGTAGGACAGGCTGGCCACCGGCTGGCGCCGGATATGGTCGATCTCCAGGAAGTCGATAATCCGGTGCTCCACTTCCCGACGCACGTCCATTTCTTCGCGGCGGGCTGCGCCGAAATAGAACATGGACCCCAGCAGCCCACTGTTCATGTGCACATGGGCACCGAGCTTGATGTTGTCGAGCACGGTCATGCCGCGGAACAGGGCGATGTTCTGGAAGGTTCGGGCCAGGCCCAGCGCGGCCCGTTTCGGCGGCTTGATGCCACTGGAAAGCTCCCGCCCTTCGTAGCGGATGTTGCCCTGCTGGGGCTTGTAGAAACCGGAAATGCAGTTGAACAGCGACGTTTTGCCGGCACCGTTCGGACCGATAATTGTGGTGACGGTGTTCTCGGGCACCCGGAAGCTGACGTCCTGAAGAGCCTTCACACCGCCAAAGGACAGAGACAGGTTACTGATCTCGAGGATGCTCACTTTACCTCCCGGCACCCCTGGCGCCGGGCAACGACGCACGTATACACGCGCCGCTCCTACCCTGATCACGCCTGAAGATGATTGTAATTGTTGTTTTTTCTGGTTACCGGGGTCAGCCCGGGCACAGACTTAAAGTAGTCCATCAAGGCAACATTAGCCAAATGCTTCTATCCTGTTACCTGATGGCTCTCATTAACGGTTACGCACGAAACCGACCTTCAGATGCACCTCTGTCGGAAAAACGAATATGACAAGTAGACTGGTAACCACCGGATTCAACACTGACACCGGCGTGGCGACGCTTACCTTTAACCGGCACGAAGCCCTGAATGCGATCAATGTCCCACTGGCCGAAGCCTTTCTGGCCGCTGTCCGGAAGCTGGCAGAGTTGTCCGGGCTGCGGTGTGTGGTCCTTACCGGAGAAGGGCGTGCCTTTATGGCGGGCGGGGATGTTGCCAGCATGGCCGGCGGCCCCGAACAGGCCCGAAAGGTGGTCAATGCCCTGTTGGACGCGCTCAACCCGGCGATCCTGATGCTGCGTGACTTGAACGCCCCGATCATTGCCGGTGTCAGGGGCTTTGCCGCTGGTGCCGGACTGAGCCTGGCCCTGGGAGCCGACCTGATCATCTCCGACGCCAAAGCCCGGTTCATGGTGGCTTACGATGGCATTGGCACGGTCCCGGACTGCGGAGGCACCTGGTTCCTGAACCGCCGGATCGGTGCCGGGCGGGCCAGTCAGCTGATGCTGCTCGGACAGACGTTGACGGCCAGGGAGGCGCTGGACTGGGGGCTGATCAATCAGGTTGCCCCCGAAGGCGAGTTTGACGAGGCACTGACTGAACTTGCCTGCAAGGTTGCCAACGGCCCGAGCCGAGCCTATGCCGCTTTCCGGCGGCTCTCGGACGATGCCTTCGGAGCCGCACTTTCCGGACATCTGGAAGCCGAGAGACAGGCTTTTCTGGAGGCGGTTGGAACCCAGGATTTCCAGGAAGGGGTAGCCGCGTTTCTCGCCAAGCGACCGGCGCAATTCCGGGGGCGATGAACGCTGCGGGCGCCGGTCGCTGAACAGCCGCACCGCCGGGGTCACGAGATCACACCGCGCTCCCGGAGCGCTTCAATTTCCCCGGGAGACAGGCCGGCAACCCGCTGCAACACCTGTTCCGATTGTTCCCCCAGCAGGGGCGGTGCCGTGCGATAGTCCACCGGGGTCAGTTTCAGCTTGATCGGATTACCAACCGTCGGTACCTCGCCCAGTCTGGAGTGGGTGACACTCTGCCTCATGCCCCGCGCCAGCACCTGGGGATCATCGAACACCTGATCCAGGGTGTTCACCGGTCCGCAGGGTACCCCGGCCTGCTCCAGAATCCCGACCCACTCCCGGGTTGAGCGCATCACCGTGGCCTGCCTCAGTCTCGGAATCAGTTCCTTGCGGTTGGCCACCCGGAAACGGTTGGTGGCGAAGCGTTCATCACTGGCCCACTCCGGGTGTCCGAGCACATCGCACAGCCGGGCAAATTGCTGGTCGTTGCCCACCGTCAGCACCATATTGCCATCCGCCGTCGGGAAATCCTGGTAAGGGACGATGTTGGGGTGGGCATTGCCCATGCGGGCCGGCGCCTTGCCCGTGGTCAGGTAATTCATAGCCTGATTGGCCAGGCAGGCCACCTGCACATCCAGCAGCGCGGCCTCCACAAACTGGCCTTCGCCGGTCCGGTCCCGGTGGCTGAGGGCGGCGAGCACGCCAATGGTGGCGTAGAGCCCGGTCATGATGTCCGTCAGGGCCACCCCGACTTTCATCGGGCCGGCGCCGGGCTCGCCGTCCGGCTGGCCGGTGATGCTCATCAGCCCACCCATGGCCTGAATCAGGAAGTCATAGCCGGGCCGGTTCGCGTATGGACCATCCTGACCAAAGCCGGTAATGGAGCAATAGATGAGTTTCGGGTTGATACGCCTGAGGCTGTCGTAATCCAGGCCATAGCGTTTGAGACCGCCAACCTTGAAATTCTCCAGTACCACATCCGACTCGGCCACCAGCTTGCGGACCAATGCCTGCCCCTCGGGATGGGCAATGTCCACGGCCAGGGACTGCTTGTTCCGGTTGGCGGTCAGGAAGTAGGCGGACAGCTCGTCGTTACCATCCGCGCCCTGAAGATAGGGCGGCCCCCAGGACCGGGTGTCATCCCCGGTACCCGGGCGCTCGATCTTGATCACTTCCGCACCCAGATCCCCGAGGATCTGACCCGCCCAGGGGCCAGCCAGAACCCGGGAAAGGTCCAGCACACGCAGGTGCGACAGGGGGCCTGCCATCCGACTCTCCTCGCAACCGACGTGTTAGCGCATGCCACCGAGGCACAGGTATTTGAGTTCCATGAACTCATCCAGGCCATAACGGGAACCTTCCCGGCCAAGGCCGCTTTCTTTGACCCCGCCAAAGGGCGCCGCCTCGGTGGAAATGATACCCTCGTTGATACCGATCATGCCGGTTTCCAGGGCCTCGGCCACGTGCCAGATGCGACGGATGTCGTTGCTGTAGAAATACGCCGCCAGGCCGAATTCCGAGTCGTTGGCCATGGCAATTGCCTGTTCCTCGGTCTCGAACCGGAACAGCGGCGCCACCGGGCCAAAGGTCTCCTCGCTGGCCACCAGCATGTCCTGGGTGACGTCGGTGAGGATGGTCGGCTCGAAGAAGGTGCCGCCCAGCGCATGAACCTTGCCCCCCAGAGCCACTTTTGCGCCCTTGGCGGTGGCATCGGCGATGTGGCGCTGAACCTTGTCGAGCGCCGCCTCGTTGATCAGCGGGCCTTGCTGGGTGTCGGCCTCGAGACCTGCGCCCACCACCATCTTGCTGACAGCTTCCTTCAGTTTCTCCACAAAGTCGTCATAAACACCAGACTGGACATAGATCCGGTTGGCGCAGACACAGGTCTGCCCGGTATTGCGATACTTGGAGGCCATCAACCCGGCCACCGCGGCATCGAGATCGGCGTCATCGAAGATGATGAACGGGGCATTGCCACCGAGCTCCAGGCTCACTTTCTTGACCGTGCCGCTTGCCTGGCGCATGAGCAGCTTGCCCACCGGTGTAGAGCCGGTGAACGATACCTTGCGAACCACCGGGTTGGTGGTCAGCTCCTCACCCACCGCCGGCGCCCGGCCTTTCGAACAGGTCACAATGTTGATAATCCCGGGCGGAACACCGGCCTCCTCCGCCAGCACCGCCAGCGCCAGCGCACACAACGGGGTATCCTCCGCCGGCTTGACCACCACCGGGCAGCCGGCGGCCAGAGCCGGCGCCACCTTGCGGGTGATCATGGCCACCGGGAAGTTCCAGGGTGTGATCGCCGCGACCACTCCGATAGGCTGTTTGATCACCACGATGCGCTTGTCGCGGCCATGGCTTGGGATCACGTCGCCATAGGCACGCTTGGCTTCCTCGGCAAACCACTCGATGAAACTGGCACCGTAACCCACCTCGCCCCGGGCTTCCGCCAGCGGCTTGCCCTGCTCCGCGGTCATCAGCCGGGCCAGGTCTTCCTGGTGTTGCATCACCAGGTCGAACCAGCGACGCAGGATTCCTGCCCGCTCCTTGGCCGGGCGCGCGCGCCATTCAGGCCAGGCCGCCTCGGCCGCCTGGATTGCCCGCCGGGTATCGTCGGCGCCCATGTCCGGTACGTCGGCCAGGTGTTCGCCATTGGCCGGGTTGGTCACCGGCAACACATCACCGGAACGGGCCTGCACCCATTCGCCATTAATATAGGCGCTTTCGCGCAGCAGTTCCGGATTCGTCAAACTGATAGTCATCACAGTCCTCACAGGAGAGAGTCAACGCCCTCAGAGCAAATAGCTTTCAATCACATCCCTGACAAAGGCAGCATAGTCGTCAACGGCCACATTCTGGTCGCGGTATTTCCGGCGCTTCAGGTACCAGTCCTGCAACAGGGCCTTGATCATCGAAGCCACCAGCCGGGCATTCCTGGGCCGGTAGACGCCTGCCTTGATACCGTCCTCGATGACATCCAGGAAGATGTCTTCAATCTCCAGTTCGATGGCCACGGCATCCCGCTTTTCCGGCGCCGGCAGGGTTTTCGCCTCCATATAGGAGAAATAGAACCAGGCCCGCATCAGTTCACTCAGGTACAGATGCGCCTTGATCGCCGAGAACAGCTTGTCACGTACGTCATCCACCTCGCCAGTGTAGTGCAACAAAGTGCGGCGGGTGATGGTGAAGCCGTGGCTCTGGATCAGGTGGATCAGGTCATCCTTGTTGCGAATGTAGGCATAAAGGCCACCCATGCTCATGCCCGAGTCCGAACACAGATCTCTCAGGGTCATGGCATGGAACCCCTTGGAATTAGCCAGTCTCAGCGTCGATTCGATGATGCGGATCAGGTTCTTGACCGCCGTCGCCTCCTTCTTGATGCTGATCCTGTCCTTGTTCTGGCGGTATACCTCACGGACGACACCTTCCTTGGACAAACTCAACTCGTCGCGAAACGCCTCATAGTTTTCAATCATTGCTGCCACGCCTGTCTGCTCCTGCGGCGGGGATTATAAATCAGATCACGCCACCGACAGGAACCGGTCCTGGGTTGCCTGATCTTTGCGCAACTCGTCGCTGGGCGCCTCATGCACGACCTGCCCTTTTTCCAGAATGTACGCCCTGCGGGCATGTTTCAGGGCGAACTGCACGCTCTGGTCAGTGAACAGAATGGTGGTGGTCTTGCTGAGATCGTCGATCAGCTCACCGATCTGCTGCACAATGACCGGAGCCAGCCCTTCGTTGGGCTCATCCAGCAGCAACAGGCGGGGCTGGATCATCAGGGACCGGGCCACCGCCAGCATCTGCTGCTGGCCACCGGAAAGTGTGGCGCCGTCCTGGTCCGCCCGCTCCCCCAGCATCTCGTACTTCCCGAGGATGCCATCGACGGTCCAGCGCGCAGTGCTGCCCTTGCGCTGGTACGAGGCCACCTCCAGATTCTCCCGCACCGTCAGGCCCGGGAAAATCCGCCGGTCCTCGGGCACATAGCCAATACCTGCCCGGGCAATCTGATGGGCTGGCAGACCGTGGATTGGCTTGCCATCAAAAATCACCTCTCCGGATCTCGGCGGCGTCAGGCCCATGATGCTTTTCAGAGTCGTACTCTTGCCGGCACCGTTCCGACCCAGGATACAGACAGTCTCACCCTCGTCCAGTTGCAGCGTAACACCTTGAAGCGCCTGGCTCTCGCCGTAGAAGGTCTGGATATTGCGAACATCAAGAATCATGGGTTGGCCTCCTCGACCGCTTCCTCTTCTTCCTCACCCAGATAGGCGACGCGAACCTCCGGATGGTTCTTCACTTCCTCCGGAGTTCCGGCAAACAGTTTTTCACCGCGATGCATGACCAGGATGCGGTCGGCAAGATTGAACACCACATCCATATCATGCTCGGTAATCAGGAAGGTGTAATCACCACTGTCCGCCAGGCTCTTGACCAGTTTGGTGGTACGACGGGTCTCGTCCGGGGTCATGCCGGCAGTGGGTTCGTCCAGCAGGACCAGTTTGGGCTGTGTTGCCAGCACCATGGCAATCTCCAGCAAGCGCTTGTCACCGTAACTGATGACCTCGGCACGCTGGTCCCTGAGACCGTCAATGCCCAGCCGTTTCAGATACTCCACCGCTTCCTGCTGGATGCCGGTATTACGGGAGGCAATGTTGAACAGTTTGCGGCTGTGGCCGTGATAGGCCGACAGCACCACTTCCACGTTCTCCTGCACCGTCATCTCGGGGAAGATGTTGTTGATCTGGAACGAACGGGACACCCCCAGCCGGCTGATCTTGTGCGGCGGCAGTCCGGTGATGTCCTGGCCATCGAGCATGATCTTGCCCTCGGTCGGCTGCATCCGCCCCGACACCATGTTGTAGAAGGTGGTCTTGCCGGCACCGTTGGGTCCGATGATGGCAATGGTTTCCTTCGGCATGACTTCCAGGTTGATACCGTTCACTGCGGTAACGCCACCAAACCGCTTGGTCAGGTTATTTATGGTCAGGATCGGCTTGCTCATTTCTTCACCTCCATCCACCAGTCAAGGGCGGTACCCAGCAGACCCTTGCGGAAGAAAATCACCATCATGGCCAGGATGATGCCCAGAACCAGCATCCAGGACTCGGTATAGCTGGTGATCCAGGTTTCCAGCAGCACGAACACCGCAGAGCCGACAAACGGTCCCAGGAAATAACCGGTGCCGCCGAGAATGGCCATCAGTACCGGCTCGGCGGACATGGACCAGTGCAGCAGCTCCGGACTGGCCACCCGCAGGAACGGGGCAATCAGGCCACCGGCCAGACCTGCGAAGGTGCCGGCAATCACGAAGGCCACCAGACGGTAGGTACGCACATTCAGGCCGGCGAAGGACACTCGCTCCGGGTTCTGGCGGATCGCCTTGAGGATCATGCCGAAAGAGCTGCGGCAGATCAGGTACAGCACCACCGCGGCAATGGCAACGATGGCCAGCACGACATGGTAGTAGACCGCCGGGTTGCCCAGGGTCAGATCCAGACCAAGCCCGAAGGAGCCCAGGGTGAAACCGGCCAGGCCGTCACTGCCGTTGGTCACGGAACGCCATTGATAGGCGATGGCGAACACCATCATGCCGAACGCCAGAGTCAGCATGGCGAAATAGACCTCGTTGAGGCGGACGCTGAGGAAGCCGATCACCAGGGCCAGCAGCGCCGAGGCGCCCATGGACACCAGCAAACAGGCCAGGAATGGCCACTCCAGGTGGATCAGCACCAGCGCCGTGGCGTAGGAACCGATGCCGAAGAAGGCCGCGTGCCCGAAACTGAGCATGCCGGTATAGCCGAAGATCAGGTTGAAGCTGGCCGCGAACAGGCCAAGGATCAGAATCTCGGTGAGTATGAAAATATAGAAGTAGGAGGCAATCCAGGGCACCGCAATCAGCCCCGCAACCACCACGGCCAGAAGGCCCATCAGAATCTTGGTCTTCATGCGGTCGCCCCCTTGCCCATGATGCCGTTAGGTTTGAACAACAGAACCAGCGCCATGCCAAGGAACGGCAGCAGCAGGTTCACTTCCGGCAGATAGCGGCCGCCAAACCCGTGAATCAGGCCCAGGATGATGGCGCCAAGCAAGGCACCCGGGAAGCTGCCCAGGCCGCCGATGACCACCACGATGAAGGACTCGATGATGATCTTGTCCCCCATGCCCGGGTCCAGTGCCCGCATTGGCGCTGCCACCACGCCGCCAACCGCCGCCAGCCAGGCACCGAAGGCAAACACACCGGTGACCACCATGCGGGTGTTGATACACAGGGCTTCGGCCATGTCCCGGTCCAGTGCCGCCGCGCGCATGATGCGACCCACGCGGGTGCGGTTGAACAGGTACCAGAGCCCCGCCAGCAACAACAGGCCAATGACAATCACAAACAGGCTGTAGGTGGACACGGAACTGCCCAGCAGCTGCACCGATCCGGACAGCAACTGAGGCGGCTGGACCACCTGGATGCCGCTACCCCAGATGGTGCGGACACTCTCGTTGATGATCAGCAGGATCGCGAAGGTCAGCAGCAGACTGTCCGCCACGTCCCGGCTGTAGATGAATCGCAACAGCAGCCGATCAATAATGACGGCCAGGATGGCCACACCGATCGGCGCCAGCAGCAGGGCGGCCCAGAAGGGCATCCCCACAAGATTGATCAGGGTGAACGCCAGGTAGGCTCCCAGCATGTAGAGAGCCCCGTGGGCAAAGTTGATGATGTTCAGAACACCGAACACGATATTCAGACCCACTGCGATGATGAATAGCAGCAGCCCGATATCGAGACTGTTCAGCAACGCCGCTCCGATGCCAGACATGGATTACCTCATTAGGTTAGGGCCGGTTACGTGGCGCCCCGAAGGGCGCCACGGCAAGCTGGTGAAAAGGTTCAGATCAGAGCTTGCAACCGGTCTCTTCGATGGTGCGGGCTACTTCTTCACCGTCAAAGATCTGCAGGTTGGTCAGAGTCCGGATACCGTGCTCGGCATGCATCGGGCCGGAAACACCCCAGTTCGGGCTGACCATGGCCTGGTGATCCCCGGCACGGAAGGTCACGGTGCCATTCGGCGCTTCCATGCTCATGCCACTGAGGGCCTTGGCCACAGCCGGACCCTCGGTGGTTCCGGCCGCTTCCATCGCCTGCTTGTAGGCATAGATGGCAGCGTAGGCACCCTCGGCGTTATAGCTGGGCGGCGTACCATAGGCATCCATGTAGGCTTTGACAAAGCGGTCGTTCACTTCATTGTCGTAGGCGTCATACCAATAGCGCGTAGACAGGTGAACCCCCTCGGGCATTTCCTCACCCAGGGCGGACAGCACCTCGGTCGCCGCGCCGACGGTAAACATCACTTCCATGTCCTTGTCGAAGAAACCACGGGTATTGGCCTGACGGATGAAGTTGACCAGGTCACCACCCCACACTGAGATCAGCACACCCTCGGCATCGGAGTTCATCACCCGGTCAATGAATGGCGTAAAGTCCTCGGCACCAAAGCGCGGGAAGTTGGTCTCCGACATCAGGTTCACATCCGGCTTGATCTCCTTGAGGTAGTTACCGAAGAACTCCCAGGACTGGTGACCGAAGGCGTAGTCCGGACCGATGGTGGTCCAGTTGGTGGCGTCGGTTTCGGCCGCAACCAGAGCGGCCGCCTTCATGTTCTGGGCCACGTTGACGCTGATGCGGTAGGTGAACGGGTTACACAGTTTGCCGGTGACGTCCGGCGTGGCGGCGTGCGTGATGATCAGCGGCTTCTGCAACTCTGGCATGGTCGGCACCATGCCCTGGGCAACACCCGAGCTGTCCAGGCCCACCAGGGCTTCAACACCCTCGGAGTAGACCAGCTTCCGGGCGGCCTGGATGGCCACCGATGCCTTGCCCTGGCTATCCTCATAAACCATCTCCACCTGACGACCCAGGATGCCGCCGGAGGCGTTGATTTCATCCACTGCCAGGTTGATACCCTTCTGGGCAAATTCACCGTAAGTGGCAGCACTGCCAGACAGAATGTAGATCCCGCCAATCTGGATGGGCTCCTCGGCATAACTGGTCCCGGCGGTACCGAGAGTTGCGGCTGCGGTCATCGCAACCAGCAGTTTCTTCATGCTTGTTTTTTTCATGGTATTGCTCCTGTGTTCTTGTCTTTGTTGTCACTGGAACTTTCAGGCCCATTACATCGGGGCCGGTTTTCGTTGGTCTGAATGCGTTGTTCGCGCTATTGCAACCTCCCGCTGACCATGGTCAGCCCAATCATCGGGACAATGAGTCCCGGAGAATGTTCTTGCGGATCTTGCCGGTAGCGGTCTTGGGCAGCTCGCCCAGCACCACCTTCCGCGGCGCCTTGAAATGCGCCATGTTGTCCCGGCAAAAGGCAATGATGTCCTCGGCGGTCAGCTCGTCACCTTCATCCACCGGATTGACGAAGGCACAGGGCACCTCGCCCCACTTCTCATCCGGCATGGCCACCACCGCAGCCTCGGACACTTTCGGGTGCCGGTAGAGAACCTCCTCCACCTCGAGGCTGGAGATGTTCTCACCGCCAGAGATAATCACATCCTTGGCCCGGTCCCGGATTTCAACGTAGCGGTCGGGGTGCATGACCGCCAGGTCGCCGGTATGAAACCAGCCATCCCGGAAGGCCTTGTCGGTAGCGTCCGGGTTCTTGAGATAGCCCTTCATCACGGTATTGCCACGGATGCAGATCTCGCCCATGGTCTTGCCGTCGGCCGGTACCGGCTCGCCACTGGTCATATCCAGGATGTCCACGTCGTCCAGGCCATGGGTGGGTACGCCCTGGCGGGACATCTTTACTGCCCTTTCTTCCAGGGGCAGCGCCCGCCATTCCGGCTGGGGCACGCACAGGGTGGACGGGCCGAAGGTTTCGGTCAGGCCGTAAAGGTGGGTGATCTCGAAACCGATTTCCTCCGCCTTGCGGATCACGCTGCTGGGAGGCGCAGCGCCACCCAGGGCGAAACGGGCGCGCCGGGAGAGGGTCAGATTCTCGCGGCCGAGATCCTGCACCAGCATGTTCATCACCACCGGGGCGCCACACATGTGGGTCACGCCGTATTCCTCGATACGGCGATAGATCTCCCGGGTATCGACTTCCCGCAGGCAGACATGGGTGCCGCCAACGGCAGTAATCGCCCAGGTGTAGGCCCAGCCGTTGCAGTGAAACATCGGCAGGGTCCATAGATAGACGGTCTCGGCGGTCATATCGAAGGCCATGGCGTTCGACATGGCGGCCAGGTAAGCACCGCGATGGTGGTAGACCACGCCCTTGGGATTGCCGGTGGTGCCGGAGGTGTAATTCAGGGTGATGGCGTCCCACTCATCATCAGGATGCAACCACGATGACTCCGGGTCGCCCTCCGCCAGCAGGGACTCATAGTCCAGTTCCGCCAGGCCTTCGCCGGGGCCCGCTTCGCGTTCGATGGCCACCAGCAGCGGCGGCACCTCGAGTTCGGCAATCGCCGCCCGGACCTGGTTTTCCCACTGGGTGTCGTAGAACAGCACCCGCGCCTCACCGTGGGCCAGGATGAACGAAAGGGTGCCCGCGTCCAGACGGATGTTGATGGAATTAAGTACCGCACCGGCCATGGGCACCGAGTAGTGGGACTCAAGCATTTCATGGCTGTTGGGACACAGGATCGCTACTGTATCGCCGGGGACAATACCCCGGGCGCGAAGGGCATCCGCCATCTGCCGGCAACGGCGATAAAGGTTCCGGTAGGACAGACTCATGTCATCGTCGATGACAGCCCTTTTGTCCGGGTACACCCGCGCGGACCGCTGCAACAGAGTCAGCGGTGTCAGGGCGGAATGATTGGCGGCAGTCTTGTTCAGATTCTTGTACTTGTTCATATCGCACCGTGTTGGACTGTCCGGATTACTTCAGAAAGCCCGGATTGTTGATTCGCAACCGGGCCTCCGTCATGCCCTTCAGAACCGACCTCAGTTCCGGATCATCGCCAACGAGCCGTCGGTCACGGAGGGCCCGGGCCAGAGTCTGCTCGCCCTGTGATGGGTCATCCGGCAGTTGGTGTGCGGCCAGGAATTGCGACAGCGACCGGTCGGTGGCGTCAGGTTCACCCTGCTCCCGCTGCTCGATCTCCCGGATGGCCATGCCCATGGCATTGGCAATCATCAGGGCCTGGTACTTCTGTTCCCCGGCCAGATCCGGCACCAGTGAGTCCAGTAAAACCTGGCGGGCTTCGGTCAGCAGGTCGCGGGTATCCGGCTCATTGATCATTGCCCCTCCTCCAACTCCGGGATCTGGTTCAGCAGGTTGTATTCCATCTGGGCCACCATGCGCCCGGTCAGGGCCAGTTCAAGCGAGCGCTGCTCACCGGACATGTGGCGACGTGCCTGTTGCAAAGCGATCATGGCCCAACGCACCAGCGCCATGACTTCCCAGTAACTGACCGTAGCCGGATCAATGTCGGCCCCACTCACTTCCCGGTAACTGTCAAGAAGGTCCTGCTTATCACCAACGCCACCGACTTCCCGGTCATCACCGCCGAAGCGCCAGCTCCTGCAACAGAGCCAGCCCAGGTCCTCGCAGGGGTCACTCCAGGCCGCGAACTCCCAATCCAGCACCGCGGTCAGCTCGTCGCCATCCACCATGTAATTGCCGGTGCGGAAATCGCAGTGGCACAGCACTGTCGGGCCAGGCTCAGGCGCGTGGTCCTCCAGCCAGTTCAAAGCCCACTCCAGCACCGGGTGCGGTTCCCCGATTTCCTCCAGGTAGCGGCGGTACAGCGCCACCCGGTTCAGGGCCGGATTGCGCCCTGCCGGCATCTCGAGAAAAGCCAGTGAATCCACCGGCGGCCGCACCGTATGCAGCCGGGCCAGCTCGGCACCGAGCCGGCGTACAAGGCGCCGGCGCTGATCTGCATCAAGATCCCCTTTGACCAGTTTGCGCGGTGAGGCGCTGCCCGAAGCCCGGGTCATGACATAAAAGATACGCCCGCTAACCTCCGGATCCTCACACAGCCAGAGTGGCTCCGGGGCGGTAACCCCGGCGCCGAATGCCGCTTGCAACACCCGGAATTCCTCCGGCCGGGACAGGCTCTCAGCCACCCCGGAGGGGGCGTCCTGACGGACAACAAACTCCTGTCGGCCCGGCCGGTCGCCGCCCTCCAACTCCAGGGTTAACCCGAAGTTGTCCTGGATGGCGCCCCCGGAGAGTTTCTCGAACGCGATGACCCGCGCGCTGCGGGCACCGGACTGCCGGGCAATAAAGTTGCTGAAGGTGTCGGCCAACGCAGACATCAGGGCTTCACTCCCCAGTGCCAGAAACCGGTTCGCTCAGCCAGCAACAGCTTCGAGAACACCATCTTGTGTACTTCCGAGGCGCCATCCACCAGGCGGGCCTGGCGGGCATAACGGTAGATCCACTCCAGCGGGGTATCCTTGGAATAACCCCGGGCGCCACAGAGCTGAATCGCAGTGTCCACCGACTTGTGCAGGGTGTCGGCCACGGCAACCTTGGCCATGGACACCTCCTTGCGGGCAAAGTCGCCCTGATCGAGCTTCCAGGCGGCGTGCATGGTCAGCAGCCGGCCAATCTGGATCTCCATGGCGGCCTCACCCAGCAGCCACTGGACACCTTCGCGCTGGGCCAGGGTCTGACCGAAGGATTCGCGCTTCTCGACATAGTCCGTGGCGATTTCCAGGGAACGACGGGCCAGGCCCAGCCAGCGCATGCAGTGAGTCAGGCGGGCTGTGCCCAGGCGAATCTGTGTGACCTTCAGACCATCACCCACTTCCATCAGCCGGTTCTCGTCGGGGATTTCCAGGCCATCGAAGCGGATCTCACAATGGCCACCGTGTTCCTCCGGCCCCATGATCGGAATACGCCGGACCACTTCCCAGCCCGGATCGTCCTTGTGGAACATGAAGGCACTAAGCCCCTTCCGGGTATCATCCGAGGTACGGGCAATCAGGATGAAATGGGACGCCTCCCCGGCTCCGGTTATGTAATGCTTGTGACCATGGATCACCCAACGGTCGCCCTTGCGGGTGGCGGTGGTCTGCATCATGCCGGGGTCCGAGCCGCAGCCGGGAGGTGGCTCGGTCATGGCGAAGGACGACCGGACCCGACCCTCGACAATGGGCTTGAGCCAACGCTCCTGCTGGGCCTCGGTCGCCACCTTTGCCAACACAATCATATTGCCGTCATCGGGTGCCGCGGAGTTGAACACTACCGGGCCGAAGATGGACCGGTTCATTTCCTCATAGCAGGCCGCCATACCGGAGATATCCAGCCCCTGCCCGCCAAGATGTTCGGGAATCTGCAGGCACCACAGGCCCTGGTGTCTGGCCTTGGTGCGCATCTTTTCCAGATACTCCGGCGCAATGTTCTCATGCTCGTCGTATGCGTCCGGGTTCTGCTCCAGCGACAACAGTTCCTGTTCCACAAAGTCCCGGATGCGCTTCCGGTACGACTCATTCCTGGGATCCAGATCGAAGTCCACAGCCTGCTCCTTACAGCGAGGATTGAAGATGGCCGCCATCCACCACAAGGGTGCTGCCGGTCATGTAGTCGGAAAGGTCCGAGGCCAGCAGCAGCAATGACCCGCTCAGATCCCCCGCCTGGCCGAGGCGGCGCTGGGGGATACGGCGGATCATCTTCTGGCCGGGCTCGGTCGCGAAGAAATCACGGTTCAGATCGGTCTCGATGTAACCCGGTGCCAGGGCATTGACGCGAATGCCATAACGGGCCCACTCGAGCGCCAGTGCCCGGGTCAGCTGCTCGACACCGGCTTTGGCGGCCGCGTAGGGCGCCACGTTGCCCGCCACGCGATGACCAAGGATGGAAGAAATCATGATGATGCTGCCGCCCCTGTTGATGACGGACAGACGGCGGGCGGCCTCATTGGCTACCAGCCAGCAGCCCTTGAGATTGGTGTCGACCACCTGGTCCCAGTCGGAGCCGGTCAGGTCCAGCGCCTTTTTGCTGGTGGCGACGCCGGCATTGGAAACCACCACATCCGGAATACCGACGTCATCGGCCATGGTGTCGAAGGCTTCGGTGACACTCGCCTCGTCGGTGACATCCATGGTGACCACATGGATCCGGTCGGCATGGTCAGGGAATTCGCTCTTGAGAGACTCCAGCGCCTCGCGGCGGCGACCACTGACGATGACCGTGGCGCCGGCCTCAAGCAGGCAGTGGGTAAAGCTGTGGCCCAGGCCGCCAGCGGCGCCGGTGACCAGTGCAATCTTGCCGTCAGCGCGCAGGGACCAGTTTGTATTGCCAGGGTTCGTGTTTTTGGAATTGTTCATAGCTCGACCTCCGGAACCCAAAAATAGAACGAGCGCTCGAAATATTCAAGCCCTATATTCAAGCCCGCAATTTCAACCAGGGCGCGCGAACACGACGAACTTTCGGAAAAGATCCATTCAGGAAATGACAATCTGGACATTGTTCAGAAAGTTCCCGGAACGAGAACTATTTTTAAGATGTTTTCGAAATAAACTCCCTCTCAAAAATGCACAAACAGAATTTATAAAACCGCCTTCGTCAAATTATTGGCGCCCATTCCTGCATTTGAATACGACACATCTGCCTGGGGCTTCCACTGCAAATCAAGCAGTTGACGCACACCTGTCTATCCTGAATTCACATCAAAGTCCATACATGTAAATCAAGTCTACAAATCAAAATTATCATTGTGTAACAGGCATTTAATTATTTGTTTCGGTACGTTTTAAAACTGTTTCAGGGCCAGATCAGGGAAACGTTCCTGAGCCCGAAACAGGAAAAGGACTGCAAATAAAACGGTCGTTTTCGCACCGAATCACAACGCGGAGACAGACCATTTTCTTGCAGACACGAAGCCAGGACAGAACGGCCTTGGCAGACAACCTCAGAAACACCATTTTTTTGACGTTTTCCGGAAAGCAACACCGAAACCGGCAATGCCAAAACATCTTTCCGGAACAACAAGGGAGCGGATAACCATGCGTGTAAGCATATTTGGACTGGGTTATGTGGGTGCCGTTTGTACGGCCAGTCTGGCCCGTCGCGGTCATGAGGTCATCGGGGTGGACGTTTCCCCGGTCAAGATCGACCTGGTGAACAGCGGCAAATCGCCGATCGTTGAGCCTGGCCTCGAGGAGCTTTTGGGTGACGGCGTTCGCGCCCATCGCATCCAGGGTACAACCGAGGGAATGGCCTCTGTGCTGAACAGCGAGATGTCCATGATCTGCGTCGGCACCCCCAGCAAGCCCAATGGCGATCTGGACCTGACCTTCGTTGAGAAGGTTGCCCGGGATATCGGGGAAGCGTTGCGCGAGAAGGACGACTGGCACCTGGTGGTGGTTCGCAGCACCGTGCTGCCGGGCACCGTGCGGGACGTTGTCATCCCGATCCTCCAGGAGGCCTCCGGCAAGATCGCGGGGCAGGACTTCGGGGTCTGCGTGAACCCGGAATTCCTCCGGGAAAGCACCGCCATCAAGGATTACGACCACCCGCCCATGACTGTCATCGGGCAGCTGGATGACCGCTCCGGTGAGCTCCTCGCGGAACTCTATGGCGATCTGGATGCTCCGCTGATCCGCAAGCCCATCGAAGTGGCGGAAATGATCAAGTACACCTGCAACGTCTGGCACGCGACCAAGGTCAGTTTTGCCAACGAGATCGGCAACATCGCCAAGTCCATGGGTGTGGACGGCCGGGATGTCATGGACGTGATGTGCCTGGACAACAAGCTGAATATCTCCCGCTATTACATGCGCCCCGGCTTCGCCTTTGGCGGTTCCTGTCTGCCCAAGGATGTCCGCGCCCTGACTTACCGCGCCAATCAGATGGACGTCAAACATCCCCTGCTCAGCTCCATCATGAGCAGCAACAACGAGCAGGTGGCCAAGGCCTTCAACATCGTGACCGGCTACGGCCGACGCAAGATCAGCATGCTGGGCCTGAGCTTCAAGGCCAACACCGACGACCTCAGGGAAAGTCCCCTGGTGGAGCTGGCCGAGCTGCTTATCGGCAAGGGCTATGACCTGCGGATCTTTGATCGCAACGTGGATTACGCCCGCACCAACGGCGCCAACCGGGAATACATCAACCAGAAGATTCCCCATCTCTCCAACCTGATGGACAGCGATCTGCGCGGCGTGGTCGAGCATGGGGATGTGCTGGTTGTCGGCAACAACGACGAGCTGTTCGAAACCGTCATCGCGGAAGTCCCCGAAGGCAAGCGGGTCGTGGACCTGGTGGGCTTCATGAAAACCACCACCAATGGCGTGCTGGAAGGCATCTGTTGGTAACGCCTGCGCCCCGGCAACTCGGTACGCCGGGGCTCCTTGCGAGCAGATCTTACCGACGAATCCAGGAGAACCTCGGTCATGTCGATGATTCCGGACAACCCCTTCTCTCGTGCCGGTGGCTGGTGCCTGTACCTGGCGGCACTGGGATCGCTTGCGGTCGCCCTGCCCAGGGAGTTCATTGTTCCCGGCGGCGCGCATTTCATTCTGCTGATCGGCGGTATCGGCCTCTGGCGTTACTCCGTGGGCATCACCCATTTTGTCCGGGGCATGTACTTCCTGCATCACGCTTACCCAATCCTGCGTCGCAAAGCACAGAAACTGGGGGATGAGGCAGCACCGTCCCATGTCTTCCTGATGGTGACCAGCTTCCGGATCGACGCCGCCACGACCGCACAGGTCTACGAGTCCATCATCCGGGAAGCCATTGACTGCGGCTGGCCGACCACCGTGGTTGCCTCCATCGTGGAGCTGTCCGATGAAATGCTGATGCGCTCACTCTGGCGCAAGCTCAACCCACCGGAGCGGGTCCAGCTGAATCTGGTCCGGATCCCCGGCACCGGCAAGCGCGACGGCCTGGCCTATGGCTTCCGGGCCATTTCCCGCGCCATTCCCGATGACAACGCCATCGTTGCGGTGGTAGACGGCGACACCGTTCTTGATCCCGGCGTGGTCCGCAAGACCGCCCCCTATTTCAAACTGATGCCGCGGGTGGGGGCACTGACGACCAACGAATTCTGTGAGGTGAAGGGCAGCTACATGATGTCCGAGTGGCACAAGCTGCGCTTTGCTCAGCGGCACATCAACATGTGCTCCATGGGACTGTCCCGACGCGTCCTGACGCTGACCGGCCGGATGTCGGTCTTCCGCGCCAGCGTGGTGACTCGCCCGGAGTTCATCTCCGACGTCGAGTACGACTCCCTCAACCACTGGCGGCTGGGCCAGTTCCGGTTCCTGACCGGCGACGACAAGTCCAGTTGGTACAGCATGATGCGCCTGGGCTACGACACCTTCTACGTGCCCGATGCGTCCATCCACACTGTCGAGCATCCGCCCGATCCGAGCTTCATCCGCTCGGCCAGGCAGCTCATGTTCCGGTGGTATGGCAACAACCTCCGCCAGAACAGCCGGGCGACCAAGCTGGGACCGGGGCGTCTGGGCTGGTTCACCTGGTACGTGCTGTGGGATCAGAGGATCTCCATGTGGACCAGCATCCTGGGACTGACCGCAGCGATCGTGGCAGCGATCAAGTACTCCGGCGTGATCCTGATCGCCTACCTGCTCTGGATTGGCCTTACCCGCCTGGTGCTGAGCGCCATGCTGTTGGCCACCGGGCATCCGGTCGGGCCGGCCTACCCGCTGATCCTGTACTTCAACCAGATCTTCGGGTCACTGATGAAAATCTATGTGTTCTTCCGGCTCGACCGGCAGTCCTGGACTCGCCAGAAAACCAGTTACAGCACGGATTCGGCGTCGTTCCAGCAACGCATGAACCGATGGTCTTCCCGGATCATGACGTTCTCTGCCTCCAGCGTTTTCCTGGCAACCGTCATGTTCATCGTGTGACGCCAAGCGCGCCACCGGGAACCAAGCATTACCAAAACAGCTAACACTCAAGGGTCAAAGTAATGAACACGGCAGCGATTGCACCGCAGTTTGTACACGAATCCGAAGCACAGAGGCAGTTCGCCAGGGTCCGCATGCCGGCGACACTCTTCGTGAAACTCGACGGCGCCCCCGTGCGCTTTCCACTGGAAGATCTGTCTGCCGGTGGTTTCTGCATCCGCCTCGGCAATGAGTCCCTGCGCCGCGGGAAGGTCTATAACGGCCGACTGGTGTTCAAGGTGGACGGTATGGATATGGCGGTGGAAGTGGAATTTGTACCCAGAAACATGGGGCACGACAGTGACCGCTGTGGCTGTGAATTCCAGAACCTGGGCCAGCGAGAGGTTTCCGTCCTGCGTTACCTGATCACCTCATTCCTCAGTGGTGAGCTGGTCTCCGCCGGAGATGTCCTCAACACCCTGTCCCGGGAGAACTTCACCAAGGCGCGCAAGAGCAAATCGAGCCAGGCACTGGGCTTCTTCGCCAGCGCCCGGGCGATGGTTGTGAGCCTGGTGGTGATGGGCGTTGGTCTGATAGCGGTTGCCTTCATCGGTTACCAGCTCTGGCAGATCTATTTCGTCACCAAGGCGGAGACCGCCATGGTGGCCTCCGAGGACATCCCGGTCAGCCTGCCCAAGGATGGCAAGGTCACCACCCTGGTCCAGCCCGGTGACCAGGTCGAAGCCGGCCAACCCATCGCGACCTTCGATGCCCCCATGCTCGCGTACGTGAACGAACTGGTGGGCAACGGCAATTACACCGTCGAGCAGATAGAGGAACTTCTGGGCCAGAGCGTCCGGGGCACCCTGACAAGTCCGTGTGACTGCAAGGTGCTCAACCTGCTGCCTGCCAAAGACCAGTATATGAGCAAAGGCGAACAGATCGCGGTACTGGTGCCGACCGACGCCTCCGCTCACATCATCGCCAGGTTCAATTTCACCGAAGGCGAAAATCTGCAGGAGGGTCAGAGTGTCACCCTGCACCTGTCCGGCGGCGAAACCCGCGCGGGCTCCATCGAATCACTCTACGTCGACGCCGAGACCCCCAACCAGCCCGGCACCGCCATCAACGCCCTGATCCAGGCGGAGAAACCCATGCCACTCGAATCGGTGGGTCGCCCCATCGGCGTGACCGTTGATGTCATTCAACTGTCCGCCCTGGACGGCATCGTCGACCAAGTATCCGGCAACTGATTGGAGCCCCGGCCATGATCCACAAGGCATCCACAGCCATGCTCCTGCTGATGGGAATCGCCGGTTGCAGCGGCCTCCCGGATATGCAGCGAGCCGAGCGGGAGGCCGCAGCCGGTAACCTCGGCGCCGCCCGGGCAGAACTGACCAAACTCGCAGAGTTTGGACTTGCCGACGCCCAGGTGGAGCTCGGCGACCTTTACTCCGACGAGGAATCCGATGCGGCCTTCGGCAAGGCATTGCACTGGTACCAGGCGGCGGCCGAGCAAGGCAGCGACCGGGCCCTGAGCCGGCTGGGCAAGCTGTACGCCCGCGAGGGCGAGAGCGCCACCCTGCGAGGCAAGGGCGAGTTTTACCTGAAAAAGGCGATGGCAGCTGGCGACGACAGCGCGCTGATGCCGCTGATCGAGCTCTACCTGGATCACCCGCAGGAATTCCCCAAAGCCGACCCGGTGCAGTGGATCCAGCGAGCACGGCAGAAAGGCGACCCGTCCGGAGACCTTGCTCTGGCGCGTTACTACATCATGAACGGTCAGCTCCAGGCACGGGCAGGCGAGATCGTGTCCCTGTGTGAGCCGATCGCCACCTCCCACCCGGACTGCCTGATCATTCTGGCCCGGGTCTACCTCGCGGAACGGCAGAACGACCGTTTCGACGCCCTGGTGACCAGGGCTCGCAAGGCCTGGGAGCAAGGCAAGATCGACGATCGTGACCTGTATGTGTTTGCCCGCTGGCTGTCGGACGACGAATCGCCCGCCAAACAGGTCGCCGTGACCAACGATCTCTACCAGTTACTGATCCCGGGCTATGTCCCTGCGATCACCGGCAGGGCCCGCCTGATCATGGACAACCCCTACCTGGCGGACGCCGAGGAAGTCATTCGCCTGCTGGAGACGTCCCGCAGCCAGGGGGACCTCAAGGCCTCGCTGACACTCGCCCGGCTGTACGAGCGGGGACGAATTGTTCCGATCGATGCCCGCAAGGCCATCGAGTATGCCCGCGAGGCAAGCGAAAAATATCCCTCGGCGGACTACCTGCTGGGCCGGATCTACAAACGAGGCTACCTGGGCGAACCGGAACCGCGAAAAGCCCGGGATCACCTGCTCAAGGCGGCCCGGCGCGGCTACGCCAAGGCGGATTACCTGCTGGCCGAAATGTTCTGGGAGGGGAAGGGCATCGAAGTAAACAAGATGTACGCCTGGTCCTTTGCCCTGCTCGCCACCGATGCCGGCTTGCCACGGGCAAAAGAGCTTCTGGTGGAAATGGTGCCCCAGATGCCCAGAGCCCTGGAGCAGGCAGCTGAAACACTGGCGAACCGGGAACTGGCTGCGCGCCGCCAGGCGACCGGCGCTTCAGATCAAACAAACAGACAACGTCAGGGGGGGTAACCCACATGGCAACGAACGGAACCACCGGAATGGCCGGACTGATGATGGTACTCGGCTGCCTGGGCACAACAGTCAGCTGGGCACAGGAAACCCGGGACAGCGAAACCGATGTGTCCTATCCGAAACTGCTCGATTACAACACCCGGGCCAAGCTCAGCCTGATCAGCGAAGGTGACCGCAAGCTTGGCACCAACCCCGCATCCAGCACCAAATCAGACGAAGTGGCATTGGATCTGAAGCCCGAATGGGTCTGGCAACTGTCTGATCACTGGCGCTCCAAGCTCCGTCTGCAGGCGTTCGGGGCCACTGGCCAGGTAGACGTCAGTGATGAAATCGGCGGCACGGAAACCGACGCCTTCTTTGCGCTCAGGGAATTCTGGTTCGATTACAACGGCCTTACCGACTACCCCGGGGAATCCATTCGCTTCGGTCGTGAGCGACTGAAAGAGGACACCGGTATGTGGTGGGACGATGACATCACCCTGACACGCTGGATTTTCGACACCACGCTGCTGGAAGCCACGGCAGGTATTGCCAACAAGATTTCCGAGGCACGCACGGATGTCAGCGAGCTGCCGGTCGAGGAACAGGACATTGCCCGGGCCTTCGGTCAGACCCGGTGGCAGTGGTACAAGGACCACTATCTCACGTTTCTTGTGACCCATGCCGAGCGCTACAGCAATGACCGCGACCTGGCAGCCGAAACCGACAATGGCTTGCCCGAGCGGGTCACCGACTCATTGAGCTGGGCCGGTGCCCGGGCAGATAACGCCTACTTCGACTGGCACTCGCACAGCCGGTTCCAGTACCTGGCGTCGGTGGCCGCGGTGACCGGTGACCAGTCCCGCCTGGCGACCACCGAGGCCGGCTTACTGTCCCGGCAGGAACAGGATGTCAGCGGCTGGGCTGCCGATATCGGCCTGCGGGCCCAACTTGTGGACAGTCCACGCTGGACCGCAGGCGTCCACGGTGCCATCGCCTCCGGCGGCGACAGCGGGGACGAGTCAGACGCCTTCCGCCAGACCGGTCTGGAGAGCAACCGGTCCCGGTACACCGGCACCCGGTCCCAGGTCGCCCGATTCGGGGAGGCCTTCCAGCCCGAGTGGAGCAACCTGAAGACGGTCACGGCCTACACCGCCCTCACCAACCGGGACGACTGGGCGGCCAACCTCATCTATCACCGCTACTGGCTGGCAGACCAGGCCGGCACCGTGACCTCCGACCTGATCGAGCCCGGATTCACCGGCAACAGCGACGATCTGGGCGAGTCCGTCGATCTGGTGCTGGGGTATTACGGTGATGACGGCGCTGCCTGGAACACCTTTGACGTGCGACTGCGCGGCGGCGTTTTCTTCCCGGGCGATGCCTATGGTCCGGATGCGGACGACGCCCGTCATCGCGTCGTGCTCGATGTAGCGAAGCGATTCTAGGGAAACGGCCATGAAACACCATCAATTGTTGCGCATGCTGCCACTTTATACCTGCGCCCTGCTGGTTCCCATGGCAGCTGCAGCGAATCTTGAAACCCGGCTGGAGCCATCGGAATCCGCGCCCCGGTATGAGCTGGAGGATTATCGGCTGCAGGTAGTACCGGGCGAGGAGGTGGCCACCGAGCTTCCTGAACTTCCGGACGTGTCGCAATACAACCGTGACGCTGTGGAGCAACAGCTGGCAGAACGCCCCGACGGTGCGCCACGGGTTTCCGTCCAACGCATCGGTGACATCCCGGCCCTGGGCGACTTCGTCGATCAGGGCCGGGCCCGGGAGTGGGTAATCCGTCAGTATTCGCACCCAAAGGCGATCCTGGTGGATGCCGGCCGGGCAACGCTCGATGACGTCTACGAGCAGGTCGGCAACCCTCGTTACATGGAACGCAACGACGATGGCTCCTACACCATACGCCTGCCGTTGGTGGTTCAGCCGGAAGCAACGTTGGTGATCCGTGAGGAGACTCTGAGGCTGTCCGAGGAACGAGGCGCCTTCATGGCCAATGATGGCTGGCTGTTTGTAATCGACAGCACGATTACCGGCTGGCGGGAAAAAGCCAACGGGCCTGCCACTTTCATCAAGAAATCCGAGTTCCGCCCGTTCTTCGTCGGCTGGGGGGGCAGCGAGACCTTTGTGCTCGGTTCCACCTTCCAGCATCTCGGTTACAACCAGAGCAAGTCCTATGGCTTCACCGTCGCCCAGTACTCGGAGTACGACAACAAAAGGCTGCAACGGTCGGCGCCGGAAGCCTGGCTGGTCGAGTCCACCTTCTCGGGCATCTATTACGGCTTTTACTGCTATGAAGCCGAGAACGTGGCCATCGTGAACAATGTTTACCACGACAATATCGTTTACGGCATCGACCCGCATGACTACTCCAGCCATCTGCTGATCGCCGGCAACGAGGTCTACGGCACCCGGGAGAAGCACGGCATCATCATCTCCCGGGAGGTAAACGACAGCTGGATCATCAATAACCATAGCTACGAGAACGGCCTGTCGGGCATCGTGCTGGACCGGCAGAGTCGCCGTAACGTGGTCGCCAGGAACCTGGTCCATGACAACCAGGGGGACGGTATCGGCCTGTATGAATCACCGGACAACCTGCTGTGGGAAAACCGGTTGATGAATAACCTGCGCAATGGCATCCGTGTGCGCAACAGCACGAATGTCCGGGTCTACAACAACGTCGCCGCCCTCAACGGCACCTACGGCGTGCTCGGTCAGGTCAAGGACCTGAGCGCCACCGACCGGAACTTCGAGGAAGACTACTACCACCAGGCCGTGTCGATGACCATTGTCGGCGGCAACCTGGCCGCCAACGCCAGCGGCCCCCTGGCCTCGGACAACCCGCAGTACCTCGAGCTCTATGACGTCAACATGCGCTTTCCGCGCTCCGACGTGGGCATCCACTTCGAGGGTCTGCTGGGCACCTACCAGACCGAGATTTTCGATGCCCTCCTGAACGGGCGCCATGCCGTGCGGCTGACGCCGGATCCCGTTTCCAACAACGGTAACGCCGGAGGCTGACCATGGTATTTTCATCCAATATCTTTCTGTTTCTGTTCCTGCCCGCGTTCCTGGGACTGTATTACCTGACGCCATTCCGCCACCGGTCATGGGTCATCCTGCTGGGCAGCTATGCCTTCTACGCCTGGTGGCGGGTGGATTTCCTGCTGCTGTTCGTCGCCGTCACACTCTGGAACTATGTGATCGGCCTCGGCATCCACCACAGTGGCATCGGCACGGCCCGGGCCCGGAAATGGGTAGCCGTGGGTATCGCCGGCGATCTGGCAACACTGGGCTACTTCAAGTACGCCAACTTCGGTGTGGACAGCCTGAACGGCCTGTTCGTGTCCCTCGGCTATCAGCCGCTGGAACTGGCACATATCATTCTGCCCATCGGCATCTCCTTCTACATCTTCCAGGCCATTTCCTACGTGGTGGATGTGTACCGGGGTGATACCGAGCCGACCCGGCGGTTTGTCGACTTCGCCGCGTTCATCGCACTGTTCCCGCAACTCATTGCCGGCCCGGTCCTGCGTTACAAGGACCTGGCAGACCAGTTCGCTTACCGTACCCATACCCTGGAAAAGTTTGGTGAAGGCGCCATCCGCTTCATGCAGGGTTTCATCAAGAAGGTGTTCATCGCCGACTCGATCGCTCCGCTGGCGGACGGTGCCTTTGCCCTGTCCGACCCGAGCACGGCGGACGCCTGGCTGGGCATCCTGGCCTACACCGCACAGCTGTACTTCGACTTTTCCGGCTACTCGGACATGGCCATCGGGCTGGGCCTGATGATGGGTTTCCGATTTACCGAGAACTTCAACCAGCCCTACATCAGCCAGAGCATCACCGAGTTCTGGCGGCGCTGGCACATCAGTCTGTCCAGCTGGTTGCGCGATTACCTGTACATCCCTCTCGGAGGCAACCGGGGTGGCGTGTTCAGCACCTATCGCAACCTGTTGCTGACCATGCTGCTCGGTGGCCTCTGGCACGGCGCCAACTGGACCTTTCTGCTCTGGGGCGCCTGGCACGGCGGGTTGCTGGCGATCGAACGGGCCCTCGGCGTATCCGGTGCGCCCAGCCGCTTCCGGGTCGGTCGCTGGCTCATGACCTTCCTGTTCGTGATGATCGGCTGGGTGACCTTCCGGGCCTCCACCATCGGATCGGCCTTCGAGTTCTACGGCGCAATGTTCAGTTTCTCCGGCTTTGAGCTGAGCAGTGCCTACCTGAAGGACATCCGCGGCCTCAATGTGGCGATTCTGACCCTGGCCTACGTGATCGTCGTGGTTATGGGCATGAGGGACCGTTTCTCCTGGAGCCTCGACGGGGTTCGTGCCGCGCCACTGCGGGTGGTCCTGCCAACGCTGCTGTTGCCCGTGTTCCTGATGGCGGTGCTCAAGCTCTCCGCGGAAAGCTTCTCACCGTTCCTCTACTTCCAGTTCTGAGGTGATGCCATGACCGGAACTTCGAAAAAACTGACCGCCGGACTCTTTATCCTCACCGTCCTGACCCTGGGCGGGCTGTCCCTGCGCTCGCTCGCCAATTACGGGGGAGCCGAAAAGCTTGACCCCATCAACGGCGAGCTGGCGCGGGATCTGGAAAGCCACTACGACGACAAGTTTCCTGTCCGCGACCTCGGGACGAATGTCTGGGCGGCCATCAATTACGTGGTGTTCGACGAGGGGCGTCCCGGCGTGACCATCGGACGCGAGAACTGGCTGTTCACCGATGAGGAACTGTTCCCCGCCACCGACAACCCGAAGCTGATCGACACCAATCTCGAACGCGTGGGTGAAGTCAGCCGGTTCTTGCGCGCCCAGAACATTCCGCTGGTCGTTCTGGTGGTTCCCAGCAAGGCCCGTGTGTATGCCGAGAAGCTGGGTGATATCCGCCCTGCCCCCGAGATGCAGGCGCTGTACCTCCGGTTCCTGGAGCGCCTGGAGTCCGCAGGCATCGCCGCACCGAATCTGCTGGACGAGCTGGAACAGGCACAGGAGCGGGGAACCCAGGTTTTCCTCCGGACCGACACCCATTGGTCGCCCGCAGGCGCCGAAGTCTTCGCTCGGCATGCCTCTGGCTACATCCGGCATACCCGGGACGAGCAGTCCTGGGGCGAACAGACGTTCGTGACCACGCTGGGCGAGCCGCTTACCCATGAAGGCGATCTGCTCAACTACCTTCCCCTGGATCCTTTGTTCGGGGACCTGGGACCAAGACCCGACCGCTTCAACGAGCGCGAGACAGTGAAGGCCAGGGATGACGAAAGTGCCAACAACCTCCTGTTCTCCGATCAGCAGACCGACCTGGTGCTGGTCGGCACCAGCTACAGCGCCAATCCCCTTTGGGACTTCCCCGGCGCCCTGCGCCGCTACCTGGGGAAAGACCTGATCAACGTAGCCGAGGAGGGGCAAGGCCCATTCGAACCCATGACGGAATACCTCCAGTCCGAGGAGTTCCGATCCAACCGGCCGAGCCTGGTGATCTGGGAATTCCCGGAGCGTTACCTGGCCCAGCCGATCGCCTCCGAGCAGGCACTGGCCTGGTTCGGAAACACCAGCCATCAACTGGCTGCTGCCACTAACCGCAATCAATCAACCCCTGAGGAGCACTGACATGCATCCATTATTCAAAGCCCTGAGTCTGCTGCTGGCATTCCTGCTTACGCCCCTGGCCGCACAGGCCGGTGAAGATGCCCTGTATGCGGCCGAAGCCCCGGATGGTGCGGCCTTCATCCGGGTCGTCAACGCTGACATCAAGGGCACGGTGCCCGAGGCTTCCATTGGCGGGAAATCCCTCAAGGACATCGAGCCCCTGCAGGCAAGCCCTTACATCTATCTGCCCGAGGGCGGGTATCAGCTGTCTGTCGCCGGCCGCTCAGCCCGGGTAACCATGGAAAAGAACCAGTTCTACACCGCGGTGGTGATGGATTCCGGCGAAGTCATGGTTCTTGAGGACAAAGCCTTCAACAACCCGCGCAAGGCTCTGATCTCTTTCTACAACCTGACACCTGACTCGCCTGTTTCACTCAAGACTGCCGACGGCAAGGTCGACGTCATCCAGGGTCTGGACTCCATGGATGTAGCCAACCGCGAAATCAACGCGGTCAAGGTATCCCTCGGCGCCTTCGACGATGGCCAGGCGCTAGCCACCACGCCGCCGGTCAATCTGCAGCGCGGCAAGGTCTTCAGCTTCTTCATTCTTGAGGTCGAAGGCTCACCGCGGCTGATCGTGAGCGAGAACAAGGTGGACACCTCGATTTGAGCCATGACAGGGCAAAGAGATATTCCGTGAAACAACTGGAGACGGTATTCATGCACCGCATCAGCAAGCGCGCAATCCGCCTTGCCCCCTGGCCGGGGTATTTTCTGGCGGCGGTTCTGGCCGGGGTTGCGCTCGGCTTGCCGGACGCGTCGGCGGCGAAGTTCCCGGAGTACGAGGTCGAGCCCTGCTGCGACCTCTGCCCGGCAGCTTCCCGGATCGAGTCCTATGACACCAGTTATCTGAAGAACTTCAATGTTCTCGTCGATGGCAAGGACGGCTGGCTGTTCCGATCGGATGCCGAGCTGCCCGAGCACTTCGGTCCCAGCCCGGAAGGCCTCGTCCATCTCAGACGACTGGCCCGTCATTTGAAACAGACCACTGGCACGGAGCTGGTCATGGCATTCCAGCCCACCAAGGGCCTGGTCCATCCGGACAAGCTTCCGGAGTATATGCCGAGGTCCTTCTCCTGGCCCTTTGCCCGGACCAATTACGTCGCCGCGCTGGAGCGTTTCCGCTCGGCCGGGCTGGTGGTCCCCGATCTCAGCCCGCTGCTCCGGGAGAAGGACCGGAAGGAGGCTTACTACTTCAAGCGCGACCACCACTGGACGCCCTACGGCGCCAAACGCACGGCGAAACTGGTCGCCGAGCGGATCAAGCAGATGCCGGCCTACGAAGCTTTGTCCAAACAGAGCTTCGAGACCCGGCGTACCGGACTGATCCGTAAAGACGGATCCCTTCAGGATGCCGCCCGCAGGATTTGTGGCCAGACCTGGCCGACACAGTACGTAGACGAGTTCCGGACCCAGGCCGCCGGCACTCTGGAATCGTCCGAGGCCAGCGCCCTGTTCGGCGAGGACACGCTGCCCCCGATCACTCTGGTGGGCACCAGTAACAGTAAGGGTGCCCAGGACTACAACTTCGTCGGTTATCTGCAGGAATACCTCGGCGTGGAAATCCTGAACGTTGCCGTTGCCGGGGGCAGCTACGATGGCTCCATCTTCGAGTATCTGATGTCCGACAACTTCCGGCAATCACCCCCAAAGATCCTGATCTGGGAATTGCCGGCCTACCACACTGTCGACAGCGTGGAGTTCTACCGGCAGGTGGTTCCCATGGTAACCGACGGCTGCAACGGCAGTGAGCCGATCTTGCAAAACACCACCAAAGTCTCCGCCGGAACCACGGAAGTGCTGTTCAACGGCGGCGGTGAATTCCTGGAGCTGCCGAGCGATGAATACCTCATCGAACTCCAGTTCAGCGATCCGAAAGTCAAGGAAGTCGATGCTTTCATCTGGTTTGTGTTCGGCCGCAAGGACCGGATCGATCTGGAATACGGTTCCCGCGTCGAGACCACGGGACGCTTCATGTTCGAGCTGCCCACCGGCGAGAGCTGGAACGACGAGCTGTTCATGTCCCTCGACCTGGCGCTCGAGCCGGAACAGGTCACCGAAGGCCTGACGGTCACGGCCAAAGTCTGCCGCCGTCAGGACATCTGAGCAATTCATCAACTCTGAAAGGAGAGTTGCCTTATGAGCACGGAAGATCCGAGACGAATACCAGGAGCCTGGCGCGCCCTGCTCCCGGCCACGGCACTGAGCCTGGCCGCCACGCCCGTTCTCAATGCCGCAGAATGCCCGACCGAGGGCCTGAGGGCGCCTCTCGGCTACTACCAGATCCCCGAAGCCCGGGAGGATACCGGCGACTACGACTGCGAGGTGGTGCCACCGCACACCGGTGACATGGACTTCACCAGCAAGTACGAGGGCAGCGACAGCGCCCGCAACGAACTCAACGAGGCCGCTTACCAGGAATAC
The DNA here is from genome assembly GCF_050379415.1 of Marinobacter sp. DUT-1. Lineage (NCBI taxonomy): Bacteria > Pseudomonadati > Pseudomonadota > Gammaproteobacteria > Pseudomonadales > Marinobacteraceae > Marinobacter > Marinobacter sp. DUT-1. Next base: position 231,843 of record NZ_JBNRLS010000003.1, read on the forward strand.
CTGGAGGCATCGGAAAACATCCGTGGTTTCGAGAAAGCGGTCATTGCCGCCGCCGACGACTATCAGGTGGACGGGGACGGCCCCGCCGCCCGGGACTGCGTTCTCGACAACCTGGAGCAGTGGGCCAGTGCTGATGCCCTGCTGCCGGAGAACATCAATCATGTTGGCCAGGCGGTGCGCAAATGGGCACTGGCAGCATCGGCCAATGCCTACCTGCGCATGAAGCTGTCCTCCAGCGAAACCGCTCTGGACCAGGAGCGGCTGGCCCGAATCGAGGACTGGTTTTCCCGGGTGGTCGGCGGTGTGCGCGAGTACTACACCGATCGCGAGCCCCGCAAGGTGAACAACCACGACTACTGGGCCGCCTGGGCGGTCATGTCCGCGTCCGTGGCCACCGGTGACTGTGAGGACTGGTCCTGGTCGCTCGCCAAGTTTGACGAGGCCATGGGCCAGATCACCTCCGATGGCTACCTGCCCAAGGAGCTTAGCCGCGAGGACCGTGCCCTGGAGTACCTGAACTACGCCATGCAGCCGCTGACGCTCCTTGCCGTGTTCGCCGAGGTGAATGACACGCTGGCCGATGGCGGCAACCGGGAGCGGTTCGTCAAGCTGGCCCAGAACGTGGTGGATGGTCTGGAAGAGCCCGACCGGATTGCCGCCATCAATGGCCACGAGCAAATCACCAAGGGGCTCTATACCGGCTGGGGCCTGGCCTGGATGCGCCCCTGGACCGAAACCTGGAGTGGCCTGCCGGGCATGGCCTCCTTCCTGGAGGAATACGGCCCGATGAAAAGCACCCGACTCGGTGGGGACATCGAGTTTCTGTATGGCATCGAGCCGCTCTGGCCCGACGGGACAGATCCCTTCCCCCCGACGGACCTTCGCATCAACGGACACACAACCAACGGCTGACCAATGGCACCGACCCAGGTCAGAAAACCGCCCGGACCAGACACCGGGCCTTCAAGAAGCAAGGAAAGGAGCAGGACTATGATTCCAGTGATACTCTCAGGTGGCACAGGCTCCCGGCTTTGGCCATTATCGCGCCGTGCCTACCCCAAGCAGTTTCTTCCCCTGCTGAACGAGCAAAGCATGTTCCAGCAGACCCTGGCCCGTCTCCCCGAAACGGAGGTTGAGGCACCCGTCATCGTTGCCAACGAGGACCATCGTTTTCTGGTTCAGGAGCAGCTCGGCGCCATCGGCAAAGCACCAGAAACCATTCTGCTCGAGCCGTTTGGACGCAACACCGCACCGGCCGTGGCACTGGCAGCTATCGAGATAGCCCGAAAGGACCCGAAGGCCATCATGCTGGTATTGCCGGCGGATCATGCCATTGATCAGACCGAGCCCTTCCACAACGCGATCGCGGAGGGCATGAAGGTTGCCAGAGAGGGCAATCTGGTCCTGTTCGGCATCACACCGGATCGCCCGGAGACCGGTTACGGGTACGTCGCCGCCGGCAACCCGGAACTGGAACCCAACGAGCCGCGCCCGGTCCGCCGGTTTATTGAAAAGCCGGATGTGGCCACAGCCCGGTCTCTGCTCGAGGAGGGTGGCTACTACTGGAACAGCGGCATGTTCATGTTCCGGGCCGACGTCTATCTCGCGGAGCTGAAGAAACACAGCCGCGATATCTATGACACCGTCATGCTCGCAGCCCGTTCTCTGGAGCAGGACATGGGCTTCAAGCGGATTCCGGCGGAAATTTTCGCGCACTGCCCCGAGGACTCCATCGACTACGCGGTGATGGAGAAAACCACGCGCGCCACGCTGGTGCCCCTGGATGCCGGCTGGAACGATGTCGGCGCCTGGTCCTCGATCTGGGACATCAGCAACAAGGATGAGCGGCGCAATGCGGTATACAGCGACGTCTGCCTGAGGGAGACCTCCGGCTGCCTGGTCCATGCACCGGACAAGCTGGTGGCCATGGTCGGCGTGGAGGATCTCGTTGTGGTGGACACCAAGGACGCCTTGATGGTTGCCCGTCGGGACTGCGTCCAGGACGTCAAGCACGTCGTTAACGAGCTCAAGTCACAGGCAAGGTCGGAAACTGAAGTGCACCGGGAAGTGTTCCGGCCCTGGGGCAGCTACGACAGCATCGACAATGGCAACCGGTTCCAGGTCAAACGGATCACTGTCAAACCCGGCGAGAAGCTATCCCTGCAGAAGCACCATCACCGGGCTGAACACTGGATCATCGTTCGCGGCACCGCCGAAGTGACCCGGGACGAGGAAACCTTCCTGCTCTCGGAGAACGAGTCCACTTATATACCCATCGGTTCGGTCCATCGCCTGTTCAATCCCGGCAAGATTCCCCTGGAACTGATCGAGGTCCAATCCGGCGCCTATCTGGGTGAAGACGATATTGAGCGCCTCGATGACCAGTACGGACGTACCGCCCAAGAATCGGACACCAGTCAGGACGACGTGGAGGAGGAAGCCATCCCGGTCATGATGACCCGGGCCTGAAACCAGGGCCCGGACCCTGCGGGACGGGCCCGTTTTAACGAAATTCAGAGGAGACTGATCATGGACCTTGAATGCTTCAAAGCCTATGACATCCGGGGGAAGGTACCGGAACAGCTCAATCCCGAACTGGCCGAGCGTATTGGTCGCTCCTATGTGGAGGTCACCGGTGCCCGCAAGGTGATCGTCGGCTATGACATCCGCCTGTCCAGCCCCGAAATTGCGGCGGCACTCAGCGAAGGACTGCGCACGGCCGGCGCCAATGTGTTCAGTATCGGCCAGTGTGGTACCGAGCAGGTGTACTTCGCGACCAGCCATTTCGGCATGGATGGCGGCATCATGGTAACCGCGAGCCATAACCCCAGGGACTACAATGGCATGAAGATGGTTGGCGCCGATGCCCGCCCAATCAGTTCCACCAACGGCTTGCTGGCCATCCGGGAGGGGTGTCGGGAACCCCTCGGCAATGCCCGCCAGCCCGGTGAGCTTTTCCATATTGATGCCATGAAGCCTTACATCGAGCATCTTCTCGGCTACATCGACAGGGATACCCTCACACGCCTGAACATCGTCGTGAATCCCGGCAATGGCGGCGCCGGCGAGGTGATCGACGCCCTCGAGCCGTATCTGCCGTTCCAGTTCCATCGTGTTCACCATACGCCCGACGGCAACTTCCCCAACGGCGTTCCGAACCCGTTGCTACCGGAAAACCGGACGCCCACCTCCATGGCAGTGACTGCCAGCAATGCCGCCATGGGCATCGCCTGGGATGGGGATTTTGACCGCTGCTTCTTCTTCGACGAGAAAGGCCGGTTCATCGAGGGCTATTACATCGTCGGCCTGCTGGCAGACCAGTTCCTGCGCAAGACCGGTGGTGGCAAGGTAATCCATGACCCGCGCCTGACCTGGAATACCCGCGAACTCGTTCAGAAAGCGGGTGGAGAGCCCATCGAAAGCAAAACCGGTCATGCTTTCATCAAACAGCGGATGCGGGAAGAGGACGCGATCTACGGTGGCGAGATGAGTGCCCACCATTATTTCCGGGACTTCGCCTACTGCGACAGTGGCATGATCCCGTGGTTGCTGGTGGCCGAACGACTCTGTCAGTCAGGGGTGTCATTGTCGTCACTGATCGATGCCCGAATCGAGGCCTTCCCCGCCAGCGGGGAAATCAACCGCACGGTGAAAGACCCGGAGAGCATCCTGCAGGCCATCGAGCGCCGGTATCTGGAAGAGGCTCTGTCGGTAACGCACACCGATGGTCTGAGCATGGAATTCCAACGGTGGCGCTTCAATCTGCGCATGTCCAACACCGAACCCGTGATCCGGCTGAACGTGGAGAGCCGGGGTGATATCGAACTGATGAAATCCTTTACCCGATCCCTGCTCGATGACATCGAAGAACTCGATGGCCAGACGCAGAAGGACTCACAGATCAGCGTCGCCATCTGAACCCGGATAAACCTGGCCCTCGCCAGCGGGGCCAGGTTACCTCCCGCGACCGGAGCCGCAACGCACTGGATAAAAAAACGCCAATCGGCGATAATCTTCGACCGTTTTGTGTCCCGAAATCCTTACTTTTCCGCTCAGTATCATGACATTTTTACAAGTAGCCCAGACACTTATCTTTGTTGTTCTTCTCTTTAACACCGTACACCTGTTACCTGTGCTGGGACGCACACTGGTAGGCCCAGCCAACACCCTCCAGCCGGGCTTTCACTACAGCATCCTCGGCGTCAGACTGCTGCGCAACGGCATCGGCCTGATCCTGGTGCCCGCCACCGCGGCGCCAAACCCCGAGATTCACGCCATGGTGCCGTTCGGCATTTTTGTGTTGCTGATGCTCGCCGGCATCAACAGCCTGCTGACACAACTGCAGAAACGCAGTCTGACGGCTTGGTCCGAGGACCGTTACGGGACTGAGTGATCCGGGCTCTCCTGAAACTGCAATAAGGCATTCACGGTTCGGGTATAGGGTGCTGAAACACGGAGACGTTCACAGCGCCTGAGCACCGCGCCGGCGATGCTGTCCAGCTCCAGCGGCCTGCCCTTTTCCTTGTCCACCAGCATGGACGTCTTGATGGCGTTGAAGTTGCTGATCAGGTCAAACATCTCGTCCAGATCCTTCTGACCCAGGTTTACCCCATCCGCCTTCGAAGCCTCCACCGTCTCCGCCATCATGCCGTAGACGATCTTGCCGAATTCCGGGTGATGGGTCAGGCTTCGGGTATCCAGGCCGGTCAGGGCCGAGAGCGGATTGACCCCGTTGTTGATCACCAGCTTGCGCCACAGTTCGTAGCGGATATTGTCGGTGACCGTGGTGGGAATGCCGGCTTCGTTGAACGCACTCTCGAGGCGATCGAGCAGCGGCAACCGGGTATCGTTCTGGTTGTCTGCTTGCGGCCACGCCCCCATAACAACCTGGGCCATGCCCTCGGCGAACACCTTGCCGGGCTCGACGATATGCCCACCGATGCGCACTGCCAGGCCGCCCAACACCCGGCTTTGTCCGACGACATCGGCAATCAGCGGCTCATTGTCCACGCCGTTTTGCAGAGAGAGCACCGGAACGGAGCCGGCCCGGAGCCAGTCGCCGAGTTCCTTCATCACCGGTCCGGTCGCAGTGGACTTCAAGGCAACCGCAACCAGATCAAAATCATCCGGCTGATAATTCTGTACCAGTGCTGCGTGATCCACCGCCGGCAGCCCGCAATCCAGCTTCTCGCCCTCGTAATCTACCCGAAGCCCCGCGCTTTGCAGGGCTGTCAGGTGTTCCCCCCGGGCGGTGAGCACTACCGAGTGACCCGCTTTGGCAAGCCGGGCCGCGTAATAGGCGCCGATCCCGCCGGCGCCGATCATCAATATTTTAAAGGACATGGTATGAGATCCTTCTGTTGAATGGCCGTCACTTTACTACATCCGTAACTTCCACAGGTCCGGTCGAGACAGCCCGAAGCGATACAACACCCCGGCAATCACCGCCACCACAGCCCCCGACAGGGCAAAGGACACGCCAAAACCGCCCGCTTCCAGGATCGCACCGAACAGCAGCGGAGCCAGGAAGTGGATCGCCCGGTTGGCCATCAGCCGCATACCGAGCGCCCCGGCCCGCTGGGCTTTCTCGACATTTTCCGCCAGCACCACCATCGACAAGGGTTGGCACAGGCCGGCTCCGAACCCTACCAGGACGGACAAAATCGCCACGAGGGGCGCATTACCGGCAAATCCGAGGCACCCCAGGCCGAGCGAGAGGGTGCCCAGGGACAGATAGGTCGCGTTCTCCCGACCGCCCACCCAGGCAATAATTCGCGGAATGAAGGGACGTGCGAGCATGGACACGCCCGCCCGCAGGCTGACCAGCACCCCGATCACCGCGGCGCTCATTTCGAGGCTGTCGAGATACACGGGGAGATAGCTGCCATAGACCCCCAGTGCGAACATGCCGGCGATCGTAATCAACACGGAAACCTGCACGCCGGTATTCGCACGCATCAGCCTGGCCTGAGCCCGGAACCCCGTTTGCGATCGGGCTACCCGCTCGCCCCGGCTCGCCTCTCCGGTGAGCAGCAGTCCGGTGATTCCACCAGCCAGGGCGATGGCGGCCATCACCAGGAAAAGACTGCCAACCCCGCCCGCCAACTCGATCCAGCCCCCGGCCAGCAGGGGCCCAATCACCTGGCCGCCCGACAGCCAGGTCGCATACCACCCGAAATAGCCCTCAAGCCGTGCTCCCGTCGCCAGTGACGAAATTACAGTCTGCGCCGAGAGTACCATCTGAAGATGGGCCAACCCGACCAGCAGCTGGCCGGCTATCAGGCCATAGAAGCCCGGCAGCACCTGCATCAACACCAGCCCCACCACCATGACCAGCGCGCCCGCCACCAGGGTCACCCGACCGCCATGCCGGGTGACCACGCCGCCCAGCGGAATCGCCAGCAGAAACGGGAGCAGGTACTGGGAACTGAGCACCACGCCCAGCATCAGTGGGGTTGCACCCAACGCCAGGCCATAGACCGGAATCGTCACCAGCAACATCGAGTAGACGACGAAACAGAACGTCAGCGATGCGCAGATGGCCACGAAATTTCGTTTGGTCTCGTCAGCAGACAAGAGTGTAATCTCCAGGGAAAGGGTTTATCGGTCGTTTGCCTTGCGGCCACTGAACCGATTATTGTGACTTGTTTCGTATCCTACCTGAAAGCCAGAAATCAGAGAGACCCCATGAATCCGACCATTGAACTCCTGAAATCCCACCGCTCCATCCGCAAGTTCAAGGACCAGAAGATCCCCCGTGAGCTGCTGGAAGAGCTGGTTCGCGCCGGCCAGTGCGCCGCCACGTCCAACCATGTGCAAGCCTACTCCATCATCCACGTGGTCAATCCGGAGAACCGCCGGAGAATTTCTGAACTGGCCGGTGGCCAGGCCCATGTGGTGGAAGCTTCGGATTTCCTGGTCTTCTGCGCCGACATGAAGCGTTCCACCGAAGCCGCGGAGCGAGCGGGCGCCGACGTGGTCCGGGGTATGACCGAGCAGCTGGTGGTGGCCAGTGTGGATGCCGCCCTGATGGCCCAGAACGTGGCGGTTGCCGCCGAATCCGAGGGCCTGGGGCTGTGTTACGTAGGCGGGATCCGGAATGATCCGGCCCAGGTGGCCGAGATTCTGAAGTTGCCGGAGCATGTCTACCCGGTGTTCGGCATGAGCCTTGGCTACCCGGATCAGAATCCGGAAGTGAAGCCCCGGCTGCCGCTGGAAACCATCCTCAAGGAAGATTACTACGACGGCAGCAAGGACGAGGAGCAGATCGCCGGGTTCGACGACACCATGCACCAGTACTACCTAGACCGCACCGGTGGCAACAAGGATTCCAACTGGTCGAAGGAGCTGAAGCCGCTGTTCACCACCAAGCTGCGCCCGCACATGAAGGAATTCCTCAACAAGCGCGGGTTCGGGGTCAAGTAAACCCGACCGCTTCAGGCGTCCTCAAGGATGAGGACCACCAGCTCCTTCGGGCCATGGGCGCCGTAGGCCAGGACCTGCTCGATATCCGCGGTCTTGGACGGGCCCGACACCAGCAACAGGTTGGTGGGCAGGCCCGCCGACCAGTTCTGGCGCTGCATCATGGCGTACAGATTGTCCCCGATCTCGCTGGCCTTGAGCAGGGCGATGTGCAGCGGCGGCAGCAGGCTCATCAGCCTCGGCTCGTGCCGGTCCGGCCAGAGCACCAGCGAGCCGGTGGCAGCGATGGCACCAACGGTGCCGGTGATGCTCGCATCCACTTCCCAGAACAGTTCCTCTTTCCATTCCTCCACCGGCCGGTCGTACGCCAGCAGTTGCACGGACGAGCCTGACTGCTGCCAGTACTCCGAGAGTTGCTGGCCATGGGCGGTTGCCGGAGCATGGAGCAGATTGCCGAGGTCCCGCTCGGCCAGGATCGCGGCCACTTTTTCCGGCCAGTTGTCACTGCTGACCTGATGGATCTCGGTGTGCACCGCTTCCATCAGGTTGCGCAGCCGGGTGATCCGGCCCTCCGGCGCGTACTGCCAGGGCTCGGTCACCAGGCGCTCGTCGAAGTCGTCCGGGCGCGGAATGGAGCCGCCCAGGCCGGTGCGAAGCTTGTTGAGGATATTGCTGCGGGCGCTCATGTTACTGCCCTCCGTTACGGGCCAGGTGCTCCCGGGCCAGATCGTGCAGGGAACGTTTCGCCGGAACCGGCGCGGTGTGGTTATCGGTCCAGGGGCCAACGTTTTTCGGTGTCAGTCTGCGGAACCGGGTGGCGCCCCAAAGGAACAGCCGGTAGAGCACCGGGCTGCTATTAAGGGTCCGCCAGAACCGCCAGGCCAGACGTTCCTTCCGGGAATACTTGGCGCCGCCATCTTTCACCTTCGGCCCTTCCGCCGGACTTTTCACGTTCTCCTGGCGCAGGCGCTGGAGCAGTTCCGGAATCGGAATCTTCACCGGGCACACCTCGCCGCAGGCGCCGCACAGCGAGGAGGCACTGGGATGGTCCGGTACCTGGTGCAAGCCGACCATGTGCGGCGTCACGATCTTGCCGATCGGACCGGGATAGACCTCCCCGTAGGTGTGGCCACCCACCCGCGTATACACCGGGCAGTGGTTCATGCAGGCACCACAGCGAATGCAGTTAAGAGTCTGGCGCATCTGGGCATCGGCAAAGGCACCGCTGCGGCCGTTGTCCAGCAGTACCAGGTGCACCTCCTCCGGGCCGTCCAGCTCATCGGCCTTACGTGGACCGGAGATCATGTTCACATAGGTGGTGATCGGCTGGCCCAGGGCGGAGCGGGTCAGCAGGGACAGCAGCGGCACGACGTCCCGCAGGTTCTCCACCACCTTCTCGATTCCGGTTACGGCAATATGGACCGGTGGCGCGGTGGTACTCATCCGGCCGTTGCCCTCGTTCTCCACCAACAGCAGGGTGCCGGTCTCGGCAATGGCGAAGTTCACACCGGAAACCCCGACATCCGCTTCCATGAACTTGCGGCGCAGTGTGCGGCGGCCGATCTGGATCAGCTCGTTGACGTCGTCCGTCTCCTCCACGCCCAGCTTGTCGTGGAACAGTCGGGCCACCTGGTGCCGGTTCTTGTGGATCGCCGGCATGATGATGTGGGAGGGTTTCTCACCGTCGAGCTGGACGATGTACTCGCCCATATCCGACTCCAGGCACTCTACCCCACGCTCGGCGAGGTAGTCGTTCATCTCCATTTCCTCGCTGACCATGGACTTGCCCTTCACCACTTGCGAGCCCTGACGGGCCTGGATGATGCCATGGACAATCTCGTTGGCCTGTTCGGTGGTTTCGGCCCAGTGCACCTTCACGCCGTTTTTAGTGAGCTTTGCTTCCAGCTGCTCGAGCAGATCCGGCAGCCGGGACAGGGCCCGGGCCTTGATCCGGTTGCCCAACTCCCGCAGACCTTCACGTTCCTCCTCGTCGGGGAAGGCATCTGCCCGCTTTTTCATCAAGGAGTCCATGGCGGTCCGGAAGTTGGTCCGCAGCCGGCCATCTGCGAGGGCGACTTCCGCCCGGTCCCGGAAACCGCCGGTCAGTTCAGTAACAGGAATCCGCTGGCTCATGCCTTACCCTCCCCGCTCACGCGCTCCCAAAGGAAGCTGGCCAGGTGACGGCCCCGGAAGGGCTGCCGCTGTTTATCCAGGGAACCGTTGATGTTCATCAGGCACCCGCCGTCGGCGGTGACCATTTCGTCAGCGCCGGAGGCCATCAGGGATCGGGTCTTGTCCCTCACCATGGCGCCGGAGACTTCCGGCATGCGCACCGAGAAGGTGCCGCCGAAGCCACAGCATTCGCTCTCGTGGTCATGGTCCACACGCTCCACCTTCTCCAGCCTGCCCAGCAGTTCCCGGGCGTGGAGATGGGTGTTCATCTCACGGCGGGCGGAACAGGAGGTATGCAGGGCGACGCGGGTGGCTTCACCCAGATCCTGCCACTCCACTCGGCAGACGTTGAGCAGGAATTCGGTCAGTTCAAAGGTGCGTTCGGCCAGGGCTTCCACCCGTTTCAGGGTATCGGGTTCTTCCGCGAACAGTTCCCGGTAATGCTGGCGGAACATGCCGGCACAGGAACCCGAGGGCACCACCACCGGCATATCCGCATCAAGAACCGCAAGCTGCGCCCGGGCCACTTCTCGGGCCTCCGACGCATAACCGGAGGTCCAGGCCGGCTGGCCACAACAGCTCTGGCCTTCCGGGAAATGCACCCGGACACCCTCGCGCTCAAGCAGGCGGATCGCATCCAGGCCCGCTTCCGGGAAGAACAGATCCACCACACAGGTTCCGAACAGGATCACTTCCCGGGGTTTGGCGGGATACGGCCGCGGCCCGGGTCGGTCCGGGGCGACCCGCGTTGCATTCGGGGCAGCGTCGTAAAACAGTTCGCTCATGATCGGCTCCTTCACGGAAACGGCGCTCGCGCGCTTACATTCAGACCAGTGGATCCACGATGCCCAGCCCGTAGGCGGCGATCAGTGCGATCAATCCGGTCATCACCAGGTAGTAAAGGGTCGGCCAGACAGTCTTGCGCAGGGTCTGGCCTTCACGACCGAGCAGACCGACCGTGGCAGACGCAGCCACCACGTTGTGGATCGCCACCATGTTGCCGGCGGCGGCACCCACGGCCTGCACCGCCACGATCAAGGCGGTAGACAGACCCAGGCTCTCGGCGACACCGAACTGGAACTGGCTGAACATCATATTGGACACGGTGTTGGAGCCGGCCAGGAACGCGCCCATGGCACCAACGGCTGGCGCCAGCAGCGGATAGATGCCGCCGACGGTATCGGCCACCCAGGTCGCCATGGCAATGGGCATGCTCGGCAGGTCAGACAGGTTGACACCGGAGTTGATCAGGATCCGCACCATGGGCACGGTGAACAGCAGTACGAAACCGGCGCTCAGCAGCACACTGCCGGATTCCTTCACGGCGGCAGTCAGCTCACGCACCTGCATGCGATGGATAAAGAAGGTGGCGATCACCACCATCACCAGAATACCACCGGGCAGGTAAAGCGGCTGCACGCCGGCGTTGATACCGGTCTCGCCCAGGATGTTGGAGAAGCCCACGCCAACTGAGGTAAACAACGCCTTCACCTCCGGAATCACCCGGCTGATCACCAGCACTACGCCCACCAGCACATACGGCAGCCAGGCGCGTAAACCGCTCATGGGCTTGGCAGCCAGGTCTTCCAGTTTCATCTCGATAAGACCGAACCACTCGGACGGCCACTGTTCACGGGGCGCAAAATCCCAGGTGGTTTTCGGTAGCAGGAAGCCCTTACGTGCGGCGGTGGTGACGATGGCCAGACCAATCAGGCCACCGAGCAGCGACGGGAACTCGGGACCGAGGATCACGCCGGTCAGAGCGTAGGGCACCACAAAGGAAATCCCGGCAAACAGCGCAAACGGCAGGACCTCGAAGCCCTCACGCCAGCTTTTGTTCTTACCGAAGAAGCGGGTCATCATCATGACCATGAACAGCGGCATGAGCACACCCACGATGGCATGAGTGATGGCCACCTCGGAGGTGATCAGCTGCAAGTACTGCTCCCAGTTGGAGCCCAGCTGCTCCATGCGCTCGCCGATGCTGTTGCGATCCAGACCGGTGGTGACACCGACGATGATCGGCGTGCCGACCGCCCCGAAGGACACGGGGGTGCTCTGCACCATCATTCCCAGCATGACCGCCGCCATCGCCGGGAAGCCAACCGCCACCAGCAGAGGCGCCGCGATGGCCGCCGGCGTTCCGAAGCCGGAGGCACCCTCGATGAAAGAGCCGAACAGCCAGACAATGATGATCGCCTGTACGCGACGGTCCGGGCTGATATTGGTGAAGCCCGCACGGATCGCGGTGATGGCACCGGAATGTTTCAGGGTGTTCAGCAGCAGGATGGCGCCGAAGATGATCCACAGCAGGCCCAGGGTGATCACCAGCCCCTGCAGCGAGGACGCAAGGATACGGTTGAAGCTCATGTCCCAGCCGGTATAGGCAATCAGGGCCGTGACCAGGAACACCAGTGGCATGGCACGGCGGGCCGGCCAGCGAAAGCCCAGTAGGAGGATCCCGGCCAGGAGGATGGGCGTAAACGCCAAGAGGGCAAGCAATCCGGACGACATACAACTCTCCAAATCTTGTTTTTGGAATCTCGACGGGCAATTGGTATTACCAATTTACAAGAGGTAGGCGCTTACGTTAGGGGAAGGGACTAACTGCTGTCAAAACGGCCTCCTTCGACATTGGTCCAATTGCGTTTGGCGATTGCTGTCAAATCAACCGCTAATCAGGGTATGCTGTTTTGGTAAGACCAATCTGAAATCCACGAAACCCTCAGGTAACGATCCCAATGGCCATCGGACACATTGCGCCGCGGCGCCTTGCCGACACCATCGTCGAGCAGCTGGAAACCATGATTCTGGAAGGCACTCTGCAGCCGGGCGAGCGACTGCCACCGGAACGGGTGTTGGCCGAGCAGTTCGGGGTTTCACGTCCTTCGCTTCGGGAAGCGGTTCAGAAGCTGGCCGCCAAAGGGCTGCTGACCAGTCGTCAGGGGGGTGGTAACTTCGTGACCGAAAACCTCGGCTCCAGCTTCAGTGATCCGCTGATTTCACTGTTGGAAGACCGCCCCGAAGCGCAGCGGGACTTGCTGGAGTTCCGTCGCACCCTGGAGGCGGATTGCGCCTATTACGCCGCACTGCGAGCCACCGAGGTAGACCGGGAACATCTACAGTCCGCTTACGATGAACTCCAGGCCTGTTACGAGAAGGATTCCGAGCGGGATTTGGAGGCCGAGGGCGCAGCGGATGCGCGCTTCCATCTTGCCATCGCCGAGGCCAGTCACAATGTCATTCTCCTGCACACCATCCGCACCCTGTTCAACATGCTCAAGAGCAGCGTGGTGACCAACATCGGCGGCATGTACGCAAGAGAAGCGGAAACCCGGGAAGGACTCAAGGAGCAGCACCGGCTGCTGTTCAGCGCCATCATGGAAGGGCGGGCGGATGACGCCCGGAAGATTGCCGGCACCCACATACAATACGTGCAGCAGGTGCTTTCCGAGCGCACCGAAAGCCACCGTCGCCTGGAGCGGGCCATCCGCCGGGACAGCCTGACCCGAACCTGACGTTCAGAGTTTCTCCCAGACCGTCACTTCCGAGAAACTGTGCTGGAACTTGTTCCGGGTCTCCCGAATGACGAACGGCACGCTGTGGGGATCCACCAACAGCCGGAAATGGGGCGCGAGCATATCCCGCAGGCCGTCAAAGGTAGTGTAGTCCTCGCCGTTCTTCCGGAATCCACCGATCCAGGCATCTTGGGGCGTGTACTCCTCCAGCCAGGTGTATGGGGAGGCAATGACCAACAGGCCGTTGTCGGTGATGCGTTCGTGAATCCTGGCCAGGAACTTTGACGGCTGGTAAAGGCGATCGATCAGGTTGGCCGCCAGCACCAGATCGTAACCGGCAAACCGGGGGCTGAGATCACAGGCATCACCCTGATGGAACGCCACCCTGCCAACCGTATCCTCGAGCCCCAGGGATGCCAGGGTCCGTTCCTGGTAACTCACCAGTTCGCCCTCTTCCGGCCGGGCGTAGCGCACCTGCTTCTGCTTCGCCATTTTCGCCGCTGCGCTGACAAAACTTTCGGAAAAGTCGACACCGTCGACGTGGTCAAAGCGGGTGGCCAGCTCGAAGGTGGCCCGTCCGCAGGCACAGCCCAGATCCAGGGCCTTGCCGTGATCCCGGCCGTTCATCGCATCGAAACACAGCCGCGCCAGTTCCTGGGGGAAATTCGGCTCGCCGTGCCAGGACTCACCAAAGTGGAATTCCAGGTACTGCGCCAGTGTGGTGTCACTCTCGTAGTAACCGCTGGGCTCGTTCACATGCATATCCTCGTTCCCGGGCCGATCCTGCCATGAGGGCAGCGAATCAGTCGCCCGCCAGTTTCGGGTACAGGGGCTCCACCACCGGCTTCAGCCCCTTGGCGTCATCGATAAACAGTTGCAGATGCGGGAAAGGTATCTCGATACCGGCGGCATCCAGCGCCTCTTTGATCTGTTCGAGGATCTCGGCCATGATCCTCGGCTGCACATCCAGATTGTCGGGCGTGATCCACACCTGCGCTTTGAGATTGACCGAGGAATCCCCCAGACTCTCCATCAGCACCCTGGGCTCCATGCCCGCCGACTGCAGCGCCTCGGGGTGCGCACGCAATACCGGCATGATGACTTCCCGGGCCTCCTTGGCCGATTCCTTGTAGGCGATGCCCACCGGAATGTTCAGTCGTGTCGCACCCTCGGCGCTGTAATTGACGATATCGGAGGACGCCACGCTGTCGTTGGGAATCATCGTGAAAATGTTGTCCCGGGTCCGCAGCCAGGTAGTGCGCAGGGCGATCTTCACCACCTTGCCATCCTGGCCGTTGATCGTCACCCAGTCCCCAATACGAAAAGGCCGTTCGATCAGCAGGGTGATACCGGCGATGAAGTTGGAGAGCGTGGACTGGGCGGCAAAGCCCACCGCGATACCAACGATACCTAGCCCGGCCACGATGGAGACCACGTCGAACCCGAATTGGGCAACAACCGTGACGACCGCGAAAGTGACCGCCAGCACCGAGAACAGGTTTTCCACCAGCTGTCGGATCGAGGGATCCATCCGGTAACGGGCCATCGTCTCCCGGATCAGACGGCCAAGCACCAGCCAGGCCACGAAGAAGCCGAGCGCCATCAGCCCGGCCTTTGCCATCGACGCCAGGAACGCGGCACCTGCCCCGAACTGGGCCAGGATCACCAGTAACGCGCCAAGTCCCATGAGGTAACGTACGCCGATGCGCACATGACCGAACAACGGATGGGCGGCCCGGCGCTTGCCAACCACCAGTCGGCTCAGGCCGATCACAATCAGGTAGACGCCAACGAACAGGGCAACGTAGAACACCGATATCAGCAACTGGCTGAAAGCATGAATCGCAAATGCTCCCCAATCCAGCTCCCCGCCCCCAAGCGCGTTGACGGTATCCCCGAGGTTTTTCTTGAGCTGCTCGACCACAGCCCCGATAAAAGTCTCAGCCATTGCCCGCTTCCTTGTTATCAGTTCCGGCGCCCGTTCCGATCAACCGGGCCAGCCACGGCAGCAATTCCGGGTAGGCATCCAGGTCCAGCACGAATTCCTGCCCCCGCGCCGCACTGGTCAGGTAACACCAGGGTAGATCCAGGCGCCAGCGATCCGGGTTTGAATGATAGCTTAGCGCCGGTTTGTCCCCGACAGGAAAAAATTCCCCGGGCAAACGCCATCGTGTGGCCAGTCGGGCCTGTGGATCGGTCAGTAACAATGGCTCTTCGAGCCGCGGGAACACGCCACTACCCTGCAACAGGCATCTACGTTCCGGCAACCGCCAGTCTACCGACGCCAGGTACAGGGTGTTGCCCGGGTCAGGGCCGCGGTAAAAGTGCGGGTGGTACCGGGCCCAGGGTAAGGCTTCCGACGCCAGATCATCCACTGTCAACACCTGACCAACGTGTAACCAGCCCCAGATGGCATGAAATGGCCGAGTACCGGGTACAAAGCGCCAGTGGCGTCGCACCATCTCAGCCCTTCGGAATACTCCAAAAAACAGAAACAGATCGTCCTCGCCTACACCCTGATTGTTCAGATGGCCCTGGGCCGAACCCGTCTGGCCGAGCAGGGGCCGCCAACCCGGCTGGCGCGGAAGGGCTCCGGCCACCAGGTCCGGATCCAGGTGCGCCCCGGAACCACCGCGCACCCGTCCACCGGAAAGATCCCGGGCAATCTTGCCGAGACGACGCGCCCCGAAAGTCACGTCGTCATAGCGGATTCGTGACAAGGAATCGGGGATTGGCAGAACACAAAGGGAACCATCGGGGAAAACCGGGCTGGGGCAGCCTCCGGCAGAGGAATCAAAGCCTTTCCGGCTCAGGATCAGTCGCACACTCACTCCTGGATCAATGGGGGTTGGGCAGGGGAAAATGCTATCGTAGATCGTTGTCCAATGCGCCCCGACAGGCCGCCAATGGGAGACCACCATGAAAATTGTCTGTATTTCCGACACCCACGGCATGCATCGCCAGGTAAAAGTGCCCGATGGCGACCTGTTGATCCACGCCGGTGACTGTCTGGGCCAGGGCACCCTGGATGATCTTGAGGATCTTAACGACTGGCTCGGCAGCCTGCCCCATCGGCACAAGATCCTGATTGCAGGTAACCATGACTGGTGTTTCCAGGATGAACCGGAAGAGTCCCGGGTACTGCTTACCCAGGCCCATTACCTGCAGGACAGCGGCCTGGAGCTGGAAGGGCTGACGTTCTGGGGCAGCCCCTGGACACCAGTGTTCTTCAACTGGGCGTTCAACCTGGAGCGGGGGCCCGAACTGGCCGAACGCTGGGAGCGAATACCCGACAACCTTGACGTGTTGATCACCCATGGTCCTGCTGCCGGCATCCTGGACACGGTGCCCGGCGGGCTGGGGGATCAGTCCGTGGGCTGCGAGGAACTGGCCCGGGTGCTTGAATCCCGGCGGCCGAGGCTCCACATTTTCGGGCACATCCATGAAAGCTATGGCCAGAAACAGGTGGGTAATTGCCTGCACGTCAACGCCAGCACCTGCACGGGTAGCTATAAGCCCCTTAACCTGCCCGTTGTTCTGGACCTTTGAGGAGCACCATGTCCAAACATCCCGACTATTCCCTGCTTGAACTGGCCTCGGTCCGCGAGGGCGACTCCGTGGGCACCACGCTGGCGAACAGCGTTGCCTATGCCCAACACGCCGAAAAACTCGGGTTCAAGCGGTTCTGGCTGGCCGAACACCACAACATGGAAGGCATCTCCAGCTCGGCAACCTCGGTACTGATTGGCCACATTGCCGGCCAGACCTCCACCATCCGCGTGGGCTCCGGCGGGGTGATGCTGCCCAACCACCCGCCGCTGGTGATTGCCGAACAATTCGGCACCCTGGAATCCCTGTATCCGGGCCGGATCGACCTCGGCCTGGGCCGGGCGCCCGGCACCGATCCGGTAACGGCCCGGGCGCTGCGCCGAGACGGACTGGGCGCCGAACAGTTCCCGGAAGACGTCGCCCGGCTGCAAACTCTGTTGGGACCGTTAAAGGCCGGCCAACCGGTCAAGGCCATTCCCGGCGCTGACACCAATGTGCCGATCTGGCTGTTGGGCTCCAGCCTTTACAGTGCCCAGCTGGCTGCCATGCGCGGTCTGCCTTACGCTTTTGCCGGTCATTTTGCTCCGCGGCTGTACCGGGAAGCACTGAGGGTCTACCGGGACAATTTCCAGCCTTCAGAACAGCTTTCTGAGCCCTACGCCATGCTCGCTGTACCGGCCGTACCCGCGGATTCCGTGGAAGAGGCACGCTTTCTGGCCACCACCAGCTACC
The DNA here is from genome assembly GCF_050379415.1 of Marinobacter sp. DUT-1. Classification (NCBI taxonomy): domain Bacteria; kingdom Pseudomonadati; phylum Pseudomonadota; class Gammaproteobacteria; order Pseudomonadales; family Marinobacteraceae; genus Marinobacter; species Marinobacter sp. DUT-1. The sequence goes on from NZ_JBNRLS010000003.1 coordinate 249,236, forward strand.
AGAGAATCCTGGCGCTGTTCCGGGGCCAGCCGCTGTGGATGAAGCCTCCGGTAGACACCATGGAAGGCCTGTGGAATGCCGGCGAAGAAGCCGGTGTCCGGGATTTCCTCGGACTGCAGCTGCTAGGGGATGCCACCTCGATCCGCCAGCAGATCGACAACCTGCTGTCGACGGCCGAGGTGGAAGAGCTGATGTTCACAGTGGACATTTACGATCCCGCGAAGCGCCGCCATGCCCTGGACATCCTGGCGGCTACCCGGGATCAGGGCACGAATTCCACCGCCTTGATCAACTGAGGGTCCTGACACTCCACGGAGGAAGACCGACATGCCCCGAGAAACTATCCACCTGTTCCTGTCCCATGGGCTGGAAAGCGGGCCCGGCAGTACCAAAATACAGGCCATGAAACGGGCAGCGGAAGCTTTTCCTGGTGTTCGTGCCGAGGCCGTTGATCATCGTAGCAGCAAGGAACCGGACATCCGCCTGCAGCAGATGCGGGCCGCCATGGAGAAGGCCAGCGCCGAGCCCGCACGCACGATCCTGGCCGGCTCCAGCATGGGCGGCTGGGTCTGCGCCCAGACCAGTGCCCATACCCCGGTGCTGGGGTGCTTCCTGCTGGCACCGGCATTGGCACTGCCCCGCTACCCCCAGTCCCGCCCCGTTATTCAGGCGAGACATACCCGGATCATCCACGGCTGGGATGACGATGTGGTCCCGGTCATGCCGGTTCTGGAACTGGCACGGGAGCAACGGATCAACACCCTGGTCCTGGCTGACGGGCACCGGCTCCAGAACAGTGTCGACACAGTGGTGCGGGAATTCACCTTCTTCCTTGAAAGCTGCCTGTCAGAACTGAATCCATCCTGAATTCATGTACTTGCGATCCGGCTAAAACCTGTATCCGATGTTGGCTTATTTCCGCCATTTTCTTGCGAAAACCACTTTGTTTTGCCAGTCTTTATTAACGTAACAATGGATTAACGTAAAATAACGAGCGGAGACAACCCGATGAGCAGCAAGAGTAAATTCAGGAAACTGGCTGGTATTTCAGCGCTGGCTTTCGCCGGTCTGACCGCGGCAAATGCCGTAAACGCAGCCAACTGGCGTTATGCCCATGAAGAATACGAAGGCGACGTTCAGGACGTATTCGCTTACAAGTTCAAGGAATACATCGAAGAAAACTCGGACCACACCTTGCAGGTATACCGCTTCGGTGAGCTGGGCGAGTCCGACGACATCATGGAGCAAACCCAGGCCGGCATCCTGAACTTCGTAAACCAGTCCCCCGGCTTCACCGGCTCCCTGATTCCGGAAGCCCAGATCTTCTTTATCCCGTATCTCATGCCCACCGACATGGATACCGTGATCGAGTTCTTCCGTGAGAGTGAGGCGATCAACGAGGACTTCCCGGAACTCTACTCCGAGAAGGGTCTGGAACTGTTGAAAATGTACCCGGAAGGCGAGATGGTCGTCACTGTCGACGAGCCGGTTACCAAGCCCGCGGACTTCAACAACAAGAAGATCCGGGTCATGACCAACCCGCTTCTGTCCGAAACCTATTCCGCCTTCGGCGCCACTCCGACCCCGCTGCCCTGGGGTGAGGTCTACGGTGCCCTGCAGACCAACATGATCCAGGGTCAGGAAAACCCGATCTTCTGGATCGAGTCCGGCGGGCTGTATGAGGTCTCCCCCAATCTGGTCTTCACCGGCCACGGCTGGTTCACCACGGCCATGATGGCGAACCAGGACTTCTACAACGGCCTGTCTGACGAAGACAAGAAGCTGGTCCAGGATGCTGCGGACTACGCCTTCGAAGAGATCATCGTGCACATCGATGGCCTGGCCGAGGAAGCCCTGGAAAAAATCAAGGCCAACAGTGACGAGGTCACCGTTACCCGCCTGACCGATGAGCAGATCGAAGCCTTCAAGGCCCGTGCGCCGCAGGTAGAGGATAAGTTCATCGAAATGACTGGCGAAAGCGGCAAAGAGCTGCTGAACCAGTTCAAGGAAGACCTGAAAGAAGTTCAGAACGACTGATCTGAAGGAAACAGTCCCGTCGGCCGCCGCCGGCGGGACTCGGTCTTAATCCCTCCCCGCCGGCCCCTACCGGTCGGGAGCAGAATGTTCTGGAGCGCACCCCATGTCCGAGAATTCCCCGGATCTAGAAGATGACACCGGCTCCTACGAGTCAGGCCTGCCCGGGTTTCTGGGAACCATTGATGTCTGGATAAGCAAGATTGAAGCGGTCATGCTTGCTCTGGGCGTTATCCTGATGGCTATCAATACCTGCGTGAACGTTATCGCGCGGTATGTCTTCGGCGAAGGTCTTTTCTTCTCCGGAGAAATCAACCGAATTCTCATTATCCTGATCACCTTTGCCGGCATCGGTTACGCGGCCCGCCATGGTCGTCACATCCGCATGTCCGCCGTCTACGACGCGATCCCCACCAAGGGACGGAAGGTACTGATGATCATCATCGCCCTGTTCACCTCGGTGGTGATGTTTTTCCTCTGCTACCACTCCTATGGTTACATCGAGACGCTCTACGACCGTGGCCGGATCCTGCCCGCCCTCGGGTTCGAGATCTGGTGGATCTACATCTGGGCCCCGGTTGGCTTTGCCATTACCGGAATCCAGTACTTCCTGACCGCCATCAAGAACTTCACCAGCAAGGATGTCTATCTCTCCACTGGCGTCGTTGATGGCTATGCCGATACCGAATCGGAAGTATGAACCCCGCAGCTGAACTCAGGTAAGGATAAGAAATCATGGCAACTATAATGATGGTGATCATGATCGGGTTACTGCTGCTGGGCTTCCCGATGATGGTTCCGCTGATTACCGGCGCGGTGGTCGGCTTTGTAATGATGTTTGACGGCTTCGGCCAGATGGGTACCTTCATCCAGCAGATGATGGGGGGCATCCGGCCGGCGTCGTTGATTGCTGTACCGATGTTCATTCTGGCCGCCGATATCATGACGCGGGGTCAGTCTGCAGACCGGCTGATCAACATGGTCATGGCCTTCATCGGCCATGTTAAGGGCGGCCTGGCGATCAGTACCGCAACTTCCTGCACACTGTTCGGCGCGGTCTCCGGCTCCACCCAGGCGACAGTAGTGGCGGTGGGTTCCCCGCTGCGCCCCAAGATGCTCAAAGCCGGTTATTCCGACCCGTTTACCCTGGCGCTGATCATCAACGCCAGTGACATCGCATTCCTGATTCCCCCGAGTATCGGGATGATCATCTACGGAGTTATCTCCGAAACCTCCATTGCCGAGTTGTTTATTGCCGGTATCGGTCCGGGCGTTCTGATTCTGTTCATGTTCTCGATCTATTGCCTGATTTACGCCTACAAGAACGATGTGCCGACCGAAGAGAAAGCAACCTGGGCGCAGCGGGCACTTTCCGTGCGCGACGCACTCTGGCCGCTGTTCTTCCCGGTCATCATTGTTGGCGGTATCTACGGCGGCATCTTCAGCCCCACGGAAGCGGCTGCAGTGTGCGTGCTCTATGCCTTCCTGCTGGAGTTCGTGGTCTTCCGTTCGTTGAAACTGCCCGATGTATGGCGCATCGCCAAGTCCACTGGCCTGATTACCGCGGTGGTCTTCATCCTGGTCGCGGTCGGTAACGGCTTCTCCTGGATCATTTCCTTTGCCCAGATCCCGCAGACCATCCTGGAAGCAGTTGGCGTGAATGAGGCCGGCCCGGTCGGCGTGCTGATCGCGATCTGTGTCGCGTTCTTCATCGCCTGCATGTTTGTGGACCCGATCGTAGTGATCCTGGTCCTGACACCGATCTTTGCCCCGGCCATCGAATCCACCGGGCTGGATCCGGTACTGGTTGGTGTACTGATCACCCTGCAAGTTGCCATCGGCTCAGCCACACCGCCCTTTGGCTGCGACATTTTCACAGCCATCGCGATCTTCAAACGGCCCTATCTCGAAGTGATTCGCGGAACACCACCGTTCATTTTCATGTTGGTAGCGGCCGCAGGCCTGATAATCGCCTTCCCGGACATCGCCCTGTTCCTGCGGGACGTGGCATTCAGGGATTAATGGAGAGACTCAAGGGTCCTTAAGGAGACACTCATGTTCGAAAGAATCCTGGTCGCGGTGGACGGCTCCAAGACCTCGCTGAAGGCGCTGGACAAAGCCATCGATCTCCAGAGACTGATTCCCGAGGCCGAGATCTACATCCTCTGCGTGTACAAGCACCACAGCCTGTTCGAGGCGTCACTGTCGATCGGTCGCCCGGCCGACATGGACATCCCGGACAAGGTGCTCTCGGAGTACGCAAAAGAAGTTGTGAATCATGCCAAGGAGCTGGCGAAGGAGCACGGTGCTACCAAGGTGCGGGGCTTCGTCAAGGCCGGACGACCCTCCCGGGTGATCATCAAGTTCGCCCAGGACAAGGAAGCCGACCTGATTGTAGTGGGCACCAAGGGTACCAACAGCGACAAGGACGGCATGTTCCTGGGCAGTGTCTCTCACCGGGTGGCGTCTCACGCCAAGTGTCCGGTTCTTGTTGTCTGACCGTCCTGTCCGGGATAACACTCTCAGGTGTTATCCCGGGACCTCCCCATAGCGATTACCGCCAGCAACGCCGACCCCACCATCAGCAATAGCGCCACTGCATTCAGCACAGGCGTGGAACCCTCCCGCAATCGATTGAACAGGGCAACGGTCAGAGGGGTGTCACTTCCGGTGAGCATCACCGTCGTGTTGAAGTTCTCGAAGGACATCAGGAACGCCATGGCGGCAGCGCCGAAGATGGACGGCAGCAGCCATGGTAGCGTGACCGTAAACCAGGCCACCACGGGTGTGGCACCAAGGTTCAGCGCCGCCTCTTCCAGTTGCCGGTCAAACTTGCGCAGGCGGGCAGCAATCACCAGGGTGGCGAGTGTGGCAATGAAGGTCACCTGGCCCATCACCACCAGCGTCATCCCCGGCCGGAAGACATCCAGCTCGACACCCCACAGTCGCGAGGCATCGTTGGCCATGCCGCTGTAGAACACCAGGATCGATACCCCCAGAATCACCCCCGGAATCACCAGCGGCAGCAGCATCAGCAGATACAGGAACTCCTTGCCGCGGAACTCCAGGCGCTCAAACAGCACCGCATTGACGCACCCAAGGGTAACGCTGACCACTGTCACCCAGAATGCGATCTTGGTACTGACCCAAAGCGCCGAGAGCAGACCGTCGTCATGAAACAGCCCGGTACGACCCGCCGAACCGTCCGCCAGGTACCAATCCAGCGTAAAGCCCTTCCAGGGAAGAGACGGAAATGGCGCATCATTGAACGCAAACACCGCCGTCACCGTCAGTGGCAGGGCCAGGTAGACGAAAAACGCTACCAGGTAGGCCAGGTACAGGCCATCGAACCAGCGGGAGCGGGGAACGGATCGGATCATACCCTCACCCCATGACCTTGCGCAGGGACTGACCGGAGAATTTCAGACCCAGCCAGACGATCAGAGAGGACAGCACCAGTAGCAAAACGCCGAGGGCGGCGCCCTGTTCCCAGTTAAATCGGGTGATGAATTGGGTAAAGATCTGCCCAGTGAACCAGGCGCTGTCCTTGCCACCCATCAGGATGGGGGTCAGGTAACTGCCGAGGGTCAGCATGAACACCACGATGCAACCGGAGACAATGCCCGGCATTGCCCAGGGCACCACCACCTCGCGAAGTACGGTCAGGTGATTGCCCCCGAGATCGTAACCGGCTTCCACCAGATTCTCGTCCATGCCATCCAGAGTGGTGACCAGGGGCACTACCATGAACAGCAAGCCGTTGTAGACCAGGCCGACGATCACGGCCACATCGTTGTAGAGCATTTCCACCGGGCCATCAGCCCAGCCCAGCGCCTGCAGCCAGGAACTGAACAGACCACTCTCCCGCAGCAGGATCATCCAGCCGTAGGTACGCACCAGCTCACTGGCCCAGAAGGGCACCAGGCACGCCAGAAACAACAACCCCTTGGCACGGCCCCGCGCCAGCCTCGCGATGTACCAGGCAATGGGAAAAGCAATCAGCAGGGTGAGAAACGTGGTGAACAGCGACATCACCCCGGTTCGGACAAAGGTGCGCCAGTAATAGGACTCGGTAAAAAAGTTCTGGTACTGATCGAGCCCCCACGCCAGCGTGTCCCAACTCTCCCGGACCTGGAAGGAGACCCGCAGCATCTGCAGATGGGGCACCAGCACCAGCAACACAATCCACAGCAGGAAGGGAGTGAGCAGCAGCCACAGGGACAGGCGACCGGCGCTGGCGTTCATGCGGCCCCCGGGGCAAACACCCGTGCCAGCATCGGGTCCCAGGCGAGCTGGACCTTGGCCCCTTCCCGCAACCTGGGCGCCGAGCCGTCCTGGGGCAACCGGGCATAGAGGGTATGACCGGTGCTGTCGGCCTCAAGACGACTGTTGGCGCCGTCAAACAGGGTAGTGGTCACCGAAGCCCTGAGAACCGAGTATTCAGGCCTCAGGGCATCTCCGCCCAATACCAGGGATTCCGGCCGAATGAACAGGTCCGCCCGCTCACCGATTGGCGGTGCGGTCTGGCCGAGCCGGCCACGGACCAGGCTGCCATCATCCAGTCGGAGCTCCGCCAGCCCGCCCTGCACGGCCACCAGCTCCCCTCCCAGGCGGTTGTTGTCGCCCACAAAACCGGCCACAAAGGGGGTCGTGGGCTCCCGATACAGCTCTTCGGGAGGGGCCACCTGTTCGAACCGGCCATCTTTCATTACGGCGACCCGGTCCGACATGACCATGGCCTCGGACTGGTCGTGGGTGATGTACACGAAGGTGGTGCCGAATGCCTTCTGCAAACGCTTGAGTTCGATCTTCATCTGCTCCCGCAGTTTCAGATCCAGGGCCCCGAGAGGCTCATCCAGCAAAAGTAGGGTCGGCTCCAGCACCAGGCAGCGAGCCAGGGCCACACGCTGGCGTTGGCCACCGGAGAGCTCGCCGGGATTCCGGTTTTCCATGCCGGGCAGGCCGACCTGTTCCAGCACCCGGGCGATCCGGATGCGGCGCTCGGCGGCCGGCACTTTCTGGCGTTTCAGGCCATACCCGATGTTGTCTCCCACCGACATGGTCGGGAACAGGGCCAGGTGCTGGAATACCATGTTGACCGGGCGCCGGTTCGGCGGCACATCGTTCATGCGCGCGCCGCGAATATGGATATCGCCTTCGTCAGGCCGGTCAAAACCCGCCAGCAAGCGCAGCAGGGTGGTCTTGCCGCAGCCAGAGGGGCCCAGGATCGAGAAAAACGTGCCCGCAGGCACGTCGAGGGAAACATGGTCCACCGCGGCGTTGCTGCCAAAGCGGCGGACCAGGTTCGAGCAGAACAGGTCGGACTCGATCCCCATGGAGATCAGTTCGATGCCTGGACGCGGTCCAGCACCTGCCCTTCCAGGGTTTCCAGGCCGGGGGGTACCGGCGGATACCACTTGATGTTGTTGATCGCCTGGTCACTGAAGCTGGCCCGGTAGGCATCCCGCAGCTCTGCCCGGACAAACTCGTCTGCGCCTTTGGAAGCGGTGAAATTGCCCGAGGCGTTGGTGATCCGCGCGGCAATCTCCGGCTGCATGACGAAGTTGATCCACTGGTAGGCGGCTTCCTCGTTTTCACTGCGGCGGGGAATGGCAAAGGTGTCGATCCAGCCCAGGGCGCCGGAGTCCGGGGCCACGAAACGGATCTCCGGGTTCTCCGCGTTCAGTTTCCAGCCGCCGGCATCCCAGGCCATGGCCGCGATCACCTCGCCAGTGCGCAACAACGCCAGCAGCTGGTCACCACCGGTCCAGTAGGTCTTCACGTTGCTCTTGCAGTCGATCAGCTTGTCTTCCACTTTCGCCAGGATCGACTCGTACTCGTCACGGTCGTTGTAGGCCGCGAAGGGATCCATGCCCATGGCAAAGGCAAAACCGATCAGGGTCGGACGCTTGAGACGGTAACTGACCTTGCCGGCCACCGCCGGGTCGCACAGGTCGGTGTAATCGGTGACCGTATCCGCCACCGAGCTGTGGACGATCAGGCCGCTGGTACCCCAGACCGAAGGCACACCGTAGAATTCGCCATCCAGCTCGGTGGAGTCCCGGGTCGCCTTGACCATGGACGCCTGCAGCTGATCGGTGTTGACGCGGCTGAAGTCGATGGGCTTGTAGATATTGAACTGGCGCTGAACGCCGACGATCCGGTCCTGGCTGGGCTGGGCCAGGTCAAAACCGGCACCGCCGGTGGCCCGCAGCTTGGAGATCATGTCCTCATTATTCGAGAGGGTGACCTTTACATCGATACCGGTCTCTTTCTCGAACTGGGCCACCACATCATCCGGGGCATAGCCGCCCCAGGTTATCAGTCGCAGCTCTTCAGCAAACAGGCTGCCGGAAAAAGTGACAGCAGCGAGGAAGGTGGAGCCAAGCAGTGCGGATGTCCTTGCGGTGCGCGATCCCATGATCTTTGCATCTCCTGATAACGGTAGGTAACAAGTTTGCTAACCAGTTGTTATCAGGAAGGTATAGACCATGTATGTCAGTTTTGTGAAACCCCATTCAGAAAAAACGGAGGCCGAGGCCTCCGTGATCAGACAGTCGACCGGTCCCGGTCAGAATCAACGCCCGGACTTGAGCATCTCCCAGTACTTGGCGTACACCTGCAGCGCCTCGTCTCCGATATCGACCTGGAATTCGGCGTTGGTCATGTCCTCGGGCGTCGGGTAGCTGGCGCGGTTGTTGGCCACTTCGTCCGGCAGCATCTCACGGGCGGCGAGGTTCGGGGTGGCGTAGCCGATCTCCTCGCTGATCAGCGCGGAGATTTCCGGCTGCAGCACGAAGCTGATGAACTGGTGGGCAGCCTCGGGGTTCTTGGCGTTCTTGGGAATCACGAAGCTGTCCAGCCAGGCGATAATGCCCTCTTCCGGATAGACGTATTCCAGTGAAGGCATGGTTTCCTCAGCCATCACGGCTTCGCCGTTCCAGATCATGCCGACATCGGTCTCGCCCTCCAGGTAGGGCACCCGGGGTGCATCGGAGTTGAAGGTACGCACCGATGGCATCAACTCGGTGAGTTTCTCGTAGGCTTCCTCGATCTGACCCGGATCGGTGCTGTTACCGGAGTAGCCCAGTACCCGCAGGCCGACGTGGAAGACTTCCCGCATGTCGTTGGTGAGCATCACCCGGCCTTCGAAACGCTCGTCCCAAAGATCTTCCCAGGCGGTAACCGGCTCGCCGTCGATATCCGCAGTGTCCACAGCCAGGCCGGTGGTCCCCCACAGATAGGGAATACTGAATTTGTTATCCGGATCGATATCAAGGTTGGTCAGCTCCGGATCCAGGTTGTCAAAGCCCTCGATCTTGCTGCGATCGATGGGCATCAGCAAGCCTTCCTGGCGCATCTTGCTCACGTAGTAGGTGGAGGGCACGGCCAGGTCATAGGCGGCGCTGTCATCCAGCAGCTTGAGCTTGGCATACATGGCTTCGTTGCTGTCGTAAGTGGTGTAGACCACCTGGATGCCGGTCTCTTCCTCGAAGCGCGTCAACACTTCCTGCGGCATGTATTCGGACCAGTTATACAGATTGAGAACCTTTGGTTCCTCGGAACTGCAGCCAGTCAGGCCCACCGCCAGCAGGCCGGCCAGTGCGAGTTTCTTCATCGTTTGCTCCTTGTGAGTATCCATTGTGACAACATCAGCATAACCAGTGAGAACACCAGCAACAGCGTGCCCAGGGCGTTTACCTCGGGCTTGAGGCCCACACGCACCATCGAGTAGATGCGCAGGGGCAGAATTTCATAACTGGGGCCACTGACAAAGGTGCTGACCACAACATCGTCCAGTGACAGTGTAAACCCCAGCAGCCAGCCCGCCATTAACGCCGGCATGATGACCGGGATCAGTACCGTCCGGGTCATGGTGAAATCGGTGGCACCGAGATCGCGGGCCGCCTCGGGCAGACTCTCGTCAAAGCCGCTCAGCCGGGCCATCACGGTAATCACCACGAACGGCAGACAGAAGGTGACATGGGCCAGCAGCAGGGAGACATAACCGAGCTGGATACCCACCAGCAGGAATAACGCCAGCAACGAGATTGCGAGAACGATCTCGGGCGACATCATCACCACGAACAACATCCCGTTGAGTACCTTCTTGCCCCGGAACCGGTAACGGTGCAGTGCCAGCGCCGTCAGTGCCCCGATAATGGTGGAGACGGTGGCGGCCGAAAGCGCCAGCCACAGGGAATTCCACATGGCCTCCACCATGGCGTTGTTGTTGAACAGGGACTGGTACCAGCGAAGACTCAGGCCACCCCAGGTATAGCCGCTACGGGAGTCATTGAACGAGAACACCACCAGCACGCCAATGGGGACGTACAGCAGCAGATAGACCAGCACCAGATAGGCTCTTGGCAACCACCGGGTCATCCCGTGCCCTCCTCACCGATGCGCTGTTTGCTCAGGCGGTGAGCCAGCATGAGGATGGCCATGGTGACGGTCAGTACAATGCTGGCCGCCGCGCCGAACGGCCAGTTCCGGGCATCCAGGAACTGGTTCTTGATGACGTTACCCACCAGCAGGTTACGGGAACCACCAAGGATATCGGGCACAAAGAACAGCCCCATGGCAGGCAACAGTACCAGCATCACACCGGCCAGAACGCCCGGCAGCGTCAGGGGCACGATCACGTGGATAAAGGTAGCGAAGCGGCCGGCGCCCAGGTCGTGGGAAGCCAGCAGCAACTCCTGACGAAGGTCGTCGAACACCGAATACAGCGGCAGGATCATGAACGGGAGCAGCAGATAGACCAGGCCGACGATCACCGCGCCCTCGGTATAGAGCATCTGGATGGGTTCGTCGATCCAGCCCAGGCTCATCAGGGAACTGTTGATCAGGCCATTGGTGGCCAGCAGCATCTTGAGAGCGTAGGTGCGCACCAGCGAGTTGGTCCAGAACGGCACGATCAGCAGGAAGATCAGCAGCAACTGACGTTGCTTGCCCAGTTTCGACAGGGCCCAGGCAAAGGGATAACCGATCAGCAGACAGGCCAGGGTCGTCATCGCCGCCATATAAAGAGAATGCAGGAACACCTCAAGATACAGCGGGTCGAAAAGCTGCCGGTAGGCATCCAGGTTCAGGGGCAATGAGATGAACGTGCCCGGATCCCGGGTCATCACACTGGCACCCACCACCAGCAGGTTCGGCGCCAGCACCAGGAACAGCAACCAGCCCCACACCAGCACCAGCACCGCCGTCCTGAACGGCTGCCGGGTAATGCTAGGCATCGGTCAGTGCATCCTCATGGACTGGTTCGTTCGCCTCTTCCGGGAGCAACCACTCCCAGCCATCGACCCAGCTCACCTTCACCGGTTCGCCCAACCGGTAATCGAAGGCCGGATCATCCTCGTCGAAAAACTCGCTGGCCAGTACTTCGGTGCCGTCTTCCAGGTGGATCACCGAGTCCAGCGTACTGCCCTTGTAGTTACGCTCGACGATCTTCCCGGCCACGCCCTGCTCATCGGCCGGATCGAGCACCCGGATGTCCTCGGGGCGCAGAAGCACGTGCAGCAGCTGCCCTTCCCGTACCGGGAAATCAGGGCGGCGCAGGGTCCGTTTAAGGCCGAACACATCCACGGTGATAGAGCCGTCATGGATCGACTCCACTTCACCCGGAAAGAAATTGGTTTCACCGACGAAGCGCGCGGTAAACAGGTTGGCCGGGCGCTCGTACACTTCCCTGGGCGTGCCCAGTTGCTGGACCAGGCCATCCTTGAGCACCACCACCCGGTCGGACATGGACAACGCTTCTTCCTGGTCATGGGTAACAAACACGAAGGTTATGCCGAGCTCCCTCTGCAAGCGCTTCAGCTCCACCTGCATCGTGCGCCGCAACTTGTAATCCAGGGCCGAGAGCGGCTCATCCAAAAGCAACAGTCGCGGGCGCTTGACCACCGCCCGGGCAATGGCCACGCGCTGTTGCTGGCCTCCGGACAACTGATGGGGCTTGCGGCGCATGTAATCCTGCAGCTGCACCATCGCCAGCGCTTCCTCCACGCGCTCGCGAATCTCCTCCCTGGGCCGCTTTTCCATCTTCAGGCCATACGCGACGTTGTCGAAAACCGACATATGCGGGAACAGCGCGTAATGCTGGAAAACGGTATTCAGGGGGCGGTGTTCCGGCGGGGTGCCCGTCAGGTCTTCCCCGGACAGGGTAATGGTGCCGGCATCGGGAAGTTCGAAGCCCGCCATCAAACGCAGCAGGGTGGTTTTACCACAGCCTGACGGACCAAGAAGGGTAATGAATTCCCCGTCGTAGATATCCAGGTTCAGGGAATCCAGAACGGTTTTGCCGTCAAACTGTTTGGTGAGATTACTCAGAGAAAGCAGTGTCTTTTTCATCGGCCCTGCCCGAAAAGTGAGCTCGCTATTTTTCCAGAAAGCGTAGCAAACAAAAAGGGGCGTCGGGGTAATCCGAAACCCCGACGCCCCTTGTTTTCAGGGCTTTAACCGTTTTTGGCGATCACTCGCCGGCAACACTGTTCAGGTAGGCCTTGTCCGAGATGTTGATCCAGGGGCGGACCTGCTTCAGGTAGTCGCGCTGGGAGGTGATAATTTCCTTGGCCAGCGGATCCTTCTCCGCCGCTTCTGCGAGCAGGCGGTCAGTGGTTTCGCGCAGCGCCTCGATAACCTCCGGCGGGAACACCTTGTGGGTCACATCCGGGTAGTCCTCCTTCATCTTGTTCCAGGCAACACCGCTCTCATGCACGCTCTGGATGTACATGTCGTAAGCGGCCGTGCGCATGGCGACCCGGAGGACCTCCTGCAGATCTGCCGGCAGCTTGTCCCAGGTCTTCTTGTTGATCAGGAACTGTACCTCGGCACCAGGCTCCTGCCAGCCGGAGTAGTAGTACTTGGCGATCTGATGGAAGCCCATGGGGAAATCGAGGGCCGGGCCCACCCACTCAAGGGCGTCAATGGTGCCACGTTCAAGAGCGGTGTACAGCTCTCCCGGCGGCAGGTTGGTGACCGCCACACCCAGCTCGGACATAACTTCGCCGGCAAAGCCCGGGGTACGCATCTTCAGGCCCTGGAGATCCTCCACGGAGTTGATTTCCTTGCGGAACCAGCCACCCATCTGGTTACCGGTATTACCGCCCGGGAAGGACAGCAGACCGTGCGGCTCATAGACCTTCTGCATGAGTTCCATGCCACCACCGTGGTAGAACCAGGCGTACATTTCCGGGGCAATCAGGCCGAACGGAATGGTGGTGAAGTACATGGCATTGGGAATGGTGCCCTTGTAATAGTACGAGGCGGTATGACCCATGTCGTACTGGCCGGTGCGAACCAGGTCGAAAATGCCGAAAGGTGCCTTGTGCTTGTTGGAGGCATCTACCCGCACTTTCAGCCGGCCATCTGACATCTCCTCTGCCATTTTGGCAAAGTGTTCCGTCGTTTCCCCCAGAATCGGTGAATTCGGCCCCCAGGTCTGAGCCAGGCTCAAAGTATAGGTTTCCTGTGCCAGCGCAGACGCGCTGAAAGCCGATGCCGCAACAGCCACAGCGGCAAAGAAAGACTTGCGTAAATTCATGGTGTTGGCTTCCGTTTTTTATAGGTATGAATAGGTATTTCGGGTCCGCCTCCATCATAGCCTGCTAACGGCCTCGAGCCAATCTTTGTCATAAATCCGCGGCATGCTCTGCGACATCATGCCACACAGGCACTACGCTATTATCAAACTCCATGAATCCGAAGTTCTCATGAAGCACCTGTTCCTCGTACGCCATGCCAAATCCAGCTGGGCGGATGAAACCCTCAGCGATCACCAACGTCCGCTCAACAGCCGGGGCGAGAGTCAGCTCGGCCCGCTGGGCCGGGCACTGGTCCGCAGCGGTGCCTTCGGCGGCACCATCCATGCCAGCGATGCTGTCAGGGCACAACAGACCCTGGCAGGTGTTCTTCCGGAGGGATTTCCCGGCAACCGGGTTCACACCACTCCGGACCTTTACACCTTCGACTACCGCCGACTCCTGCACTGGCTCAACACACTGGACGATGGGGAAGAGACCGTGGCCATCATCGGTCATAACCCCGCCTTGCTGGAACTGGCAGAGCACCTGCTCAAGCATCCACCCGCCAACCTGCCCACGGCGGGCTTTGTGCACATCCAGTTTCCGGACAAGCCCTGGCACAAGGTGGCTGCCGGTAAAGGCCGGCTCGAAGCCTTTCTCACGCCCAGGGAATTCAGCTACCGGCAATTCGCCCGCAAGCAGAAAAAACGGGCACGAACCACCGGCGACGAGCCCGGACGTGACATTCCCGAGGCACTGTCCCATCAGCTACAACGACTGGGAGAGTTGCAACCGGGGGTCAAGGTGGGGCTGGATGACGAGTTCCTGCACCAGTTCCGGATTGCCATCCGGCGCAGCCGGGCCATTGCCGAATCGGTGGAAGAAGTCACCGGCGACAAATCCCTGAAACAGTCCATCAAGCAGCTCAAGCACCACGCCCGTGCCACCAGCCGGCTCCGGGACCTGCATGTATTCCTGCAGGACCTGCCAGTCCTTTGCGACCAAAACAACGAGCTGCAAACCGCCCTCGGTACCTGGGCAGAAACCGAAGCCGACCAGGAGCACCATGCCCTCGTCAAACGACTGGAAAGCAAGCGCTACCGGGACACCATGCACCGCTGGGACAGTCTGATTCATTCCCGCCAATTCCGGAAATTGGCAGGCCGGCTGACCCCGAAAGACATCCGGAAAGCGGTAGAAAACCGTATAAAGGAGTTCAACAGGCGCACCGCCGAGCTGCTCCACAACTCACCGGATGAGGACATCCACCGACTGAGGAAGCTGCTCAAGCGCATCCGCTACCTGATGGAGCTGGATGCCAAAGGCTGGAAACGGCCGCTCAAGGCCCTGAAACAACGGCAGGAACTCTATGGCCGGTTCCAGGACCTGCACGTGCAGATCGAGCTGGTCAAAGCCTTCAGAACCCGGGCACCGGAAACGCTGCCCGGGGCCGTCGACGGTCTGAAGGAGAGACTGGAACAGCAGAAAGCGGACGCCCGACGCCAGATACTTGCGTTAGGAGGACTCGATGGAGCCCCGGTATGACACTCTCTTCCATGATGGCCAGTGCCCACTGTGCGCCCGGGAGGTCCGGGCGCTGAGGCGCTTGAACAAAGGCAACCTGGTTTTGGCGGATATCCACCAGCAGCGCAATGGCAGTCTGATTCTGCCACCCCACGAGATGCTGCTGCGCCGCCTGCACCTGATGACCTGGACCGGCGAATGGGTTACCGGCCTGCACGCGACCGTCCGTGCCTGGTCCCATACGCCCTTCGGCTTTCTCTTCAAACCCCTGCTCTGGCCGGGGATCTACCAGATTGCCTCACCGGTCTACCAGCTCTGGGCTGACCGGCGCTACGAGCGCAAATACGCCTGCGCAGAGTGCGACGCAGGCTGACTGACGAAGTTTCGGAATCAGGGCTGCTCGTCCGGCGGCGCGCCCTGATCGCATTTCTTGCACTCCAGCTCAAAACCCAGCATGGAACGGCGGCCCTCCGCGGTGGTGACCCAGGGACGGTTCACCCAGGGCGGGTCATGGCGCACATGCTGGTTATGGCCACAGGCAAGCTGGGCGACCCAGTGGTTCTCTTCGTCCCGGTGATAACCGGTGATGGGCTGTTTCATTACGGTGCTTTCCTCGCATTCCAGGCCGACCAGGAATAGATGGCCAGCGCCACCCAGATCATGACAAAACTTGCCAGCTTCTCACCACTCAGCGGCTCCTCGAACACAAACAGGGCAATGAGGAACTGGATGGTCGGGTTGATGTACATGAGGAATCCCACCGTCGCCAGCCGCAGACGGCGGGCGGCACCGGCGAACGCCAGCAGCGGGATGGCGGTGACGATGCCGGAAGACAATAACAACAGCATCATGCCGGTACTGTCGGAGAAATGGGACACCCCCTCGGCACCGAGCCAGGCCCAGGTGAGCAGCCCGACGGGCAGCAGCAGGAGGGTCTCCACAAACAGACCCGAGAGCCCATCGAGTTCCACTTTCTTGCGGAGCAAACCATAAGTGCCGAAGCTGAAAGCCAGTACCAGGGTGATCCAGGGCACGATGCCCAGCAGGAACAACTGGTACAGGATGGCCACCGTGGCCAGAACCACCGCGATGGCCTGCAGACGGGTAATCGTCTCCCGCAGAATCAGCATCCCCATGGCAACATTCACCAGGGGCGTGAGGAAGTAGCCAAGGCTGGCCTGGAGCACGTGGCGGGTTTCCACCGCGTAGATATACACGCCCCAGTTCAGGGCAATGAACAGGGCGCAGCCCAGCACGAAGCCCAGTTTTCGGGGTCTTGCCAGGGCCGACCTGACCGGTTGCCAGCGCTGCAGGAGCGTGATCACGATGGCGAGGAACAGGCAGGACCAGATCACCCGGTGAATCAGGACCTCCCAGGCCGGCACGCCCTCGAACAGGGCGAAATACAGGGGAAAACTCCCCCACATGGAGTAGGCCGCAAGGCCGTAGAGAACGCCCTTGGTGGTCTCGGGTGTGGCTGCTTTCATAGGTTCCTCATTATCCGGCCGATCAATCTACCACAAGGCGGATGATGAGCGCCCTTGAACTAACGGCTTACCGACAACAGGCCTTGAACTTTTTCCCGCTGCCGCAGGGGCATGGCTCGTTTCGACCGGGTTTGAGCTGACCTTCCTCGGTCTGACCCGAAAAGTAAAACCAACGGCCATCCTCCAGGACAAAGTCAGAGTTTTCCTCGAGATAGCCCCAGCCGCCACCGGCGCGATAAACAGCGCGAAAATGGACCCTGCCCCTGCTACCCTGTTCCGTGCTATCGAGGATCTGAAGACTCACCCAGTCCGGTGACCCTTCCAGGCCCAGTTCCGGGGGGCGGGTATCGGGATGCCAGGTCGCGCGCAGATAATCCGCCCGCCCCTGGACAAATGCCGTATACCGGGACCGCATCAGCGCCTCCGGCGACGGTGCCGGTTCTCCCCGGTGCCTGGGGCCGCAGCATTGTTCATAGGTCTTGCCCGAGCCGCATGGGCAGAGGCTGTTTGACTGGTCAGGTATCATCTCGTGGGTTTGCTCCGGTTTGGCTGTGGAGCCCCAAAGTGTATCAAGTTCAGAAGGATCAAAAGCCTTGTTTGACCTTTCCGTGGTACAGCTCGTCCTGGCCAACCTGGCCATTATCGCCGGGGCCTGCCTCCAGGGAGTTGCCGGCTATGGTATTGGTACCCTGTCCGCGCCCCTGCTGTTCCTCATCAGCCCTACCCTGTTGCCGGCACCGCTGGTACTGAATGCCACGCTGCTGACCATCCTGATGCTGATCCGTAACCGCGGTGCCCTGGAAGTGCGGCAGGTGCGTTTTGCCATCAGTGGCGGGTTCGTCGGCATGATCCTGGCGGCCATTACCCTGGCACTGATCTCCCCAAAGGGGTTTGAACTGATGTTCGGCATCCTGATCCTGGCCGGTGTTGCCCTGAGTGTGGGTGGTCTCAAACCCGGGCTGAATGCCCGCAACAGCGTCATCGCCGGCGCCGCTTCTACCTATATGGGCACCATTACCGCCGTCGGCGGACCACCGATCGCTCTGATCTACCAGAATGAAAAAGGCCCGCTGGTGCGGGCCAATATGTCCGCGTTCTTTCTCGTCGCCAGCTTTTTCAGTCTGACTGCCCTGTCCCTGTCCGGTTACCTCGGTGTTCGGGAGCTGGGACTGTTCGCGGCCACTTTCCCGGGCGTGCTCATCGGTTTCCTGATGTCCGGAAAACTGGTCAACCGCATGCCTTTTGAAGGATTGAGACCGATCATCCTGGGGATCGCTGCAATAGCGGGAGCCGCGGCACTGGCCCGTGGGTTGATGTCGCTATAAAGGCCAACCACGTCTCGAAAACCCGATATTTCACAAGATTTTACATTTAAGCGGACAATTTTTGGCCAATCAGGGCCAGAATGATGCAATAAAAAGGAATCAATCAGAAGCGGGCTCCGTCATGGCTCTACGGCACCAGGAAGTCGTTGAAACCCGGATCGACGTTGCAGACCTTGAGATTGGCATGCACGTGATCAGGCTGGATCGGCCGTGGGAAGATACTGACTTCCTGCTCCAGGGTTTTGTCATCCAGAACAAGTCCGAACTTCACGCCCTTCAGGCCCAGTGCCGGTTCGTCTTTATCGAAGGCCGCGTCGAAGCGGCCGCTCCCGCAGTCCGACCTGAAGAGCCCGACCGCAAGCGCTTCAGCCTGTTCGGCAAACGTAAGAAATCCCCCCCGCAGCAGCCCCCCGCAGCCTCGTCCCGGAGCAAGCTGCCCCGAAAACGCGTGAACTACATCAACAAGGTGAACATGGCGGAGGAGATGGGGCCGGCGGTGATGCGTTTCGAGGAGGCCAGAGATACCGCGAAATCCCTGATGGCAGGGCTTCGCCTCGGGCGCACCCTGGATCTGAACAACGCACGGAAAGTGGTCAACAGTTGCGTGGACAGCGTTCTGAGAAACGAGAATGCCCTGCTGCTGCTCACCAAGATCAAGAACCAGGACGAGTATACCGCCGAGCACTGCATCAACGTTTCCATTCTCTCGGCCGCGTTTGGCAAGCACCTTGGATTGCTGGAAGGGGAAATCCGCAACCTGGCCCTGTGCGGACTGCTGCACGACGTCGGCAAGACCCGGATACCGGATCGGGTGCTGAACAAGCCCGGCGCCCTGACCCCGGACGAATTCAGCATCATGCGGGAACATACCAATCACGGCCGCACCATTCTCATGGGCACCAGCAATGCCCTGGCGACGGCAGTGGATGTGGCATTCAGCCACCACGAACGGATGGATGGTTCCGGTTATCCCCGCGGGCTGCAGAGCCACCAGATTCCGCTGTTTGCGAAAATGGTGGGCCTGGTGGACACCTACGACGCCATCACCAGCAACCGGATCTATGACAGGGGCCGGGCGTCCATGCAGGCGCTGGAGATCATCCACACCCATCGGGGCACCCAGTTCGACGCGGAACTGGCCGAGGCTTTTATCCAGATGATCGGTGTCTACCCACCCGGCTCGATCGTGGAAATGCACAACGGCGAAGTGGGCATCGTGGTGGAAACCCGCCCCGGCCAGAAGCTCAAGCCCAAGGTCCTGCTGGTGCGGGAAGCGGACAAGACCCTGCTCGAGCCCTACCGGCTGATCGACCTGACGACCTCACCCAGTGACCATACCGGCACCACCTATCGCATCAAGAAAGAAGTACCCGATGGCAGCTTCGACATCGTGTTACAGGACTTTGTCGACCAGGGGCTGATCACCAGCAAACCCTCACAACCAGCCCCGTAACCCCCTTATCCGGGACGCTTGGTAACCGCCATGGTCAGGCGTGAGATACAGGTGGTTTTACCTTGTTCGTTCTCGATACGGATTTCCCAGACCTGGGTGGCACTGCCGATGTGCAGGGCGGTGGCGGTACCATAAACCCAGCCCTTGCTGACCGGACGGATGTGGTTGGCGTTGATGTCCAGGCCCACGGCAACGGTACCCGGATCCTTCAGGCAACAGTTGGCGGCCATGCTGCCCAGGGTTTCCGCCAGCACCACCGAGGCGCCGCCGTGCAGGATGCCAAAGGGCTGGACCGTACGTTCATCCACCGGCATCCGGCCCTTCACGTAATCGTCACCGACTTCCAGGTATTCAATCCCCATGTGGCCAACAGCCGTTTTTCTGCTGGCTTCCATCATTCGCTCAAGATTCGGGGTTCTGGTCCAGATTGCCATAGTGTTTAGTGCCTCTTGAATTGGACTTGTTCGGTAAGCGTTTGTGGCCTGAGTCTATCCGGTTAGCTTGCTCAGCACCACGGCTTTGTCACCTTGCAGGACCATTCAATAAACCCGAACCAACTCCTGTTTTTGCCAGCCGATCCGGCCAGTTTCTACGACTTGCCGGCGGATGCCCGGCACCGGCCGGATCATGAACAGGTCGCCGTTCCGCCCCACCAGGGTTCGGGGCACACCGCAGGCCCGGGCGATATCGGCGTTGGTCTCCATGTGTTCCATTTCGCCGTGGACCGGGATCGCCAGGTTGGGCTTCACCCAGCGGTACATGGTTTTCAGCTCTTCCTGGGCTGGATGGCCGGAGGCGTGGATAGGAACGCCGGCGTCTTCCGCGGTAATCACCCGGACGCCCAAATCCCTGAGTCGGGAGATCAGGGCCGAAATCGCCTCTTCGTTGCCCGGGATCGCCCGGGCACTGAAGATCACGGTATCACCGGCCTCCAACTCGAAATCCGGATGACTACCCGTCGCCAGCCGCCGGAGCGCGGTCCTGGGCTCACCCTGGCTGCCGGTCGCGACCGCCAGAACCTCTTCCCGGGGCAGATAACCCAGATGAGAGGGGTTAATCAATTCATCGGCCCGGTCCCAGATTCCCGCCGCCTTGGCCGCGCCACTCATGTTCACCAGGGAGCGCCCCAGCAGCCCCATGTAACGGCCGGTTTCCCGGGCGATGCCCGCCAGGGTATGCAGCCGGGCAATGTTGCTGCCAAAGCAGGTCACCACAACACGACCTTCGGAACTGCGCACCGCGTCCAGAAGTCCCCTGTGCAGAGCCGCCTCGGACAGGGAGTGCCCCTTCACCGTGGCGTTGGTGGAATCGCAGACCATGGCAGCCACGCCCTCCTCGGCCAGATCGGTAAAGGTCCCGGGTGAGTAGCCGTGGCCGACCAGGGGCTGGTCATCCAGTTTCCAGTCACCACTGTGGAAGATGTTGCCCCGGGGTGTGCGGATCATCAGGGCATTGGGATCGGGAATGGAGTGCGTCAGCGCCAGCCACTGCACACGGAACGGACCGATCCGCTGCTCGTCACCGGCATTGACCTCGATGATGGGCACCCGGTGCAGCAGGTCGAATTCCGCCAGCTTCCGACGCAGGATCTCGGCGGTAAACCGGCTGGTGTAAATCGGGCATTGCAGTAGCGGCCACAGGTAAGGCACCGCTCCGACATGGTCCTCGTGGGCATGGGTGATGACCAGGCCCGCCAGCTGTTCCCGGCGATCGGCGATAAAGGCCGGGTCGGCCATCTGCACCGGCGGCTCGCCATGGTGGTGCACAGTGCCATCGGCGGCAATCCGGCCCGGTTTCGGGAAGGTGACACCGCAATCCACCATCAGCCACTGACCATCGTGACCGTAGAGGTTCAGGTTCATGCCGATTTCGCCGGTACCGCCAAGGGGTAAAAACCAGAGGTCGTTGTGATCTGGGGTCATTGTGGGGAACTTTCCAGGTATTTCAGCACCAGGGTCTCGTGGCTTCCGTTCATTTCCATCAGTTTCAGGGCCGCGCGGATATCATCGGCATAGGACAGTGCCGGCGAATCTTTCGCGATGGCGATCCAGGAGCGCTCCCCCGGCACGAAAAACGGCGACACCCGGGCTGCCAGGTCCAGTTGCCGGACAGTGTACAGGCCGACCAGTTCCGGCGCGATCACCACATCGACCCGGCCCTTGGCCATCATCAGCATCAGGTTTTCATAGCGGGGAGCCGGCTCTTTCATCAGGTTCTCGTCGCTGTCAAAGCGACTGAAATACCGCGCGCCTTCAAGCACCCCGATGCGCTTACCGTAAAGGTCGGAGTAGCGTTCGATCCGGTGAGTGTCGTTGAGATAGAAAAACAGCCGGCGTTCCGGAGGAAAGGCCGGCGCCACGAATTCCAACTGTTTGTCCCGTGCTTCTGTACGTAACGGGCCAAGCATGATATCCACCTCGCCCTGGCTCACCATCCGGAGGACACGACGGAAGGGGGCCTCCCGGTAGTGCACCTGCCAACCGAGCAAGTCTGCGATTTCCTCGAAGATTTCAACGTAGAGGCCACTTTTCTCTTCGGCTTTGATAATTCGGTAGGGAGGTGCATGGTTGACTCCCACGGTCACCGTCAGAGGCTCGACGGTTTCTGTGCCCTGCTGAGACATGGCAGGGCCTGCCAGCAGCAACAACAGGAAAGTAACAATACGTCCCATCAAAAAGCATCCTTTCCGGAATTTCTAGACATTGGAACAAACGACGATCTGTTTCTGACCACTACCGAGTATAGCCACTCCAGATCTGCTCCCCGTGAATTTACGTATCCAGGGTTGAATCCGGACCGCTCCGATGCCAGTTCAGTTAGTACATCGGACAAACGTGCCATTCATTCCGAAACGAGAGGTACCGACCTGTATGAAGATCCTGATGGTTCTGACATCGCACGACCAGATGGGCGACACCGGCCACAAGACCGGTTTCTGGCTCGAAGAGTTCACCGCGCCCTACTACGTGTTCAGGGATGCCGGTGCCGACATCACCCTCGCCTCTCCCAAGGGCGGCCAGCCGCCGGTAGACCCGAACAGTGAAGCCGAAGGGGCCCTCACCGAGACCACCGAACGCTTCATGAAGGACGCCCACGCCAAGGAAATGCTCGCCAGCACCAAGAAGCTGAGCGACGTCGACATGAACGAGTACGACGCCATTTTCTATCCCGGCGGCCACGGCCCGCTGTGGGACCTGGCCAACGACGAGAAGTCTGTGGCCCTGATCAAGACGGCCTATGAGCAGGACAAGGTGATCGGTGCCGTCTGCCACGCCCCGGCCGTGTTCAAGAACGTGTTCATCAAGCCGGAGCAGAACCTTGTCGGCGGCCGGAAGGTGACGGGCTTCACCAACACCGAGGAAGATGCGGTGCAGCTGAGCAACATTGTGCCGTTCCTGGTGGAAGACATGCTCAAGGAAAACGCCGGAGAGTACACCCGAGGTGATGATTGGGCACCACACATCGTGGTCGACGGCAAGCTGATCACCGGGCAGAACCCGGCATCCTCAGAGGGGGCTGCCAAGGCGGTGGTGCAGGCGTTGCAGGAGGCCTGATCACCGGTGAAGGAGGGGTCAGAAGAAAGCGTTCTTCTGACCCCGGAATTGGCCATGAGCCTGGGGTCTGATGAAAACCTTCATCTGACCCCGACTTTAACCTCCGAAGCCCGACCCGAACCCGGGGTCAGGTGAAAGCTTTCATCTGACCCCTTTTCATGTCTCCGTCTCCTCCGATACACATCCCCCAGCCTGTGCTATGTTTCTGTGAAACTTCCTGCAGACTGGCCTTCGTCATGAGCAACCCCAAGCACACTCTTTTCTGGATGACACTGTTCCTCGGCGTGGTGGTAGTCGTTGGCGTTCTGATCCACAAACCGCTGATGACCGCCTTCATGGCCAACTGGGTCTTCAACCTGCTGATCGTCGGCGTTCTGATCGTCGGCATCGCCCTGACCTACCGGCAGGTTTTCGTGCTGTTCCCGGAGCTGCGCTGGATCGCCCAGTTCCGCACCGGCCATGCCGGCCTCTCGGTGGTGCAGGAACCCCGCCTGCTCAAACCGCTGGCCCGGCAGCTGGGCGAAGATGCCAAACGGGACCGATTCACCCTCTCGACGCTGTCGCTGCGCACAGTGCTGGACGGCATTCACTCACGCATGGATGAGCAGCGGGAAATCACACGGTATTTCATCAGCCTGCTGGTGTTCCTGGGCCTGCTGGGCACCTTCTGGGGGCTGTTGGGTACCATCAATGCGGTGGGTCAGGTGATCACCGGACTGGACATGAGCCAGGAGGATTTCGGCAAGGTGTTTGCGGAACTGCAGGATGGCCTGCTCAAGCCGCTGGAAGGCATGGGCACAGCCTTCAGTTCTTCCCTGCTGGGCCTCGGTGGCTCCCTGATCCTGGGTTTTCTCGACATCCAGGCCGGTCATGCCCAGAACCGTTTCTATGACGGTCTGGAAGAGTGGCTCACGGGCGTCACCAACCTGGTGGACCGGGTCGATGACGAGAAAGAACTGTCATGATCGGATCCAAACGCCGTAGCCGAAGCAGCACCAACATCTGGCCGGGCTATGTGGACGCACTGTCCGCCCTGCTGATGCTGGTAATCTTCATGCTGCTGGTTTACGTGGTCAGCCAGCTCTATCTGTCCCAGACCCTGTCTGACCGGGATACCCAGCTTGCCCGCCTGAACGCCCAGCTCGATGAACTGTCCGAGCTGCTGGGGCTGGAGAGGAGCAGGACCGAGGCCCTGGAAGAGCAGATGATCACACTGCAGGATGACTACAGCAGCAGCCTGGCCCGTAACGACGAGCTGGTAGACCGGCTGGAGTCCACCCGCGAGCAACTGATGCAACAGACCGCCACCGCCGAAGCCCAGGCCGAACGCCTCGCCATCATGGAGGAATCCATCGACGAGAAGGATGAAATGTCCGCCAGCCAGCAGGCCATGATCCTGCGCCTGTCCAACCAGATTGCATCCCTTCGGGAGCAGTTGCGGAAAATAGCTTCGGCGCTGGAGCTTCAGGAACAGATGACCGCGGAAAAGGAAGAGGAACTGGCAAACGTCAGCCAGCGCCTGAATGCCTTGCTGGCCGAACGGGTGAGCGAGCTGGAGCAGTACCAGTCCGAGTTTTTTGCACGGCTCCGGGATATCCTGGCAAGCAACGAAAACATCCGGATCGTGGGCGATCGTTTCCTGCTGCCGTCGGAACTGCTGTTTGCCTCAGGCTCGGCGGAATTGGGTGAGGACGGCAAGCGGGAACTCGACAAGCTGGCGAACCTGCTGCTCGATGTTGCCAGCAAGATTCCCGAGGACGTCGACTGGATCCTCCGGATCGATGGCCACACCGACATCGTGCCCATCAACACGCCGAAATTCCCGTCGAACTGGGAGCTGTCCACCGCGCGCGCAGTCGCCGTAGTGCGTTACCTGGCCGCCCAGGGGGTACCCGAGCGGCGCATGGTCGCCGCCGGCTTCGGCGAGTTCTTCCCGGTGGCCGAAGGCACCAGCCCGGATGCGCTGCAGAAGAACCGGCGGATTGAGTTGAAGCTGACGGACCGGTAACTGTCTGCAGGACAGTCAATGCATCCAGCCATAGCCTGAGAGCGTCTGCTTCGCGTCGTTCAGGTAACTGCCGAACATCCGCTGGGGAATCTGCGAGCCGCCCAGACTGAACGCCGTTGTCAGAATACAGACTGTTGGAT
Organism: Marinobacter sp. DUT-1; assembly: GCF_050379415.1. Taxonomy (NCBI): domain Bacteria; kingdom Pseudomonadati; phylum Pseudomonadota; class Gammaproteobacteria; order Pseudomonadales; family Marinobacteraceae; genus Marinobacter; species Marinobacter sp. DUT-1. The sequence goes on from NZ_JBNRLS010000003.1 coordinate 274,289, forward strand.
CTTCCAAAGGTCTCGAATCGGTTTTTGCTCTGGTTCCGGCCCGGAATTCGGCTCCCGACATCGCCGAAGACCATTGCTGGTCCTCGGCCCAGCCGTGCAGCAACTCCCTCAACTGTCGATCGTGCAGGCTAATGCTTCCACCACCTGCAAGGTCTGCCGTATCGTCCAGGCATATCACCAGCACGCTCTGTTCCCGCAGGGTCTCCAGCGACTGCCCAATACGCCGGTAATCGCTTTCAGCCATACCGGTATTCAGGCGTAACTCGGTGAGTTCGCCCGGTGCATCACTCAGTAATGCTCTGAGCAATTGCCTTCGCTCACGGGAAAAAGGGCTGAAGATACCAGGCGCAAAACCCTGTTCCTGCAACAGCGTCTGCATCAGTAAGGCATCGGTTCCCCGTCCTGCCAGACGCAGAATTTCAGGTTCCCTGATGCCCTCGCCCGAACTGATCAGGAGAACACTGTCGTAGTGTTTCCCCCAGATTATGCGGGCAAGACCGGAGCCCTCCTGATGCGCCCGCAGAGTCTCGACATTGCAGGAAACGAATAATACTGGCAGCTTGTTCACAATGACTCCGTGTAAAGTTCCGACCCGGGAAAAGCCGGGGCGCTAACGCCCCAGCTTCTTCGCCGACTGCCCGCCAATACCGAAATGCTGCTTCGGCATTTCATTAATCATCACCCGGACATTCTGTACGGGCGCATCCAGTGAACGTGAAATCGCCTCGGAGACTTCCCTGATCAGCATTTCCTTCTGCTCGTCCGTTCTGCCTTCAATAATATTGATCTGTGCAATCGGCATGATGTCTCCTCACTCAAAGCGGGCGGATACCGTACCCAGGCCCTGGTAACGAACGGTAATGTTGTCACCGGGCTCCACCGTGATGGCCGCGGTAATACCACCGGTCATGATGAAGGTGCCGGCCGGGATGTGCTCGCCGCGCTCTGCCAGCAGGTTGGCCAGCATGGCGACACTGGAGGCGGGATGGCCCAGTACTGCGGCACCGGCACCCACGTCCACCACCTCACCGTTTTTCTCGACCACCACCCCCAGGGTTTTCAGGTCGACGTCCGCCACATCGGCCATCTGGCCACCGGTGATAAACCGGGTGGAGGAGGCGTTGTCCGCCACCACACTCACCAGGTCGAACTTGAAGTTCTCATAGCGGGAGTCGATCACTTCCACCGCGGGAATCACAAAATCCGTTGCCGCCAGCACCTGGCCAATGTGACAGCCCGGGCCCTTGAGAGGCTCCTTGGTGACAAAGGCAATCTCGGCCTCGATCTTCGGGTGGATCAGTTCCCTGGTGTTCACCACACCGCCGTCGGGCACGCTGAAGTAGTCGGCCAGGAAGCCGTAGATCGGGGTCTCCACGCCCATCTGGGCCATCTTGGCCCAGGAGGTCAGTCCCATCTTCATGCCGACCACCTTGTTGCCCCGCTCTTCCTTCCGGCGACGGATTTCCCACTGGACGTCGTAGGCATCCTCGAAGGTCATGTCCGGGTAATCGTTGGTGACCTTAGTGATGTCGTGGGCCTGCAGTTCGGCGTTTTCCACGTGCTCGGCCATCGCCAGCACCTGCTCTCGGCTCAATGTCTTGCTCATGCGTTCTGCTCCTTCTGTGCCGCCAGCAGATCCAGCGCCACGTCCACAATCATGTCTTCCTGACCACCCACCATGCGGCGGCGACCAAGCTCTACCAGAATGTCCACGGTCTTCAGGCCATACTTCTGCGCCGCCACCTCGGAGTGACGCAGGAAGCTCGAGTAAACGCCGGCATAGCCCAGGGCCAGGGTCTCGCGGTCCACGCGAACCGGGCGGTCCTGCAACGGACGCACCACGTCGTCGGCGGCGTCCATCAGGGCGTACAGGTCGGTGCCGTGCTCCCAGCCCATCTTGTCGAAGGCGGCGATGCATACCTCCAGCGGCGCGTTGCCGGCACCGGCACCCATGCCGGACAGGGAGGCATCAATGCGGTCACAACCCTCTTCCACCGCCACAATGGAATTGGCCACACCCAGAGCCAGGTTGTGGTGGGCATGCATGCCGGTCTGAGTTTCCGGTTTGAGGACATCTTTCAGGGCCCGGAAGCGGTCCCGGATGTCGTTCATGTTCATGGCTCCGCCGGAGTCGACGACATAGAGGCAGGTGGCGCCATAGTCTTCCATCAGCCTGGCTTGCTCGGCCAGGCCCTGCGGGGTCTGCATGTGGCTCATCATCAGGAAGCCGACGGTGTCCATACCCAGTTTTCTGGCGTATTCGATGTGCTGCCTGGACACGTCCGCCTCGGTGCAGTGAGTGGCCACACGGACCGTCCGTGCACCTGCCTTGTAGGCATCTTCAAGGTCTTCGACGGTCCCGATACCAGGCAACAGGAGAGTGGCAATCTGCGCATGTTCGACCACTTCGGCCACTGCCTCGATCCACTCCAGGTCGGTGTGAGCACCGAAGCCATAGTTGAAGCTGGAGCCTTGAAGGCCGTCGCCGTGAGCCACTTCGATGGAATCGACGTTCGCCTTGTCCAGCGCCCGTGCGATGTCCTGCACGTTCTTGATGGAGTACTGGTGGCGGATGGCGTGGCTGCCGTCGCGCAGGGTCACGTCGGAGATGTACAGTTTCTTGCCGGGGTTATAAGTCATGATTCAGTCTCCTCACTTGACCAGCGATTCGGCGATACGCTCGGCGGTGCCCAGCGCGGCGGAGGTCATGATGTCCAGATTGCCGGCGTAGGCCGGCAGGTAGTGGGCGGCGCCCTCCACTTCCAGGAAGATGGAGGTCTTCAGGCCGCTGAAGCGGCCCAGGCCCGGGACGTTCATGGGCTGATCTTCGGGGATGTCGTCGAACTGCACCTTCTGTTTCAGGCGGTAGCCCGGCACGTAGGACGACACGGCCTGGACCATCTCCTCGACTGAGGCTTCCACTTCCGCCTTGTCGGCGGCGTCGGAGAGCACGTAGACAGTGTCGCGCATCAGCAGGGGCGGCTCGGCCGGGTTCAGGATGATGATGGCCTTGCCCTTCTGGGCACCGCCGACCACCTCGATGGCCTTGGAGGTGGTTTCGGTGAACTCGTCGATGTTGGCGCGGGTGCCGGGGCCGGCGGATTTACTGGAGATCGACGCCACGATTTCGGCGTAATGCACCTTGGCGACCCGGGAGACCGCCGCCACCATCGGGATGGTGGCCTGGCCACCGCAAGTGACCATGTTGACGTTGCCTTCCTGAAGGTTCTGTTCCAGGTTCACCACCGGCACGCAGTAAGGACCGATGGCCGCCGGGGTCAGGTCGACGATCTTGATGTTTTCCTTGTGACCGCGCAGGAACACCTCGTTGTGCATGTGGGCCTTGGCGGAGGTGGCGTCAAAGACGATGTCGATGTCGGCGAATTCCGGCATCTTCACCAGGCCGTCCACGCCCTCGTGGGTGGTGGCCACGCCCATGCGCTGGGCGCGGGCCAGACCGTCGGATCCCGGGTCGATACCGACCATGGCGCCCATTTCGATGTGCTTGCCGTTGCGCAGGATCTTGATCATCAGGTCGGTGCCAATATTGCCCGAGCCGATGATGGCGGCTTTCAGTTTCTTGCTCATATTATTGTCCTCGTTAATCCGGGTCAGGCAAAGCGCACCGAAGCGCTGCCGATACCACCGATATCCACCCGCATGTAGTCCCCGGCCTTGACCGGCTCCAGCGGTACCAGCGAGCCGGACAGAATGACCTCGCCCGCCTTCAGGGGAATGCCGAATTCGCCCAATGTGTTGGCCAGCCAGGTCACGCAGTTCACCGGGGAGCCCAGGGCGGCAGCACCGGCACCGGCACTGATCACACTGCCGTTCTTCTCCACCACCATGCCGCAGGTCACGAGGTCCACCTTGCGCGGGGAGACCGCCTGGTCACCCAGAACGAACAGTCCGCAGGAGGCGTTGTCGGCGATGGTATCCTGGATGGCGATCTTCCAGTCCTGGATGCGGGAATCGACGATCTCGAAACAGGGCATCACGCACTCGGTCGCCGCCAGCACGTCGGCGTTGGTAATCCCCGGCCCGTTCAGATCCTTCTTCAGGATGAAGGCGATCTCGCCCTCGGCGCGGGGCGCAATCAGCCGGTCGCTGATCGGCATCACTTCACCGCTGTTGAACACCATGTCGTCGGTCAGATACCCGAAATCCGGCTGGTGCACGTTCAGCATGTTCTGCACTGCCTTGCTGGTGACACCGATCTTCTTGCCGATGACCGAAGCACCATCCGCCAGACGGCGCTCCAGCATACGCAGAGAGATGTGGTAGGCGTCATCAATAGTGATGTCTTCGCCCCGGCTGGTCAGGGGAGACACCGCCTCCCGCTTGACCATGGCCTGGTAGAGCTCGTCACCGAGCGCCTGGATTCGTGTTTGTTCCATCAGGAGTCTCCTGCAGCCGCTTGATCGGCTTCATTGAGAAAATCGTTCACCAACCGGGCAAACCGGTCGGCGTGTTCAATCTGGGTCCAGTGGCCACAGCGGCCAAAGACGTGGAGCTGGGAGCGCTCAATCAGCCCGGAAAGCTTCAGGGAAGCTTCCAGCGGAATCACCTGGTCTTCCCGGCCATGCAGTATCAGGGTCTCGTGGGGCAGCGCCCGGATGTCTTCCTCGTTACTGGCCAGGTTATCGACCCAGCGCTGGCGCGGCGCAGGGAACATGGCCGAGAACGACTCCTGGAAACCCGGACGGATGCTGGCCTGGTAGCGCATCTCCGCCAGCTCGTCAGTGAGCAGACTCTTGTCGTAGGCGAACACCCCCATCAACCGCCGCATGTTCTCGAGTGACGCCTCGTAACCCCAGACCTCATCCAGGCCCTTGGTGATCGGGAAGCCGACACCCACCGACCCCATCAGCACCAGGCGACGAACCCGATGCGGGTGTTCGATGGCCAGGGCCAGGGCCAGACCACCTCCAAAGGAGTTGCCCACCAGATCGACCTGCTCCAGGCCCAGCTCATCCAGTACGCCAATCGCATGCTTCACCCAGCGCTCACGGTTGTAGACCTGGTCATCCGGGCGCTCGCTGTAACCGAAGCCGAGCATGTCCGGCGCGATCACACGGCGGTGTTTCGCCAGTTCCGGGATGACCAGCCGCCAGTTGGCCCAGGCGGTCACACCCGGACCGGAGCCGTGGATCATCATGACCGGGAAGCCGTTCCCCTGATCGTGCAGGTTGGTGCGATAGCCGGCCGCTGTAATCTCACGCCCGATTTCCGGGCTGTCTACGGGTGCGTTCATGGCTACCTCACAGCTTGATGCAGACGTTTTTCATCTCGGTGTAGAACTCCAGGGAGTGAACACCACCCTCGCGGCCGACCCCGGACTGCTTGCTGCCCCCGAATGGGGTTCGCAGATCCCGCAGGAACCAGCTGTTCACCCAGATGATGCCGGCTTCTATCTGGCCGGCGACGCGGTGGGCCCGCGTTACGTTCTCCGTCCAGATGGCCGAAGCCAGGCCGTAAGGCAGGCTGTTGGCCAGTTCGATGGCTTCCTCTTCGGTGTCAAACGCACGGATGTGACAACAGGGCCCGAAGATCTCGTCGGTGACCACCGCCGAATCCTCCGCCAGTCCGGTCCAGATGGTGGGCTGAACCCAGGCACCGCCAGCCAGTTCCTCCGGCATGTCGGGAACACCACCCCCGGTGATCACCGTGGCACCGTCATCAACCGCCTTCTGGTAGTAGGACAACACCTTTTCGCGATGCTTCAGGCTGACCAGTGGCCCCATGTTCGCCTCGCTGTCCTCGGGCGGACCGATCTTGAGGCCTTCCGCCGCTTCCTTGAGGCGCGCAACGAATTCGTCAAAGATGGCCCGCTCCACGTATACCCGCTCGGTGCCCAGACAGACCTGGCCACAGTTGGCGAACGCGGAACGCATGGTGCCCTCGATCGCCTTGTCCATGTCGCAGTCGGCAAACACCAGGCCCGCGTTCTTGCCGCCCAGTTCCAGGGAGATGTCCCGGATACCTTTCGCGGCGGCCTTCATGATGGTCTCACCGGTCACCGTTTCACCGGTGAACGTGAAGCCGTCTACGTCGGGATGTTCGGTGAGGAAGGCTCCGGCGGAGTTGCCGCCAAAGCCATGGACGACGTTGTAGACACCATCCGGTACACCGGCTTCCTTCATTACCTCACCCAGCAGCGCAGTGGTGGTCGGCGTCTCCTCGGAAGGCTTGACCACCACCGTGTTGCCGCAGGCCAGGGCCGGACCCACCTTCCAGGTCATCAGCAGCAACGGCAGGTTCCAGGGACTGATTACGCCAATCACGCCCTTGGGTCGACGCACCGCGTAGTTCAGCGCGCCAGTCCCATCCGGAGTCGGCATTTCAAAGGATTCGGTGGGCACGTTCTTGATCATGTCCGCGAAAACCTTGAAGTTGGCCGCGCCCCGGGGGATGTCGATATGGCTGGCCATGGATTTGGGCTTGCCGGTATCAAGACACTCCGCTTCCAGGAACTCATCAAAGCGGGCATTGATGCCGTCGGCCACCTTGTGAAGAATCCGGGTGCGCTCGTCCAGGGTCATCTTGCCCCAGGGGCCACGCAGGGCGGCACGGGCAGCCTTGACGGCTGCATCCACCTCTTCCCGGCCGGCCTCATGCACCTTGCTGATGACTTTGCCGTTGGCCGGATTCACGTTATCGAACAGCTTGCCGTTGGCTGAACCAACATACTGCCCATTGATGTAGTGCTTGATATCTTTCATTGCTGCTTTGTCCTGTTAAATCAGTGTCGGGTCAGGTCAGTACCGTCAGGAAACGCTCGTTGAGCTGGCGATCGTGGTAGAAAATCGCCTTGCCGAGCTGCTCGGCCTGCCAGGTCACCGGCTTGTGATCGGGATAGTTGTAATCACCACCGCAGAAGACCTCGTTGCGGTTACCGGAGGGATCGAAGAAATAGATGGTCTTGCCGTGAGTCAGGCCGTGGCGTGTCGGACCGATGTCGATGGAGGTATCGGTCATGGAAATGAGGTCTGCAGCTCTGAGTACATCCTCCCAGGTCTCGAGATAGAAAGACGCGTGGTGGAATTTGCCTTTCTCTTCATGATGGATGAAGGCAATATCGTGTGCCTTGGTGGAGAGCGTCAGGAACTGGGCAATCCGGGTGCCATCGCCGTCCAGAACCTGCTCCGCCAGATAGAAGCCGAGAACATTCACAAACAGGTCGTAAGTTGCAGCGAGTTCCGGACCATAAAGCAGACAATGGTCGAACCGTACAGCTTTCATTCCGTCAAGGCCCCGCGGCCACGCTTCCGGGTTGACTTCGGTCACACCCCACTTTCCGGTATATTTTTTATCGGCATAGAGCTCAAAAGCATGACCCGACGGTGCAGTGAATCGAACCCTGCGACCACAGTCCTTCAGTTCACCCTCGGGTACCTGTTCGATATCGATACCATGTGCCACCAGATCCTTCTCAAGCTGCTGCAACGAAGGCTCGTCGACAACTTTGAACGCCATAAAGTCCATGCCAGGCTCATCTGCTTCACGCAGGACCACGGAGAACTTGTCAACTTCTGTCCAGGCCTTCAGGTAGACCCTTTCCTGATCGTCACGATCCATTTCGATCAGCCCCAACAGGTCTGTGTAGTGCTTGACTGCGGCATCCATATCGAGGACACGAACCTGAACGTGGCCGGGACGCATTACACCTTTTCTCATGACAGTTACCTCAACGCTTTTGTTGTTGTTTGCTGGTTGGTGAGTTCCGCCGCCGGTTGCGGTCGGCACTCGATGATCAGGTCCGTTTGGGGGTAGATCCGGCAGGCCAGGACCTCGCCCCTTTCCAGACACTCAGGCGGAACGTGCACCTTGCTCATTTTTCCGCATTCGTAATCACCTTTGATCACGGTGACCTTGCAGAAACCGCAGCCACCGCCACGGCATCCAACGGGTACGCACTTCAGGCCTCTCTGCTCCATGGCCTTGAGGATGCTCTGGTCCGGAGCGCACTCGAAAGACTGGCCGGTGGACTGCTCCGTAATCCGGTAGGTCTGAGCCATGGTCCACCTCCGGTCATATCTTCTTGAACAGGGCGGAGCGCTGGGTTTCTTCCGCGCCGTCCGCCGCTGTCAGGAACTTCTCCATGAAGATGTCCCGCTCGAACAGCCGGCCCTGCATCAGAGCGGTGATGGCAGCATCGATCATGGGAGGCGGTCCGCACATGTAGGCCTTGTTACCGGAGAAACGACCGTCGTAGTGTTCCTTGGCCGCCTCATGGACATAGCCCCGGAACCCCGGCCATTCGACATCCTCTGCGGCATCACTCAAGGCCGGCACATAAGTGAAGTTGTCGTGATCACGATCCAGTGCCTCAAACAACTCCCGGTTATACAGCTCGGCCTGATTTCGGGCTCCCTGGAACAGGGTGATCTTGCGTTCATCGTTTTGCTCCAGCAGATCCAGGATCATGGATTGGGGGCTGGACAGTCCCGAACCACCGGCAATGAAAATCAGATCCCCTGGCTGGGAGCTGCGAACGAAAAACTGACCATAGGGACCGGAAAGATTGAGCTTCTCACCGGCTTTCAGTTGCTCGTGGATGTAAGTGGTGGCGGCACCGCCTGGCACCAGGCGCACATGCAACTCCACTTCATCAGACTTACTCGGCGGGTTGGCCAGTGAGAAGGCCCTCGGACCGTCCACGCCCGGCAGCTCGATGTTGATGTATTGTCCCGCCTGGAAGGTCATCGGCCGGTCCAGTTTCAGATGCACACCCTTGATGGTCGGCGACAGGTCCACGATATCGGTGACCGTGGCGTCGTAATCCTCGACCGGGTACGCCTCGAAATCCGGATCCACGTCGATATCAGCCTCGATGGTGACGTCGCTTTCGACGGTGGCGCAGCATGCCAGGACCTTGCCCTCGTCCCGTTCCACATCCATCAGGGCGAACGGCGATGCATCGCCAACTTCGACATCCCCTTCCAGCACCTGGACCTTGCAGGTAGCGCAGGTGCCATGGCCGCAGGCAAAGGGCAGCCAGACACCCTGGCGGAGAGCCGCCTGGAGAATGGTCTGGCCATCCTCGACCTCAATCTGCTCGCCAATCGGCTCGATGGTTACGGTATGACTCATGACAGTGCCCTCAGGATGCGGTGCCGGCGATGCCGTCCAGCCCTTTCGTGGTAACGGTCAACATGCTCTTGTGATCGATGCCGCTGTCTCTCAACGTTGCGTTGGCATCGGGGGTGAAAGGCTCTCCGTTGAGCTGCCAATCTGCGCCGAGAAAATCGGCTTTGGCAGCATCCGGGTGAGCCACCACCGCAGGCTTGAGGACCTCTTCAACCATCGCGCCAAAGGTCATGTCGGGCCCGACCAGGAAAGCGAAGGGAGAGCAATACATCAGGTGGTGCGGCCAGTAGACATACAGCAACTGCATGCCGTGGAAGTTCTCGACCTTGTCTTTGGGTTCGAATTTGTAGTCGTATAAGGCATTTACACTCATGTTGTTCACCTTGTTGTTTTTGTGGGTGAGACACCCGGAGCGCGCAGGCTCCGGATGAATCCCGGATCAGGCGGCGTCCTGACTGGAGCTGCTTTCTTTACCGCCGGTCTGTTTGCCCTTGATGGACAGCCAGCGCTTGTGGTCCGGGGACCCGATGTACTCGAAATTGTCCTCGCCGATGTTGATGTGGTAGTACTTCGACACCACAGTCTCGACGTCGCCGCCTTCGCAGTTGCCCTGGTAGATCTGGTGCACCGGCAACCAGGCCTGGACGTACTTCTCCGGCTCGTTCTTGAAGATGTCGCAACAACCATCCGAGCAGAAGTGATAGCGCTCACCCTCGTGCACGATCTGTCGGTGGCTCAGCGCCGTCGGATCATCCTTCTCGGTGAAGATGGTCGGGATCTGGCACACCTGGCACAGCTGGGGCAGGGTGTTGTTGTAGAAACGACGGCCTTCGGCGTGCTCCTTCGCCCAGTACTCGAAGCGTGAGCGATAGTATTTGTCGAAGGTTTCGGGGTACTTCCGGGACAGCCAGTCCAGTTCGTCCTTTTCCGGCATCCAGGTGTGGAAATTGGTAGCATGGCCGTACTGGTAGAAGGTGGCCCAGGCCTGGTGACTGACATGGTTCTTGGCGTCGTTGGCCACGTCCTGATACTTGGGCGGACGGATGCCATAACGCTCCAGATCCTTGAACAGGGCACCACCGTTCTGCTCGTAGTACACCTCCCAGGCCTCCGCCCAGGACATGACCCGGTTTGGCAGCATGTAATCCATCATCATTCCCACCAGGCTCAGCAGGCGGAAACCACGCCAGAACCACTTGTCGATCCAGCGCTGCACGATTGGCACGTTGTCCTCATGCTGCTCCAGGATGAACTTGATCACCTCAAGACCCAGCGTCATGTGTCGGGCCTCGTCAGACTGGGCCGAGAAACCGAAAGTTACGGTGGCCATATCGCCGTTGTAAGCAGCTCCGGACATGAACGGCACGAACAGCAGGTTGGTCAGCACATACTCGAAGGAGAATGAGATGGCGGTCAGGAACTCGAATGGACCGGCAGAGCGGGCGTCGTCAAAGAACGACTTGGGCACGGACAGGAACCACACCCGGTCGTGCATGTGTGCCGCATCGTGCAGGCCGTTGAAGTGCTTGTTGTAGTGGCTCATCGCGTGTTGCTGGGTCTGGGAGTGACGCAGTTCGTCGATGGCCTGCATCTGACACGCCACCCGGGCACCGGCGCCACTGAAGTCCCGACCCACGCGGGCATACCCCTGGAAGGCTGCGTGCTCGAGCGGAGACACACCACTCAGGAACAGCTTCAATGCGTTAACGTAACGGGCATCGGAGATATTCTGGTGGCCGTTGTTCTGGGCAAAGGCATCGAAGATGGCATAGAGCTTCTTCTCTTTCTCCGCCTGGTACTTCCAGTAGGCATCCATGGTCAGGCGAAACGGATCTTCCCACTGGGACCAGTCGGTGATCTTGATTCCCTCGAACGACTCGTTCGGGAAGATATCTTCTTTCTTCTGGTAACTGGGCTCCCAGGCCATATCCCGGGTCAGATACTGGTACTTGTCTTTGAGGTTAAGCTTCTTGTTTTTAACAGACATAATGGTTCTCCCAATCAGTTCCACTGAAGAATGAAGTGGTCGTCGTCCTCGTCGACGTTGCCGCCGATACTGATCACATCAATCAGCATCTCCTGAACGTCCCAGTCGCGACCGAGCTTTTCTTCCATGGTTTCCCGGTTGATCACCAGGCGTTTCTCCGCCTGAATCCGGATCATCGCGGGCTGGTGCTGGACCTCCGCTTCCGGGTTGTCCTCGGCAATGGCGTCCACCAGGTAGCGGGCGTTATCGTTGTCCTGAAAGGCGATGAATACGAGCTGGCTCATGCGGATACTCCCTGGCTTTGCAGTCCGAATTTCTTGAGGCGGGTGGCGAGCTGGGCCCGGGTTTCATCCAGGGCTTCAACGCCGGTAGAGGTTTCCGCGAGCGGCTTCAGGGCTTCATAGGCACGCGGTTCCCAATGATCGATCCATGACTGCAACAGCTCCCGGTTTGCTTCGCTTTCACCGGCGACAGCTTTCATCATCGCGTTGGTCCAGCGCACGGACTCCTTGTACCAGTCGCGCATGAACTCGGTGAGCATGGAGACGTCTTCGGCATCCTGTTCGCCAAGCCACTGATCCATCTTTTCGTAAACCAGCGGGTAGAGCAGACCATCCAGCAGAACGTTCTGGACCAGGCTCAACTCGAACCAGTCCCGCATTACCAGGGTGTCCTCAATCAGCTTGCGCATCGGCTGCCAAAGCGCATCGTCCATCCAGTAACCTTTGGACTCATCCAGGCTGGTGCCGGTGCTGCCGTCGGTCATAAGCGCGATCCGTGACAGGTATTGGCCAATGCCCAGACGGTCCATGGCCTGATAAATGTGCATCTGGGCAACCGTCGTGGCGGTGGCGTCACCGGCGATCTTGCTGTTGTTCATATTGGCGCCGAGTTCGACGTGACGAAGCGGGACCAGCAGCCGAAGCAGCTGCTTCTGGGTTGCCTCGGGCAACCGGCCCAGCAGATTGCGCTTTTCGCAGAAGCCAAAACTGGTCTCGGCGGCTTCCTGCATCTTGGCGCGATTGCCCACGTAGGCTCCGTAATAGAACTGACGTGGATCGGTCACCGCATACCAGTCTTCCATGCGGATAGCGGTGCGGTTCGGATCGTTGAGCCCGTGCTCGGAATCCCACAGTGGGCGATAGTGGAAGTTGGTCTTGGCCTCAAGATCAAAGCTCGCTTCCTGGTAACGGGAGGCAGGCTTGTCGCCGAAACGGCGGGCAATGTGGCCGTAGGTCTGGCGGATAGGTTCCACCGAGTTGGTCTTGATTTCGATGCTCATATCAACTTAACCGTCTTGTTGTTGTGAACGTGGAGGTTGATGGGTATTGCCTAGTAACGCTGTCCCCGCTCCCCGAACCGCCACTTGACCATGTCTTCGTCAATCTCGCGGATCATGTCGGAGTCCATGTGGACAACCTTGTTGTGCTTGCAGAAGAGTTCGAAGGCCTCGCGAGGCAACACAAGTTCAACGAACAGCTCCGGATAGCCAATGGCGAAGTCGAATTCAACGAACTTGTCACCGGGCTCGCTGCGGACCCGGATGTATCGGGTCAACTCGTCGAAGGTTTTGATGTCAGTCTGAGAGGTCATCATTTGCCCCTTGTGTTTGTTGTTGGCTGCAAGGGGTGGAGCAACGGCTGTGCCAGATTGGCCTGACGAACAAGAAAGAGTTTTCAGGTCACTGTTTTTAATGATCTTTTAAGAAAATTTCTGGTCAAGTACTTTCCAGGCCCAGTGAAAGGAAGGAAAAAAGAGGCGGGCATTTTTTATCAAATAATCAATTTTCATCACGCGGGTCAGCAAATGCTGAGAAGGTCTGGACTGGCCATTTTCTAGACAAAAAATTTAACCATTTGGTTGATTTTTGACTTTCATCAGGTGTTATATAAAAAGCCAATATCCGAAAGCGAGCTCCAAAAGAGCCGTCCCACTACAACTACAACAGGGACATCCCTCATGGCAGTTACCTACAAGCCACAACTGAATTACGTGGATTTTCGGGATCTTACGGAGCAGATCCGGTTTCAGAGCACGGAAGGCAAAATCTGGTTCGGTGAGCAGCGAATGCTGCTGATGCACCTGAATGCCATGGCGGCATTCCGTCGGGAAATGGTCAACAGCATGGGCGTCGAGCGTGCCAAAGGCTTTTTCCTGCGCCTGGGCTACCAATCCGGAATACGGGATGCCGAGCTGGCGCGCAAACTTCGACCTCACTGCGACGAACTGGATATCTTTCTTGCCGGCCCCCAACTCCATTCCCTCAAGGGCATGGTCAAGGTGATTCCCCTGGAAATCGATATTGACCAGGAAACCGGCGAATTCTATGGCAAGCTGGAATGGATCGATTCCTTTGAGGTCGAGATCTGCCAGACCGAGCTTGGTCAGATGGATGAGGCAGTGTGCTGGGCACTGCTTGGCTACGCCTGTGCCTATACTTCCTCATTCATGGGACGGGAGATCATTTTCAGGGAGATCAGTTGTCGCGGCTGCGGGGATGAAAAGTGTGTCATTGAAGGTAAACCAGCGGAACAGTGGGACGATGCCGAAGAATTCGCACGTTATTTCAAGGCCGATCCGATCATCGAAGAGCTGTACGATCTCCAGGCCCAGCTGAGTTCCCTGCGTAGCAGCCTGCATAAACAAAAAGGCCAGTACTACGGCATCGGCCAGTCCGGAGCCTACAACAAGGTCTGCAAGATGATCGACAAGGCTGCCCAGGGCAAGGTTTCGGTGTTGCTTTTGGGTGAAACCGGGGTCGGAAAGGAAGTGATCGCGCGCAGCGTCCACCTGCGAAGCGAGCGGGCCGAAAGTCCGTTTGTTGCCGTTAACTGCGCAGCCATTCCACCGGACCTCATTGAGGCGGAGCTGTTCGGAGTCGAAAAAGGCGCCTACACAGGCGCCAACCAGTCGAGAGAGGGACGGTTCGAGCGCGCCAACGGTGGCACAATCTTTCTTGACGAGGTGATCGAACTGACTCCAAGAGCTCAAGCCACGCTCTTACGGGTTTTACAGGAGGGAGAGCTTGAGCGGGTTGGCGACAACCGGACCCGCAAAGTCAACGTCCGGGTCATTGCCGCCACCAACGAGAGCCTTCAGCAGGCAGTCGAAGAAGGCAGATTTCGGGCAGACCTTTTCTATCGGCTGAACGTTTTCCCGGTAAAGGTCCCCCCACTCCGGGAACGGCTGGAGGACCTTCCCGTACTCATCGAGCACTTCCTCGAGAAGTTCCATTCCGAGTATGACAAGCGGACCCTGGGTCTCTCTGACAAGGCTCTCGACCTGTGTATGCGTTACCACTGGCCGGGTAATATCCGGGAACTGGAGAACGTGATCGAGCGCGGCGTCATTCTCACCGACAACAATGAATCCATCAGCCAGGAAGCGCTGTTTGCAGTCTCGCCTCCAACCACCGAAGACTCACCCACCGATTGTGTCGACATGGGCGGCAAGGTGACCAACGGCCACGAGTCCACCGGGGTGGGAAGTTGGTCCGAACAGGTCCTGGGCAACAATATCAGCCTTGAAGAGGTCGAAGAGACCCTTATGCGCGAAGCCATGGAGCGCGCCAACCAGAATGTCTCCAAGGCCGCACGGATACTGGGGCTGACCCGCCCCGCCCTTGCCTACCGGCTGAAAAAGTCCGGCATCCTGGCCGAAACCTGACCTCACAATTTCCGGACACGGACGTCTTCACTTTCGCCTTGATCAAATCGACAACCCCTCTTCCCACTTAATGATTTGATGAAAATCAAGCCTTTCTCCAACCTTGATCAGCCCCTTGATCAAATGCTTAAACCATAAATTTAATTAATATTTTTCAGTGAGTTAAACACACTTTGCCAGTCATGGCACAGCGGTTGCTGAGTCACCGTCAGTCGCTTTATCCACAAAAACAAAGACGGTGACATAACATGCCATACGCTTCGGAGTGCCCTCGCGGCATATTCCCCTTCTCCATTGCCATCGCCGGATTGTCCGCGATGTTGCTGACCGGATGTGAAGCACCGCTGAACCTTGACGCTGTCAGGGCGCAGTCCCAACAGGCCATTCAGCGCACCGACTTCTTTCAATCCGTGGCGCAGAACGATCAGGTCGTTGCCATGGCCGGCAATACCGGCGCCCTGCTGGTAAGCCAGAATGGCGGTCAGGACTGGCAACGGATCCCCGTGCCCACCAGCGAAAGCTTCCTGTCCCTGGATACCTGCCCGGACGGAAGTTTCATTGCACTGACCTTCGACAACCAGCTCTGGCACGGCACGACCGCCGGAACCGAGTGGCAACCCCACGATCTGCCAAGCCAGGAACAGATGATGACGGCCACCTGCGCGCCTGATGGTTCCTGGTGGGCAGGTGGCAGCTTCACCACGCTCCAGAGTTCTGCCGATCAGGGAACGACCTGGAACGAAACCACCCTTAACGAAGATGCCATCCTGACCAACCTTCAGTTCCTGGACGCGGATACCGCTATCGCCACCGGCGAATACGGGCTGGTTCTGAAAACCCGGGACGGCGGTCAGACCTGGGATTACGCCGGCTACCTGCCCGAGGAATTCTATCCCCACTCCGCTTACTTCGCGTCTTCCGAAGAGGGTTGGGTTGGCGGCCTTAACGGGTTCATCTACCACACCACCGATGGCGGCGAGAGCTGGGACCGCCAGCCTACTGACACCACCATGCCGCTGTTCGGTTTTATTGATGCCGAAGGCGCCCTGTTTGCCCTTGGCGACAATGCCACGGTCCTCACACTTCAGGGCGACCAGTGGGCGAGTCTGAAAACTCCAAGTCAGCCTCTTTACCTACGCGATGGCGTTCTCCTCGAGAACCGCCAACTACTGGTCGCCGGTGGCCGGGGGCTGCTTCTTCATCTCGACATTCCCGTGGCCAACGTGGCCAGTAACAACCGAGGAAACTGATCATGGCCGGACTGCATCGCTTCACGCATTTCCTGCACCTGCTGGAACTCTGGATTTTCAGGAATCCGAGGAAAGTGCTGACGCTGATCGCGTTGCTCACACTGTTCTTCGCCCTGCGGATTCCGGGACTGAAAATCTATACGGATTTCGCGGACCTGCTGCCGCAACAGCACCCTTACATCGAACTGCACAACAGCATCAAGGACGACTTTGGCGGCGCCAATGTCCTGGTCGTTGGTGTTGAATTTTCCGAAGGCGACATCTTCTCCAATGAGAACCTGGCCACCATCGACCGGGTGACCCAGGCCGTTGATAACCTGCCCGGGGTCAATCACAACCTGGTGGCCAGCGTCACTCACCGCAACTCCCGGGAAATCTGGCTCACCGAGGTGGGCAGCATTAACTCTGAGCCCTACTACGACTCCACCCAAGGTGAATATTCCGAACAGGCCTTGGCGGAGATGAAAGCGGCCGTGGCCGCCAACCCCCGGGTTTACGGCCCCCTTGTGTCACCCGATATGAAGATGGCTCTGGTCAAGGCCCAGCTGATTGAGGGCAAGCTCGATTACGCCGAGACCTTTGCCCAACTGCAGGAGCTGCGACAGCAGGAGGCCCACGACGGTGTCACTATCTACGCCACGGGCCAGCCGGTGCTGGTGGGCTGGGCCTACACCTACATGGACCAGATCCTGCAGATTTTCATCTTCACCGTACTCGCCATGCTCGCGCTGCTGGTGTTCCACTTCCGCAAGGCTTACGGCGTACTCATTCCTCTTGGCGGTGTCCTGATCTCCACGATCTGGGGGCTTGGGATCATCAGTCTGCTCGGGTACAACCTGGATCCACTCGGGCTGGTGATCCCCTTTTTGATTGCAGCCAGGGCCATGAGCCACGGTGTTCAGCTGGTGGAGCGCTATTACGCCGAGACCCGCGTCCTGGGCGAAGGTCCGAAAGCCGCCAAGGCTACCTTTGACAGCCTGTTCCGCCCGGGCTCGCTGGGTGTGGTTTCCGACGCCATCGGTCTGTCACTGATTGCCATCGGCTCGATCCCACTGAATACCCACCTGGGCATCTACGCCTCCCTGTGGGCAATCACCGTGGTCTTCACCGTACTGATCGGTGTTCCGCTGCTATTGTCCATCCTGCCCACTCCGAAGAACGCCGAGATGCGGGAAACCGCGCTGCGTTATATCGGTAGCAGCTGTTCGCGGACCGTGACCCGCCCCGGACGCGCCAAGGTGGTTCTGGTGGCGGCGGCCATCGTCATGGGCGCGGGGGTTCTGGCAGCCTCGAATGTCCAGATCGGGGATTCCGAACCCGGCTCCCCCATTCTCTACCCGGACCACGACTACAACATTTCCTCCCGGGTGGTGAATGACCGCTTCCCCGGCTCCGAAGAGCTTTATGTGATTGCGGAGACCGATGAGAAAGGCGGCCTGAAACGGCCTGAAGTGCTGAAGGCACTGTCAGACTTCCAGTCCCATATGCTGGGCGATCCCGGGGTCGGCGGCAGCAAGGGCCTGCCGGACCTGGTCAAACAGGTCAATCGCCTGATGCACAACGACGATCCGCGCTGGTACCAGATCCCCCACGACGAACGCTATGTCGGTGGCCTGATGTTTACCTACATGGCATCCAGCCCCATTCCCGGTGCCCTGGATGAGTTCAACGACACCGACGACCGTGTCGCCAACCTGGTGTTTTTCTACAAGGACCGTCAGGGCGAAACCATTCGCCGGGCTATCCACATGGCCAAGCAATGGATCGCCGAGCATGGCAACGACGTCGAGGGCCTGACCATCCGGTTGGCCGGCGGCACCCTCGGGGTCGCTGCCGCGATGAACGAATCGGCGTTCGACACCAACATGGTCGTACTGCCGCTGGTGTTCCTGCTGATCTTCGCCTTCGTGATGCTGTTCTACACCTCCTGGCACGCGGGCCTGATGATGCTGCTGGCGATGCTGTTCGCCACCACCCTGACCTACGCCTACATGGGTCTCTATGGCCTGAGCATCGACATCAACACGGTACCGGTCATTGCGGTAGGTATCGGTGTCGGCATCGACTACTCCATCTACATGATGGACCGGATCCGCGAGGAAATGGCCAAGTGTGGCGAGCTGCGCGAGGCCGTACGCCGGGCCATCGCCACCACCGGCATGGCGATCAGCTTCACCGCACTGACCCTGATGGCCGGGATCATCATGTGGGTGATCTTCTCCGACCTGCGCTTCCAGTCCGACGCCGCCATGCTGCTGTGCGTGATGATCGTGATCAACGGTATCGCCGCCATGCTGCTGGTGCCGTCCTGGGTGCTGGTCTTCAAGCCACGTTTCATCACCAACGTCTACGCCGACGAGGACGGCATTCTCCATGCCGATCGTCCACGCCCTGAACCGACTCCTTCGCCCGCCAGCAACACGCTGGAAGGTGACGGATACGTAGCCGGAGCGACGTCCCGGGTCTGACCCCGGGCGTGCTCCACCACAACTCAAACGAGGATCTGCCATGCAAACAAAAATAAAAGGCCTGAGCCTCTGGTGTGCCGCCCTCTCGGGCGCCACCGGGCTCACCCTGGCTCCGCTGTCACAGGCTGTTGCTGCAGAAGATGCCAGGATCAACGGCTTCTACGAGAACGCGACGTACGCACGGGACGGTGTCGGACTTTCAAAATTCCGCAACACCGTTCAACTGGAAGGGGAAAAACGTTATGGCGACGTGGGCATTTTCAGCAATGTCTCCGTGAATGCCACGCTCCGGGGCACCTACGACGGTGTCTACGATCTCAACGAGGATGAATACGGCAGTGAGGCCGGCGGCCCGATTCAGCTCCAGGATCTGGCCCAGGGATCCGTTCCCCATGGGAGCGGTCTGGTTGTCCCCGGCACCGAGCTTGGCTTTGACATCACCGAGAACCCCAATGACGGAATGGTGGTTCTTGGTGAGCACCTGCACGACCAGGATAACGGCGTCGCCTTCGGTGTTCCGGTCCGCCCCTGTGATGTCGACAGCCGCGGCTGTATCGACGATTACCTGGACAAGGACGAGGACGAACTCCGGTTCCAGGAGTTCAACGACCATCTGGACTTCATCCGGGAACTCTATGTCGATTTCGATCTGAACTTCGACAGCGGCAACGTGCTTAGTACCCGCCTGGGTAAACAGCAGGTGATCTGGGGCCGGACCGACCTGTTCCGGGTACTGGATGTGATCAACCCCGTGGATTATTCCCGCAACAACATCTATGACGAGCTGGAGGACATCCGGATTCCCATGTGGATCCTGAAAACGGATTACCGCATGGGCCCGACGGAAGTTTTCGAGGGATTCGCGTTTGACGATCTCAACTTCCAGGTGGTCTGGAACTTCGATGAGTTCCGTCCCCACGACATCGGCCAGTGTGGCCAGCCCAATGTTATCCTCGATGCCGGCTGTTTCTTCCGCGGCATGAACAACCTCTGGGAGAATGGCGGCACCGTGGCCAACTTTGCCGGCGCCACCCCGGACGGCGGTCTGGCAACCGACTTTGGCCCGGGCCAGATCGGTATCCGCCGGGCCAACCTGCCCAGCTGGAAACTGTCCAACACCCAGCTCGGTCTGAAGCTGGAAGGTGTCTACGGCGATCTGGGCTTCTCCCTGAACGCCCTGACCTACCGGTCCCAGCTGCCATCACTGCGTGGCGGAATCCCGGCCGAAAACGCGTTCACCAGTGAAACAGCCGTATGGCCCTCACTGATCGCGTTCGACATCCACTTCCCCCGGGTCAACCTGGTGGGCGGCTCCCTGGATTACTACTCCCAGGGCATCGACACGGTATTCCGGTTCGAGACGGCCTACACCTCGGGTGAGGAATTCGCCAATACCCTGCGGGAAAGGCTCTATTCCGAGTCTGACGTGCTGCGTTATGTCGTGGGTGCGGACAAGAACATCTTTATCCCGTTCCTGAACGAGAAACAATCGTTCCTGTTCTCCGGCCAGATCTTCGGTCAGCACATCCTTGACCATGAGCGCGAGCAACGGACCTATGGCGAAGCCGGCATTCCCGACTGGGAGCACAACTGGATTGGCACCCTGCTGATTCAGGGCTTCTACATGAACAACCGGCTGACCCCGAAACTGATCACCGCCCACGATTTCCGTGCCCAGGCCACCACGCTGGCCCCCAGCGTCGACTGGATTGTCACCGACAACCTCAAGCTGACCGCCGGCGCCAACATCAAGGTGGGTGACGGTGCCCGGAAATTCGACGACTGCCGTTCCTGTAACCCCTGGGACCCGTTCACCCAGACTCCCGGTGTCGTGAATCACCAGCCGGGTGAATCCGCGGGCCTGTCCGGCTATGAACCCCTTGGCCGCTTCCAGTCCGGACCGATCGGCATGGCCCAGGAAGAAGACGAAGTCCAGCTGACCGTTCGCTACAGCTTCTGATCACGAGGTAAATCATGAAACACAACAAGATGCACACCCTGACGCGCACACTGATCGCCGGCTGCACCGCCGGCCTCATGGCCACCTCGGCACTGGCCGACGAGGCGGTAATCACCGAATCCTTCTACCCGTACAAGACCGAAACCCCTCAGTTCGAGGGCCTTCAGCCGGGCATGGTGATCAACCAGGACAATGTGGCCCAGTTCAAGGAGGTTATCGATCCCGCTTTCTATCGCTTTATCGAGCAGGGCTGGACCACCATTACGGTGGGCCAGACCACATCGTTCGACCTGCACCCCAACTATGTGGAAGCCACCCGCGTTTCCCTGGGCGAGGTGTCACTCGGTGACAAGGTGGGTGAAATCAACGGCTGGCAGGCCGGGCGTCCGTTTCCGGAAGAGCCCAGCGCTGATGATCCCCGCGCCGGCGAGAAACTGGCCTGGAACTACAAGTATGGCTACAACTGGGGTGACAGTGCCGCCATCTACCCGTTCTACTGGAAGTACCGGGACATGGACTCCGGCGATGTCGA
This sequence comes from Marinobacter sp. DUT-1, assembly GCF_050379415.1. NCBI lineage: Bacteria > Pseudomonadati > Pseudomonadota > Gammaproteobacteria > Pseudomonadales > Marinobacteraceae > Marinobacter > Marinobacter sp. DUT-1. The sequence goes on from NZ_JBNRLS010000003.1 coordinate 295,242, forward strand.
GCGGACCATCAAGTTCAACTTCCACTTCCTGAACTACAAGGGCCGGGTGAACCAGGAACCGACCCCGGAAATCACCCCGAATCCGTCCGACCTGTTCCGCGCCATCTATGTCCAGGTACTGGATCCGGCGGATGTACGGGACACCCAGCTGCTGATTCATCGCGCCGCGGACGATCTCAAGCGTGACAACTCCTGGCTGTATCTGGGCTTCCAGCGCCGGGTCCGTCGTCTGGCCACCGGTCAGGTCACCGATGCCTTCCTCGGTTCCGACCTGATGATCGAGGACTTCGAGGGCTACAACGGCCGCATCTCGGACATGAACTGGACCTACAAAGGCACCCGCTACATGCTGATGCCGTTCTACAACCACAACGAGCTGACCCTGGACAGCGAAACCCATCAGGATGACGACGGTTACCAGGTCGTGGCCTTCAGTGGCAAGGGCGGCTGCTTCCCGAACATCACCTGGCAGCTGCGCAAGGTGCATGAAGTGGAATCCGTGCCCGTCGACGAGAGCCACCCGCTGTCCAAGCGCGTGCACTTCATGGATGCACAGACGTTCACTATCCCTCGCACGGTCTCCTACGATCGCAAGGGCAGCCTGTGGAAAACCTTCACCATCGGTCAGGCCCACCCGGACTATCATCTGCCCAAGAACAAGGGCAGCGGCGTGTCCATTGACGACAGCTTCAGCATGATCGACGTCCAGGCCAGCCACTGCACCACCGGCCAGTTCAAAGGCCAGGTTGATCCGGAGCTGACGCCGACCAACATGTTCAACGTGCAATACCTGCGCGCCACCGGCAGCTGATCTGCCATTCATTGTTGCTCCTCTATTGGGCCCGCATTTGCGGGCCCCTTTTTTGGATCACGAGGAAAGAACATGTCAGTACGCGAAAACGCAACAAACGCAATCGACCAGAGCCGGGAGCCGCTTACGGTCGTTGTCTCACGAAGGGTGAGAAAAGGAGAAGAGCGCGCATTCGAGCAGCTCAGTAGCCGGATGACCGAACGGGCCGCGAACTTCCCGGGCTACCTGGGGGCCACCATGTTCCGGCCATCCTCCCCGGACGATCCCGAGTACCGCATTGTCTTCAAGTTCCGCGACCGGGAGACGCTGACCGCCTGGGAAGAATCGGAGGAACGTGCCGAACTGCTGGAACAGATTGAAAGCTTGCTGGTACAGCCCAGCGAACGGGAAGTCACCTCCGGGATCGTGACCTGGTTCACCCTGCCCGGACAGAATCCGGTGAAACCGCCACCCAAATGGAAGATGACCATTGTCAGCTGGCTGGCGCTTTATCCAGCTGTGACTCTGGTGTTTGTATTGTTCGGCGACATTCTGGCGCAAATACCGCTGCTGGCGAGGACGTTCCTGGTCACAGCCCTGGTCATGATTCTGATGAGTTACATATTAATGCCCAGAATGACCCGCTGGTTTTCATTCTGGCTGTTCCCAAAGACGAACAGAAATTCCCGTTAATAACGAGCATCTCAGATTAGAAAGATGGTGAGATGAGACGAGTCGGCTTCAGCCAACCCGTCTTGTAGGCGTCTTCAGAAATGAATCACCGACCGAATGCTCTTACCCTCATGCATCAGGTCAAAGGCCTTGTTGATGTCTTCCAGCTTCATCTCGTGGGTGATGAACACATCCAGCGGGATTTCACCCTTCTCGGCCTTCTCCACGTAGCCCGGCAGCTCGGTGCGTCCCTTCACGCCGCCGAAGGCGGAACCGCGCCAGACCCGTCCGGTGACCAGCTGGAACGGGCGGGTGCTGATTTCCTCGCCGGCACCGGCCACGCCGATGATGGTGGATTCGCCCCAGCCCTTGTGGCAGGCCTCGAGCGCCGCGCGCATCAGCTTGACGTTGCCCACACACTCGAAGGTGTAGTCGGCACCGCCGTCGGTCATCTCGATGATCACTTCCTGGATCGGCTTGTCGTAGTCGTTGGGGTTGACCACGTCGGTGGCGCCCAGCTGTTTGGCTATGTCGAATTTGCCCGGATTGATGTCGACACCGATGATGCGACCGGCCTTCGCCATCTTCGCACCGATGATCGCCGCCAGGCCGATGCCACCCAGGCCGAAGATGGCCACAGTCGCACCTTCCTCAACCTTGGCAGTGTTCAGCACCGCACCGATGCCGGTGGTGACGCCACAACCGAGCAGGCAGACCTTGTCCAGCGGAGCTTCCTTGGGGATCTTGGCCAGGGAGATTTCCGGCAGCACGGTGTACTCGGAGAAGGTGGAGCAGCCCATGTAGTGGTAAAGCGGCTGGCCCTTGTAGGAGAATCGGGAGGTGCCGTCCGGCATCACACCCTTGCCCTGGGTCTCGCGCACGGCACCACACAGGTTGGTCTTGCCCGAGGTGCAGAATTTGCACTTGCCACACTCGGCGGTGTAGAGCGGAATCACGTGGTCACCGACCTGAAGGTCTTTAACACCGGGACCAACCGCCTCGACAATACCCCCACCCTCGTGACCCAGGATGGTCGGGAACAGGCCCTCGGGATCGGCTCCGGACAGGGTGTAGGCGTCGGTGTGGCAAACGCCGGTGGCAACAATGCGTACCAGAACCTCGCCCTCTTTTGGCGGTTCCACATCCACTTCAACGATTTCAAGCGGCTTGTTGGCTTCAAAGGCCACCGCAGCGCGGGATTTGATCACTGGCAGACTCCTCTGGATCAGTTCAGTTAGGTATCTCGGCAAATGTGGATTCCGGTGGTTTGACGAGTTCTAGACGATCGCTCTAATTTAACAGAGATGACTTCGAACGACACTCGATCGAATTAATCGCGCCGGCGCCGACCTGATCGGTCCCTTCACCGCCAAAGCTGACAACAGGCAAAACTAAACTTTCCGAACCTGCATGATCTGAGCATTGCCTACATCGAACCCATAGAAATTACTTCCAGTCAATCGCGCCACGGACATACCGAGATCGGTTCAATCCGGAATGATTCAGCCAAAACACACCGCTGAACGAATGGGTAGAGAGCAGCTCCACAAAGTGATTTGAAAACCCGAGAAACCTGAACTAGAGCTTAAGCTGTATCTGAAATAACTGCATCGGCGGAAATCTATGTGCCAGAGCGGAACTTTCAGAAGTATAAAAAGCACAGAATTGAGCCAATGGGGGGAACAGACTAATGAGTAAAAGATTTTCTCGCAGGAAGTTTTTAAGGAACTCGTTGCTCAGCACTGGTGCAATGACCCTTGGTTTTCCAGCATTAAATGTGAAAGCACAAGAGCCGAAGATTCGTTGTGGAGTTGTAACCTCCTTATCGGGTGCGAACCGATTTGGAGGCAACCTGACACGCCGTGGTTATGATTTATGGGCCGAGGAAATCAATAAACTCGGAGGAATAGAGATCGCGGGAAAGCGCTATCCGGTGGAGATGTTCTACGGTGATGCTCAGTCACGACCTGCCTCAGGGGCCGATGCGGCCGAGCGACTCATCATCCAGGATGAGGTCGATGTCTTGTTCGGCCCCTACACATCTGGCGTAACTCTTGCCGTTCAACCCATCAGCCAAAAATATCGTGTACCGATGATTTCAGGATCGGCCGAATCACCAAACGTCTGGCTTTCAAAGCCGGCCTTTAATTTCGGGATGATTCCAGCGGTAGATCTCACTACGGACAAATCCATGGTCGTACTGGCTGAGAAACTCAGCGACCGAGCAAAAACCGCCTCAGTTATCGGGGTTGATGAACCATTCTCTAAAGAAACTGCGGAAGGTTTCCGGAAAGGTGCTGAAGAAGCAGATCTGGAACTGTTGAGTTATGAACTATTTCCCGCCAACTCCGATCTCTCAGCCATTGTGTCCAAACTCAAAGCAGCTAACCCCGATATCGTCGCCGTCGGGGGGCATGAAAGTGTCTTTATCAACTTTGTAAATACTGCCAAGGCTCTGAACTATAAGCCGAAAGCCCTGATCATGCACTACGGCGTCACTTCCGCAGCATTCATCAACGAGACCGGTGCCGAATCAAACGGCATTCTGGGGGTTTCAGTGTGGACCGCAGGATTGCCTTATAAAGATGAACTGTTTGGCACCGCCAGCGACTATTCAGACCTGTCCTTTTCCCGGTGGGGAACACGACCGGATTACACTGAGGCCGCATGCTCCGCCAGCGGCCTGGTTCTTCAGGATGCTGCACGTCGACTGGGCAAAGCTCCACCCTGGGATCAGGAAACCCGAGTACAGCTGGCCAAAGCCATAGAAGAGACGGACATTGAAACCTTCTACGGCCCCGTGGGTTTTGCCAAAGAGGGCAGTCATTTCCACAACAACACCAAGCCCGTGCCAGTTGTCATCCAAATCAAGAATGGTGATGTGGTGCCTGTAGCCCCGGAAAATGCCGCCAAGGGTGAACTCACTTACCCCATTAACGAAAAATCCTGACAATGAGCCGGTACTGTCGCTAACACCCTCCTGCGAGAGGGTTGTTAGCGACAGCAGCACAGCATGGATAAGGAGTACGAGTTGGACCTTTTCCTGCAGACCCTGATAAATGGCATCCTCATCGGCGGCATCCTGATTTGCCTAACAATCGGCTTTCAGCTGACCTTTGGTGTGCTACATGTTATCGATTTCGCCGTCGGTGGCTGGACGATGCTCGGTGGATATACGGCCTATTGGCTGGTATCACTGGCAGGCATCGACCCTTTCATCAGTATTTTCCTGGTTTTTGCACTCTTTCTGCTGATTGGTCGGGGATTAGGCCCTCTGATATATCGTGTCAGGACGAGTCGCTACGCCAGACCAGACCTGATGGCCTTGGCCTTTACCTTTGGCATCTTTTTGTTCATGCGTGGGGGCGCACTTTGGCTCTGGTCCTACAACAGCCGAAGTGTGGAGTCAGTCTTGTCAGGCCATTTCCTGAGCCTCGGCCCTGTCACCATTCCCCTGTTGCGTTTATCCGCCTTCATTATGGCGATGTTGTTCAGTCTGGGGCTGTTTATCCTGCTCTATCGAAGTCGTTTTGGCATGGCCGTGCGCGCTTTGGCGCAAAATCGTGACCACGCGGGCTTGATGGGTGTAGATGTGAAGCGGATTTCTGCCTGGGTGTATGGGATATATACCGGTCTGACAGCATCCGCGGGAGTACTGATCGCTACAATCTATTCCGTAAATCCAACTGTTGGCATTCGCTATACCCTATTTGCATTCTTCGTTGCGGTACTGGCAGGACTCGGATCGGTGGGGGGCGTTCTGGTTGCCGGCCTTGCTCTCGGTCTGCTTGAAGCTTACGTCGCCACCTACATTGGCGCTCGATATTCCCTACTGATTGTTTTCGGAACCCTCTATCTCGCCCTTCTGGTTGCACCCAAAGGAGTTCTGGGACGTGGCATCTAAACCTTTTCAGAATCGGAAATTTATCGTCGGAGCACTGCTAATCAGTGCGATAGGAGTCGCTCTTGCAGTGTTGCCAGCCTTTATAGACCCTTACACTCTGCGGATTGCAACCGGCGCACTCATGTGGGCAGGTCTAGCCTGTGCCTGGAATATTGTGGGTGGTTACGCCGGCTATATCAGCTTCGGGCACTCGGCATTCTTTGGCATCGGTGCCTACACTACAGCCATCCTGATGCAGTCTGATTTTGGCGCCTCTTTCTTTGTCACCCTGATTCCGGCAATCACTCTGTCAATGGCGGTTGCCGTGGCTATTGGGGGTCCAACCATGCGACTCCGGGGGGCCTATTTTGCCATTGCTACCTGGGCATTTGCCGAAATGCTCTTACAGCTGGTCACGGTGCTGGACTTTACCGGAGGCACTGCGGGCCTTTCCTTGCCTGCATACCTCAATGAGTTCTTCTTCTACTACATCATGCTGATTGCGGCGGCGGTCAGCTTTGCTGGTACCTGGATGTTAATCGAGCATTCACGTTTCGGATTCAGAATCAAAGCATTGCGGGATGACGAACCCGCAGCCGAATCGCTTGGAATCAGGACAAATCTGGTCAAAGTTCAGGCTTTTGCTATTTCAGCAGCCATTACTGCGCTGTTTGGTTGCATTTACGCATACTGGACAACCTATATTGATCCACACTCCGTGATGGGACCTCAGATTACTGACCAGATGGTGGTTATGGTTCTTCTTGGTGGTCTTGGAACCGTATGGGGCCCGGCTCTGGGAGCGGTGCTGCTTTGGATAACTAACCGTTATATCTGGTCAACCTTTGGTGATACTGTCATTTATCTACCCATACTCGGCGTCATCATCGCGCTTGTCGTTCTGTTCCTTCCAAACGGGCTGATCAGCCTCCTGATTGGTCGGCAGCGCGGCAAGGAACTCATTTCCAGCATACTTGGCAAGCTTTAGGAGAGAAATTCCGATGTTACCTGCTTCCAAGAAAGCCGAGTCATCCGAGCAGTGTCCCCTGACAATCGACTCCGTTGCCAAGCATTTTGGTGGAATTACCGCAGTCGATGGCGTCTCACTGTCGGCAGGTGCAGGCGAAGTGGTCGGGGTCATAGGCCCCAATGGCAGCGGCAAGTCAACGCTTTTCAGCCTTGCTGCGGGTGGGCAAAAACCCGATTCCGGAAGCATACGGCTAAGCGGGGTCGACGTCACTGGCTGGCCGACCTGGAAAATCGCCCGCGCCGGCATAAGTCGAACCTTTCAGATTCCATCCCTGTTTATCAATATGACTGTCAGAGACAACATGCTCGCGGCTGCCGTCGAAGGAGACTGGCAAGGTGCGCAGGACAGGATGACACGTACAGTGGAAATGCTGGAGATTAGCCATGTAGTTGACAATCTGGCCTCAGAGCTTTCCGGCGGTCAGCAGAAATTAGTGGAATTCGGCAGGGTCTGCATGCGCAACCCGAAGGTAATTCTGCTTGACGAGGTCACCGCAGGCGTACACCCCAACATTCGAAAGATAATTCTGGGAGCAATACAGCAATTGCGCGAAACCGGCATCACGTTTCTGGTGATTGAACATGATATGGAAATGGTAAAGGAAATCTGCGATCGGCTAATAGTGATGGATCAGGGAAGAATCGTGGCAGAAGGTGATTTCCAAACGATCGCCAACGACATCAACGTCCAACAAGCGTATTTGGGGCGCGCATGAGCAACGAGCTGAGAGTCGATAATCTGGTTACCGGTTATGGCAAACAGGAGATCGTGCATGACATCTCAGTTTTTGCCCAACCAGGGAATATAACCTGTATTTTCGGACCCAATGGCAGTGGGAAATCGACAGTTATAAAAGCGATAGCAGGGCTTCTACCCGTGTGGTCCGGACGGATCACTCTGGACGGCACCGAGCTCACCGGGTTACCGGTCCACAGCGTGGTTCGGAAAGGCATAGTTATGATGCCTCAGGGCGGGGGAGTGTTTCCGCGATTCACTGTCATGGAAAACCTCAGGATGGGGGGCTATGCGCTGAATAACGAACACCTTGTTGAAGAACGGATTGAGTCTTTGATTGCCGATTACCCAAACCTGAAGCGCCGCCGGAATACGCCAGCAGGCTCTCTCTCGGGTGGTGAACAAATGATGGTCGCCATCGCGCGAGCACTGGTAACTGAACCTGCATTCGTAATGCTCGACGAGCCCTCGGCTGGACTTTCTCCAGCGCTGGTTCACGAAACCATGGAGCGAGTTGTCAGTTTGAAGGATCGTGGGGTTGGGGTCATCATGGTAGAGCAGAATATCCGTGAAGCCTTACCCGTCGCCGATAGTGTCTATATCTTTGCAGGGGGGAAGCGCAAATTTGCAGGCACCCAAAACGACATCCGAGGCGATGACCATCTGATGTCCATTTATATGGGGGGCGACTGACTCAACTGTCCCCCCCATACTCGTACCAGAAATCCCTCCGGCTTCAATTGACGTATACAGCTACAAACGAGTTGTTGATTCAGAAAAGGCCTCTTGGTTTTGAAAACCCTCTATTGGTTTACGCGGGACCTACGCCTGCACGACAACACCGCCCTGCTGGCCGCCGCCCGCTCGGACATGCTGCTATGTGTCTACGTGGTGGATCCGCGCTGGTTTGCCACCGGCGATCTCCAGAGCAAGGCCATGGGCAGTCACCGCTGGCGTTTCCTGTGGCAGAGCCTGATGGCCCTGGAACGAAGCCTCAGGCCCATGGGGCAGCGTCTGCACATTGCCTTCGGCCCTCCGGAACAGGTCATTCCCGAACTGGTCCACGTCCATGGCATTGGCCGGGTGGTGCGCTCGCGCCTGCCGGGCACCGAGGAAGCGGCACAGTGGCAGGCCCTGAAGTCGGCGCTGCCTGGTACCGTGTTCCAGCAATTCGAGACGCTGTCCCTGTTCACCGAAGGGGCGTTGCCTGTGCCCCTGGCAGAGCTGCCTGACACCTTCTCCCAGTTCCGCAAACAGGTGGAGAAAACCGGGCACCGGTACAGCGAGCAGATGCGCATCCGCACCCTGACTGCGTTACCGCCGGCCCCCGGTTTTCCCGAGGACAACCGGGGTGAATGCCCGCCCATTCCGGAACCGGTGCACCCGCTGCAGTTCACCGGAGGCGAGGACGCCGGCCTCAACCGGCTCCGGGAGTTCCTGTTCATCAATCACGGCATTGCCCGTTACAAGGAGACCCGCAATGCCCTGGACAGCTGGGACGCCTCCTCCAAGCTGTCGCCCTGGTTGGCCAATGGCTGCCTGTCGGTGCGGGAAGTGGCCGAGAGCATCGCCGAGTACGAACGTCGTGAAACCAGCAACGAGTCCACCTACTGGCTCTGGTTCGAGCTGCTGTGGCGGGAGTATTTCTTTTGGTATGCGCTGAAGCACGGCGCCAACCTGTTTCGCCGGGATGGCGTGCAACGCAAGCGGCGGCCCGCAACCTTCTACGGCCACCGTTTCAAGGCCTGGTGCGAGGGCAACACCGAGTACCCGATCGTCAACGCCGCCATGAACCAGTTGCGGGAAACCGGCTATATCAGTAACCGGGCCCGGCAACTGGTGGCCAGTTGTTTCGTAAACGAACTGGGACTGGACTGGCGTTACGGCGCGGCATGGTTCCAGGAGCAACTTATCGACTATGATGTAGGCAGTAACTACGGCAACTGGCAGTATCTGGCCGGTGTTGGCGCCGATCCCCGGGGCTTGCGCCAGTTCAACCTGGAAAAACAGGCAAACCAGTACGACCCTTGCGGCACTTTCATCGATCGCTGGGGTGGCCATGCCGAACAACCCGTGGGACTCCATACCGTTGATGCAGCTGACTGGCCCCTGTCATGACGAACCCTGAACCGAATGCCGCCGAGATCCTGGCCCGTATCCTGGACACCGCACAGCCCGGCAGTCTGCTTTGCTGTGGCACCACCGCCCTGCAGGTGGCCAGGCTTTGGTGCGACCAGAAGCCGGATACCCATTTGCAACTCCTGGACACGACAGATCCCAACGCGGAACTGCCGCCGGATTCGGTCAAAGACCTCGCGCTGGTGACCGATACCCTGGAGCACCTGCCCTTCGACGAAGGGGCGCTTCTGCTCGGTCAATTGCGCAACTATGGCACCCACCAGATTGCGGTGCTGGTGGGAGAGACACCCGGCTGGGCCTTTACCGATTTCATCGGCCTCGGCTTCCGACGCCACGCCGAGATCGAAACAGATCAGGGCCGGCGCACGCTGTACACCTACAACCTGGACACCTACAACCACAAACGGGCCTGGAACAATCCCGACAACTGGGCAAATCCGGAAATGTGGGGGAAAGCGTGGTGGTAACCAGTCCGTCGTCAGACAAACTCAGACCCAGCACCATCCGCATCGGCCGGCGCTACCGGGCCAACCGGCTCGAAGGCTCCTACGACGCCATCGTTATTGGCTCCGGCATCGGCGGTCTTACCACCGCTGCCTGCCTGTCCAAGGCCGGCCAGAAAGTCCTGGTGCTGGAGCAGCACTACACTGCCGGCGGTTACACCCACAGTTACGCCCGCAACGGCTATGAATGGGACGTTGGCGTGCACTACATCGGTGACATGGGCTCGCCCCACACCCTCGGCCGCCGCCTGTTCGATTACATCACCGATGGCAAGCTGCAGTGGGCGCCCATGGACGAGGTCTACGACCGTTTCTACCTGGGCGACAAGGTAGTCAACCTGCGTGCCGGCAAGGAAGGGCTGCGCCAGTCCCTGCTGGAAGCCTTTCCGGACGAGCGGGAGGCGATTGACGGCTACATCCGGCTGCTGGGTAAGGTTTCCGACGGCATGCAATGGTACACCCTGTCCAAGCTGACGCCCGGCATCCTCGCCCCGTTGATCGATAAGGGACTCAACGTCGCCCTGCCCGACTGTTTCAACCGCACCACCCGCGAAGTCCTCACCGAACTCACCAACAACGAGGAACTGATCGGCGCCATCACTGGGCAGTGGGGCGACTGCGGCGTTACACCGGGCCACTCCAGCTTCATGGTCCATGCCCTGATTGCCAAGCATTATCTCTATGGCGGTTTCTACCCGGTTGGCGGTGCCTCCGAGATTGCCAAAACCATCATTCCGGTGATCCAGGCCTCCGGCGGCGAGGTCTTCACCTACGCCGATGTCACCGACATCCTGCTGGAGAAGGGCCGCGCGATCGGGGTGCGCATGGCCGATGGCAAGGAGATCCGGGCACCCCGGGTCATCAGCAACGCGGGCATCATCAATACCTTCGAGAAACTGCTGCCGGAAGAAGGTCGCAAGATTGCCGGCTACGGGCGCAAGCGCGAGCACATCACGCCGTCCATGCCGCACATCGGCCTGTATATCGGCCTGAAAGGCACGCCGGAAGAACTGGGGCTGCCCCGGACCAACTACTGGATCTACCCGAGTGCCGATCACGACGACAACGTGGAACGGTTTCTGGAGGACCCGGACCACAGCGAGTACCCTGTGGTCTATATCTCCTTCCCTGCCGCCAAGGATCCGGATTACCAGAACCGCTGGCCGGGCACGTCCACCATCGAGATTGTGGCGCCGACCACCTGGGACATGTTCGAGCCCTGGCAGGACACCATCTGGGGCAAGCGGGGCGAGGATTACGAGGCCCTGAAAGCAAAAATCACCGACCAGCTGCTGGAAATCATGTACCAGAAACTGCCACAGCTGCGCGACAAGGTGGACTATGTGGAGACCTCCACACCGCTGTCCACGGCCTGGTTCTCCCGCTATGGCCGGGGTGAGCTCTACGGGCTGGACCACAACCCTGAACGGTTCGAACAGGACTGGCTCAGGCCGAAAACCCCGATCCCGGGGCTCTACCTGACCGGCCAGGACATTCTCACCTGCGGCGTGGTAGGCGCGATGATCGGCGGGCTCATCACAACCCTGGCCATCCGGGGCTGGCGCGGAGCATCCTTGGCCAAGCGGATATTTGTGGGATAATTTCCGAACGCTCAACTGGTCAAGGAACAGGAATGGCATTGTTCAGCGAAAAGAAGGCCCGCCAACAGTTGGATGCCGAGGCATCGAAAGTCCACCGGCAGGATCTGGAAACCCTGCTGGACCGGCAACGGGCGATTGAAGAGAAGGTCAAAGGCAGCGGTAGACTCGAACGCTTCAGTGCAGACATCAAACTGATGTTCTCGATGATCCGGGACTACTGGTACGGCAACTATCGCTCGGTACCCTGGAAAACCATTGCCGCGGTCGCCGGGGCCCTGCTCTATGTCCTCAACCCTCTGGATTTCATTCCCGACATCATCCTCGCCTTCGGCTTCCTGGACGATGCCGGTGTGGTCGCCCTGTGCCTGAAGCTGGTGGAGTCCGATCTGCACCGCTACGCCGCCTGGAAGGAACACCAGAAAGCACCGTCGGCACCAGGGGCAGATGTCACCAGATAGGTGCACACCCCCGGGAAATGCACCTGTTTAGTGCGATTTTTCCGTAATCTCCCGGGGGAACCAACGCTCACGTTTGCTCAAACCCAGCCCTGCTCTTGATTTGCATTGTTTTGGAACACCTCTTGCTTGAGGTGCACCCTGCCAATGCAAAAGCGGTCCGCAGAGACCGGAAATACAACATCAGGAGCATCAACCCGTGGACATCACGAGTGCAGTACATACCCTGACGGAGAGCGCCAACACGCTGTTCATCCTTATCGGTGCCATCATGGTGCTGGCCATGCACGCCGGCTTCGCCTTCCTGGAAGTCGGCACTGTCCGGCACAAGAACCAGGTCAATGCCCTGGTAAAGATCATGACCGACTTCGGTGTTTCAGCCGTGCTCTACTTCTTTGTCGGTTACTACATCGCCTACGGCAGCCACTTCATGACCGGGGCCAGCGAGTTGACCGCCGGCAATGGCTATGAACTGGTCAAATTCTTCTTTCTCATGACCTTCGCTGCCGCCATTCCCGCCATCATTTCCGGCGGTATTGCCGAGCGCGCCAAATTCTATCCGATGCTGATCGGCTCCGGCCTGATCGTGGCCCTGGTCTATCCGTTCTTCGAGGGGCTGATCTGGAACGGCAACTATGGCTTCCAGGCCTGGCTCGAGAGCCAGTTTGGTGCATCCTTCCACGACTTCGCGGGCTCCGTGGTGGTGCATGCCGTCGGCGGTTGGGTGGCCCTCGCCGCCATCCTGCTGCTCGGTGCCCGAAAAGGGCGCTATCGCAACGGCCGGGTCGTCGCCATTGCACCCTCGAACATCCCGTTCCTTGCCCTGGGCGCCTGGATTCTCACCGTGGGCTGGTTCGGCTTCAACGTCATGTCCGCCCAGACTCTTGATGGCATCAGCGGCCTGGTGGCGGTCAACAGCCTGATGGCCATGGTGGGCGGCATCCTGGTGGCCATGGTGCTGGGCAAGAAGGACCCGGGCTTTATCCACAACGGCCCGCTGGCCGGCCTGGTCGCCGTGTGCGCCGGTTCCGACCTGATGCATCCGGTCGGCGCCCTGATTACCGGCGGTGTCGCCGGCGCCATCTTTGTGTACCTGTTCGAGTGGGCACAGGACAAAATCGAGCGCCTGGATGACGTTCTGGGTGTCTGGCCGCTGCACGGTGTCTGTGGTGTCTGGGGCGCCATTGCCTGCGGCATCTTCGGGCAGCAGGCCCTGGGCGGTCTCGGCGGCGTCAGCCTGATGTCCCAGCTCGTCGGCACCCTGACGGGTGTGATTGTCGCCTTCGGTGGCGGCCTGATCGTCTACGGCATCGTCAAGGCAGTGTCCGGCCTGCGCCTGAGCGAGGAAGAAGAGTTCAACGGCGCGGACGTGAGCATCCACAAGATCGGCGCCACGTCCCTGGACTGAGCCATCACCGGTACCCGGTGAGTTCCATGTAACCCTCTCCGGCATGACTGCCGGAGACATCGACGGGGCTCTCCCAATACGGGTAGAGCCCCTGATTCATATAGTCCCCTGGAGGAGCGGACAGTTCGAGGCTCACACCCTGCTCTGGCACTTCAATCCGCCACCGCACCGGTACGCCGTCACGTTGCTCGATGACTGACAAGATCAGTTGCCGCGAATCCAGAGGCTGGACCTGGCCGGATGCCGGAATCCAGGTACCCGAGACGAACGGATTATCTTCCTCCCGCAACCGGAAGGCCATGAGCTTGTCCCCCGAATCCAGGTGCAGGGCAAACCAGTCCCAGCCCTGCTGGCCGGTCTTGAGAAACTGGCTGCTCCACTCCCGATCGAACCAGCCCCGGCCCTCCACTTCCCGCGACTGATCCTGAAATCTGACGGTGCCGCTGATGGCGATATCCACGTAGCTGAAATACATCGAACCCTGACCGCTGTCGGATTTGGCGCTGAAACCCTTGATGCCGTGGGCTACCGGCTGATCGTTAATAGTCAGAGTCAGGTCGTAACCGAAGTTTTCGGCCTGCACCTGAAGCCGCCAGCGATCATCCTCGACGGCCTCCAATTGCCAATGATCCAGCCACACCGAAAAGGGCCGGGCCTCGGCCCCCGCGTTACCCACATCGCCCCGGGCCAGGCGCTCGGCAAAGACGTGCTTGCCCTGCCAGCTCACGGCGGCATGGGCCATCCAGGCCGCTTCCAGGGGCCAGGTTTCAGGCGCGGGTTTCGATCCCGGTTCCCTCGGCACCAGTGCCTGCCGGAACTGAGTCCATTGCAGCCCCAGCGGCTCGCCGGATTCGGTTTCCAGGTTTGCGGTCAGATACCACCACTCGATGCGGTGACGTGGATGGGAACCCAGGTCCTCCGGGAACACCAGACCGGTGCCCGGTCCGGGCTGTAGGTAGGACAGTTGTCCGCGCTCACCCGCACGTTCGGCCAGACCGGCAAAACCCGCCTGTTCCGGTTCCTGCGAGCAGCCCGCCAGCACCATCGGCAGCAGGACCAGCATCGTCCGTCTCATCGCTCACCTCCTGTGAGGCTGTTGGCCGATACCGGCAAGGCCGTTCCTGCTCGTAACTGACGCCCCATGAGCAGCGCGATGCCGAGGCCGATCAGCAGACTGAGCCCGATCAGCTCCGCCCAGAACCCCGGGTAGACCGCCATCGGCAGCGACCAGCCAAAGGCCAGGGGGTTGATCCGATGCACCAGTACCCAAGTGAGCCAGATGCCGAGCGGCAGTGCAAGCAACGCCACGCTGCCGGTCAGCCCGACGGACAGGCGGGTCAGCTGCGCCGCCACCTCCCGACGGGACAGGCCCCAGGTGGCCAGCAGCCGGAAATACCAGTTACGGCCGGTGAAGAATACCCAGCCCATGATCAGCAACGCCAGGGCGGCCAGGGCCAGGGTGAGGACCGTCATGGCTCGGGTCAGCAGGAAGGTCTGGTCGAACACCCCTGTCGCCAGGGAACGGATTTCCTCGTTGTCGCGAACGGTAATATCGGAAACCTGCCACGCCGCTTCGAGACCCCTGATCAGCTCAGCTCGGGGCAGGGCTCCGGGAGTGATGGAAAAACTCTCGAATGCTGGCTGGAACTGCTCCGGAAGCAAGGTGCCGCTGATTAATATCTCGCCGGCAGGCCGGCCGTAATCAGCGTAAACCCCGGCAATCGGCAGGTTCATCTGTTCGCCGGCCACCTCAAGTCCGATGCGGTCGCCAACGCCAAGTTCCAGCCGTCGCGCCAGCTGCTCGTTCACCAGCACAGCTTCGTTGCGGGTCAGGGAAGCCCAGGGATCCTCGTCAGAAGCGAGCAGATCCCAACCGGCCACCAGGGAGGAAACCGGTGACAAGGCAAACAGGTCCACCTGCACCGGGCCACTGCCGGAGACAGACACGCTGCCACGGCCACGGATCACCCGGTGCCAGGCGCCACTCGTTTGCAGTTCACGCTGCGACGAGAGCCACCGGGCAGCGGCATCTCCCGACCGCCCTTCGGGCACCGGAACATACAACTCCGCCTCCAGGCGCTGCCCGAGCCACCGATCAAAGGTGTCTTCAAAGGTGGTGACCAGGGCCTGGATCGCCAGCACCATGGCGAGGGTGAACTGCAGCGCGACAACCGGCAGCGCCAACTGCCGAGCCATGACCGCCAGCTCGCGGTAACGCCACCGACTGAGCGGGTCCGCGCTGGCACCGGCGGCGCGTTCGGCAAGTCGGTTGATCAGGGCCGGGGTGAGCAGGCCGGCACCGGCAAAGACGATGGCGACGGCGATGAACACCCAGATCAGGGACGGGCTCAGCAGCGCCAGCACCAGACCGGTGATCAGAATTGCGCCGGGCAGCTTGCCCTTACCCCGGCTGAGGACAACACGCCGGACAACAGGCACCAGGAAATCGGCCAGACAGGCCATCAGCACCACTGCCATCATGGTGAACGCCGGCGCCAGCCACTGTCCGGGTGTCGCGTAAAGAGGGGCGTCGAACAGACCCTCAAGGGAGCGCCCGAAGCCCTGACCGAGCAGGCCCGCCAGCCAGCTGCCAAGCCAAAGGCCCGGAAGGATACAAAGCGCGGACAGAACCAGAAGTTCCAAAACCAGCCGGCGATCAATCCGGGCCGGAGGTACCCCGAACCGATGCAGCAGGGCGAAGCTGTCCCGGCGCTGGACGATGCCCAGGCGATAGACCGAGCGCAGCAGCAAGGCGGTGATCAGCAGTACCAGGATGCCCAGGGCATCCAGATTGAGCAGGAAACTCTCGCCCAGCTCGCCGGTATCCGGGCCCCTGCTGAAGGCTGCAAGCCGGTACCCGACAGGCAGGGCGCCGGCTGTCACATCTGCTGAGGCAATCAGCGCCAGGGAGGGCGGTCGTTCGGCGGCCGGTAACTCCCCGGCAAGCCGGACCGCGTCACGGATGTCGACAAAGGGTTTGCCCTCAAGCCGGATCTGGGAATTGCCAAGGGCACCGCCCTCAACTCCGAAACAGGCCGCCGCAAGGGGATCAATGCCAATGACCAGGCCCACATCGCCTTGCCGGGGCACTTCCAGCCAGGGCATTACGCAGAGACCGTCACGGCGCAGGGTCACAAAATCGTTGACGGTCAGCCCGGCACCGTCCACCCGCACCGCCTGCTGCCGCCCGGCAATCACCTGTTCGCTCTGGTCCAGGCTGGTGCGCGCCCGCTCGGTGAGCTGTCGCACTCCCGACCAGAGTGTGGTCGCCACCAGGATCATCAGCGCGAGGGCTACCAGCTGCAGGGGGTGGCGGCGGTAATGGCTGAACAGGGCGGCAAAGAGGGTCATGGCGCTGGTCCGGTCCGGGCCCCGTGCGCCAGGTCGAGGGTAATCTGGCACTGGTCGGCCAGCTCCGGATCGTGGGTGGCCAGGATCAGTGCGACGCCGGTTTCCGCCTGCAACCGGAACAGCTCTGCGGTGACCTCCTCGGCCGTCCGGCGGTCCAGACTGCCCGTGGGCTCATCTGCCAGGATCAGGTCAGGGTTCATGGCGAACACCATGGCCAGTGCCGCGCGCTGGCGCTGGCCTCCGGAAACCTGGTCGGGATAGCGCTCGGCCAGCTCACCGATGCCCAGGCGCTCGAGCCAAATCTGGCAATGCTCCAGAGGTTGCTCTGCCAGTCGGGCCCGAAGCCGGACGTTATCCAGCACCGACAATGCCGGCATCAGGTTCGCTTCCTGGAACATCACCCCGATCCGGCGCCGCCGTAGCCTCGCCCAGCGCTTTTCCTGCTGCCCTGCGGCTCCCGCCTCCCGGTAATCAAAGCGCTCGCCCAGCAGGGTAATCACACCGTTGTCGGGGCGTTCCAGACCACAGAACAGACTCAGCAAGGTACTCTTTCCAGAGCCCGAGCGGCCCATCAGTGCCAGGGACTGCCCCCCTTCCAGAGATACGGACAGCCCGGAAAACACGGCAATGTGCTCAGCACCGCTGGCAAAGGTCTTGGTCAGCTCCCTGGCTTCCAGAACCGGCTGGTTCATGCTCTCTCCTGCAAAGTCATGATTGGGCCCCGAGGGGTTCGGCATGCTCACCATGACGCCGGGCCCGCCACTCACGGAACTGCTCCAGCCATGACAGCAGCGCCGGGATCACCAGCAGGACCAACAGTGTCGAAAGCCCCAGGCCAAAGGCAATGGAGGTGGCCATGGGAATCAGGAACTGGGCCTGGAGCGAGGTCTCGAACAGCAGCGGCAGCAGCCCGCCAATGGTGGTCAGGGAGGTCAGCAACACCGCCCGCACCCGCTGCACCGCCGCCTCGTTCAGGGCCTCCTGGATCTCCAGGCCCTTCTGCCGCTGCTGGTTGTAGAAGGCCACCAGGATGATGGCGTTGTTGACCACGATTCCGGACAGGCCAAACAGCCCGAACAGGGACAGGATGGTCAGCTGCAGCCCCATGATCCAGTGGCCCAGCAGGGCACCGACCAGTGCGAAGGGGATGATCGCCATGACGATCAACGGCAGGCTCCAGGAGGCAAACACCCAGGCCAGCACCACGTACATCAGGGCCAGGCCAATCATCAGGCCGGTTTTCATGTCCGCCATGGTTTCCCGCTGATCCGCGGCACGCCCCTCGAAGCTGTAGCGTACCCCATAGCGCTTGGCAATATCCGGAAGTGCCTCGGCCTGCAGGCTGTCCAGAATCTGGTCGGTGGTGGCCACCCGCGTGTTCAGGGCGGAGGTAACTTCCACCGCCAGCTTGCCGTCGGCGTGGCGCAGGGCCTGGAAGCCCAGGCGATGATCCAGATTCATCACCTGGGACAACGGCACGAAACGGCCATCGGGAATCCGGATGGTCATGCGTGCCAGGGTCGACAACCGTTCCCGCTGGTTCCGCGGCAACTGGACCCGCACCTCCACTTCATCCCGCCCGTCCTGGTAAATCTGGGCGATGCGACCGTCAAAGGCCGCCCGCAGCTGCCGGCCCAGGTCGGCGGTGGTCAGGCCCAGAGCCTCGCCGTAGGGGCTGACCTGGTAGATCAGCTGCTCCCGGCCCCAGGGCATGTCGTCTTCCACATCGAGTACCCCGGGCAGGGTGGCCAGAGCCTGGGCCAGTTCGTCGGCCGCCCGCTTGAGCCCCTCGGCATCATTGCCGGTCAGACGCACATTCACATCACGTCCCGGCGGACCAGCCTGGCGTTCGGAAATGGTCAGGTTGTCGATACCCGCGGGCAGAGAAAGCCGGCTGCGCCAGGCCTCAATGAACGCCGGGTTGCGCACCGAGCGCTGATCCGACGGCACCAGTTCCACCAGCATGGAACCGAGCTCATCTCCGTTGCGGGAGGTACCTTCCGCCCCCTGAGTCGCGCCCTGGGTGGTCACCGCGTGCAGGATCAGATCGCCGCCGAAAGCCTGCTCGGTGTCGTTCAGCGCCTGCTGCATCTGTTCCATGAATTGATCGACGGTTTGCTCGTCAGTGCCGGCCACAAAACTGGCATTGGCATAGAACACCGAGGGTTCGGGGGTCGGGAAGAAGTTGAACCCGAGCCGGCCACCCGCCAGCAGACCCACGGTGACAATGGCCAGGGCCAGGGCGCTGGCGACGGTCACGCCCCGGTACCTGAGGCTGAGACGGGAAAAGCGGCGGAAGCGGCCGTCGCGAAAGGCATCGAATCGCTGCTCGAAGCCCGTGCGCAGGCGCGCCACAGGGTTGCGCTTTTCGGTCTCCACTTCGGCAGAGTTGGTTTTTGTTCGGCGCGGGATAAAGGCATGGCGCAGGTGTGCCGGCAAGACGATAAAACACTCCACCAGCGAGGCCACCAGCACACAGATCATAACCATCGGAATATCCCCGAGGATATTGCCGATCACGCCGCCCACCACCAGCAGCGGCATGAAGGCGGCCACCGTGGTCAGGGATGAGGCCAGAACCGGCCACACCATGCGCTTGGCGGCGCCTTCAGAGGCATAGATCGACGGCTCGCCCATGCGGGCATGGGCGTCCGCATCCTCCCCCACCACGATGGCATCGTCGACGATGACCCCCAGGGCCATGATCAGGGCAAACAGGGAGATCATATTGATAGAGCCACCGGCCAGCCAGAGCACCGCCAGCGCTGCCAGAAACGCCGTGGGAATGCCCACCGCCACCCAGAAAGCCACGCGCCCCGGGAGAAACAGGTACAGCAGGCAAATCACCAGCACCAGGCCACCGAGACCGTTTTTCACCAGCAGTGAGATGCGGTCGTCCAGCAGCTGCCAGGTTTCATCGTAGACCTCGATCTTCACCGAGGGCGGCAGGACCGGTCGGGTATCCGCCAGCCAGCCTTCCAGCACGTTCGCCGCCGCCAGGGAGTTACCGTTCTCCGCACGCTGGAGCTGGAGTTCCACCGCCGGCATGCCCTCGTTCTCGAGCGTTGTCTGGTTATCCCTGGACTCCTGGCGGATGATGGCGATGTCCCCCAGTCTCAGCTGGATCCGGTCGCCGCTGAGCACCGGTATGGTTTCGAAGGCCTGGGGGCTGCGCCGCTGCTCCACGGAACGCAGTTCCCGGGTGGCGTCCTGCTGTGCCAGCAAACCGGCAGGCAGATCCCGTGAGATGGCGGCAACCCGGTCGGCAATCTGATCCAGGGACAGGTTCAGTGATTCCAGGCGCTCCACCGGCACGTCAATGCTGATCTGCTGTTCCGGGAGGCCGCGGATGTTGACCCGGTCGATGCCCCGCTCCAGCAACTCGTCCTCGTAGCGGTACACCAGCTGGCGCAATTCACTGCGATCCATAGCGCCATACACCAGCAGGCGGGCCACGGGTTCGTAGCGTTCCACCCGGGTAACCTGGGGCTCCTCGGCATCGGCTGGGAAGTTATTGAATTCATCCACCTGCTGGCGCACGTCATCCAATGCCTGGATGGGATTGGTGCCCTCGTGGAATTCGAGAGTGATCGACGACACGCTCTGGGCCGAGGTGGAGGTCATTTTTTTCAGGCCGTCCACGCTGCGCAGACGTTGCTCCAGGGGATCGGTAATGCCCCGCTCCACATCCTCCGCCGATGCACCGCTCCAGACCACCCGCACACTGACCACGTCCAGGGCGAAGGTGGGGAAAAACTGGATATTCATCCGGGTGAGCGCCAGGGCGCCACCAAGCAGCATCACCAGCATGACCAGGTTGCCCGCCACCCGGTGGTGGACAAAAAAGCCGATCAGCCCTTTCCTGCGCTTCATTGCCCCGACTCCCCGGCCGGCTCAGCCACGGTCACTTTCAGGCCGGTAATGGCATTGGGCAAATGGGTGGTGATCAGCCGGCTTCCCGATACCAGGCCGTCACCGGCAATCAGCAGCTGGCGCTCGCCATTGCTGCTGCGGGCTTCGCCAATCCGTTGTACCTCCACCCGTTGCATCCGGCCGTCATCGTCCATCAGGTAGACGCTGCCCGCACCATAGAGCGCGCTGAAAGGCACCGCCACCGTATCCGGTCTGGGTGGCCGTTGCAGAGTCACCGGCAGCAAGCCACCCGGCCTCAACCCGCCAGGCTCACCCATCAGCTCCAGGATGGCCTCGGTTCCGGCCGGGTCCGCCAGGCCGGCAAACCGGACCAGCCGGAACCGATGGCCGGTCCCGGCAGTCGCCACCAGCCGGTCACCCCTCGCCAGAGCCTCAAGCAGCTCCGCCCGGAATACTTCCGGTACCCGCGCCCGCAACTCCAGGCCCTCCGTCGGGTAGATCGATAACAGCCGCTCATTGCGGGAGATCTGATCGCCAGCGGCCACCTGGATACCGGTGACCACGCCATCGAAGGGAGCAACCACCCTCGCACGCTCGGCATCCCGTTGTACCGAATCCAGATTGGCCCGCGCCTGTTCGAGCTTGGCCTCCAGGCTCTGCAGTCTTGCCGGATGCTCGTCAATCGCCCGCTTCCGGGTGCTGACGGTCAGCTCCGCACGGGCCAGGCCATCGGTGGCCGCTTCCAGGTTCTCCCGGGAAGCCAGGTTGCGCGTCACCAGCGACTGTATGCGCTCAAACTGCCGGCGGGCATTCTCGAGAATCGCCTGTTCGCTTTCCAGGGCCCTGCGATCATTACGGAAACGCACCTGTTCGGAGCGAATCTGGGCTTCGAGGTCCGCCACCTGGGCCTGCGCCTGGGCCAGCACCGGAGTAATATCAGCATCGGACAAGGCCAGCAGCAGGTCCCCTTCCAGGACGTCCTGGCCCTCGGCCACGGGTCGCTCCGCAACACGGCCGGCCAGGGTCGCGGTAATGTCTACCTGCTCCGGTGCCACAATTTCGCCATACAAGGGCAATATCGGCGTGTGGGTACCCGGCTGCACAGTCTGCACATCCACCTGCCAGCTGCGCTCGGAGGCACTCACTTCGGCCGGCTCCGGCCGGGTCGCTTTCAGGAAGACAAAACCGGCAACACCGATGGCGAGAATGATCAGCGGCAAAAGACGTTTAAGCATCAGTGATTAGCCTGTCAGGTTGGTCGCGGGGCGACACGCAAAGGTATTGAATCTACTATACAATCTGGAGGCGTGTTCAGATCCCCCCCGAACGAGGGGGTGCGTCATTTTTTTCGCATGTTGGAGTAGCCCTGGTCATGGAATCCCACGTCAACCTGTTCCTGGTGACATTCATGAACGTGGCGATCGTTTGCCTGGTTGTCGTGCTCCACAATGCCGTGCTGGTTCACTTGAGCGGATTGCTGTCCAACATGCGCCAGAGCCATCATTTTCGCCTGATTGTTGCCGTATTGGGCTGCCTGGCCGCCCACTCCATGGAAGTCTGGCTGTTTGCCGTCGGTTTCTACTACATGCATCACGCTCCGGGCTGGGGTGAATTGATTGGCAATTTCAGCGGCACGCTGCTCGACTGCGTGTACTTTTCCTTCACCACCTTCACTACCCTCGGCTATGGCGACATCGAGGCCTTGGGCCCTCTACGTTTCCTGACCGGAATCGAGGGCCTGACCGGCCTGGTGTTGATCACCTGGAGCGCCTCCTTCCTGTTCATGGAAATGCAGCGTTACTGGCCCAGCCGGTAACACCCGTTGTCACAGCCATTTGCAGCGCGCCAGGTTGTAGTACAACAGGGGCACGACAATGATGGTGAACAAGGTGGACATCGCCAGACCGAATACCAGCGAGATCGCCAGACCATTGAAGATCGGGTCACTCAGGATGAAGTAGGCGCCCACCATGGCAGAGATCGCAGTCAGAGCAATCGGCTTGATGCGTACGGCACCTGCAAGAATCGCCGCCTCACCCAGATCGACACCCTCATCCAGCAGTTGCCGGATGAACACCACCAGCAGGATCGAGTTGCGCACGATAATCCCGGCAAGCGCTATCATGCCGATCATGCTGGTTGCGGTGAATTCCCGCCCCAGCAACGCATGCCCTGGCATAATGCCGATCAGAGTAAGCGGAATCGGCGCCATCACCACCAGAGGCAGCATGTAGGACCGAAACTGGGCCACCAGCAGCACGAAGATCATGAACACGCCCACGCTGTAGGCGGCCCCCATATCACGGAACGTCTCGTAGGTGATCTGCCATTCGCCGTCCCATTTCAGGGTGCCCTTCTCCGGCAACGGCGGCTGGCTGATGAAAAACTGCTCCGGCGCATCCGGATCCTGCTTGAGCCGGTCCACCATGGCGAACATGCCATACAGCGGGGAGTCGATCTCCCCGGCCATATCTGCAGTCACATACGTCACCGGCAGCAGGTCCTTGTGGTAGATCGCCCCCATCCAGTCCGCTTCCCGGACCTCGGCGAAACTGGCCAGCGGCACCAGCTGACCACTGCGGCTGCGCACCTTCACCGACAACAGCGCCGAGGGCTGGGCCTTGTCGCCCTCCCCCAGGATGATACGGATCGGCACCGGGTATTTGGCGTGATCATCGTGCAGGAAGCTGACACCCCGGCCACCCAGCGCCGTCTGCAGGGCACCGACAACCTGGGCCTGGGCCACGCCAAGCCGCGCCGCCCGGGCGCGGTCAACCACGACTTCCCATTGCCGGGTGGGCGCTTCCAGGGTGGTGTCGATGTCCACGAGACCCTTTATTTCAGTCATACCATCGGCCACCCGGGTCGCCAGCGCAGCCCTGCGTTCGTTATCCACTGCATAGATCTCAGCCACCACGGGCGACAGCACCGGCGGCCCCGGGGGTACCTCGACAATCTTGACTTCGGCGTCGTGCCGGTCGCCAATTTCCGTCAACGGGCCGCGCAGGGACTGGGCGATGGCATGGGATTGCCGCTCACGGTTCTCTTCACCCACCAGATTGACCTGAATATCGCCGTGATAGGGATCACCACGCAGGTAATACTGCCGAACCAGCCCGTTGAAGTTGATCGGTGATGCCGTGCCGGCATAGGCCTGCCAGCTGGCCACCTCGCCCACGGTTTCCAGGTAATGACCCATCTCCAGCAATACCCGCTGGGTTTTCTCCATAGGTGTGCGTTCAGGCATATCGACCACGACCTGCAATTCGGATTTGTTGTCGAACGGCAGCATTTTCAGGATCACCGCCTGGAACACCGGCAAGGAAGCGGCCCCGACTGTCAGCAGCACCACACCGAGGGCCAGGAACCGGCGTCGCCAGGGATGATCACCCAGAAATGGCGAAAGAACGGTGCGGAAAATCTTCAGGGCCCGCGGACTGACGCCATCCGCAGAATTCGAGGCTTCTGCCGCCTCTTCGGCCGCCTGCCCCTTCTTGTGCCGCAGCAGCCGGAAGGCCAGCCAGGGAGCGACCACAAAGGCCACGATCTGGGAGATCACCATGCCGGCGGAGGCATTGATCGGAATCGGGCTCATGTAGGGGCCCATCAGGCCACTGACGAAGGCCATGGGAATCAGCGCCGACATGATGGTCAGACTGGCCATGATGGTGGGGGTACCCACCTCGTCAACGGCCACCGGAATGATGTCCTTCACCGCTCGGCGGGAGTTCTGGATGCGCCGGTTGATGTTCTCGGTGATGACGATACCGTCATCCACCAGAATCCCGATCGAGAAAATCAGGGCAAACAGGGACACCCGGTTGAGCGTGAAGCCCCAGGCCCAGGAGAACACCAGCGTCAGAAGCAGGGTAATCAGGACCGCGATCCCGACGATCAGCGCCTGGCGCCAGCCCATCGCCGCCAACACCAGGATCATCACCGCCAGGGTGGCGGAGATCAGGTCGGTAATCAGCTTGCGCGCCTTCTGGGAGGCGGTTTCACCATAATCCCGGGTGACCAGCACCTCCACACCCACCGGCAGGGCACGGTTGCGGAGCAAGTCCAGCCGTTCCTGGATTGCAGTGGTGATGTCGATGGCGTTTTCACCGGGTTTTTTGGCCACCGCCAGCGTCACTGCCGGGTAGACCTGTCCGGGCTCTGCGGCTTTGGTGGTCTGCTGGCCCGGGCCAAACCCGGTCATGACACTCTGGTCCACGACCGTTCCGCCCCGGCGAACCTCGGCAACATCTTCAAGGTGCACCGCTGCCCCGTTGTGCATGCCCACCACCAGGCTGCGGACATCCTCCACGGTCTCCAGCAGAGTGCCGACCTGTACCGGAATCGACAGGTTGTTCCGGGTAACCCGGGATTCCTGACTGCTGGTGTTGGCCGACTGCAGAGCATTCTGGATATCACCGACGGTAAGCTGGAAACCCGCCAGCAGAGCCGGATCAAACAGGACATCCACCCGATCCGGTACACCACCGACGGTGTAGACATCCCGGGTACCGGGCACCCGTTTCAGGGCCACTTCCAGCATGTGCGCCAGTCGGGTGAGTTCCTCGCCGGCGTGCCGCCCCGTCGGATCAAACAGGGTCAGGGTCATCACCGGGACATCGTCGATGCCCTTGGGCTTGACCACCGGCTGGGTGGCGCCCAGATTCGGAGGCAGCCAGTCCTGGTTCGAGTAAACCTGGTTGTAAAGCCTTACCAGGGCTTCCTGCCTGGGCACCCCTACCTCGAACTGGACAGTAATCACCGCCTGACCCTGACGGGAGACGGAATAGACATGCTCAACGCCCTGGATTTCGCTCATTACCTGTTCGGCGGCCGTGGCAATGGCACTCTCCACTTCCCGAGCGCTGGCGCCAGGGAAGCCCACCATGATGTCCGCCATGGTGACGTCGATCTGGGGCTCTTCTTCCTTGGGCGTGATGATCACCGCAAGCACACCGAGCAAAATCGCCAGCACGGCCAGCAACGGTGTCAGCTTGTTGTCCTGGAAAACCCGGGCAATGGCGCCGGAAGGTCCGACGCCCGGCAGCTCCTCACTCACTGGCCTGCCTCCCTGCCAGCGTCCGAGGCACGGGACAGGCTCAGCCGGTCACTGCCCACCAGAACCTGCGGGTTGCGGACAATCCGCTCGCCCTCACTCAGCCCCGCCAGAACCTCGAGGCGCTCCCCGTCCTCGGTACCGACCCGCACCTGGCGCAAGCGGGGCCGGTCCTGCTCGTCCAGGACAAACACGGCCCTCAGTTCACTGTGGCGAATCAGGCTACTGGCCGGAATCCAGAGGGACTCGCGTTCGCCCACCGGAACACTGACCTTGACCAGCATCCCCGGAAACAGCGAGCCATTCGGCTCCGACAGACGCATCCTCAGACGGAACGTGTGGGTCGACGGATCGGCGTAGGGGTAGAAGGTCATCTCGCCGGTTTCCAGCAACCGGCCGTCCGAGAGTGCCACGGTGGCCCGTCGCTCGGAGCGGGCCAGGTCCGCGTATTTCTGGGGCAGATCGACCACCACCCGCAACTGTTCCAGGGAGAGTCCGCTGAGCAGTGGCTGACCGGGATTGACTGCTTCACCGATTTCCACGTGCCGTTCGGTCAGGATACCACCGTAAGGGGCCACGATGCGGGTGTAGCCAAGTTGTTCCTGGGCCTCGGCAACCCCGGCCTGCGCCCGTTCGACCCGGGCCCGGGCCGCGGCCAGGTTGTTCCGGGCCTGATCGAATTCCTGGCGCGACACCAGGCCACGCTCGTGCACTGCCTCGATACGTTCGAACCGCTGCCGGGCATCGGCCAGCGCCGCAGTCGCTTCCTCGAGTCCTGCCCGCGCCTGGCTCAGCCGCGCCCGCTGCTCACTGTCTTCGAGTTGAACAATCAGGTCTCCTGCCGCCACTGAATCGTCCACATCGAAAGGAAGCTTCAGGACGGTGCCACTGGTCTGGGCGGAGACGGTACTCTGCTGGACCGCCTCGATGACGCCATCCAGGTGCACTGTCTCCTCGATGGGAGCACGCTCCACCTCAACGACCTCAAGCTCCTCCTGCTGGGCGAAAACCATCGTGGGCACAAGAAGGGCGACGGTCGCCAGCCAGCAACGGGAAAGTGAACGGGTAACCATGGGCACCTGATTCCTCTGGGTTATTTGCTAATAACTACATGGTAACAATCGTTGCACCACACAGGAACGTAATCGTACACAAGCATAGTTCATGGCCGCCGGAGTGCTTTGATATGACACAAAAAAAGCCCTGTATGGAGGAGTTGGATCCATACAGGGCCGAATGTCACCCGCCGGCTATGAGAAGCGGGTAACCGCCATTGTGTGTATTACCAGCGCGCGGTCAGTGCCGCCCGGAAGGTCCGGCCCGGCTCGTTGACCCGGTAGGCTTCGCCGGTAAACAGGTCCTCGCGACTGACGTGGGGCGCCCAGGTCTTGTCGAACACGTTATCCACCACCCAGCTCAGGGTCAGGTAGTCCATCAACGGATGGCTGCCGTTAAGATTGAATACGCCATACCCCGGGGACGTGCTCGGGTCGAGCCCGGATTCCTCATCAATCCGGTCCTGCCGGCGGGCCAGCATCCATTCCGCCTGTACGGTATGACCCATGTGGTACCAGCCCAGGGTCTGGATGTACTGCACCGGCGGAATCTGCGGCAACGGCTGGTCAGTGTCGTTATTGGTTCCCCGGACACTGGCCAGTTTGCCGGTGGCACTCCAGGTGCCGTTGCTCCAGCCCAGCTCACCCTCGACACCCAGCAGGCGGGCATCAATATTCCGGTAGCGGATTACATCCGGTGCCGGCTCGTAACGCAGTACGAAATCGTCCACTTCATCGACCCATATCGCCGGGCGCCAGTGCCAACCGTCACTCTGCCCGGCCAGGCTCAGCTCCAGCTTGTGGTGTTTCTCCGCCTCAAGGGCCGGGTTACCGACCCAGGCGCTGCCCTTGGTGACATAACGCTCGTTGACGCCGGGGGAGCGGACACTGTGGGAAGCGGTCAGTTCCAGGGTATTGAGCGGCGAGACCCGCCATTCACCGGTCATGAAACCGCTGACGTTGTCATCGGTGGCTTCGGTATCGGTTACGCCATAAACATTCTCGTAGAGGGATGCCGGCGACATTGGCATGGCATCCGGCTTCATGGTGAACGTCTCATCGGCACGATTGGCGTCCATTTCCACCCGGTCATAGCGGATTCCCGCGCCCAGGCGCATATTGACCCGAATCCGGTGGAAGGCTTCGACAAAGACCCCGACCCGGTCACGCTCCACATCCGGCCACAGGAACGAGGCCTCGTTGCTCAGATCCATGCCGTTGTACATCGTGGCATCCCAGGTGTTGCTCTCGACATCCACACCGACAGCAATGTCCTTCGTGTAGTCGATGGTCTGGTCCAGCACCAGCCGGGCGCCCTGGGTCCGGGTTTCCGAAAGGGTCTGCATCTTCATGGGCATACCCATCATCACCGGCGGCTCACGCAGACTGAAGTTGTCCATCACGTGGTCGACGTCTGCCTGCCAGGCCATCAGATTCCAGCCACCGCTGGCTACCGGCGCCCCCAGCTCGAGGCGGTACATGTCGGTGTCGGTCTTCGGGGCATCCATGCCGGAGGCATACTTCACATCCCGTTCTTCCTGGCGGCTGACCATGCCCTTCACATAGAAGCCGTTGTCCGCTGTCCAGGCTCCGTCAAGTCGGCCCTCGGTGTTCTCGAAGGCGCTCCGGACCTCGTTGCCATCGCCGTCCTCGTAATCATCGGCTTCCTCGTAACCGGCAGACAGCCGAAGGTAATTGTCACGATCACCCACAGCAGCACTGCCATTGACCAACTTGCCCTCGCCATTGTCGGACCCGCCAATGGTCAGGTGGCCGGTCGTGCGGTTGCCGTCGGCAAATGCTGGCGCTGCCGTCGTGGCCACTACCTGGCCACCGGCGATGGGGCCCCAGCGCAGGGTTTGGTTGCTGGTACGGACTTCCAGTACCTGGGGTAACGCCGAGCTGAGCCGACTGGTGGGCGGGTCCATCCGGTTAGGGCATGCACCTTCCACCCTCATGCCGTCCATCAGCACATCGACCCGTTCCTGACCCTGGCCATGAATCACCGGGTCCAGGCCACGACCGCCCAGACGTGAGAGCGATACCGAGGGCTCCGCATCCAGCCGGGACACCGGCTCAGACGCCAGGGCCGCTTCCGACAACCGGGCCGCTTCGGCGGACTGGCCTTCGGTGACGCGGATCAACAACTGGTCATCGTCCTGTACCCGGGAAAAAGCGGGGGCAGTGGCACATCCGGCCAGAATCAGGCCGATAATGCGTGCCAGGGGTTTCTCGGTCATGCCTGGAGGTTCCTTACCATCACGGGAGTGGGAAAGTCGGGTTAACTGCCGGTAATGATAAAGACAAACCTGGTTGCAGGCTTGGGACACAATGCCGCACCCCCAAGGGGGTATCCCCGGCGAGAAGGCAGGGATAGAATTCGCTGCATGGAATGGCTCACTCACTCCCAAACCGGTATCCGCCAGGCAGCCCGCTACCTGCTGGGCATGCGGCTGGCCATCGTTACCATCCAGCTGGTCGCACTTGCCGTTGCAGAAACCATGATCACCCTGGCGCACGAGGCCGAGGCCGTATTGCTGTGCCTGGGTTACGGGGTACTCGCCACCCTGGGCTGGCTCTGGTTTACCCGCCGGCCTCCGGCCTCTTCCCTGGCAGTCAGTGCCGGGCTGCTGGCGGATATTGCCCTGATTGGCGGCTGGCTGTTCCTGACCGGCGGCTACACCAATCCCCTGGTTTCCCTGCTGCTGCTTCCCATTGCAGTGGGCATCATCCTGGTTCCCCTGCGCCAGAGCATCGCCATCACCGCCAGTGGCATCGCCGCCTACACAGCACTGGTGCTCTGGCACACCCCTATTTCCCATGGCCAGCACAATGACAACCTGGCCCAATTACACTTGTTTGGCATGTGGGCGACCTTTGCACTCACAGCAGCCATCCTGTTACTGGTGGTTGGTACCCTGGCCCGGCGGCTTCGAAGCCAGCAGTTGCAGCTGGCACAGTTCCGGGAGAACCGGCTTCGGGATGAACAGATCATCGCCCTTGGCCTGTCCGCCGCCGCTGTTGGACACCGGCTGGGCACGCCACTGAACACCATGACACTGCTACTTGACGAGATCCGTTCGGAAGCCGGTCGCCATGATCCCGCTGCGGATGCCGCGGCGCTGCAGGAAGACCTGGACACCATGGAACAGCAGATTCAGCTTTGCAGCCAGCATCTCCAGCAACTCACCCGGGCGGCGGTGGAGGCCAGATCCGCGCAGCAAGAGACTCTGACGGTGGAGAACTGGCTGTTGCGCCTGCGGGAATCCGCCACCTTGCTATGGCCCTCCGGACCGATTCACTGGCAGCAACCGTTTCCGAAAGTACCGGTGGCTGTGGATGCCACCCTGGACCAGGCGGTGCTGAATCTTCTGGCCAACGCCCTGACCGCCAGCCCGGCCTGGGTCGGCGTGGCAGCCCGTCCCGGCGCTCCCGGCCGGGTCGAGATTGTTGTGGAGGATCATGGCGAGGGTCTGGAGGCTGCCCTTGAGGGCGCACCGGGGGAGGAAATCGTGGATTCCAGAAACGGGCTCGGTGTCGGTCTGTTCCTGTCCAATGCCACCATCCAGCGCCTGGGCGGCACGCTCAGGGCCAGGGCCGATGAGAACGGTACCACCATGGTCATTGACCTGCCGGAAGCAAATTCGAACGGAGACAGCGCATGAGCCAACAGAATCTCTGGTTGATAGTGGACGATGACGCAGCCTTTCTTCAGATACTCCAACGTTCCCTGGCCCGCCAGGACATAGAGGCAGTACCCGCCACCACCGGAGCCGAGGCCCTGGCGCTGATCGAAGCAAGGGATTTCGGGCGTTGCGTGCTGGATCTCAACCTGGCCGGCGAGAGTGGTCTGCAGTTGCTGCCGGAGCTACTGGCTCGCAGGCCGGACCTGGAGATACTGGTTCTGACTGGCTATGGCAGCATAGCCACCGCGGTCGAAGCCATGCGCCGGGGGGCCATCAACTATCTGTGCAAACCGGTTACCGTGCACCAGCTTGTCACCGGTTTCGAGCCATTGGACGCGCCACCGGAGCTGCGCCCGGAACCACCGTCGGTGGAAGAAATGGAGTGGGAGCATATCCAGCGGATACTCAACGAGCACGACGGTAATATTTCCGCCACCGCCCGTGCCCTGAACATGCACCGGCGCACCCTCCAGCGCAAACTGCAGAAACATTCCCGCTGGCGCAGCTGAGCACCAGATGGTAATCGGTAAAAAACTGATATCCGTCAATTTCTGCCGCGCCACATCCCGTGCCAACCCGCCTGACTTCAGGTAGCATCCCGCCTTTACGCTGCCATTTGCAATAAGTGTCACACAGGGAGGCGTGTTCGTAATCCATCAGCCAGACCAGCAGAAGCGAACCTGAATGCCGAAATCGACGGATGTTGTAGAGCCCCCGACGGGTATTGACGCCGAACGCCTGGCCCTGGTGGCCGCCACCACCCCGAATCTGGTCCTGTTCCTGGACGAAGCCGGCACCATCGAGTGGGTGAACCCCAGCTTCGAGCAGCACACCGGCCACCTGCTGGCCGAGATCCGGGGTAAGCACCCCCGAGACGTGCTTTATGGTCCGGACACCGATCCGGATACCATCGCCCGGATCAACCGCCATCTGCACCGGGGCGATACCTTTGCCGAGGACATCCTGCACTACACCCGCTCCGGCATTCCTTACTGGGTCCACAGTTACTGCGTACCGATCGGCAGGGACCAGGGGGTCGCGCCGGGTTATATCGTGATCCAGAACAACATTTCCGACCGCAAGCACAGCGAGCGCGGATTGCGGATTGCGGCCAGCGTCTTCGACCGCAGCCACGAAGCGATTCTCATCACCGACCACAACAACCGCATCCTGGACGTCAATCCGGCGTTTTCCCGGATCACCGGCTACAGCCGGGATGAAGTCCTGGGCCTGAATCCGGCCATTCTCAGCTCCGGCCGGCATTCCAGGGAGTACTACCAATCCATGTGGCTGTCCATCGAAAAGACCGACCATTGGCGGGGAGAAATCTGGAACCGGCGCAAGAACGGCGAGGAATTCATCGAACTGCTGTCCATCAGCCGGGTCCACCTTGAGGAGCCCGGGCAGTACTATCACGTGGCAGCCTTTTCGGACATTACCGCCCTGAAGAATCACGCTCGGGAATTGGATCGCGCCGCCAACTACGATGATCTGACCGGGCTACCCAACCGTCAGCTACTCGAGGAACGTCTGCGTTCGGCCTGTAGCCATGCCGAGCGCCATGGCCGGCGGCTGTCGGTGTGTTGCCTGGACCTGGACGGGTTCAAGGCGATCAACGACCGCCTCGGCCACGGCGCCGGCGACGAGGTATTACGCACCCTCGCCGAGCGGCTGACCCACACCCTGCGCAGCGGCGATACCGTTGCCCGGGTCGGGGGCGATGAATTTGTCCTGCTGCTGCAGAGCGATGACGCCAACGCGGTTTACCACCGAATTCTGTCTGTCATCGGCGAACCGGTAGCCGTCGGGGGCGAGCAGGTTAAACTGACCGCCAGCCTGGGGGTCACCCGTTATCCGGAAGACCGGGCCGATGCCGAGGGCCTGATCCGGCATGCTGACCAGGCCATGTATTTGGCCAAGGAAAAAGGCCGCAACCAGTTCCATTTTTTCGATCCGGATCTCGATCAGCACCGGCGAAAGCGCCGGCAACAACTGATGGAACTGACCCGGGCCCTGGAAAACCAGGAATTCGAGCTGTTCTTTCAGCCCCAGATCCGGATGTCGGATTATTCTCTGGCCGGGTTCGAGGCCCTGATCCGCTGGAACCGGCCCGAATCCGGACTGGTCAGCCCGGGTGAGTTCCTGCCCTATGTCGAGAACAGCCACCTGGAAGTGCCCCTGGGCCAGTGGGTCCTGAAGGAAGCCATTCACCACCTGAATACGTGGCAGCAGGCGGGTGAGGACCTGACCGTCAGCATCAACATCACCGCCCGGCACCTGCTGGACCGGAGCTTTGCCGATTATCTGGAGAGCTACCTGCACAGCCACCCGGAGCTGGATCCGGCCCGGGTCACCCTGGAGGTGCTGGAGTCGACCGCTCTGGAGGATACCAAGCAGGCCAATCACGTACTGACACGGTGCCGGGCCCTCGGCCTGCAGGTGGCACTGGATGACTTCGGCACCGGTTTTTCCTCCCTGAGCTTTCTGCGAACCCTGCCCATTGACCTCATCAAGATCGACCAGAGTTTCGTTAGCAACATGATGTCCAGCACCAGTGACAAGGCAATCGTCGAAAGCGTGATCTTCCTCGCCCAGCGCTTCGAGCATCCGGTCCTGGCCGAAGGGGTGGAAACCGGAGACCAGGCCCGAGCCCTCGCCCGGATGGGCTGTAACCAGATTCAGGGCTATGGCGTTGCCCCGCCCATACCGGCCGGAGAAGTTCTGGAGTGGGCCAGCGACTGGCGCACACGGAAACAGCGTGGGCTGGACCAGGACCTATTGGCCAAGGGCGACGGTATCTGAGGCGAGGGAATCTAGGGTCGATAGCGGCGCTGATCCAGGGTTGTGAGCCGGTCCGGATGGAATACCATCAGGCCGGTCACGAAGGTGCCGTTGACGAAGCCTTCCGGCAGCATGATCAGGGGCAGGTACCGGATGTACTCATGGATCAGCACGTCTAAGGTATAAACCCCGCTGGACCAAAGCATCAGGCACATTACGATTCCCGCCGCAGCCACCGCCAGACCGGCCCCGAAAAACCCGCAGAAAAAGATATAGGCGAAGAAATTGCGAAAGTTGCGGCGGCGTTCCCACACCATGATGGCGTGACTGACCAGTGCCGGCACCATGACCGTCACCAGCCCGTTGACCGCGAACATCATCGCGGGCTCTCGCCCGGTAATGACCGTGATCACCAATGCCAGCAGCCCACTGAACACCGCGAGCGCCCAACCCAGCATCAGGGTGATGACGGTGATACCGAAGATATGGATCGCGAGACCGGGCGAGATTCCGGCCCTCAGTTGCCACAGGAACCCCAACGCCACAGCCGCCCCGAAGAAGGAATGCTGGAGGGCGTTATCCTTCCGGAAAGCCCTCCAATCGACAGTACGGGCAGCCGCCAGCAGGATCAGCAGAAACAGCACTGCAGTAACCAGCCATTGGCCGGTCGATAACAGGTTTTCCGTCATCCCCATGGCAACCACATCCCCGGACAGTCAGTTCAGGACAGACACTGGGACAATGATAACGGGTAAGCCCTCCCTGTTACCAAGGCGGGCTTGATTCAGGCAGTCTGTGCCACCGGTTGCCGGTGATTGGTAAGCGTGGTCCAGGCATCGAAGGTGCTCAGGAATACGTCACCACCGAGGTGGGCGAGGAATTCCGTGTCCCTGAGCCGGTCCATGACCGGGCCCTTGACCTCGGACAGGTGCAGCCGCACGCCCGCATCTTTCAACCGCTCGTTGATGGCCTCAAGGCTTTCCAGGGCAGAGGCATCAATGAGGTTCACTGCCGGGCACACAAGTACCAGCTCGCGGAGTTCAGGTTCCCGGGTCACCAGATCCATGACCGTTTCCTCCAGGAACCTGGCATTGGCGAAATAGAGGCTTTCGTCCACCCGCAGGAAGGTGACTTTCGGGCACAACTGGACATCGTGGCGCAGCACGTTGCGGAAATGTTCGGTGCCCGGAACCCGTCCCACCACGGCACTGTGGGGCCGGCTGGTACGGTACAGGAACAGACCGATGGACAACGCCACGCCGGCGATGATGCCCGCCTCGACACTGTGCACCAGCGTCAGCAGGATGGTAGCCAGCATGGCACCGAAATCCGTGCGCGAGTATCGCCAGGTGCGGGTGAGGGCCGGCAGGTCGATCAGGGTGGCCACCGCCACGATGATGGTTGCCGCCAGGGTTGCCTGGGGTAGCCAGGCGATGGCCGGGGTCAGAAACAGGGTCGCCAGGGCAATACCGACGGCGGTGTAGGCGCCGGCGGCCGGGGTTTCCGCGCCGGCGTCAAAGTTGACCACGGAGCGGGAAAAGCCGCCGGTTACCGGCATGCCACCGGATAAGCCGGCACCAAGATTTGCCGTACCCAGTCCGATCAACTCCTGATCCGGGTCAATCCGTTGTCGGCGCTTCGCAGCCAGGGTCTGGCCCACCGATACGGACTCGACAAAGCCCACGATGCTGATCAGCAGGGCACTGACCGCCAGTTGCGACCACAATCCGGTGTCCAGGGAAGGCATGGTAAATTCCGGCAGCCCGGCAGGCACCTCACCCACCAGGCGCACACCCTTCTGGTCCAGCTGGAGGTACCAGGCCACCAGCGTCGTCACCAGTACCGCTAGAATCGGGGCCGTTTTGGTCAGGATATCCGCCAGCCTGGGCTGTATCCCGAGCCTCATCAGCAGCGGTTTCAGATGCTTGCGCGCCGCCAGCAGAAACACCAGGGCACCGACACCGATGGCCAGGGTGTAGAAGTTGGTGGTGCCAATCGAGGCCAGCAGGGACTCCACGATCTCCACCAGGTTATGCCCGGAGGCCTGGATGCCAAAAATATGCTTGAGCTGGCTGGCCGCAATGACAATACCGGAGGCGGTGATAAAACCGGAAATCACGGGATGGCTCAGAAAATTGGCCAGAAAACCCAGTCGGAGTATGCCCATCAGGGTCAGCATCAGGCCCGACATCACCGCCAGCAGGACCGCACCCGCGACATAGGCAGCGGTGCCCGCCTCGGCAATGGGCGCCAGGGCCGCGGCGGTCATCAGCGAGGCTACCGCCACCGGGCCGACCGACAGGGTCCGGCTGGTGCCGAACACTGCGTAGATCACCAGCGGCAGGATACTGGCGTAAAGCCCCACCTGGGCCGGAAGGCCCGCCAACAGCGCATAGGCCAGGGACTGGGGAATAAGCATGACGGTGACGATGACCGCGGCCACCAGATCACTGGTGGCCTGATCACGACCGTACTTGGGTGCCCACTGCAGAATGGGCAGGTACCGCTTGATCTGATTCATGCGGTACTCAGAACAGGTTGATCGGAACTTTCAGGTAGACCTGCCCGTTATCCTCGGCCGGCGGCATGTGACCGGCGCGCATGTTGACCTGCACCGATGGCAGGATCAGTCGTGGCATGTCCAGGGTGGCGTCCCGCTCGCTACGCATCCTGACGAAATCGTCTTCACTGACCCCTTCGTGGACGTGAATGTTGGCTTTACGCTCCTCGGCCACGGTGGTCTGAAACAGGAATTCGTCGCGGCCCGGCGCACCGTAATCATGGCACATGAACAACCGGGTCTCCGGAGGCAGCGACAGCACTTTCTGGATGGACCGGTACAGGGTGCGGGCATCACCGCCGGGGAAATCACAGCGGGCGGTCCCGAAATCCGGCATGAACAGGGTGTCGCCGACGAAAGCAGCATCACCGATCACGTAGGTCAGGCAGGCCGGGGTGTGGCCGGGAGTGTGCAGGACCCGGCCTTCCAGGTTGCCGATTCGGAAGGTGTCGCCCTCACGGAACAGTTGATCGAACTGGCTGCCGTCCCGGGCAAATTCGGTACCGGCATTGAAGGCCTTGCCGAAGATCTCCTGGACATCGACGATTTTTTCGCCGATACCGGTCTTGCCACCGAGCTTCTCGTGCAGGTAGGGCGCCGCAGACAGGTGATCGGCATGCACGTGGGTCTCGAGGATCCACTCCACCGTCAGATCGTTGTCCCGGACATAGCGGATGATCTCGTCCGCGGAGCGGACATCCGTGCGGCCGGCGGCATAATCGAAATCCAGGACGGAGTCCATGATTGCGCACGCCTGGCTATCGGGGTCACGCACCACGTAGCTGAACGTATTGGTCGGTTCGTCGAAGAAATGCTGGACGACGGGATTGCTCATGACACTCACCTCGAACATCGATCCTTTCAAATTTAATTCTAAGGATATATTAAAAGGTAATATTGGGTGAAATGCCAATTTCTTCTATCAGTATCCTCCCTGATACCCGGCCGGGCGAAGGCCCGGCCTGTTCATTTCCGGTTCACAGCGACTCCAGCTTGCTCCGGATTTCCTGACGGCGACCCGAGTCAGCGAGGGGGCGGTTCGGTCGCTCGGGCGCGTTCAGAGCTTTGTTCAGATACTCCCTCGCCCGCTCCGGCTGATCCTGCTCAATCAGGAAGTCAGCGTAAAAATAATTGGGGTCAATGCCGTCCGGGTTCAACTCCAGGGCTCTGAGCAGGTACTGCCTGGCCTTGTCGTCATCTCCGAAGCCCAGGGGCCAGCCCGGCACCTGATAATAGAGACTGCCCAGGGAAGTATAGGCCGATCCCTCCAGCGCTGCCGGATCAATTTCCAGAGCCTTTTCCAGAGATTTCCGGGCGTCCTTGACCAGGCCCAGAGCGCCCAGGCCGCCCTTGGCGCCGGCGTATGTGCTGAGCACGATGCCCTGCCAGATCAGGGGTTCGGCGCGGTCGGGATAGGCGTCGACAAAGCCCTGCGCCTGCCCGGCGAGATCCTCGAAGGCCTTTTCCTTCTTGTCTTCCGGCAACTGGTACTGGATTTCCGCCCAGCGCGCCTGGATACCGGCCAGGTCGGAATCGATGTCTCCCGCCCAGAGCGGCGCCGCGATCACCGACGCAAGCAAAAACATCATCCACTTCATGACAGTACTCCTGAATTCAGAAAGCGCCGGATTACCGGCAGTTGCTTCAACATGGCCTTGTCGACGATCCGTGGCAGGATGCCGTTGATCACCACAAACAGTTTTTCCGGCCAGCCCAGGAAGCGCCGGCGATCGTCGTTTTCCATCGCCTTGAGAATCTCGGCAGCGACGACCTCGGGGGCATCCATGGTATTGCCAAGCGCCCGGTTCAGTTCATTGACCTGTTCCGGGTTCATGTCGGTTGCCGTGGCTCGTGGGGCGACATACAACACCTGCACTGGTGTATCCGCCAGCTCCCGGCGCAATGCCTCGGTGAAGCCACGCAGCCCGAACTTGCTGGCGCAGTAGGCGGTATAGCCCGGGAAACCGATGCTGCCAAAGGTCGAACCGACAAACACGAGGGCTCCGTAGCCGTCCTTCTCGAACCGGGGGGCAAAATGCCGCGCCACCAGCATGGCCGAGCGCAGGTTCACGGTCAGCTGGGCATCCAGTTCACTGACGGCCATGGCTCCGAGAGCGGCGAAGCGGTTCTGGCCCGCACAGTGAATGACCCCATCGATATCCGGATAGGCGTCGCTCAGGCGCTCCAGCTGCTGATCCAGGTCCGGGGCGGCAAGATCCAGGTGTACTGCGGACACCCCTTCCCGGTGACCCAGCTTGTCTGGCTGTCGGGACGCGACGATGACCCGGGCGCCGGTCCGGACCAGCGGGTCCACCAGCGCCTTGCCGATACCTCCGGTTCCTCCCAACAGGAGGAATACCCGGTCATGCAGCCTCATGGCGCGACTCCTTACGACCGGCAGGGAGCGGAATGCTGTGCAGCATGTCACCGTAGAGTCGGTACACCATGCGGGCAGCCTCGATGATGGCCTGCTGGTCATCCGGATCGGTGATCTCGTTCATCAGGTTGCGGAAGAACTCGAAGTGTTCCTGGTCCAGCGCACCGTGGGAATACAGGTAGCTGAATGCCGCATCAGGCAGACCCAGCTGTTTCTGGATGGCTTCACCCAGCGGCGTAGCCAGCTCGATGGAGGTACCTTCCAGCACCTGGACCATGCCGAAGAAAGCCGCCGGGTTCCCGCGCTGGATCCGGTCGTAGAGGTAGGCGACCATCAGTTCGATGGAGGTGTCGGGGGTGCCGTTGCGGATCGCCTCCTTGTCTTCGCCACAGGCTTCGAGGTCATTGAGGATCCACTCGTGGTGGCCGTATTCCTCCTCGATGTATTCCACCAGCGCCTTGCGGACAAATTCCAGGCGCTCCGGCAGACGGCCGCCGCAGGCCATCATCAACGGCACCGTGTGCTTGACGTGGTGGTAGGCCTGGGTCAGGAACCAGGTGTAGCCGGTCAGATCGAAGCGGCCCTCGCGGATGGCTTCAATAACCGGCGCGCCCGTCACATGGGCCCGTGCTTCAGCGGTTTCGGATTGCAGACGATCGAAAAATGCCATGACAGTGTCTCCTGGCGTGTTTGGATGAGTTGAAGAAGTTGCAGACAAATTCATGAAGATCGGAAAGGCTCCTGCAATCAGCGTTGGCAGGTCGGCCTGAATCTTCTGGCGCACGGGTCGACCGTTGCCGGTCATGTGGCCCGTAGCCTGGGTCAGGGGCTGGCGGCGGATATACACCGCCTCCAGCCGGGCATAGTCGGGCAGGCTGGCATTGATTGCCGCCAGCGCAGAGCGGAGCTGGTCCGGGGAACGGCCATCCTGAACGACCAGCAAAGCAGACGGATGCGGGTCCCCGTCTCCGAACACCACGGCCTGCCGGGCGCCAACAGCCTGGATGAGTTCGCTCTCCAGCCACTCCGGACTGATATTACGGCCGAAACCGGTGATCAACAGGTTCTTGGCGCGGCCATTGACCGACAGGAAACCGGCCGGATCCAACGCACCCAGATCCCCTGTATCAAGCCACTCATCACCCTCAGGCTCATCGCCCAGGTAGCCGAGGTGAGTGTTGCCCCGTACCAGAATGTGGCCAACATCATCAACGCGCACGTCGACATGGGACAGCGGTTTTCCCACCGTCCCGGCGCGCTCCTGGCCGGGAACATTCAGCGCAACCACCGAGCTGCACTCGGACAGGCCATAGCCCTCGAAAAGCGGCAGGCCGGCTGCGGAGCCCCGGGTCAGCAACTCGGAGGAGACACGACCGCCACCAACCGCCAGAAAACGGAATCGCGCGCTGTTCAGCTGACCGCCCTCTGCAGCGCTAACCAGCGCCATGGCGAGTTCCGGAACGAGGATCAGCGACTGCGGCCGGTATTGGTTGATCCCCTCGACCAGACGACCCAGATCAAGCCCGCTGCTGCCGGTCATGCCCAGGCTGTGCAAAGGTGCAACGGTCACTGTGCCGCCCATGAGTAACGGCAGGTAAACGCCTGCGATGTTTTCGAGCAGAGTGGCCAGCGGCAGGATACACAGATGCTCTGTCAGCTCGACGTCTGTCAGTCGCTCCTTCAGTGCCAGCGTGGTGGCCGTCATCTGTTCCGCTGACAGACAGACACCTTTGGGTGTGCCGGTGCTCCCCGAGGTAAAAGTAATCTTGGCGGTGCACTCAGGCATCCACGCATTGGCGGCCGACACCGGCAAATGGCGGAACCAGACTCCATGACCCAGGTGCTCGCTGTCAGAGCACGTTTCAGAAGACAGCAGGCAATCCAGCCCGGCCCTCTCGATCAGGTGTGCGGTCTGGGACGGGGAGAAAAACATCGGGACCGGCACGCAGACAACATCCGCCAGAAGGCAAGCCAGATCCGCCAGGATCCAGGCCGGGGAGTTATCGCCGCACAGACCGACACGCCTGACGCCCAATTGATTCAACTGGTCAGCCAGCGCCTGCGCCGACTGCATCATCTGGGCATAACTGAAGACTGCCTCTGGCCCCTGCAGGGCAACGCGCGATGGATCGACAGCCGCCTGTCGCCGGAGCAATTCAGGCAGTACAGCCATAAGAGCCTCCCAACGCTGAGTCGCCATCGGCAACATCCCGGTCTACCATCCGAATAAGCCGCAGCAATCCGGCATCCCGAAGCGCTGATACGCCATCTGCAACTTTGATCGCCATTACCACCGGATGATGGTCGTAGTAACGGCCCCAGCCGGCTCCCCGATCGGGCAGCCGGGACGGATCCGCATCTGCCAGCACTTCGGTGGCAATGCCCAACCGGTGAAAGCTGTTGCGCAACTGATCAGTGCCGGTGCACACCACCCAGTCGTATCCGGCGCTATCAAGCCAGACCGACAAGGAAGCAAAAAGGAAACGGCTGACTCCTGCCTCAACGCCCGCCAGATGGGCGATCTCGGCGATCTTGTGACGGGCAACACCCGGAACCGGCATCACCGATTCAACCGGAACCGACAGGTAATCCTCGAGAAAAAGGCGTTCCAGAGCCGCATTGCGCACTCCGACTGCAGCCAGCAAGGTACCCTGCGCCGTGGATAGGGCCAGCAGGGCCGGAATGCGCAGGGCAGGTTCGGCGCCGTAGGCGTGCAGAAACCGCCGGCGGATAAATCCGGCCACGGTATCAGCCATAGCCGTTTCCGGAAGGATTTCACTCAACCAGCGACCGGCACAACGGATGACCGGAACCACCTCCCCCGAATCCGGGGGACAACAGGTGGACATCATCAGCGGGTCTGTCATAGGCGCTCTCCAACAATATGGCCCCGGGGCCCTTCAATCACGATTGCCAGAGTAGAAAGGGAGCCTTAAATCAGCCTTAAGGCCCCGGGACAGAAACCTTAAGAC
This sequence comes from Marinobacter sp. DUT-1, assembly GCF_050379415.1. Taxonomy (NCBI): domain Bacteria; kingdom Pseudomonadati; phylum Pseudomonadota; class Gammaproteobacteria; order Pseudomonadales; family Marinobacteraceae; genus Marinobacter; species Marinobacter sp. DUT-1. The sequence continues at coordinate 336,166 of NZ_JBNRLS010000003.1, forward strand.
CGCCTTAAGGTTTCCCGGGCATGCCGGTTAAGGCTGGCTTAAGAATGGCCGCGTAGAGTGCCACGCCATTCGCCGGACACCTCCGGGCAAACTCGGGTGCTGAAGTGAGGCTGTATGAAACTCCCGGATTTGAGGACAAACCAACTGGTCGCGCTGCCCCGTTTCCTGATGGCCGGCGGAATGGCCACCCTGCTCCATTGGCTGATCATGATGGTGCTGGTTCGCGCTGGCGTTACCGCTGTCGCTGCGACCGCCATTGGCGCCAGCGCGGGGCTGCTCGCGAACTATATCGGCCAACACCGGTTTGCCTTTCGTTCCCTTCTGCCGCACCGGGTGACCTTCCCCCGGTATCTCGCCGGAGCCGGTATCGGGTGGACCCTGAACCTTCTCAGTTTTGCCTTGCTGCGGATGGCCGGTGCCAACGTAGCGTTTGCCCAGATTACGGCTACCGGTGTGGTGGCACTTGCCAACTATCTCTTCGCCGAGAGGTTTGTATTCCATGAAGAACCGACAAGGGACAGCCAGTAACCAGATGCTCAGTATCGTCATACCTGTTCACAACGAGTCCGATGTCATCCCGACCCTGCTCGGTCGTCTGGACCGGGTCACTCGACAACTCGACGTTCCTGTGGAACTGCTGTTCGTGGACGACGGCAGCCATGACAATTCCGTCGCTCTGCTGTTGCGGGCCCGGCAACGCCAGCCGGACATCCGGGTGGTCCAGCTGTCACGCAATTTTGGCAAGGAAGCCGCTGTGACTGCGGGACTGGAGCATGCCCGCGGAGAGGCCGTGGTACTGATGGACGCCGATCTCCAGGACCCTCCCGAACTGATTCCCCGGATGGTCGCCGAATGGCGAAGGGGCGCGGATGTCGTACTGATGAAGCGCCGTTCGCGGGCGGGCGAGAGCTGGCTGAAACGCACCACAGCCAGCCTGTTCTACCGGCTGATCAACCGCATCAGCGACGCTTCCATACCGGTCGATACCGGCGATTTCCGGCTGATGAGCCGACGCACTGTCGATGCCCTGAACCGATTACCCGAACGCAACCGCTACCTGAAAGGGATGTTTGCCTGGGTCGGCATGCCCACTGTCACCCTGGAATTCGACCGCGATCCCCGGGCAGCAGGCAACACCAAGTGGAACTACCTGAAACTGATGCACCTGGCGATGGAGGGCATCACCTCGTTTTCCACCCGGCCCCTGCGCCTTGCCCTGCTTCTCGGTCTGCTTGCCGCTGGTGCCGGCGGCCTTTTCGGAACCTGGGAGGTGCTCAGGGCACTGATTTTCGGCATCTCCACGCCGGGATACGCGTCAATGGTTGCCATGATCACATTCCTGTCCGGAGTTCAGCTGCTCTGTGTAGGGCTGCTGGGTGAGTATGTCGGGCGCATCTACATGGAAACCAAACAACGTCCGGTTTTCATCGTCGCCGAAGACAGCGCGGACGACGCCCAATCGATTCTGCCCCATCTGCGAGTTGCCGGTAATGACCAAACACATTAATACCCTGCTCTGGCTGCTGGTCTCCGTTCTGGCCATTCGCCTTGGTCTGGCCGCAATCCTGCCACTGGCCGACACCACAGAACCCCGTTACGCCGAGATTGCCCGCATCATGGCCGAAACCGGCGACTGGATTACGCCCTGGTTCGATTACGGGGTCCCCTTCTGGGGAAAGCCTCCCCTGTCGTTCTGGACCCAGGCATTATCTTTCAAAGTATTCGGCGTCTCCGAATTCGCCGGGCGTTTGCCGTCCTGGCTGGCTAACTGCGTCATTGTCTTCCTGATCTACACGCTGCGCCGGTATCTGCATCCGGAGCGGACCAGTGACGCTGCCCGGGCGTCCGGTCTCTGGGCGGCGCTTATTTATGCCACCACAGCCCTGGGGTTTCTGACTGCAGGCACAGTGATGACCGACTCCTTCCTTGCACTCGGTTCCACGCTGGTGCTGACCAGCCTGGTGATCCGGCTTCAGGGCGGCCCCATGATCTGGGGCTGGATGTTCTTCATCGGTCTCGCCATCGGCCTGCTGGCCAAGGGCCCTCTGGTTCTGGTTCTGACCGGCCTGCCGGTGTTCCTGTGGGTTGTCTTTGCCCGTCGCTGGCAGCGTCTCCGGGAGTGTCTGCCCTGGCTTCGGGGCTCGGCGCTGACACTGGCCATCGCCGTTCCATGGTATGTGCTGGCAGAACTGAAGACGCCCGGATTTTTCGACTACTTTATCGTGGGCGAACACATCAAACGCTTCCTGGTAAGCAGCTGGCAGGGAGATCTTTATGGCACCGCCCACGAATTCCCCCGCGGTACAATCTGGTTGCACCTGGTTTTGGCCAGCTTCCCCTGGGGCCTGATTGCTATCGCGGCATTCGCGATCAAGTGCTGGCGTAGCCAGGAAACAAAAGGCCAATGGCATTCCGGTGAACGGGGTATCGGCGGGCTGATACTGGCATCGGCCCTGAGCCCCGCCATTTTTTTCACCCTGTCCGGCAACATTCTCTGGACCTATGTCCTGCCAGGCTTGCCGTTCCTTGCAGTGTTGGCAGCAAGCCTGGTGCCTCAGCGGGTCGGCAGCCCGGTGGGACGTCCCGTCCTGGCTGCCATTCTGCTGATTCCGTTACTCGGGACACTGGCCGGGGGCTGGCTCTCACTCAATCCGGAAACGCTTAAAACTGAGCGTGACCTGGTGGCGCGGGTTAACGAGCTTCCTGGAATGACCCCGGATGACCTGCTCTATCTCGACAAGGCTCCGTTCTCCGCCCGCTTCTATACCCAGGGCAGGGTCCGGGCCGTAGAGTCGGACACAATCAGCCGTCAACTGGCTCGGGGAACCCTCTCCCAGCCCGCGCTGCTGGCAGTGGAAAAAGGCAACCAGACAATGCTGCATAAACTGCAAGGTGTGTTTGATCAGGTCGACCAGAACCGGCGTTACCAGGTGTTCCTGCTTGAATCATCCACCGGCAGTCCAGCGCACATTGAAAGTCGGGAAAGCAAAAAAGCGGGTATCGATTACACTGCAACGGAAGGCCATCCGCTGACCTGAAAACCAACCGGATTTCTGCTACATGCGAATACTGCTGATTGAAGACGACCACCTGCTGGCCAATACCATGCTGGACATGCTTCGCGATGGCCAGAACACCGTTGACTGGCTGGATGATGGCCAACAGGCCCTCAATGCGCTACTGAACGAGGACTTTGACCTGGCCATCCTCGACCTGACCCTGCCGCGAGTCGATGGCCTGGATATCGTGCGCAACATCCGTAACCGGGGCATCGAGACACCCGTGATCATTCTCACGGCGCGAACAGACCTGGATGAGAAATTGCAGGGACTGAACTCCGGCGCGGACGATTACCTCACCAAACCGTTCGCCATGGCAGAGCTCAAAGCCCGGATTCGCGCGGTCACCCGGCGCGGCAGCGGCGTCAGAACTGCCGGTCTCAAGGTTGGCCGGCTGACGCTGGATACCGATTCCGGCCAACTCGAGGTCGGTAATGACACCGTTACCCTGCCCCGGAGCGAATTCCAGATTCTGCATTACCTGATGCGCCATCCCGATCAGGTCGCAACGAGGCGGCGACTGGAGGAGCAACTTTACGGCTGGGAGCAGGGTGCCGAGAGCAATGCGCTGGAGGTGCACGTTCACCACCTCCGTCGCCGGGTCGGGAAGAAAACCATCCGGACCGTACGGGGCGTAGGTTACCTTCTGGACAGTGAAGCCGCCGCGCATGAGGCTAGCGAATGAGCCTGACGCGTAAACTCACGATCCTCGTCACCAGCACCGTCTTTTTCATCACCCTGATCGCAGCCGGCTGGGGCTTCTACGTCAGTGATCATCAACTGGAGGAATTGTTTGACGCGGAACTGGCCCAGAGCACCCGCATCGTGCAGGGTCTGGTAGAGCACCTGTCGACAACACAGTCAGTTGATCAGCTGTCCCACACGCTTTCCAAAACCCTGGAGCTTCCCGAGAGCGCCTACCGGGGTGATGAGGAAGAGGACGAAATACTTCCTGGTGGTGCGGGGCACAAGTACGAACGGAAAATCGCCTTCGAAGTCTGGTCACCCGAAAAGGAGCCCATCCTCGATACCCTGCGCGCCAACGATTCCCAAGGTCTTGAGCCAGGGTTCGCATGGCAGGAGGTGACAGGTTATCAGTGGCGCACGTTCACCCTGCGAGATCCGGCCACCGGTTTCTGGATTCGCACCGCCCAAAGGGAGGATGTCAGGGACGAGCTGAGTCAGGAGATCGCACTGGGTAATGTACTGCCATTTCTGGTGGTACTACCGTTGCTGGCCATGGCGGTGATTGTCTCCATCCAGGTCGGCTTCCAGCCCCTGAGAAAGCTGGAGAAGCCGGTTCGTAATATGGCGCCGGAGAACATTCACCCGCTGGATGATCGGCAGGCACCAAAGGAAGTAGCCGGGCTGGTACAGGCGGTAAACGGCTTGCTGCGACGGCTCAACCAGGCCCTGGAACGGGAACGCCGGTTTTCGGCCGATGCCGCCCATGAGCTGCGCACGCCACTCACGGCGCTCAGACTGAACCTGGAGAAAGCCTGTGAGGACAATCCGGAGCAGTATCGGGACCTGATCCGGTCGGTGGATCGCATGGTGCACCTGGTGGAACAGATGCTGCTGCTGAACCGCGTTGATTCCGGGGCTGATTTTTCACCCGAGTACCATAACCTGTCTGCCATCCTGGAGCAGAGCATTGCCGATGTGGCACCCCTGGCCCTGAAAAAGGATATTGAGCCGGTGCTGCAGGACGACGCCAGCCAGGCCCTGGTCTGCTGCCACAGCGCCCTCATCAATACCCTGATGCGATCCCTGTTGGCCAACGCCATCCAGTACAGCCCCGAGCACACTGTCGTGGAAACCCGACTTGCCCCCTCCGGCGACGGCTACCACATCACCGTGTGCGATCAGGGCCCGGGTATTCCAGCGGAGGAACGGGAGCGGGCCCTGAGTCGCTTTGTCCGCCTGGACCAACGACTCGGGGGAGGCGCCGGGCTGGGGCTGGCCATCGCCCGGCGAATTGCCGAACTCCACGGTGGCCAACTCACCCTGAACGGGCGGCCGGACGGACAACCGGGACTGTGCGTCAGCATCTGGCTCCCTGCCCGCCCCACCCTTCGCAACAGGACGTCTTAAGGTTGGTTTAAGCTTCCTGGCAGATAATCCGGCTCTGAAATAACAGGGTTGGATAGACGGCCCTGTTGCTGCTCTGTCTGCCGAAGGGAAAACTCTGTATGGGTCAGGAAAGAACACTGTCACTGGTCATTCCCGCCAAGGATGAACAAGACAATATAGCCGCACTGATCACTGAAATTTTCCGGGTCATGCGCGACTACCCGGATTTTGAAGTGGTACTGGTGGATGATGGCAGCAGCGATCAGACTCTGAATATCGCGTTGCGGAGCGCACGGTCGGTCGGTGGTCGACTCGTTACGGTTCGGCACGATCAAAGCATTGGTCAAAGCGGTGCACTGGCCACCGGCATCCGCCGGTCCAGGGGCACACTCATCGCCACCATGGACGGCGATGGTCAGAACGATCCCGCCGATATTCCAGCGCTGCTCCAGAAGGTGAATACCATCAAGAACCCCGACTTCTGCATCGCCGGCTACCGGAAAAACCGCAAGGATACCGCCTGGAAACGCGTCCAGTCGCAACTGGCCAACCGCGTTCGCGATGCCCTGCTGCATGATGGCGTGCCGGACACCGGGTGCGGTCTCAAACTGTTCCCGCGGGAGACCTTCCTCCGGCTGCCCTGGTTTGACCATGGCCATCGATTCATACCAGCGCTGGTTAGAGGGATCGGTGGCGAGATCGCGGTCGTAGAGGTCCATCATCGCCCCCGCATGGCCGGCACCTCGAAATACAATGCCTGGAATCGGGCCTGGGCCGGCATTCTCGATCTGCTGGGAGTGATGTGGCTGCTGCACCGAACCAGGGTGCCTGCCATTTCGCAGGTTGCTGATGCTGATACGGTCGCTTCCACCGCGGAGAGCCTCTGATATGCCCAACCAGGCGCGATGGCTGTTTTTTGCCGCGCTTGCACTGGTCAGTTATCTGGCGATCCATTACGGCTGGCTGGACTTCCTGGCCAACGAGAACCAGGTCGCCAGTTATCTCCGCAACCACGGAATAACCGGCTTTCTGGTCGTCACCCTGGCTGGTGCAGCATTTACCGGAATCGGGGCGCCCCGCCAGCTGCTGGCGTTTGTGCTCGGCTTTGCCATGGGCGGCATCAACGGCACCATTTTATCGTCCCTGGCAACCGCGATCGGAGCGGCTGGCTGTTTCTTCACTGCCCGATGGCTGCTGCGCGAATCCCTGACACGCCGCTTTGGACATCGCATGCGTCAGTTTGACCAGCTATTCCGCGACCAGACCCTCATGAAAGTACTGATGGTCCGGTTGTTGCCGGTGGGGAGCAACCTGGTAACCAACCTCGTTGCCGGTTGTTCCGGTATCCGCTTTGCGCCCTTTCTGGTTGGCAGCACCCTTGGTTACATCCCGCAAATGCTGGTGTTCGCCCTGGCCGGTGCCGGCATTGGCAGTGCCGACCAATACCAACTGTTACTGAGTGTCGTGCTGTTCATCCTTGCCTCGTTGATTGGCGCACTCCTCTACCATAACCACAGGGCACGCACCCTCACCAATTCCGTTTCCGATCAGTCCTGAGAACGCACCATGCCCGCATCACCGTTTGTCCGTCACCTTCCGGCATTTCTGTTCGATCTGCCCCGAAACCGGCTACTGCTTTTGCTGTTGGGCTTCGCGGCAGTCATGATTTTCACCGGCATCGGCCTCCGTTCGCCCTGGCCCGCCGACGAACCCCGCTTCGCCGAAGTTGCCCGGGAGATGGTGGCTTCGGGCCAGTGGCTCATCCCCATGCGCGGTGGCGAGTTCTACCCGGACAAGCCACCGGTTTTCATGTGGAGCATTGCCCTGTTCTACTGGCTCAGCGGCAACCTGAAAGTCGCCTTTCTCTTGCCCAACGCCCTATGCAGCCTGCTCACCCTGGGGCTGGTCTTTGATATCGGCACCCGCCTCTGGAACCAACGTACCGGCGCCGTCGCTGTCATGCTGGTGTTACTTGCGCTCCAGTTCCTGCTCCAGGCCCAGAAGGCGCAGATCGATGCCATGGTCGCCTGCTGGATAATGGTGGCCTGCTATGGCCTGCTCCGGCACTTTTTTACCGGCCCTTCCTGGGGCTGGTATTTCACGGCCTGGGCCTTCATGGGCCTGGGGATTATCACCAAGGGCGTCGGATTCCTGCCAGCGCTGATGCTTATTCCCATTGCAGCAATAAAATTCCGTGACCGGAATCTGTTTGCCGACACGCTGACCTGGCGCAGTGCGCTTGGCCCGCTGGCAATGCTCGCGGTTGTTGCCGCCTGGCTGGTTCCGATGGTGTTGTACGTCAATGCACTGGGCACCGACGAAGCGCTGGCCTACCGGAACAACATCCTGTTCAAGCAGACCGGGGAGCGCTACGCCGATTCCTGGGGGCATCTCCAGCCCTGGTATTACTACCTCACCAGCGTGATACCGTCACTCTGGTTCCCCCTGCCATTGTTGTTGCTGGCGCTGTGGCGGCCCTTGACCGACAGCTTCCGGCACCGCCCGATCATTCCGGTACTGTTGATCTGGGTTGCATTGGTGATTGTGTTCTTCAGCCTGAGCCCGGGCAAACGGGGCGTGTATCTGCTACCGGCTCTGCCCATGCTCGCACTGAGTCTGGCGCCCCTGCTAAGCACGCAACGGCCCGCTGGCTGGTTCCCACCGTTACTGACCGGTGTACATTTGATTCTGGCTCTGGCCCTGATCACGGTTGGTGTATTGGCCTGGAACGACCACCCAAGGCTGGTGGAAAAGGTCAGTGACTACAGCCGCGACCCAGCGCGTCTACACGAAGCCGGCACGCTGGTATTTACTATCGGGCTGGTCTGGCTGGTCAGCCTGTTCGGATTCTGGCGCGCCCGGGCGCTGGGGCGCCTGTTCGTGGCAATGATGGTCACCTGGCTGCTGCTGAGCACCTGGGGCTACCGGATTCTTGAGCCCCTGCGTACTCCGCGCAATATCCTGGCTGCCGCCGAGCAGCAGCTTCCCACTGACGCCCAGCTCGGCATGATCGACTTCCGGGAACAGTTCATCCTGTTCTCCAAACTGGATTTCGTGCATTTCAGCTACTTCAGCGGGCTGCGTGAAGAAGAGCGCAATGCCTGGAAATGGATGAGCGAAGGCGACAACCGTTACCTACTGACCGCCGACAATCTTGACCTGGAGTGCTTTACGCTGGAAGGCAGCAGGGAGTTGGGCGTTGCCCACCGTGAACGATGGCTGCTGCTCGGACCTGATCAGATGGCACCGGATTGCAGCCCGCCAGCGAAGGTCCGCCAGTTCACAACGAAAAGGCCCGGACTCTGGATGGACTGACAGAAAACGGCCAGGTACCTCTCAGGCAAGCTCAATTGTCTACTGTAAAGGACACGATTCGGGACAGGTGACTCACCGGCAGACCGGTCTCCCGATGCCACTGATTGAACGCCTGCTGTACCTGCCTCAAGCCTTTCCTGCTGGTTGCCGAGGCGTCCAGGATGCCAGCCCGGGTCAGTGTCGTGACCACGTCCCTGGACAGAATGAAACCGTCCCAGCCAACCCGTCGGAGAAAGTACTGGGCGGTATTACCACCCAGACGGGCACCGTTGCGCTTGAACCACATGAGCAGACCGACCTGATCGTCCTGGGGCCATTGCGCCAGGAAGTTGCCGAAGCTGCCGTGATCCCGCGCGGCGTCCATGATCATCCTTGCATTCTCCGGGACGGTCCGGATTTTCTGCATGTTGCGCACGATGCGCTCATCGGCCGCCAGTTCCTCCAGCACTTCCGGCGGCACCTGCTGCCAGTAGGCCGGCACAAAGCCGTGAAACGCCGCTTCAAAGTCCGGCCATTTGTTCTCGATGACCCGCCAGACAAAGCCGGCCTTGAACACACACCGCGTCACTTCGGACAGGTAACGATCGTCTCCGGTTGCCTCCAGCACTCCAGGCTCCGGTAGTTTAGGCAACAGTGCCTGCAGGGCCTGTTCACCACCCTTGCGCATCAATGCCTGGTCATGGAACCCCGAGAATGACGGAATCTTTATAGTACTCATGGTTAGGACGACAATCGTTATATCCTGGCCGCAGACAATCCGGACCTGGAACGCAGTTCATCACCGCCCCCGGGGCCTGGCTTGACGGAACAAACCACTACCTGGGGGCAAATGATTCATCGCTGGATGCGGGAAATCTTCGTACCCTCAATGCTGACTCCAGCCATTAACCCCTGCTGACTGAAAATAAAAGCATAGGCATCGTCCTTGAGGGACGACGTAGACAGGTTTTTTGCCACGCCTTCATCAACGAGAACAACGGTGGGTCCGACACCAACTTCCCAGCCCTTGGATGTTTCAAGGTAGCTGACAGCCTCATCGGTCATCAGAAACATGACATAGGCGTAGGATTGGGCACCTGCCTGAAACCCGAAGGTCCCGGCCACCGAGTTGTAGTAGTCAACCACCTCCGAGTCCTTCATCAGAACGCCCTCACCATAGCTGCCACCGAAGACCAGGCCAGCTTTGACAATATTGGGGAAAACAAGGATTGCCCTGGCTTCTGCGGAAAGCGTCTCGGCGAGAGTGTTTGTACTGGTAAGCTTCTCCAAAGCCTGCCGGGCATCCCGGTTCAGATCTTCAGCCGTTGCTGCTACCGCATGATTTCCAGCAACCATGACGGCAACGACGGTCACCACCAGTATAAATCCAGAAAAATTGCGTAAATTACCATTCATGATGTATCCCCTTCCCGGTCCCTGGCATCGGTATTCCTACCATGCACCTTACTCTCTGAATATAGGCCCAACGGACAGGATTACAAAGTTCCCGGCGGCTGAGATTAAGACACGAGCAGAGAGGTTATCTGGCAGGCACAAAAACCGGCGCGCCATCAACTTCAACAGTCACCAGCTTCTGGCCATAGAGTTGTTCCAGCGCGGCTGGAACCAGCATGTTTTCTGAAGGCCCCCAACACGCTTCGCCCTCGGGATACAACAGCAACAAGTGATCGCACCAGCGGGCGGCCAGATTGACATCGTGCAGGCACATGAACACCGACCGGCCTGCTTCAGCCTGGCCGGCAAGCAGGCGCATCACCGCTACCTGGTGATGCAGATCCAGATGGTTACTCGGCTCGTCCAGCAGCCAGATATCGGGCGCCTGGGTCATCAGGGTGGCAATGGCCACCCGCTGGCGCTCGCCACCAGACAGGGTACTGACCAGCCGGTCCCGGAGGTGCCCGACATCCAGTGCCTGCAGTGCCCGCTCGGCAATCGCGATGTCCTGGCCGGTTTCCATCTGCCAGGAAGACAGCCACGGGTGACGGCCGATCAGGGCCGTTTCCAGTACCGTCGCCGGGAAACCGTCCTGACGGTCCTGGAACACCAGTCCCAGCTGCTGCGATACGGTTTTTCGTTTCAACGACGCCAGTGCGCGGTCATCCAGCAGCACCCTGCCACGGCGGGCAGTTCGCAGTCCCGCCAGCGTGTGTAACAGGGTTGTTTTGCCCGCGCCGTTGGGACCAAGCACGCCCCAGACCTGACCGGGCTGCACTTCCAGATTCAGGGGAGATCCCGGGGCGCGTCCGGGGATATCGATGATGAGGTTGTCTGTGGTCAGCGTGGTCATTATCGGCTCCGGTACAGCAGGTACAGGAAGGTGGGCACACCAATCAGGGCGGTGATCACACCCACCGGCAATTGTTCCGGGGCAATCACCACCCTGGCGAGGGTATCCGCCAACACCAACAATGTGCCGCCAGCCAGCGCACAGGCCGGCAATATCATCCGCTGGTCATTACCCAGCACCAGCCGGAGCATGTGCGGCACCACCAACCCGACAAAGCCGACCGCGCCGGCCATGGTCACGGCGGTGGCGGTCAGCAGGCTGGCAACCAGATAGATCAGCCACTCCAGCGACCGGACCGACACCCCCAGGGCCGCCGCCTGCAATGATCCACGGGCCAGAACATTGAGACTTCGGCCCAGCGGAAACACCAGCAGGCAGACCAGAACCAGCACCGCCAGGCCGGGCCAGGGTTGGCCGGCGTGGGACAGATCCCCCATCAGCCAGTACAGCATCCCCGGCAACCGGCTCGCCGGTGACATGGCCAGAATCAGGGTAATCATCGCTCCCCAGCCGGCGGCCACCACTACACCGGTGAGCAATAACCGTGATGGTGTCCAGCTGCCGCTGCCGTGGGCCAGGCCGAACACCAGCAGGGTTGCCAGTATGGCGCCGGCAAACGCGGAGCCGGAAATGAGGAATCCGGCTGCTCCGGCCAGCATCGCCAGCAACGCTCCCACGGCTGCGCCACCGGAGAGGCCGAGTACGTACGGATCGGCCAGGGGGTTCCGGAGTAGTACCTGCATCAGGGCACCGGCCACCGCCAGCAGTCCGCCGGTGGCAAAGGCGCTGAGCGTCCGTGGCAGCCTGAGATCAAGAATCAGCGTCCGGTGCAGCTCACTGCCGCCACCGGTCAGCACCGACAGGGTATCCCCCACGCCAAGATCGGCACTGCCGACGCTCACTGACACCAGCATTGCTGCCAGCGCCACCAGCGCCAACATGGCCAGTGGCCGGAAAATATCAGAGACGGGCACGGGCCTGCTCCAGGATGCCACACAGTTCCCGGGCCCCTTCCAGCATGCGGAAGGTGGGACGTTGCAGAAGCGACGGGGACACAAGGTAGAGATTATCGCGGGCCACGGCAGTAACGGATGAATAGCTCTGCCAGCTTGCCAGCCAGTCGCGATCGGAGTCACCGCGCCCGGCGGTGATAATTACTTCCGGGTCGGCAGCCAGCACCGTTTCCACGGAAATCCGGGGTACCAGCCTGGACAGATCGGCAAACACATTGGTACCGCCACACAGGGCAATGGCCTTGCTGATCAGCTCGTCGCCGTTAACGGTCATCAGCGGTTGGTCCCAGACCTGGTAGAACACCCGCACCGGAGCCGAATCCCGGTAGGTTGCCTGCAACGTGGAAAAACCTTCCCGGAACTCCGCCGCTGCGCGCTCGGCAACCGGCGTATGGCCAGTCAGCCCGCCCAGGGTTTCCACGGCCCGGGCGATGTCTTCAAACTCCCTGGGAGCGAGCCAGAAGACCGGTACACCCAGATCCGCGAGGCGATCCAGCTGGGCCCGGGAATTGCCGTCGGTCCAGGCCACCACCAGATCCGGCGACAGGCCGACGATGGCTTCGAGATCAAGGCGGTTGCTGTCACCCACCTGCGGCAGCTCCGCCGCAGGCACGGGGTAATCGCTCCAGGCACTGACGGCGACCACCGAGTCGCCGGCGCCGGCGGAGAACAACAGTTCCGTGGCGCCCGGAGAGAGGGAAACGACACGTTCGGCCGGCTCAGGCAGGCAGACGTGACGATCGAGGGCATCGGTTGCACAAAGGTCGGCGGCGGACACTGACGCCGTCAGCGTCAGTCCCAGACCAGCTACCACTGTGATCAATAACCGGTTTGCCCTCATCACCAGGTCACGCTGCCTCCATCAGGCCGTTATTGGCGGAAATCATAGCGTACAGATGCCATGTAGGTCCGACCAGCCGCCAGGTATTCAAAGGGCTCGAAGGTTGTGCTGTCATAGCCGAGGCTGGTGGCGTACCGACGGTCAAACACGTTGGCCACCTTCAGACCGGCAGACCATCCCGGCAGGAACTCCCACGCCGCCCGGAGATCCATGGTGCCGTAACCGGCCAGCAAGGTGGTATTGCCGGCATCGTTGTAGCGATCGCTTTCGGCGATGACGCTGGCCCCCACCGACCACGCATCAAACAGCCGGTCGACGTCCAGCCGGACATTCTTCTCGGCCCGTCGGGGCAAGCGCTTGCCGGTGTCCCGGTTCTCGGTATCGGCGTAAGTGATTGCCGCGTTGATATCCCAGTCCGTGGTCTGGAATCCGGAAGACAGTTCGATACCACGAATTCTCGCGGTTTCCACGTTCTCCATGGTGCCATCGTAGGTAACCGGATCGGACACATAGGTGATCAGGTCCTCCACGTCATTCTGGTAAACCGCCATATCCCAGAACCAGGTCTCATACCGCCCGGAAAATCCGACTTCCACCATTTCGCCTTTCTCCGGATCGAGGTCCGGATTACCGAAGTAACTTCCGAAGTCTGAAGGCACTTCAAGGTAAAGATCATTGAATGTCGGTGCCCTGAATGAAGTAGCGTAACTGAGGCGCAGACGGTGGGAACGATCGAACTGGTGGCCCAGGGCAATACCGCCTGTTTCTTCCTTGCCGTAGGCTTCATTGTCATCCAGCCGCATGCTGAACATCAGATCGGTGGCATCGAAATTGAGGCGGGCCTGGCCGAAAACGGCGGCATTGGTGCGACTGTCCTCGGCAAACTGACTGCTGCCGTCCACCTCATCGACCATGAACTCCGAGCCGAGTACAAGCTCATGGACACCGGCCGTCAGGGTATTTTCCCAGCGGGCTGAACGGGAGACGGTGTCGAAAACACTCGGGTAAGTGCCAAAGGTTTCCTGTTCGTCACGGGATTCCGAGAACTGGATTCGGGTCCGCCAGTAATCGCTGGCCACCGCTTCCAGATAGAGCCCGGCAGCCCGGATCATGAAGTCGGTGTCGCCATCCTCGAATTCGGTATTGCCCTGGGACTGAAACACCGTGACACCCACACCACCGCCCTGCTCGAAGTCATGGCCGACTTTGGCCAGGCCGGCCGCATTGCGGAAGCCCCGGTCCTCACCACCTTTCCGCAGTTCAGTGCCATCGGTATCCGAGTACAGCCCTCCCGAGAGGATGGAGGAATTACCCTCCCGGCCGGCGACACCAACCGACGTTCCCAGGGTATCGTGGGACCCGCCGGTTACCTCCGCCCAGCCCTGTCGGCCAGCCTCGGGCTTCAGGGTAAAAGCCTGGATAACACCACCGACGGCGTCAGCGCCATAAAGAGAACTCTTGGCACCGCGTACCACCTCGACCTTGCCCATCAACTCCGGCGGCAGGAACTGCCAGGGAGGAATTCCTGCGGTTGCAGAACGCAGACGAATACCGTCCAGCAGCAAGACGGTCCCGGAGCTTCCGGCGCCACGCAGAAAAACACTGGTAGTCTTGCCATAACTCCCATCGGAGACAACGTTCACGCCCGGCTGTGCCCGGAGTAGATCACGGAATTCCTCGGGTTGCTGTCGCTCAATATCGTCCTGCTCGATCACGGTCACTGACGACAGGCTCTCACCAACGGTGTCCGGGCCCAGTGTGGCAGTCACTACTATCGGATCAAGGGCCTTATCGTCCGAGGACTGGGCAGCAACCGCCAGAGGCAATGCAGCGAGGGACACACCGGCCATCACGGCAGGAAAAGGGAACTTCAACATATGACTTTCTCCGCAAACCGTGCGCACCCGCACGGGAATCAGGTTTCGGTTGCGGGAAAGGCAGGGGGCAGGCGGAGACGGAAGGCGCGTAGAGATACCGGAATTCGCCCACCCAAGCCGCCCACCGCAACTCCGGGTGTTTTTCCAGGCCGGTCTCCGGGCTTGCAGGCGGAACCCTGGCGGCTCCCGGACAATCACCTTCCCATGCCAGAAGCACAGTGGCGCATACGATTGCCGTTTTCCTGCTTACCGTTGCGGGGGCAGCATCGGAATTGCCCTGGCGAACCAGGCTCACCGATTTCCCGTTTCACCCGTCGCGCTTTGCGACGGACACCTGAAAAAAGTGTGGCAAGGCTAGCAACCCGGCACAAAGTGGTCAACGAAATCCGTCAAATACCCGGCCGATCAAAAAATGGCCTGATGTGATGCCCGTCACATTACCCACAATATGCTACAACCTCTCACGTTTGGTTCGCAGCCACCGCTGCCGACGAAACATGCCAGACAATAACAACAATCTGCCGACCAAAGCCGGCAAAAGGATTTACAGAGAGGTCCACATGTATAACAACCAATGGCCCACCCGAACGGCATTGGCACTTGCCGGTGCCCTGCTGGTTAGTGGCTGTGGCGGCTCCGACGATAGCTCGACCACAAGTCCTGCCCGGGAATCCACGACAACGCCCGAAACTCCAGCCGTCGCCCCCGACAATGACTCGTTCAAGCAGGCTGCCGAACTCGACCGCTACGCCTTCGCTAACGGCTGTTACACCCTGGAGGCCGAAGGGCATTACCTGCTTGCCGATCCGCAATCCGGCCAGTATTCGGTCACCCGTGATTCGGCTCAGGCTACCAGTTTCCGGCTGCGGCCCACGCGTCTGGGTGCCTACCTGTTAATGTCGGACTACCATCGCACTGCCGGCGAAGCAGGCAGTTTTGAGTTGCTTGGCATCAGCGATCCGGCCGGGGAGTTTCTCGACGACACCGGCACTTTCATCGGAGAGATCAGCTACCTGGTCGCCGGCCTTGGCGACACGACCAACCTGATCCTGGATCCGGTTGCACCCCTCGGGGATGCCTTGAGAGCCATTGGCGAAAGCCTCGAGTTCACCGGTGACCAGATCGGTGACACCACCGTCAATCCGGCACTGGCCATGGTCAATGCGCCCAGTGACCTGGCGGTCTGGCAATTACAGCGGCCGGGGCCGGAACCGGCCTTTACCCTGGCCTCCGATGTGACCGGGCTGATGCTGAAAACCACCGAAGATGGCCTGGCCCTGGCCTCACCCTCAGTGATCGATGAGTCCGGCCTCTTTACCTTGCGGGAAGCACAGGGCTGCAAAAATTACCCGGAAGCGGAACTGAACGCCGACATCCTTGATGAGAAAGGACCGGCCACCTACCTGAAAGAGGTAGACCGCTTCCGCAATGTCCAGGGCATCGACAAGGACGACGTGTTCGGATTCGTCGACACCCATTCCCATATTTCCGCCTATGAATTTATCGGGGGACGGGTCAACTACGGTGCGCCCTTCCATCGCTTCGGGGTCATCCACGCCCTCCACGACTGCGAAGCCGTCCACGGCCCCTGGGGGGCAACCGGTTTCGTCGAGCTGGCCACCACTGGCATCGGCACCCACGACACCCAGGGCTGGCCCACTTTCAACGACTGGCCGAGGTACAACTCCCTGCAGCATCACCAGAGTTATTACCGTTGGCTGGAACGGGCCCATCTGGCGGGCATGAAGATCCTGGTGAACCACCTGGTGCACAACGAGATTCTTTGCCGCATCAACCCCCAGAAAAAGAACGATTGCGATCCCATGGAATCGATCCTGCTGCAGATCCAGCGCATGTACGAGATGCAGGATTACATTGATGCCCAGCATGGTGGCCCGGGCGAAGGCTGGTTCCGGATTGTTACCAGCCCGGGCGAGGCCCGCACGGTAATCGACAACGGCAAGCTGGCGGTCGTGCTAGGGATCGAGATGTCCAAGGTATTCAAGTGCGGGGAATTCCTCGGGGTAGCCGAATGCACCCGTGAAGATATCGTCGAACGGCTGGATCAGCTGTACCAGCTGGGTGTTCGCAACATTTTCCCGGTTCACAAGTTCGACAACGCCTTCGGGGGCCACCTGCCCGACCTCTCCACCGGCATCGGCATCGGCCCGGTCCTCTACGCCGGCAACCTGCTGGAGACCGGCCATCCGGTCGAGTTCGAGCAATGCCCGGAAAGTGTTGAATACACCGGAGGTGAGCCGGATCAGAACGCCACACTCCAGCCTTTCGGCCTGATCGACCAGCTGTTGTACCAGATGGACTATCTGGGCGAGCGTTTCCCGGAAACCCCCGAGGAACTGGCAGCACTGGACCCGCGACGGGGGACCGATCAACTCTGCAACCGCCGCGGCCTCAGTGATCTGGGCGACTTCCTGATCAAGGAACTGGTGCGTCGCAAGATGATGATCGAGACCGATCACATCAGCCGCAAGGCCGCAGCCCGGATTCTGGAAATCACACAACCGCTGGATTACCCGGTGATCAACAGCCATGGCGGCTGGGGTGGAACCGAGGCCCTGCGGGACCGCATTGCAGTACAAGGCGGAATTACCGCGTCCTTCGGCGGCACCCGCGAGGACTGGGTCCGCAAGCTCACCCGGGATGGCAACCGGCCCCGGAGCAACGAACAGAAGGTTGGCCCCTTCGGTGGTGCCGGCTTCGCCTCGGACGTGAACGGCATTGCTCAACTGGCCGCCAACCCCGGAACCGCCGAAGATGAGGCCGCGCTTTATCCGTTCACCTCTGTTGATGGTCGGGTCCGGTTCGATGTCCAGCGCACCGGTGACCGGACGTTCAGCCTCTATGACGGCCGCGGCGTGGCCCATTACGGCCTGTACCCGGACCAGATCGAAGACATGATCCGCAACAGCGACGCCGATCCGGATCAAATTGACGATGCCATCAACCAGCTTTTCACCTCCGCCGAAGCCTACCTGCGGATGTGGGAGCGGATTGAAAACGCCCCGCTTTAAGGACAGGAGCAAAGCCATGACTTTCCCCAAAAACCAGAATCGTCTGCAACGCGGGCACCTTGGTCTCACTCTGGCAATGGCTGCCACATTCCTGCTCACCGGATGTTTCGGTGGCGGTGGTTCCTCGGACTCCACACCGGCAAACGACACTGCTGGCGACAATAGCAGCGTCGCCGGTAACCAGGTGGAACGCTTCAGTGAGGGGCGCACGTTCCGGGTGGAACCGGGACCGGAGGCCACTCACGAGATGGTGAGCGCCATGATCCAGCTGCGCCCGGGAGACACCCTGGAGTTCAGCTGCGGTTTCTTCGAACTGAACCATGGCCTGCTTATCCAGGCCACCGAGGATGTCCTGATCAAGGGCTGTGGCAAGGACAAAACCGTGTTGTCGTTCCGCGACAGTGACAACGTCACCGGCCTGGAGGCCCTCAACGTTCGCGGTATCACCGTGCGTGATCTGACCATTGCCGATTCCCCGGGCGATGCCTTCAAACTCAAGGGTGTGAAATGGGGCACCCTGCTGAACGTACGGGCGATCTGGTCCGGCGGTGGCACACCCATCACCGCCGACAACTTCAGCACCAGGCTGAACGTGCAATGCACCAACCCGCCGTTGAACGAGGGCGACCCAACGCCGGATTACATCCCCAGTTCCGCCAGTGGTCGCTACGGCATCTACCCGGTGGAATCGGAGAACATCCTGGTGGATAACTCCGAATCCGTA
Organism: Marinobacter sp. DUT-1; assembly: GCF_050379415.1. Classification (NCBI taxonomy): domain Bacteria; kingdom Pseudomonadati; phylum Pseudomonadota; class Gammaproteobacteria; order Pseudomonadales; family Marinobacteraceae; genus Marinobacter; species Marinobacter sp. DUT-1. Next base: position 354,387 of record NZ_JBNRLS010000003.1, read on the forward strand.
GGCGCCTCCGACGCCGGCATCTACGTGGGCCAGACCAACACCGCGATCATCCGCAACAGCCGGGCGGTGTATAACGTCATGGGCTTCGAGATCGAGAATGTCCAGGGCGGCGAATACGACAGCAACGTGGCCGAGTGCAACACCGGCGGCTTCCTGATCTATGACCTGGAGAACATCACCCAGTACGGCGATACCTCGGTGATGCTGAACAACGTGGCGCGCAACAACAACACCTACAACTTTGCCCACAGCGGCCTTGTGTCCGCCGTACCACGGGGTACCGGCTTCATCACCCTGGGTTACGACAACATCGAGGTCTTCAACAATACCTTTGAGGACCACAGTACCGCTGCGGTGATCTACACCAGCTACGAGCTGATCGACGGCAAGGGCAAGACCTCGGACAAGAAGCTGGATCCTTACACCGAAGGCCTGCATATTCACAACAACGTGATGCGCAACTCCGGCTACGATTTGCCCCCACCCAACTTCGAGAAAGTGCTCCTCGAAGGCCAGGTGGAAACGGTGTTACCCACGCTGATCGGCCTGAAAAACATCAACAACCCCGGCAAGGGCGCGCATATCGTCTGGGACGGGTTGCTGGACGAACTGGACGAGGACTGCCCCTACCCGGTGGACGCCAACGGTGATCCCGTGCCCGCTGACGAAAACGGTAAACCCATCCATACCAATGAGCACCCGAATCCGTCGTGTCACTACAACGCCTACAAGTTCGATGCCGGCGGCAAGCGCAAGTTGCCTCAGTGGGGGTCGTGCTTCCACGACAACGACCTGTCCACGGACAGCCAGGCCTACATGAACTTCCATGGGACCGAGGGACTGGAACTGGTTCTCGCCGCCGCCGAACAGGACGCGAGCATTCTCACCCTTGAGGGCATGCAATCGGTACTGGCAGGGCTGGATGGCGTGGTGGCTGACACCGACAAGTCAGTCCATGACTGTCAGGCGCGCTTCGGAAAAGTCCTGCCAGCGCTGCCCCGCGTGGAAATCCCGCCGTTCGAACCCAGCGGCACCATCGATCCTGCTCCCAGCGAAGAGTATATCAACCGGCTGTGCAGCAAACGCGTGAAGCCGGGCAGCATCAACCGGGAGGCCCTGGCAGTCAATTGTCCGACCCTGGACCAGTACAATCTGTTCGCTGATCCCCGGGATCCCCGCAGCATGCCCAATGACGGTGGCGTTCCGTTCGTGCTCAACAGCAAGCTGTTTTCCGACTACGCCACCAAGTACCGGGTCGCGTTCGTGCCGCCGGGTACCAAGGCGGTCTATATGGATGGCCAGGGCGGCAGCAACATGAACGGCACCATTCACTTCCCGACCGGGACGGTGATCGCAAAAACCTTTGCCTTTACCGATGAGAGCCAGGGTACTGAGGAACTGGTGGAAACCCGACTGCTGATCAAGCGGGTCAGTGAGAGTGGCAAAGCGTTCTGGGATGGCCCGGCCTACATCTGGGAAAAAGACAGTGACGGCAATCCGGTTGCAAAGCTCGCGCTCGGTGGCGGGACCCGTGCAGTGAGCTGGCATTACCAGGACCCGACCACGGGCCAGCTGCTCACAGGAAGCACCGATGCCTATGCCATTCCCAATGCCAACCAGTGTATTACCTGCCACAGCAACGATGACGTGGAATCCGGCAGTGCCCCCATCGGCCCGAAACCCCGGAACCTGAACCGTGCCTACGCGCCGGAATCGGCGTTCATGGGCACCCGGGGCCAGGGTGGGTTTCCCCGGGTCAACCAGCTCAAATACTGGCAGGATCAGGGGATTCTCACCAACGTACCGGACCTCCAGATTGACGGGCGGGGTGTTGCCACCAACATCGAACGTCTGCCTCACTGGAACCTGCCCGGGGACAGCGGTGAAACCGCCGGCTCCGACGCCGATGTTGAAGCCCGTCTGCGGGCATATCTGGAGGTGAACTGCCAACATTGCCATAACGATCGGGGCGCCGCATCCAATACCGGCTATTACCTGGATCACTACCGGGCAGTGGATGCTGGTTACGGTATCTGCAAGAAACCGACGGCCACCGGCGGAGGCTCCTGCGGTCGTCAGCACATCGTCGTGCCCGGGGATGCCGACAGTTCGATTGTTGCCTGCCGACTGGCGGACGACAGCGATCCCCAGCGGCGTATGCCACCCATTGCCCGCAGCGTGACCCATACCGAGGGGGTGGAACTCCTGAACTACTGGATCAACACCGTTGTGGACACTGACTATGAAAACGGCGATGCCTGTGGCAACCAGAGCATCTTCCAGTCCCTGAACCAATAACCTCGCCGTACCCACCAACGATGGCGGCCTTCGGGCCGCCATCGCCTACCCCGTGGCCAGTTCTCCCTCCGGTTGCTATAGTCCTTGATTAACAACAACTTTCAGAATTCACTCAATGCGCACCAGGGAGCAATATGCAGGCGGAACTCATTGATATCCGGAACCACATGGCCCAGTTCCCTCCGTTCGATGAAATGCCCGAGGAGCTGATGGATCATGTGGTCGGTGGCGTTGAAGTGGAGTATTTCCGGGCCGGCACGCAGATCCTGGAATTCGGCCAGGACAACTCCTGGCTCTACTATATTCGCAGTGGCGCCGTGGAGATCTACCGGCGCTCCGGTGAACTTTACAACCGGATCGGAGAGGGTGACATTTTTGGCCAGTTCGGGCTGCTGATGAACAAGACGGTGCGTTTTCCCGCCAAGGCGCTCGAAGATACCCTCATCTACCGAATTCCGGAGGCCACCTTCCAGTACCTGTTTGAGAACGATGACGGTTTTGCCGACTTTGTCGAGACCGAGGACCGGAGCCGCCTTCGTTCCGCCCTGTCCCGGCGGGAGAAATCCAATGATCTGATGACCTCCAAGGTCACCCGGTTGATTTCCCGCACCCCGGTTTCCGCACCTTGCACGGTGCGGCTGCAGGAGGCGGCCCGGATCATGACCGATCAGGGCGTTTCAGCACTGCTACTGATGGATGAAAGCGCCGACCATCCCAGGCTCAAGGGCATCATTACCGACCGTGACCTGCGGACCCGCGCCGTTACCGAAGCCCTGCCCTCGGAAACCCCCATCAGCGACATCATGTCCGAGGGTCTGATCACCATTCGCGCCAGCGCGTACATTTTCGAAGCCATGCTCATGATGCTGCACAACAACGTCCACCACCTGCCGGTCATGGATAAAGACGAGGTGCGGGGCGTCATCGCGTTGTCGGATATCGTCAAGTACGAAAGCCAGAGCAGTCTGTATCTGGTGAGCAACATCTACCACCAGAATGACGTCAAAGGCCTGAAGAAAATCAGCCGGGATGTACCGGATACGTTCGTGCGCATGGTGAACGAGGACGCCAACTCCCACATGATCGGCAGTGCCATGGCGGGAATCGGTCGGAGCTTCACCCAGCGGCTACTGGAGCTGGGCGAGGAAAAGCTGGGACCACCTCCGATCCCCTACTGTTTCATGGCGCTGGGTTCCATGGCCCGGGACGAGCAGCTGGTGGTGACCGACCAGGACAATGCGATGATCCTGGACGACAGTTTCGTGCCCGAGGAACACGACGAATACTTTCTGGCACTGGCAAAGTTTGTCAGCGATGGACTGGCGGAGTGCGGCTACAAGTACTGCACCGGTGAGATCATGGCCACCAACCCGAAATGGCGCCAGCCGTTGCGGGTGTGGAAGGGCTACTTCACGGACTGGATCGAGAACCCGAAGGCTGAGGCACTGCTGAACAGCAATATCTTCTTTGATCTGGACGGCATTCACGGCAAGAACGAGTTCGCCGAAGAACTGAAAGCAGTAGTGGCGGAAAAAGCCAGCCATAGCCAGCGTTTCCTCACCCTGATGGCGCGTAATGCCCTGAACAGGACACCGCCTCTGGGCTTTTTCCGCACCTTCGTACTGGAAGAGGACGGTCAGCACCGCAAGACCTTCAACCTGAAACGGCGTGGCACTGCACCGCTTTCCGACCTGATCCGGATCCATGCCCTGGCCTGCGGCTCCCGGGCCCAGAACTCGTTCGAGCGCCTCAAGGCCATCGGCCAGACCAAGCTATTATTGGAAGATGACCTCGGCAACCTCCGGGATGCCCTGGAGTTCATCTCCATCGTTCGCATCAGGCACCAGGCCCTGGCCATCGAGGATGGCAGGAATCCCGACAATAACGTGCGACCTGAAGATCTGTCGCCGTTCGAACGCAGCCATCTCAAGGACGCCTTCCAGGTGGTCAGCAATGCCCAGAAGTTCCTGCGTTTCCGCTACAACGCCCAGGTAGGCCGCAATGCCCAATAATCCCGAACGTGAGGACGTAACAAGCGCCAAACCGACCTGGCCGGAGCAATATCGAGAGCTCGCCCACCAGGCAACGTCACCGCTACTCAAGGCCTTCTATGAGGCCGGCTGCGTCGACCCGGACATGCCGATGTCGGACGTTCCGCTGCTGGCGATGGATTTCGAGACTACGGGACTTGATCCGAATGAGCACTCCATCGTCAGTATCGGGCTGGTACCATTCACCCTGGGCGGCATTCAGCTGGGTCGCTGCTGGCATCAGGTGGTGCGCCCGAAATTGCCGCTGCACCAGACCTCCATCGAAGTGCATGGCATCACCCATTCCGACATCGACAATGCCCCGGACCTTGCCGAGGTGATGGATAAGCTGTTCAGTTACCTGAATGGCCGCATTCCAGTGGTCCATTACCGGGACATCGAGCGGCCGTTCCTCAACGTGGCGCTGCAGTGGCGATTAGGCGAAGGTATCCGGTTTCCGGTCATCGACACCATGGCCATCGAAGCCCACCTGCATCCTGACCGGCGGCCTGGCCGCTGGCAACGCCTGCTGGGCAAGAAACCGGTGTCGATTCGACTGGCCGACAGCCGTCAGCGTTATGGACTGCCCCATTACGCCTCCCACAATGCGCTGATTGATGCCATTGGCACCGCAGAGCTGCTACAGGCCCAGATTCACCACCATTTCGGACCGACTACTCCGGTCAAGGACCTGTGGCTCTGACCGCACCATCAGGAGTTACCGCCGGTGACTTCGTCAATATAGTCCCCGTAGCCCTCAGCCTCCATCTGCTCCAGGGGAATGAACCGAAGCGCCGCTGAGTTCATGCAATAACGCAGTCCGGTGGGAGCCGGTCCGTCATTGAAGACATGCCCCAGGTGCGAGTCGGCATACCGGCTACGGATCTCGGTGCGGGTCATCCACAGTGTCCTGTCCTCCTTTTCCACCACCGCATCCTCGTGAATGGGCCTGGTGAAACTGGGCCAGCCAGTACCCGATTTGTACTTGTCCCGAGATGAGAACAACGGCTCCCCGGACACAATATCGACGTACAGACCGGCCTGTTTATTATCCCAGTAGGGGTTGTTAAAAGCCCTTTCGGTTCCGTCTTCCTGGGTGACCTCGTACTGGATATCAGTGAGGCGCTTTTTCAGGGTTTCCTGATCGGGCTTTACAAAGGCTTGCGGATCAAAGCCTTTGCCCCTGGTATCCGATTCCATGGCTGCTGCGGGCCGGAACTTCGAGAAATCCAGCTCATAATTCTCGCCATAGACCTTCTCGATGAACTGATAGCGGCCGGAGTTGAAGGTATAGAATTTGTAGCGCAGCGGGTTTTTCTTGTAATAGTCCTGGTGGTACTTCTCCGCCGGATAGAAGGTTTCCAACGGTACGATTTCAATCACCACCGGCTTGTCATAGATACCCGAAGCCTCCAGTTCCTGCGTGGCGGCCTCGGCCAGACGCTTCTGCTCGTCATTGTGGTAGAAGATCGCAGGCCGGTACTGCTTGCCCCGATCGACAAACTGGCCATTGGCGTCGGTGGGATCCATCATCCGCCACAGGCCCTGCAACAGTCCTTCGTAGGTCATCTCATCCGGATCGTAGTAGACCTGGACCGCCTCCGTGTGACCGGTACTACCAGAAGAAACCTGCTTATAGGTAGGATTCTCGACACTGCCACCGGCATAACCGGAGACCGCCTCGACAACCCCCGGCACCTTCTCGTAACCCGCTTCCACGCACCAGAAGCAACCGCCGGCAAACGTGGCCACAGCCAGGTCCGGATCGTCGGGGGCGAACTCGGTATCGTGCTTGTCTGCAGTGGCAAGAGACGTGTAAGCCCCCCCTGCCACAACCAGGGACAGCACGAGGGCAAAACCTGAGATACTGCGTTTCATGGTGTTTCTCCTGTGATTGATACCATGCTGTCAGCCTAAACCGGTGGCTTCACGAAACCGTTCACAGAGTATTACGAATCTATAACAGCGTGGATTTTCGGGGCATTACCTGGTGTCGGCAGCCGGCAACCAGACCTGGAACTCGGCACCGGTTGGCTCAAGGTTACGGACGTCGATGCGGCCTTTCTGAAGTTCCACCATACGACGGGCGATGGCCAGGCCCAGGCCCGCATGACCGGCATTTACTGCCCCGGCACCCTGGTAGAAAGGCTCGAACAGGTGGGTTCGGTCTTGCGGGTGGATGCCGGTACCGGCATCCGCGACCGTCAGCAGTACGGCATCCCCGTCCTGACGAACAGCCAGGGCAACGTCGCTGTTGGAAGGGGCGTGGGCGATGGCGTTACTAATCAGGTTGTCGAGGACGCGCTCGGTCATGGCAATGTCTGCCAGCGCCATGATCCCGTCAGCATGGGTAATTCGAAGCCGTACCGATGCACGCTCCGACTCGGGCTGATGTTTCTGGACCACATCATGCACCAGCTCAGCCATCATGAAGGGTTCCGGCGACGGCTGTTTCTCCCGGGCTTCAAGCGCCGCCAGCTCGAACAATTCTTCCACCAGCCGGCCCAGTCGCCAGGTTTCCGCCAGTGCCACGTCGAGGAAACGGGCTCGCTCCAAAGGCTCCAGATCCGCCTGTTTCATCTTCAGGGTCTCCAGATAGCCCTGAATCGACGCCAGCGGCGTGCGCAGGTCGTGGGAGACCTGAGCCACCATCTGGCGACGCTGATGATCCTTTTCTTTCAGCAGGTCGACCTGGGCAGCGATACGGCTGGCCATATGTTCAAAGCGTGCCGCCAGGTAATCGATGTCGTCCCCGGGGGAGACAAGGGTTTCCCTGTTCTCCGGAACCAGCACTTCGCCGCTGATTTCAAAATTTTCGACCCGCTCGGTCAGCCGGGACAACCTTCGGGTCAAGAGGTGAAAGAACACCAGCCCTGCCATCAGGCCAACGACCAGACTGATCACCAGAGCCCCGGCTCCCATCTGCAACAGCTGGTTGCTATGCACCATGCTCTCGGCCAGGTCATATTCCTCACCCCGGAGTACCACGTACAGATAGCCAGAGCTTTCATTTTCAAAAGGTACAGTCGTTACCGAGAACACCTTTCGGCGATCATGACTGCGGGGATCATCCCCCGGGAGTGGAAATGCGTCGGGCTGTGCAAGCAGCGTCCGGATCGGCCCGAGCGAAACCCGATTACGCTTAATCTTGTCCGGGTCGGCGGAGTAGGAAAGAATCCGGCCTTCCGGGCCCAGCAGGTAGATCTCGATGCCGGGATTGATGGTCATGTACAGGTCGAACAGTCTTTTCAGGGCTTCCTGGTCGAGTTGGCCACCCGTCACCAGGTTGCGGTCGGCAACCAGATTCCGGGCCAGGTCGCGATTGAGTTCCTGATTGACTGCAGCCGTGTACTCGCGCACGGAATAGAGACTCAGGACTGTAAACAGGCCACCGACAATAACCAGCAGCAGAAACAGACCCAGCGCCAACCGGGCGTAGAGTGTGCGGAACAGTGACAGGGCCATGCGTCAGTCCATAAACCGGTAACCAACACCCCACACGGTCTGGATATACCGGGGCGCCGAGGGGTCAGCCTCGACCTTGTTACGAAGGCGGTTGATGTGAGTGTTTACCGTATGCTCGTAGCCTTCATGATTGTACCCCCAGACTGCATCCAGCAGCTGGGCGCGGCTGAATACACGGCCCCTGTGGCGGGCAAAATGCCAGAGCAGATCAAATTCCCTGGCGGTCAGGTCAACCTCCAGGCCCCGGACAAAGACGCGATGTCGCACCGGATCAATGCGAAGCTCCTCGATAACCAGCTCCTCCGCCTCGGTTTGCTCTGACGTTCCCGAGGACATGGCATCGACGCGCCGGAACAGAGCCTTGATGCGGGCCGCCAGTTCCGCCACGCTGAATGGCTTGGTCAGATAATCATCCGCCCCCATCTCAAGGCCCAGTACCCGGTCCAGCTCGGAACTTTTGGCCGTGAGCATCAGCACCGGAACATACCCGGTGCCAGAACGGATCTCCCGGCATACCGCGAGCCCGTCCATCCCGGGGAGCATCAGATCCAGGATCACAAGATCTATCCCGCCCTGAAGGAAACGCTCCAGTCCCTCGTCGCCCCGGCCGACGAGAATGGCCCGCATGCCCAGGTCGGTCACCTGCATACGCACCAGCTCGCCGATACCGGGGTTATCCTCAATGATCAGTACGGTTCGTGTCATGGTTTCCTGGCCCGGGTGGGCGGCTCCGGCAACGGTTACTCCATGGTGTCCTTGTTCATGGTGTCGTCCTCCATGGGCATCGTTTCCATATCATTTGCCTCCTCCATGTCGTCCATGTCATCCATGGTGTCCATCGTGTCCATCGTGTCCTCTTTCATACCTTGGTCCATGTCAGCGGTCATGTCATCCTTTTCCATGCCCTTTTCCATGGACTCTTCCGCCATCATGCCGTCGTCTTTCATCCTCTCGGCCGACGACTCCATCCCGTCGGCAACGGCCAGGGATGCGCCAAGGCAAAGCATGAGGGGTACGAACATTCGTGTCAGTGATTGCATGGGAATCTCTCCGTGCTGTTGTCGGGAACGCGGGCACGAGTGGCCCGCCTCACGGAGCAGATTCGCAACGCTGCTTTACGGCAGCGTCACGCGCAGGTAAAGAGTCTATCGCGGAAATATCACGAAATAATCACGCCAGCCAATGACTAAAGGAAGTTCGCCAGTCGCTCTCGAACAATGGCATGGGCCTCGGTCATGATCCGGTCGATCAGTTCGTCGCAGCTGGGAACATCGTGGATCAGTCCTGCCACCATGCCGCAACTCCAGGCCGCCTCGTCCATGCGCCCCTCATGCAGCACCAGCTTGCCCTTGGCACCCGTCACCAGATGGCGGATGTCGTTGATGGTGGTTTCGCCGCCCTTCTCGGCCTCAATGCGGATGATTTCATCCACGGCACGGTTACGAAGGACCCGCTCGGTGTTCCGGAGCGGCCGCATGATGAGTCGTGTCTGCAATTCGTCCGAGTCGACAATAGTCTGTTTCACCCGCTCGTGGATCGGAGCTTCGCGGGTGGCCAGGAAGCGGGTACCCATGTTCATGCCCTCCGCACCCAGAGCCATGGCCGCTACCAGGCTGCGGCCATCGGCCATGCCACCGGAGGCCACGAACGGAATGGTCAGTTCCTCGGCGGCCCGGGGCAGCAGGATGAAATTGGGAATGTCATCCTCACCGGGGTGCCCGGCGCATTCGAAGCCGTCGACGCTGACCGCGTCACAGCCGATACGCTCGGCCTTCAGGGCGTGGCGCACCGAGGTGCACTTGTGAATGACCTTGATACCAGCGGCTTTCAGCTGGTCCATGTACTTTTCCGGGCTGCGGCCCGCAGTTTCCACGATCTTTACACCGCCGTCGATGATGGCCTGAATGTACTCCGGATAGGGCGGTTCCTTGAACGACGGCAGGAACGTGAGATTGACGCCAAAGGGCTTATCCGTCATTTCCCGACAGCGGGCAATCTCCCGGGCCAGATCTGCGGGCGTGGGTTGGGTCAGCGCCGTCAGGATCCCCAGGCCACCGGCGTTGGATACCGCCGCTGCCAACTCGGCATAGCCGACCCAGTGCATGCCGCCCTGAATGATGGGGTGTTCAATGCCAAACAGCTCAGTGATTCTGGTCTTCATAGCAGCGTTCTCTTTTTGTCGTTAGAATGAAATCGAATTTGGATAAGAGGTTCCAGTGACAGCCAGAACAACAACGAAAGCGACACCGGCCGACGCATTCAAGCGGGCCCGGCGCATGTGGCTCAAAGGCGAGCGTATCCACCTGGCATCCCTGTCGGACGAACTCAATATCGGCCGGGCCACCCTGTTCCGGTGGGTGGGCAACAAGGACCTTCTGATCGGTGAGGTTCTCTGGTCGCTCTATGAGCCGGTGCGACAGGAGGCTCTGGCTGTAACTCCGGGCCATGGTGTGGAGTTTGTCGTCGGGGTCTACCGTCACATCAACTCCACCGTCATGCATTTCAAACCCTTGCGTCGCTTCATCAATGAGGATCCGGAGTACGCGCTCAAGATTCTGACTTCATCAAAATCCACCTTGCGCAGCCGGACGGTCGAGGCGAATACTCGCCTCCTCAGGGACCAGGTCGCCAAGGGCTACATCACGCCGCCGATGAATATTGAGAGCCTGTCGTCATTCATGGTCCGACTCGCGGAGTCCTGTCTCTACAGCGACATCCTCGGGGGCCGTGAACCCAGTGATGAAGAACTGGAGGATGCTTGTACGGCGGTACGGATTCTGCTTGGGGGCAAGGTCTAAGAAGGGGTCAGAAGAAGGCTTTCTTCAGACCCCGCGGGTGCGCCTTACAACTGCAGCGACCGCACCTCCAGGAACTCCTCCAGACCCCACTTGCCGAATTCCCGGCCGAGGCCGGAATGGCCGAAACCGCCGAAGGGCGCCAGGGCATTGAAGGCACCACCATTGACCGTCACCTGACCGGTGCGCAGCTTGCCCGCTACCCGCTTGGCATGGGCATCATCGGCGGACCAGACGGCGCCGGACAGGCCATAGGGGGTACCATTGGCAATACGGATCGCCTCGGCCTCATCGTTATAGGGAATGATGCTCAGCACCGGCCCGAAGATCTCTTCCTGGGCTATGCGGCTGTCCGGACGGACATTGCCGAATACCGTGGCCTTGACGAAGTAACCCTTGTCGCAGCCTTCCGGCGCTTCCGGACCGCCAGTCACCACGGTGGCGCCTTCCTCGATACCGAGCCTGATGTAATCGATCACCCGGTCACGCTGCTGGGCGGAAGACAGCGGGCCCAGGCGGGTGGTTTCCTCGAGCGGATTGCCCGGGGTCATCTTGGCCACCGCGGCTGCCGCCAGCTCACAGGCCTCATCGTGCTTGTCCGCCGGGACCAGCATGCGGGTCAGGGCGGTGCAGGTCTGGCCGGAATTGAGCAGGCAGTTGTTAACCGTGCCTTTGACCGCGCCGGCGAGGTCGGCATCGGGGAGAATGATCGAGGCTGATTTGCCGCCCATCTCCAGGGCAATACGCTTGAAATCATCGGCCGCAGCGTGGGCAATCAGGTGACCGGTGCGGGTGGAACCGGTGAAGGACACCATGCGCACATCCGGATGCTTGATCAGGGTGTCGCCCACGGTCTGGCCCAGACCACACACCATGTTGAACACGCCCTTGGGCAGATCGGTACCGTCCAGGATTTCCGCCAGGATATAGGCGGTCTGGGGCGCGATTTCCGATGGCTTGAGCACCACGGTACAACCGGCGGCAATGGCCGGGACGATCTTCAGGATCACCTGGTGCAGCGGGTAGTTCCAGGGGGTGATGCAGCCAACCACACCCACCGGGGCGTACTGCACCTCGGAGTTGCCGGACTGCTCTGTAAATTGGAAGTCCGGCAGCAGTTTCAGGTAGGTCTTGGTCACGGCCGCCGGCATGCCGGCCTGGATGGGGGTGGCCAGCTTGATTGGCATGCCCACTTCCCGGCTCACGGTCTCGGCAATCTCCGGCGCCCGTTCCTTCAGCCCCGCGTGCAGCTGTTCCAGCACTTTCAGGCGTTGCTCCAGGGTGCTTTCAGACCAGCTCTCGAAAGCGGCATCCGCTGCGGCGATGGCCTGCTCCATTTCCTCGCGACCGGAGGCGGGTACGCGGGCAATGACGTCACCGGTGCCAGCCTCGTGGACATCGATCAGCTCGCCGCTCCAGTCGACCCACTGACCGTTGATATAGTTCTTGCTCAATTCGTTCATGTTCTCCCCCTTAATCAAATACGATCACGCCACGGGCGTTCTTGCCGGCCACCATATCATCGAAAGCCTGGGCAGCCTCTTCAATGGGGTAGGTCCGGGTAACCAGTTCATCCAACTTGAGTTTACCGGCCTTGTAAAGCCCCAGGATCCTGGGGAAATCATGCTGCGGACGGGCTGAACCCAGCCAGCTGCCTTTCAGGGTTCGCTCATCCGCGGGCAGCGTCAGGGTGGTCAGTGAGGTCTTGTCCTTCGGATCGGCCACCCCCACCACCACGGCGGTGCCGCCACGCCCGAGGCACTTGTAGGCCTGTTCCACCACCGGGCCGGCACCCACGCATTCAAAGGCGTAGTCCACGCCACCGGTCAGTTTCTTCACGGCCTTCGCGGCGTCATCCACCTCGTTAATGTTGACCGTATGGGTCGCTCCGAATTCCCGTGCCATCTCCAGCTTCTTCGGGTTGCTGTCCACCGCCACGATCATCTCGGCACCGGCAGTGGCGCAGCCCTGAATCGCGTTGAGGCCCACACCACCGATTCCGAATACTGCGGCCCGCGAGCCTGGTTCCAGTTTCGCGGTGTTGAACACGGCGCCAACGCCGGTCATTACCGCGCACCCGACCAGGGCGGCGTTCTGCATGGGCACGGTATTATCCACCTTGACGCAGTTATCCACATGCATGGTGGCGTATTCCGCCATCACGCCGCAGGCCCCGAACACGTTCAAGGGTTGGCCATCGGCGCCCCTGGTGCGAACCGTGCCATCCGGAAGGTTGAACATGGCCTTGCGGGCATTCTCACACAACACCGGCCGGCCGCGGACACACTGACGGCACTTGCCGCACATGGAGATGAAGGAGCTGACGACGTGGTCCCCCTCCTGGAATTCGGTCACCCCTTCACCTACTTCCACCACAACGCCCGCAGCCTCGTGCCCGAGGACCAGGGGCGGCGGATAGGGAATCTTGCCGGTGGTGGCGGACAGATCACTGTGGCACACACCACAGGCCGCAATCTTGATGGTGATCTCGCCCCGCCTGGGGCCTTCCACGGTGATGGTCTCGACCTGGACGGGCTGGCCCCATTCCCGGCAGACCACGGCTTTGGCTTTTCTATCCATTTTTGCTCCCCTTTTTGTTTAAGGAGGGGTCAGGTGAAGGCGTTCCTCTGACCCCGGGGTTACTGGAGATGAAGCAGGGGTCAGATGAAAGCGTTCATCTGACCCCGAGTTAACGTCAGTTCCCGGTGGAGAAAGTGGGGTCAGAAGAAAGCTTTCTTCTGACCCCGTCTTGGGGCCCTAGAACGCCTCATCGGCCATGCTCAGTGCAGTCTCGTCGACCGCCTTCAAAAGCTCCGCCGTACTCACTACACCCGGCAATTCATATCGGGCGAAATACTCACAGGCCCTGAGCTTACCCTCGTAGAACGCATGGTCCTGACGATCCGGGTTTTCCAGGCCCTCCACGGCCTTCAGCCCCTGACGCAACCACAGCCAACCCACCACCATTTGCCCGAAGGCATCCAGATACAGGGTGGCGTTGGCCAGGGCTTTTTCCTTGTCTCCAGTGGCCTTGACTGCGTTGATGGCCTCAGTGGCGCCGCCCATCGCCCCTGCTGCTTTCTCGAGGCGGGCCGCGCTGTCAGAAAGCCGCTCGTATTGCCGAGCCTCACCAATGGTAGCCTCAATTCGATCCATCAACTCGCGGTAGAACCGGCCATCGGCCATGGAAACCTTCCGGCCCAGCAGGTCGAGACCCTGGATCCCGTGGGTTCCCTCATGGATCGGGTTCAGCCGGTTATCCCGGTAGAACTGCTCCACCGGATACTCCCGGGTGTAGCCATAGCCGCCATGCACCTGGATGGCCAGGCTGTTGGCCTCCAGGCAATAGCGGGACGGCCAGGACTTGATGACGGGAGTCAGCAGGTCCAGCAAGCCGGCGGCCAGCTCACGCTGCTCCCCGGTTTCCGCAAACTTTTTCTCGTCCACCAGCATTGCACCCTGCAGGCACAGGGCCAGGCCACCTTCCACATAGGCCTTCTGGGCCAACAACATGCGCCGGATATCGGCATGACGGATCAACGGCACCTGCGGGCTTTGCGGGTCTCTCTCGCCAACCGGACGCCCCTGCCGTCGCTCCCGGGCATATTCAAGGGCATGCAGGTAGCCGGTGTAACCCAGCATGACCGAGCCAAGACCCACACCGATCCGGGCCTCATTCATCATGTGAAACATGGCGGTGAGGCCCTGATGGGGCTTGCCGACCAGGTAGCCGACGGCACCGTCCTGCTCGCCGAAGTTGAGCATGGTGGAGGTGGTGCCGCGATAGCCCATCTTGTGAATGAGCCCGGCGAGGGCCACATCGTTGCGCTCGCCCAGGGAGCCATCCTCGTTCACCAGGATTTTTGGCACCAGGAACAGGGAAATGCCCTTCACCCCTGGCGGGGCGTCCGGCAACCGGGCGAGCACCATATGAATGATGTTTTCGCTCAGCTCGTGATCACCGCCGGAGATGTAGATCTTGTTGCCGAATAAACGGTAGCTGTCATCTGCCTGGGGCTCGGCGCGGGTACGGAGATCCCCCAGGGACGAGCCGGCATGGGGCTCGGTGAGACACATGGTGCCGAAGAACCGGCCTGCCAGCATCGGGTCGGCATAACGGGCTTTCTGTTCCTCGGTGCCATGGGCCAGGATCAGGTTGGCGGCGGCGATGGTCAGGCCGGCGTAGCCCTGTGTGCCGACGTTGGCCCCCTTGAGCAGTCCGACACACATCTGGGCTACGGCTGCGGGCAGCTGCATGCCACCCCGCTCGTAATCCTGGCTGGCCGCCATCAGACCGGTGCCCTTGAGCACGTCCAGGGCCTGACGGACTTCCGGCCGCATCGCCACCCGCCCGCTCTCGAAGGTCGGCTCTTCCTCGTCTACCAGTCGGGCATGCGGCGCAAATTCCTCTGCCGCCACCTTCAGGGCCAGATCCAGCGCCGCCTGCAGAGTCTCCCGATTGTGCTCCGAGTACCGTTCAAACCGCAGCACCTGCTCCACGTCATGCAGCTCATAGAGCTGGAACGCCAGATCCCGGGTATTGATGATTTTCTGCTGCATGGCGACGCTCCCCCGGGTTTACACCACTTCGAACAGACCGGCCGCGCCCTGGCCGCCACCGATGCACATGGTGATCACCACGTACTTGGCGCCGCGACGCTTACCTTCGATCAGGGCATGGCCGGTCTGGCGAGAGCCGGTAACGCCGAAGGGATGACCAATGGAGATGGAACCGCCATTCACGTTCAGCTTCTCCATGGGGATTCCCAGACGGTCACGGCAATACACAACCTGGGACGCAAAAGCCTCATTGAGCTCCCAAAGATCAATATCGTCCATTTTCAGGCCAGTACGCTCAAGCAGGCGGGGAATGGCGAAAACCGGACCAATGCCCATCTCATCGGGCTCACAGCCGGCCACTGCGAAACCACGGAAGATCCCCATGGGCTCGATGTTGTGCTTCTCGGCGTAAGTGCTGTTCATGACGGTACACACCGACGCGCCGTCAGATAGCTGGCTGGCGTTACCGGCGGTGATGAACTGGTCCGGGCCACGCACCGGCTCCAGACCTGCCAGGCCTTCGAGGGTGGTGTTCGGGCGGTTGCACTCGTCGCGGTCCAGAGTGACCTGCTTTTCGCTAACCTCGCCGGTTTCCTTGTCCTTGACCAGCATGGTGGTGTCGAAAGGCACGATTTCATCGTCGAATTTACCGGCCTGCTGGGCAGCCGCCGTGCGCTGCTGGGAGATCAGGGAGTATTCGTCCTGGGACTCCCGGCTCACGTTGTAACGCTTTGCCACGATGTCAGCCGTTTCAATCATCGACAGATACAGCTCGGGCTTGTTTTTCATGAGCCAGTCATTGGTGGCATGAAAGCTGTTCACATGTTCGTTTTGAACCAGGGAAATGGACTCGACGCCACCTGCCACCATGGCGGGCACTTTCTCGGACACAACCCTTTGGGCTGCCATGGCGATGGACTGCAGGCCCGAGCTACAGAACCGGTTAATGGTCAGACCGGCGGTGGTGACCGGAAGACCGGCACGAATAGCCGCCAGACGGGCGACATTCCGGCCCTGAGTGCCTTCTGGGTAGGCGACGCCCATGATGACATCTTCAACAATGGCCGGATCAATGCCGGCTCGCTCGACTGCGTGCTTGATGACATGGCCGGCCATATCGACGCTGTGGGTGTTGTTCAGGGAGCCCCGGTAGGACTTGCCAAGGCCGGTACGGGCGGTGGAGACGATGACTGCTTCGGACATGATTCTGCTCCGGTTAAGGTGGGGTCAGAAGAAGGCTACTTCTCACCCCCGAGTTTGGTAAGTAAGAGTGGGGTCGGATGAAAACGTTCATCTGACCCCGTTTTCATGAGACTCCGGGGGAGGGATTTGAAACAGGGGTCAGAAGAACGCTTTCTTCTGACCCCGTCCTGGAGCCCGCCCCGCACTCAAATCAAAGATCGCCGAATTTCTTGCCTTCGCTGACCAGCTTCTCCAGCAACGCCGCCGGCTGCCACTGCTCACCACCGACGGTGTCCTGGTACTTTTTGACAGCTGCCAGGATGTTGTCGAGACCTTCCTGATCGGCCCAGAACATGGGGCCGCCGCGGTAGGCCGGGAAGCCGTAGCCGTAGATCCAGACGATGTCGATATCGATAGGACGGTCGGCAATGCCCTCTTCCAGGATCTTGGCGCCTTCGTTGATCATCACGTACATGCAGCGCTCGAGAATTTCCTGGTCGCTGATCGCGCGCGGGGTAATACCCTGCTCCTTACGGAACTCCTCGATCAGCTGCTCCACCTCAGGATCAGGAATCGGCTTCCGGCTGCCTTCTTCATATTTATAGACGCCCGCCTGGGTCTTCTGGCCAAGACGGCCCTGCTCCGCCAGCTTGTCCATCCAGCTGGCCGGGATATCCTCACCGGCCTTGCGGCGCTCTTCACGGATGCGGTAACCCACGTCGATACCGGCCAGATCCGACATGGCGAACTGGCCCATAGGGAAGCCGAGGTCAGTCAGTACCTTGTCCACCTGCTGCGGAGTGGCGCCTTCGTCCACCAGTGACATGGCCTCGGTGCCGCGCTTGTGCAGCATCCGGTTACCGACAAAGCCGTAGCAGTTGCCGACCATGACGCCCACTTTCTTGATCTTCTTGGCAACCGCCATCACTGTCGCCTTCACCTCATCGGAGGTCTTGCTGCCACGCACGTTCTCAAGCAACTTCATGACGTTGGCAGGGCTGAAGAAGTGCATGCCCACCACGTCTTCCGGACGCTTGGTGGCCGAGGCGATCTCGTCGATGTCCAGGGTGGAGGTGTTGGAGGCGAGGATCGCACCGGGTTTGCAGACCTCATCCAGCTTGGCAAAGATCTCCTTCTTGACGGCCATGTTCTCGAACACCGCCTCGATCACCAGATCGACATCCCGGAAATCGTCGTAAGTCAGGCTCGGGGTGATCAGCGCCATGCGCTGCTCCACCTGTTCCTGGGTAAGCTTGCCTTTCTTCGCGGAGTTCTCGTAGTTGCGGCGGATGATGGCCAGGCCCTTGTCCAGCGCTTCCTGCTTCACCTCAACGATGGTGACAGGAATACCCACGTTGGCGAAGTTCATGGCGATACCGCCACCCATGGTGCCGGCACCGATGATGCCTACACTCTTCACATCACGAACCGGCGTATCTTTGGCCAGACCCTTGACCTTGGAAACCTCGCGCTCACCGAAAAACGAGTGAATCAGACCCGCGCGCTGGGGCGATTCCATGCACTCCATGAACAGTTCCCGCTCGCGCTTCATGCCTTCCTCGAAGGGCAGGTTGAACGCGGCTTCCACGGCATCGACACACTTGAACGGGGAGAACAGACCGCGGGCCCGCTTCTTCAGGCCTTCCCGGAACTGGTCGAAAACATCACTGCCCTTCTCGGCCTCGATCTTGTCGGTGATGTCACGCACCCGGCGCACCGGCTTGCCTTCATCCGCGATCTTTTGAGCAAAGGCCAGACCCACGGCACGGATGTCGTCGCCATCCTCCACGGCATCGACAATACCCAGCTCCAGAGCGTCCCTGGCACCGACGAACTCACCGGTGGTAATCATTTCCAGTGCTTTCTGGGCACCGGTCAGGCGCGGCAGGCGCTGGGTTCCACCCGCTCCCGGCAACAGCCCGAGTTTCACTTCCGGCAGGCCCACTTTGGCGCTGCTCAGGGCCACCCGATAATGACAGCTCAGCGCGGTTTCCAGGCCGCCACCCAGGGCAGTGCCGTGAATCGCAGCAACCAGGGGCTTGTCACTGTTCTCATAGGTATTGACCACCGTCGGCAGGGACGGATCCTGCATCGGCTTGCCGAATTCACGGATATCGGCGCCGGCAATAAATGTACGTCCCTCACATACCAGAAGCAGTACCTTGGCGTCGGCATCCTGTTGGCCCTGCTCAAGCGCCGCAATCAGGCCGGAGCGGACTGAATGGCCGAGAGCATTGACCGGTGGGTAGTTGACGGTGATGACGCCCACATTATCTTTGCGGGAATAAGTTACGACGTCCGACATAAAGCCTCCTCAAATGTACCGGGAAAGGTGGTGGATCCTGCGGCTCAGACCTACTCGGGACCCACAGCGATCAGATGCTATTTTTTTGAAACCTAGTTTTAAGGTGCGAAATTAAACTCAATGTACTACGTCCATTCCAATATTTTCAACCACATTTGCGGGATCGAACCGAACTCACAAATCGAACGTTTTCTTGACATATTAACATTCAGTTGCATTAATTTCTGTCGCTAGCAGCATCTTATTCTGCATAGCAAAACCTAAAACCACAAAAATAGAGCGGACGTAGCGCCGTATCGCTCAACAAAGGACTGAAATAATGCTAATTCTGAAGCACTCAATGAAGGCCACACTCGTGGCATCCTCCCTTGCCTTGGCTGCATGTGGCGGCGACGACAACTCTGCAACTGTCGAACAGACCAACGAACCTGAACGGCTGCAGGACGCGAGAACCTATTCAGTCGATACCACCTCACTGCCATTTACCTCGGAAGAGGGAACTGCCACAGACACATGGTGGGGCGTGATGGATAACGGAGCAGGTTACCGCGTTGAGGTTCCGGACAGCTGGAACGGAGTTCTGGTGATGTACGCCCACGGTTACCGAGGCACTGGTGAGGAGTTGACAGTCAGCAACCCTAGCTTCCGACGCTGGCTCATCGACAACAACTATGCATGGGCCGCGTCCAGCTACAGCAAGAACTACTATGATGTGGAAGCCGGTGTTGAGGATACCAATGAGCTGGCCCTGAAATTCACCGATATTGCAGAAGCCAACGGTCGCCCCCTCATCGCACCTCACCAGATCTTCATTGTTGGTCACTCAATGGGCGGACACATTGCCGCCGCTGCCGTGGAACAGGAAACCCTCTCGTCCGCAAATAGCAAGGTCTACTACGATGGCTCCATGCCAATGTGTGGAGTGGTTGGCGGGACACATGAATTCGATTATCTGCTGGACTTCACGTTTGCAGCCCAGCACGTCGCCGGCCTCGGCCCTGATAGCTACCCCGCTGACTTTGATCAGACTGCCATTGATGCCAAGCTCTGGACAAGCAAACCTTCGTTTAGTGAACAGGGGCAACCCACAGCAGAAGGCATGAAACTGGAGAACATCGTTCGAAACCTGTCCGGAGGCGACCGCCCTCTGTTCGAAGCAGGATTCCGCGGAGGCTACTACAATGTCGTGATGGGCACTGGCGGCCGCGATGGTACTGTTAATGGCATCCTCGCCAAGGATCTGAGCGGCAACATGGACACCTTCTACCAGCTGGATACGGACCCCAATCGCTCGGCGGAGGAGAATGCTTTCAACAATACGATCCTCCGCGTCGAAGGCGACCCCCAGGCCAATGCGCCTCGTTCTGAAGGTCTTCGCTATATTCCTGAGGTAAACGCCCAGTTCTCTGTTCCGGTCATCACACTGCACGGGCTCGGCGACTTGTACGTACCATTTGTGCACGAGCAAATTTACCGGCAACGGGCCATTGCAAACGGTAGTGACCATTTGCTGGTACAGAGAGCAATCCGGGACCCGCTCCATTGCGATTTCACGGACGAAGAAGAGGCAACGGCGTTCTCTGATCTGGTTAACTGGGTGAATACTGGCGTGAAGCCTGAGGGCGACAACGTTCTCGACCCGGAGCAATTATCCAGCGGGGATTATGGGTGCCGTTTCTCCGATCCAACTCGGGCCAACAACCTGATGGACGGCTGTATTCTTTGAGGCAAGCGCATAACAGCGGGCCCTTGGCCCGCTGTTATGCATAGTTACTGACGGATACTCGGCTCAGACGCCCAGTGATTCAATATCACCCGCCAGCATCGCCAACTGGTGGGCAATGGAGCCACGGAGTTTTTCAGCAGATACCAGGTAGGAAGGCGCGGCACAGGTCAGGGCCATAATGGTGCCATCCTGCAGGTGGATGGGAACACCCGCGGAGTTGATGTTGCGGTCCCACTCGCCCAGGGACAGACAGAAGCCGTGCTCATTGTAGTCCTTCATGGCCTGTTCCAGACCTTCTTTCTTTTCCGGCCAGGCATCGCCGTACTTGTCGGCCATGGCCTCGTCGATCATTGTACGGGCCTTGTCGCTGATGGCGCAGTAGTAGGCACGGCCGGCGGAGGTGGTGGCCATGGGCAGCTTCAGGCCGATCTCCATACGCAGCAGGGAGGCCTCCGGCGGCAGCCGGTTTTCAACGTAGATCATGTGCAGGCGGTCCCGGCAGGTCAGGCCCACGGACATGTTCGTCTGGCGGGCAAACTCGTCCATGTACGGCTTGGCCAGCTGGCGCACCTTCAGGTTGGACACGTAGGCATAACCCAGCGCCAGCACTCCGGAGCTGAGTTGATACTTTTCCAGCTGGGTGTTGTAGCTCAGGTAACCGAGTTTCGTAAGCGTGTAGGTCATCCGGGACACGGTCGGTTTGGGCAGGCCGGTGATGCGGGCAATATCCTGATTGCCAAGGATAACCGAACCCTGGCTGAACGCGCGGAGCACATCCAGCCCACGGGACAGGGCCTCGACAAACTTGCGATCCTTTTCCGGCTTGACCGGCTCACCGTCACCAGATGCAACTCTCAGTTCCGGTGAACTCTGTTTTGTTCTTGCCATAATGGGGCGTCCTCCAACCGCGTCGCCTGCTCCGGTGTCCGGGGTATCAATCTGATGAATGACTAAAGATGCGCCATTTTAATCGCTGAGCAAATCAAGTACCAGAAAGTCTTTTCAAAACCCGTGCCAAATATGAAACACTCTCCAGTTATGTTTCAAAACTAAACTCGCAGGGCGATACCAGATACCGCCCTTATCCGATTTATTCGATAACTCATTCTGCATTGCAAAACAAAATAGCAGTCTGAGTAGTCAGTTACGACCCGGGAGGCCAAATGAAGGTTCTATTTGTAGCAGGTGACCCCAAGCCGGAACGCTGGACAGTGCCCATCAAGGAATTGTTGCCCGAGGCGGAGGTTCACGTCTGGGATCCCGACGGTCCGGCTATCGACGCCGACTACGCCATCGTCTGGCAGCCACCGGCGAAACTGTTCGAACGGGAAACGCAGCTCAAGGCGGTGTTCAACCTCGGAGCCGGAATTGACGGGTTGCTGAAGGTACCCAACCTGCCCGAAGACCTGACGGTGGTACGCCTGGAAGACGCCGGCATGTCGGTGCAGATGGCCGAGTACGTACTACACCAGTTGCTGGAAGCGAGCCGCGGGATGGAAACCTACCGGGAACAGCAACGCCAGGGCATCTGGAAGATTCATCGTCCGATCAAACGCAGCGAGTGGCCGGTGGGCGTCATGGGTCTCGGACATATCGGCAAGCGGGTGGCCCGCACCCTGGCAGACCTGGACTACCGGGTGAATGGCTGGGCCCGTGGGGAGCATAACCTCAACGGTGTCAGCACCTATGCCGGTCCGGACCAACTGGGTGAATTCCTGAAAGCCACCCGGGTTCTGGTCAACACCCTGCCTCTGACCGATGAAACCCGGGAACTCATCGACTATGAACTGCTCAGCCAGTTGCAGCCGGGCGCAGTGCTGATCAATGTTGGCCGGGGTGAGCACCTGGTCGAGGAAGACCTGCTAAGAGCCCTGGATGAGGGCAAACTGGTCCGGGCCTCCCTCGATGTGTTCCGTAAGGAGCCGCTTCCTGAAGGGCATCCGTTCTGGCAGCGCAGCGAAATCACCATCACCCCGCACATCTCCGCCAGAACATTGCGGGATGCTACCCTGGAACAGATCACCGGCAAGATCCGGGATCATGCCCAGGGCCGCGCCATTACCGGGATCGTCGATACCGGCCGCGGTTACTGACCTGAGCGGCCGGCACCGATCATGCCACGGTCGGTGCCAGCCAGGCCACCAGGGCCGTCAGTACCAGCAGCAGGGGGACGGCGATCAACACGAACCGCCCGTTCCAGCGAAACGCCACCACCCACCGCGAAACCTGTCCGAACCGGGAAAGCAGCATCACCGAAGGACCGAAGGGCGAGAGCATCATGGCCAGGGAAAAGCCGATCACCAGGGCCACGGCAACCGGCAGCGGATTCATCCCGCCGGCCACCAAGTCCGGCAGCAATCCTGCCTGAACACTCAACACCGTGATCGGAATGACTCCGATCATGGAAAACATGGGCATCATCAGCATACCCACCACCGCCAGCAGGAAAACACCACTCCCGCTCTGAAGCAGGCCGGCGAGCGCATCGGCGGGAATCACGCCTGACAGGGCTACCCCGAGAATGGCTGAGGCAGCAAAAATGGCCATTTCGTTGTTCATGGTCCACACCTGCTCCGCACCCTCCCGCAGTACCGGTACCAACCTCCACTCCTGCCCGAGCATGTAAAGCAGGGTCACGGAAGGCACCGCCAGCATGGCCGCCACCGACACCTTGAGCCCGGTGCTCGCCACCAGAGCCGCCATCACCGCAAAGACCACCAGAATGAGCAGCACTAAACGCCCGGTACCCGCCGGCCAGCTCTCCAGCGCCATCCGTTCGCTGCTGACCTGACGGAACCGGTGCCGCTCCAGCACCCAGCCAACCGACACCAGCAACAGCGCGGCAATCACTCCAAATGGCAACAACAGCGACCAGCTCAGCTGGGGCAACTCCCGGGTAAGGATGGCCACCGCCACGCTGGTCGGCGCCACCAGCGGCACCAGGGCAAAGCCCCTGAGAGCGCTGATCAGAACGCTGCGCAACCACTGCAGGCGCGATTCGCCGGTAATGCCTCGCTCACGCAGGGTCTCCGAGAGAGAGCCGCACAGCAGGTTCATCATCCCGAAACTCAGAACCGAAGCTATGCCACAGCTGACCAGGGCATATTTCGGATACAGCCAGCCTGGCCGGCCACCCAGCAACACATCGTGGATCCGGCGCAACACCTCGAACCGGCGCACCAGGCACTGCATCATCCCCAGGCTCCCAAGGAACGCCGAATAGAACGCCGCATCCGACGCGGCCTTTACCAACTGCCCGGTTCCCAGAGAGCCAAAGGCGGTAAGGCCACCCAGTACCGCAAGGGAGAGCACCAGCAGCATGCGGGCATAGCCCTGCAGACGCCCGGCGCCGATCAGGAAGGCAGCAACAAAGATACCCCCGGCAAACGCGCTCAATTCCCGGTTACCAAGGCAGATAGCGACCAGTTCAGTCAGCACCGCCATCGATACGAGCCATTGCAGAATCGCGTTCATGGCCACCCTGAGTGACGACGTTTGATCACTGCTTGCATTTCCATAATACCCGGATTAATCTTTTGCCATCCATTTACAAAACTTAGTTTCGCTTAACGAAACTATATTAACACACATTGCCGGGAAATCTCATGATCGAGCTTCCCGCTCATTGCCTGCAGGAGAATACGAATGGCTTCCGCACCCTGGAATGACCTGCTGAATTTCGACACACAACTGGACGAGACCGAGCGTCAGGTCCGCGACAGCATCCGCAGCTTCTGTGACCAGCAGCTGATGCCCGGCATCATCGAAGCCAACCGGCATGAGAAATTCGACCGCAACATCTTCAACCAGATGGGCGAACTGGGCATGCTCGGCGCTACCCTGCCGGAGGAGTATGGGGGCCCTGGCCTGAACCACGTCTGCTACGGCCTGATTGCCCGGGAAGTAGAGCGCGTGGATTCCGCCTACCGCTCGGCCCTGAGTGTGCAGTCTTCCCTGGTCATGTACCCGATCTTTTCCTACGGCAAGGAAGCGCTGAAACAACGGGTTCTGCCCAAACTGGCTTCCGGGGAATACGTGGGCTGCTTCGGCCTGACCGAACCCAACCATGGTTCTGATCCCGGCGGCATGGAAACCCGCGCGAAGAAAGTCGACGGCGGCTACCTGTTGAGTGGCGCCAAGACCTGGATCACCAACTCACCCATTGCCGACATCTGCGTGGTCTGGGCCAAGCTGGACGGCAAGGTGAACGGTTTTGTCATCGAACGTGAAGGTGCCAAGGGACTGGACACCCCGAAGATCCAGGGCAAGTTCTCCCTGCGGGCCTCCGACACTGGCTCCATTTTCATGGATGAGGTGTTCGTACCCGAGGAGAACCATCTGGAAGTGGAAGGCCTGAAAGGCCCGCTGAGCTGTCTGAACAAGGCCCGCTTCGGCATCAGCTGGGGCGCCCTGGGTGCGGCGGAATTCTGCTGGCACGCGGCCCGCAACTACACCCTGGAGCGCAAGCAGTTCGGCAAACCCCTGGCCGCCAACCAGCTGATCCAGAAGAAGCTGGTGGATATGCAGACCGAGATCACCATCGGCCTGCAATCCGTACTTCAGCTCGGTCGCATGATGGATGCCGGCATCGCCACTCCGGACGCGGTGTCACTGCTCAAGCGCAACAATTGCGGCAAGGCCCTGGACATTGCCCGGGTATCGCGGGACATGCACGGCGGCAACGGCATTGCTGACGAGTACCACGTGATTCGCCACGTCATGAACCTGGAGGCGGTGAACACCTACGAGGGTACCCACGATGTTCACGCCCTGATTCTTGGCCGCGGCCAGACCGGCATTCAGGCATTCAGCTGAATCGCGGTCTCGACCGGAAGCACTGCCAGCAGGTCCGCGCACAGGTCGCAGGCCGGCTGGCAGCATTTCTGAACCGAGTGCTGCATGAACGCCGCCGCTTCGTTCTGGTCGCAATGACTGAGTCTGCCGGTGCAGATGGCGACATGGCGATATAGCCCCTCCACGGCTTCCAGGCGTGTGTCGTAGGGGCCCCGCTCGGGGATTTCACGGGTTCGGACGAACCACTTGCCCTCCCGGTAAACCAGGCGGTTGTCGATCTCGAGCAATCCTATCTGGGTCAGAACATCAATCATCTGAAGGTCCTCTCGATAAGGCTCCCCCCGCATTGAGCCGGGGAGCCATATCTGCCTGTTTACGAGTCAGAATCAGCGGACGCCCGCGCGCCGAAGCGCTGCCGGTGTGTATTCCCGGGAACTTCGCTCGGTGCCGTACTCATACGGATTTTCCTCTTCATTGGTCAGGCCCATCACCAGATAGCGACCGGACAGCAGGTCATACAGGGTTTCGAAGGCATAAGCCGGGATGTTGGCATCGTAGATCTGCATGGCATGGGCCTCGGCCACCCGCCAGAGGTTGCCCTTGCCGTCATAATGGTCGACGACGGCGATCTGCCAGGTGTCCTCGTCGATGTAGAAATCGCGTTTCTGGTAGATGTGGCGCTCGCCGTCCTTGAGGGTGGCGCGAACGTGCCAGACGCGGTGCAGCTCGTAGCGGGCCAGGTTCTGGTCCACATGCCCCGGTTTGATGATGTCGGTGTAGCTCAGATCGGCACTGGCCATGCGGTAGGAGTTGTAGGGAATATAGAGCTCCTTCTTGCCTACCAGTTCCCAGTTGTACTTGTCCGGTGCGCCGTTATAGAGGTCCAGGTTGTCCGAGGTACGCTGACCATCGGCCGCGGTACCCGGTCCGTCATAGGCCACGTTCGGCGCCCGGCGGACCCGGCGCTGACCGGAGTTGTACAGCCAGGCCCGACGGGGTTCCTTGACCTGGTTGATGGTCTCGTGCACCAGCAGAACGTTACCGGCCAGACGGGACGGCGCCGTGATGGTCTGCTTGAAGTAGAACATCACGTTCGGGTCTTCTGAGGGGTCGTAGTCTTCCAATGCTACCCGCTCGGTGAACGACTCGGTGAACTTCACCGGGCTGAAATCGCCATTGGGCTGTGGCGTCACCTGGGCCACGTTGCGAGTGAAGGAGCCGCCCCTATAACGGGTGATATGGTTGAAGATGGCCTCAAGGCCATTCTGCGGAATCGGGAACGGAATGGCGGTCTGGTAGTTCTGCAGGCCGTTGCCGCTCTCGACCAGCTCAACAGTGGTCGCGTTTTCCTTGCTCTTTTCCTGGATGAATTCCGGGTAGGTCGCGCTGCGCCGGGTCTCGTACACCGGCATAAAGTAGTCGTCATACTTCCGGATCATGGCCACCTGGCCCGGTGTCAGGTTATCGCTGTATTGATCCACGTTGCTCTGATCGATCCGGAACAGTTCCTGGTCACCGGAGAACGGGTCGACATAGCGCCCGTCACCCTTGTAGCCGGCTGGCGCCTCGGCCAGCCCGCCAGTCCAGGCCGGGATCTCGTCGCCATTGCCTCCCTTTTCGGCGCCAATCGGAGTGAGACTGTCGCCGAGTTTGGCGGCCTCCGCGGCCGATACCGCGGCAACCGCGTTGGCGGAGGCCATCAGTGCTGCGGTCATTGCTCCGTAGAGCAGGGTTCTTGTGGTAGTCATGGTGCTCACCTTTACAGTCACGTGTTGGTTCAGAAGGAGTAAGAAATTGAAGCGGCAACGAAATCCCGGTCATTGATCTCGTTGTAATCACCGCCGAAATAGGTGGTGTAACTCAGGGATGCCTTGTAGGAGTTCTGATAGGTGGCATCGACGCCCAGGCCAACGGACTTGTTGCCTTCCTTGAAGTTGCCGCCCGGATCCGGCGCGTAACCCTTCACATCGTGGGTCAGGAACAGCTTCGGACGAAGGTTGACCCCGGCAAAGGCACTCGGATAATCCCAGACAAACAGCGTCCGGTAGCCCCAGGAGAAGCTGGTGGTAAAGCCGTCGCCGCCACAGTTGGTCGGGTTGATGTTCAGACGGGGTACGTCGTCTGTGCCCTGGCTACAGAAATCACCGCTGAAGCTCTCACCATCGAGGGGCACCGGACCGACGCCATAGATACCGGAACGGCCATAGCGGGCTTCGGACTTGCCGGGCAGATCATGGACATAGGTCGCGCCGACCTCACCCACGATGATGAAGCGCGCCGCGCCCATCACCCGGTCGATGAAGTGGATGAAGGTCGCCTGGGCCTGGGAGACGCCAAAGCGGTCATACCCGTCGACAGCCTTACCGGCGTAGTTGTAGCCCTTGTCGATTTCGCGCTGTTCGAGCTTACTGATGACCTGGCCATCCGGACCCCGCTGCTGAATCCCACCGTAAATCAGCTCGAAGGTATTCCACTGGATCGGCATATTGGGACGGTAGCTGTACTCCGCGCCCAACGAGGTACCGGTGGGAAGCGTGGTGTTCACGCTGATACCGTAAAGCTCGATGTCCTGCGGGTACTCGATGAAGTAGCTGGGAAAACGGGCATCCGGCAGGCTCGGATCCCGCATCTGGGTTTCATCGGCATCCGCCGGGTTGTTTACGACCCCGCTGATGTATGGCAACCGACTGTTATAGCGGGTGTAGAAAAGCCCAAGCTCAGCGCCCAGATCGGTGACATACCAGCGGGCCGCCATGCCGTACTGGTCGGTATCGCCCGGTTCCTTGTCGCCAATGCGCGGGGCAATGAAGCCCTCCTCAAAGGCCTGCGAGTCCGGCACCTGACCAGCCAGCAATACCGGGCCACAACCGTCCGCGGCCACGTCCGCTGTGGAGAAGAAAGTGCCGCAGTCGTCGATGCGGAACGGCTCCCACTCGGTCTGTACGAATGCCTCCAGAGTCACCTCCGGGGTGATACCGACTGAGGTATAGAGCATTTCCACTGGCAGGAGGACATCCTTCAACTCAGCGCCCGGCGCCCGGAACGCGGGGACATCAATGGGGTTCACCGCATTGATACCACCGAGAATGAAGGTACTTTCGCCCCAGTTCACCACCTGCCGGCCATAACGGATGGAAACCGGGGTATCGCCGAAATACCAGTCGGTAAACACGTAGGCATCGAGCAGGTCGGCACCGGCGGCATTGTCCAGCGCTTCCTCATTGAGCTCGCGACGCTGGCCAACCGGGTCCACCGCCCGGGGATTATCCTTCAGCTCGTAGTCGTAGTAGTAAGTGCCCCGAACGAGTGCGCCCACCCGGGTCAGGGTATCGCTGTCCGGCGCGTAATCCAGGAACAGCTCCGAGCGGCCGCGCAGGATCTGGGAATACGGTTCGCCCTTTTCGAAGTTGAGGTTGCCGTCGTCAAAGTTGTTCGAAGAGGCACCGGTGTTGCTGAACGCAAACTCCGGTCCCAGGTTGCCCTGGGAGATCAGGTCCTTGTCCTGGTCCTCCAGGCGGTAAGCAATACCCGCGGTCAGGGTGGTGCTGAACGAAGCGTCGATCTCGTAGATGCTGAAGTCGAACGCCGACGCGGTCATGGAAAGTCCGGCAAACTGGATGGCCAGCGCGAGCCTCAGGGGCTTTTTCAAAATCGGTTTTGTTGTTTTCATTGCGTATCACTCCGCAAGTTTCAGGCAAAGCCTCCCCCGTCTGGCGAGGCTAACGCCATGTTTCTATTGATATCCCTGGGAAATTCGGGCACCCCTCCCGAGAAGGGGGTGCCCGTCGGTAGACTCAGGTCACAGTCCGAGACCCCCTCCGAGGAGGCCGCCGTCACCGCCACCGTCGCCGCCGCCATCACCTCCGTCATTGGGGGTGTCGCCGGCATCGGTGTTGCCGCTGCTGTCGGAACAGTCAGTGGTGCTAGTATCGGCGTCTTTGACCACGCAAGGGTTGGTCACCGACACGGTTCCGTCAGTGAACAACTCCAGCATCTGTGCGGTCATCTCGTCGAAGACAGCCCTAGAGGAGAACGGATCAGCACTTTTCTGTCCCGCGGAAATCGGGTTGCCATGAGAGCCTTCCAGGTAGCGGGTGATCAAAGGCAGGCCATCGGTCTGCAGGGGCGTGGACTCCGCACCCATGGCGGCGGCCAGGGGATCGGTTCCCGCCAGCGGCATGTTTTCGCCCTCAATCACGAAGCCGGTCTCGGGAAGCGTTGTGGACAGCGGTCCGAGCGGGTACAGCACGTCGTCGGCCGCATTGGGCACGGTGTTATCGGTCGGGCGGTCGGGGTCATCGGGAACGCCGGCAATCTCAGTCAGCAGGATCGGCGTTTCCTTATAGAGCGGGGCGAAGGCAACCGGGTCCGCGGAATCGAGCAGGCCCTGGAACACGTTGAAATAGATGTTGAGTTCCGTGCGGCCCTGGGTCAACAGACCGTCTGACGCCTCGTCGAGGCCCGGCAGTACCCGCGGAGCCACGGACTGGGAGTTCTCGACCAGCCGTGAGAAGCTGCCACCGGTATTGAACAGGTTGGCGGCCAGGATCGGATTGAGATTACCGTTGCCCGCCTCGATGGCGGCATTGTTTACATGGGGGAATGCTGCCCCGCCCATACCACTGAGCGAATGACTCAGGAAATAGACCCGGTTCGGGTCGAGGTTGAGGCCCTGGGGACAGTCGGCGCAGTCGGCGATGGCATCTTCGATGGCCTGCAAAGAGGCATTCACGTTGAGCAGATCGAGGGCGCCCTGGCGCATGTTGTCCCGGGTATTCGCATAGTTGGCGAAATTCAGGAACAGACTGCCGGATTCCGGTGCCTCCAGCTGGCCGGCAGGCACCGGATTCAGATCTGCATCGGCCGCGAATCCGAAGTGACGCTCGGTGGCATCGGGCGACGCACCGGCTTGCTCGCTGATCGGGTTGAGGCCAACGAAGCCTTCACCAAAGATCCCGTGCAATGGCTGATCAATACCGATGGTCACGAAGCAGTCGTAACTGGTATTCGGATCTGCGCACAGCAGGCCGGCTGCCGTTGCCAAGGGCAGCGTAGCAGAGCGGTCGGTGGTCACCGCATGCTGGTAGATGATGACCGGGTAACCATTTGCGGGAATTCCGCCAGTCAGCGTCAAAAAGGTTGCGTTGTTGGTGTCTGGCGCAGTGACCACGATAGGCACTGTTGTATCCGCGTTCTTGCGAGCGAACGGGAAGCGATAGGTGATCCGGTCCGAGGGGGCACCGTCGAGGCTGTCATCACCGGAAAAATCAGCCGGCAACCAGCTTTCGGAGGTCAACACAGAGCCGTTACCCTCCTCGGGCACAGACTGAAAATACGGCAGAGCAATTTCACCCTCGAAGACATGGACGTTCAGAGGCGTTCCCTGGATTTCCTGGGCCAGCGCCGGATTCACATCACCACCATCACGCTGACTGAACACCCGCACCTCCCGGGGCTTGGGCGTATCAACCAGGACTTCGGCCGCCGAGGCAAGGGCCTGAGCGTCCGGCTCGACATCAGCGCTCATATCCGTGGCCCGGGCTGTCGCTGCCTGCACGGTGTAGGCCAGCTGACGATCGGCCAGGGCATCTGACACCAGGTCCGTATAGAGCACAGTGATGCCGTTATCCCGGGCCTCAGTCAGGAGCGTGGCCAACTCTTCATCGTAGAGACGGAAACCGGAATCGATGAGGGTCTGATAAATCTGGCTATTGAGTGCTTCCTCCTCGGCCGTTGCACCCTCGCCCAACGCCTGATCACTCAGGTTAAAGAAACCATCCACCAGTTTGTTCAGGGCTTGCTGGCGCTCGGCAACTGACAGAACGGACCGGTAATAGGTGATCGGTGCCGCATTGGCGAGCAGAACGTCATCCACTGCGGTCGTAGTGATGGTGGTTGAGTAGGTGACGTCCTCAAAGGTCTGGGCAAAGCCCGACGATGCAGTCACCTCACGCTTGAAGTCGAAATAGTCCGCGGCCAGCTGTCGGGCCGGCAGCATGGCGTCGCGGAACGGCTGGAAGGCCGCATTGGACAGGGTGCGCTCCGGATCGGCAACACTCTGGAAGGTGGGTGAACCAACCAGGGGTTCGCCATCAGCATCAACGATATCATTGGTGAGCACCAATACGTACTGGGTCTTTTCTGCGAGCGGCTCCAGTGGCAGAACCCGCACCAGGTTGTTCTGCCCCCCATCGATGTCCAGCAGTTCCACCCGGAACTTTTCCCGGAGCAAATCGCTGAAGATGGCGTCGGCTTCGGCGGCGTTACCCTGCTCCCGTAGCCTGAGAGCCTGCCGGTAACGGATGGCCGGTGTCAGTCCGGCAGCCTCTACATCCAGCGCCTCGATGGTATCGCCACTGGCGTACTCCACCGGTAAGAAGAACACGTTCTGATCCGGGTTCGGAACCACTTCACCGTCTATTTCGACGAAGTCCCGGGCATCCAGGATCTGCTGGCTATCTAGGCTGGCGCTGATCTTGATATCGACAGGCGCCAGAACCGAGCTGCCGTCCAGGAAACCGATGCCGGTCGTGACGGGATTGGCTGGATCGGTACCATTGAGCATAGTGCCATCGTCCACCTCGCTCAGATAGAACAAGGCATCGCTGGGAATGGGAAATTCGGTTGCCAGCGGATCGAACAGCGGATGAACACCGCGCTCTATCAGATTGCTGGTGATGCTGTAGTCTGGACTGGCGTTTTTGCTGGTCTGGCTGCTGCCTTCAAGACAACCGGTCAATCCCAGTGTCGTAGCTGACAACGCAGCAAGGCATACGGTGCGAATCAACATACTTCGTTACCTCTGGTTTTTTTGTAGTTCGACGGTCCTTCGCCTTTAGTTGCCCTCGACGGAGGTCTAATTGCAAAGGTTCCAAAACCAGATTCGATTTTTTGTCAATTCAGCCAAAAAAAATTACAACTCATTGATTTTGAATGCAAAAATTTATATTCATTTTTTTACAAACAGACATACCTACCGAACAGGTGCGCTGGTACCATTGATAGTGCGATAAAAACCACAAAACTCATGCAACGCGAGTGACGTGCAGGGTGTATTCAGGGGTACCCGTTTGGCCTTACTTCCATTTCGGCAATCAAAATCGAAGCGCTTCGATCGTCTGGTTCAACCTCACCTGAAGACGATGTTTACCTTCGCCTACCGATTGACCGGCCGAGAGCATGACGCCGAAGACCTGGTCCAGGACGTCGTCGTCAAGCTCTATCCGCGCCTGGAGGAGCTGGAGTCTGTCGATCACCTCCGCCCCTGGCTGCACCGGGTGCTTTACCGCCAGTTCATCGATACAATCCGAAAAAGGCCTGGAGGACGCGAAATCAACACCAGCGCCCTGGATCTGCATGACGAACAAACGCCGTTTCTGGAGAGTAGAGTCGGTAACGAGCCAGATCCGCTGGCGAACCTGGAAGGCGACATCCGGAGCCAGGCCCTGAAACGGCTGCTCAGTGAGCTTCACCCGGATCAGCGAACCCTTTTATTGCTACATGACGCCGATGGCTGGCGTCAGGAAGACATCGCAGAGGTACTCGACGTGCCCATTGGCACCATCAAATCCCGCCTTCACCGGACCCGCGCCCTGCTTCGAACAAAATTGCAGGAAGAGTTGGAACCTTTTGAGCAGCAACTCCGTGGACTCAAGTGAGGTAGATGCGATGAACTGCAAACATTTTCTGCAAGATGTGGATGCCATGGCCGCCGGGGAACTTTCCGAGCCGGTGGAACTGGAGATGCGCCGCCATGCCGAACGCTGCGGAGCCTGCGCCAGAGCCCTGTCCTCGGCCACCCTGATGATGGAAGAGGTTGCCCGGGCGCGAGCACCCGAGCCCGGCCCGGATTTCGAAACCCGGATGCTGGCAGCGGCGAAAATGGGCGAGCCGGCGGCAACAAGACGCCCCTGGGGCCTCCCCGTTTGGGGCGGCGCCGTGGCCGCGGCCCTGGTTGTCGGCATTTTCATTGGTGGCGAGCTGTACGGCCCGAAACAGCAAGCCGCGCCGGTAGCCCAGACCGGAGCGGACGTCATGCAGGAGATTGGCGCAATAGCGGACCAGAAAACCGTCAGGCTGGCGTTCAGCTCCAAAGAAGCTGTGGACAATGTCACTCTGACCCTGGAGCTGCCCCCCAACATGGAACTTGCACCGTTCCCGGGGCGCCATCGCGTGAGTTGGAAGGTGAACCTGAAACCCGGCGATAACCTGTTGGCCCTGCCGATGAACATCCTTTTCCCGGGCGAGGGCACCCTGGTTGCCCATCTTGATGATGGTCGCAAACGTAAAACCTTCCGTACCGACATTGGCACGACAATGGAGCCATCGTCATGAGGTCAGCATTACTTTTGATACGGCTCGTAGCCGCCCTGGGGCTGGCCCTGGCCCCGGTGATGGCAGCGGCCGAGACAGACTTTGAAGTCACCATGAGAATGGTCGAGGACGAGGAGGCACTGGACTCGTCGTTCGTTCAGGAAATGGAACTGCCCGAATCGATCAATGAGCTGGATGTCACCGAGATCCGCAACGGAGCCAGAGAGCTTGAGGAAAACCTGGCGTCAGAATCCAGGGAGACCCGGGATGCTCTGGATCTGGAATTGCCGGGAGAAGAGGACTCATCCCTGCCCGTACTGGATCTGCCGGATTCGGATCTGACGGATCCGGATCTTCCACCGCCAATTGGCGACCTGCTGGATACCGGGGACAATCTCCTTGACGAAACGGGAGATCTGGTGGACGGAACCGGCGATCTGCTGAATGACCCTTCTGGCAACTAATACCTGATTTTCTGCCCCTACGTGAGTTAAGCTTACCCTGATGCGCCGGTTTTCGTTCCAGCCTCAAGGGTATTCCGCTTGCTGCTTCGTATCGTAAACATCCTGCTTGTCGTCTGGATGGCCATGCTGTCACCGATTGTGACGGCCGATAACAACGCGAAGGCAACCAGCCAGTTGCGTGCTGGCATTGCCGCGTTCAAAGCCGGTAACCTGGAGCGGGCACAGACTCTTCTGGAGTCGGCCGCCGATCTGGGCATGCAATCCCGTGCCCTCACCTACAACCTCGGTGTCATCTACTACAAAACCGGTGACTTGCAGAACGCCGAGCGCATGTTCCGACAGCTGACCGAGACCCGCCAACGCAGCCTGGCCTTTTACAATCTGGGGCTTATTGCACTCGCACAGGAAGATAAATCCGGCGCCAGAGCCGCATTCCGTGAGGTAGTAGATACCAATGACGCGGACAATGTCACCCGTCTCGCCGCAGCCCAGCTGGAAAAGTTGGGTGAAACCGCGCCGTTGCCTCCCTGGCAGGCCCTGGGCTCTCTGGCGGCCGGCTACGAAGACAACATCGGTCTGTTTCCCGATGAGGCAGCCAGCACGATCGAGGACAGTTTTCTGGAGTCGGTGGCGGCCGTGTCCGGCTACCTCTACCGGCAGGGCAAACACGGGTTCAGACTGCAGGGCCAGGCCTATGCCCGTGAATACGACTCCGAGGATGAGTTCAACTCGCAGCTGGTGCGCCTGGATACCAATTGGGAGTATCGGCTGGATGACTACCGACTGTATGCCGGCATAGGCGGCGACAAACTGTGGTACGGCGACAAGCCCCGTGAAGAAAGAGCCAGACTCTCTGGCGGAGTGAGCACACCTGCCTGCGCCATCGCAGAGGAACGGGCCCGATGCTCGGTGTCGGCCCGCGCAGAGCATGTGTCGGCGTCTTCCCGGTATGACGCTTACGACGGCCGGCACTATCGCCTGGATGCCCGATATCGGGCGCGGCTCGGGGACTGGGGCGGCGGGTTGCGGTATTACCTGGATTACGACGACCGCCGCAATCTGGCCACAGAACGGGAGTACTTCAGCGTGTCGCCCCTCGGCCAGACCCTGGAACTCAGCACCCGTTATTACCCACTCCCCGATCTCGAAATCGGCGGGGTACTCGGCTACCGCTACAGCTTCTATCGCACCGCCCACCGCCTGCGAATTCCTGAAGGCACCTGGATCATCAACCGGATCGACAAGCGGCTATCGCTGAGCGTGAATGCCGACTACCGTATCAACGACACATTCTCGGTGGTGGCCGGTTGGCGGGGATTGCACAACAACAGCAACATCCCCCGCTACGATTACGAGCGCAGCACGGCCACCCTGGGGATCACCGTGCTGCTATGAGCCCTTCGGGACTCAGTTGGGCCTACTCGATATCCACCAGCACCTCACCGGGCACAACCCGATCGCCCTTGGCGATAAACACGCCCTTCACCGATCCGGAAATGGTTGCCTTTACCTCGGTTTCCATCTTCATGGCTTCGATGATCAGCACCGGATCTCCAGCCTGGACCTCGTCACCCTCACCGACCAGCACATCGACAATGTTACCGGGCATACTGGTGGTGACGTGACCTTCCTTGCTGGCGCTGGCTCTGCCACCACTTTTGGCGCTACCTTCATTACCGTCGCCATGGGACTCCAGGTGAATTTCCTCGGGAACACCATCCACTGTCATGTAGAACCGGCGTTCGCTGTCGCTGACCGGGTTGGCTCCTGTCACGTGGATATCATAGCTCTCACCATGGACCGTGATCTTGAACCGGGTGTCCACCGGGCCACCACTGCTTTTGGCCGGTAACGGCTCGAGCGGCTCCGGCTGGAGCGTGCCATCCCGCCGCTGCTCCAGATAGGCCCTGGCCTGATCCGGGAACATAGCGTAAGTCAGGACATCTTCCTCGCTGGTCGCCAGGTCTCCGACCTGTTTCCGCAGTTCACCCAACTCCCGCGGGATAAGGTTGGCCGGGCGCTCTTCCACCAACTCTTCCTTGCCAACCGCGCGGCGCTGCAATTCCTGATCCACCGTTGCCGGGGCCTTGCCGTACCAGCCCTGCAGGTATTTCTTCACCTCGTTGGTGATGGAGTCGTAACGCTTGCCCGCCAGCACATTGATCACCGCCTGGGTGCCCACAATCTGGGAAGTCGGAGTAACCAGCGGTGGATAACCCAGGTCCTTGCGGACCCGTGGAATTTCCTCGAACACATCCTGGATACGATCCAGGGCACCCTGTTCCTTGAGCTGGTTGGCGAGGTTCGACATCATGCCACCGGGCACCTGCGAGAGCAGCACAGACGTGTCCACACCGTTGTAGTCGCTCTCGAACTGGTGGTACTTCTTGCGCACGTCCCGGAAGTGGCGGGTGGCCTTGTCGAGCAATTCCAGGTTCAGACCGGTCTCGAAACCGGCATCGTGCAATGACGCCACCAGGGATTCGGTGGGTGGATGACTGGTACCGCCGGCGAAGGCAGACAGCGCGGTATCGATGTGATCAACGCCTGCTTCCATGGCCGCCCACTGGCACATGGGCGCCATGCCCGACGTGGCGTGGGAGTGCAGGAACACCGGCAGATTGAGGGTCTGTTTCAGCTTGCCCACCAGCTCGGCAGTCACCGCTGGCGTCAACAGACCGGCCATGTCCTTGATGGCAATGCTGTCTGCCCCCATCTCCGCCATGGCCTTGGCCTGCTCCAGATAGGCGTCGGTGTTGTGCACCGGGCTCACGGTGTAGCAGATGGTGCCCTGGGCATGCTTGCCGGCCTTCTTCACGGCCTTGATGCTGGTTTCCAGATTACGCACATCGTTCAAGGCATCAAAAATACGGAACACATCCATGCCATTTTCCGCCGCCTTGGCGACAAAGGCCTCCACCACGTCATCGCCGTAATGACGATAACCCAAGAGGTTCTGTCCCCGCAGCAGCATCTGCAGACGGGTGTTGGGCAAAGCCTTGCGCAGGGTACGCAGGCGCTCCCAGGGGTCTTCCTTCAAAAAGCGCACGCAGGCGTCAAAGGTGGCGCCGCCCCAGCACTCCAGGGACCAGTAACCGGCCTGATCCAGCCATTCACAGGCCGGGAGCATGTCTTCTGTGCGCATTCGGGTGGCAATCAGGGACTGGTGGGCGTCCCGCAGGATAACGTCGGTAATGTGAATCTTGCGCTTGGTCATGGGATCTCTCCGATATTCTTTTACAGGCCCGCCTGGGCCGCGATAGCCGCAGCGATGGCAGTGGCGATGGATTCAGGGCGGGTCTTGGTGCTGTATTCCAGCAACTGCGGGTTCCGCTCGACGAAGCCGGTATTGAAATTGGCAGCCTGGAAATCCGGATGCTCGAGAATCTGCTTGTAATAGGGAATGGTGGTCAGGACACCATAGATACCCATATCACCCAGGGCGCGGCGGGAGCGGGCAATCAGCTCGTCCCATTCCATGGCCCAGACAATCAGCTTGGCGCACATGGAGTCGTAATAGGGCGGAATCTCGTAGCCGGTGTACATGTTGGCGTCAGTGCGCACCCCCGGACCGCCGGCGGAGTAATAGCGGCTGATCCGGCCAAAGCTGGGCAGGAACCCGTTCTTCGGGTCCTCGGCGTTGATACGGAACTGGGCCGCAAAACCGCGATAGCTGATGTCCTGCTGCTTCAACCCCAGAGGTTCACCAGCGGCAATGCGGATCTGGGCCTTGATGATGTCTACCCCGGTGATCTCTTCGGTGATGGTGTGCTCCACCTGTACCCGGGTGTTCATCTCCATGAAATAGAAGCTGCCATCGTGGTCCAGCAGGAACTCCACGGTGCCGGCATTGACGTAGCCACACTGTTTCGCGACCCGCTTGGCGAGGTCACCAATGTATTCACGCTGGCTTTCCTCGAGCTGGGGTGACGGTGCCAGCTCGATCAACTTCTGGTTGCGGCGCTGGATGGAACAGTCACGCTCGTACAGGTGCACGACGTTGCCGTGGGTATCGGCCAGGATCTGCACCTCGATATGGCGGGGTTCGATGATGCATTTCTCCAGGAACACCTCGGCGCTGCCAAAGGCCTTGGTGGCCTCGGAAATCACCCGCTCGTAGTTCTGCCTCAGCTCCTTCTCGTTATCGCACCGGCGGATGCCTCGTCCGCCACCACCGGAGGTGGCCTTCAGCATCACCGGGTAGCCAATGTCGGCAGCCTGGGTAACGGCGTCCTCGACATTTTCCAGGTTGCCTTCCGAGCCGGGAGTTACCGGCACGCCCGCCGCCAGAGCGGTTTGCCGGGCCTGGGTCTTGTCACCCATGGAGGCGATGGCCTCCGCGGAGGGACCGACGAAGGTAATGCCGCGCTCCCGACAGATCGCTGCCAGCTCCGCATTTTCGGACAGGAACCCGTATCCGGGATGGAGCGCGTCGCAGCCGGTTTCCACCGCCATGTTCACAATGTGATGGGGGTTCAGGTATCCCGACAGGGGGTCCTTGCTGATCTGATAGGCTTCGTCGGCTTTCTTGACATGCAGAGAGTACTCGTCAGCCTCAGAATGAATGGCGACTGAGCGAATACCCAGCTCGCTGCAGGCCCGGGCAATCCTGACCGCAATCTCTCCGCGATTGGCGATCAGCAGCTTCCGTATAGCCATGGAATATCCTCCAGGTGGTGGAAGTCGTTTGTTTCAAGCGGTTGGTTTGGGCAGCACTGCTGCTACCCGATGATTGGCCGTCAGGCCAGGGGCGGCGCCTGGGGCAGCACCGGAAAACTGGCGCAATGGGTGATTTGGGGTCTCGAGGGGATCACTGAGTGGCAGGGAACCAATACTGGGGCATGCTTCCCGGACTCTTCATCTGTGGACAATCCTGCTTCATGCCCACCGTCACCGGCGACTTCACCGGAAATCAGACAAGCCCCTCGCTCACAAGCACCGAAGTCGAAACCATCATCTGCGGGAAGGGAAAGTCCGGAGAAGAAAACCAGCACCAGAAATATCAAAAATCCCGGTGCGAGGAATCTGGCGTTACTTTGGGCGTCCTGCATGGGCGTCCTACGGTATGACGAAAGTCGTAGGTAGTTTCCCGCGATCAGGCCTCGTCTTCAATACGCTTTTTTGGGTCCAATACCTCGATTTTTTCGAACTATTACCAAGTTGAATCGCGATTTTTTCTTTCGGAAGACTTCAGGCAAGGATTAGAAACCCCGGCTCGGGAGAGTATGAGCCGGGGGGCAAGAGATTACACAGCAGCTGAGGCATCGTCCGCCTCAGAGGGGGACTGTTGCGATCAGAAGCTCAACTTCGCCGAGGCCATGACCTGCTCATACTGCTCACTGCCTGTGGTCGCGATTTCCCCGAAGTCCCAGTAGGCATACTCGAGGCCCAGAGTCAGGTTCTTGTGAGCGGACCACAACAGGTTGGCGTGGACCGAAGTGGAGCTATCGAAATAGCTGAGGGTGCCTTTCGGGGAGAACTCCAGGTCATCCACGATCTCGGTGTGGGAGAGTACCAGGGAAGAGCGCCAGGCTGGCGACCAGAAATGGCGGTACGCTGCCGTGGCGCCATAGGT
Source organism: Marinobacter sp. DUT-1 (assembly GCF_050379415.1). Lineage (NCBI taxonomy): Bacteria > Pseudomonadati > Pseudomonadota > Gammaproteobacteria > Pseudomonadales > Marinobacteraceae > Marinobacter > Marinobacter sp. DUT-1. Next base: position 393,894 of record NZ_JBNRLS010000003.1, read on the forward strand.
TTTCAGGGGTTCGACTTCGCCCGCCGCCAGGGCGCCAAGGTCCACGTCCGGATAGGTCAGCAACCCCATATAGCGGCCCAGCGCGCCATAGCTGTACTGCAGGCGCAGGTCATCGCGCCCGATAGTGGGGATGCGCGCGCTCAGGGACACGGCACCAGTCAGCTTGGTTTCATCGGCTGCATCGTCTTCAATATTGCGCAGGACACCGGCGATGGAATAAAAGCCATAGTTACCACGGATCTGGTACCGGGCGGTCAGGTCCGGGTAGGACTGATCGTCATAGGAGTTGCCGTAGTAACCGTCTTCCGGGTTTTCCAGCGCCACCATCAGCTTGCCCCCGGGCGCCGCCATGTTGTAGCGCAGCATGGGCTGGGTCACATAGATGAACGCGGCCTGCTTACCCTGGTTCAGTATTTCCGGCATGGCGGCCAGGTCGGTGAAGGTGGTGTAGGTCTGCCCGGCATCCCATCCATTCCATGACGCATAGGCCTGCCGAAGGCGGGGCGCATAACTGTTGGAGACGATTTCGTTACCGGTCTCGCTGAAGCCGTCGTTCAGGTCCTGGTTGAAGTCCATCTCGATGTAGGTGGTCAGGTCATGGCCAACGACATCGCCGGTCTTGGTACCAATACTGATTCGTGATTCCCGTGCACTGAAGCCCGATTTCCAGTCGTTGTTATCGTTGGCTGCGGCCTTGGCAAACATACGGGGCAGGCCAATCGAATAGCTGTTCAGGGAACCGTTTCCACCGGAACCGAAAATGGCGTCGGCCTTGATAAAGCCACCGAAAGAAATGGTGGTATCGCCAATCTTGATGCCGTCACCATCACGCAACAGGTAGGTGTTGTCCTCCTGCAACTCCGGCGCAGTGGATACAGCACCCTCCAGTTTCTCTTCCAGCGTCTGCACACGTTGGCGCAGCTCCTCCATTTCACTACCACTCTGGGCAGTGGCCGGCATTGATGCCAGTACCAGCAGAGGGGCCCCGGCAAGGGCAATGGCTCGGACAAGTGGACGGGGGTTAAAGCGAGTTGTTGTTGTCATCTTCTTACCTCGTAACGGAGTGTGTTGCTTTCGTTGTTGTAAATCTCCGGCACTGGCTGCTTCCGGAAGCGATCCTTCACAAAATTCCGCTCTGCGGTATTTCTATGTTTTTATGTTTCGCTTAGCAGTACCAGCTTCCGAGTTTGCGAATATAGACAATCATTTCTGTACTAACAAGGCGGCCAAACCATTTTTTTACGAAACTCGCATTCATAATCGATTAACGGGTTTCATTTTTATTGACAGCTCCGGACTGATTGAAGGATCATTGAGTAATTCTGCTATGCGGTATATCTTTTCGCTGAAACGCCAAAACGAGGTTGTCTCATGAACATGAACTACACGGCCGAGGAACTCGCTTTTCGCGACGAAGTGCGCGCGTTCCTGGATGAGAAGCTGCCGGCTGATATTGCCGCCAAGGTGAAAGGCTTTCGCAGGCTGTCCAAGGAAGACCACCAACGGTGGCAGAAGATCCTGAGCGAGCAAGGCTGGTACGCGACCCACTGGCCGGAGGAATACGGCGGTGTGAAATGGACCCCGGTACAGAAACATATCTGGGATGAAGAATCCTGCCGGTACGGGGTACCTCGCTCAATTCCGTTCGGCGTCAACATGGTGGCCCCGGTCATCATCAAGTTCGGCAACGAAGAACAGAAGCAGCGATACCTTCCGCGAATTCTGAGCGGCGAAGACTGGTGGTGTCAGGGTTACTCCGAGCCTGGCGCCGGTTCTGACCTGGCGTCTCTGAAGACCCGCGCCGTACGCGAGGGCGACCATTACATCGTTAATGGCCAGAAGACCTGGACCACCCTGGGCCAGCACGCCAACATGATTTTCTGCCTGGTACGCACCAACACCGAGGTGAAAGCGCAAGAAGGCATCTCTTTCCTGCTGATCGACATGAATACACCGGGCATCACCGTGCGCCCGATCATCACCCTGGATGGCGAGCACGAAGTCAACGAGGTGTTTTTCGAGGACGTGAAGGTACCGGTAGAGAACCTGGTGGGCGAGGAAGACAAGGGCTGGACCTACGCCAAATACCTGCTTACCTACGAGCGCACCGGTCTGGCCGGGATCGGTCTGTCCAAAGCGGCACTTCAGCATCTCAAGGAACTGGCCTCACGCCGCCTGAAAAATGGCAAACCCCTGATCGAGGATACCTCCTTCAGTCAACGCATTGCCCAGGTCGAGATCGACCTGATGGCGGCCGCGATCAGCAACCTGCGAATCGTTGCTTCGGTCGAGGGCGGTGGTGTTCCCGGTGCAGAGAGTTCGATGCTGAAGGTGCGCGGTACCGAGATCCGCCAGGCCATCAATGACCTGGCTCGCCGGGCCATCGGGCCCTACGCCATCCCGTTCGTGGAAGAAGAACTGGACCTTGATTATGACGGCGACTTCCTCTCCGATGAGAACGCCGCCCCACTGGCAGCCCAGTACTTCAACAACCGCAAGCTGTCGATTTTCGGCGGATCCAACGAGATCCAGAAAAACATCGTGTCGAAAATGATTCTCGGGCTTTAAGGAGGCGACCATGGATTTCCGACTCAACGAAGAGCAGCAGATGCTGCAGGACACCGTGGCCCGCCTGGTACGCGGTGAGTACAGTTTTGAAAAACGACTGGAGTACAGCGAATCCGAGCTGGGCTTCAGCGCGGACTTCTGGAAACAGCTCGGTGAGCTCGGCCTCACCGCCGTGCCCTTCGCCGAGGAGCTGGGCGGCTTTGGCGGCAGCGGCGTGGAAGTGCAGAGCGTCATGACCGAACTGGGCCGTGGCCTGTGCATCGAACCCTACCTGCAATCGGTCGTCCTGGGCGGCGGGCTGATCAGCCAGGCTGGCAACGACCAGCAGAAAGAGCAGTGGCTCGGCGGCATCGCCAGCGGTGAGACCCGGGCAGCCGTAGGCTTGCAGGAGCCCCAGAGTTTCTATGATCTGAACGATGTGGAAACCCGCGCCGAAAAATCCGGTGACGGCTATGTCCTGAACGGTCGCAAGGCGGTGGTCATTGGCGGGCACTGCGCAGATGTCCTGGTGGTTTCGGCCCGCACCTCCGGCGACAGCCGGGATGCCGACGGCATCAGCCTGTTCCTGGTCCCTGCCGATGCCAAAGGGCTTGAGCGACGCACCTACCCGACCATCGACGGCGCCAAGGGATGCGACCTGTTCCTGAACGACGTCACCGTCGGCACGGACGCACTGCTGGGTGAGCAAGGCCAGGCTTCCGAGGTTATCGAGTATCAGGCCGGCCGTGCCATTGCCGCCCTGTGTGGCGAAGCCGTGGGCGTAATGGAAATGGCCTGCGACCTGACCCTCGAGTACCTGAAACAGCGCAAACAGTTTGGTGTGCCCATTGGCCGGTTCCAGGTGCTGCAACACCGGATGGTGGACATGATGTCCGAACTGGAGCAGGCCCGTTCAATGGCCATACTCGCTGCCAGTGTCGCCGATGAGCCCCAGAGCGACGAGCGGCGCCGGATCCTGGCCGCAGCCAAGAACGTGATCGGCCGCAGTGGCCAGTTCGTTTCCGAGCAGGGCATCCAGTCCCACGGTGGTATCGGCATGACCTGGGAGTACAACTTTGCCCATTACGCCAAACGCCTGATCATGATCAACCACCAGCTCGGCGATGACGATTTCCACCTGGAGCGTTACGCCACCCTGTTACAGGCCAGCTAACCCCCTTCATCAGTGAGCCTGGGGCCTCTCTCCACCAGTCAGAGGCCTTTTCGGGGGTGGCCACCGGCCATCCCCTTTTTTTATTTCGGGGCAGGGGCCTGCATGCCTGCTGTCCTCTTTCAGAGGTGATAACTATGACAACAGACACCGCACCCCAGGACACCACCGACCTGAAAAAAGCCGAATGGAAGGTAAGAACCGAACTTGCCGCTGCCTACCGGCTGGTTGCCCTGTTTGGCTGGGATGACCTGGTCTTTACCCACCTGTCCGCTCGGGTACCTGGCCCGGACCACCACTTCCTGATCAATCCCTACGGCCTGCTGTTCCACGAAATCACCGCTTCATCTCTGGTGAAAGTCGATCAGAATGGAGAGGTGGTGGAGTCCGGCAGTATCAGCCGCGTCAATCCGGCGGGCTTTACGATTCATAGTGCCGTCCACATGGGACGTGAAGACGCCGGCGCCGTGATGCACCTGCACGCCGCCGATGGTGTGGCCGTCTCGGCACACCGGGACGGGCTGCTACCGTTGAGCCAGACTGCGATGTTGTGCCTGGAGCACCTGAGCTACCACGATTACGAAGGTGTCGCCCTGAACCTGGATGAACGGGAGCGCCTGATCCGGGACCTGGGCGACAAATCCATGATGCTCCTGCGCAACCACGGCGTACTGACCGCCGGCAAGGATGTGCCCGAGACCTTCACCTACCTGTATTTCCTGATGAAGGCCTGCGAGATCCAGGTCAAGGCCCAAAGCTGCGGCCCGGTCCATCTGCCCTCGGACCAGGCAATCCGGACCACCGCCGAGCAGTCCCAGTCCCTGGGCATGGCGGCCCGCCTGACCTGGCCGGCGCTGGTGCGCCTGCTCGACAGCAAAAACCCCGGTTACGGGGTGTAAGCCAGACCCTCAACCGATTGCCAGGAGAGCCCAATGGTTTCAGTCGCGATCAACGATCTGGAGAGCTACAAAGGCGTGGTCATCGGCCATAGCCCCTGGACCACCATCAGCCAGGACATGATCAACGCATTCGCCGATGCCACCGGTGATCACCAGTGGATCCACGTGGATGTCGAACGGGCGAAACGGGAGTCGCCCTGGAAAAGTCCGGTGGCTCACGGCTACCTCACTGCCTCCCTGATTCCCATGCTCAACAGCCAGGTCCTGAAGGTCACCGGAACCGCCGCGACCATCAACTACGGTCTGGACAAGCTCCGATTCCCGTCGGCGGTAAAGGCCGGAGCGGAGATCCGCAGCAAGATGGAATTAAAGGACCTGACACGGATTGACGACAGGCGAGTGCTCGCAACCTACCACACCACCGTCGAAATCCGCGGCGAGGACAAGCCCGCCTGCGTGGCGGATAATCTCGCCATGTATGTCTTGGAACCATAGACACAAGAGAAGGGACGGTTAACCCCGGGTCAGAAGAAAGCGTTCTTCTGACCCCATGTCTGGACCAATCAAGCGCCGTTCGATTCAGCTGGCCAAAGAGGCCTCATACTCCCGAACCATTGAATAAAGCTCATCCTTCAGATGCAGACGCTGCTTCTTTCTGTCCTCGAGGTATTCATCCGAGGTGTTCTCCGCACCGCTCTCGATACGATGAATCTCATGATCCAGCTCGTGGTACTCGTCGAAGAGCTTGGCGAAGTGCGTGCTGCCGGTCTTGAGCATGTGGATCGCTTCGCGGGACTCGGGCAGCTCGTGGATCAGGTCGTGTTTTTCGAGGGACATGGTTGGCTCCTGCCGGGGTGTAATGAAGTTCTTGTGTTCAGTCTAGAAAAGCAGCGGCCGTGCCATCTTGACGCTGATCAACATCACTGTTGGGAGGCCGCTTCCGGCTCATCCGGGCGAATCCTCAGAAAGCTGGCGAAGCGGGGAAGGCCGGTTGCTGTGTAACCATGGTGCTTGAAGGTGATCTGCTGTCCCGGTTGCGGGGGATTGGCCCGCTCCTCGTCCGTGAACCCGCTACCGATACGGAAGCGGCGACCATCCGGTAACTCCACCAGTAATGAGCCGAGCAGCCCTTCGTATTTTCCCTGTCCCTCGATATGCTCCACGACCACTGCCTCGGCATCCTGGAAAGTTTTCACTTTCAGCAGGTCATCCGACCGCCCTGCCAGGTAGAGGCTGGCCTTGCGCTTGAGCATCAGCCCTTCGCCGCCGGCAGCCACGATTCTGTTCAACTCCGTGATCAGGGCCCCGTGACCGGATATCGGGCGCTGCTCCACCAACTTGAGATAGCTTGACTCCGAGGCCTGGACCAGCTGCTTCAGCCTTTCATAGCGTTTGAAGAAAGGGACATCCGCGGCCGGAAGGTCAAAAACATGGAACGCCACCTGCCGCCATTTCCCATCGTCCGGCCTGGCCATGCGTACGATGCCCGACAGCTCGGCAAACTGTCCCCGCCCCATCCACAGTTCTCCATCAAGCGGATGAACCGGAAAATCCTCGGTAAACCATTCAGGGGATTGGTAAACATGCCCTCCGCGGGACCACAGCTTTTCCACATCCCAGTAGGCTCGAACTCCATCAAGCTTTTCACTGACCCAGTAGTCGGTGAGGTTGGCACCTTCTTGATAGACGTTTGCCAATGGTAGTGGCCGAGGTTCCGAATAGGTAGGACCTGCAACAAAAACCAGAATCAGGAGCAGAGCCGCAATACACCTCACACCATGGCTCCGGCGTTCAGGTTGGGCCCACTGTCCTGCATACGGTCCCGCAACCGGTGCCACGGAAAATCCCGGTAGCGTTGAGATGAGCCGGATAGCCTTCCTTCTCCCACCATTCCAGATCCAGCGTGGCCCAGTGCTCTGCCGGGCGACCACGGCGAAATGATCAGAGGGGAAGTCACCGACACGGACGGTGAACGGCAGTCCGCTTGGCTGGGGCATGTCTTCAGTCCTTGAAGAGTTGATTCGGTCCGTTGAATCGGTGCGGGTATATCGGCCATCGAATCCTTGATGGGCTGGCCCGCAGCGTTGGGAAAGGTACCAGTGCGTTTAGAGAAAATCCAGAGTTGGGGGGTGGGCTTGAAGATGGGGTCAGATGAAAGTGTTCATCAGACCCCTGAGGCTGAGCCCCCGAGCAAGCCCTCCGGGTCCTTACTCGATGGCTTCGCGGACGATCTTGCCGTCTTTGACCACGGCCAGGGTGGTCTCGGTGACGAAGCCACCCTTGTCGGTCACGTCGGTGACTTCGTACGGATTCTTGCTGGCATCCATGTTAGCCAGGGCGTCGCCGATGGCGTCACGGATGACCTTCGGGTCGGTGGACTCGGTGGCATCCATGGCTTCGACCAAGCCGTGCAACGCCAGGTAGTTATAGGCGGCTTCGGAGCCCGGCATCTTGCCGTACTTTTCCTGGTAGCGTTCGATGAAGCTCTTGGCTGCTTCGGTATCGTAGACACTCAACGGCACCACGCCAACGGCACCTTCCACCATTTCCATGCCGCCAGCGACTTCGGCCACTTCGTCAATCTTGGCCTGGTCCATGACGATGAAACCGCCCTGGAAGCCCATTTGCCGTGCCTGCTGAACCACAAGCCCCGTCGGCTCGGAGGCACCGCCGACGAACATGACTTCTGGTTCTTCCGCAATGATGCGGCTGACGCCTGTAAAGAAGTCCGCGGATTTGTTGTAGTCCATCGGGTTGTTCGCCACGACCTTGCCGCCCTTGGAGGTCCACTCTTTCTCGATCATGGAGGCCCAGATCTTGGCGTATTCGTGGGTGGCACCTGCCATGCCCAGCGTGGTGCCCAGATTCTCCAGGGCATAATCGGTAAAGGCACGAACGTAGCCGTCAAAGGTCGGCGGAATTCTCAGAGTCAGCGAGTTACCCTTCTCGGTCACCGTCGGCACGCTGGTGTAGGCCATTACCAGGAAATCGTCTTTTTCGTTGAAGTCCTGCAAAGCAAATACACCGCCGGAATGGGGTATGAAGATGGCGGGCACATTGGATTCCTGCTTCAATCGCTTGGCATTGGTAGCCGCCTGTGCCGGGGAATAGCGGTCGTCCAGGGAGACCAGGTTAATGGTGGTCTTCTCGCCATTCAGGTCAAACCCACCGGCGGCGTTGATTTCCTCGGCGGCCATGCGCAGGCCGGACAGGGTATTTTCCCCGTACAGGGCAGCACCGCCACTGAGCGGGCCGGTGAAACCGATGTTGACCTCACCGGCCATAGCGCCGGCAGTCAGAGTCATGCCGAGGGTGGCCGCGGCAACAGCCTGACCCAGTGTTTTCGCTTTTTTCATTGTTTTCTCCTGGTTTGTTGCGCTCGTCGTTGATCCGTGTCCGGAGCCATCAGGCTCCAATGTATGCTTTGCGAACCTGCTCGTTGCCGAGCATGGCTTCCCGATCGCCTTCCATGACCAGCCGGCCGTTCTCCATCACGTAAGCCCGGTCGGCGATCTTGAGGGCGGCAAAGGCATTCTGTTCCGCCAGCAGCACGGTGGTGCCGAGGCTGTTGATCTGCCGGATGGTCTCGAACATTTGCCGGACCACCAGCGGGGCCAGGCCCAGGGAGGGCTCGTCCAGCATCAGCAGCCGGGGTCGGCTCATCATCGCCCGACCAATGGCCACCATCTGCTGCTGGCCACCGGACAGGGAGCCCGCCGGCTGGTTGGCCTTGTCTTCGAGAATGGGGAACAGCTCCAGCACTTCGTTCAGACGTTTCTTGTTGCCCTCCCGGTCGCGCCGATGCACATAAGCACCCATCATCAGGTTCTGCTGCACACTCATCTGTGGGAACAGCTTCCGGCCCTCGGCGCACTGCACCACGCCGGAGGAAACCACCGCACTGGGCTTCATACCATTGAGGTGCTTGTCCTCGAAGCGGATATCACCGCCCGTCGGTTTGACCAGACCGCTGATGGCATTGAACAGAGTGGTTTTGCCGGCACCGTTGGCACCGAGCAGCACCACCAGCTCACCGGTATCGACCGTCATGGAAATATTGGTGAGGGCCTTGAAGCTGCCGTAGCAGACATCCACGTTCTCAAGCTGCAGCATCTTCATCACCTCCCAGGTAGGCCTCGATCACTACCGGATTGTTGCGGACCTCCTCCGGTGTGCCTTCGGCGATCTTCTCGCCGTGGTCCAGCACCATGATCTTGTCCGCCAGGCTCATGATCATGTCCATCTTGTGCTCGATCAGGCAGACGGTCAGGCCGTTGTCCACCATCTTGCGCATCAGCGCGGCGAACCCCTCGGTCTCTTCCGGGTTTACGCCCGCCGCGGGCTCGTCCAGCAAGACGATCTTGGGATCGGTCGCCAACGCCAGGGCGAAGGCCACGCGCTTTCGCTCTTCCTGGGTGATATCGGCGATGAACTGGCCGGCAACGTGGCTCAACCCGACGAAGTCCAGAGCCTCCATGGCCTTGTCCCGCGCCGCCTTCTCCTCCCGCTGCAGGCGTTTGCTGTTGACCAGCACGTCCCACAGTCCAGAGCGGGTGCGCAGGCGATGACCTACGATCAGATTGTCCAGTACCGTCGCCTGTTCAAAAAGGTTGGTGGTCTGGAAGGTCCGGCCCACACCCAGACGCGCCACCTGGTCGCAGGGCATGCGGGTAACATCCACACCGTCCAGCAGGATTCGGCCTGAGGTGGGCTGATGCAGTCCGGAAATCAGGTTGAAGAAGGTGCTCTTGCCAGCACCGTTGGGGCCAATAATGGCGTTGATCTTGCCGGCCTCGAAGTCGACAGAGACATCGTTGACCGCCGCCAGGCCGCCAAACATCTTGGTGAGGTGTTCTACCTTAAGCATTGTTCTCGGCCTCCCGTGCGCTGGCTGTCTGGACCTTGCTTGCCTTCTGTTTCTTGCCCGGAGCAAGGGATTGGGCCTTGTGGTGCATCCAGGTCAGGAACTGCCCGGTAATGCCCCGCGGGAAGAAGATCACCAGAATCACCAGCAGCGGGCCGAAAATGATCATCCGATACTCTTCCAGGAACTGCAGGGACTGGGTGATCCAGACAATACCCACGGTACCCAGCAGCGGGCCGGTCAGGGTGCCGATGCCACCCACCAGCAGGTAGGTGATCATGTCGAAGGTGTGGTTGATGTTGGCCTCTTCCGGCCCGATGAACCGCACCATACCCGCGTAGAGGGAACCAGCCAGGCCGGCGTAGGTGGTGGACAGCACAAAGGCAAGCACCTTGTTGCGCATCAGGTTGATACCCAGGGACTGGGCCAGCTCATCGCCGTTTCGGATGGCAATGAAGGTGCGGCCGAGCAGGGACCGGGACAGCCGGCCCATGAACCAGATGGAGAACACCAGGAACGCGAGCACCAGGTAATAGAAGGGCGTGGTCTCGGTGAAGTCGACCAGACCGAACCCGGAGGGCGCGGCAATATCCCGGACCCCGATCGGACCGTGGGTCAGCTCTTCCCACTTGTCGATCAGCAGATAGATGATGAAGCCCACGCACAGGGTGAAGATGGCAAAGTAGTGCTCCTTCAGCCGCAGGGAGACAATCCCCACGAAGAAACCGAGCACCGCGGTCATCAGCAGCGCGGCCACGAACGCCGGCCAGAAACTCCAGCCGGCGTCGGCGGTGAGTAGGCCCAGCGTGTAGGCCCCGATGGCAAAGAAACCACCATGGGCCAGGTTCAGCTGGCCGCAGTATCCGGTAATGATATTCAGACCATAGACCGCGATCGCCCAGACGAAGGCGGAGGCCATGACATAGACCTGGTACTCGTTAGCGGCCAGGAACGGAAACACAAGCGCGAATGCCAGCAGCGCCATCTTGGCACCGGGCTTCATCAGCAGACTTCCAAGCTTGAACAGCATGATCAGTGCGCCCCCTTCGCAAACAGCCCCTGCGGGCGGACAGACAGAATCAGTACCAGCAGCCCGAAGGCGATGATGTCCTTGTAGGCGGTGGAGATGTAGAAGCCGCCGAACGCCTCGGCGAAGCCGATGATCATGCCGCCGGCGATGGCACCGGGAATGCTGCCCATGCCACCGAGGATGATGATGACGAAGGCCTTCATGATCACCAGGTGGCCCATGGCCGGGTACACCAGGTTGATGGGTGCATAGAGGCTGGCTGCCACTGCCGCCAGCACACCGGAGATGGCAAAGGTCATCATGGCGACCCGGTTGGCGTCGATACCCACCAGGAAGGCGCCCTCACGGCTCTGGGCCATGGCGATGATGGTGGCACCGGTCATGGTCTTGCGCAGGAACAGCTGCAGGGCAATCACCAGGGCGAAGGCACCAACGATAATCAGCAGGCGCTGTTCCGGGATGATCAGGCCGTCAAAGTTCATGATGCCGGTGAACGGCGAGGACAGACGGCGGAAATCCGAGCCCCAGAACATCTGCACCACGGCTTCCAGGAACAGCAGGATGCCGATGGCGGCAATCTTGTCGTGGATCGGCGGGGAGTTGCGCAGCGGGTGGAACACCAGGCGTTCACACAGGATGGCAAGCACCGCGACGACTGCGGCCGAGCCGGCCATGGCAATCCAGTAGTGCACGCCCAGATCCGTCATGAAGAAGTACGACATGAACGCGCCAACCATGTAGAGCGCGCCATGGGCAAAGTTCGGAATATGGAGAATTCCGTAAACCAGGGTGAGACCGAGAGCTACGAGACCGTAGATGCTTCCCAGGGTTAACCCATTGATGATTTGCTGGAAGAAAAGGTTCAAGTACGCCCCTCCGTGTTTGTTGTTATCGGACATTTTTTGAGGCTTCAGAGGGCTGGGCCGCATGACCCTGCCCTCTTGTGTGAAACAATTACACTGATCGTCCCATCTGTCAATAAATTAAAATGGTGTTTCGCTGTGCGATCCCTTAATGCAATATTTGAATATTTTCAGGCACCCTTCTTCCATTCCTGTTCCTGAAGCGCTCGCCACATGAGCTTGCCCGTAGGGGACTTCGGTAGCTCTTCGACAAACTCCACAATGGCGGGAACCTTGTACGCCGCCATCTGCTCCTTGCACCAGGTGGTGATGTCAGCTTCGGAAGTCTTACCTTCCGCCTCCGGCGTCAGCACAATGCAGGCCTTTACGGTCTCGCCCCGCTTGGGGTCCGGAGCGGAGATGATGCATACCTCGTGGATAGACGGATGACGGTACATCAACCCCTCAACCTCGGACGGCCAGACCTTGAAGCCGGAAGCGTTGATCATGCGTTTAACCCGGTCGACCATGAAGAAATAGCCATTCTCGTCGTAGTAACCGAGATCACCGGTTCGGAAAAACCGCTTGCCATCGATTTCCACAAACGCCGCCTCGGTCTCCGCCGGCCGATTCCAGTAACCGATGGTGACCTGAGGGCCGTTGGAGACGATTTCTCCGGTCTCACCGGGGCCTTTCTCCTCGAGGGTGTCGACATCGATAATGCGACTGTCCACGTCGAATACCGGAATTCCGAGACACTGGGGCTTGGGGTTGGCCGACGGGTTGATGTGGGTTGCTGCCATGGTTTCCGACAGGCCGTAACCCTCGATGTAATCGAGGCCGGTCATTTTCTTGAGCTTTTCCGCCACCGCGACCGGCATGGCGGCGCCACCCCCGCCAATCATATTGAGACTGCTGAGGTCGTACTTGCCGAGATCCGGGTTGGACAGAAAGTCCACCGCCATGGTGACGATGTTGGTCCAACCGGTGACTTTGTAGCGCTCGATCAATCGCGCCGCCGTGGTTCTATCCCACCGCGTCATGATGACCGAAGTGGAGCCACAGAAAATCGGACCGTTCATTGAGCCAGTCATGCCGGTGACGTGGAAAAACGGCAGCGTGGACAGTTGAACGCTGTCGGGGGTGCTGAGATTCCAGAACACCCGGTGCACAGCCGTGGCCATCACCGAGCGGTGGGTATGCATACAGCCCTTGGGAGCACCGGTTGTACCGGAGCTGTAGGGAATCACAGCGAGGTCGGCCGGGGTCGCCGTGTGCTCGCCCGGGGTATGTCCGGCTGCCATGGCTGCCTCCCAGGTCACCACACCGGGAACATCGCGGTTCCAGGCGGATGCTGCCACCTCAGCGGGCAGGTCCAGATCGGTATCCGGATCGATATAGGTGTTGTAGGAGGCAACAACGACCTCTTCAAGATTGGTTTCACCGATCATTGGGGCAATGAAACCGGCCAGTTCCTGGCCTGCAAGGCAAACGGTTGCGCTGGTATCAGCAATGTAGTGCTCCAGCTCCGCCGCGCGGTTCATGGGATTCACCGGAATCACCACGGCATCAGCCCGGAGAATCGCGTAGTAGCTGATCACATACTGGGGAGAGTTCTGCATGTAGAGCAGGACCCGATCCCCCTTTTTCACGCCTCTGGCCTGTAGGTATCCGGCCATGGTTTCCACCTCTTCCTTGAGCCGCCGGAAGCTCAGGGCGGCATCGTAGAAAATGATGGCGTTGTGGTCGGGGTAACGTCTCGCCGAAATCTCCAGGTTGGTGTAAACGCTGGTTGCGGGCAGAGTCATGGTCTTCGGAAGTTCCTTGGGCCAGACACTGTAATGACGTGTGAACATGGTTGTTATTCTCCCAGGGTCATTCATTCAGCCGCGTTTGCGGTCAGATCAAAATAATCGGTTCCCCCTGGCAGGGGATCCTCATGGCGTAAGGGGGTAATGGCCACGGCCTTGTCCCGGAGTACCGTCACGTCGGCATCGGGGGCCACGATGTGGCGGGAGCTGCGCTCGAAACCGAGCCACCAATACGGCAGGCTTCGGGCATCGCGGCCGGCCAGCAGCCGCGGCCGCTGGATCGAACCCGTAGACTGGCGGCACCAGCGTGCCAATCCGATCTCACCGACCTCACAGGCCGGGAAATTGACGTTCCATCCGAGGGCCTCACCCGGCCGGTACAGATTTCGAATCAGGGTCTCACCAAAGGTCTCCACCGGCGACCACCGGATGCCATCGCGGGTCAGAAACGCCTGGCTCAGGGCAATGGCGGGAATATTCATGTGCAGGGCACTGAGTACGGCACCCACGGTACCGGAGTACTGCACCGAATCGCTGATGTTGGCACCGCAGTTAACCCCGGAGAGAACCAGGTCCGGTGGCGTCTCGCCAAACCATTCGGCCAGGGAATAGAGCACACAGTCCGCCGGCGTGCCGGAAACGGCATAGCGGTTGGTCCCGGTTTCATAAACCCGGAGCGGACTGTGAATCGAAATGCTCTGGCCGGCACCGCTTCGATCATGTTCCGGCGCGACCACCCAGACTTCCTCCGCGAGATTGCGGGCGATGGTTTCCAGGATCGCCAGCCCCGGCGCATTGATGCCGTCGTCGTTGGTGATCAGGATGCGTTCACAAATCGGACCATTCATAGGGTTTCTCCCAGCTCCGTCAGTTCCGTGGGCCGCCATTGGCAATTTTCCAGCCGATGTCCGCCAGCAGGCTCGCGCGCTTCCCGACCTGCAGGGCGTTGGCATTGGCGGCGTTACCATCGAGGGCTCGCTTATAGACCCCTTGCAGGATGGCCGCCAGCCGGAACAGGGAAAACGCCAGGAACACGTGCCAGTCGTCGATACCATCGCGTCCGGTCCTGGCGCAGTAACGGGCAATGGTCTCCTGCTCGTCGGGGATACCCAGCGCTTCCAGATCCTCGCCCTGCAACCCGCGCATACCCTCCATATCGGAAGGCAGATAATAAGGAAGGCAGTAGTAGGCCAGGTCTGCCAGCGGATGACCGAGGGTTGAGAGCTCCCAATCGAGGATGGCGATCACCTCCGGCTTGTCCGGCGCCAGCATCAGGTTGCCGAAGCGGTAGTCGCCATGGGCAATGGCGGTTTCGTCTTTCGCAGGCAGGTTCTCGGGCAGCCAGGCCATGAGTTTGTCCATGGCGGGCAGGTCGTCGGTTTTCGACGCCAGGTACTGCTTGCTCCAGCGGGCTACCTGGCGGGCGACATAACCCTCGGGGCGGCCGTAATCAGCCAGGCCGATGGCGTTCACGTCCACGGAGTGGAGCTTCGCCAGGGTATCGATCGCGGAGTGATGCGCGGGCAACCGGTCCTTTCGATCCAGTGCCCGCAACGCCGAATGACTGATGATCCGGCCTTCCAGGAAGTCCATGACGTAGAACGGCGTGCCGATGACGTCACTGTCCTCGCACAGCACCCGCACGTTCGGAACCGGCACATCGGTGTTTTCGGATAACGCCCGCATGACCCGGTACTCGCGCTCGACCATGTGGGCGGAAGGCAGGGTCTTTCCGGGCGGTTTCTTGCGCAGGACGTAGCGGCCGCTGTCGGTGTCCAGCAAAAACGTGGGATTGGACTGGCCGCCCTGGAACTGTTTGACCTCCAGGCGGGTGCCGAAGTCCGGCATTGCCTGCTGGAGCCAGGCCAGGAGGTTGGCTTCGTCGAATTTGTGGGCCGGGAGGACGTCTACCAATTCCGGGTTCATACTCATAATTACTCTATGTCTTTGATTGGGGGCAGCGGCGCGGGGGTGGGTCTGATTTTCTTTCGGGAAAAACAACTCGCTTCGCTCAGACAATTTTCCCTGCAGAAAATCAGACCCACCCCCGCGCCTCGGCAAACCTTGGTGTTTGCTGTCTTAACAAACTGTTTCGCCGCCGTCCGCTACGATGACCTGGCCGGTGATATACGCACTTGCCTTGGTGGACAGGAAAACGGCCAAACCCGCGATATCGACCGGGTCACCGATGCGGCGGAGCGGGGTTTTGTCCTCGGCCCGCTTTACGCGGACGGGGTCTTCCCACAGGGCCTTGGCGAAGTCGGTCTTGATCAGGCCCGGGGCAATGGCGTTGACACGGATGCCCTTGGGGCCCCACTCCACGGCCAGGTTGCGGGCCAGAGCCGCTTCGGCGGCCTTGGAGACGCCGTAGGTGCCGATCACGGTGTTGCCACGCAGGCCGGCGATGCTGGAAAGCAGGACTACCGAACCCTCACCCTTTTCCGCCATCTGCGGCAGCACCATGTTGGTGAGCCAGAAGGTGCCTTTGACGTTGGTGTCCATGATCTTGTCCCAGGCGTCGTCGGTCAGCTCCGCGGTCGGGCCGTAGACCGGGTTGGTGGCGGCGTTGCACACCAGCACGTCGATGCTGCCCCAGGCTTCGTTGGTCTTGTCGACCAGGTTCTGCAGGTCTTCTTTCTTGCCGACGTGGCAGGGAACGGCCATGGCCTCGAAGCCCTGTTCCTTCAACTCAGCGGCCACCTGTTCACAGGCATCGGCCTTGCGGCTGGAGATGACGACTTTGGCCCCACATCTGGCCATTTCCTCGGCGATGGAGCGGCCGATGCCCTTGGTGGAGCCGGTGATGACGGCAACCTTGCCGGTCATATCAAAAAGCGGGTTAGTCATAACTTGATCCTCAGCGGTATTGGCGAAGTTCCATCTTGGCAACGGAATCCAGGTGCACCTCATCCGGTCCGTCGGCCAGACGCAGGGTGCGAACCTTGGCCCAGGCGGAGGCCAGGAAGGTGTCCTGGCTGACGCCGGCGCCGCCGTGGACCTGGATGGCCCGGTCGATGACCTTCAGGGCCATGCTCGGCGCCACCACCTTGATCATGGCGATTTCCTGGCGGGCCACCTTGTTGCCGACGGTGTCCATCATGTGGGCTGCCTTCAGAGTCAGCAGACGCGCCTGCTCGATTTCCAGCCGGCTGCGGGCTATGTCCTTGCGGATGGAATCAAAGTCGGACAGCTTGCGGCCAAAGGCCTCGCGGGCATTGGCCCGCTTGCACATGGCTTCCAGTGCCCGCTCGGCCACGCCGATGGTGCGCATGCAATGGTGAATACGGCCCGGCCCCAGGCGGCCCTGGGCAATCTCGAAACCGCGGCCCTCACCCAGCAGCATATTGCTGGCCGGCACGCGCACGTTGTCGTATTGAATCTCTGCATGGCCATGGGGCGCGTGGTCGTACCCGAACACGTGCAGCGGGCGGACCATCTTCACGCCGGGGGCGTCCAGCGGCACCAGGATCATGGACTGCTGCTTGTGCTTTTCTGCGTTCGGGTCGGTCTTGCCCATGACAATGGCAATCTTCGAAGTGGTGGTCATGGCACCGGAGGACCACCACTTGCGGCCATTGATGACGTACTCGTCGCCCTCGCGGCGGATTTCACAGGCGATGTTGGTGGCATCGGAGGAGGCCACGTCCGGCTCGGTCATGGAAAAGCAGGAGCGGATTTCGCCCGCCAGCAGCGGTTTCAACCACTGGTCCTGTTGTTCCTTGTTGCCGTAACGGGCAATGGTCTCCATGTTGCCCGTGTCCGGCGCGGAGCAGTTGAATACTTCGGGTGCCATCTCGGAACGGCCCATGATTTCGCACAGGTGAGCGTATTCGAAGTTGGACAGGCCAGCACCGAACTCGCTGTCGGGCAGGAACAGATTCCACAGGCCGGCAGCTTTCGCCTTCTGTTTCAGTTCTTCGATGATGGGAACCGGCGCCCAGCGATCCTCGGCCTCTTCCACCTGATGGTGATGCTTCTCTTCGTTCGGATAGATGTAGGCATCCATGAACTCGGTTAATTCGGCCTGCAGCTTTTTAGCCTTGTCAGACAGCTCGAACATATCCGTTTCCTCTCGTTGTTTGTGTCCTGACTGCCCTTTTCGCGGCAATCAATCGTGGTTTGGATCCGGCCAATCAGATTGGCACGCCCTCGGGCTTATCGCTCCCGGATCGGATCCGGAAAGTGCCTTCACCGATGGCAAGCAGGTTGCCCTGATCGTCATGCACCTCGCCGGTACTGTTGAAAATACGGGTCCCGCCGGCCCGCTTGCGCCCGGTCACCCGGATCACACCGCCGGAGCACTGGCCGGTGAAGGTGGTGGTCAGGGACAGGGTAATCGCCTTGCGCATGCGGCCGGGATAAGGGCAGTAAGTCCCGGCCTGGGCCAGGACGATATCCAGCAGGGAGGTCAGTACGCCCCCGTGGATCACGCCTCCCAGGTTCAGGTGCCGGGGTTCCAGCGCCAGCTCGATCACCGCTTCGTTCTCTTCCCAGGACACCTGGCGGTAGCCCAGCAGGCTGTGAAAACCGGGCAGGTCCTGACCTCCAGTAATGTGCAGCTTTTCCTCACTCATCAGACTTTCATTCCTGGCAGGTTAAGGGAGGCGGTATTGCCGCCGTCCACCGCCAGGGCCTGACCGGTGATGTAGCTGGCGTCGTCGCTGGCAAGGAACAGGATGGCAGCGGCAATCTCCTCGGGATTGCCGTAACGGCGAAGCTCGCACCGGGACCCGAGCTTGTGGGCCTTTTCATGGGCGCGGGCGTAATCGAACACCGCACGGGTCATACCGGTTTCCACCAGGCCGGGACAAACGGCGTTGACGCGGACATTGTCCCCTCCGAGGTCACAGGCGGCGGTCATGGTCAGGTTGATCACCCCGGCCTTGGAAGCACTGTAGGCGTTGCCACCGGCACCGGAGCGAATGCCGGCCACTGAGGCGGTGTTAACGATGGCGCCGAGCTTGCGGGCCTGCATGTGCGGTGCCACGTGCTTGATGAACAGCATGGTGCCGATGAGGTTGACCGCCAGCACCTTGTCCCATTCCTCACGGTCGTTACCGGTCACCGGCGGGTGACCACCGGAGGTGCTGGCAATGCCGGCGATGTTGCAGAGCACGTCGATCCGGCCAAAGGTCTCCATGGTTTCCGCCACCAGATCCTTCACCTGGCTTTCGTCGGCCACGTCCACCAAATGGCGCTGGTAGCGAGCGTCCTCGGGCATGGCGCTTTCGGTCTCAAGCAATCCGGCCTCGGACACATCGGCCATCACTACCGAGGCGCCCTCTCGGGCCAGACGGACGGCGGTGGCACGGCCAATCCCGCTACCGGCACCGGTGACGATGGCTATGCGCTGATCAAATCGCGCCATGGAATCGCTCCTCGTTTTCCGTATTTGTTGTTGTGATCGCGTTCTTATCGTTTCGATAATTTGTCACGCCTTCCGGTTTTGAGTCAATATATTCGAAAGGAAATTTCATCTAGTAAAACACAACAACGCCGGAAGACAGGAAAATGAAAAATACAACGAATGACATGCCGGTCTACGCCCCGGTAACCGCCGATGAAACCATGGAAGCCATCGGCCAGAGGATTCAGGGTCACCGAGACAGTCAGGGAGACAAGACAGCCCTGATCGACGAACAGGGGCTTGTTACCTGGGCGGACCTCGTCAGCCAGGTAAACCGGATTGCCAACCGCCTTCGCCAGGCCGGTCTCGAAACAGGCGACTGCGTGGCGGGTCTCTCCGAAAATACCCGGGAATACGTCGCCCTGTATCTCGGCACTCTCGTGGCGGGTGGCTGCATGGTACCGCTCTCGGGCATGGCCAGCGGCGAAGCCCTGACTCTGATGATCCGGGATTGCGGCGCCCGGTTCCTTTTTGTGTCCGGCAAGAACCGGACGCTCTGGTCCGATATCCGCGAGTCCGTGGACCTGCCGCCGGAGAATGTGGTCGGCCTGGATACCGGAGAGGCTGGTCAGACACTGGAGCAATGGCTGGGTGATGTGGCAGATCAGGCGGATCCGGCTCCGGTAACCCTCGACGATGCGTTCAACATCATCTACAGCTCGGGCACCACCGGCACGCCCAAGGGTATCCTGCACGACTACCGTTTCCGCCAGCGCCAGATGGTCCGGATGAGCCGGTTCGGGCTGGACAGTGACGCCATCAATCTTGTTTCCACGCCACTGTATTCCAATACCACCCTGGTCTCGGTCTTACCGACCCTGTTCCACGGCGGCACCCTGGTATTGATGGCGAAATTCGATGCCCACCGGTTCCTCGAACTGGCTGAGCAGCATCACGTGACCCACGCCATGCTGGTGCCGGTGCAGTACCAGCGCATCCTGGCGGTGCCGGATTTCGACCGGTTTGACCTGTCCAGCTTCAAGCTCAAACTGTGCACCAGCGCGCCATTACGGGCGGATGTGATCGCCGAAGCCATGCGGCGCTGGCCGGGCAATATCCGCGAGGTGTACGGCCTGACCGAAGGCGGCATTTCCACCAGCCTGGATTGCGCCGCCCATCCCGACAAATGGGACTCCGTCGGCCTGCCCACCGAGGGGGCCGAGGTCCGGGTGATTGATGACAATGGCCGGGAGCTGCCCCGAGGTGAAACCGGGGAAATCGTCGGCCGGGCCATCTCCATGATGCGCGGTTACGTCAACCGCCCCGAACAGACCCGGGAAATGCTCTGGACCAGCCCGGAAGGCCTGGTGTTCTATCGCAGCGGGGATATGGGCCGAATCGATGAAGACGGGTTTATCTACATCCTCGACCGTCGCAAGGACATGATCATCTCCGGCGGCTTCAACATCTATGCGGTGGATCTGGAAAAGACGCTGCTGAGCCACCCCGCTGTCATCGATGTGGCGGTGATCGGCATACCCAGCGAGCAATGGGGCGAGACGCCCCTGGCGCTGGTGATCAGGGCTCCGGGCCACCCGGAGACTGAAACGGAACTGCTGGACTGGGCCAACCACCGCCTGGGCAAGACCCAGCGGCTGGCGGCGGTGGAGTTCCGGGAGGAATTGCCCCGCTCCACCATCGGGAAAGTGCTGAAACGGGAACTCCGCGAGCCCTACTGGACCCGCTAGCGGCGCTGCAATCTCGCCAGGGCCTGCCGGCAATCCTCGGAGCGCAGGCGCTCGGAAAATACCGCGCGCTCGCGCTCCAGCGCTTCCCTGACCTGATCCCGCCAGGGCGCCCGGATCAACCGCTTGCTCGCCCTGAGCGCCTCCCGTGGCTTGCCCGCCAGCCGCTGCGCCAGCTCAAGCGCTGCGGTCACGGCGGTACCGTCTTCAACCACCTTGCTGACCATGCCACAGTCGCGGGCCTCGGTCCCGTCCATGACCTCCCCGAATAACAGCAGCTCCGACGCCCGGCGCGCGCCGAGGTGCAGGGGCATGGTGACGGTAGAGGCCGCCTCGGGTACCAGACCAAGATCGACGAAAGCGGTCTTGAAGGTTGCAGATCTGCCGGCAATCACCGAGTCGCAATGCAGAAGCAGGGTGGTGCCGATGCCAATGGCGATCCCTTCCACTGCGGCGATGACCGGCGTGTCGCAGTCCATCAGGGTTTCGATAAAGGTCAGACCCGCCGAGGACTGCGGATTGGGGTCCGTGGCGCGGGCGCGAAAATCGTCCAGGTCATTGCCGGCGGTGAAGACATCGCCATGCCCGGAGATGACGATGGCGTTGACCGTCTTGTCATCTGCCGCTGCGCGAATATGTCGGCTCAGCAGCCCGTACATTTCGCGGGTCAGCGCGTTTTTCTTCGCCGGGCGGTTGATGGCGAGGTGAACAACGGCCCCCGCCTGATGCATGTCGATCATTGAGCTACCCTTTCAGAACATTACGTTGATGTTTGAGGTAAAAACATCCTATTGCAAAAGCCGGATGTTGTGATAGATTCAGAGAACATAAATTCACCCTGCAGTTAAGAGTTCTGCAGAGTGAAACTAAAAGCAAGGCCAATACAACAACGAAAGAGGCACAGCCATGAACCTCATAATGCAAGCACGCAAGAAGCTGACCGTTTACGCGTCCGCCCTTACCCTCGGCGTCTCTGCCGCCCTTGCTGCCACACCGGCAGCGGCCCAGGAGACGTTCACCTGGAAGGTGCAATCCCACTGGCCGGGTTCCAGCAGCTCCTACACCGACAGTCTCGGCCGCATCAAGCGGGTTCTGGAAGAACGCACCGATGGTCGCCTGAAGCTCCAGCTCTATGAAGCCGGTGCCCTGTTCAAGGCCAAGGAAACCTTCAACGCGGTCAGCCGCGGCATTCTGGAAATGGGTACCATTTCACCCGCTTACGCCCAGGACAAGGTTTCCCTGGCGGGCATCGCCTCCGGCCTGCCCTTCGCTTTCCGTAACGTCTGGGAAGCCGCCTACTTCCATCAGAACATGGGTTTCGAGCAGATGCTGCGTGATGAAGCCGCCGAGCACGGCGTTTACTGGGCCACCGACAAGGTCTACCCGACCGAAATGGTGGTCAAGAAGCCGATCGAGAGCTGGGAAGACTTCACCAGCCTGAAGATCCGCTCCTCCGGCGCTCTGCAGAACTTCCTGACCGAAGCGGGTGCTGCCGCCTCCTACATTCCCGGTGGTGAGCTTTACTCCGCCCTGGATTCCGGAATCGTCGACGGTGCTCACTGGGGTGCGTCCCAGGGTGCCTACAGCATGGGTCTTTACGAGGTCGCGAAGTACCACGTGCAACCGGCCCTGAACATCGCCGGTACCGACGTCATCATTGTCAGCCAGAAGGCCCTGGACAAGCTGCCGGAAGACATGCAGAAGATCGTCAAGGATGCCCTGAACGAGCAGTTCTGGATCCGCACCAACGAGTACCAGTACAAGGAGCGCATCACCCTGGCCAAGGCCATTGCCGAAGAAGGGGTGCAGGTCAATGTCCTGCCGGATGAGGTACAGGACAAGCTGGTTGCCACCGCCCAGAAGATGTGGGACGAGGAAGGCAAGCGTAGCGACAATGCCCAGAAGGCACTGGACATGCTCAAGAGCTACCTGAGCGACCTCGGCTACCTCTGATCGCGGGCTTGACCGCATAACCCGGGCCGGAGTCCAGCACTCCGGCCTTCTTGTCCCTGACTACAACCAACGTCCTCCTGGAGAGAACCATGGGTGTGATGATTGCCGCATTCATGAGAGGGGTTAGCCGTCTCAATGATGTCGTCGGGCGCTGGATAGCCCTGCTCGTATTCGCCATGTTTGCATTTCTTTTGCTGGAAGTGGGCTTCCGCTACCTGTTCAACTCGCCGACGGTCTGGACCAATGAACTGACCCAGATGCTGTTCGGTATCTATGCGGTGATGTCCGGTGGCTACATTATGGCCCATCGTGGCCACGTCAATGTCGACCTGCTTCATTCCCACCTGGCGCCGCGCAAGCGGGCGGTGCTGGACATCGTCACCTCCACGGTATTCTTCATCTTCACCCTCGCGTTGCTCTGGTTCGGCATCGACATGGCCCAAGAGTCCATTTCCAGCTGGGAGACCTCGTACTCCGCCTGGAATCCGCCCATCTGGCCGGTCAAACTCGCGATTCCCGTGGGTACGGCACTGCTGGTCCTGCAGGGACTGGTCAAGCTGCTCGAGGACATTGCCGTAGCCTTCAACCTCGACTACTACACCCCCGAAGACACTGATTCCGAAGGAGAGCAGCTGTGAGTATTGAAGCCCTGACCCTGCTGTTCTTCGGCGCACTGCTGTTCTTCCTGCTGCTGGGCCTGCCGCTGGCGTTTGTGCTGGGCGGCGTGTCCGTGGTGTTCCTCTATTTCACCTGGGGTTTTGATTCCTTCTACATGGTGGCCTCGCAGATCTGGGGCACCATGGGCAGCTTTACCCTGGTCGCCATTCCGCTGTTTGTGTTTATGGCCATGATTCTGGAGCGAACCGGCGTGGCCAGGGATCTGTACCGCATGATGCACCTCTGGTGCGGCGGCCTCAGAGGCGGCCTGGCCCTGGGCACCCTGGGGATCTGTGCGGTGTTCGCCGCCATGGTGGGCATCAGCGGCGCCGCGGTCGTGGCCATGGGCACCATTGCCCTGCCCTCCATGCTCGAACGCGGCTACGATAAGAGCATGGCTCTTGGTGTCATCAATACCGGTGGTGGCTGGGGCATCCTGATTCCGCCCAGCATCCTGATGATCCTGTATGCGTTGATCACCGGGGTTTCGGTGGGCCAGATGTTCGCTGCCGGCATCATGCCCGGCATCCTGCTGATGGTCCTGACGGCCATCTACATCATCGTGCGCTGCCACCTGCAGCCGGAACTGGCCCCCGCCCTGCCCAAAGAGGAAAGAGGCACCTGGCCGGAAAAATTCCGGGCCCTGCGGGCGGTGCTGTTGCCAATCGGTGTGGTCGTTATGGTGCTGGGTTCCATCATCGGCGGCATCACCACGCCGACCGAGGCCGCCGCCATGGGCGTACTGGGCGCACTGATTTCGGCCGCCGTCTATAAACAGTTCAAGTGGAGTATCCTGCAGGAAGCGGCGATCCGCACCTTCAAGCTCACCGGCATGATCATGTGGATCCTGTTTGCCGCCCACGCCTTCAGCGCCGCCTACCAGAGCATGGGAGCCCAGGAACTGATCGAGAGCCTGATGAACATGGTCCCCGGTGGTCCCTGGGGCATCATCATCGCCATGATGGTGATCGTGTTCCTGCTGGCCATGGTACTCGACCCGGTGGGCATCATGCTGATCACCCTGCCGGTCTTCATGCCGATCGTGGAATCCCTGGGCTTCGACCCGATCTGGTTCGGTATCCTGTTCGTGATCAACATGGAAATCGGGTACATGACGCCGCCCTTCGGCTTCAACCTGTTCTATCTGAAGGGCATCGTGCCACCGTCGATCACCATGAAGGATATCTACAAGTCGATCATCCCCTTTGTCATTGTGGAGATCATCGGCATCATCCTGATCATGATCTTCCCGGAGATTGCCACCTGGCTACCGGACCTGTTCTTCTAACCAGGCACTCCTGACGGGCAAACAAAAAGCCCGGCGGACATCCTCCGTCGGGCTTTTTGTTTCCGGTTCCCGGCCGGGCCGAGGACGGCAACCGAGGCGGGAGTTAAAGCGGGGTCAGATGAAAACTTTCATCTGACCCCTGGTTTGGCGGCAACTGGGGGGATCAGGCCATCAGGTTGTAGATGAACACGATCACTACGGCAATCGGGGTCACGAACCGGATCAGGTTGTACCACAGGCCGAAGGCGCCACCGGTCAGCGCCAGATCGGACTTGAGTGACTCCCGGGCCACGAACCAGCCCACGAACAGGGCCGTCAGCAGGCCGGACAGCGGCAGCATGATGTTGGCGGTGACGTAGTCCAGCAGATCGAAGATGGTCTTGCCCTCGAAACGGTCGAACATGGCCAGCGGGGTAATATCGGACCACACATTCAGGGACAGAATCGAGGCAATGCCCAGTGCCCAGCACAGCACACCTACCAGAACTGCGCTGCCGGTGCGGGCAAGGCTGGTCTTTTCCTCAACCCACTCGACCACCGGCTCCAGCAGGGAAATGCCCGAAGTCCAGGCTGCGAACAGCAACAGCACGAAGAACAAGGCGCCAAACAGGCTGCCAAAGGGCATGTTGCCAAACGCCAGCGGCAGGGTCTGGAAGATCAGACCGGGGCCCGCACCGGCTTCAAGACCGTTGGCAAACACCACCGGGAAAATGGCCAGGCCCGCCAGCAGGGCAACCCCGGTATCCATGATCGCGACGCTGATGGCGGTGCGGCCAATGGACACATCCCGGCCCAGATAGGAGCCGTAGGCCATCATGATCGCCATGCCCAGGCTGAGGGTGAAGAAAGCGTGGCCGAGGGCAACCAGCACACCGCTGACGGTAAGGGCGCCGAAGTTCGGACTGAACAGGAAGCTGACCGCCTCACCGAAATGCCCGGTGGTGGTGGCATAGCCCACCGCAACCAGCAGCAGTATGAACAGCGCCGGCATGAGGATGGTCGCAGCGCGTTCCAGACCGCCCTTCAGACCCCGGGAGACCACCAGCACCACCAATGCCATAAACACTGTGTGCCAGATGAGCAGTTGCACCGGGCTGCCGAGCAGGCCACCGAACAGGTCGCCGATGGATTCGGCAGTACCACCGGTGAAGTCACCGGCGGCGGCGTGACCAATGTAGGAAGCGGCCCAACCACCAATCACCGAATAGAAAGAAAGGATGATAAAGGCCGCAAGCATGCCCACGATCGCCGAGATCCGCCAGAGCGGGGAGGCGAGGTTGCGCTCGGCCACCAGGCGGAAGCTGGTAATCGGGTTGTGCCGACCGTTCCGGCCGATGAACACCTCGGCCATCATGATGGGGATACCGATGATGGCGATGCACAGCAGGTACACCAGGACAAAGGCGCCACCACCGTTCTCACCGGTGACGTACGGGAATTTCCAGACGTTGCCCAGACCAACGGCAGAACCGGTAGCCGCCAGAATGAACGCCAGCCGGGACGACCAGAGGCCACGGGCGGTGTAATCGCCGTTACCCGACACGGAGTTGGATTGAGACATGTTGATTTCCTGTGCTTTTGGCTAAGGAATTGAAAGAGGATCGAGCGCCCGGGGCACGCCCGGGCTGTTGGGTCGCGATTCTGCCAGCACTGACGTGCCGATGCCAGTGCCGGCTTGTATCAGGCAGTCGCCGTCAGACGGGCCCGGGGATGGAAGCGGGCATTCACCCACAGGGAAAAGACGATGACCGCACCACCAATGGCCAGCCGGAGCAGATCGGCATCCCGGTTCCAGATCAACAGGTTAACCAGCAGGCCGGCCGGTACCAGGGCATTGTTCATGATCGCCAGGGTACCGGCATCCACCTTGCAGGCGCCCCGATTCCACAGGAACAACCCCAGGCCCGAGGCGGCAAATCCGAGCCATGCCAGCACACCCCACTGCAGACCAGTGGAAGGCAGCCGCTCCGGGTTACCAAAGATCAGGAACGAAGGCAGCGCGATGACCAGTGCACCGAAGAAGAAATAACCGAAGGTCCGGAACGAGCCCAGATCCAGCGGATACCGCTGCATGATGTGCTTGTAGCCCACCTGGCCGGCGGCAAAGGTAAAGTTGGCCACCTGCAGCAGCAGGAAACCGGTGACGAAGTCCTGGCTCAGGCCGTCATACCGGATGATCCCCGCCCCAAGGGTAGCAATGGCCGCAGCCAGCAGGGCCACCGGCGAAAACCGGCGGAACAGTGCGTCATCGATCAGCGTCACATACAGGGGCGTGAAAATGGTGAACAACAGGACTTCCGGAACCGTCAGGTAGCTGAACGAGCGGTAGAGACACAGATAGGTCAACCCGAACTGCAGCATACCAGTCACCAGAATACCCAGCTTGAGTCCGGACGGCACACCGCGCCAGCGGGTAAACGGCAGAAAGATCAGTGACGCGATCAGGACCCGTGTCAGCACCGCAAAATCACTGTCTACTTGCCCGGCAAGGAATTCTCCGATCAGGCTGAAGGAGAACGCCCAGAGAACCGTAACAAAAATCAGCAAACCCATGTTGATAATCTCTCCCATTAACCGAGGCGCGTACTGTAACTGCTTTTCGGGTAGGATGCAGGCCTGTTTGATACTGAGATCCGGGAACCAAACGCCAAGATGGACGAAACCCACCAGCCATTACCCGAAGCCCGGCAACCGCTTCTGACCCGGGTCCTTGCCGAGTGGCGTACCCTGGCCATTCTTGGCGGGCCGATCCTCATCGCGCAGGTTGCCCAGATGGCGAACGGGGTGATCGATACCGTCATGGCCGGTCATGCCAGCGCCGAAGACCTGGCCGCCGTGGGTATAGGCAGCAGCCTGTGGATGCCGCTGTTCCTGTTTTTCATGGGGGCCTTGAGCGCCCTGCAACCGATCATCTCCGGCTACAACGGCGCAGGCAGCCGTGAAAAGATCATGCCGGCCACCTGGCAGGGCCTCTACCTGGCCGCCGGCGGCTCGGTGATCATGATCCTGCTGCTGATCAATGTGAAGCCGGTGCTCACCCTGCTGGAACTGGACGCCAATACCACCCGCATCACCCAGGGTTACCTGGATGCCTTTGCCTGGGGTGTTCCGGCCATGCTGTTGATGACCGCCTTGCGGGGACTGACGGACGGCCTGGGGCACACCCGGGTGATCATGGCATTTTCCGTACTCAGTACGCTGATCAACCTGCCCCTGAACTACATCTTCATCTATGGCAAGCTCGGGCTTCCGGCCATGGGTGGCATCGGCTGTGGCTGGGCCACCTCACTGTCCAATGGCTTTGCTGCGGTGGCGATGCTGGTCTACCTGAACGGGAGCCGGCTGTACCGGAGCTTCCACCTTATTGCCGATTGGGCCGCCCCGGACCGGGCGGGCCTGGGGTACATTCTGCGAATCGGCGTGCCGATCGGCTTCACTATTTTCGTCGAGGCGAGCATGTTTGCGGTCATTGCCCTGTTCCTGGCGCCTCTAGGCCCGGTGGTGGTCGCGGGCCACCAGATTGCCCTGAACGTGGTATCGCTGCTGTTCATGCTGCCATTGAGCCTGGGCATGGCCCTGACTCTGCGGGTGAGCTTCCTGATCGGCGCCCGGGCGCCGGACAGCGCCAGGCTCATTTCCCGAAGCTCGCTGGCGTTGGCGGCAGCCATTGCCCTGGTCTTTGCTACCCTGCTCTACACCTTTTCCCCGGAAATTGCCGCACTGTATTCGGGGGAGGCAGACGTTCGATCGGTCACTGTCGCCCTGCTGGGCTTTGCGGCCCTGTTCCAGGTGGCCGATGTGGTGCAAGTGACCTGCATCAGCGCCCTGCGGGGTTACAAGGATACCCGCATACCCATGTTCATCATGCTGTTTTCGTTCTGGGGGATCGGACTACCCCTGGGTTACACCCTGACCTTCACAGACTGGATCGTGCCCGCCATGGGGGCAGCAGGCTTTTGGGTGGGTCTGACCTGCGGCCTGACCTCCGCCAGCCTTCTGCTCGGCTGGCGCCTGTTCCGCTACAGGCCGGATCAGGCCGACTGAGACACCGCCCGAATGCGGGGCTCGGCAAACACAGCCCGATCCCGCCCGGTTTCCTTGGCCTGGTAAAGGGCGTCATCGGCCCGGGTAAGCCAGGAATCCACGGTCTCACCCCAATCCAGCTCGGCGACTCCGAAGGAAGCGGTGATTGAACCGCCCGGATGTTTCACGTGGTTGCGCAGCAGCTGCTGCAGGTTGCCGATGACCGTTTTAATCCCCGTCGCGTCCGGTAGCAGCAGGACAAACTCTTCACCGCCATACCGGAACAGCTGGTCCGACTTTCGGGTGTTCTTGCGGAGCACGTTGACCAGATCAACAAGGACGGCATCCCCGACACTATGACCGTGTTCGTCGTTGATCTTCTTGAAGTGGTCAATGTCGAGCAGGATCAGGGCACAGGAAAGCCCGGTCCGACTGGCATGGGCCTGCGCGATGGCCAGCTCCTCATCCATGGCCCGGCGGTTTTTCACTCCGGTCAGCGGATCAATGGTGGCCAGATGCTCCAGGCGCCTGCGCTGATCCTCATTGCGGATAGCAAAAAAGAAGGCGCAGGCACTGACAACCAATGCCGTGGCTACAAACGATCCCATTTGTTCGATGCCTGCGAAGGCCCCGCCCTGGGCGACCGTCAGCAGCACCGCGGCGACATTTATGCTGGTAGCAACCCGGGGCGATGTCAGGAAGAAGCTGGTAATCAGGCAGGGATAAAGCCAATACAGTCCCGGAGTGCCCACCAGACCCGCCATTACGACAGCTCCTATCGCCGCAATGATCGCCATGATCAAGCCGCTGCGCCGGGTATCGCCGGTCACCCACGCATAGATAACGCCAGCGCAGAGACCACAGAGGATCAGCACATCAACCAGACCCGCAGCCGGATTACCCTGGTGAAAGCGCAACACGGCAAAAGGCGTAATGCCCAGAAAGCCACTCAGCCCGAGCAAGGTAATGATGGACAGGCGAAAATCCGATCTAAGGCGTTGGAACATTGGAAAAGGTTTCCGACATGGGTCGCGTGGTGGTCCAAAGCGTAGCCCAACAAGTCCGACAGGTCGTCATGTCTGGCTATTTTTTAACAATGTTTCATGGTGCGTACAGGTTCATACGCCGCATTCGCCGGAACAGACCGGAAAACCCACATCAACTACAGGGAATTGATAACGTAACTCCGCACTCCGGAAACCAAACTTTACCAAGCGGTAAAAAACGGGCATCTATACTGGGATCAGCTGAAATTTCACGGTTACGGTTGTCTATGTCCAACGCCCCTACCCCCCAGTCAGACCAGGAATTGCTCAACGCCCGCCTGGAACAGGCCAACCAGCAATTGCTGCAGTCGGAAAAACTGGCGGCCATTGGCCAGCTTGCCGCCGGCGTCGCCCACGAGATCAATAATCCCGTGGGCTATGTCTATTCAAACCTGCAAACCCTGGACACCTATCTCAACGATCTGTTCCGGCTGACCGAGGCGGTGGACAGCGCCAGATCCCTTGATGACCTCCAACTGATCAAGCAGAACATTGACTACGATTATCTGAGGGATGACCTTCGGGATCTGTTGGCGGAGTCCCGGGAAGGCATCGAGCGGGTCAAGACCATCATCGCGGCGATGAAGGACTTCTCCCACATCGAGGAGGAAGCGTTCAAGCCGGCGGATATCCATCGGGGCATCGAGACCACCCTGAACGTGGTCAACAATGAACTGAAATACAAGGCAGAGGTTGTTCGGGAGTTCGACGAGCTGCCGGAGGTGGAATGTATCATCTCCCAGATCAACCAGGTGGTGATGAACCTGCTGGTCAACGCCGCCCATGCTATTGAAAGCTTTGGCCGGATCACCATCCGCACCCGCCAGGAGGGCGACCAGGTCATCATCGAAGTGCACGACACGGGTAAAGGCATATCGCCCGAACACCGGCACCGGATCTTCGAACCGTTCTTTACCACCAAGCCGGTTGGCAAAGGTACGGGCCTGGGTCTTTCCCTGTCTTTCAACATTATCGAAAAACATCAGGGCAGCCTCGATGTGGACAGCACGCCCGGTGAAGGCACCTGCTTCCGTCTGACCCTGCCGGTTACTCAGCCAGACACCGATAACGAATAACCCCGGCGACACGGAGACGAGCCATGATCAAGATCCAGCTGGTGGACGACGAACGCAACATTCTCAGCGCCCTGCGCCGGCTGCTCAAACCCGAGGGCTGGGAGGTGCACACCTACGACAATGTCGAGGAAGCGCTCGGCAGCCTCCAGGAACATGAATACGCCGCGATTGTCTCGGATTACCGGATGCCCACCGCCGACGGCGTCACCTACCTGCAGTTCGCCAAACAGCGCCAGCCCGATGCCATCCGTCTGGTGCTCAGCGCCTACGGTGACAGGGACTCCATGATCAAGGCCATCAACCAGGCTGAGGTACATCGGTACCTGTCCAAACCCTGGGAAGACCACGAAGTGGTGAGTGCCATCCGCTCCGCCATCGACCTGTACCAGCTGAAAAAGGAAAACCAGCGCCTGCGCCAGGAAAACGACCGCCAGAAAGACATGCTCCGGGCCCGTGAGGAAGAACTGTTGCGACTGGAGGCCGAGAACCCCGGCATCACCCGGGTCCAGCGCGATACCGACGGCTCGGTGTTGCTCGGCGACGATGACTGAACCGGACCTGCTCAATGCCTGACTTCAGCCCGGAAAATAACAAGCTCGCCCTGAAGGTGGTGTTCTACGGCCCGGCCCTGAGCGGCAAGACCACCAACCTGATGCAGCTGCATTCCCTGCTCAATCCAGAGCGCAAGGGCGAACTGATGGTGCTCGAGACCCGGGACGACCGCACCCTGTTTTTCGACATGCTGCCCATCGGGCTGCGCAGCCATTCCGGTCTGGACCTGAGAGTGAAGCTCTATACCGTGCCCGGTCAGGTCCAGCACGACAGTACCCGCAAGGCGGTTTTATCACGGGCCGACGGCGTCGTGTTCGTGGCCGACTCCCAGGTCGCCCAGCAGGACAACAACGCCATCGCCTTCGGTAACCTGGAAGAGAACCTGGACAAGGTGGGCCTGGATATAGACACCGTGCCCATGGTGGTTCAATTCAACAAACGCGACCTGCCTTCAGTGGTGGACGAGGCCGAACTCCAGACACGCTGGGCCGGCACCCCCTGGGCACCGCTGGCCATGGCCTCCGCCCTGAAGGGCACGGGTGTCATCGAAACCTTCCGGCTCCTGCTGGATCGACTTTATACGGTCGTCAATGCCGAGTTTGACCTGGCCGGCAAGCACGGCATCGACCGGGCCACTTTCATTGGCCGACTGAGTGTCAGTCGCGGGGTTGGTGATGCGTAACTTCGAGGACGATCCGACGCTGTCCGACCTGCTGACATCAGACCAGCTCCGGAGACTGAGTGACGGGCTGAGCGCCCTGTGCCGCGAGCCGGTGATGATCGGCGAAGCCCGTAGCGGGGATGCCGTTCCGGTGGAATTCAACCTGGAAACCGTCGGTTGGCTGAGCGGAGGTGCCTCTGCGGGGGAACGTGCGGCCGCGGCCGAACTGGTATCGTTCCTCATGCTGTTCGTGGCCAAATACAGGCTGGCCGCCAACATCCACCATGACACCACCGAAGCCAGCTACGCGGAGCTTCAGCGCCAGAATGAGGCGCTCAGGGCATCCGAGGCAAAGTACCGGGAACTGTCCGACCAGTTGCAGCAGCAAGTGGACGAGCAGGTTGCCGTGATCCGCCAGGCCCAGCAGGAACTGTACGAGAGTGCCCGGTTGCGCTCCGTTGGCCACCTGGCGGCCGGTGTCGCCCACGAGATCAACAATCCCGTCGGGTTCATCAGCAGCAACCTTCGGGTGGCCCGGGACTATGTGCAGAACCTGGAGCCCCTGCTGCCGGAGACTGCGGAAAACCGGGAGCTGCTGGAGGATTTCAACGATCTGCTCAGCGAATCGATCGAGGGCACCGACCGCATTGCCCACATCGTCGCGGACCTGAAGACCTTCGCCAGTATCGATCAGGCTGACAACGCCCTGTGCGATCTGAACAGCCTGCTGCGAAGCGCGATACACCTGGTACAGACCGAGTACGACCACTGCCTGGGCATCACGGAGCACCTGGCAGAGCTGCCCAGGATCCCGGGCCATCCTTCCAGGCTGTCCCAGACCCTTTTCAATTTGTTGGACAACGCGGCCCAGGCGATCGGGGACGATGGCCGTATCCTGGTCAGGACCCTGGCGGACAATACCGGCATCCATGTGATCATCCAGGACAACGGCTGCGGCATACCGGAGGCGGTTCGCAGCCAGGTTTTCGATGCCTTTTTCACCACCCGACCGGTGGGTTCCGGCACCGGGCTGGGGCTCACCGTGGCCCGGGATACCGTCCGCGCCCACGATGGCCAACTGACACTCGACAGCCAGGAGGGGGCGGGTACACGCGTCGTCCTCACCCTGCCAGTCAAACAAGGTTCCTGAATGGCAAAACGCTACGCATCCCTGTTCTACGGAAACGACACCGACAAGCACCCGGACCCGAAGCCGGCTGCGAAGTCCGCGCCCTATCGCCTGCTGCTGGTGGACGACGAGCCCAACATCCTGGCGTCCCTGCGCCGGGTGTTCCAGCGGGAAAACTACGAACTGCTGTTTGCCCGCAGTGCCGACGAGGCCCTGAAAACCCTGGAAAAGCAGCCGGTCGAGCTGATCATGACCGACTTCATGATGCCAGGCATGAATGGCAGCGAATTGCTCCGGGAAGTACGGGAGCGCTGGCCCCAGACGATCCGTATCATGCTCACGGGCCATGCCAACACCGACGCGGTGATGGGCTCGATCAAGGACGGCGCCGTCTACCGCTTCATCCTCAAGCCCTGGAACGACGATGACATCCGCCTGACCATTGCCCTGGCACTGGAGCAATACGAACTGATGCAACGCAACCGGTCCCTTGAGCAGCAGACCCAGAAACAGGGCCGGGACCTGGAGACCATCAGCAAGCTGACCGCCACCAACCGCAGCCAGCTCGCCATCCTGCTGCACAAGAAGGGCTGGCTCAATCCCCAGCAGATCCAGCAACTGCACCGGGAAATGCAGAGCCAGAAGACTCCGGTGGTACGCCAGCTGCTCAAGCATGACTGGGTGGACTTTCAGAAAGTCTTCGAACTCCTCCGGGACGAGATGCTGTTCGAAGAGGTGGACCTGAGAGAATTCCAGCCGGATCCCAGCCTGCTGTCCCTGATTCCGCAGAAAATCTGTACTCGCCAGCTGGTGCTGCCACTACGGGTCAGTGGCCAGCGGCTACGCCTGGCCATGGTAGACCCCATGGACATCAACCTGATCGACGAACTGGGGTTCATGACCGGCTACACCGTCCACCCCCTGTTGTGCGAAACCTCACAGATGCAGGCCAAGCTGGCAGAGATTTTCGGGGATACCAACGATCTGGAAGACATCACCACCAAGGTGGGCTCCGATGATCCCTACGAGGGTATCGAGATCGTCCTGGACGAGGATACCGACCAGGAATCCCTGGAACAGTTGCTGGGCAGCTCCGAGGAGCCCCCTGCGATCCGGCTGGTGAATGCCATTATCCTCGAGGCCCTGCGCCTGGGGGCGAGCGATATCCACATTCACCCGCGCACCAAGTCACTGGTGGTGCGCTACCGGATTGACGGGGTCCTGCAGGACAAGATCCACATCCCCACCAATCTGCTGATGTCGGTGGTCTCGCGCATCAAGGTCATGGCCGAACTGGACATCACCGAGCGGCGGCGGCCCCAGGACGGCCGGATTACCGTCAAGACCCCCATGCGCATTGTCGACCTGCGGATTTCCACCCTGCCCACCATCAACGGTGAAAAAGTGGTCATGCGGGTGCTGGAGCGCCAGTCCTCGGCGCAATCCCTGGAAGACCTGGGCCTGTCCCAACACAACCTGGCACGACTCAAGCACGTGATCGCCAAGCCCCAGGGCATCATTCTCGCCACAGGCCCCACCGGCAGCGGCAAAACCACCACACTGTATGCCCTGTTGCAACACAATGCCTCGCCGGAGCGGAATTATGTCACCATCGAAGATCCGGTGGAGTTCCACGTCGACATGGCCGGACAGGTGCCGGTCAAGGACCGGATCGGCCTGGACTTTGCCAGTGTCTTGCGGGCCATCCTGCGCCAGGACCCCGACGTGATCCTGCTGGGTGAGATCCGGGACGAGGAGACCGCCGACGTGGCCTTTCACGCGTCGATGACCGGCCACCTGGTCTATTCCACCCTCCATACCAGTTCCGCGGCGGCTACCGTGGCACGACTGCTGGACCTGGATCTGAAACCCTTCGTACTGGCCTCGGCGCTGGAAGCCATCATTGCCCAGCGCCTGGTGCGGCGGATCTGCACCCACTGCCGGGAGGAAACCGAACGGCCGACGGAGGTTCTTGAGCAGCTGGGACCGCAGTTCCTGAGTGAAGAGCTGCGCTTCTACCGGGGCCGGGGCTGCGAAAAATGCCATAAGGGTTACAAGGGGCGGGTCGCCATCCACGAGGTGCTGACCATGAACGAGGAACTGCGCATTGCCATTACCGAAGGCGCCAGCGCCATGCAGATCGAGACCCTTGCCCGTGAAAAAGGCATGAGGGTCTTGCTGGACGATGCCCTCGAAAAACTCCGGGACGGCCTGACCACCGCCGACGAAATCCTGCGACTGCTGGGCCCCCAGGTACTCCATGGTTAACGCGCTCAAGCGACCGGCCTTCTGGTACTGCCTGACGCTCGCCCTGGCCATATCCCTGGGTTCCGTGGGTTTGATCATCCTGATCGACTTCGGCGTCAGCGGGCCGGAAAGCGTCGGCCGGCTGGCACTACGCCCCGGCGGTGGACTGGTCGCTCTGGCCCTGAGCGCCACCTTCCTGGCGCTCTTGCTGCGCTACCGCTGGCTCGCGACCAGCCTGGGCTTCGGCCTAATTGCCCTGGCCTCGCTGCTGACACTGGCACCTCGCTTACCCGACAGCGACTGGCTGGACATCGCCGCGCTCAACCCGTTACTGCTGCTGGTGATTCTGCTGATCAGCCTGAGCGGGCTGGCCGCCATGCACCTGTCTCGGGGCTGGTTTGTCGGACTGGTCTGCGGCCCGATGGTGTTCGGCCTCGGCCTGCTGTCGCTGCTGTCTCACTGGCACCCGGGGTTGTCCGGTCTGGGGCTTGGCAATATCACCGAATCCACCCTGGTTCTTAGCCCCCTGGTCATGCTCGCGGGTTTGACCCTGCCGTTCCTGTATTCCATCTATCACAGCAAAGTGCAGTTCTATTCCAAGGGTCTGCTCGTACTTGGCATCCTGGGCATCCTGGTCACCAGCCTGAGCTGGCACGCCCTGCGTCTGCAATCCGGCGAGCGCCTGATCGAACGGGCCGAGTCACTGGCGGGCCAGCTTGAGGCTTCCGCCAACTCCGCGTTCGACGTGAAACTGGCTTTGATTCGACGCCTGGCCGAACGCTGGGAGCTGCTCGACGGCGTCCCTTCACAGACGTTCTGGGAGCAGGAGGTAAGCAGCTACCTCCGTGACTTCCCGGACCTGCGGCTGATCACCATCCTCAACCGGGAACACAGCCCGGTGCGCACCGAATCCCGCACCCTCGACTACCGGGGCTGGCTGGAAATCTTCCTGTCAGATCAGCAAAACCGGGATTGGCTCGACCACACCATCGAGTCCCGCAACGCACACCTGAGTATACCGCTGGTGGACAATCAGGACCGTTATCACGCGGCCGTCGCCGTTCCGATCACTCCGGGCCCGAATTATTCGTGGTCAGTTCTTGCCGTGGTGGATCTCCGGACCGTTTACGAAACCCTTACCGCCCATTACGACGGCAACATGCACATCAAGGTGTACCACCACGACCAGGCCGTCTTCGACAGCGCACCGGATATTCCCCCAACCCAGGAATCGCTGCTGACTTCCCATCGGATCACGCCACACCACGACAGTGAACGCAGGATCGAGATCTACACCCGCAGAGGCAGCCTTCCCCCTGGCGAACTCTACCTGCCGCCGGCGGTACTGTTCACCGGCCTGGGACTGAGCTTCCTGGTGATGCTGTCGCATTTTTTCTGGCGCCAGTCCGAACAACGAGCCCGAAGCCTCGCGGAACTGAACGACGTGCTGAACCAGCACCTGGAAGAAGAGCGGGACCTGCGGACCACCAATGAGACCTTGTCCAGGGAACGGGACCAGTTTTTCTCACTGTCTCCGGACATGTTCTGCATCGTTGACCTGAACAGCCATTTCTTCGAGCTCAACGAAACCTTTGTGCATACCCTCGGATATACCCGGGAGCAGCTGTTGGGCAGTTCCTACATGGACCTGATCCACGCCGAAGACCACGAGAAAACCATCCGGGCAGTGCATTCACTGACCGAGGGCCATGAGGTCAAGGACCTGCTGGTCCGCGCGATGGACTGTGAGGGCAACCCGCACTGGTTGCAGATCAATGCCATCCTCAGTGCCGACGACCTGATCTACGTGGTCGCCAGGGACACCACCGAACAGCTGGCCATTGAAGAAAAGCTGAGGGAAAACGAGACCCTGCTCAAACTGGCCGAGCGCCTGGCGCTGCTGGGTGGCTGGGTGGTTGACCTGTCAACGGGCCAATCAGTCTGGTCGGATGGCGTCTGCGATATCCACGAAATTCCCCGGGGACAGGCGCCGGACGTGGAAGACGCCATCAATTTCTATGTCGACGAACACCGGGAGCAAATCCGGGCAGCGGTGCTACTGTGCATGGAAACCGGCATTCCGTTCGATGAGGAGCTGCAGATACGAACCGCCAAGGGCAACCTTCGGTGGGTCCGGTCCATCGGTCATGCGGTGCAGGACGATGAGGGCAAGGTAGTAAAGCTTCAGGGCGCGTTCCAGGACATCACCGCCAGTCATCAGGCGATGGAGCAGATCCGGCGCTATGCGGAACGACAGGCGAACATCTTCGAGAGTATCACCGATGCCTTCTTTACCCTCGATGCCGACTGGCGCTTTACCTACGTCAACCGAAAATCAGAGGAACTCCTGCACAAAAAGCGGGAAGAACTGATCGGACACAGTCTGTGGGAAATGTTTCCCGAGGCCATCGGGACAGAATTCGATGACCAGTACCGCCATGCTATGGAAACCGGCGAATCCGTTTCTTTTGAAGCGTATTACGCGCCCCTGGATAATTGGCTCGAAGTCAGCGCCTACCCGTCCGACGAAGGTCTCGCGGTCTACTACCGCAGCATCCGGGAGCGCAAGGAAGCCCAACAGAAACTCGAAGCGGCGATGGCCGAGCTGGAACGAAGTAATCGTGAACTCCAGGACTTCGCCTTCGTGGCGTCCCACGACCTGCAGGAACCCCTGCGCAAGATCCAGGCTTTCTCCGACCGGCTGATGACCAAATCCGACCAGTTCGGCCCGAGCGAACAGGACTACCTCAACCGCATGCAGTCTGCTGCCGGGCGCATGCAACAGCTGATCGAGGATCTGCTGAGTTACTCCCGGGTCACCACCCGCGCCATGCCGATGGCGCTGTGCCACACCGATGACGTCCTCGCAGGCGTGCTGCAGGATCTGGACACTGCCATTACCCGCGAGCAGGCCCGCATCAAAGTTCAGCCGCTGCCGGACCTGGTGGGAGACGCGACCCAACTGCGCCAGGTGTTTCAGAACCTGCTCAGCAACGCCATCAAGTTCCACGCCCCCGGTACACCACCGGAAATTTCCGTCTATGCTGAGGATGTTAATAACTCGGGCTGGACGCTGGTGGTGCAGGATCAAGGGATCGGATTCGACCCTCGCTACACCCGGAAACTGTTCCACCCGTTCCAGCGCCTGCATAGCCGGGAAGGGTATGCGGGTACCGGGATTGGCATGGCCATTGTAAAAAAAATCCTGGATCGCCACGGTGCGGAGATCACCGTGGTTAGCGTCCCCGGTGAAGGAACCGCGTTCCGGATCCGGTTCAAAAGCAGTCCTGCACAGGAGCAGAGCAAGGATGGATAAACCTGTAAATCCCGCCCTGGTGGTGGTTGCCGATGATGACCCGGACGACTGCCTGATGATCCGGGAAGCCTTCGAGGACCAGTGTGCCGACTGCACCCTGTGTTTTGTCCACGACGGCGAAGAACTGATGGATTTCCTCCGTGGCCAGCATCCGGACCGCGAGGGCCAGGTCTGCGCGGTTCCGGACCTGTTGCTGCTGGATCTGAACATGCCGCTCAAGGATGGCCGGCAGTCCCTGCAGGAGATCAAGTCCGACCCCCGGCTGCAGGTACTGCCTACGGTCATCATGACCACATCCAGTGATCAGGATGACCGGGACTTCTGCCAGCAACGGGGCGCCAATGACTATATCGTCAAGCCCCGGAAATACAGCGATCTGCTGGATGTCGTAGAGTCACTCACAAAACAGTGGATTAACAGGGAACATGACTGATCCGATGCTCCGTGTCCTGCTCATCGAGGACGACGAAGACGATTACCTGATCACACGGGATCTCCTGCACGACGTCAGCCCCTCGGGCGTTGAGCTGATCTGGCGCGACACCATGGCTGCCGGGCTCGAAACCCTGGAGCAGGAGCGGATCGATGTCACCCTCGTCGATCTCCGCCTGGGTCCGGATTCCGGCCTGGATGTCATCCGGGAAGCCCAGGACCGGGGGATTACCTCTCCTTTCATCCTGCTCACCGGCCAGGGCGATGCCGATCTGGATGCCCGGGCGGTGGAACTCGGCGCAGCGGATTACCTGGTCAAAGGGCAGCTGGATGGCCATTCCCTTATCCGCAGCATCCGCTATGCCGTAGACCGGGCCGCCGCCAACGAAGATCTGGCCAGCAGCGAGGCCCATTACCGCCTGCTGTTTGAAAACAATCCCGCGCCCATGTACCTGGTGCAGCCGAAGTCGGGGCGAATCGAATCCATGAATGGCGCTGCGATGGCACTCTACGGCTTCAGGGCCGGAGAAACCGTTGACCTGTCACTGCCGGATCTGCGGTGCAATGCCAGTCCGGTCCCCCGGGAGGGCGTCATCCTGCGCGAGGGCAGCACCCTGGAGGAACACCTGACCCGGAATGGCAACAGTCTGTATGTTGAACTCCTTTCCGAGCGCATTTTTGTCGATCATCATCCCCTCGACCTGGTGATGGTCACCGACATGACCCGGCAAATCGACAACAACCGTCGGCTGCGTTTACTGCAACAGTGCATCGAATCCAGCTCCAACGGCATTATTATCTCCGATGCCCAGCAGCCGGACATGCCACTGGTTTACGTAAATCCCACTTTTGAGCGAATCACCGGCTACAGTCGGGAGGAATCGATCGGCCGTAACTGCCGCTTCCTTCAGGGCACCGGCAGGGACCGAAGCAACGAACAGGCGCTGGTGGAGATCCGTAAAGCCCTCGCCACCGGTGGCGAAACGTCCGTGGTGCTGCGCAACTTCCGCAAGGATGGAACACCCTTCTGGAACGACCTGTACCTGTCTCCGATCCGCAATGACGATGGGGAAGTAACCCATTTTGTCGGGGTCCAGAACGATATTTCCGAGCGCAAGGATGTGGAGAATCAGCTGGCCTACAACGCCAGCCATGATGTGCTGACCCAGCTCCCCAACCGGGCCCTGCTGGAGGATCGTCTGGAACAGGCCTGCCGCTTCGCACAGCGCCATGGCCGCACCCTGGCCCTTCTGTTCGTCGACCTGGACGGTTTCAAACTGATCAATGACTCCCTCGGGCACCGCACCGGTGACAAGTTGCTGATTGAGGTGGCCCGCCGGCTCGAGGAGGTCTGCCGGACCGGCGATACCGTGGCCAGGGTCAGCGGTGACGAGTACGTGATGTTGCTGCCGGACCTGGCCCGCAACGACGATGCCCTGATGGTGGTCGAGCAGATCATGCGCACGCTTTCCGCGCCCTATAACGTCAACGACGAAAACCTGCACCTGACTGCCAGCATCGGCATCGCCACCACCGACGGCAATATCAACCAGCCCACGGAACTGATCCAGCAGGCCGACCTGGCCATGTACCGGGCCAAACAGATGGGGCGGAACACCTATCAGTGGTTTTCCGAGCAGCTCAATACCGAAGCCAGCTATCGGGTCAAGCTGCGCAACGAGCTGCAGGATGCCATCGACAATGATCGGCTCACTCTCTATTACCAGCCGCTGATCGATTCCAGAACCGGCAAGGCACGTGCGGTGGAAGCCCTGGTGCGCTGGGATCATCCGGAACGGGGCCTGGTATCACCCGGGGATTTCCTGCCCCTGGCGGAGGAGACCGGTCAGATCATCGCGCTGGGCCAGTGGGTATTGGAGCAGGCCTGCAGAGACATGCTCCGGCTTCACAGGGCCGGATTCAGGGACTGCACGGTCGCCGTAAACGTGTCACCCATGCAGGTGCGTAAAGCCGGATTTATTGGCGCGGTAAGCGATGCGCTGGAAGCCTCCGGCCTGCCACCGGAATCCCTGGAACTGGAAATTGTCGAGTCGGCGGTGCTCTACGACGCCGACCAGGTCATCAAAACCCTGCACGACCTGAGAGATCTCGGGGTGGGCATTGCCATTGACGATTTTGGCACCGGCTTTTCCAGCCTCAGCTACATCAAGCTGTTGCCAGCCAGCAAGATCAAGATTGACCGCTCGTTCATCCGGGATGTCATCCAGGACCGCAGCGACGCCGCCATCACCCAGGGGGTAATTTCCATGGCCCACCACCTGTCCCTGGACGTGGTGGCGGAGGGAGTGGAGACCGATGCCCAGGCCGCGTTCCTGCGCCGGAACCAGTGCGATCTGCTCCAGGGGTTCCTGTTCGCACGGCCCATGCCCCTCAACCTGCTGGAAGAATACATGCACACCCGGGGAGGCTATGCCAACACGACGTCCGATGTTCAGGACAGCCCGGAAAAGACCCTGTTGCTGCTGGACGATGAAACAAACATCCTGCGGGCTCTGACCCGGGTGTTACGCCGGGATGGTTACCGAATCCTGACCACCACCAGCGTGCAGGAAGCCTTCAGCCTGTTGGCGGAGAACCATGTCCAGGTCATCATCTCGGATCAACGGATGCCGGAAATGTCCGGCACCGAGTTTCTCAGCCGGGTAAAGGCGATACACCCGGATACCGTCCGCATCGTGCTATCCGGCTACACCGACCTGAAATCCGTAACGGAAGCCATCAACGAGGGATCGATCTACAAGTTCCTGACCAAGCCCTGGGACGACAAACAGATCCGGGAGCACGTGCAGAAGGCCTTCCAGTATCACCGGACCCTTCAGGGCTGATCAGGTCAGTCCCAGGGCCTTGGCATGATGGTTCAGATGATCGTCAATGAACGAGGCGATGAAGAAGTAGCTGTGGTCGTAACCCCGGTGCATACGCAGGTTGATGTGATGGTGAAACTTTTCACAGATATCCGCCAGCGCCTCCGGGTTCAGCTGGGTTTCCAGAAATTCGTCGGCGGTCCCCTGGTCCACCAGCAGCGGCAGCCGCTCCCGGGCCGTGGGAATCAACAGGGTGGCATCCCACTGCTCCCAGCTTGAGTGATCATCTCCCAGGTAACCGCTGAACGCCTTCTGGCCCCAGGGGCACTCGGTGGGGTTGGCGATCGGTGCAAAAGCCGAGACTGACTGGTAGCGCCCCGGATTCTTCAGGGCACAGATCAGGGCACCGTGCCCGCCCATGGAATGACCACTGACCGATCGCAGGTCCGTCACCGGCAGTTCGTTCTCCACCAGCTGCGGCAGTTCCTTCACCACGTAATCATACATCCGGTAGTGGGGAGCCCAGGGCTGCTGGGTAGCATTGATGTAGAAACCCGCACCGGTGCCGAAGTCGTAGCTGTCATCCTCGCCCGGCAGATTGAGTCCCCGGGGGCTGGTGTCCGGACACACGATGGCCAGACCCAGTTTCGCGGCCAGTTTCTGGGCACCGGCTTTCTGCATGAAGTTCTGGTCGGTGCAGGTCAGCCCGGACAGCCAGTAGAGCACCGGCGCCGGCTTGGGCGAGCTGCCCACGGCAGAAGGGGGCAGAAACACCGCGAACTCCATCGAGCATTCGAGGCTCGCGGAGGTGTGACGATAACGGCGGTGTTCGCCACCAAAGCAAACGTTGCTGGATAGCAGTTCCATAATGGATCCCGGTCTGAAAAGGTGAACTCAGTCCTCGTCCGCGCTGGCGTATTTCGGCAACTCAAGACCACAACCGGTTCGGGCCAGCTCGGCGAGGATAGCGGTACGTGTAACAATGCCGACCAGTTTGCCGTGGTCGACAACCGGATACACTTTCGGCTTGCCGGCGCCAAGGTTCTGGGCCAGATCCACCACCGCCATCTCCGGTGAGATGGTCACGGGCTGACGGAACATGACATCGTCCACGATCGGGTCACCCTCACAGTGATAGCTGCTCACCAGCAGGGAATGAATGCAATCCTGTTCGGAGACGAACCCCAGTACCCGCCGATGGTCATCCACCACGGGCAGACCGGTGACATGGTTGGTCAGCAGGGTCTTGACCACCTTGGTCAGGGGTGTGCCGCAGCGAACCGGCTCAATGTGGTTCCACATCACATCGGATGCTTTCAGTGACCGCATGGGCAAATACCTCCACTTCCGTTTTCATCGCAGGCCAAACCAGACCGTCTATCCCTAAACATAGGCAATCACGGTGCAAAAGGAAAACCGATTCGGTGAAAATGGTTTACAGGCGAAAATAACCGACTAAACTCAATCAGTTATACCCGGCACAGGGTAAATCAACTTTTCCAACCCATGGCAAACGCAGGGAGATCCCCATGTCAGCCATTGAAAACTTTGTCGGTCAGATTAACGGTCTGGTGTGGGGCCCTCCCATGCTGGTCATGATCCTCGGGGTCGGGCTGTTCCTCAGCATCGGCCTCAAACTGATGCCGGTGCTGAGACTGGGAGCCGGCTTCCGGCTCATGTGGCAGGGGCGGAAGGCAACCGGAGCTGAAACCGAGGGTGAAATCCCGCCGTTTCAGGCCTTGATGACTGCACTCTCGGCAACGGTCGGAACAGGCAACATCGCCGGCGTCGCCACCGCGGTATTCCTGGGTGGACCGGGCGCCCTGTTCTGGATGTGGCTGACCGCCCTGGTGGGGATGGCCACGAAGTATTCGGAGGCGGTACTGGCGGTGCGTTTCCGCGAAGTGGACGAGCGCGGCAATCACGTCGGTGGCCCCATGTACTACATCCGCAACGGCCTGGGCAGCAAATGGTCCTGGCTGGGTGTACTGTTCGCCATTTTCGCCGCCATCGCCGGCTTTGGCATCGGTAACACGGTACAGGCCAATTCGGTGGCAGATGTGATGGAGGCCAACTTCGGCCTGCCCCACTGGGCCACCGGCGTCATCCTCATGGTACTGGTGGGCATGGTGCTGATTGGCGGTATCCGACGGATCGGCCACGTTGCCAGTGCCCTGGTTCCGCTGATGGCCATCTCCTACCTGCTGGCCGGCATCGTGGTACTCGCGATCAACGCCGCGGACATTCCCGCCGCCATCGCACTGGTGTTCAAGCATGCCTTCAGCCCGATTGCCGCCGAGGGCGGTTTTGCCGGCGCCGCGGTCTGGGCGGCGATCCGATTCGGTGTCGCCCGGGGCATTTTCTCCAACGAGGCGGGCCTCGGCTCCGCGCCGATTGCCCACGCCGCCGCGCAGACCCGTGACCCGATCAACCAGGGCATGGTGGCGATGCTGGGCACGTTCATCGACACCATCATCATCTGCACCATTACCGGCCTGGTGATCATCACTTCCGGCGTCTGGACCAGCGGCGTTTCCGGGGCGGAACTCACCTCCCTGGCGTTTGCCGATGCACTTCCGGGTGTGGGCAACTATATTGTTGCTATTGCCCTGGCGGTGTTTGCCTTTACCACCATCCTGGGCTGGTCGTTCTATGGCGAGCGCAGCATCGAGTTCCTGTTCGGCGTGAAGGCGATCGTGCCTTACCGGGTTGCCTGGATCATAGCCATCCCTGTCGGCGCCACCCTGAATCTGGGGTTTGTCTGGCTGGTGGCCGATACCCTGAACGCCATGATGGCACTGCCAAACCTGGTGGCCCTGTTACTGCTCAGTCCGGTGGTGTTCAAGCTGACACGGGAGCACTTTGCCCGGGAAAAAGCACTGGGTGTTGATTGAAGCTCAGGGCCTTAAGTTCCTGTTATATCGATGTAAATAAGTGTTCGGATGAGATGGATCATTGGCCCCTTGTATTCACCTCATCCAGCACCAGAATAGTTGTATACACTCAAGAAACCGGAACGATCATCAGAGGAGAGAATCTATGAGTTTGCGTCTTGGAGATACCGCACCGGATTTCGAACAGGATTCAACGGAAGGCAAGATCAGTTTCTACGACTGGCTTGGCGACAGCTGGGGGGTTCTGTTCTCCCATCCGGCAGACTTTACCCCGGTGTGCACCACCGAGCTTGGCCTCACCGCCAAGCTGAAGGACCAGTTCGCCAAGCGTAACGTCAAGGCCATTGCCCTGAGTGTCGACCCGGTCGACTCCCACAAGGAATGGGTGAAGGACATCGAGGAAACCCAGGGTTGTTCGGTGAACTTCCCGATCATCGCCGACGAGGACCGCAAGGTTTCCGAGCTGTACGACATGATCCACCCCAATGCCGACAGTAGCCTGACCGTACGTTCCCTGTTCGTGAT
Organism: Marinobacter sp. DUT-1; assembly: GCF_050379415.1. Classification (NCBI taxonomy): domain Bacteria; kingdom Pseudomonadati; phylum Pseudomonadota; class Gammaproteobacteria; order Pseudomonadales; family Marinobacteraceae; genus Marinobacter; species Marinobacter sp. DUT-1. The sequence continues at coordinate 438,774 of NZ_JBNRLS010000003.1, forward strand.
CGACCCGAACAAGAAGGTACGCCTGATCATCACCTATCCGGCCTCCACCGGTCGTAACTTCAACGAAGTGTTGCGGGTTATCGACTCCCTGCAGCTGACCGACGAGCACAAGGTCGCGACGCCGGGTAACTGGGAGCGTGGCGGTGACGTGGTGATCGTACCGTCCCTGCAGGATGAGGAAGAAATCAAGGAACGGTTCCCGCAGGGCTACAAGGCGGTGAAGTCCTACCTGCGCATGACCCCGGATCCCAAGACCAACTGGGGTGGTGACTGAAGAATGAAAAGGGGTCAGATGAAAGCTTTCATCTGACCCCGATTTTATGAAGCCCGCGGGGTCTGAAGAACACTTTCTTCTGACCCCTTTTTTACATCCCTATCAGAATGCCGGAACCACGGCACCCTCATACTTCTCCATAATGAATTCTTTCACGGCCTCGGACTTCAGCGCTGCCGCCAGCTTCTGCATGGCTTCGCTGTCCTTGTTGTCCGGGCGGGCAACCAGGATGTTCACATACGGAGACTCGGAACCCTCGATCACCAGTGCGTCTTCAGACGGATTCAGGCCCGCTTCCAGCGCGTAGTTGGTGTTGATCAGGGCGAGGTCCACCTGGTTCAGGATGCGCGGCAGGGTGGCTGCCTCCAGTTCCTTGAAGTCCAGGTCCTTCGGGTTTTCGGCAATGTCACGCGGGGTCGCGGTGATCTTGCTCGCGTCTTTCAGCTTGATCAGACCGGCCTTCTGCAGCAGAAGCAGGGCACGGCCACCGTTGGTCGGGTCGTTCGGAATTGCTACCACGGCGCCGTCTTCCAGCGCATCCAGGGAATCAATCTTGCTGGAGTAGGCACCGAACGGCTCAACATGAACGCCGGTCACAGTCACCAGGTTGGTGCCGCGGCCTTCGTTGAACTCGTCCAGGTACGGCTGGTGCTGGAAGAAGTTGGCGTCCATCCGCTTCTGGTCCACCTGGATGTTGGGCTGGATGTAGTCGGTGAATACTTTCACATCCAGCTCTACACCCTGCTCAGCCAGGGTCGGCTTCACAAATTCCAGGATTTCCGCATGGGGAACCGGCGTCGCGGCGACGGATAGCTCCTCGGCGGAAGCGGCAACGGAAAAAGTGGCGGCTGCAGCAAACGCGGCCAGTGTTTTCTTGAAATTCATAACCTGTTCTCCTGTGTAAGAGACATTGAAGTTCGATAGTCCTGTTGGCTCGGGCCGCCGACGGGCGATGCTTCCCGAAAACGTGGAGCGCCAGGGATGGCGCGACCGAGCCCTACAGGGACGTATTCACGGGCGTTTTTCGGGAAGCATCGCCCGTCGGCGGTTTCCCCCAAACTCTGACGGCTACTTACGGCTGAAATACAAAACCAGACGGTCGCCAACCATCTGGAGTACTTGTACAAAAATCACCAACAACGCCACAGTAATCACCATCACGTCGGTCTGGAATCGCTGATAACCGAAGCGGATGGCCAGGTCACCCAGGCCGCCGCCACCGATGACGCCGGACATGGCGGCATAGGACACCAGGGTAATGGCGGTAACGGTAATGCCGGCGATGATGCCCGGCAGGGCTTCCGGCAGTAAAGCGCCGAAGATGATCTGGCGCACGCTGGCGCCCATGGCCTGGGTGGCCTCGATGATACCCCGGTCCACTTCCCGCAGGGAGGTTTCCACCAGGCGGGCGAAAAAGGGCGCGCCACCGGCCACCAGCGGCGGGATGGCCCCGGCGACACCAAGCGAGGTGCCTATCAGCATCACGGTGAACGGGATCATTACGATCAGCAGGATGATGAACGGCACCGACCGCAGCACGTTCACAACAAATGACAGCACGGCGTAGGCCACCGGCTGCTCCAGCAACTGGCGCTTGCCGGTCAGGAACAGCAGCACACCAATGGGCAGGCCGATCAGTACGCTGAACAGCAAAGACATGCCCACCATCACCAGGGTGTCCCAGCTGGCCCAGCCGATTTCGCTCCAGTCGACGTTACTCAGTAAGGCTTCCATCAGCGCAGCACCTCCACATGGACGTCGGCGGCTTCGAATTCCTGCATGGCCACATCCAGATCACCACCGACCAGGGACAGGGTCAGCTGTCCGTAGGGAGTGTCCTTGATATGGTCGATGCGGCCGGACAGGATGCTGAAATCCACGCCGGACTTGCGGGCCACGCCGCCCAGCAGCGGCTGGTAGGTGGACTCGCCCTTGAAGGTCAGGCGCAGGATGCGGCCATCGGCTTTCTGCAGATCTTCCTGCAGTTCCTCGTGATCGATGCTCTCGCTCTCGAATACGAAATCCCGGGTGGTCGGATGCTGCGGGTGCAGGAACACCTCGCTGACCGGTCCCATCTCCACCACGCGACCGGCGTCCATCACCGCCACCCGGTCGCAAACCCGGCGTACCACATCCATCTCGTGGGTGATCAGCACGATGGTCAGGCCCAGCTCCTGGTTGATGTCCGCCAGCAATTTCAGGACCGATTGGGTGGTCTGCGGATCCAGTGCGCTGGTGGCTTCGTCGCACAGCAGGATGGTCGGGCGGCAGGCGAGGGCACGGGCAATACCCACCCGCTGCTTCTGGCCACCCGAGAGCTGGGACGGGTACTTGTTGGCATGGTCGGTCAGGCTGACCCGGGCCAACAGTTCCTCGACCCGTTCCCGGATCTCGGCTTTTGAATAGATACCGGCGAGTTTCATCGGGAAGGCGATGTTGTCCGCCACGGTCTTGGAGGACAGCAGATTGAAGTGCTGGAAGATCATGCCCACCTTGCGGCGGAATGCCCGCAACTGGGCCGGGTTGTAGCCGGTGATGTCCTCGTCGTCGATCAGGATGCGACCACCCGTGGGTGGCTCCAGCAGGTTGATCAGACGCACCAGCGTGGATTTGCCCGCCCCGGAGTGACCGACGATGCCGAACACCTCGCCGGTTTCAATGGTCATATCGGTGGGGTGCAGCGCAGGGATCGCCCGGCCGCCCACCTGATAGGACTTCTGTACCTGGTCAAATACAATCACAGTCAGCGCCTTGTGGGTGCAGCGTTAAAAGCCGCCGATTATAGCGCAATCAGTGACCAAACCCGAATGGGAATGAATTACGAACCGTGGCGAGGGCATGGGTAAATGCCCTTACAACCACGGTCCAGGGTGCTCATGCCAGCCTACAGTGAGTAGAGCTTGGTCACGTGCAGGATCGGTCCGGTCGGAGCACCGGTCGGTGAACCACCTCTGGGCTCCAGACTGATGGCCAGGGTACGGCTCCGGGACAGCGCCTCACGGGCCTCATCGGTCAGACGGACCTGATGAACTCCGCCGGCGGGAATGACGCCGAGCGAGAGCGGCTGGCCATTTTCCGGAACCACCCACAGCTCGTAGTCCTTGCCAGCCTCGGCAGCACTGGCGGCGACCGAACGCAGCTTCAGCAGATTCTCGGCCCCGGATTCACTGACCAGCCAGAGCGGATCTTCCAGGTTAGCCTGTACGATAGCGCCGGAGAGCTGCTCGCCGGTCGGGCGGGGCTGCTGCACCATGACCACCGCAAGAACCAGCACCGCGGCAGTCGCCAGTACACTCCAGCTGGGCCAGAACCAGCGGCCAATACCACGAACCTCGGCCTGCGCGGGCTGCTCCTGCGCGCCCCACAGCCGTCGCTCGATGTTCTTCCAGACGGAAGCGGGGGGCTGATTCTCGGGAACGTCCGCGGCCAGGGCACCGAGTTTCTCTTCCCAGAACCAGACTTCCCGGCGCACCCGGGCCGATTCCATCATCCACTGTTCAAAACGGCGGCGTGCTGCTCCCCGGAGGGAACCGAGTACGTATTCTGCCGCCAGCGCTTCAATGCGTTCCGGTGTCTTTTTCATTGTTCAAGGCACCTTTTTAAAGCCATCAGTCCGCGCCGGATCCAGCTCTTTACGGTACCAATGGGAGAGCTCAGGGCCTGGGCCAGCTCTTCATGGGTAAAGCCACGGTAATAGGACAACAGGATGCTGTCACGCTGAACATCGGACAGCTCGTCGAGACAGCCGGTCAACTTTTCAGCACCGGACTCACGCAGTGAGAACTCCAGCGGTCCTTCACGACCATCGTCCAGCTCATTCACGTCCTCGTCGTTGATGGTTTGACGCGCCTTGCGGGCCCGGATCAGGTCCAGAGTCCGATACCGGGCAATCGTCATCATCCAGCCAAGGGGCGCTCCCCGGTCGCTGTGGTACTCACCGGCTCGATGCCAGATCTGGATGAAAGCGTCCTGAAGCGCCTCCTCCGCCAGCTCCCGCTGTCCCGCAAGCCTGAGACAAAGCCCGAACATACGCGCCGCAATGTGTTCATAAAGCTCCTGGAATGCCCGGCGATCCTGCTGGGCAATTTTCATCAGCAGCCGCATGAGCTGATCCTGATCGGCATCGGTCTGTGCCATAGCTACCCCTTAATTATCCTCGTTGTCTTCGGGTAATACGCGGCCCCAGTCTGCAGGGATGCGTATCGAGGCTATACCGGTATTTTTTGTTCCATGGTGCATCTGTCTGCAAACCCGCCCCGTTTCCCCCTGTGCAATACCCAAAAACCCATATTCGAGGAGAACGGGATGAACAACGTAATAAAACGGTCCGGCCTCACCATTGCTATCGCCAGTGCTGTGCTGTCTGCCGGCCTCAGCCACGCCTCAAGCCATCGCGAGGCGCCATTCATTACGGAAGTGCCCAAAGTCGATGGTACCGATTTTTACATGTTTCGCAGCTACGAATCCGGCCGTGAGGGATTTGTGACCCTTATTGCCAATTATCTGCCCCTGCAGGATGCCTACGGCGGTCCAAATTATTTCGACCTGGACGAGGATGCCATCTACGAGATCCACGTGGATAACGATGGTGACGCGGTTGAAGATCTGACGTTCCGGTTTGAACTCCAGGACGTTCTCAACGACATTCAGCTACCCGTCGGGCCCGAAGGTGCCACTGAAATGGTCTCTGTCCCGCTGAAAAACATCGGCGACGCCACCGACAACGCCAACGTTCAACTCCGCCAGGAGTATAGCGTGAAGGTTGTAACCGGTGACCGGAATACCGGGACGGTACAAACAGCGACCAACGTGAGCACCGGTACCGATACCTTCGCCAAGCCCCTGGACAACATCGGTGCCAAGTCGTTCGCCGACTATGCGGCCTATGCGAACCAGCACGTGTTCGGCGTCGACATTCCGGGCTGTAACACCAACGGCAGGGTCTTCGTCGGCCAGCGCAAAGAGGCCTTCGCGGTCAATCTGGGCGAGATCTTTGATCTTGTGAATACCAACCCGCTCGGAGCACGCAATGGCGAGGGCCCTGGTGATCTGGCCGACAAGAACGTCACCTCTTTTGCCCTGGAAGTCCCGACGGACTGCCTGACCGGCTCTGCCGTGAACTCCAACGGTCAGCCGGTGATCGGTGCCTGGACCACCGCCAGCGTGCGTCAGGCCCGCGTGCTCAATCCTGCGCCTTCCGCCAATGGCAAGGGGGCGACCGTAGAAGGCGGCGCCTATACCCAGGTTTCCCGGTTGGGCATGCCACTGGTGAACGAGGTGGTGATCGGTCTTAAAGACAAGGATCGTTTCAATGCCAGCGAACCCAAGGACGACGGTCAGTTCCTGACCTATGTGACCCATCCGACCTTGCCGGAACTGCTCGAAGTTCTCTTCCCGGTCGAGGCGCCTAACAACTTCCCGAGAAACGACCTGGTCACTGCCTTCCTGACCGGTGTCCCCGGCGTCAATATGCCGGTCGACGTGACGGCTTCCGAAATGCTACGCCTGACTCCCGCCATTGACCCGACGCCACTGGACTCCCAATCCGACCTGGGCGTACTCGGCGGGGATAATGCCGGCTTCCCGAACGGCCGCCGGCCCTATGATGACACTGTCGACATAGCGCTTCGCGTTGCCATGGGCGTGCTCGCGGATGCTGCAGACGCGCCGGATGGAGGCCTTGCTTACACCGACGGTGTCCAGCTGGCAGCCGACCCGTCGACCCTGCCAGCCGACTACGAAGTCTTCCCGTACCTGGCAACGCCGATTGCAGGTTCACCCAACGATTAAGAGGTGCGAGCCATGAGAATTCTGCTCCGATTGGCAACCGTTGGGTTACTGGCAGCCGCCCTGAGCGCATGCTCCGGAGGCTCCAGCAACGGGCGCCCCAATCCATCGGTTGATTTCACGACCTTCGTGAAGGCCCAGATTGCCGCCACCGGCAAGGTAAAGGCACCTGTGGCCATCAATCCGGTCGACTTCAGCTTCAATGATCAGAACAATCCGCAGGCCTACGATGACCTGTTCCGTTAACACCAAAGGCAGCCGGACATTGCTTGACCTGTGTCCGGCCACCTTCCTCCCTGCCCTCCGGGGCAGGGCTTTTTGGATTGGGCTCGGTCTCGCTGGCGTGTTGTTGTCTCCAAACCCGTTGCAGGCAGCGCCGAGTCCAATCCAAAGCGATTTCGCGGACGACGCTGTATTGGCGACCCTGCCCGACACCCCGCCGGTACCCGAACAGCTCCCGACGACCTCAACCGGCCTTGCCGACCGGGTTCAAAACCTGATCGGCAACGCCCGCAGCACCGGCGACCCGCGTTACCTCGGTTATGCGGAGCGGCTGTTCCAGAGGTGGCCGGAATCGCCGCTCACTGACCGGCTGCTGGTACTCCGCGCCACGCTCTCCCAGAGCCTGCACAGATTCGAGCAAGCCAGGGAGGACCTCACCATGGTGCTGGAGCGGAGCCGGAACCGCCAACACCGGATCCAGGCCCGTCTGACGCTGGCCAACCTGGAGACGGTCCGGGGGCGCTACCCCGAGGCGCAACAGCAGTGCCGCCATCTGGCACAGGAATACCCGGGGCTTATCGCCGAGAGCTGCTCCGCCCAGGTTGCCGCCAGAACCGGGGACCCCGAAACCGCGTACAGGGCACTCAAAACACTCCTGGCGAATGCCGACACAGAGCGCCCGACCGCGCGACTCTGGGCCGAGGGAACCCTGGGCGACATTGCAGCACAACTGGGCCGGGACATGGCAGAGAATCACTGGCGCCATGTCCTGTCGGCCTCTCCCTCCGATCTCTACACCCGCGCCCAGCTCGCGGACTGGTACCTGCAGAAGGGACATTATCAGCAGGTACTGGCACTCACTGAGGGCCATGAACAAGTGGACTCACTGGCCGTCATTCGCGCCATTGCGATGCTCCGAAGCAATCACCCGGAACAGGTTGTCCTTACCCGGCAACTTCGGGAGCGGTTCAACGAGGCCCGTTGGCGCGGGGCATTGCTGCATCAGCGCGATTACGCCCGATTTCTGCTGGACGTGGAATCCCGTCCCGAACAGGCTCTGGAACACGCCTGGGACAACTGGCAATCCCAACGGGAACCCATGGATACCCGGTTGCTGCTGCGCGCGGCGCAGGCCGCCGGTAACAGGGATACGCTAGCGTTGCTCCGTCAATGGCTGGAGCAGCACAGGCAAACCGATGCCCGCTATCCGGAGGCAGCTTCATGATTGCGCTCAGACTCTGGACACCGTGGCTGCTGCTTCTGACATTCCTCACCCAAAGCAGTCCGGCACTGGCCCACAAGGCCAGTGACAGTTTTATCTATCTGGATTCGAATGTCGGAGAGCTGCGGATCGATGTCGCCCTGCGTGACCTTGCATTACTGGTGCCGCTGGATCAAAACCAGGACCGGCAAATTACTGGCCGCGAGGTGCGCAGCCAGCGCCCGGTCATCACCCGAACGGTGGAAAACGGGCTTGAGCTATCGGCAGAGTCCGGTGTTTGCCGCCTGCAGGGCCTTGACTGGGGATTGAGCCGGCACAGTGACGGCCGCTATGCGGCAGCGCGTTACCGGATTGTTTGCCCGGATGGCGATGATCCCGGGCAACTGCAGTATTCGCTGCTATTTGACCGGGACAGCCTCCATCGGGGGCTGGTCCAGATCACTTCGGATGCCGGCTCCACCCTTGCGGTGCTGTCGCCGGACCGAAATACGTTGCAACTGACCTCCGGATCTTCCCGCCCGCTGCAGACTTTCGCAGCATTTCTCGTGGAAGGGGTGGTCCATTTGTTGATTGGCCTCGATCACATCCTGTTCCTGCTGGTTCTCGTTCTTCCGGTCAGCCTCACGACCCGGGAGACAGGGAACCCCACCCTGAAATCCCGCCTCGTCCGACTGACCGGGATCGTCACCGCCTTTACCATCGCTCATTCCATCACGCTGGCACTGGCGGCCCTTAACGTGATGACCCTGCCCATCGCCTGGGTCGAGACGATCATCGCGCTGTCCATTGCCGTCGCGGCAGTGAACGTGGTCTGGCCCGTGCTCGGCCGGAAAACCTGGAAGCTGGCGTTCGCCTTCGGCCTGATACACGGTTTCGGCTTTGCGAGTGTCTTGGGGGATCTGACCAGTGGAGTGTCGGATCTGGTACTGGCACTGGCGGGATTCAACCTGGGGGTCGAGCTGGGACAGCTGGGGCTGCTGGTGCTGGGCTTTCCGATTTTATACCTGCTCTCGCAGTGGCGGGTCTACCAGCGGGCGATCGTGCCGTTCATGCTGTTGGCAGTGGTGGGCACAAGCCTGATATGGGCGGCTGAGCGGGCCGCCTCTATCTGAAATGGCTTGCGGTAGCCGTCACCGGCTACCGCATCGTTGGCTTTCAATGCAGGGCGCGCATCTGGCGCGGGTATAGTGCAGCACTCACTTCTGGTTCCTCGAGGAGGTCCGCCAGTTCGCGGTCCACTTCCGTTTCCTCACCCTCGGCCGGCAATGGCTCAAAGAGTGTATTCAGCCAGGCAGTGACCGACGGCGCCTCGTCCCGCCGGTAATCGGTGGACAGCGCCTTGATCCGGCGGAAACCGATAATGCGCTGGTGGCGTGGATCCCGGATCTGTTCAAAGCCCCGCCAGTAGACATGATCCCGGGTGTGGAGCTGAACAAACAGGGTGTCGATGGGGCCGCCGGAATCATCATCCGAGGCGGCCTCGGTTGTTTCGTTTGCTTCGCCTTCTTCGGTTTTCTTCTGGCGAATGGTGGTCCAGGCCGGGTAAAGCACCGCCACGGCGTCCGCTTCCACGTGCTCCCGTGCAGCACGGAGAATCAGTCCCCAACGGGCCTTGTCGGCATCGCTTTCAAGGGAGTTAATGGGCAAGTCGTAGCTTTGCTCACTGGACAGGACGATTGCCATCATCGGGGCGTCAAGCTCCCCCATGGCCTCGGCCTGTGCTACTGATACCAGTTCGTCGATTGCCATCGGTTGGTTCATAAGACGCTCGCCTCCTCGATGCCATCTGGTGGGTCAGGAAGAAGATGCCTTCCTGACTCACAGCATAGCCTGTTCCACACACAAAGATAAACGTGGAGTTTCGGGAGCCGGATCACAACCCCTCAGAATGCATCTTCCAGCCGTTCATAGTGACTGAACCAGGGCGAGGCCTCTTCGAGCTGCGCCGCCAGCTGGAACAGCACGTCCTCACCACCGTGAGCCGCGCCGAACTGGACACCGACCGGCAGTCCCGACAGCGTCCAGTGCAGGGGCACCGACATGGCCGGGGTACCGGTCAGGTTGGCAAGCTGGGTGAAAGGGGTGCGCGCCAGGCTTTCCAGGGCCATCTGATCCACCTGACCGCTACGGTGCACAAGTCGGCCCGCCTTCAGCGCCAGCATCAGTTTCGCGGCGAATTTAAGATGAGACGGCGTTTCAAGTTCGCCAATGCGGGCCGGCAACTGGCCCGTGGTCGGACACAGGTAAAGATCATAACGCTCGAAGAAGGTGCCCAACGCCCTGGCGAAGTCGTTCCACTGCTGGCGCCGGCGGACATACTCCGGTAACGGCATGGTCCGGCCGAGCATGGCAATCAACCGGGTATCGAGTTCGAAGTCATCGTCGGTGGCACCGAACTGATCCCGGGCCCGCTCCATCAGGGCCGACACCTCGCCGAAATACAGTCCAAGGTAGCATCGGGCCAATGCCATCCCATCAAATTCCGGCCGGGCGTACTCAACACTATGCCCCATCCTCTCCAGGATTCGGGCGGTCTCCTCCACGGCGGCCATGCATTCCGGTGCAACCTCGGTATCGTAGGGGGAGTCGGTGAATACACCGATGCGCAGGCGGCCCGGTGGTTTCTGCATCAGGTCCGTGTAGGGTGCGGACGGAGGCGCAATGACAAAGGGATCGCCCTGGGCAGGCCCGGCCAGTACATCGAGCATTGCCGCGCTGTCGCGAACGGTGCGGGTCACTACATGATCGACTGAAGCTCCGGTCCAGGTCTCGCCCAGGAACGGCCCGCTGGATACCCGGCCCCGGGATGGCTTGAGCCCGAACAGGCCGTTGTAGGCAGCCGGGATACGAATGGAGCCACCACCGTCGTTGGCACCGGCCATCGGCACCACGCCTGCAGCTACGGCGGCACCGGAGCCACCACTGGAACCGCCCGGGGTGAGATCAAGGTTCCAGGGGTTGCGGCTCGCCCCCCAGAGCTCCGATTCGGTAACGCCCTTCAGACCAAACTCCGGAGTGGTCGTTCTCCCGAGGAAGACCAGACCACCCTGACCTGCGCGTCGGGTAAACTCGGAATCCACCGGCGCGATATTGTTTTTCAGCCCACGACTGCCGTAGCTGCATGGATGGCCCGCCTGCTCCTGCGCCAGGTCCTTGAGCAGAAAAGGTACGCCACTGAACGGGGCGGATTCGGTAAACTTCTGCTCGAGGGCTTCGGAAAACTGGGGATGGCAGATGGCATTCAGGGTTCCATTGACCCGGGTCGCCCGCTCAATGGCCGTTTCGCAGACATCCCGGGCACGGATCTCGCCTCGCCCGATCAGGTCGGCAAGGGCCGTGGCATCAAGTTTCAGATACTCGGATTGCTTCATGATCACGTCCGTTTGTTATTGTGTTATCTGAATGGTGACGGGTATTACTGATATGAACCGGAAAATCGGAAGCTTACGCCAGCTTGCTCTGTTTTTCATCCTGGTCCTGCAGGCCTTTTCTGCAACCGGAGCTGCGTCACAGGACGGGAGCGAAAACGACGGCTGGACCAGCGTTATCCGCAACTCACCGTACTGGGTCAGCCAGGGGGTCTACCAGAACGTACAGACCATCCGCAGCTGGGTACTGGCCGAGAATGCCTACTGCTCGGAGTCTGACCGCCACATCCTGTTCGACATGCGCGGCCGGTTCCTGGGCTGGATTGCCGATGGCCCCGACAAAGCCAGTACCCAGAAGAAACTGAACAGCACCCGCCAGTCCCTCCATGAGCGGGGCGAGGTGGACAGCTGGCTGGCGGGCAGCGAGGGCCAGACCGGTTACCCCTTTGCCCTGGCCTGTAACCAGCCACACGTCAATTTGCCCGAAGCCCTCGCCCGTTACCTGGGCACCCTGCCAGCAGACCGTCTCTGGGGCCGCTGGGACGACCTTAGCTTTGCCAGTAATGACCAGCCCGGCACTCTGCATGAGGCCTTGCTCTATGTTTACAGCACCCGTCAGCAGCAGGGTCGGCTGGACCTGCCAGCCGCCATGGCCCGCTATCTTGCCGGCCAGCTACTGATCGAGAGCGGCGGCCAGACCCGGGCACACTCGGCGGCGAATGCCCGGGGCATACTGCAGCTGTCCCCCAGCGCGCTGTCCGATTGCGGCCTCAAGCCTGAAAACTACTGGCACCGCCTGGCACAAATCGACTGCGCCCTGCGCCTGACTAACCAGAATGCCCGGAACTTGCGCCCCGCCTTCGACGCAAGATTCGGACATTTGCCAGACGAGAAACAGGACCGACTGTTCACGCTGCTGCTGATCCAGGCCTACCATGGCGGTGCGGCCCGGGTGCAGGCCCTGCTGGAAGACGAAACCCTGGCCCGACCTGCGGCCTATTTCGCCGAGCACCAGGAGCGTTTCACCGCGGGCGATATTGCCTTCGGAATCGTCTTCCACAACCTTGGCCGGGACCGGCTGGGCCTAGCGTCACTGTATTATGTGGCCGATGTACAGCTTGCCACCGAGGCCCTGTGCCGCAGCGAGCGACTCAAGACAACGGACTTCTGTCAATGGAACTGACCCTGATCCCGGAAGTCCTGCCACCGGGAATTGCCCTGTTCCTGCTGGCCTGCTCGACGCTGACCTCAATGATAACCGCCAGCCTGGGCGCTGGTGGCGGCCTGCTGTTGTTGGTCCTGATGGCGAGCTGGCTACCACCAACCGCCATCATCCCGGTTCACGGCATGATCCAGTTGGGCTCCAACGCCGGTCGCATGGTTCTGACCTGGAAACACATCGACTGGAAAGTCATTGCCGCCTTCGCCCCCGGCGTTGTCGCTGGCGCTGGCATCGGAGCCTGGCTGCTGGTGAACCTGCCGGAACACCTTTGGCAACTGGCCATTGCCCTGTTCGTGCTCTATCTGTGCTGGGGCCCGACCCTGCCCAGAGCGGCATTCGGGCCCATGGGCGTATTCCTGGCCTCCGGGCTGACCAGTTTTATCAGCCTGTTCGTCGGCGCCACCGGCCCCCTGGTCGCTGCCTTCATCAAGCAGATCCACCGGGACCGGTTTGCCACAGTCGCCACCTTCGCCACGGCCATGACGCTGCAACATCTGCCCAAGGCCCTGGTGTTCGGCTTCGCCGGTTTTGTTTTTGCAGACTGGCTGGCATTCATCCTGGCCATGGTGGCATTCGGCTTTGCCGGCACCTGGCTTGGGCTGCATGTGCTCCGGTCCATGGGTAATCGCTGGTTCACCCTGGTGTTCAACGTCATGCTCACCGCCCTGGCCCTGCGGCTGCTCTGGCAGGCGGGCATCACCGCCGGCTGGTGGTCGGCGCCTCTCTAACCCCCGGGCTCATCAGGATCCGGAGGAACAGGAACCACCACCACGGCATTCCGCCCCCGGGATTTGGCCACGTAACAGCCCTCATCCGCCCGGGCCATGACCTCACGGGGGCCGCTATCCCGGGTGGTAAGTTCGGTCAGGCCAATCGATGCCGTCACCCCGAAACTGCGACCATCATGCTCGATACGCAGCGCTTCGACGCCCGCCCGGATTTTCTCCGCCAGTAGTTCAGCCGGCGGAAGTCCGCAGGAAGGAAGAATCACGCCAAACTCATCGCCGCCCAGCCGGGCGACCGTGTCCGAGTGACGCACGGAGTCCCTGAACAGGTCCGCCAGCTGACGGAGCAGGTCATCGCCGAGCAAGTGACCGCCCTGATCGTTGACCGGCTTGAAGTGATCCAGGTCGATCAGCATCAGCACTGAAGGTTTCTCGTGCCGAGCAGCCTCGCCCAGCAGTTTGACCAGGGTTGCGGTGAAGGCACGGCGATTCAGTAACTGGGTCAGGCTGTCGTGGGTTGCTTCCCAGGACAGCCGCTGTTCTTCCCGGCGGCGCTCGGTGTCGTCCCTCAGCACAAACACCAGCTGCTCGTTGTGCAGGCCCTGACGGATATGGAGCAGGGTGAGGTCGATGTCAAACTCGACTTCCCGGCGATTCCGCAAAGTAGCGTACAGACTGTCGATGTCATCGCCCTTGAGAAAATCGTTACGATGCCAGGGCTTGCCGTCCGCCTCGATGGTCACCATTTCGAAAAAATTCTGGCCCAGGCAGTCGTCGTCGGCCCCGACAAACCGGCAGGCCGCCCCATTGGCAAAGCGGATCAAACCGTCCGCGTCGAGCATCAGCACCCCTTCCTGGAGGACACCCAGGATGCTCTCTGCCCGCTGCTGCTCCTGGTGCAGCGTTTCCGTCACGGTATTGAAGACCTCGGCAACCCGGCGGATTTCCCGGCCACCGGCCACGTCCACGGGGGTTCTCCGGGTACCGCGATAACTTTCCTGGATCTGTTCACTCAGGGTCTGCAGAGGGGCCATCAGACGCCGGAACCGCCATAAAGCCAAAGGCGCTACAAGCAAAATGACGGCAAACAGAATCCAGATGAAGTTATCGCTCACGCGAGTGATGGGTGCATAAGCCTCGCGTTTTGGCCAGACCGCAACCACAAACCAGGGCACCTGGACCATTTGCTGGACCGACATAATGCTGTCTTGACCGATACTACTCCGGCTTTGTGCAGTCCCCTCGAAACCCGCCAAGGCTCTGGTCATCACGGTATTCTCCTGACCCACTGGCACCATCACTTCGCCTGTTGCGCCGTGGGTGATAATCGTGCCGCGACGGCTGACCAGCTTGAGATAACCGGTTTCTCCAATCGCGAGGTCGGTAAATTCCTCCATGAAGTTATCGCCTTCAAGGAGAATGGCGCCACCCAGTACTCCAACAAACCGGCCTTCGTGATTGAACACGGGGGCCGCAATCATCACCGCCGGGTGGTTCTGGTAGTTGGAAACGTAGGGCTCACTGATGACCGGGGTCAGCTGGCTGGCAACCCGCGTGAAATACTCCCTGTGGCTGACGTTCAGCCCGGCCTGCTCATAGGCTTCCGGAGACTCTGCCAGCACCTGCCCCTCGGCGTCGATGAGGTAAAGACCGTCAAACTCATGATGCAATGCCACCTGTTGCTGCACGATCACCCGGGCACGCCCACGTAGCGCCGTTTCACTCATGGTCAGGCTGACGGCCACCTGGCTCAGTATCTCCAGCCGTCGTCCGAGCTTGTCGTCCAGCTCCAGCGATACCAGTTCGGCGATGGTGGCCACCTGATTGCGGGCCTGCTGCTCCAGCTCGGTCCGGCTCAGCAACGAACCGGCGCCGGTCACAATCAGCGCAGTCACCAGGACAACAATGGTCACCAGGGCCACCGCCCGGTTCACCAGGCTTCCGAACCACCGCTGGATCAACACGTCAGGCCAACTCCATAGTTGAGTGTCAAGGGTGCAATAGATCTCTCCCGTTGAACAGAATTCCGTCAACAGCCAGTTTAGCGAGCTGACAACCCCCTGCAAAAGACCAACACAGGCCAGTCCACAAGATTTAACACGCTTGAAACTTTACTGATAATCGTTATTATTTAGATCCAACTTTAAAACCGAGGGGATTCTGATGTCCGATCCTGCCAATGTAGCCAGCCTTCCCTTCCTGCAGGGTCCGATTGCACAACTGATTGATATGGGTGGTCCGGTCATGATGGTGTTGCTCGCCCTCGCGGTGCTGGGTGTGGTGACGTTTTTCTACCTGATGCTGTCAGGCACACTTTACGCACCAAGACTGAACCGGCATCTGAAACAGACACTTCACCGTTGGCAGGACAACCCGGCCGCAGTTGACCCGGAGCACCTTCGCCGCCAGGCCCGACTCCGGGAGCGGATGAACCCTTTGCTCCACCTGATCGCCGACACGATCGAAGCCTGCAAGAAGCGTGTCGACGGCCAGCAGATCCGGGAAACCGCCGCGCGAGACGCACAGCATGCCCTAGAGCCCTTTGAAGCCCCCCTGAAAATCATCGAAGTGATTGCCGCGCTGGCGCCTCTGCTGGGACTGCTGGGTACGGTGATGGGGATGATGGAGGCGTTCAGCGCCATGGCCGCCACCGAAGGCCGGGCGAATGCCGCACAACTCAGTGGCGGCATTTACGAGGCGCTTACCACTACCGCCGCGGGCCTGGTCGTGGCCATTCCCTTTGCTGCACTGGCGGCCTGGATCGAATTCCGCCTGCGCCGTATCCACAAGACCATCAACAGCACGCTGGTGAGCATCCTCAACGTAGCGGACAACCCCCGTATCAGCGAGGCCAAGGCGCCCCAGACCAGTCATACCAACGAAACCGGTTGGTTGCAGGACCAGGGGGAAGGTCGTGGCTTCACCGGCAAGCAGCGGTTTGCCCATGCAGCTGGTTGACCCACGGCCCAGTCGACCCATTCCGATCCGCATCACGCCGTTGATCGACGTGGTGTTCATCCTGCTGGTGTTTTTCATGCTCACCAGCCGGTTGCTACCAGTGGGCGCCCTGGATCTGGCCAACGACACCAGTCAACGCAACAGTGCGAGCGGTGAGCCTGTGCCGTCACTGACAATCGTCAGTGACGGGCAGGTGCGGTGGGAAGATCGGACCTTCGGACCGGATGAACTGGCAGCAGTGCTGGCGCGGCGAGACATCACCAAAGTCAACCTGACCACGGAAGGGCAAACAGCGCTTTCCAGCTTCACCCGAACTCTCAGCCTGCTCGACGGGCAGGGCATTACCACCTACTGGCAACGAACAGATTCGAAACAACCATGACCAACCTGGTTCCGCCTCCGGCCACCTCCGGCAAATCCCTGCTGGAACGGGTGGAGGACGCCCTGTTACCTCTCATCAACCTGGTCTTTCTGCTGCTGATGTTTTTCATCGTCGCGGGTCAGCTGGCCAACGAGTCCTTACCCGATCTGCCGGGCGTTGCCGCCAGCGGGCAGGAAGAGAGGCCGGACGCCGACCTGAAGGTCACTGACGGCGGCCGCTGGCTGGTCGGCGCCGTCACCGTGGATGAACAGACCCTGCTTTCAAGCTTGCCGGAACAGAGCAGTGGGCAGCCTTTGCGTGTGGCCGCAGCCGAATCCGTGACCATGGCCGAACTGGAACGCCTGTTCCGAATCCTCGAGCGTGGTGGTCACATCGACATCCTGCTGTTGACGGAGCCGGACTCATGAGCGCGTCCCGCTCCCTGCAGAAAACCGGGCTGGTGATCATTGCCATCCTGCTGACGGCGGCAGTGCTGGTTTGGGTCGCTCCGGAGCAGCCCCTCAACCTCAAACCCCTGGGTGAGGAGGCGATCAACCCGGCGTCGGCCATTCAGATCAGCCTCGCGGGCCAGCCGCCGCCGGAGCCCGCGAAACCGGATACCCTCCAGGAACCGACACCGGAACCTGAAACGCACCCCGAACCAAAGCGGGAACCCAAGCCCAAGCCCAAGCCTGAGCCCAAGCCCAAGCCTGAGCCCAAGCCTGAGCCTGAGCCTGAGCCTGAGCCTGAGCCTGAGCCTGAGCCTGAGCCTGAGCCTGAGCCTGAGCCTGAAGCGCAGCGTAGCCCGGCCACCCCGGTTCCGGAACCCCAATCCGAGCCCGAACCCAGGGTAGCAGCGGCGAACGCCGAATCCCCGGAAAAGAGCACCAGTGAGCGGCAGCCGGTGGCCCTGCAGAATGCAGGATCGTCCTCGGACGTGGACAGCTACCTCTCACAGCTCAGTCGTCACCTGGCGCGCTTCTACGACTACCCGAGACGGGCACGTCGCCTCGGGCAGGAGGGCACACCGGTGATCGTGTTCGAGTTCCGGCGGGACGGTACCCTGATCCGCCATGACCTCAGGAACTCCTCCGGGCACGAGCTGCTCGATGAGGCCGCACTGAACATGCTGGCGCAGGCGGCGCCCCTGCCCGAAGTTCCGGACCGGATGAAAGGGCAGAGCTTCCGCTATGCACTGCCGGTTCGTTTCCGCCTGCGCTGACGTCCTTTCCTTAAAGACTTGTCCCGGGCCATTTCTTGCCGCCATGGCAAACTCTGGCCCACGGTGCGGGCACGGTGTTGCCTGCACCTCGGAAGGAATCCCGAATGAAAAACCCAACTCATTGGTTTTACTTTAATTTCAGAAACTGGCACAAGGCTTGTTAATGACAGGGGCGTCCAGGGAAGCACCCAGGGACAATCATTCATCAAGTCAAGGAGCAGACCCATGCCAACACCCTGTTATATCAGCATCGAAGGCCAGACCCAGGGCAACATCACCGCCGGCGCATTCACCTCCGATTCTGTCGGTAACATCTACGTGGAAGGCCACGAAGACGAGGTCCTGGTTCAGGAATTCAGCCACGTCGTCACTGTGCCGACCGACCCCCAGTCCGGTCAGCCGTCCGGCCAGCGGGTGCACAAACCGTTCCGCTTCACCGCGGCCCTGAACAAGGCCACGCCGCTGATGTACAACGCTCTCGCTTCCGGCGAGATGCTGCCGAAGGTGGAGCTCAAGTGGTACCGCACTTCCGTTGAAGGCAAGCAGGAGCATTTCTTCTCCACCATCCTGGAGGATGCCACAGTCATCAACATCGACTGCAACATGCCCCACTGCCAGGATCCGGCCAAGGCCGAATTCACCCAACTGGTGGAAGTGTCCCTGGCCTACCGCAAGGTGACCTGGGAACACGCCGTTGCCGGCACCTCCGGTGCCGATGACTGGCGCTCGCCCATCGAGGCCTGATACCAAAGGTCCGATCCAGGGAAACGGCTGGCCCAGGGGCCGGCCGTTTTCATTTGTGCTGCCCGGCGGGCGCCGTTAAGATGATCTCCTGCACAACAGGTTCATCATGCGCGACTCATCTTCTGCCCTACACCAGATCGGCCACCTCATGTGCGAGGCCACCCGGGATATCCTGTGGCAGCCTGCTGCTCACTGGCTGAGCTCACAGTCTACCGGGGGTGCCCTGCGTTGCCGGGTCGGCTCCGGGCAGGCCACCTACCATCGCTACGATCCCCGGAAGAAGCAGCACCTGATCAACTACGGGCTGCGCATGATCGCCGCCAAATTGCAGCCAGAGACGGCCGAGGGATGGCTGTCCACCCGGGAAATCCGGGGACGGGGTTATTTCGACGGCGAGCTGAGCACCCTGAACCTGCTGGCCCACACCTGCTGCCATGAGTTTTCCCACCTGCTCCAGTACAGCGCCGGCCAGCGTTCCTACGGGTCGGTCCACAACCGGCATTTCTACGAGATTCTCGACCAGTTGCACGAGAGCGGGGGCGCGGCCGCTACCCGGCACTTTCTTGCCGAACAGGCTCGTACCCGAGGCCTTGAGCTTCGGGCCGCGCCCTTCGAGCTGCCCGACAGCCTCCATCAGGTGCGGCAATGGCAGGTAGGGGAAAAGGTCAGTTTTGGTGAAGGCCGTCGGCAAAAACACGGCGAGATCATCCGGGTAAACCGGAAAACCTGCACAGTACGGGGCACAGGACTCGCCCGGGGCACCCGTTACCGGGTGCCGCTGTCCATGTTGCACAAGGCCGGCTAAGGGCGGCCTAGACCTGCGCCACGGGCCGGTTCGTGTCAACCGCCGCCAGCAACGCCTTCAGCTCGGGCAAGCAGGAGCCACAGCTGGTTCCGCATCTGAGTTTCTGTCCCAGGGTTTCGACATCACCCGCACCGTCGGCAATGGCCTGACAAATCCGTTTTTCGCCCACCTGAAAGCAGCTGCACACCAGGGCGCCGGCATCGTCGCCATCGAACGCACGACCGGCCAGTAACGAGCGCCGTTCCGACTCGTCGAGTCCTGCCAGGGCGAACATGCTGTCCAGCCAGTCGGTATCCGGGAGATTTGCCCCATTCGAATCCACCATCAGGACCCCTTCCAGGCGACCCTCGCACAAGCGGGCAGCCCGAAACCGCCCTTCCGCGGGGTCCGCCATCAGCAGCTGCGGCGGTCCACCCAGCAAATCAGCCACGATGGTCGCCCACGTTTCCTTGCCATTACCGGCGAGCGACCAGAGCTGGCTATTGGCCAGCGGCTGTCTTACCCGGTACTGACCGGGCATTCCGGTCCCGGGCACCTCACTACGGCGCATCAGACGCGCCTGCCAAATGGTTTCCAGAGGTTCCAGCCGGGCAATGCCATGTTTGCTCTCTGGTTGCCCCGACACCGGATCCGTGACCCGACGGATCAGGGAGCTGGCCAGACCCTCCGGGGTAAAGCGCCGGTTCCAGTGAATCGGGATGAAAACCTCGCCCGCCCGCATTGCCGGGGTCACGCGAATCCGTCCCACGTACGCACCCCCGTCCGGCCCGGACAGAATACCCAGGCCACCAGCCAGGACTCCCCGACGCTCCGCTTCCTCCGGATGCACCTCGATAAAGGGTTCCGTCCGGTGCGCCAATAACCTCGGAGCCAGGGCAGTACGGGTCATGGTATGCCACTGGTCCCTGACCCTGCCGGTATTGACGATCAGGGGATAGTCGTTTGTGGGGGACTGGACAGGGGCAACCGTTTCAACAGGTACCAGGCGGGCCTTGCTATCGGTGGTGGCGTATGCGCCATCGGAAAACAGACGCCGGGTTCCCCGCAGGCTACCGTCCTCATCGACAACAACGGGCCATTGAACGGGCTCCAGCCGGTCATACTGTTCCCGGTCCAGGGAGGCCAGCGGTGCGATATTGAAGCATCGTCCCGCGATGCCGGAAAGCGCGGCGTGTTCCCGAAAGATATCCATTGGCCCCTCGTACCGGAATGCCGGACCGTAGCCAAGCGCACCAGCGACCTCAGACATGATCCACCAATCCGGCCGCACATCGCCCGGCAATGGCAGGAATTTTCGCTGTCGCGAAATCCGCCGTTCGGAATTGGTCACCGTACCGTCCTTTTCTCCCCATCCCGCCGCGGGCAGCAGGATATCGGCGAAGGCGGTAGTGTCGGTATCGGCCACGCAATCAGACACAATGACCGTGGGACATCGGGCCAGCGCTTCCCGGATCCGGTCACTCTGCGGCAGGCTGACAGCGGGGTTCGTCCCCATGATCCAGAGCACCCGGATCTCGCCCTGGTGCACCGCATCGAACAGATCAACCGCCTTCAGGCCAGGTTGTTCGGGAAGGCGGTCGGTGCCCCAGAAGCCCGCCACCAACTCCCGGGCTCCGGGACTGTCGTAGTCCAGATGACATGCCAGGGTATTGGCCAGGCCGCCCACTTCCCGGCCGCCCATGGCATTCGGTTGCCCGGTCAGGGAAAAAGGACCGGCACCGGGCAGCCCCACGCGGCCCGTGGCGAGGTGGCAATTGATGATGCTATTGCCCTTGTCGGTCCCGGCCACAGACTGGTTGATGCCCTGGGAAAAGGCCGTCACCGTACGGGGTGTTTCGGCGAACCATCGGAAAAAGCACTCCACATCGGCGGGCGCGAGGTCGCATTGTCGTGCGACGACCGCTACGGAGTGCCCGGCCCTGCGGGCGCTGGCCAGTGCTTCCTCAAATCCCCGGCAGTGGTTGTCGAGATAGTCGCGGTCGAGCCTGCCCTGGTCGGCCAGCCAGGCCAGCAAGCCGTTGAACAGGGTAGTGTCGGTGCCCGGCTTCAGGGCCAGGTGAAGGTCCGCCAGCTCGGTCGTCGCCGTTTTCCTCGGGTCAATCACCACGACCTTGCGGCCGGTACGGGAGGCGGCTTTCATCCGCTGATACAGCACCGGGTGCGCCCAGGCGGCGTTACTTCCGGCGAGTACCAACAAATCCGCCAGCTCCAGGTCCTCATAACACCCGGGCACACAGTCCTCCCCGAAGGCCCTCTTATGGGCCGCCACCGCCGAGGACATGCAAAGCCGGGAGTTGGTATCCACATGGGGGGTCCCAATAAAGCCCTTTGCCAGCTTGTTGGCGATGTAATAGTCCTCGGTCAGCAACTGGCCGGACAAATAAAATCCGACCGAGCCGGGGCCGTACCTGTCAACCGCGTCCCGAATCGCACCGGCCACGGTACCCGCGGCCCCTGTCCAGTCGACCTCCCGGCCTTTCACCCGGGGTGCCAGTAACCGGCCGGCAGGCACCAGGGTTTCGTGCAAAGCCGCCCCCTTTACACACAAGCGACCGGAATTGGCGGGATGAGACGAATCGCCCTCCACCATGGCAGGACGGGCTTTCACACCGCAGCCGACGCCACAGTAGGGGCAGGTGGTGTCGACCGCGATCGTGTCAGGTGTGGGTTTCACAGCGGTTCCTCTTTTCATGGGACAAAAAAAGCCCACCGGTCCGTGCACCTGCTGGAGGTTCGGACCGGCGGGCTTCGTCGCCTGCAATCAGTTTTCTGTCAACAATAACGGGAACGCTGCAAATAAAGGGCCAGCCAATCAGCCCATCCGTCAAACCCGGGAAAAATCAGGCCGTACATGGCCCTCGTCGGACCCACGCTCGAAAACAGGCGGCAAAAACCGCCTCCGGGCGCTCACGTGAGGGGCACACAATGGTGCAAATTATCGCCAACGCGCACTAAAACGAATCGCGCCAGTACAGGTCGCCGAACCCTGCCAGCGCAAGCCAACGCACCAACCTTCTGTTTTAAATAGATTTCCTAGACTGGCACGGGCTGTGCAACACCCATACTGAACATCTCTCAAATTTGACGATCTACATCAGGCATCGGCGCCTGCTTCCCGACAAAGGGAGGCGGGCGCTTTTTTTTGCGTTAAAGGAAAGTGGCGAGGCAAGCAATTATGAAGACTCCACTAGTGCACATCACCCGGGACCTGTTCCTGCTTCTTATGGCAGCCATCGTGGTCGCCCTGCTGGCTGGCGCCAGTACCGCCCGGGCCGACATCGGGCCGGCGGAAAAACCGGACCTGAAGCTGGGTTTTATCAAGCTCACCGACATGGCGCCCCTGGCGGTCGCCTGGGAGCGGGGTTTCTTCATGGACGAAGGCCTGTTCGTGGAACTCGAAGCCCAGGCCAACTGGAAGGTGCTCCTGGACCGGGTCATCACCGGAGAGCTGGACGGTGCCCACATGCTGGCCGGCCAGCCCCTGGGGGCCACCATCGGCTATGGCACCCAGGCCAACATCATTACCGCCTTCAGCATGGACCTGAACGGTAATGGCATTACCGTTTCCAACGATGTCTGGGAACAGATGCGGCCACAGATCCCCAGCGAGGACGGCAAGCCGGTACACCCGATCAGCGCCGGCACCCTGAAGCCGGTGGTTGAGGCGTCCCTCGCCAAGGGCGAGCGGTTCCGCATGGGCATGGTGTTCCCGGTTTCCACCCACAACTACGAGCTTCGTTACTGGCTTGCCGCCGGCGGGCTGAACCCCGGCTTCTATGCCCCCCAGCGGGGGGACACCAGCGGTACTCTCAAGGCCGACGTGCACCTGTCGGTGACGCCGCCGCCGCAAATGCCCGCCACCATGGAAGCCGGCACCATCCAGGGTTACTGCGTGGGTGAGCCCTGGAACCAACAGGCTGTTTTCAAGGGTATTGGTGTCCCGGTCATTACCGACTACGAGATCTGGCCCAACAACCCGGAAAAGGTCTTTGGTGTCACCGAAAGCTGGGCGGAGCAGAATCCGAACACCCACCTTCGCCTGTTGCGTGCCCTGATCCGCGCCGCGCACTGGCTGGATGAGAACAACAACGCCAACCGTGAGGCAGCAGTGGAAATGCTGGCCCAGCCCAGTTATGTCGGTGCCGATGCTGAAGTGATTGCCAACTCCATGACGGGCACCTTCGAGTATGAGAAAGGCGATGTGCGCAAGGTGCCGGACTTCAACGTGTTCTTCCGCCACCACGCCACCTATCCGTATCCCTCTGACGCCATCTGGTACCTGTCCCAGATGCGCCGCTGGGGCCAGATTCCGGAGGCCAGATCCGATGACTGGTACATGGAAACCGCGGCGAAGGTGTACCGGGGTGATATCTACGCCAAAGCCGCGCAATCCCTGATCGACGAGGGTCTGATGCAGGCATCGGATTTCCCGGACTTCAGTCAAGAGAACTTTGAGCGCCCGGAGCAGGGCGGGCTGATCGACGGCGTGCCCTTTACACCCCGCCAGCCGAACGCCTACATCGACAGTTTTGAGATCGGCCTGAAAGGTTCGGATACCCCCTGAGCCGCAGACCCGAGGAGGAAAGATGAGTACCCTGACCACATCCAATCCCACCACGCCGTCGACACCGGCGTGGCTGAAAGCCCTGGCGGAACGGCTCAGCAGGCCAGCCCTGCTGGCCACCGGACGACAGCTGCTGCTGCCCATGATCGGCATCCTGCTCTTCCTGGGTTTCTGGCACCTCGCCGCACCCCAGGTGCACACCTCACTGGGCAGTTTTCCGGGGCCGGCTCAGGTCTGGGAGCAGGGCGGCCAGCTCTGGCAGGAGCATACCGCTCAGCGGGCAAAGGCGGACAAGTTCACTGCCATGCAGGAAGCGCGCAACGAGCGCATCCTGGCGGACAACCCGGACGCCGAGGTCCGGATCCGGCCCTACCCGGGCGCCCCGACGTTCCTGGACCAGATCGTGACCAGTCTCGGGACCGTTCTGGCCGGGTTTATCCTGGCCACCGTGATTGCCGTGCCTCTGGGCATCGTGTTCGGGCTGAACCGGTATTTCCAGGCCGCCGTCAATCCGTTGATCCAGATTTTCAAACCGGTATCGCCGCTGGCCTGGCTGCCCCTGGTGACCATGGTGGTTTCCGCCACCTATGTCAGTGATGACCCGATGTTCGAGAAATCATTCCTGACCTCAATGATCACGGTCACCCTTTGCAGCCTCTGGCCCACGCTGATCAATACCAGCGTGGGCGTGGCGGCCGTCAATCCCGACCTCGTGAACGTCTCGCGAGTGCTGCGTCTGTCCTTCTGGACCCATGTCCGCAAGGTCGTGCTGCCCTCGTCGGTGCCAATGATCTTCACTGGCCTGCGGGTGTCTCTCGGGATTGCCTGGATGGTCCTGATTGCCGCGGAAATGCTCGCCCAGAGCCCGGGACTCGGGAAATTCGTGTGGGACGAGTTCCAGAACGGCAGCAGTCAGTCCCTGAGCCGGATCATGGTCGCGGTGCTGACCATCGGCTTCATCGGCTTCCTGCTCGACCGCATCATGCTGCTGATCCAGAAGAAAGTCGCCTGGAACGAGTAAAACCACCCTGGAGGTTACGCAATGACCAAATCACATCTGGAACTTACCGGCGTCGAGATGACCTTCGATACCCCGAAGGGCTCCTTTGTCGCCCTCGATAACATCAACCTGAAAATCCGGAAGGGCGAATTTGTCTCCCTGATCGGCCATTCCGGCTGCGGAAAGTCGACCGTGCTGAATATCGTCGCAGGCCTGCTTCAGTCCACCAAGGGTGGCTGTGTACTGGATGGGCATGAAGTCAACTCACCGGGGCCTGAGCGGGCCGTGGTGTTCCAGAACCACGCCCTGATGCCCTGGCTGACGGTTTACGAGAACGTGGAACTGGCGGTCCAGCAGGTATTTCGCAAATCCATGGCCAAACAGGAGCGCAAAGACTGGATCCATCACAATCTGGAACTGGTAAACATGGCCCACGCCGCCAACAAACGTCCCGGGGAAATCTCCGGGGGCATGGCGCAGCGGGTGGGGATTGCCAGGGCCCTGGCCATGAAACCGAGTGTGTTGCTGATGGATGAGCCCTTCGGGGCCCTCGACGCCCTGACCCGGGCACACCTCCAGGATTCGCTGATGGAGATCCAGCAGGAGCTGAACAACACGGTGATCATGATTACCCACGATGTGGACGAGGCCGTCTTGCTGTCGGACCGCATCATCATGATGACCAACGGCCCGGCGGCCACCGTGGGTGAGGATCTGCGGATCGAACTGCCGCGACCGCGGAATCGGGTGACGCTGGCCGATGATCCCACCTACGTGCATTACCGCCAGGAAGTGCTCAGGTTCCTGTATGAAAAGCAGCGCAAGCTGGAGAAAATCGCGCCCCGGACCGCCTTGGCCAAGACCCGGGGGAGTAACAATGGGGAGAAAGACCGTCTGACTCAGGCCGCCCGAGCCTGAGTCAGACCTTCACTTCAGGACATCCGCCATGGACACCAGGGCCCGGGCAACCTCCGGCAGTTTCTTGCCCTGATCCATGGCCAGTTTTCGCAGCACCCGATGGGCTTCGTCGTTGCTGATCTTCCGGTGCTCCATCAAAAGCAGTACCGCTTTCTCCTGGGTTTTCCGATCTTCCAGGGCTTCCTTCGCACTCTGAAGCTCATCGGTCATCTGCTGAAGCCGACGGGTCTGTTCCTGCACCAGATCAAAGATCGAGCGTCCGAACTGTTGCCCCACACCATCATTGCCCCAGGCTTCCCCGGGCGGGACCTCGTTACCGGAATCACACAGCACCAGCATCGGCTGCGCGCTCTGGTCATGGTCATCCAACGAAGCGATCAATGTTTCCTGATGGGCCAGCGAGTTGCGGGCCTCACCAAACCGGTCAACACAGCGGGCATGGAAACAGCCTTCCACGGCGTCCTCGACTTTCTTGAGTTCGTCCATCCGCTCGGTCATCAGCTGGAACCATTGTTTCGCCAGCTCAGGGTCAAGGGTCTTGTAGGGGCCGACTGAACAGCCATATCGCCGTAACTGCTCGATTTCCGCTTCCCGCGAATGGGCGCGGACGCGGTACCAGAGCTCCCGCGAATCCGCATCGGAAAAGCTGACAAACACCTCGAAACACCGTTCCTGCGCTTCAACAAGGTGCATCATGCGCCGGGAACGTGCAGCATCAAAGTGGCCACTGGAAAACCCGGCAGAGCCCACAGCCCGCTCCTGGCCACAGAACTCCTTGCCATTCATCAGGTGCACCATGGCCACGAGCAGGCCGGCGATGGACGGGTCTACCGCCGTATCCGCCGCTTCGAAGACCACCGTGATCAGGTTCTGGATCAGCCGGCTGTAGGCCTCCGTCGCCTCGGTGGCAGTGAGGGTCTGGCGCTCAACCTGCCGACGTAATGCCAACAGGTCCTCCAGACCGTGTACGGCACTGGCAACATGGTTGAGAAGCTGGGTGCTGACCGGGTGCGCGGTCAGGGAGTCATGCACCTCCGCCAGTGCCTGATTGAACGTAACACGCAGCCGTTCGGCTTCCTTGACCATCGCCTTTCGCTCGGTGCCGAAATTTTCCCCTCCGGAGCCGAGGAACATGTTGGAGGCTCCCCGTTCCTGCTGCAGTCCGTGGACGAGGTTGGAGATACTCTGGATCAGCTTGCCCAGCTGCAGGAAATGCTGCAGATGCCTCAATTCACATTGCTTGGAGGCGATCAGGTAATCCGCAGCGGAAGGCGCAGCAGGCGTTTTCTGATGGCGTTTCGTGTTCATGACTCTACTCCGGGCAGCACCAACGGCGCCGCATTTTCAGGCTGTCTCCCATAAACCCAGCAATTACCACGCCATTGCGGTCCTGCCTGGCCTCAATCTCGTGCAACGCGCCCCACCAAAGGGCAACAATTGGCGACTGCCAATAGCCCTCACCCGGCCACACACCCACAACCTCATGTTTTTAAAGGGAATAGGAAATTGGCACGAAGATCGCTTTAGCTAGAATCTAAGGACGAACGTCCCGGCCAAGGATTCGGCCGGACCATCAGATCATTGTTGTTGGCATTGGCGCCGGACCCTCAAATCCCTCTTGGGACGCGAGGCTCCGGCTTTTTTTGTTGGGCAAAAGAGAACACGGAGACAGAGCCATGACCCGGACCCCGAAGAACACTCTGGTGGTGTGCGGCCACGGCATGGTGGCACAGCGGTTTCTCGAGGAAATGGTCAACCGGGACGACCGGCGATACCGGAACATCGTTGTTTTCAACGGCGAGCCGGTTCCGGCCTACAACCGCATCCAGCTGTCGGCCCTGCTTGCCGGTGACACCACAGAGGAAACTCTTACCCTGAAACCGGCGCAATGGTTCAGGGACCACGGCATTCAGGTTCACGACCGGGAACCGGTGGTCGCCATTGACCGGCACGCCCACACCGTCACCACCGCCGCCGGCCGGGTTCAGCAATACGACTCCCTGGTGCTGGCCACCGGATCCCGCCCCAGCAAGCTCGGGCTTCCGGGCGAGCAACTGCCCGGCGTATTCGGCTTCCGGGATTTGCAGGACACCCGTACGCTGGTCGAGCTCAGCCGGCAATATCGCCGGGCCGTTGTTGTAGGCGGCGGCTTTCTCGGGCTTGAGGCAGCCGAGGGCCTTCGCCAACGGGGTATGGACGTCACCGTGCTGCACCGGGGCGGGCACCTGCTCAATCGACAACTGGACCCGACCGGCGGGCAGATACTCGCCGACAGGCTTACCCGACGCGGCCTGAACATTCTCACCGGCGCCTCTCCAATGCGTTTTCTGGGCCGTGATGCGGTTCGAGCAGTCCAGCTGACGGACGAGACCCTGATAAGTACCGACCTCGTCGTCGTCGCTACCGGTATCACGCCCAACCGGGAACTGGCCGAGGCAAGCGGTCTGAACTGTGCTCGGGGCATCCTCGTCAACTCACAGTTACAGACCAGCGATCCCGACATTCATGCCCTGGGCGAGTGCTGTCAGCTTGGCGACCACACCTTCGGACTGGTGGAGCCAGGGTTCCAGCAGGCACAGGCCCTGGCCCGGATACTGACCAGTGAAAGCGGGTCAGTCCGTTACCAGCCGACCGCCACCCCGACCCGCCTCAAGATCAGCGGACTGCCCCTGTTTTCCTGTGGCCAGCATACCGCCGATGACACCACCGACTCCCTGATCTGGCGGGACATGGACACCGGTCATTACTGCCACCTGCTGATCCGCTGCGACCGGCTGGTCGGCGCCATCCTGATTGGCAACACCGCCGATGGCCTCTGGTACCACGAGCGGATTGTCACCGCCGACAACATTGCCCGCTTCCGGAGCCAGCTGCCCTTCGGGCAACAGTTTTGCGAGGCCGCGGCCTGACGCCCGCGCGCCCCATGAGAGAGGACGACACAATGAGCAAGAAAACCCTGATCGTAATCGGCAACGGAATGGTGGGACATCATTTCCTGGAGCAGTTCGCGGCCAGCTCCGCTGCAAACGGGTATGAGGTCATCGCCTTCGGCGAAGAGAAGCAGCTGGCCTATGACCGGGTCCACCTGTCCGAATACTTCGGGGGGGCCACCCACGCGGATCTGGCCATGGGCACCGCCGACTGGTACGCCGACAATCACATCACGCTGAGACTAGGTGAGCAGGTGCTTGCCATCGATCGTGACCGGAAAACGGTCACGACACCTGCCGGTCACTATGCCTACGACGAACTGGTGCTGGCGACCGGCTCCTATCCCTTCGTTCCGCCCATCGAGGGTAACGACAGCGAGCGCTGCTTTGTCTACCGGACCCTCGATGATCTGGACGCCATTCGTGCCAGCGCCAATGGTGCCAATACCGGCGTGGTGGTCGGTGGCGGGCTGCTGGGCCTGGAAGCGGCCAATGCCCTGAAAAGCCTCGGACTGGAAGCACAGGTGGTGGAGTTTGCGCCGCAGTTGATGCCGGTGCAGCTGGATAGCGACGGCGGTGCGGTGTTGCGCGGAAAAATCGAGGAACTGGGCGTCCGGGTTTACACCGAGAAAGCGACCACCGCCATCGTTGAAGGCGAGAATGCCCGCCTGCGCATGAACTTCAGTGATGGGGATTTTCTGGAAACGGACCTGATTGTTTTCTCCGCCGGCATAAGACCTCAGGACACCCTGGCACGCCAGAGTGGGCTTGAGGTCGGCGAACGTGGCGGCATCGTCGTCAACAACCAGTGCACCACCTCTGATCCGCATATTCACGCCATTGGTGAGTGCGCCCTGTGGAACCAGCGAATCTTCGGCCTGGTCGCCCCCGGCTACACCATGGCCCGCACCCTGTCGGCGGTCCTCAACGGTGACCGAGAGGCTGCCTTTACCGGCGCCGACATGAGCACCAAGCTCAAATTGCTGGGCGTGGACGTCGGCTCCATCGGCGACGCCCACGGTCAGACCCCCGGCGCCCGTAATATCCGCTACAACGACGAACAGGCCGGCCATTACCGCCGCATGGTGGTGAGCGGTGACGGCAAGAAACTGCTGGGTGCCATCCTGGTTGGCGATAACAGTTACTACGACACTCTGCTGCAATATGCCCTCAACGGCATCGATCTTCCAAAAAATGCAGAAACTCTGATTCTTCCGGAAAGCCAGGGGGGAGCCCCGGCACTGGGCGCGGATGCCCTGCCGGACTCCGCCTCGATCTGCTCCTGTCACAACGTCACCAAGGGCGACATCTGCGGCGCCATTGACGCCGGCTGCTCAGACCTTGGCGGCATCAAGGCCGAAACCAAGGCCAGCACCGGCTGCGGCGGCTGCGCCGCGCTGCTGAAAAATGTGGTGGACAGCGAACTGGCGAAACGGGGCGTGGAAGTCAGCAAGGACGTCTGCGAACACTTTCCCTACAGCCGCCAGGAGCTGTTCCATCTGGTCAAGGTCAACGGCATCCGGACCTTCCGCACGCTGATCAACCAGTATGGCAAGGGCCATGGCTGCGACATCTGCAAGCCGGCAGTCGGCTCCATCCTGGCCACCTGCTGGAACGAGCACATCCTGGCCACCGATCATGTACCGCTGCAGGACACCAACGACACCTTCATGGCGAACATGCAGAAAAACGGCACCTACTCCATCGTGCCACGCATACCCGGCGGCGAGATTACCCCGGACAAGCTGATTGTGCTGGGAGAGGTGGCCCGGGAATACGATCTTTACACCAAGATCACCGGCGGTCAGCGGGTGGACTTGCTCGGTGCGACCCTGAGCCAGCTGCCGGAGATCTGGGAGAAACTCATCGCCGCCGGCTTCGAAACCGGCCACGCCTACGGCAAGTCCTTGCGCACGGTGAAATCCTGCGTCGGCAGCACCTGGTGCCGCTATGGCGTGCAGGACAGCGTGGGCATGGCGATCTTCCTGGAGAACCGCTACAAGGGCCTGCGCGCACCCCACAAGGTCAAGATGGCGGTATCCGGCTGCACCCGGGAGTGCGCCGAGGCTCAGAGTAAAGACATCGGTGTCATCGCCACGGAGAACGGCTGGAACCTGTATGTCTGCGGCAACGGGGGCATGCGTCCGCGCCACGCCGATCTGTTCGCAACCGACCTCTCCGACGAGGAGCTGATCCGTACTATTGACCGGGTGCTGATGTTCTACGTGCGCACCGCCGACCGGTTACAGCGGACCAGTGTCTGGATGGAGAACCTGGAGGGCGGTCTCGACTACCTCAAGGAAGTGGTACTTGAGGACAGCCTGGGGATTGGCGCGGAACTCGAGGAGCACATGGAAGGCATTGTCGGCACCTACCAGTGCGAGTGGAAGACGGCGGTGGAGGATCCGGAGAAGCGCAAGCGGTTCCGGGAGTTTGTGAATGCACCCGACAAGACGGATCCGGTTCAGCAGTGGACTACTGAGCGGGATCAGCGGCGGCCTGTTTTGGAGTCTGCCTGACGTTACCCGGCTTTTGGGGGTGGAGCACGGCGGCGCGGGGGATGCCTTTCTTCTGGGAACAAAGAACTCGCTGCGCTCAGACAATTGTTCCCGGCAGAAAGGCATCCCCCACACCACCGCGCTCGCGGACCCTGATGGAACCGCGAAGCGAAAAACTGGTTGAATCTGGCTCACAAGAATCTGGGAGATTGAAAATGAAAGCACGGACTCGTTGGGATGCGGTTTGCACGGTTGAAGATCTGGTGCCGGAATCGGGTATCGCGGTCTGGACGGAGGACGGGCCGGTTGCGGTGTTCTACCTTCCTCACCGGCTGCCGGCCCTGTTTGCGGTCAGTCACACCGATCCGTTCAGCGGCGCCAATGTGCTGGCGCGGGGGATTACCGGAGATCTGAAAGGCGAACCCGTCGTCGCCTCTCCGCTGTATAAGCAGCATTTCAGCCTTCGCACCGGCGTTTGCCTTGAAGACGAATCCGTCCAGCTTAAAACCTACCCGGTACTGCTGGACGGAAACCGGATCCGCCTGGAAATCCCGGCAACACAGCAACAAACACAGGCAGCCTGACCAAGGCCGAAAGGCGAGGGGGCGGGGGGCCTTTTCTTCTGGGAACAAAGAACTCGCTGCGCTCAGACAATTGTTCCCGGCAGAAAAGGCCCCCCGCCCCCTCGCCATGCACCACCCTCGGACGGCCAATAAACCCGAATTGCCAACTTTCAACCCGGCCAGTCACCCAAGGTCAATTCCGGAACAACCTGACTAGGGTAAGATCACGGTAAACAGAACGACAAGGATGCCCCGTGAAGCCCCTGAGTCCCACCGACCAACTGTTCCTCTGGCTCGAAAAACGCCAGCAACCCATGCATGTGGGCGGCCTGCAGTTGTTTTCCTTCCCGGAGGATGCACCGGACGACTACGTAGCCCGACTCGCTGATCAGCTCCGGGAACACACGCTGGTCACCCCGCCATTCAACCAGCGCCTGGATTACCGTTTCGGTCAACCGGTCTGGGTGGAAGACGAGCACCTCGATCTGGAGCACCATTTCCGTTTCGAGGCGCTGCCCACACCGGGCCGCATCCGTGAGCTTCTGACCTTCATCTCGGCGGAGCATTCCCACCTGATGGACCGGGAACGCCCCATGTGGGAGGTCCACCTGATCGAAGGCCTGGGAGAGCGTCAATTTGCCCTCTACACCAAGGTGCACCACTCCCTGGTGGACGGTGTCTCGGCCATGCGCATGGTGACCCGCACCCTGTCCGAGGACCCGGAACAAAGAGGCATGCCGCCGATCTGGGCCTTGCCACCCAGGGTCCGGGGAGAATCAGGTGAGGGCGCGTCGCTGTGGCGCAGCGTCGGGCATCTGCTGGGGGAATCCGGCAAGCAACTTGGCACGATACCTACGGTGGCCAGGGAGCTGCTGAGGACCATCAACGAGGCCCGCAAGGATCCGGCCTACCATTCCATTTTCCATGCACCCCGCAGTGTGCTGAACCAGAAAATCACCGGCTCCCGCCGGTTTGCCGCCCAATCCTTCTGCCTGAAGCGGATCAAGGCAGTATGCCAGGCCTATGGCACCACCGTGAACGATGTGGTCACAGCCATGTGCGCCACGGCGTTGCGGGGTTACCTGATGAACCAGGAGGCGCTGCCGGCCAAGCCACTGATTGCCATGGTACCGGTGTCCCTGCGCCGGGATGACAGTTCCGGCGGCAACCAGGTGGGGGTAATCCTGGCCAACCTGCATACCGATGAGCCGGACCCCGCCGAGCGGCTGGTCAAGATCCACCAGGGCATGCAGGAAGCCAAGGAGCGCTATGCCCACATGTCACCGGAGGAGATCATCAATTACACCGCGCTGTCCCTGGCACCGGCTGCCTTTCACCTGTTGACCGGGATGGCTCCGAACTGGCAGACGTTCAATGTGGTGATTTCCAACGTACCGGGCCCCCGCGAAACCCGGTACTGGAACGGTGCGAAAATGGACGGCATGTATCCGGTCTCGATCGCCATGGATCGGCTGGCCCTGAATATGACGCTGACCAGCTACAACGATCAGGTGGAGTTCGGGCTGATCGGTTGTCGGCGCACCCTGCCCAGTCTCCAGCGCATGCTGGATTATCTGGACGAGGGTCTGGCCGAACTGGAGGCCGCCGCCGGGTTGTGATCAGCCGAAGCGGCGTTCTTCGTTGCGCACGGAAATCTGGTCGTTGAGGGTCCAGAAGTCATAGAGAATGCCGATCAGGAACAGGCCACCGGTGAGCAGGTAGATAATGCCGGTAATCCACTTGCCCATGTACATCCGGTGCACCCCGAAGACGCCGAGGAAGGTGAGCAGCAGCCAGGCGATGTTGTAGTTGATCTCGCCCTGGCGGAAGCGCAGATCGGCTTCCCGGTCCATGGCGGGAATCAGGAACAGGTCTATGATCCAGCCGATGAAGAACAGGCCGAGGGTAAAGAACCAGATGGTTCCGGTCACCGGTTTGCCATAGTAGAAGCGGTGTGAGCCCAGGAATCCGAAGATCCAGAGGAGGTAGCCAAAGATTTTGCTGTGGGTGTTGGGTCTGTCGGTCATTTACACGTCCTGGTGAGTATTGGATTCACGGAGTTATATGGGTGCCTGGTTGCAGTTTAGCAAGGTCTTATGGCTTGGTGCCTGGCCGGAGGGCGGGGGGATTTTCTCCGCCGGAAAAAACAACTCGCTGCGCTCAGACAATTTTCCCGGCGGAGAAAATTCCCCCACCCCCTGTCCTGCCGAACTCCGTGATAGCTCAGATTTAAGCTCCCGTATCAGGGACCGACCTCTGGCGCCGGGTCGGGGCCGTCCTCGCGGAATTCGCTGGCTGATTTACCGGTCCATTTCCGGAACGCGCGGCTGAAATTGGACAGGTCGGCGTAGCCGAGTTCGTAGGCGATCTCGCTGACCGACTGGTTGGTGTAACGCAGCAGCTGGATGGCCCGGTCCTTGAGCACCGATTCGAGGATTTCCCGATAACTGGTGTCCTTGTCCGCCAGCCGCCGTTTCAGGGTTCGTGACGAGACACAGAACCGTTCCGCCATGGCCTCCAATGATGGTAACGGGCCGGGGGTCATTCTCAGCATGTTGCGGACCGCAAGCGCGATATCGCCCTGTTCTTTCAGGGCTTTCTGCAGTTCGAACTCGCATTGCTCCCGGGCCATGGCGGACGCGTCAGCATCGGCCAGGCGCATACGGACGTCGAGCATGGTCTTCGGGAAGATCATCATTTCTTCCGGTTGACCGTATTCAAAGCGTACCGGTAGCTGGTGAGCGAACTTTCGGTAATAGGGCGGTTCCGGCGCGCTCAGGTGGACGGATACGCCGGGTAACTTGCCATCTTCCAGTGCGAACCCCCTGGCTTCGGCGTCTTCCCGGTCGAGTAGCTGTTCCGTCAGGAGAATCAGCGTGGCGCTAACCGTTTCGGCGAGGAAGGCATACAGCTCCGGCACGTCGAATTCCGTGCACAGCTGAACCAGCACCTGGTCACCGGCCAGGGACTGATTCATGGTCAGGAACGGGGCGCGCAGTTGCAGGTAGCGTCGCACGGAGTCCAGCGCCCCCTCGAAGGTAGGGCTGGTCAGTGCGGCAAAGCCAAGGGTTCCGTGAATGGTCAGCCGCAGTTCCCGGGCGAGGGCAAAACTCAGTCCCTCATGACCGGCCAGATCCCGGGCTCGCAGGGCCATGATGGTGGCGTCGGTGACAAACACCCGGCTGTCGTTCGATTTCAGGTCACTGGCGGTGAAGTTCAGTCCCTCGTATAACTGTCGGTCGTTGTAGCCCAGTTTCCGGACAGTTTCCGCCAGCACCCGGAGGTACACGCCGGGAACCAGGAAAAGGCTCAGCATCTGCCGCTCTTTGTCCGGGGTACCTGTTGCCATACGCAGTTCCTGATTTCTGTATTTACTGTTTCCCGACTCTATCAGAAGCCAGGGGCCCGGACAGTGGGGCCACACACACGGTCTGCAGCGTCAACGGAGTCAATCGGAGCCGGATGCGTGTCCCATCCTGAATGATGGACGTCCCCTTCAAGCATTCAGTCTTTGCGTTGACCGGCGCACACTGAAGCCATGACATCGGCCAAAGTGCGCCAGCGCAGAGGAGTACCAACATGCTGAACACAAAGACAGCAGGAACCACCACCCCGGTATCCCAGACACCGGACCACGTCGCCATCAAACCACAACGGATGGGCTTCGAATTCGGTGAGAGAGTTCCGCGTTACTGGCTCAATGAAAGTTATCTGCTCAGCCACATGATGAACGCGTTGTCTGTGCTGTTTCCCCAGGGCGAGCAGTTTTTCGTGGATTCGGTCCGTCAGTTCCGCGACCAGATCACCGACCCCAAACTCAAGGAGGAGGTTCGGGGCTTCATCGGCCAGGAAGCGATGCACTCCCTGGAACACATCGCCATGAATCAGCATGTGCGTGATCAGGGCATGCCGGTGGAGGAGATGGAAAAACATCTGGAGGTGGTTCTGGGGATCGCCAGTAAGCTGCCCAAACGTCACCAGCTGGCCATCACCTGCGCCCTTGAGCACATGACGGCGATGATGGCGGACATGCTGCTGGCGCGAGACGACGTGCGCGAGGACATGCACGAGTCCATGCAGCCGTTGTGGATGTGGCACGCCATCGAGGAGACCGAGCACAAGGCAGTCACCTACGATGTGTTCCAGCAGGTTGGCGGCACCTACGCCGAACGCTCTTTCTACCTGGCGTTCAGCACCGCCGCCCTGGGCGTGATGGCTACCTACTTCACAACCCGAATGATGTTGAACGACCGGAAAGGCTTTTCACTGAAAGACGCCGGTAAGAGCCTGTGGCGCATGTGGGGCAAGAACGGCACCTTCTCGAGCCTGATTCCCACCTGGCTGGAGTACTTCAAACCGGGATTCCACCCGTGGGACCACGACAACAGTGAGCTGATTGCGCAGTTCAAGGAACAGATCCTGGCTCACGCCGCGCCCCAATACCGCAACGGTAACCGTCGCACGCTGCAGTAACACGGGGATCAGTCGGGCCGGGCAGGTGCCAGGCCCGACTGTACCACCTCGCCCTTGCACCAGAGCCGCCACTCCCCGGGCTGGTAGATATCCCATGTTTCGTCGGTGGTCAGCGGCTCGGTCACGATCACGCTGACGATGTCATTGGGGGTGGTTTCTGCCTCGAAGTCCACGGTGACATCGGCATCCTTGAGCCGCGCCGGTCCGAACGGTGCCCGCCGGGTGATGCTGGCCATTTTCGTGGTGCAGTAGGTAAACAGCCAGTCCCCGTTGCTCAGTAGCAGATTGAACACGCCCTGACCGGCGTAGCCGCTGGACAACCGGACAAGTCTCTCGACAATCTCCTCGGTGGGGCAGTCCCGGTCACAGTGACTACGCAGGTGATTGAGGATATCGCAGAACAGCGCCTCGCTGTCGGTGGTGCCCACTGGCTCGTAAAAGCCATCGGTGCCGTGGAAGTTACTCAGCTGTCCGTTGTGGGCAAAAACCCAATAACGGCCCCACAACTCCCGCATGAACGGGTGGGTATTGGCCAGGCAGATGGAACCGACGTTGGCCTGTCGGATATGGCAGATGGCCACTTCACTCTTGATGGGATGGGTCTGCACCACCTCGGCAATACGGGAATTGGCACTGGCGTCGGCATCGTGGAAGGCCCGCACGCCCTTGCCCTCATAGAAGGCCACGCCCCAGCCATCCTTGTGCGGCCCGGTGTCGCCACCCCGGCGAGTGAGGCCGGTAAAGCTGAAGCACAGATCGGTGGGGGTGTTGGCACTCATGGCCAGCAATTCGCACATGAACTTGATAATTTCCTGATGGTTCCGGGTTTACCCCAAGAATACCGGAATCAGGTTCCCGTGCCAGCCAGCAGATCGCCCTGGCCTGCGCTCAGGTTCATGCCCGCTCCAGCCACCCGGTTGCGCCCGGCACGTTTGCCGCCCAACAGGCAATGGTCAGCCACCCGGAACAGGGTCTCGACGTCGCGCCCGTGCTCCGGCCACTGGGCAATGCCAAACGAGGCGGTCACCCGGATGGTTCTTTCGCCGTAGGTCACTTCTTTCCTGGCAATACACAGGCGCAGCTCATCAATCAGTTCGTAGGCATCCGCCGGCTTCACATCGCGCAGGATCAGCCCGAACTCCTCGCCGCCAAGCCGACCCACCGAATCAGTACTGCGAAGCCGTTCGGTCAGGCAGGCGCCGATGTGGCCGAGGACATGGTCACCGGCATCGTGGCCCAGGGTATCGTTCACCTGTTTGAAGTGGTCAATGTCCATGATCGCCAGGGCAAACTCCGACCCGCTTCTCTCGCACTCTGCAATGGTCCGGCTCAGCGTGCCCTGGAAACTGGAACGGTTGGCCAGGCCGGTCAGGGCATCGGTCTGCGCCAGGTCCACCAGCCGCTGCTCGGCGGCTTCCCGCCGTACCTCGTACATGTGAATGAACACCAGCATCAGTGCACCACAGAGCACCATGTTAAGGAGGTCAATCAGGGCATGGGCACTGGCCACGTTACCGAGATGAACCCAGTAGACAACTCCGCCCACCAGCATGAAGGGCACGCTCAGCAGCATGCCCTCACGCTTGCCCAGCAACAGGTAGGCAAGCACCGGCATCATTAGCACCCATACAAAGGCCGACACCGATGCTTCCGGTAACAGCATGATGACAAGAAAGAAACTGAACAGGGGAATAAGATACCCGTAGATCCATTGCTGCAACCGGCGGGTTCGTTCGAGGCGGTGAAAACCATAGAACAGCAGGGCGCTGGCCGTAAGTTCACCAACCCCGATCCAAAGAAACCCGTTCAGGATCTGCAGGCAGGCAAAAACCGCCAGCGCACTGCCGGTAACCAGAAACAGAAGCCGCGTCAGGGAGCGGCGATGACCCTGTCGAAGACCCGAGCGACTCTGCTCCAGTGTCGCTCCCAGATCCGTATGCTGAGGCAATTTCATGCTGAATCTTCCCTGGATGAACAGCAAGTATAGTCCGGCGACACTGTATGTAAAATGTACAGCAGGCTGAAATCCCGTCCAACCTGCTGCCGCCATCAGGCCTCAGATATAAAGGTTCTTGCGGGAGAAGCGTTCCACCAGGGGCTGGTAGGCAGAGCCCAGAAGACGGTTGATGGCGTCGATGCCCCAGGCGTCCGGCCCCACCAGGATCCGGGATTCATCCCGGAGGATGCCCTTGACGATGGTTTCTGCCGCCTTGCCCGGCGTAGTCATGGCCAGTTTGTCGAAACCCTTGCGCTGAGCCTCGCCGTTTTCGGACTTGCCCATACGCGCGGAGTTGGCGATGTTGGTCCGGATACCACCAGGGTGCACACAGCTGACCGACACCGGCTGGCCCTCAAGCTTCATCTCCTGCCGTAACGATTCGGTGAAGCCCCGCACCGCAAACTTGGCGGCGTTATACGCACTCTGCTTGGGTACGCCGATCAGCCCGAAGACACTGGAAATGTTCACCACGTGGCCGTCACCGGAAGCAATCAGGTGCGGCAGGAAGGCCCGGGTACCATGGGCCACACCCCAGAAATCAATATCCATGACCCATTTAAAGTCCTCGTCGGTCATTTCCCGGACCGAGGCAGACAGGGCTACACCGGCGTTGTTGACCACCAGGTTGACCTGACCGAAGTCCCGGGCTACTTCTTCCGCGTGGGCATAGATCGCATCACGGTCGGACACATCCAGCCGGTAGCTGCGGACGTCCGCATCCTTGAGTTCCGCCGTGGTTTCCGCCAGACCGGTTTCATTCACGTCGGAAATGGCCAGTCGGCAGCCCCGGGCCGCCAGGGCCTTGGCAAGGGAGCGACCGATACCGGAGCCTGCCCCGGTAACAACGGCGACTTTGTTCTTCAGATCCTTCATGGCAGGAGCCTCTTGTAGTGGTTTTCCTTGTATAGCAGAACTGCTGTGGAAAACCACTTTAGGCCCCGCACGCGGCCGAGCCTATGGCAGCACACGCCCCTCCCGGCAGGCAATGGGGTCAGTGGCCCGGCTCGCCCAGCAGGTTATCGAGCGGCTGGTCATAGCTGGGGGCGAAAACCTCCAGAAAATACCGAACTTCCGGCAGTCCGTCCTGCTCAAGCCGTTGCCGGATCTGGATGGCAGCCGGCCCGAACTCCTGATTGCCCGCACGGATCTCCGCCTGGCACTTGAGCCATGCCGACAGCCGGTCGGCGGCCTTGATCAGCTCCTTTTCCTCCTTTACCAGTTGCGACTCCTGCAGGTAAGGCGCAAACGGTCCCTGCAGGTCTTCCGGCAACAGGGCCAACAACTCCGCCTCGGCTTTGTGCTCGATGTCGCCAAACGCTTCCCGCATGACTCTTGAGTGGTACTTGACCGGTGTCGGCATGTCACCGGTGATCACCTCAGTGGCATCGTGATACAGAGCCGCGGCGGCGACACGATCCGCATTGACCGTGCCGCCAAAGCAGTGGTTACGGATAATCGCCAGGGCATGGGCCAGGGTGGCCACTTCCCAGGAGTGGGTGGCCACGTTCTCCTCGATGGCATTACGCATCAGGCCCCAGCGCTTGATCCAGCGCAGGCGCGAAACATAGGCAAAGAAGTGACTTACAATGGCTGCCATACCCCGATTCCTTTTTTCTTGAGGTGATAACCCGTGAACCCTATTTCAGGTATTTGCGTGTTAGCTTTAGAATTGGTGAATATGTTGCGCTTCTAGCAGGTGGATTATACGTGCCCCGAATCCGATGTCTTTGCAAGCTCGTTTTTCTTGCGCTGTTCTCACTGGTACCGCTGCCAAACGCCTGGGCTAAAACGGATATCGTTGTCGGCGTCTACGATTTTCCGCCGGTCGCCCGCATCGATGAGGACAAAAAAGTCACAGGCCTGCTGGGAGACCTCCTCAGGGAGCTGGAAACCGTCCACCAGAATGTGACTTTCCGGGTTTTCCACACCTCTTCCAAACGCCGTTACCTTGATTTCGACGCGCACCGGTACGACGTCATTTTCTTTGAAAGCCCGAGCTGGGAGTGGCAGGACAAACAGGCACTGATCAGCCCCCCGCTACTCATGGACGAAGATCTCTACATTGCCCTGAACAAGCCGGGGCGTAATGCGAGCTTTTTTGACGACCTCGACCAGCGCAATATTGTCGCTCTTTCCGGCTACCACTATGGCTTTGCCGGCATGGAAACCGATTCGCAGGAGCTCGAGCAACGCTTCAACATCGAATTCTCGGACAGTCACAGCCGCAACCTGAATCTGATCAAGGCGGACCGGCCCTCAGTCGCTCAGGTGGCCATCATCAACGACTCCTACCTGCAGATGCATCTGGACCAACATCCCGAAGACCGGGACAGGTTCCTGATTTCGGAACAGCCGGACCAGACCTACCAGCTAAGTATCATCACGCACCCGGAAGGGCCTGTCACCGCCCGGGACATGATGGATCTCCTGGCGCCATTGATCGAGTCCGGGCGTTACCGGAGCCTGGTGCAAAAGTGGGGGCTGGATCTGCCGCCCTCTCTTCTCTCAGACTCTTCGGACAACTGAAAACACTCTCAGCGGACATCCAGGGTAAAGGGCGCCACCACATTGCCCTCGGCACCCACCTGGGCATCCCGCACCGGGTCCAGAAGGAACAGCTGATCGGCCGAAACCCCCTGGGTATCGGTCAGCAGCTGGCGAACCGCCAGGCCCCGATCCCGGGCCAGATTGTTGAGGGCCTCCGGCGGCAAATTCCGTTCACCCGACAGATAGGCCTCGCGGGCCCGTGCCCAGGCCTCCTCGGACATTTCGCTCTGGCCGCCATCGGTCAGCTCGTCCCGCAACAGAGCCAGTCCGTCGGTTTCCGGCGACACCGCACCACGCACGTTCAATAACAACTCGGGACGCTCGCGCAGGGCATCGGCCAGCGCCGACAGTTTGGCCGCCTCACCTCCCGCCAGCTCGACACTGCCAGGCACGAAACTGACCTGGCCAAGATCCTCGCCCGTCAGACCTGCCATCTCCGCAATCGAACCGAGCATGCTGAACGGTGAGGCCGCCGCCTTCACCAACAGATTCACGAACGCACGCATGACCACCTGGCCGACACTGAACTCCGGATCCGACAGGTCGCCGCTGATCGGAAGGTTCACCTCGATGACACCATCCCGGTCCCGGAGCAGTGCCAGACCCAGTTTTACCGGCGCATTGACGGCTTCATCACTGACCACCGCCTGGCCCAGCTCCAGCCGGTCCATAACAACCAGGTTCGAGGCGTCAATCCGGCTGCCGGCAATCTCGTAATCCAGGTCCAGGTTGAGCTTCCCGCTGTCTACGCCGTAACCGAGGTAACGGCCGAAATAGGGTGACAGTTCCGGCAGGGACAGGTTGTCCATGGCCAGCGTGAGATCACTGACGTCATCGGTGCCCAGAGTGCCGAGGGTGCCCTGGAAGTCCACCTTACCCACCCGGCCAACCCGGCCCCGCAGAGACACCTTGCCCTGTTGCGGCGGGATATTGCTGATCCCGATGACCGAGCCGGAAAGCTCGTCAAACGAAGTGGTAAAGGCCGGACTCAGGGTCCGGTCCGTGTAGGCCACCGAACCGTTCTCGATGGCCAGCTCCCCGATCCGGAAGATAAACGAGGGCTGCCCGTTTTCGGAGGCCGTGGTTTCCTCAGCCTGGGTGTCTGCGGACGATTCGCCGCCGGACACCGGAATCCGCTCGACGTTATGGACGGCATCGGTCCCGCGCACGATGTTGGCAACCGGCTGCACCACGCTGATAGTGCCGATTTCCAGGCGCGCGGGGCTGACGTTGTATTCGATAGGGGCAAGACGCAGCGTCTGCCAGGACAGCAGCCGGTCCTGCTGGCCAGCCAGGCGCAGATTGAGGTTGCTGACCTCTGCAGTGCCACTGAAAGTTCCGGTCATCGGTTCCTGCTGGCTGTCCAGGTCGAGATTGCCGTCAAAACCCAGTTGACCGCCGGCCACGCTAAGATTCGCACCTTGCTGCAGGTAGGGTTCAAAGGCGGACAGAGTGACCTGGGATCCGGACACCGCTGCTTCGAAGGTAAAAGGTGCCGGTGTCACCTGACCCTGCAGCGCCAGCCGGCCACCGCTGGCCAGAGTCGCACTGAAATCATAGCTCACCGGCTCTTCCAATCGGTGGCTGATGGTTCCGGTGGAGAGGGAAATGTCCCGCAGCCGCAGATCTGCCTCGGTGGCGGGTACCTGATCCTGCCAGCGCACCGCGGAGCGAGCAATGCGGATGCCGTCCACCGACCACCGGAACGGCCTGGTGTCGGCCGCGGACTCCAGCCCGGATTCCTCAGCCTCTGCACGGCTGCTGTCACCCGCCAGCGGCGCCAGCCAGTCGATCGATCCGCCGGCATCGCGGGCGACGGCCAGATCCAGATTATCGACCGTCACCTGTCCTACGTTAGCCTCCCGGGCGGTCAG
Organism: Marinobacter sp. DUT-1; assembly: GCF_050379415.1. Taxonomy (NCBI): domain Bacteria; kingdom Pseudomonadati; phylum Pseudomonadota; class Gammaproteobacteria; order Pseudomonadales; family Marinobacteraceae; genus Marinobacter; species Marinobacter sp. DUT-1. The sequence continues at coordinate 481,050 of NZ_JBNRLS010000003.1, forward strand.
GTCAAACCCGATCTGGTCAACGCCGATACGGCTGCTGGTAAGCCGGGCGCCCTCGGACTCCGCGTCAAGCGCGACCGCCAGGTCCGCCAGAGACAGCTCGCCATTCTCCGTGGCCAGGTAGAACACCTCGCCGGCCTGAAGCTCGTAATCGGACTGGACGGTGACACTGCCACCACGCAGGTCGTAGGGCAGGTAGGGTGCCAGGAAATGTTCGAGGGTTTCATAACTGATGTCGGCAATACGCAGGCTACCCCTGGAATAGAGCGGGGTCACACTCAGATCGCCCTGCCACTCAACCGTCTGGCTGCCGATGGCCGCCAGCAGGTAGTAGTTGCTGTCGCCCTCTCCCCGCGGCCAGGTGGCCAGGTCGTTGAGAGCAAGGTCCAGGGGCGTGATCCGGAACTCGGCCGGTTCCGCCTGGCTGAAATCGCGGAACAGGAGTTCGCCACCATCAATGGCCAGCTGTTGGAAAAACAACTTCGGAGGACCACTGTCCTGATCGGACGTTTGAGTTTCGGGTTCAGGGGCCTGCTGTGATTCCGGGTGAGCGGCGTGCCAGTCACGGGCAAAATTGATGCTGTAGTCTTCGAGCAGGTCAACCCGGATGTAGGGCTCCTGCAAGCGGATCTCCTGGAAACCGACAATGCCACGGAACAGCTGGAAAAAACTGAGATTCACAAACAGCCGGTCGAAGCCAAGGACCTTCTCACCGTCACTGTCGTTCGCAGACAGTTGCGTCGCTTCCACCGTCAGGGCAAACGGATTGATGGCAAGGTCTGTTACCTCACCCTGCCATCCCATTTGCTGATCCAGCTGCTCGGGGATGCTGCGCTTGAGCCACCAGGGCAACAGCAGGAACCCCACCAGGGCATAAAGAACAACCAGAACGAGGACCGCGATTGCGAGGTTCCTCGGTAGACGACTCTTTTGACGGCTCCGGGCCACGAAACTCTCCTTTGTGTTCGGCGGAAAACCGGGGCTGGATCAGCCCCTTGCCTGACACAAGGATAGTCGGCCCGGTGTCCGTTTGTCAGCTTGCGGTGCTCTGACCCGGCAAAACCAGGTCGGGATCGGCCTTTACATTGTCGAACTGGCCAATCTGGTCCAGATCCCGGGGAACCATCGCCGCCCGGACCAGCTTACGGCTGGAATTGCCGGTGAGGGGAAACACCGACTGGCCAGCCCGCCAGGTTACCGGCATGGCCGGCGTGCCAATGCGCTGATCCAGCTCCCTCAGTCGCTTGTACATGAAGCTGTAGGAGGGATCGGAATATTCCGGCACCATCAGGAAGAAGGTACTGGCGGAATACCGGGCCATGTAGACCGGCTCCGGCACCAGACCCTTGATCGCGAGTGTGATTTCCCGGAGTACGGCGTTCATGGACTCCGAGCCCAGGTTTCCGGAAAGCTCCCGATAGTTGGCAATGTCCAGGTAGATCAAGGCAAAAGGATGTTCCCGGGCATCTTCCCGGGCCAGGGTATCCAGCAACTGCTGCTCCATCGCGGAGCGGTTGGGGAGCCCGGTCGCCGCATCCAGGAACGCCATGCGCGCAACCCGGTCATCTTCTGCTGCTTTCCGCCTGGCCAACTGGCGTTGCCGTCGGATGTCGAAAGAAGCAATGAACACGCTCACGGCCAGCAGGGCGACACAGAACAGCGCCAGGGGAATACCCATCCAGTCGCCACGCAGGCCATTGTCAGCCGCAGGCATGGCACCCTCCGGGAAGGTCATGGCAAGCATACCGGTGTAATGCATGCCACAGATGGCGGCCGCCATCACCAGGGCCGCGCCGAAGCGGGCCACCGTGACACGACTACCCTGCAAGGACCCGATCTTGCGGGAAACACCCAGGGCTGCGGCTGAGGCAGCAACGGCAATGGCGATCGAGACCGCCAGCCAGACGCCGTCGAACACCGGCGGCGCTGACATTCGCATGGCGTACATACCGAGGTAATGCATGACGACAATACCTCCGGACATCATCAGTGTTGCGGCCGCAAACAGTCCTGCTCCGATCTTCTCCCGCCCGATGATGTGCAGGGCAACCCCGGAGGCGAGCACCGCCGCCAGCCAGGAAATGACAGTCATGCCGGTATCGAAGGTCATCGCCATGTCCATGGGCATGGCCTTCATGCCGACAAAATGCATGGTCCAGACTCCGGTGCCCATGGCCAGACCTCCGGTCACCAGCCAGGGCAGCCGTTTGCCGTCGCCAACGGAACCGAGCCGGGCCCCGAAATAGAGTGCCGTGTATGCGGCCAGTACAGCCACCACGTATGAAGCTATTACAAGCGATAGATCGTAATGGGTCATCATTTTCTGTACTCATCAATTTTTGTGGGTAAAGGCTGCCTGCAAGCCCGAGGTTTTACGCCGGCAATGTGAACTGGCTCTCAAAAAAATGTATAGATATGTAATCAACAGCAACAGGTCCCGCCAGTGCTTGCGACTGACACAAAGGTGCGAACCCGCTATGCTCTGAAGCCGTACCTGTACATGGTTACCGCGGCGTTTGAGCAAGACGAGGAGGAGTGGATGGACATCGGCGACATGCGTCGTGATTTCGAGAGCGAAGGCCTGGATCGGGAGCATCTGGACGACAATCCGGTCCGGCAGTTCCAGCACTGGTTCGAAGATGCCCGCACAGCCGGCATACTGGAGCCGAACGCCATGTCCCTGGCAACTACCGGCAACGATGGCATGCCGGATCTGCGCACGGTTCTGCTCAAGTACTTTGATGAGCAGGGCTTCGTGTTCTATACCAATTACGGTAGCCGCAAGGCTCTCGAGATCGAGCAAAACCCCCGCGCAGCCCTGTTGTTCCCCTGGATTGGCCTGAATCGCCAGGTACGGATCCAGGGCGCGGTCGAGAGGGTCAGCAAGGCCGAATCCCTGCGTTATTTCGCGTCCCGGCCCCGGGGCAGTCAGATTGGTGCCTGGGTATCCGAGCAGAGCAAGGCCATCACGTCCCGCGGTCTGCTGGAACAGAAGGTGGCCGAAATCAGACGCAAATTTTCTGAGGGTGAAGTCCCGCTGCCAAGTTTCTGGGGCGGTTACCGGGTGGTTCCGGAGCGCATCGAGTTCTGGCAGGGGCGACCGAGCCGGCTTCATGATCGCTTCGAATATGTGAGGGAAGGCGATGGCTGGCTCATCCAAAGACTGCAACCCTGAACGAGGATCGAGGCAGATGCCGCGGATCTGGCTGTGCCACGAGACGCCGGGCGGGGATCCCGAGGTTCCGGAGTGGCTCACCGACTACGAACGGAAGACCGTTGCGAAATTCGGTGGCCCCCGCAAACGGGAATACCTGACCAGCCGCTGGCTGATCCGCCAGGCCATCAGCCGCACCAGTGGCGAACCGGTCACCGACTGTCGTCCGGTGCCCGGACGTCCGAATCGCTCGGAGGTGCCAACGGGCTTTTACCTGTCCCTGAGTCACAGCCATGGCCTGTCGGCCTGTGTGGCCGGCCCGGTGGCAGGCCTGGGGGTCGACATCGAGCCTCTGCAGCGGCACCCTCAATGGCACAAGGTGGTCAAACGCTGGTTTACCCCCAGGGAGCAGGAATGGCTTTTTCGCGCCGATGATCCGGGCAACTTCCTGGTCACCTGGACCATAAAGGAAGCCTGGCTGAAAGCCACCGGACGCGGCATCGCCAATAACCTGCAGACTCTGGAGGTGCTGGAAGGTTTTGAGCTGTATGGCGACCAGCAGGACAACCACTGGTCGGCCTACAGTTACGAATGCGAGGGGTTCCTGGTAACGCTGGTCTGTCGGCAACCCGGGGCGACCGGCCAGCCTGGCTGGCCCTCCATCCAGTTGTTGCAACCTCCGGCCGAGGACTTCAGCCTGGGTGAGGCGGAAGACCTGGACACCTCCTGGGAACCGCGTGTCCAGCGCATCATTCACCCTGCAACCAAGACAGAGTGAGAGGCAACATGACCGAATCCGGACGCTGCCCCTGGTGCGGTACCGACCCGCTTTACGTGCATTATCACGATACTGTCTGGGGAAGGCCCGAATACGACGACCGGACCCTGTTCGAGAAGCTTTGCCTGGATGGCCAGCAGGCCGGCCTGAGCTGGATCACCATCCTGCGTAAACAGGACAGTTACCGGGCCGCCTATGACGGCTTCGATCCCGAATGGATTGTCCGCTATGGTGACGACAAGGTGGCCGAATTGCTGGCCAACCCGGGCATCATCCGTAACCGCCTGAAAGTTCATTCGATTATCCGCAATGCCCGGGGCTATCTGGCGCTTCGGGAACGGGGCCAGGGGTTTGCCGATTTCCTGTGGTCCTTTGTGGATGGCCAACCCATCCAGAACCGGTGGCGCACGCTCGACGAGGTGCCCGTCACCACCCGGGAATCCGAGGCCATGTCTCGGGCGCTGAAGAAACAGGGCTTCACCTTCGTCGGCCCCACCATTGTCTATGCTTTCATGCAAGCTACCGGGATGGTCAATGACCACCTGACCGGTTGCCCGCAACATCATGAATGTGCACAGCTGGCCGGATGATCCTGTCACGCCGAAAGTGCGTAAATACCGGGGTAACACCAACTCCGGAGATTCACTGTGAGAATCACCCTCGAAGAACTCAGGGACACCAAAGACCTAGTCGTTGACCTGCTGGAAATCCTATCCCTGGAAGGCCAGCAATACATGGCCAGACTGGTTATAGGCGACCAGATCCTCCTGCTATCCGATGCCGGGGGCAAGACCGCGCTGTTCCGCAGCGCCTGGCAAATCCAGGACAGCCTCGGATCGTTCCATATTCTCGAGACCCAGGTGGTGCACCCATCCGCCTACCATGAGATGGTCGGCATGGCGCCGGCCGACATAGAACCCATGAGAATCACGATCCAGAGGCAGCGGCAGTGATTTCTGTGGCACGACTTGCGGTCCTCGTAGGCATCGCCGGACTGATTCCGTTCATTGTCGGTACCGCCGGGCTGTTCCTGATGCCCGGAAACAGCGTGGCGATCCTGGCCTATTTCTATCTCTACAGCGCCGGCATCCTGGCATTCATGGCGGGCATCTACTGGCCCATTTCCATGCAGCTTGAGAATCGCTGCTATCCGCTGTCGCCGCTGGTGACCATGCTGCTGAGCCAGGCCTTCTTCGTCACTGCCGGCATTGGTCTGTTGCTCCCCACAACGGCTCAGGTCATGGTCTATACCCTGGCCTACATGGCGCTGTATCTGGTAGACGCCCGCTGGATGAGGATCTACTGGCCAGCATGGTACCGGCACATGCGTCTGGTGCTGACCGCCGTGGTCCTGGTGTGTCAGGTAACGGTCGGTGCCTGGTTCTTCCTTCTCCATGGCGCCTGAATTCAGGCGCCCGTTTCATCTCCCGCGGAGCCGAACCGGCTCTGCAGTTTGCGCAGCGCACCTTTCTCGATCTGGCGGACCCGTTCCCGGCTGATGCCCAGGGCATCGGAAATGACCTGCAGCGTCTCCGCATCGGGCAGGCCCAGACCGAATCGCCGGGACAGGATATCCTGCTCCCGGTCGCTCAGTTCGCTCAGCATCATCCGCAGCTCGCTACGCCGGTCCCGCTGGAACATGGGATGGTCCGGAGCCACCTGATCTGCGGCCGGTAGAGCGTCCGCCATGGTTGCCGAGCCGTCCTCCAGGATCGGTACGTCAGTGGACACTTCCCGCGCCGCCAGCGCCCGCAGTTCACCAATCCTCGACGGCGTCGCCTCCATCGCACTGGCCAGCTCGGACTGGGACGGCGTGCGGCCAAGCTGCTGGTGCAGGCGGAGCGACACTTTCTGGAGCTGACGAATTTCGTCCACCACGTTCTCCGGCGTGTGGACCACTCGGGTGCCCCGCTGCAGGCATCGTTTCACTTCCTCGCTGATCCACCAGTAGGCATAGGTGGAGAAACGAAACCCCTTGGTGGGATCAAACCGTTCCACGGCCTTGATCAGGCCGACATTGGCATCCTGGATCAGATCCGGCATGGGAATGCCGTGCTGGTTGTATCTCCGGGCAATGTGCACGGCCAGACGCAGGTTGCTCTGGATCAGCTTGCGCCGGCAGGCCATGGCCAGATGAAAGGCCCGGCGGCAACGTGTGGAAAATGCGCAGGCATCGCCAAGACTGCCAATCACCTCGCGGAAGGTCTGGGGTGTCGATTCCGGCAGTCCCAGTTCGGTGCTGACAATCCGGAAACACAAGGAGAGTTTTCGGGACAGACGCCGTTCCTGATCGTCTGTCAGTATGTGATAACGGGACGCATCCCTGAAGTACAGCCCGACCAGGGAATCCCTTTCACCATCGTTGGGCGGAGTCGGAGACGGTCCCAGCCTGTCATCGTTTCGCATGGCTACGGTACCGGTCTGGGTCAAAAGATTTGAAAAAAGATACGTTTGGTGCGGGCGGTCAGATTGGCGTGGTAGGGGCAAATGCGGAGGGAGGAGTCAGATCAGGAAAGGGTCGGGACTGGAACACATGGGATCGGCCGCGCCCGGCCATAAGAACTCACCGCAGGTGAGCCGGCCGACCGGGCGCCCGATCTGGAGGCAAGACGTCCTCCATTACCAATGAGCGGAGCGACCGGTTCCGCCCACCGGTAATCCTTTACTCGATGGATGCCGCCACGATGGCGTACTCGTGGTTGTGTGGCTCGATCAGGCTCGCATGCAGGGCACTGATCGCCTTTTTATAATTGTCCTCATCCACCACAAACTGGATATCCACCTGGCGCATGCACTGGTGAATCGCCAGTACGCTGATGTCTTCATCCGCGAGCGACTTGACGGAACGCGCCAGGATGCCCGGCACTTTCATATCGCTGCCGATGGCCGATACCAGGGCCACCTTGCGGGTATTGATCTCGGCGTTCGGGAATTCCTCCTTCAGCGCCTTGACCACACGCTTGACATGCTTGAGCGTGCTGTCCACGTAGTGGGTGATGGTATTGGCATTGGTGTCCTTGGACATGAAGCGCACCTTGAAGCGGCTCAGTACGTCCAGGATCCTGCGGTCGGAACCCGGCTCGCCCTGCATGTCCTGGTCGAACACCTCGATGGCGAACACACCCTTGGCGCCGGCAATGATTTCCACCTGCGCGGTCTCGCTGATGTAATCACCGGTGATCAGGGTACCGGTATGCTCCGGCTCGAAGGTGTTCATCACCCGCAGTGGGATCTCGTTCTGGCGCAGCCCCTTACCGGCACGGGGGTGGATCGCCTCCATACCCAGGTTGGCCAGCTGGTCGGCCACGTCGTAGTTGGTCCGCCCAAGGGGTACCACCTTGTCCGCGCCGACGATGTTCGGGTCGGCGGAGCTCAGGTGATATTCCTTGTGGATGATGGCTTCACGGGCGTTGGTGATCACCGCCACCCGGCTGAAGGTCATCTCGCTGTAGCCCCGGTCAAAGGTCCGCATCAGACCTTCCTTGCACTGGGCATAACCGGTCACGATGGGCAGCTCCCGGCTCAGATCAACGGCATCGAAGGCCTGCTTCAGCTTCTCATCGAGCGGCAGCAGCTCGCTGTCGCGCCAGCCGGTCAGGTCGACAAAACGGGCGTTGATACCTTCCTGCTGCAGTTTGAGGGCAGTATTGAAGGCACTGTGGGCCTCACCGATGCCCGCCAGCATCTCACGGACGGTCAGCAGGTGCTCCTCAAGCTGGAACTGGCCATAGGAGCACAGCCGCTGAAGATCGATCAGGCAGCCGCGAACGCCCTCGATACGGTCGGTGATGAACTGGTCCGCCTGCTGCTTGAGCATCGGATCCTGGAACAGCTCACCGTTGATGTCGGTAAGGAACTTCACCAGCTTGGTGAGGTCGTCGCCCCAGGCCCAGTCCGACTCGGCGTCCGCAAACAGGGCATAGACCCCGGGTTCACCGGTCTTCTTGTGTTCGAGCAGCTCGTTGGTCACGCCACCATAGGCGGACACGACGAAGATGCGCTGGTACAGGTCGTCCTTGCTGCGATTACCAATAATGATATTGTCGCGAACGGCCTCGTAGTTGCTCATGGAAGTACCGCCGATCTTCTCGACGGTATGCTGTGCAGTAGTCATATAGTTGCCTTCGCTATCCTGCAGAATGAATGTCCCGGGAGTGCGAGCGCCTTACGACGCTTCGCTGACTCCTTCCTGCATGATCTCGTCGACACTCTCCGCCAGCAGGGCGGCACCCTTACGGAGGTCATCCTCACTGGTGGTCAGCGGCATCAGGCATTTGATGACTTCGTCGTTCGGACCACTGGTCTCGATGATCAGGCCCCGCTCGAAGGCACGCTTGGTGATCGGACCGGTCAGATCCGCGTCCTTCGCTTCGATACCGCGCATCAGCCCCCGGCCCTTCATCTTGAACTCGCCCGGGTACTTGTCGCAGATGGCCTGCAGGGCATCGCCCAGAACCTTGGTCTTGGCCTTCACTTCGTTAGCAAAGGCGTCGTCCTTCCAGTAAGTCTCGATCGCGGTACGGGCAGTGATGAACGCCATGTTGTTACCACGGAAGGTACCGTTGTGCTCGCCCGGATCCCAGACATCCAGTTCCGGCTTGAACAGCACCAGTGCCATCGGCAGGCCGTAGCCACTGAGGGACTTGGACACGGTCACGATGTCCGGCTTGATGCCGGCAAATTCAAAGCTGAAGAACTCACCGGTCCGGCCGTTACCGGCCTGGATGTCGTCCAGGATCAGCAGGATATCGTGCTTCTTGCACAGCTCGGACAGACCTTTGAGCCACTCGGCACGGGCAGCGTTCAGACCACCTTCACCCTGGACCGCCTCAACGATCACAGCAGCGGGCAGTTCAACACCGGAGGAGCTGTCTGAAAGCACCTTGTCCATGATCTCCAGGGTGTCCACGTCTTCACCCAGGTAGCCGTCATAGAACATGAAGTCCACGTGACCAAGCGGCACACCGACACCACCGCGGTGATGCTCGTTACCGGTGGCGGCAACAGCACCGGCGGTCACGCCATGGAACCCGTTGGTGAAGGAAATGATGTTGGTACGTCCTTTCACCTTACGGGCCAGCTTCATCGCCGCTTCCACACAGTTGGTACCGGTGGGGCCGGTGAACTGCATCTTGTAGTCCAGGCCACGGGGATCAAGGATGTACTTCTTGTACGACTCCATGAAGTCGTGCTTGGCGGTGGTGAACAGGTCCAGGCCCTGGCTCACACCGTCTGCCTCGATGTACTCGAGCAGGGCTTTCTTCAGGATGTCGTTGTTGTGGCCGTAGTTCAGGGAACCGGCGCCGGCCAGAAAATCCAGGTACTCCTTGCCGTCTTCGGTGTACAGATGTGCGTTCTTGGCACGGTTAAAAATCACCGGAAAGGCACGGGAATAAACGCGTACTTCAGATTCGGTCGACTTGAAAATTTCCATTGTCTTGCCTCTTAGCATTTCAGGTTCGAGGTAGATGCGCGGGGACCTGTCGGTTAATACATGTCGGTCGCGACAAGCCCGCCGTGCGTTGGTTTAAGCCTTGGTGGCAGACCTACCTCGGGTGGTCTGCCGGCTAGTCCAAATCACAGTCAGTCATTCACGATGAGAGATCGTGAGACCAGGGCTCTCAGACAGGCTTCGTGAAAGGTCCGATGCGCAGCAGGAATTCGGAATCGTGCTTGCCACCGAAGTGTTTCTCTTTCTCGAAGTGCTCGTGGTAGGTGAGCTCGGCTCCCATATCACGGGCGAATGAACGGAACAGCGCCCAGGAGGCCTCGTTGTCCTCGGTGATGGTCGTCTCCATGTGGGTGACGTCTTTGCACGCATCACGGGAAACGATCTCTTTGAGCATCCGCTTGGCGAGGCCCTGTCCACGACCTTTCTCGTGAACCGCCACCTGCCAGACAAACACGGTCTCGGGCTGTTGGGGAGGGATGTATCCGGAGATAAAGCCGACCAGATCGCCTTCCTTCTCCGCGGCCACGCCGGTCTCGGCAAAGTGGCTGCACTGCAACAGGTTGCAGTAAATCGAGTTGGGGTCCAGCGGCGGGCACTCAGCCACCAGCTGGTGGAGCCTGTAGCCATCATCCTTCGTGGGTGTACGAAGACTGATGGCGGTGGTATTCGAACCTTCTGATGTCATAACGTGATCAATTCGCTTCTAAAAGTTAGTGCTGAATTATATAGACCACAAAATATATTTCAAGTTGCGGTCCATTTGTCCACGGCAAGACGCCCGTCCTCACGCTTTAAGAATAGACCGAATTGAAGCAATCGCCAGTGACAATTGGATTAAAAACCGGAAGGAAAAACGACATCCCCGGGCGCCAGGGAAGTACCACTGAGGAGCCGGTTCCGATAGGACATCTCGGCATCGGAACCGGACGGCCAGAGTACGTCAAACCGGGTCAGCCAGGCCCGGTGATCAAAGGCCACGGGCACCAGTGAAAAGTGCAGGCCACGGCGCTCCAGCGTTGCCACGGGCTCAACAGAGGGCCTGGATGCACTGATGCGGGTGATCAGCCCCCGGGGGTCACCATGCAGGTTACCCATGCCGGCAGAGCCATTGTTGACCACCAGCCGCGCCTGCTCTGCCACCAGCCCGGACCAGAGTACCGGCAGGCAGGTGTGGGTACACACCATGGCGTCGGCGCCGGTCATACTGAACCACTCCGACAGGCTGGCTTCATTACCTTCGGCAAACGACTCGTGGGCCAGCCCCCAACCGGCGAGGGATTCGGGATCGCCGTGCAGCACCAAAACCTTTAGGCCTCCAAATATCAGGCAGCGATACCGTGGCAAATCAGCTAGCTGCATCTGGATATCTGGATGGGCTGAGGCCACACCCTGTAGCCGTTCAATGATCCGGTTGGACCGCTCCACCACGCCCTGATCGACAAACTCGGGATAAGCGCAACCACAACCAGCGCCGGGGCTCGGATCGGCCAGCTCGTACTCGACATTACCCAGACTGACGGTATGCCCGAGCACCCGCTCATTGACGGCCCGGAACAGTTCATCACTGGTATTGAACCAATTGAAATCCCCGTTGAACACCAACTGGACGCGCCGGCCCTCCCGCTCTTCCGCCCGGGCCATACGCTCGATTTCGTCCAGCGCAAGGATATTGCCGTAGAGACCGCCGATCACATACAGCACATCGGCGGAACACTCGCTGGCCTGCCGGCACAGGTCAGCGGGAGCATAGCGGTACGCCAGGGGACAACTGCGACCTTCCCTCGCCATGAATCAGGCCTCCCTGGCAGCCAGAGAGCGCCCCGCCAGGCGCCTTAGCACCAGAGGCGTAAAGAACCCGGCGGAGCAGATCAGGAAGCCATAGGCATTCACTCCCAGCAGCATGGCGTATTTGCCGTCACCAATGGCCCAGCTTGGGGGAATCAGGCCCACGGCCAGCAAGACACCCAGCCCCAGGCCGGTCCAGAAACTCAGGTGAAAACTCCAGGGCGACCAGCGGGTGAAGCCGTAGAACAGGAATACCGGCGCCAGGCCCATCACCATAGTGCCGGAGATGGTCGTGGCCTTCAGGATGTCGGTGCCGGCAAACATCGGGAGATTGCCAGCAAAGGCAAACACAACCATCACCACAGCCCCAACCCGTATGCTGGGCAAACGGTCTTTTGCGCGCCTGGCAAGTCGTGGCAGGTCCACCGCCAGGGATTTCGCCAACGAGGTAAACGTGGAATCCAGGGTGGAGCCGGCCGAGGTCATCATCACCACACTCATGAAGAACAACGCCGCCAGCCCGAGCGACTGACCCACAGCCGCCGGCGCATTGCCCATGGCTTCGATACCGTTCAGCCGCGCATGAACCCCGACCAGGCTGAAAATGAACACCGCAACAAAGCCCAGCAGACCGGCGACCACAAAACTCCTGAGCATGGTCTTTTCCTTGTTCACGAATCCCCGGTCGGTCAGTACCGGGTCGTGGAACGGATAACTGAACAGCTGAAGCAGGGCCACGAGCAGCAGGTCAAAGCCTGCATCCAGCCGGAACTCACCGTTGGAAAGCAGGGCACTGGTATCATTGGCCGGAACAATTAGGAACAGCACGGCCCCGACAAAGAACACAAACACGAAAGCCTGGATCACATCGGTAAAGATCGACGAACGCAGCCCGCCTTTCAGGCTGTAGGCCAGGGTAAACACGGTAAAGACCATCGCCGCCGCGTAATACTCCCACTCACCGGGCAGACCGAAGTAACCACCCACGACCGCCGTGTTGCTCCACACCTCGTTATACAGCCGGATCAGGATCGCCGCCGCAAACGCCAGACTGGCCAGCCGGCCGAATCGCGAGGTCAGAAAATCCTGCAAACTGCGGGCCCCGGTCTGGGTCCGAATCAGGTAGATCACATAACCGGCCACCGGAATCGACAACCAGTAGCTGGCATAGGCGAGACCACCGACAACCCCGTAGGCCGCGCCCAGGTTGGCTGCATTGGTCACCGACTTGGCGAAGATCCAGCTGATAAAAATACTGGCCGTCAGTGACCACTGACCAACCGGATTCCCCTGATCGTCGGCGCCTTTATAGAACGAATTCGCGTTCTTGCTCTTCGGCGACAGCACGTACATCACCACGCCGTACACCAGCAGAAATCCCCAGAACAGGGAGGCTTCAGTAAAGTTCATCTTTCGTTCCGGTCTGTTGTTTTGTCCGGGGCTCTTCCCGGGGTTTCTTGGCTTCGGTGGTGCCGGCGATGACAGGGACGGGGTCAAAAAAACGCCCGTGAATACGTCCCTGTAGGGCTCGGTCGCGCCATCCCTGTCATCGCCTCGTTCAACCAGGTTCGTGAATTCCCCGATCAAAGCTGCTGGTCACCACAAAAACTCAAATTTCTTTGTTTCCTATCTTTTCTTTTTCTAACGAATAGCAAAATCGTTTCCGCGGTCTGGGGGGTGGGGATACTTTCTCCGCCGGAAAAATTGTCTGAGCGCAGCGAGTTCTTTTTTCCAAGGAGAAAGTATCCCCACCCCCCAGACCGCCAACTCCCAGCTACCAGTCCTCAAAACAGAAAAACGAACTAACCAGGAGCCGAACAACTAGCCCCAAACCGATAACAGGAAAAACACCGGTGATGCCGCAACATAATCCGCTCATCCATGCTCTCGGCCAACGACCCACCCAGGTCATACTGCGGATCATCATCCACCAATGTGCAGGCATACACCCGAACCGCATCGCCTTTCTTCACCAGCATCCGGGTGTAAGTACACATGAAATGCGCCCGCGATTCTTTGGTCGGATACTTCTCCATGCACGTCTCGGTAATCTCCGGACTGCCATCTTCCGAACCCGGTGTGCCCAGATCCGGGAACGCGGTAAAGGCCAGGTCCTCCGGGATATTCCACTCACGGAAAATATCACGGAACGCCGCCTCGACGTCGGAGGGAATCTCCTCCGGGTCGGTCTGGCGAGCAATGGACACCTTGAAACCCTGCCGGATCAACCAACGAATACCCTCCAGCGCCTGATCGAAACTGCCTTCGCCGCGATCCTTGTCGTGCCGGGCACGGTTCGGGAAATCGAGACTTACCCGGAAATGGATCGGGTAGGGGTTGTCCAGCAGCGGCAGCACCTGGTGCCGACGCTTCAGCAGTGGCTCGGTGGCGTTGGTGAGCACGAAGCAGGGCCGATGCTGGCTGGCGTAATTCAGGATGTTGACAAAATCCCGGATGACGAAGGGCTCACCCCCGGTGAAGGAGAACTGTTCCACGCCCATGTCGATGGCCTCGTGGATAAACGGCTTCACATCGCTGAGCTTCATGCCGGGGATGCGACCGTCGCCAGGGTGGGAACCTTCGAGGCAGAACGGACAGGCCAGGTTGCAGGCGGTGCCGGTGTGAATCCACAGCTCTTTAAGCTTGTCCGCATCGATGTAACCCCGGGGATCTCCGTTACGGGTGTGGGTCCAGCTGTCGAACGCCCGGGGTTCGAGGACTTCCACGGCCGGAATACGTTTACTGCGGGCCGGTCGGGTTTCGGTCAGGGGCATAGATGCTCCTCGATCATTCAATGTTATTGGGCACAGACACGGGAAAGGCAGTTCTGTTACAGCAACCGCCCAACTTTTTAGCCCGTCGTCACTTCTTTACGTTTTTTCTGCTGGCTCTGGCTTTTTTTACCGCGCCGCCAACCGTGCAGTTTCTCAAGAAGCTTGAGGATGCCTTCCGGCGCGTGGGCGCGTTTCCATTCGCCGGCCGCGTACTTGGCGGACTCGTTCCAGGTCGGGTAGGGGTGGATGGTACCCAGGATCTTGTTCAGGCCCAGGCCATGTTTCATCGCCAGGGTGAATTCCGCCAGGATTTCACCGGCGTGGGTGCCTACTACAACCGCGCCCAGAATCTTGTCCTTGCCCGGCGGTGTCAGCACCTTGATGAAGCCATAGTCCTCGCTCTCGGCTATCGCCCGGTCCAGATCATCCAGGCCGTAACGGGTGATCTCGTAAGCAACTCCCTTATCCTTCGCTTCGGCTTCGCTCAGGCCGACCCTTGCCACTTCCGGCGAGGTGAAGGTGACCCAGGGCATTACCCGGTAGTCCACCCGGAAGCGCTTGAACTGGCCAAACAAACCATTCACCGCGGCATACCAGGCCTGATGGGCAGCGGCGTGGGTAAACTGGTAAGGCCCGGCCACGTCGCCACAGGCAAACACGTTCGGATAACGCAGACTCATATCCTCTTCAACCGGCACGGTACCGTTGGGCAGGGTGTCCACGCCTATCCGCTCCAGGTTCAGACCGGAGGTGTTGGCGGCGCGGCCTACCGCTACCAAAACCTGATCGAAGGGAATTCTCACGCGTTCACCCTCATGATCGCAGTAGGCGACCTTCTCACCGTTCTCTATGCGGAACTCGGACGCAGAATGATTAAGCCGGACGTCGATGCCATCGGCCTCGAACTGTTTCATCACCACTAACGCAACATCCGCATCTTCCTTCGGCAGCAGACGCTCGCCCCGCTCCACCTGAGTTACCTTGCTGCCAAGGCGCACAAAAGCATGGGCCAGCTCGGAGCCAATCGGACCACCGCCCAGTACCAGCAAGCGCTCCGGTTGTTCCTGTAGCTCCCACAGGTTGTCGGAAGTCAGTGGCTGCATGTCTTCAAGCCCCGGGATCGGCGGCATGGCTGGCTTGCCACCAGTGGCGACAATGATGCCGCGCGCAGTCAATCGATCGGTACGGCCATCGTTGTGCCGAACCTCCAGTTCCCAGGGAGATACGAAACTCGCCTCGCCAGAGATGCAATCCACACCCAACTTGCGGTAGCGCTCGGGGGAATCGTGGGGCTCGACCTTGGCCATCACGTCCTTGACCCGGTTCATGATGTTCTTGAACGAGCCTTTGACCGGCACCGATTCCAGCCCATAGCGGTTGGCATGACGTAGCGTGTCTGCAGCCTTGGCGCTGCGAATCAGGGCCTTGGAAGGCACGCAGCCGGTGTTGAGACAGTCACCGCCCATTTTGTGCTTCTCGATCAGCGCCACTTTTGCCTTGACTGCCGCGGCGATGTAGGCCGAAACCAGTCCTGCCGAACCGCCGCCAATGACCAGCAGGTTGTAGTCAAAATGCTCGGGTTTCTGCCAACCGGCATACACCCGCCGACGGCGGATAAAGCCCACGACAAACTTGGCAATAAGGGGGAACAGCCCGAGCAGGGCGAAGGACAGGAGCAGGTCGGCGGACACGATGTCGCCAGTGGACTGGATCTGACCCAGCTGGGTGCCGGCATTTACATAGACAAAGGTCCCCGGCAGCATGGCAATCCAGCTAACCAGGGCATAAGTGCGCAACTTCATGCCGGTCAGGCCCATGGCCAGATTGATCAAAAAGAACGGGAATACCGGCACAAGACGAAGTGTTGCCAGGTAGAACACGCCATCTTTCTCAATGCCACGATCAATTTTCCCGATGGTAGTCCTGTATCTATTCAGCAGCGTGTCACGCAGCAAGAAACGAGCGATCAGAAACGCAAGCGATGCACCTGCCGTTGAGGCGATAGACACGGTGATCAGACCATACCAGTTGCCAAAAAACGCCCCGCCTGCCAACGTCATGACCGCAGCCCCGGGTAACGAAAGAGCGGTCACAAACACATAGGCGATGCCATATAGCCCGAGCGCGAACACAAGGTGCTCGCTGATCCACTGCTCCAGGGCTAACCGATTCGTTTTCAGCGCGTCCAGCGTAAGCCACTCATTGCCACCGAGCCCCCAGAATATGACGACCGCGACGACGATCGTTCCAATAAGGACCAGTTTGCCAGTCTTCATGAGCTTCTCCATGAATGGTGTATCTGTATGCTGAACACCCCAAGCGCCAATATGTTACATGCGGAGCTGTTCACATCATCCAGCCTACCTCATACCTACGCCATAATTTGTCACAGAGTTCTATATATTCAGTAAACCCACGATAAATATGACGCCCTGGCCTCCGGTTCAGGCCCCGACGACTCTCTCACATTGATGCGCCTGGAGTTGACCCGTGGTCTGAAGTAAAATTTTTGAGTGCTCACTCAAATTTCAGGAACTTCTATCTTATCCAAAGGACTATCAAGCATAAATCAACGAACTCGGGAAGCAGGGGCATGCCAGTCAGGGAAGGGTCAGAACAAGACCTCATTACGTTGCTCAAAGCGCAGGACGGTCAGGCATTCAGTGAGGCTGTCTCAACCTACACGCCTGGTATGATGGCCGTCGCCAGATTCTATCTTGATCCTTCAACGGCAGAGGAAGTGGTCCAGGACTGTTGGGTAACGGTCATTGACGCGATAGAGAAATTCGAAGGTCGCTCCGGCCTGAAAACCTGGTTGCACCGGATCGTCGCAAACCGGTGCAAGAACAAGCTCCGCGCCAGCAAACGTGAAGTCGCTACCGATTTTTCCGAGAGTCTCGAGCCGGAGCTGGCCGAACGATTCAACGCCACCGGCCGTTGGGATGTGCCGCCAAAGCTGCAATTCCACGAATCCGCCGATACCCTTATGGAAAATGGCGCACTCAGTGATTGCCTCGACAAACACCTCTCCGCTCTGCCGGAATCCCAGCGCTCTGCCCTGATGCTCTACGAAGCCCACCAGCACAAATCCGAGGATGTCTGTAACATTCTGGATGTCAGTGCCTCTAACCTTCGGGTACTTTTACACCGTGGTAGGCAGAAGATCTTTCTCATGGTGGAAACCTTCCAGGAGACGGGCGAATGTTAATGTGCAGGGACCTGGCCGAAATAGCCAGTGACTACATCGATGGCGAACTCAGCGGCCGGCAGAACCTGTCCGTGAAAATGCACCTGATGATGTGCAAGGACTGCCGGACCTTTATCGGCAACCTGCGCGCAAGTACCGAGCTTATGCAGGCGCACTCCGCCGGCCACCCGGACGAGGAACTCCTGCGCCGGATCGACGAACGGGTCTCCGAAGCACTCAAGACGCGAAGAACCCGGGACAAGGACGACGAATGAATGTTCCCGGCGTGGGAGATCACACTTCCGGAATTTGTTGCCTGCCCTTGTTTTCTCTTGGACCAACCGCCTGAACTCGTCTTTTCCGTTCGGCCTCAAGCTTGTCCGCCCAACTCTCCACATCGATCGGAATGGTCCCGGTGATTTCCAGGGAACGATCCTCCAGCACCTGTTCCAGGCTTCGCACTCGCTGTTGCTCAATCACCTCGTCCCGGTGATGCAACAACGCTTCAATTTGGGGCCGGAATGCCCGAACCATGGACGTCAGCCACCGGTTCACCGGCCAGCTGGGATAAGCATGGTCAATGGCGAACCGATCCAGCACGGTCACAGTCGTTGCGGCCGGTAACCAGCTCTCATCGGTCACCCAGCGATTTACCGTGAACAGGGCGGTGGGATAGCCCCAGGCATCCATGGATATGGCAATCAGGTGCGCCACCCGGTCCCCGCCCGTGGGCCCCATGGCTGGCTCTGCCCCCTCAGGTAATGAAGCGTCGCGAAGGAACAGATGGAAATGGCCATGTTCCGCGTAGTCTTCCCGGTGGGCGTGGTAGTAATACTGGGACGCCGTCTCCCGGTCATAGACGTCCTCTTTCGGGTAATGATCCATTTCATAGAAAGGCCCCTGGCCCTTGAGCACTTCCCCAACCACATTCAACCCGCCTTTCTCCAACACCCGATAACACTCCCGGATATCGTCAATGGCCGCCAGGCTGATTGCGAGCTGCGCGTCGGTCAGGCTCGCCAGCCTCGGAATACGAAGTTCTGTCATAGCCTTTCACCTCCTGGCGGCGCGACTTCCGGAAATTCCCGGAAGTCGCGCCCATGAACATTTTCAGCAACCTCAGGCAGCGGCATCTGCCAGCCGTTTCCCGGCACTGGCGGAACAGGGGTTCTTCGCCGCACACGGATTTTTGGTTGCACACGGATTTTTCGTGGCGCAGGGGTTTTTACCGGCACACGGGTTGCAGGCACCGCATTTACCACCCTTCAGAGCACACGGATTAGCCGCCAGTTGCTCCTGGACCTTACCCATATAGGTGGTGAGGGCCGCCAGCTGTTCACCACTCCAGTCCAGAGGCTCGGCTGCCATGGGCTGAACCATGCAGATCTGGACCATCTCATCCAGATGCACCGAATCCATACCAAACATGTCGCGAGCCATGGCCACGGAGTGCGGATAGGCCTTGGCAAAGGTGGCATTGTAGCCGGCGCCATCGTTATGGCAGGTCGAGCAGGACAGGCCATTGCCGCTGAGAGAGGTATCTTTGAACAGTTTCTCCCCCAGTGCCATCAGCTTGCAGGGGTTCCCCTCATAGGGCTGATAGTTGGCCGGCCTGGAGACCTTCTTGGCGGCACAGGAATTGGGTTTGGCGCCACACTTCCCCGAAGCCGCACAGGGGTTACAGGTCTTTGTGGCACAGGGGTTCTTTGCGGCACATGGATTTTTGGTGGCACAGGGGTTTTTGGCTGCGCAGGGGTTACACCCGGCCTTGCAGTACTGCTCTGCCTTGCATTTGTTCTTGCACGGAGAACAGGGGCTACAGGCTGCCGCTGCGAGCCCGCCGGTGCCCAGCATGGCCGTCACCAGAGCCGCAGACCACCAGGTGGCGCGTCGATGTTCGAACGAAGTGCGAATCGCATTTCTCAGAGGATGAATTGTGGACATTGTCTCTCTCCCTGATCATGGAGTTATGGTTCGGGCCTTCAGAGCCCGTCGCCGCCCGAAGGGACGGTCAGGAAAGAGACACATGAGTTCCGGAACTATTACACCGATCTGAAAAACTTATCGGCATCAGATATGGGTCCGACGCATGACCGACAAGGAACTGCATACCAATGACGGGCACCGGACAACTGCGTACAGTTGGTCTGTGGAGTTTGCATTCCTGACCCTGAACTCCGATGCTGCCAACGAGGATTTCTGATGACCAGCCCCTTAACCAATGACAGAAAACCTAACATTATCGCCGCCCTGGCCGGCGGCTGGGTAGCAGACGCGGCCAGCCTCGGTTTGCACTGGCTTTATGACAGCCCGCGAATTCTGGAGGTAGGTGGCCAGTCTCCGGAATTCCTGCCACCAAAGGCCGACAACTTCAAAGGCGGATTCGGTTACTTTGCCCACGAAGGCAAACAGTCCGGTGATATCAGTCATTACGGAGCGGCCACCGGGGTACTGACCGACAGCCTCCTGGCCAGTGAAGGCAAACTTGAAATCCGCGATTACCAGCGGCGCTTTCGGGCGTACTTCGGGCCGGGTGGTCAGTGGCAGGGCTATATCGACAACCCGACGCGGGTCACCCTGAACAATCTGAACACCATTGAGCAGGAAGCCATTGAACAGGCCCAATCAACCGTCAGGGCCGAATTGACCGATCGGCAACGGCGGATACTGGTGCAAAAGGTACTGCCCTACACGCGGCGCCTGAGTGGCGACCAGCTGGCGGGACCGGTTCGCAAGGCCATTGACCTGACCTACCATGAAACGGAGGTTCAGGAAGCGGGCGTTTACCTCGCTGAAACCATCGACCAGCACCTGGTGCCGGAAAGCGGCGCCGACGATATGCAGCTGCCCGCCGTGTCAAAGCTGCCGCCACTGGTGGCCTGTTATTGCGGAAGCGATAAATTGATGGAGATTACCGAAGCCGCCGTGCGGGTGACCAATCACAACGATGAAGCGGTAGCCTGGGCAAAATGCGCGGCCCGGCTTCTGGATAACCTGTTCCGGGGAGAAACCATGGCCGAAGCCCTGGCCGCCGCGGCCGCGAAAGCCCCTGACACTGAGCAGCTCAGCCGCGCCGCGGCCTTCGATGGCCTTGATGCTGCCGGCGCAGGCGACCGTTTTGGCCGTACCTGCTATCTCCACGAAGCCATGCCGGTAATTTTTCACATACTCACTCATGCCAGCAGCTTTGCCGAAGCGGTTCGCGCCAACATACAGTGCGGGGGCGATTCCTGCGGGCGGGCCTGGATCATTGGGCCAGCCATGGCCGCAATCCACGGTGTCAGCGGTGAGCACGGCATTCCACTAAGCTGGCTGGCACGAGTGACCGACTCCCCTAACATTCTCCTGGATATCGAAAGACTGATTTACGGCAGGTAATGTGAATCAATTCGCGGTTATCACCACCGTCTACGCTTGAGGTACGATGCGTATGAAAGGAGGGTTTATGAAAAAACTATTGATCAATACGTTACTGATGATTTCACTGCTTGCCAGTACGCCTCTGCTTGCCCAGGAAGATCCACTGAAAGTCGGAATGTCCGGCCAGTATTTCCCCTTTACCTTCGTTGAGCAGGACCAGCTCAAGGGCTTCGAGGTGGATGTCATGAAGGCCATCGGCAAGGAGATGGGCCGTGAAATCCAATTTGAAACCGCCAACTTCTCCGGCTTGATGGGCATGCTCGAATCGGGCCGGATCGACACCGTCGCTAACCAGATCACCATCACCGAAGAACGCCAGAAGGCCTATATTTTCAGCGAGCCTTACGTTTATGACGGCGCCCAGGTAGTGACCAAAAAAGGCAATACCGAGATACAGGGCGTGGAAGATCTGAAGGGTAAAACCGTCGCGGTAAACCTGGGGTCCAATTTTGCCGACCTGCTACGGGAGCTGCCCTACTCGGATCAGATCAACATAAAAACCTACGAGAGCAATCTGGAGCGGGACACCGCTCTGGGCCGTGTCGATGCCTTTGTCATGGACCGGGTCAGTGCCAGCCAGATTATCAAGGAAAAGCCACTACCTCTGGAGTTAGCCGGACCCACATTCTCACAGATCACCAACGCCTACCCGTTCCGGGATACCGAGGCGGGCCGCACATTGCGGGACCAGGTGAACAAGGCGCTGGCCGCTCTGCGAGAAAAAGGCGAGCTTAAAGCCATCTCCGAGAAATGGTTCGGAACCGACATCACAAGGCCCTGAGGGCACAGGCAGAGGCTGATTGCCCATGGGCATATTAAACGTCGACTATATGCTGGGACTGATACCCGTTCTTCTCGGGTATCTGCCCCTGACCCTGCAACTGGCAGGAACGGGGATGGTGCTTGCACTGATCCTTGCCTGCCTGTTTGCCGTGGTCCGGGTGCTGCGCATCCCGGTACTCAACCAGCTGACCATCGTTTTCATCTCCTTTTTCAGGGGTACGCCACTGCTGGTGCAGCTGTTCCTGTTCTACTACGGGCTACCGCAGCTGGTCAGCGCACTGACAGTGATCGACGGCATCACGGCAACGATCATGGGCCTGACCATGCACTTTTCCGCCTATATGGCCGAATCGATCCGTGCCGCCATCGTAGGCGTTGACCGCAGCCAGACCGAAGCCGCCCTGTCCATCGGCATGACCAACGGCCAGATGATGCGGCGGATTGTTCTGCCCCAGGCCACCCGGGTGGCGCTGCCCACCCTGATGAACTACTTCATCGACATGATCAAGGCAACGTCACTCGCCTTTACCCTCGGCGTGACCGAACTCATGGGTGCCACCCAGAAAGAAGCCGCCGGCAGCTTCCTGTACTTCGAGGCGTTCATTGTGGCCGCCGTGATCTACTGGATCGTGGTGGAGATGCTGTCCAAGCTTCAGCATTACCTGGAACTCCGCCTGAACAAGGCCTATAGCCGATGATCAAGCTGGAATCACTGAGCAAGCAGTTTGGGGACACCGTCGTTCTCGACAACATCGATCTGGCCATCGAAAAAGGCGAGATCGTGGTGATCATCGGGCCCTCGGGCACCGGAAAATCCACCCTGCTGCGTTGCATCAATTTCCTGGAACAGCCCACTGCCGGCACCATGACCGTGGGCGACCTGACCGTGGACGTGAACCGCGCCAGCCGGGCAGAAATCCTGTCCATGCGGCGGCGAACCGCCTTCGTGTTCCAGAACTATGCCTTGTTTGCCAACAAGACCGCACTGCAGAACATCGCCGAGCGCCTGCTTGTAGTGGACAAATGGCCCAAGGAGAACGCGTATAAACGAGCGCGCGAGATCCTGCAGCAGATCGGCCTGGCGGACAAGGCGGATGCCTACCCGGCGGCCATGTCCGGTGGCCAGCAACAGCGTGTGGGCATTGGCCGTGCCATGGCCACCGGTGCCGAGGTCATCCTGTTTGATGAGCCCACCTCGTCGCTCGACCCCGAATGGGTGGAGGAAGTGCTGGGGCTGATGAAGCAGCTGGCATCAGAGCGGCAAACCATGATGGTGGTCACCCATGAGATGTCCTTCGCCCGGGATGTTGCGGACCGGGTGATCTTCATCGATGGGGGCCGGATCGTGGAACAGGGACCGCCCAGTGAGATTTTCTACAACCCGAAGGATCCCCGAACAAAAGACTTTCTGAAAAAAATTCTGGCCACCAACCCGGTATGACTGAGACCCGGAAACACTAACATGAGCTACCAGGTTTCCCCGAACGGGCGGATATCCAGCTCAAATGTCCAGGCGGATGGGTCCTGTTGGGTGAGGCCCCAGACCGCATCAGCCACCGCCGATGGCTGCACGAAAAAGTCTTCTGGTTTGTCCGGAAGCATTTGGCGGGTGCGGGGCAGGTCTACCACGCCATCGATGACCACATTGGCCACGTGAATCTTCTCCGGCCCCAGCTGGCGGGCCAGTGACTGGGCCAGGCTGCGCTGGGCGGCCTTGGCGGACGCAAAGGGCGCGGTGTTAGCCCGGCCCCGGGTTGCCGCCGAGGCACTGGTGACAATAATGCTGGCGGTGTCGTGCTGGCGAAGCTGTGGCAAGGCCGCTTTGGTGGCGGCCACCAGCCCCTGGACGTTGATACGCCAGTTGGCCTCGAAATCGTCCAGGCTGGCCTCCTCGACATTTTTGAAGGTGCCACCACCGGCGTTGTAGAGCACCACCGAAACCGGCCCGAGCTTGGACTCAATGGCCGCCAGCACCGAGGTAATCTGTGCCGGCTCCATCAGGTCACAGGGAAAGGCATGGGCACCTGCAACCGATGCCTCCAGATCCCGGAGGTAGTCTTTGCTGCGGGCCAGCATCGCCACCTGGAAGCCTTCATCACTGAAACGGCGAACAAAAGCCTCGCCATTGCCCGGCCCTACTCCAAGCACTGCGCATACCTTGTTCATACAATGCTCCTGTCTACGAAATTTTGGGATGCATCTGCCCTAATCGTAGCCAATGGCCGGGATCAGGTCAGTTTCTGGTCGACGGACACGGCGCGCCGCAGGGCGCGCACGCGGTCTCATCCCTCTGGGAAAGCGCGGTCTGCACATTGCCCTGGCCAGAATTGAAGGCAAAAGTCGGGCTGTTGAGGTGGTCCACCAGAATCAAACCGAGAATGATCCCAAGTGCCACAAGGATACGGGTTCGGCTGTAGGCTCTTTCCATGCTGACGACCTCCCGCTCAGTTTGGCAGACGGAACCAGGGCCGCAGCCGGATTCCGATCAGTGAACCGGCGAAAGCACAGGCAAACCAGACCCAGGCGTGCAGGCTGGCGGAGGCAATGCCGGAAAACAGCGCGCCGATGTTGCAGCCAAAGCCCAGACGGGCACCATAGCCGAGCAGCAAGCCGCCCACCACGGCAGCCAGAAACTGGCGGCCTTCCGGGCGGTTACGGCTGGCTTCGTTGAACCGGTTGGCCAGCCCCGCCGCCAGCATGGCGCCCAGCAACAGACCGAAGTTCATTACCGAGGGGATGTTGGTCAGCACCGAATCCTTCAGGGCCATGGCGGGGTAGTCCCAGGTCCAGAACTCGAACTGGGACATGTTGACGCCCACCACTTCCAGAGCCTTGGCGCCCCAAACGTTAAAGGCAAAGGTAATGCTCCACGGAGCACCGCCTATGGCCAGGGTCAGGGCATTGCCGGCCGCAAGGATCAGGATGGCCCAGGTGAAGGGCCAGCGACCACTGAGCAATGTTCTGAATACACCGTGGCTCTGGCCTTTCCACAGCAGTTCATCCCGCTCAATCGAACCATGGGCCTTACGCTCGATGCGGTTAACCCACCAGGCTATCAATGCCAGACCGACAAACTGCACCAGAATGGCACCGCTGACGCCAAAACTATTGACCAGCGGTACCGGATCGAACCCGGGCTGATCCAGCCACCAGGGCAGGTGGATGGAACCGAGTACGGCGCCGGCAATAAAGAACACCAACGTGACCACCATGCGGATGTTGCCGGCGCCCACAGTAAACAGGGTACCCGAGCCGCAGCCGCCACCCAGCTGCATGCCGAGCCCGAACAGGAAAGACC
Organism: Marinobacter sp. DUT-1; assembly: GCF_050379415.1. Classification (NCBI taxonomy): domain Bacteria; kingdom Pseudomonadati; phylum Pseudomonadota; class Gammaproteobacteria; order Pseudomonadales; family Marinobacteraceae; genus Marinobacter; species Marinobacter sp. DUT-1. The sequence goes on from NZ_JBNRLS010000003.1 coordinate 505,678, forward strand.
CCGCGACCAGGGATGTGCCGACGGGCGCAACCGCACCCACCAGCCCCTCCTGACCACTATGGAGCATAGGCACCATGACCAGGGAGCTTACTGCGAACAACAGAAGCTGGGCACGCATGCCCGCGCCGCGTTTTTTGACCACCAGATTGCGCCAGCCGGCGGTAAAGCCGAAGGCACCGTGATACAGGGCCATGCCCAGAACGGTGCCAATCGCAAACAGTGCCACCATGAAGGGGGCGGTCTCCAACCAGATGAGACCTCCCAGCAGGGCGAAACCCACCAGCGCAGTCGCGGCAATAAACCGGTCTACCCGCCACGGGGGTTGTTGAAGATCCGGTTGAAGAACTGCTGATTCAGCCATCTCGGTTCCGTTCTATCCAATAATCAATTGAAAAAATCGAGGATCTTGCCGAGACCCTTTTTGGCCACCTGCATCGGGCGGTCACTGTCCTGGGACCACTCCGCCATGGAGCCGTCATACAGCGCCACTTCCTTGAAACCTGCCAGTTCACTCAAGACAAACCAGTCGGTGGCGGCCCAATGCCCGGTGTTGCAGAAGGCAATCGTACGGGCTCCGGGATCCAGCTCAGCGGTGTTTACTTTTTGCGTGATCGCGTCCTGGTTCAGGTAGAACACCTGATCCTGCTGATCAATGAACGAGTCATGGGGCAGGTTGTGGGAACCGGGAATGGTACCCGGAGCCTTGGCGGCTGGAGACTTGGTTTCCCCGCGGAAATAGTCGGCGGGGCGGGCATCTACCAGCTGTGCCTGGGTTTCCCGAGCCTGCTGCACCTCCTCAAGGCTGGCCAGAAGCGGTTCCTTCAACTCACCCTTGAATTGTGCGACTGGCAGGCGCGCGCCTTCGCCCCCGGCAACCTCATAGCCCGCTGCCTTCCAGCCGGCAAAGCCCCCGTTCAGGATTGTCACGGAATCGTGACCCAGAACCCTGAAAGTCCAGTAGACCCGGGCAGCACTGCCGAAATCGGTCACCCCTGTTCCGGCGGGAACGACAACCACTGTCGCGTCGTTGGTAATGCCAAGACCACCAATCAAGCGCTCCAGGGAACGAACCGGGGGCATCAGCCCCGTCACGCCATCCCGACTTTCCCGCCAGCCATCGTTGATGTAACTGCTATAAACTGAACCGGGAATATGGCCTTGCTGGAAGCTGCTCCGGTCACCACCGTTATCAATGCCGGAGCGAACATCCAGAACCACCAGCTGGTCATCGCCCAGACGGTCATTCAACCAGGCAGCGTCCACCAGGGCCGGCACCTCGGCCCTGGCTCCGAAGCAAAAGGCGCTGAACAGGAATAGAACTGATACTGTCGCCAAACGAATCATGGGCGCACCTCCGAAGGGAGTTTGATTTTGAACGACTATTATGAATTACCGCCTGCGTTATTAAAATAAACATATTTATATCATTTAAATCTATTTAAATGAGAAAAATTTCCACTCAAAAGCCCGCTCCGCTGTAACGCCCCCCATGACTCCAGTGTCTATGAGCTAACGGCAGCGACTTGGCGAAAGACGCTGCCATCACTGAAACGGCAATGGAGTATGGATCATGAAAAAGATCACCCTGATTCTGGCTTCTTTTGTTCTGGCCTTGTCTGCCACCACAGCACTGGCCATGAATGGAAAGGCGGATGACATCAACGAGGCCCGCAGCTACCCCAACAAAACCGCTGACTCTGTCGCGGATGTGCGGGTATCCGCAAAATAACCACTTCATGGCACGGCGAGGCGGCTTGCCTCGCTCTGCTTTGCCTCCACCCTTCAATCAAACCCTGCCATCCAGGTGCAGCCAACGGGCCAGGCGGGAGTGCGGGCGACGGCCCAGATACAAAGGCAAGGTGCTCATGACCAGCAGGATGGTAGCTGCGGCGATGACCGTCAGCACCGGGTTAAGCTCGAAACTGTGGCCGAGCCCGGCAAATACGAAAGTCATCGGCAACATGCCCAGAGCAGTCGCCAATGCATAGCGCCAGAGCTGGATGGCCGTAACCCCGGCGGCGTAACTGATCAGGGCGAAGGAGAAAATGGGAATCAGGCGGGTTAACAGAACCGCAACGAACAGGAAACGCTGGGACCCCCGCGCCGAGAACACCGGGTTGTGGTCGAGCTTGCGCTGCACAGCCTCCCGCCCGAGGATTCGCGCCAGGTAAAAGGCGATGAGGGACCCGGCAAGCGCACCAGCCACGGCAATGGCCGTACCGGTAAACATGCCATAGACCAGGCCTGCGGCAGCACTGATGGGTAGCGTGGGAATCGGCCCGACAACCACGGCAAGAATCATCATCAGCATCAGGAACAGAGGCCCGAGCATGCCCTGGTACCTCAGCCAGTCGGACAGGGCTGCGGGCGCCAGGCTGGCGGGCATGCCCAGCTGCCGAAGCAGCAGCCAGATTGCGGCCATCAGTAACGCGACGATGGCCAGGAAGGAAAGACGGAAAAGCCACTGTGAACGGATCATCGAAGTATTCTACCCGTCACAGGGGCATCGGGAAGGTAAAAGAACGCTGGCAGGCCGTGTGGAATCAACCACACGGCCTGAACCGGCGGTTTACTGGTTTTTGCTCCAGGCGAACTTCTTGAACGGCTCATCAACCGGCGTCTGGGCAATGTGGTTGATGTAGTTGCTCATGGTCTTCTGGGACAGGGTCAGGATGACGTCCAGCACCTGCCGGTGTCCGTAGCCTGCCTTGAAGAAAGCATCCAGGTCGTCCTGACTGACGTTCCCCTGTTTGCGCATCACCGCCAGGGTGAAGTCTCGAAGCGCTTCGAGCTTTTCGTTGGGAAGCGGCGTCTCGTTACGCAGCGGCTCGATGATGTCGTCGGAGACTTCCATCATCTTGGCGATGCCGGTATGGGCCGGTACGCAGTAATGGCAGGCATTCTCGACATTGATGGTCTGCCAGACTACGGTTTTTTCGTCGTTATCAAAACTACTGTCCAGCACCAGTTGATGCAGCTTCTGATAAGCCTCCAGAACCTGGGGAGATTCCGCCATAACAGCATGGAGACTCGGGATCATGCCAAAACCTTTTTGCGACTTCTCCAGAAGTGGCTTGGCGCCTTCCGGAGCAGATTCGATGTCATGCAACTTGAAATCAGCCATGGTGTATCTCCGTTCTTGAATATTCGCTCAACAACATCGAGACTAACTGTTATTGAGCAGTCATTCAAGATATAATTGAGCGAACATTCAAAGTGACCGCAGATGGTATCGGTATGCCCAGACCTCCAAGTTATGATCGGGAATCCGCCCTCGCGAGGGCCGTCAGCCTGTTTTGGGAAAAGGGCTACCACGGCAGTTCGATGAAGCAGATCGAGCAGGCCCTGGATATGCGGCCCGGCAGTATCTACGCCACCTTTGGTAGCAAGGATGGTCTGTACTCGGAAGCCCTGACCCGCTATGCCGAAGCCGGCGGCGCGGAGCTGGCCGAGCACATGGCCGGTTACGATTCCATCATCGAAGGACTCCAGAACTATCTCCGCCGGATTGCCCTGGGTTGTACCAATAAAGGTATCGCCCCCTCCCGGGCCTGCCTCATCGTCAAAACCCTGCTCGAATCCAGCAACACTCACGCGGGCTTGTCCGAACAGGCGCAGGCAATTCTCGGCGCGATAGAGCAGTCCTTTGCAGACTTGCTTGAGCAGGCCAGGGAACGTGGTGAACTGAAAGATTCCGTCGACTCCGGGCGCCTTGCGCGGCTGTTGCAAAGCCAGATCATGGGATTACGCTCCATCGCCGAGCGCAACCTCCCTGATGCCGAACTGGAAGCCCTGGGTGATGATATGGCGCGGATTCTCGAAGCCTATCGTGCGGACTGACCTCGGCTCAGCTGGCTAGGCGATTCACCTGCTCCACAAACCCGGCCGGCACGCTATCGAGCACTGGCCGGGCATCCCCGCAAACCTCCGGATGGGGCACATCCGGTTCCACCGCCAGTACGGAGGGGGATTCGGACCAGTGCAGCAGTTCCAGTTTCCCGTTCTCCTGCTCCACCAGCGCCGTGCAGTGTTCCACCCAGTCGCCATCGTTACAGTACAGGCCGTCCTCGCTGCGCAGGAAGCCCGCCGAATGAATGTGGCCACAGATAAAGCCGTCGTAATGCCCCTTTTCCGCCACCGTCAGCGCCGCGAGCTCGAACCGCCGGATAAAGGTGCGGGCCCTGCCGATCCGGCTCTTCAGCCACGCCGCCAGTGACCAGTAGGGCTTGCCCTGCAACCGGCGCAAGGCGTTGAACCAGCGGTTCAGGCGAAGCAACAACCCGTGGGCGCGGTCACCGACCAGCAGCATCAGTGGGCTACAGCGCACTACCTGATCAAACTGGTCCCCGTGACACACCAGGAATTGCCGACCATCCGCGGTGGTATGGACGGCCTTGTACTTCAATTCGATACCCGACAGGGTCTGGCCACAGAAACGCCGGAAGAACTCGTCGTGATTGCCGGGAATGTAGATCACGCGGGTGCCGGAGGCGGCCAGATCGATCAGCTTGTGGATAACCTTGCGGTGGGAGTCCGGGAAATGGGAGCGCCGCTGCATGGCGATCAGATCGACAATATCGCCAACGAGGTAGAGGGTCTCGCACCGGGTGTTATGCAAAAAATCCAACAGGTACTCGGCCTGGCAGTCGGCTGTTCCCAGGTGGACATCGGAAATGAATACACTACGATACTGTCGCACGGTGCCTCCCGTTGGCTCAGGGCCTGCGTTAAAGGTTCCTCAAGAGAACCATGGCAAGCCCCGGTGACAGCCGGGTGACACTGGCGCGACAGTTTGATTACCCGAGTCGTATCAGCGGAGGTCCGGATTCAGTGTGTAAGTACCGGTTACCCGGGCGCTGCCCAGCACATGCCCCTTCAGGGCTTCCCGGACATCGTTACCATCGAACTCACCCTCAAGGCCCAGGCTGTCCACATCCAGTGCATGAACCTCGAAATGGTAGTGATGGATAATCTCGTCGTTCCAGGGCGGGCAGGGACCATCGTAACCGGCGTAAGTGCCAGCCATATCCGGGTTACCGGCCAGGAACTGGGTGTAGTTATTGACGCCGCGTACACCGATCGGACCGGGGCCATGGTCCTTGCCCTTCGGGCTTACGCCATCGCTGTCCTCGCCCTCGGGAATACGATTCACGTTGGCGGGAATGTCCACCAGCAACCAGTGGAAGAAGTCCACCCGGGGCAGGTCCTTCGAGACAGTCTTGCCTTCCTGGTTCACGTCATCTGCCACGCTTGGCACATCCGGATCAAACATCATCACCACAAAGCTTTTGGTCCCCTCGGGAACATCCTCCCAGATTATCTCCGGGTTCCTGTTCGGACCAAAGCTCATATGGTCCTCTTCGCTGAAGACGCCGAACGCGAACTTCTCGGGAATCGGCTGACCTTCTTCAATACCTCGGACCTGCAGTTTCACAGCAATGTCTCCTGTTGATAATTGACGTTGACCTGGTTGATTTTGCCAGTCGGCGACCAGATCTTTGATACAAACGGTTTTAACAGTGGTGTCGACCCTATGTCCAGATTAGCAGACAACGACGTATGCCACGTTTGACCATCGCCATGCCCCAACCAACGGAGACCCAGGTCACCATGAGCGACCAGAACCCAGGCAGTCCACAGAAGCCCGAAAGCCAGAAGGATGAGGATGCCATCGCCCTTGCCCAGGGCCTGTTCGATCTTGCCCGCAACGGCGGCACCCGCATGCTCCAACCGCTTCTGGAGGCTGGCGTACCTGTGGATATACGGACGAGTGATGGCGACAGTCTGCTGATGCTGGCCACCGGTCATAGCCATACCGACACTGTTCGCTTCCTGCTGGAGAAGGGTGCCAACCCCAACCTCGCCAACAACCAGCTGCGTACGCCGCTGATGTCTGCAGCAATGACCAATGAGGTGGGAATACTCGAGCTTCTGCTACAGGCCGGAGCCGACCCTCAGGTCACCGATAGGGATGGGGCCCGCGCCCTGGACCTCGCGGAAACCAACGGAGCCTCCGATGCCGCACGACGATTGGCTACAGAGAACAAGGAATGACCCGGGTCAAAGCGTCGGGCAGTTGCCCTTGATCATGACGCCAGATCAACCATAGTTACTATCAGAAAGCCCACACCAAGGAGAGCGAGTATGAGTGAAGAAGAGGACTACAAAAAACTGCATCCGATTCTGAGTTCGGTGACCCAGACCTACGTGGACCTGTATACCAACAGGCCCAACGAAAAGAATCGCGAGCAGCTGATCAAGCTGGAAAAACTGCTCCACGAAAAACTCGAAGAACTGAAGAAAGCCCGGGGCGAAGAAAGCAGCTGATCCCAGACTTCACCGGCGTTCCTGCCAGCGCGATACCTGTGCCATCTCACGTCCATTTCTCGTGGGGTGGCCGGTAACCTTCGAAGGCTTCAATCACCGCCTCCGGGGTTTCGGCCTGAATGATCATGTCAATGTATTCCTGGTTCAGGAAGCCGCTTTCCTGCATGGTCCGCACCATGGCCAGCAAGGGATCATAGAAGCCATTGATGTTATACAGACCGCAAGGCTTCTGGTGAAAACCCAGCTGCCCCCAGGTCCACGCCTCGAACAGCTCTTCCAGGGTGCCGATACCGCCCGGCAGAGCAAGAAACCCATCCGCCAGTTCCGCCATCCGGGCCTTGCGCTGGTGCATGTCACGGACCACGTGTAGTTCGGTCAGGCGATCATGGGCCAGCTCCCGGTCCCTCAGGCTCTCGGGAATCACACCATAGACCCGGCCTCCGGCGGCCAGAGTGGCATCGGCCACGATGCCCATCAAACCGACATGGCCGCCACCAAAGACCACATCGATGCCACGGCGACCGAACCAGGTACCGAGCTCCCTGGCCTTGTCCACGAACACCGGATTGTTGCCGGACCTGGACCCGCAATAAACTGCAACTTTCATCGGTTTCTCCCACTCCCAGACTGTTCGGATAGTCGACATTATGGGCATTCAACCAAAGCAGTTAAATGTTTTGGCGGATGCAAACCCGCCTTCAGTGCAATTGTGCCGGTGCCCGGCTCCGCGTTAGTATTACTTCGGCAGCATTAGCACCCTACCTTTAACGATGCCTTTCCCAGTGAGGACAGCCAAGCACTTTTGGCCGCAAGAGTGTTTGGCTTTCTTCACTTCAAGGTCTGATAGTTATGGATAACCTTCCTCATATCGTGGTGGTCGGCGGCGGTGCCGGCGGTCTGGAGCTGGTGACCAGCCTCGGCAACAAGCTGGGCAAGAAGCGTAAGGCCCGGATTACCCTGGTCGACGCCGGCCTGACCCATGTCTGGAAACCCCTGCTGCACGAAGTCGCATCCGGCTCCCTGGACGCCAGTGCCAATGAGATCAACTACCGCGCCCATGCCCGTAAGCATCACTACGAATTCCAGCTCGGGCGCATGAGCGGGCTTGACCGCAAGGCGAAGAAACTCGTCATTGCCCCGTTTCATGACGAGGAGGGCCGGGAGGTAGTGCCAGCGCGCGCAATCAGCTACGACACCCTGGTAATCGCCGTCGGCAGCACCGCCAACGACTTTGGCACCCCCGGTGCCCAGGAACACTGCCTGTTCCTGGACAGCCTGAAACAGGCCCGTCGGTTCCACAACCTGATGCTCAATGCCTTTCTGCGCAAGAACCACGAAGCACTCCAGGGCCACGAACACACCCTCAATATCAGCATCATTGGCGCCGGGGCGACCGGAGTGGAGCTGGCTGCCGAGCTGCGACTGGCGTCCCGGGAACTGCCCGTCTACGGCATGAACCACCTGCAATCCTCGGACGTCTCCATTTCCGTGATCGAGGCAGCCGACCGGATTCTGCCCGCTCTGCCGGGAAGACTCTCCGCCGCGGCCACCCGGGAACTGGAGCGCCAGCATGTCAAGGTGCTGACGGGCCAGCCGGTGAGCGAAGTCCGGGAAAACAGCATTGTCATGAAGGACGGCACCAAACTGCTGTCGGAAATGACCATATGGGCGGCCGGAATCAAGGCGCCCGCCTTTCTGGCCGAGCTGGACGGGCTTGAGGTCAACCGAAGCAACCAGTTGGTGGTGGAACAGACTCTGCAGACCACCCAGGATGTCGACGTATTCGCCATGGGGGATTGCGCCGCCTGCCCGCAGCCGGATTCCGACCGACCGGTGCCGCCCAGGGCCCAGGCAGCACACCAGCAGGCCGATGCCCTGTTCAAGACTATCTGCAACCGTCTGGACGGCAAGGAAGATGTGCCCTTCGTCTACAACGACCACGGGTCACTGATCAATTTCAGCCGGTACACCACCGTCGGCAACCTGATGGGGAACCTGTCCGGCCGAAGCATGTATATCGAGGGCAAGGTGGCCCGCATGTTCTATCTGTCCCTCTACCGGATGCACCAGGTGGCTCTGCACGGCATGTTCCGCACCGGGATCATCTGGCTGATGGACCGGATCAGCCGCGCCATGCATCCGAGACTGAAGCTGCATTGACGCTCAGTTCCCGCACCCAGTCGATCATGGGGGCGGGGTAGATGCCCAGCACCAGAATGACAACCGCCAGAGTAACCAGGGTCATGCCGCCAAGGCGGCTGCCCCAGTCGTTGGTGACATCCCGGCGCCGCATCCCCGGTTCAGGCAGATACAGGGTCACCATCACCCGCAGGTAGTAATACAGACCAATGGCGCTGCCGGCGACAACACCGCCCACCAGCCACCAGCGACTGTCGGCAACACCCAGGGCAATGACATAGAACTTGCCGATGAATCCGGCGGTCAGGGGAATACCTGCCAGCGACAGGAAGCTCACCGTCATCACCGCCGCCCGATAGGGCCGCCGCCAGAACAGGCCGCGATAGAGCGGTAAGCCATCAGCGTCCTCGCCTCCGAACGGGCTGGAAATCAGCGTTACCACCCCGAACGCTGCCAAGGTGGTCGCCAGGTAGGTCACCAGGTAAACCCCGGTGGTTTCGACGGCCAGCGCATTGCCGACGGCAATGGCCACCAGCAGGTAACCGAAGTGGGCAATGGAAGAGTAGCCCAGCAGCCGCTTGAGGTTCGACTGGAACAGGGCCAGCAGATTCCCGCCCAGCATGGTCAACAGCGCCAGCACCGTGATCAACGTCTGCAACCAGTCACTCTCGAAAACCGGCGCCGCCAGCACCAACCGCAACAACACCACGAACACCGCCAGCTTGCTGACCGTGGCCAGGAAAATCGTGGCCGGCGCCGGGCCGCCCTGGTAGACATCCGGCGTCCACAGGTGAAACGGCACCACTGAGAGCTTGAAACCCAGCCCTACGATCATCAGCGCGGCACCAGCCAGCATCCAGACATCAGGCCCATCCGCCAGGGCGCCCGCAATGCCCGACAGATCAAGGTAGCCGGTGCGGGCATAGATCAGGGCCATACCGAACAGCAGGAAAGCGGTGGCGGCGGCCGACAGCAGCAGATACTTGATACCCGCTTCCAGGGAGCGCTCGGCCCGAAAGCTGTAGGCAAGCATCCCGTACAGAGGCATCGACAGCAGTTCCAGGCTGATGAACAGCATGGCGAGATGGTCACTGGCCACCAGTCCCAGGGCACCCGCCGTGGCGCACAATAACAAGAGGTAGAATTCCTCCTGCGGGCCGATATAGCCGGTGAGGTAGTGATGACTCAGGATTACAGTAACCAGGGCCGACAGAAGAATCAGTGTCGCAGCCATCAGGGCCAGCCCATCCACTTCCATGAGCGGTGGGGATCCCGTGGATGCGACGGGTAACATCAGGAGTGCCAGCACCAGGCCAACACCCGATATCAGGGCCGTACCTGCGTGATGGCGCCGCCAGGCGATGGCCAGCATGGCGACCACTGCGGTCGTGCCCACGATAATCAGTGGCAGTAGGGTCAGGAGGTCCGTCGCAGTCAGCATCAGCGTACCTCCCCGGTGGTTTCCGCGAGGCTTTCAATACCTCCGGCAAACAGCTCTGCCACCGCGCCGGACATGCCGGCCGTGGTATCCAGCAGCGGTTGCGGGTAAAGCCCGATGAGCAGAACGAGGGCCAACAGGGCCAGCATCATGCCGTACTCCCGCCAGTCCGGGCCCGCGAGCGCGCCGTCACGATAAGCCGGCCCGAAATGGACCCGCTGCATCAGGATCAGCGAATAAATAGCGGCCATGACCAACCCCGTACTGGCAATAATCACCACCACCGGCGCGCTCGGGAAGGTGCCGAACAGAATCATGAATTCGCCAACAAAATTGGCCGTGGCCGGCATCCCCAGGGACGCAGCGACAAAACACAGCGTAAACCCGGGCAACGTCGGCATCCGGCCCCAGAGCCCACCCATGATGCGCATATCCCGGGTATGGATGCGCTCATAAAGCTGGCCGCTGAGGATAAACAGGCCAGCGGAAGAGAACGCGTGGGCCACCATCAGCACCACCGCACCCTGGATGGCCAGTTCCGAGCCGGAGTAGATGGCGATCAGGACAAAGCCCATATGGGAGATGCTGGTGTAGGCGATCAGCCGCTTGATGTCCTGCTGACCGCAGGCCAGCACGGCACCGTACACGATGCCTACCAGCCCGAGCCCCATGGCCACGGGGGCGAAGGCGGCAGACTCTTCCGGGAACAATGGCAGCGCGAAGCGCAGCATGCCGTAGGCGGCCGTTTTCAGCAGGATACCCGCCAGATCCACACTGCCCGCCGTTGGCGCCTGGGCATGGGCATCAGGCAGCCAGCCGTGGAAAGGCACCACCGGCAGTTTCACCGCAAAGGCCACGAAGAAACCCAGCATCAGCCAGGGGGCGATGGCCTCCGGCACCTCGGTATTGAGCAGAACCTCATAGCTGAACGAAAGCTCGCCAGTGTTGCCAAAATGAACAAACACCAGCGCCAGGATCGCCACCAGCATCAGCAGACCACTGGCCTGGGTATAGATGAAGAAGCGTGTGGCGGCCCGAATGCGGGTCTGGCCGGCCGAACCGCTGTGCCCCCAGAGCGCGATCAGGAAGTACATGGGCACCAGCATCATTTCCCAGAACAGGAAGAACAGGAACAGATCCAGGGCCAGGAACACGCCGACCACACCGCCAAGGATCCACAGCAGGTTGAGGTGGAAAAAGCCGATCCGGTGACCGATTTCATGCCAGGAGCAGAGCACTGCAAGGGCGCCGAGAAAGCCCGTGAGCGCGACCAGAATGAGCGAGAGTCCATCCATGGCCAGATGGATTTCAATGCCGAAACGGGGAATCCAGTCGGCCCGCCATTCCAGCAGCCAGGGCGAGTCCGCTCCCGAGGGCATGGCAAAATCCCCTGTAACCCAGAGGCCAAGACTGATCACCAGAACAAACAGCATGGTCGCCAGGGCAATCCAGCGCGGAGCCTGTTCGCCCCAGCGATCCGCCTGCCAGCACAGCAGACCGCCCAGAAATGGAATCACGATCAACCACACCAGGATCACGCAACACCTCCCGGGCCGATGGCCAGAGCGAGCAGAATCAGGGTTGCCCCCAGAATCATGGCGGTGGCGTAGCTCCGGGTCCGGCCATTCTGTGCTCGCACCAGCCCGCTGTTGAGCGAGCGGGCGAGCATTGCCACCAGGTTGATGGTGAGATTGATCAGGTCATGGCGCAGCATGCGCACCAGCAACTGCCAGGGCCGAACCAGCAGCCAGTCATACAGCGGATCGAACCCCCAGGCCCGGTGCCAGAGAGTCCAGAGGAAGGCGCCCGGGCCATTGCTGACCTGCTCGCGTAGCCAGTCGCGCCGCTTCACGAACAGCCAGCCCGCCACCGCAAGACCGGCAATCACGGTGCCACTGGCCAGCAGCTGCAACAGGGTATGGCCCGCGTCGGTGCGTTCGCCGGGTGCCACCGGGAACAGGCCGCCAAGGTGGGGATAGAGCATGGCGCCCACAAAGGTGGACAGCACCGCCAGCACGCCGAGGGGCAGGTGGTGCGTTAGAAGACGGGTGCCGGGTTCGGCGTTCCTGGCCTTGTCACTGCCGCAGGCGCCATGGAAGGTGCCGAGAATCAGCCGTACCGTGTAAAGGCAGGTCAGGAATGCCCCCAGAAGACCCGCCAGAAGAAGCCCCTGCTGGTCTGCCGCCATGGCCTGCCAGAGAATCTCGTCCTTGCTGTAAAACCCCGCCGTTACCAGCGGCAGGGCCACCAGCGCAGAACCGCCCACCAGGAAACCGGCGTAGGCCACCGGCAGCCGCTTTCTCAGCCCGCCGAGATTTGCCATGTCCTGCTCATGGTGGCAACTGGTAATCACCGCCCCGGCCGAGAGGAACAGCAATGCCTTGAAAAATGCGTGGGTGACCAGGTGAAAGATGGCCGCATCGAAGGCACCCACCCCGAGAGCCAGAAACATGTAGCCAATCTGGCTCATGGTGGAATAGGCCAGCACCCGCTTGATGTCGGTCTGGGCCAGGGCCGCGAAGGCCGCCAGGAGCAGCGAGACAGCACCGATCACCCCGACCAGCCACAAGACCTCCGGCGCAAGAAGAAAGACACCGTTGAGCCGGGCAATCAGGTAAACCCCGGCAGTGACCATGGTGGCGGCGTGGATCAGCGCCGAGACCGGCGTCGGCCCCGCCATGGCGTCCGGCAACCAGGTGTGCAGCGGTACCTGGGCAGATTTGCCCAGGGCTCCGCCCAGTACCAGCAAGGCAACGAGGGTCGCCGTGGGGTCACCCACTGACCAGACCTCGGCGGCCCGGACCATCACCTGCTGGATATCCAGGGTGCCAAGGTCCCGGAAGATCAGGAACAGCCCCAGAGCCAGGAACACGTCGCCGATCCGGGTCACCACAAAAGCCTTGAAGGCGGCCCGGCCGTTGGCGCTGTCCTGGTAGTAGTAGCCGATCAGCAGATAGCTGCACAGACCAACCCCTTCCCAGCCGAGGAACAGCAGCAGCAGGTTGTCCCCGAGTACCAGCATGAGCATGCTGAATACGAACAGGTTCATCCAGGCGAAGAATCGGGTAACACCGGCCTCACCGCCCATGTACCAGACCGCAAACAGATGGATGAAGAAACCGACGCCGGTAATCACGGCCATCATCACCAGGGCCAGGGCATCCACCGCCAGACCGATCGTTGGCTGGAAGGCCCCAACCTGGATCCAGGTCCAGAGCGTGAAACGAACGGCACCATCGCCGCCCGCATAAAGCGCAATGGCCCAGGCCGTCGCCAGGGCAGCGATGCAGACACTGGCAACTCCGATGACCGCGCCGGCCTTTGGCCCCAGGCGACCGCCGGAAAGGGCCAGCACCAGGGTGCCCACCAGCGGCATGACAAACGACAGGGTAACCGCCAACTCCATCATCCGCGCATCCTGCTGACCAGATCGAGATTAAGGGACCTGGCCCGCTGAAAGAGCTGGATCATCAGCGCCAGGCCCACGGCCGCTTCGGCGGCCGCCAGGGTGATCACCAGCAGGAACATGGCCTGGCCATCGGGCTGGTTCCAGGCCGTGGCTCCAACCACGAACGCCAGCGCCGCGGCGTTCAGCATCACCTCAAGACTCATGAGTACAAACAACATGTTACGGCGCAGCATCAGGCCCACCAGGCCCAGCACAAACAGGATGGCCGCCAGAATCAGGCCGTGCTCCATGGGAATACCCGCCATCAGGGCCGCCTCCTCTGTCGCAACGGATTCGACCGACGCCCCACATGGGAGGCCGTTACCAGCGCCCCCAGCAACAGCAGGCCCGCCAGTTCGACCACCATCAGCCAGGGGCCGAACAGAGTCAGCCCTACCGCCCGCGCGGTCAGCAGTTCGCCATCAATGACCCTGGCCATTTCGCCCCCGGCAATCAGGTGGAAAAGCACGCCCAGCAGCACCAGGGCAAGAGCCGAGGGGCCCAGCCAGTGTCTGGGATGGCGCCAGCCTGCGTCGTCGCTGTCCTGGTCCGGGCCGAGGTTGAGCATCATCACCACAAACACGAACAGGACCATGATGGCGCCGGCGTAGACGATGATTTCCAGCGCGCCGGCAAAGGGCGCCCCGAGGGCGAAGAACACCAGGGCAACGGCGATCAGCGAGACGATCAGATACACCACGGCATGCACCGGATTGCTACCGGTAATCACGCCGACGGTCGCCAGTACCGCCACCAGGCCACTCAGATAAAACGCCAGTTCCATGGGTCTTTACCTCCCGCTTTATGGCAACAGGGAACGCACGTCCACCGGCTGCTCCTCGTTCAGAGCCTGGCCCTTGTCCTTGCCGCCGATGGCCATGCCGGCCACCTTGTAGAAGTGGTAATCGTGATCCTTGCCCGGGCCGTTGATCAGCAGGTCTTCCTTCTCATAGACCAGCTGCTGTCGGTCGTATTCGCCCATCTCGAAGTCCGGCGTCAGCTGGATCGCCGAGGTGGGACAGGCCTCCTCACACATGCCGCAGAAAATGCAGCGGGAGAAGTTGATCCGGAAGAACTCCGGGTACCAGCGACCATCCTCCTGCTCCCCCTTCTGGAGGGAAATGCAGTCGACCGGGCAGGCCACCGCACACAGGTTGCAGGCCACGCAGCGTTCTTCGCCGTCCGGATCCCGGGTCAGCACGATGCGACCCCGGTAACGGGGCGGCAGGTAGACCGCCTCTTCCGGGTAGTTGACCGTCTCCCGCTTGCGGAAACTGTGCATGAACACCATGCCGAGGGTTCGCAGTTGGCTCCATGTCGCCGGCACCAGCCAGAGCACGGACTTTATGAACGGGACCTTTTCCTTCTCCATAACGGGGTCCTCCTCAGCCTTCCGGGGCAACCAGCAGTACCACCGCGCCGGTTGCCAGCAGATTGATCAGGGTCAGGGGCAGGCATACCTTCCAGCCAAAGTTCATCACCCGGTCATAGCGGGGTCTGGGCAGGGAGGCCCGCAGCAGGATGAACAACAGCAGGAAGAACCCGGTCTTGATCGCAAACCAGAGCACCGGCGGCAACCAGGGGCCGTGCCAGCCGCCAAAGAACAGGGTGACGATCAGCGCAGACACCAGCACCATGCCCACGTACTCGCCAATGAAAAACAGCCCGAATTTCATGCCCGAGTATTCAATGTGATAACCGTCCGCCAACTCCTGCTCGGCCTCCGGCTGGTCAAAGGGGTGGCGGTGGGTGACAGCGATACCGGCAATCAGGAAGGTACAGAAGCCAAAGAACTGGGGCACCACGAACCACAAGCCTTCCTGGGCCGCGACAATCTCGCGCATGTTGAAGGAGCCCGCCAGGGCCACCACGCCCATCAATGACAGCCCCATGAATACCTCATAGGAAACCGTCTGGGCGGACGAGCGCATGGCGCCCAACAATGCGTACTTGTTGCCACTGGCCCAGCCCCCCAGCAGCACCGCGTAGACATTGATGCCTGCCATGGCCAGGAAGAACAGCAATCCGATGTGCAGGTCCGCAATGCCCCACCCGGGTGTAATCGGAATCACGATGAAAGAGAGCAGCAGGGAGGCAAAGGCAATCACCGGCGCCAACAGGAACAGTGGCCGGTCCGCAAACGGCGGAATCCAGTCTTCCTTGAAAAAGATCTTGATCATGTCCGCGACCAGCTGGAGGAGCCCGAACGGTCCGACCCGGTTGGGGCCGTAGCGGTCCTGCCAGAGCCCCAGCAGGCGACGCTCGACAATGGTCAGGGCGGCGCCCAGAAGCACCGCGCCCAGCAGAATCACCAGGGCCTGGAACATGGCCCAGAGAATGGTCTGCCATTCCGGTGTCAGCCAGCTCATGGACGCACCTCCTCGCCGGGTGTCGGCGTGGAACCCGGCCCCGCGGTCAGCGTGACCGGACCATCAGCGATACCCATCGGAACACTGCCGGCCGGCAGGCCCACCAACCCCCGGGGCCAGTCCGCCTGGACACGGGCCGGCAACGTCACGCAAACCTGCTCGCCAGTGACAGTGACCAGCCCGCCCAGCTCGGCACCCAGGGCTGTGGCATCGGCTTCCGAAAGCAGCAGCACCGATGTCTCCATCCGCCGGCGAATGGGCTCTGCCCGGGCCGAGGTTTCCTCGCCGCCGAACAGGCGAGGCAGAACCATGGCCCGGTAATTCGTTCCAGACGGCTGGTAGGCTGCCGGAATATCGCCCTCATAGTGATAGTGCCCGGGCCGGGGATTGAGTATCCGGATACCCGGGTCGCCCCCGCGCAAATGGCCACCCACTTCGTCGGTGAACTTGTTCCAGGCCTGGGGCGAATTCCAGCCTGGCGCCCAGGCAAAGGGCACCTGCTGGTGCGGGTGCCGGAAACCGCTGTACCCCTCCATGGAAAAGGCCAGTGCGGTGTCCGGATCCTGGGGTACCCGTGGCTCGCTGACACTCTGGTCGGCACGCATGGACGTCCGGCCGCTGTATCGATGGGGTTCCCGGGCCAGCCGCAGACCCTCGATGCGGAAACCGGCATCAGGGGCGGCCCCGGTAATCAATGCAAGATCCGGGCAGGCCCGGCTGCAGGCCAAGGTTACCTGGTCGAGGGTGATGTCCCCCGGTATCTCGCCGTTCAGTTTGGCCGAGAGACCGTGCAGCCAACGCCAGCTTTCGTGAATCCGGGCTTCCGGGCGAAGATAGCCCGGCTCAAATACCTGGAAGAAGCGCTGGGCCCGCCCCTCCAGATTGACCAGAGTGCCATCACCCTCGGCAAAGCTGGCTGCCGGCAGCGAGAAGGTTGCCCGGTTCAGCGTGGCGGTGCGCTGATGGTCCAGCACCACCAACGCCTCGACTCTCGCCAGGGCCGCGTCCACCGCGGCTTCCGGCAGGCGCTGATATAGGTCATTTTCCAGAATCACCGCCGCATCGGCGCTTCCGTCTGTGAGCCGGTCGAGCGCCCACTCCAGGGGCTGACCGCCCAGCAATGCCAGACCGGTGCTGTTCACTTCCCGGCGAACAAACAGCAGCCCGCCCCGTTTGGCGCGCCGGGCCAATGCCCGGGCAATGTTGCCGGCAGCCCGGATGATGGCCGGGGAATTCAGCGCCCCACCGCTGACCACCAGCGGCCGTTCAGCGGCCAGCAATGCGCGGGCAATCTCGGAGGCCCGGGACCGCAGCGTCGCGTCGAGATTGGGCACGTCCGGGGCGGTCGGATCGATGGCGTGGGCCACCGCAAATCCGAGCCGCGCGATATCGTCAGGGGCAAGCGCCAGACGGCTCCGGGCAAGGGTGTCCAGCTCGGTTTCAGCGGGATAGGCAATAAACAGCGGCTGGCAATGATCCTGGGCCAGGGTTTTCATGGCATCGGCATGCCAGCGGGGGATACCCAGCCTGGCCGCGTACTCCGCCGGCGGCGAGGTAATCGCCTGGCGAATGGAAAGACCAAGCCGCGCTGCGCTTTCCATAGGATCTTCGCCGAGCAGGAGCATGGCATCGTGCCCTTCCACCTCTCGCAACGTGGGCGCTGGCAACCCACAACTTCGGCCCTGTTCATCCATCAGGTCGAGGCAGGTTTGCTCGTTCTCATTGATGCCGGTGGAAAAGTTGGTCTCACCCACCAGTTCCCGGAGCTGATGATTGCTTTCCAGGCTGGCCCGGGGCGAACCTATGCCGATGACCCGGCGGGCGTGGCGCAGAGTCTCCGTTATCCGGGCCAGGGCCGTATCCACCCCGAGCTGTTCCGGCTCCTGCGCCGGTTCGCGCTCCTGGCCCGACCGGAACTCAGGCACTCTGGGCCGATCCTGCCGGTTCACATAGCCATAGCCGAAACGGCCCAGATCACACAGGAAAAACCCGTTTACCTCACCGTGGTAGCGGTTCTCGATCCGCCGGATTTCGCCGTAGCGTTCGCCCGGGCTTATGTTGCACCCCACCGCGCACTGGTGGCAGATGCCCGGCGCGAACTGCAGGTCCCACTTGCGGGTGTAATGATCGGAGTGGCTCTGGTCGGTGAAGACACCGGTCGGGCAGACTTCGGTCAGGTTGCCGGCGAAGCGACTTTCCAGGGTGCCTTCCTGGTGCCGTCCGAAGTAGACATTGTCCTTGGAACCGAAGGCCCCCAGGTCAGTCCCGCCTGCGTAGTCATTGTAAAAGCGCACACAGCGGTAACAGGTGATGCAGCGATTCATCTCGTGGGCTATAAAGGGGCCCAGATACTGATTGCGCCGGGTGCGTTTGCGGAACCGGTAACGGCGGCGATCGTGGCCGGTCATCACGGTCATGTCCTGCAGGTGGCAGTGGCCGCCTTCCTCACAGACCGGGCAATCATGGGGGTGGTTGATCATCAGCCACTCCACCACGCTGGCCCGGAAGGCGCGGGCTTCCTCATCCTCAATATCAATGCGGGTGCCGTCGGCGGCCGGCGTCATACAGGACATCACCAGCATACCCCTGTCGTCCTCGCTGTCCTTGTATTGGCGCACGGCACACTGGCGGCAGGCGCCGACACTGCCCATGGCCGGATGCCAACAGAAATAGGGGATATCCAGGCCCAGGGACAGGCAAGCCTGAAGCAGGTTGTCTGCCCCGTTCACCTCGTAGCTCTGGCCGTCCACGTGGATGGTTGCCATGGTGCCGGTTTACTCCCTGTTCGCCGCCAGTGATCGTTTCATGCTCCCCCCGCCGGTATGGGATCGGCATGGGCCTTCCCCCTCGGATAGCACACGCCCTGCTCGAATTCACGCCGGAAATGCCGGAGCGCGGTCTGAAGGGGCATGGCCGCGCCGGGCGCATGGGCACAGAAGGTGAGGCCCGGGCCGCAGTCGGCCGCCAGCTTGTCCAGCAGCTCCACATCGCCGGCTTCACCCTCGCCCCGCTCCAGGGCCAGCAACAGCTTCACGGTCCAGGGCAGTCCATCCCGGCAGGGCGTGCACCAGCCGCAGGACTCGCGGGCAAAGAACTCTTCCAGATTGCGCATCAGCGCGACCATGCTCTGATCCTCGGTCACCACCGTAATCAGGCCGGTACCCAGGCGGCTGCCTTCCTTGCCCACGGTGTCGAAATCCAGGGGCAGTTCCAGGTGTTCCGGCAACAGGAACCCGGTACTGGCACCCCCGGGCAACCAGGCCTTGAGCTTCCTGCCCTCTCGCAGGCCACCGGCCAGTTCCAGGAGCTCCCGGCCAGTGGTACCGATGGGTAACTCCCAGAGACCGGGCCGGTTCACCAGCCCGGAAGCGCCATAAAGTTTGGTGCCGCCGTCCTCGGTGCGATCCCCGGACAGCCCCTGGTACCAGTCGGCTCCTCGCAGCATCACGGCCGGCACGTTGCACAGGGTTTCCACATTGTTCACTACCGTGGGTTTGCCCCAGGCCCCGGACTGGCCGGGAAACGGAGGCTTGGCCCGCGGATTGGCCCGGTGGCCTTCCAACGAATTAAGCAGCGCAGTCTCCTCGCCGCAGATATAGCGCCCGGCCCCGGTGTGCAAGGCGACGTCAAAATCAAAGCCGCTGCCGGCAATGTCCGGACCGAGCCAGCCGGCTTCCCGGGCTTCGGCAAGGGCCTCGGTGAGCACCCGGGCCGATTCCACGTACTCCCCGCGCAAGAAGATGTAGCCGTATCGGGCGTTATTGGCGAAGGCCGCCAGGATCATGCCTTCGATCAACAGATGGGGCTGCTGTTCCATGAGCAGGCGATCCTTGAAGGTGCCCGGCTCCATCTCATCGGCATTGCAGACGATGTACCCGCGGGGAATGTCGCCACCCTGCAGGGTGAGGCTCCATTTCAGGCCGGCGGAAAACCCCGCGCCACCGCGACCCCGGACATTGGCCTCCTTCATGGCGGCGATGACGGCGCCGGGATGGTGCCCGTTCAAAACCTGCGAGACCGCCTGATAGCCTTCTTTCGATTCGTATTCTTTCAGGCCCACCACCTGACCATCATCCCGCAGTCGCCAGGTCAGCGGATGGGTGTCCGGCGACCGATCGGCACCCGGCTGCAACAGACGGCTTCTGTAGATCGGGGACTGGCGCTGGCTGTTCACGGGTAGCCCTCCAGAATGTCCGCCAGATCCTCTTCGCCCACGGGGCCATAGACGTCGTCGCCGATCATCATGGCTGGCCCGCCATCGCAGGCGCCCAGACAGCAAACCGGCAACAGGGTGAAGCGGCCGTCGGGCGTGGTCTGGCCCAGGCCTATACCGAGTCTGTCCGTCAGCTTCTCCCGGAGCTGGTCAGAGCCGGTCAGGAAACAGGAGCTGCTGTCGCACACCAGGATGACATGACGCCCCACGGGCTGCCGGAAGATCAGGCTGTAAAAGGTGGCCACGCCTTCGACACTGGCCGGCCCCACGCCCAACACCCGGGCAATGGCAGGAATCGCATCATCCGGTACCCAACCATGGCGACGCTGGACGATCTTCAACGCTTCAATGCACGCGGCCTGGGGCTGCTCGTAGTGGCTGGCCTCCGCGCGCATGGCGGCTTCGTCCTCCGGATGGAGCCGGAAGCCGTCGGTGGTGATGGTCTGTGGTGTCGGTGTCGTTTCCATCGTCATCGGTCCACGTCCGCCATTACGAAATCGATGCTGCCCAGATGGGCGATCAGGTCCGGCACGAAGCCGCCACGCATCACGCTGGGAATCTGCTGCAGGTGTGGAAAACTGGGTGTCCGGATCCGGGTCCGGTAACTCATGGTGTTGCCATCACTGGTCAGGTAATAGCTGTTGATGCCCTTGGTGGCCTCCACCATCTGCATCGACTCCTGGGGTTTGAGCACCGGCCCCCAGGACACCTGCAGAAAGTGGGTGATCAGGGTTTCAATGTGTTCCAGCATCCGTTCACGGGGTGGTGGCGTGGTCAGGGGATGGTCCGCCTTGAAGTCCCCGGCGGGCATGTGATCCACGCATTGCTGGATGATCCGAAGGCTCTGGCGCATTTCGTCGATCCGGAGCTGGCCCCGGTCGAAGACATCACCCCGGTCGCCCAGGGGCACCTCGAATTCGAAGTTGTCGTAACCGGAATAGGGGCGCTGTTTGCGCAGATCGAAATTGCACCCGGTGGCCCGGAGATTCGGACCGGTGACACCCCAGGCCAGCGCCTGGGCGGTATCAAAGGCGGCCACGTTGCGGGTCCTGTCCCGCACCAGCGCGTTTTCCATCATGGCCCGCTCGTATTCCCGCAGCCGGGGTGGCATCCAGTCGAGAAATTCCTGCACCAGTTTCTCCCAGCCCTGGGGCAGATCCTGCATGACCCCGCCAATACGGTACCAGGCCGGATGCATTCGGAAGCCGGTGATCCCCTCAATCACCTTGTAGCCACGCTGGCGGTCGCTGAAGGTGAAAAACACCGGGGTCATGGCGCCCAGGTCCTGCAGGTAGGTGCCGAGGAACAGCAGGTGACTGGTGATTCGGAACAGCTCGGCCATCATCACCCGGATGGTTTTCACCCGGTCTGGCACCTCGATGCCGGCCAGCTTTTCCACCGCCAGCACGTAGGGCAGGTTATTCATCACCCCGCCGGTGTAATCGATGCGGTCGGTGTAGGGAATGAAGCTGTGCCAGGACTGGCGCTCGGCCATTTTCTCCGCGCCCCGGTGGTGATAGCCAATGTCCGGCACGCAATCGATGATTTCCTCACCGTCCAGTTGCAGCACAATACGGAAAGCACCGTGGGCGGAGGGGTGGTTGGGCCCGAGGTTCAGGAACATGAACTCGGCGCCGTCCCGTTCCCGCGCCATGCCCCAGGCTTCAGGCCTGAACTGGAGTGCTTCCTGCTCGGTCCGCTGGCCCTCTACCGTCAATGTGTAGGGATCGAACTCCGTGGCCCGGGCGGGGTAATCCTTGCGCAGGGGGTGTCCTGTCCAGGTGGGCGGCATCAGGATGCGCTCGAGGTGCGGGTGGCCGGAAAAGCCTATACCGAACATGTCCCAGACTTCCCGCTCATACCAGTTGGCCGCCGGAAAAATGCCGGTGGCGGTAGGGACGCTAAGGTCTTCCTCAGCCAGAGCGACTTTGAGCATGATGTCCCGATTGCGGTTAATGGACATCAACTGATAGAAAACGGTGAAATCCGAATCCGGCAGGCCCTGGCGATTGCCACGCAGCCGCTCGTCTGTCGCTGACAAGTCGTACAACAGATCGTAGGGCGCATCCAGGCTCTTCAGGTAGCCCAAAATATCGGTCAGTGCCGTCCGCAACACCCACAGCACGGGCATGCCGGTACGAGTCTGCTGGCAGCAAAGCACAGCCTCGCCAAAGTCCCGTTGCAGGGCTTCGACCAGTTCAACGTCGGCGTTTTCTGCGCTACTGCTCATGCTCGTGGTTTGACTCCTGACAATCAGTTGTAAACGACGGCAAGCGGCTTTAAAGCTTGTCGGGGCTCCTCAATTCCATGGTCTGGATTCGCTGATCCCGCCATTTCTCTCGCTGTGAAGGCATCTCGGCCCGGTATACGCCCTGGTCACCGACCACCCAGGAAAGTGGCCGCCGCTCTTCCTGAATGGAGTCCTGCAGCAGCTGCAATCCCTGCAGGAACGCCTCCGGACGGGGTGGACACCCGGGCACATACACATCAACCGGCAGGAATTTATCCACCCCCTGGACCACTGAGTAGATGTCGTACATACCGCCAGAGTTGGCGCAGGAGCCCATGGAAATCACCCATTTCGGCTCCAGCATCTGGTCATAAAGCTGCTGGATCACTGGCGCCATCTTGATGAAGCAGGTGCCGGCAATCACCATGAAATCGGCCTGTCTGGGCGACGCCCGGATCACCTCCGAGCCGAATCGGGCAATATCGTGGGGCGCGGTAAAGGCAGTGGTCATTTCCACATAGCAACAGGACAGCCCGAAGTTATAGGGCCAGAGGGAATTCTTGCGACCCCAGTTGACCGCCGAATTCAGCACTTCACTCAACTTTCCTGTAAAGACATTGCGTTCAAGCTGTTGTTTGACCGGATCCTCGACCCTCTCGCGCCGATCCACCGGATAACGGGTATTGCTTCCCGCAGAACCCTCAGCCCGGGTCAGGGTATAGGCCATGAAAACCTCCCTTGATGGTCACACTACCCCGTTCCTCTCCCGATTCCGCAGAATCCGGAGACCCGGAGAGTGTGTTTCTATGCGCCGCGCTTGCTTGCCGGGCTCTGCTCGGGTGCCCAGTCCAGGGCGCCGGTGCGACTGTCGTAGACGAGTCCGGCCAGCAGGACGAAGATGAATACAGCGGCTCCCCAGAAACCGGTCCATCCGACATCGGGGATGACGATGGCCCAGGCAAACAGGAAAACCGCTTCAATGTCGAAGATGACAAACAGCATTGCCACCAGGTAGAACTGAACAGAAAACCGCTGGCGGGCACTGCCGGCGCCGACGATGCCCGATTCGAAGGGAAGAGACTTGCTGATACCGCGACTGCGGCCACCCAACAGGCTGGACGCCCCCACCATGAAGGCGCACAAACCCGCTACCGCAAGGATGAAAAAGCCGGTAGCCCAATATTCGGCGATGCCATTTGCTGCCGTTTCAACCATGCAGTTTCCCCTCGACAGCCTTGCAGCTGCCGTGTTGGATACCTGTCTTAAAAGCTAGCAACGGCCCCGCGATTGCGCAAACCGAAGCGGGAATCCAACTCGCAAATGCGCAACCTTATGATGTAAAAGATGTTACAGATGACCGGGAGTAGTGTGCGAAGATAAGGAGTGGAGCGGGTGAAGGGAATCGAACCCTCGTATGCAGCTTGGGAAGCTGCCGTTCTACCATTGAACTACACCCGCATAAGCAGTGGCCGCGAGTGAAATATAAGCGGACGGCCCGCTTTTGGGCAAGCCTTGTGTCTGGAGATTAAATGGACCCCACTCTCACCCTTGTCGGAGCACTGATGCTGGTGATCAGCATCGTGCTCAGCCCGCTGTCCAGTCGTGTCGGCATGCCGGTGCTGCTGATTTTCCTGGTGGTGGGCATGATGATGGGCGAGGACGGTCCCGGCGGCATCGAATTCGACGATTTCGAGCTGGCCTTTCTGATCGCCAATCTAGCCCTGGGAGTGATCCTGCTCGACGGCGGAATGCGTACCCGGGCGGAAACTTTCCGGGTGGGTCTGAGACCGGCATTGGTGCTGGCGACCCTCGGTGTCTTCATGACCGCCGCCGGAGCGGCGGTGGTCGCCCGATGGGTCTTCGACCTGGAGTGGCTGACCGCCCTGCTCATTGGTGCCATCATCTCCTCCACCGACGCCGCGGCGGTGTTTTCACTGCTCCAGGGGCGCGGACTGCACTTGAACGAGCGGGTCAGCGCCACCCTGGAAATCGAGTCCGGCAGTAACGATCCAATGGCCATTTTCCTGACCCTTTTGCTGGTCACTCTCATTGGCAACGAGGGGGCGGGCGCTACCTGGTCGGCATTGATAATGCTGGTCCAGCAGTTCGGCATCGGCGGTGTCGCCGGTCTGTTGGGAGGTTTTGCCGTGGTGGAGCTGGCCAACCGTATCCGCCTGACACCATCCCTGTACCCGCTGCTGGTGGCCGCTGCCGGAATTTCCGTGTTCTCCGCCACCAACGCCCTGGGCGGCTCCGGTTTCCTGGCCATCTATCTGACCGGCGTAGTGATCGGCAACCGTCCGGTGCGCATGATGCCGATGATTCTCCAGGTGCACGACGGCCTGGCATGGCTAGCCCAGCTGTGCCTGTTCCTCATGCTGGGCCTGCTGGTATCGCCATCGGAATTGCTGCCCCTGGCCGGCAGCGGTCTGATCCTGGCCCTGGCGCTGATCTTTGTCATCCGTCCGGCCACGGTCTTCGCTACCCTTTGGCCTTTCGGCTTCAAACGTCGAGAGCTCGGCTTTATCGGCTGGGTCGGCCTGAGAGGGGCAGTGCCGATCGTGCTGGCACTGTTTCCGATCATCGCTGGGCTGCCAGAGGCCCAACAGGTCTTCCATGCCGCGTTCTTCATCGTTCTGGTGTCACTGCTTGTGCAGGGCACGACCATGGCACCGCTGGCACGGAAACTCCGGCTCGAAGTGCCCGCCGGCGACGATCCCTACCGTCGCCTGCCGCTGGATGCGCCCGCAGCCGGCGATCACGAACTGATGCTGTTTCCCCTCCGTGGCAAGAACTGGGAAACGCCCCGACGTCTGGGCCAGTTGAGGTTTCCGGCAAATACCGCAGTGGCCGGCGTATTCCGCAACCGGGTCTGCCTGCAGCCAAAGGCGGACCTGGAGGTTTCAAGTGGCGATATGGTTGCCATGTTTGCCACGCCTGGCGTACTGCCTGAGCTGGGTAAGGCCCTCAGCGGCCGCCATGCGCCGGAATACCTGGCAGAACGGGCCTTCTTCGGGGACTTCGTGCTGAATGGAGACGCGCTGCTTGGGGATGTGGAGCAGGTCTATGGCATCGAGTTCGATGAACTCTCGCCGGACATCAGTCTGGCGGAGTGCTTCTCCCGGCGCACCAAGGGGCACCCGGTTGTCGGGGACACCGTGACTCTCGGCCCCGTCACCCTGGTCGCCCGGGCCACGGAAGCTGACCGGGTCACCAAGGTGGGTATGAAGATGGACCGTTCATAAAATAACTGAATGGCGAAAAAGGGTGGCTATAAAACTTAACAAAACCCCTTAACAGCCTCACCCTGAGCTATGATATAAACGGTTTTGCAGAAATATTAATATTTGGTAAGTCAGGGTTATGGGTTTGCTTCGAAACGTTTGCCGTTGTCTGTTCATGTTTGTGCTGCTGGTGTCAGGAACTGCCGGTGCCTCGGAATTGCTTGCGAAAGCCGACGTTCGCATGCCTGAACCACAACAATTCAAACCGGACCGCTTCGACATCAGCGAGGTACTGGTGAAAAAAGCGGAACGCCGGTTGTATTTGCTGGATGGGGAGGACGTTGTCCGGAGCTATCGCATTTCGCTTGGCGACAACCCTGAAGGCCACAAACTCTACGAAGGCGATGAGCGCACTCCGGAGGGTGAATACCTTCTGGACTGGCGCAACGACCAGAGCGATTTCTACAAGTCCATCCACATTTCCTACCCCAGCCCGAGGGACCGCGAACTGGCCGAGGCCTGGGGCCTGAATCCCGGCGGCAGCATCATGATCCATGGCTTGCCCAATGAAGCCGGTGACATGGCTTTTGCCTATGTCGGCCTGGACTGGACCGATGGCTGCATCGCAGTCACCAACGAAGCCATGGATGAGATCTGGCAATTGGTCTCCAATGGAACCCCGATCCGCATTCTTCCGTGAATAGTGCATGACACCACGATTAAGTTGTTGTCATAAGCTAAGAAATTTTGCGTATCCTTAGTTAACATTTTGTCTCGGAGTGTTTTACACTGTTTAACGACTCCGATGGAAAACACTTCCTTCGGACCCGGTTTTACAGGAAGTGGTCTATACTCACTTCCGAGACTCAGGACATAAAACGACCAATAAGGGGATTTACTATGCGTAAACTGATGATCGCTGGGTTTGCAATGGCTACTGCTCTGACTGCCGGCTGTGCCAGCAACCAGGCTGCCATCGACGAGGCCAATGCGACTGCAACTTCTGCCGAGCAGACCGCTGAGAACGCACTGAACACCGCCAACAGCGCTGCCGCTGACGCACGCACTGCGCAGCAGACTGCAGAAGAAGCTCTGGCCGCTGCCCGCGCAGCCCAGCAAGCTGCTGACGAAGCTAACGAGCGTGCCAAGCGCATGCTGCAGAGCGCCAGCCAGAAGTAATTGGCTCGCTCCAGCTGAAAAGGGCCGGGATTCCCGGCCTTTTTTTGTGCCTGCCACTCCCTATTCGGGGGACTCGGTGGATCCACCCTGCTTGTTGCTGAACGACTTTTCCATGAAGGGCCGGACCAGGTCCATGGGCATCGGGAACATGATAGTGGAAGAATTCGAGCCACTCATATCCGCCATGGTTTGCAGGTAACGCAACTGCATGGCCCCGGAGTCGGCGGACATGACCTGGGCCGCTTCTACCAGTTTCTTCGACGCCTGCAATTCACCCTCGGCATGAATCACCTTGGCCCGACGCTCGCGCTCCGCCTCGGCCTGGCGGGCAATAGCCCGGATCATGGACTCGTTCAGGTCCACATGCTTGATCTCCACATTCGCTACCTTGATGCCCCATTCCTCGGTCTGGGAATCGATAATCTCCTGGATATCGGCGTTGAGCTTGTCACGCTCCGAGAGCATTTCGTCCAGATCGTGTTTGCCGAGCACCGAACGCAGGGTGGTCTGGGCCAGTTGGCTGGTGGCCGAGTTGAAATCCTCGACCCGGATGATGGCCCGCTCAGGGTCCACCACACGGAAATAGAGCACAGCATTCACCCGAACTGTCACGTTATCTTTGGAAATGACATCCTGACTGGGGACATCCAGCACAATGACCCGCAGATCCACCCTGACGATCTGCTGGATTCCGGGAATGACAATGATCAGACCCGGTCCCTTGACGCCCTGGAAGCGCCCAAGGAAGAACACCACGCCCCGCTCATACTCGGGCAGGATCTTGATCGCCGATCCGAGGATCAGCAACAGCACCACCGTCGGTGCGAGATAGGGAATCAGATCACCAATCATACGGCCTCCTTGTTTGCCGTGAACTGTTGAACGCCGGGTCAGCCTTCTTCTTGGATGACCTCGACGGTTACCGTCAAACCTTCGATGCCGGTAACCCGCACAGGGTCACCGGCATTCACCGGTTGCTCACTGCGGGCATTCCAGCGCTCGCCACTGATACGTACATGACCATTGTAGTGCTCGTGGCCACGGGTGAAGTCATCCAGGGCTTCACCCTGCTCGTGGGTAATCTGCTCGGAACCGCTGACCGGGTGTTTCCGTCGCAAACCGATGAAGCGGGTGACTGTCCAGAGAATGAAGCCCGCTGCCACAATGGCGGTACCGCCAATGGTGGGTAACGAGATATCCCGGTGACTGCCGTCCATCAGGATCACCGATCCGGCGACAAAGGCAACAATGCCCCCGACCCCCAACATGCCAAAACTCGGCATGAAGGCCTCGCCAACGATAAAGGCCAGCCCCAGCATGATCAGCGCCAGGCCGGCATAGTTCACCGACAACACCTGGAAGGCGAACAGCGCGAGGATCAGGCTGATGGCACCGATGACACCCGGGACGATGGCACCGGGATTGGCCAGTTCAAAGATGATGCCGTAGAAGCCGATGATCATCAGGAAGTAGGCGACGTTCGGGTCGGTGATTACCGACAGCAGGTTGGTGCGCCAGTCCGGCTCGGCACGCACCAGCTCCAGGTCGGCGGTGCTCAGGGTAAAGTCACCAGAAGCCATCCGGACTGTCCGGCCGTCGATCTGGCGCAGCAGATCCCTCAGGTTGGGGGCCACCACATCAATTACATTGCGTTCCAGGGCCTCTGAGGCTCCCAGGTTCACCGCTTCCCGTACTGCCTCCTCCGCCCAGTCGGCATTACGGCCATGACGTTCCGCCAGGCCCCGGATATAGCTGACCGCGTCTTCCAGAACCTTGCGTTCCATGGCGGTATCTCCCCGGCGCTTACCGTCCTCTTCACTACCCTCTGTACCCTCCGACTCGGACCGTTGCTCGGTTTCCTTCGGTTCAGCGGGCGGCTCAGCCGGCTCGGATCCGGGAATACCACCCATCTGGACCGGCGTCGCCGAGCCAAGGTTGGTCGCCGGCGCCATGGCGGCGATGTGACTGCCGTAGAGGATGTAGGTGCCGGCGCTGGCGGCCCGGGCTCCCTGGGGGGACACGTAGGTTGCCACCGGCACGTCGGAGGCAAGGATGGTCTTGATGATCTCCCGCATGGAATCCATCAGACCGCCAGGCGTGTCCATTTCGATTACGACCAGCCCCATGCCCTCGGACTCCGCGCGGCGGATGCCCCGGGTCACATAGTCCATGGTCGCCGGGCCAATGGCACCCTGCACAGTAAGCACCAGGGCCCGGTCCGGGCTGGTCTGGGCAAGCAAATGGTGGGAAAGGGAGATTCCCGCGAGCAAAGCCCCGAGAAGAAAGACCGCCGCAAACAGATTCAGTCGCCGGGACTTCCCGGCTCTGATGGCTTGCTTTCCTTGCATGGCATGTCCCCCTTTTCAGTCATCAGAAGTAGAGTTTTTGCTCCTGCTCACTTCCAGTTTCAGGAGATTTCTCCCCGGCACTCTCATCCGTGGCAACCTGAGTGAGCTGCTCACCGATCATGGTGGGAATGCCATCGGCCTGGTCCACCGCCAGCTCAATTGCCCGGCGATTCACCTCTACAGACGGGTTCCGCTCACGGAACCCCTCGACCTCGGCAAAGACCCGTTGCCAGAGTTCGTCCCGGTCCTCCCGGGAATAGTCCTCACCCGGACGGTGCACCTCGAGCCATACCTCTCCTCCGGATATACCGATCTTGACCGGATCGCGGATCACCTGAACCGGTGTTCCCTTGTCGACCTGGTAGATAAACCGCGAGATATCCTCGTTGTACATTCGGAAGCAGCCATGACTGACCGGCATCCCGACCCCGAAACGCTTGTTGGTGCCGTGGATCAGGTAGCCTTTCTCGCTCAGCAAAAGGGCGTGGGTACCCAGCGGGTTGCCGGGGCCGGGGGGAATCATCTTCGGCAGGTATTCACCATTGGCCTCGTACTCGGCACGGATACTGGCCGGCGGGTACCAGGCCGGCGACTCCAGCGGCATGGTCACTTCCGCATCGGTCAGGGGCGAGGGATTCTCCTCGGTACCAACCCCGACCGGATAGACCTGCACACCACCATCGCCGGTGAAATAATAGAGGCGGTACTCCGCCAGGTTGATCACGATACCCTTGCGGCGGGCCTCATCCGGAATCACATACTGCCGGGGCAGGGTAATAGTCGTACCTTCCCCGGGCAGCCAGGGGTCCACCCCGGGATTGGCCTTCACCAGTTCCAGGTAGCCCAGCGCCAGACGGTTGCCAAGCTTGGCGAAGGTGTCTTCATAGCGGGTGGTAAAAGCCTGCAACTCACCGGCGAGATCACCGTTGAGCTCGAAGGTGGGAACCCGGGGGCTCCGGTCAGGCTCGGCTTCAGACTCTTTATCCGAAGCGGCATCTGTCGCCGCCATTGCCGGGACGGTCGCCAGTGCAACCAACAGCGCCAGAATGTTCCAATACTTTCCAAACCGCATAGTTCTGTTCCGAAATTCAATGTGCACGCAAACGGTGACAGCAAACCCAATCAGGAGTTCATGGCCGTGGTCCAGACGGTTACCAGGGCCAGGAGTACAAACAGGACGCTGGCGCTGATTCTCGCCGTCGCCAATGGCATCCGCTCCATCAGCCAGCGACCGGCCATGATAACCGGTATGTTGGCCAGCAACATCCCCACGGTTGTTCCCATGATAACCCAGAATGTGTCCGTAAACTTCGCTGCCAGTACAACCGTGGCCACCTGGGTCTTGTCACCGATCTCGGCGAGGAAAAACATGATGGTGGTGGCCATGAACGCACCCATGCCCAGAAACTTGGAATCCTCACTGTCATCCTTGTCGGGAATCAGCAGCCACAGGGCTATGACGACGAAGCTTCCGGACAGGATCCATGGCAACCAGGCTTCCGGAATCAAGCTGGCAATCCAGGCGCCCAGCCAGGCCGAGAGAGCATGATTCAGGATCGTGGCGACCAGAATACCGAGGATGATCGGAGTGCGCCTGGCGTAGCGTGCGACGAGGAAAAGGGAAAGCAGCTGGGTCTTGTCGCCGATTTCAGCTATGGCAACGGCAGCGGTAGAGGCGAGAAAGGCGTCCATCAAAAAGCTCCAGGGCGGATATCCAAGACATGAGACAGCCCACCTTCCGCCCATAGGAGGTGATCTGCCTCAGGTCTTGCCAATCCCTGCATTGCGAATGCGGGACACGGTGGCCATGGAGATTGAGCCCCAAGTATGTTGACCACCGTCCGGCCGGACCATCCGGCACGGAGGCTACTCCCCTGAAGGAGGGTGCATGCTAGCCAATTGCGCCCCGGATCGCAACTATGCCCGCATCCGCCAGACCGGAAAGGCGGCTACAGCGACGAACACCGCAATCAGCCACCAGGCGCTGTGGAAGGCGTTGATAGTCGGCAGGCCACCACTGTGCTCCCCGAATTCCACGGTCAGGGCCACGATGTTGACACCGAAGGCCCCACCCAGCTGCCGGGTGAAATTGATGGTGCTGGAAGCCGCACCCAGCTGTTCCGGCCTGAGCGGATTGAGCGCGCCGGTAGACAATGCCGGCAACATGAAGCCGATGCCGATACGCCCCAGGATGGTCCACAGTGCCAGCCAACCGAAGGCCAGGGAGATATCCGACACCGCAAACAACATCGCTGAGGCCGCAAACATGGCGATGCCGAACACCACCAGCTTGCGGGCACTCTGGCGATCGGCCAATCGCCCGGCGAGAGGAAAGGTTATGCCCAGTACAATGCCGGCGGGCAGCATCAGCAATCCCGCCTCGGTGGCACTGAACCCCAGGGAGGTCTGGACAAACAGGGGGACCAGGTAGGTGGATCCGAACAACGCCAGCCCCAGAGCCATGGCGCCGAGATTGGCATAGACAAACGCGGGGGTTCGCAGGAGCGCGATGTTGACCAGTGGATGCCGGGCAGACCGCTCCCGTACCACGAACAGGACCAGCAACACCGCCGCCACCAGCGCCTGCATTCCGATGCGCAGTTCCGCTCCGGCCAGTTCCTGCATGCGGTTCAGGGTATCGAGGGCGAGGGCAATCGTTGCCCCGAGCAGCAGCAGGCCGGGCAGATCAAATCGGTAAGGTTCGGGACGGTTCGGTGGCACGGGCAGGAAACGCCAGGCCATGAACACACCCAGCATGGTGACCGGGGCCGGCGCAAACATGACGAAACGCCAGTTCAGCTGATCGACCAGGAAGCCGCCCAGCACGGGGCCCAGTGCCGGCGCCAGAATCACTCCCATCCCGTAGATGCCCATGGCCTGCCCCCGTCGTTCCCTGGGGAAGATCCGGAACACCAGGTACATGCCCATGGGTTGCATCAGGCCCGCCATGGCGCCCTGGCCGATCCGGGCGGCAATCAGCTGGTCCGGCGTCCCGGCAAAGCCGCCGGCAATTGAAATCAGGGTAAACAGCACCATGGCGCTGGCCAGGGTCTTGCGCACGCCGAAATGGTCCAGCAACCAGGAAGAGGCCAGCATGGTGGTGGTCATGGCGGCAATGAAACCGGTCGCAAGCCAGTGTACCTGGCCCTGACGGATACCGAACTCCAGCATGATGTCATGCAGTGCCACGTTGACCACCGTGGCACTGAGTACCGTGGCCATGGTGCCGAGCATCACCGTACACACCGCCAGCCAACGCCAGCGGTCGCCGTAACGGGCCCTGAGTCCGTCGACCGTGTTATCCGTCAGGATGAATCTCCTACTTCTGCTTTTCGGCGTTTTCCATGATCTTCTGGAACACTTTCAGCGCGCCCTCGATCTCTTCATCGCTGATGCCTTCCAGCATTTCCTCACGCAACTTGGCCGCCCGCTCGGAAAGGTCGTCCATAAAGGCCCGACCGGCGTCGGTCAGGTGCAGGCGGCGGGCCCTGCGGTCGTTGGGGCAGGGCCGGCGTTCGATCAGCCCCTGCTGTTCCAGGCTGTCCAACAGGCGCACCAGCGTGGGGTTCTCGATCGCCATCAGGCTGGCAAGTTCACGCTGGGTAAGCCCTTCACCGCCCTGCTGCAGGTAGACCATCGTGCTCCAGCGGGCCTGGGTCACGCCCAGATCCTTCAGTCGCTCATCCAGCATCTTGCGCCAACGGCGGGTAACCCGGGCAACGGCAAAGGGAAACTGGTCTCTCATGGGTTATCGCTCCTGTCCGGTGGCCGCCCGTTCGCTCTGAGAAGCCGGGCTGTCGGCCAAAAAACTCACATTATGGGATAGTTACCAATAGTATGCTAACCATTGAAAGAAAAACAGATATCAGATTAAAAATATAATCGGGAAAACCGAGAGGAATCTGCCTCAGCCAGCCTGACGCCGCTCTTCGTTCTCCTTCATCTGTTCGACCTCGGGAGATTCGTGAAATTCCTCGTTCCGGGGATCCAGCTCGGTCAGCACCGGAGAGGTCTCGGGCATGGCCGGCACAAAGTGCTCCTGCTCTGCCACCGGCACATCCTCGGTGTGACTGATGCGATAGCTGGTGATCAGCGCCAGCAGCACCAGGAATCCGGCGTTTCCCAGGAACAGACCCCTGGGGCCCAGGAGCCCGATCAGCTCGGCCATGACAATGGGGCCGATCACACTACCCACGCCGTAACTGAGCAGCAGAGTGGCGCTGGCCGAAACAATGCGGCTGGTTTCCATGCGGTCATTGGTGATGGCCACGGCAATGGGATACACACTGGCTGACAGACCAGTGAACAGCCCCACCAGCAAAGTCAGCATTGCGAGATTGGTCGTTTCCAGTACGCCAACACCCCCAGCCGCCGCAGCTGCAACCAGTGCCACCCAGAACATGACCCGGCGGCGATCAAACCGGTCACAGACCCGCCCCAGCGGCCAGGCCAGGATCATGGCTGCAACGATGGCACTGGCCATGAAGGTGGAGGTCTTCGCCACATCGAGGCCCACCAGGGTGGCGTAGACCGGCCCCAGGGCGTAGAAACCACCGATCATGACCCCACAGATCAGCGCCCCGGCAACTCCGGAGAAGGATTGTCGGGCCAGAGTAAAGATGGACATTCGGCTGGCCTGCTCAATGGCCGGCGCTTCCATTCGGGTCAGTGACAGGGGAACGAGCGCCAGGACCAGCAGAATCGCGGCCAGCGAGAATGGCATGAAGTTGGCCGGATCGCCTACATTGACCACCAGCTGGCCGCCCGCCGCCGACAGGTAGAAAACGATCTGGTACACCGCGAACAGGGCACCGCGGTTGGCATTGGTCGCGCGGCTGGAGAACCAGCTCTCGATCACCACGAGGACACCGGCAATACTGAACCCGGAGAGTACTCGCAGGAACGCCCAGAACACCATGGATAGGGCCATGGGGTACATCAGCGATGCCACCGCGGCCATGGCCGCGAACACCGCAAAGGCCCGAATATGCCCTACCCGGCCAATCACCCGATGCACGTACAGGGTGCCGAGAACGAAACCGATGGAGTAGCACACCAATACCCAGCCGATCACGTCCGGGGCCACCTGCTCGATACTCAACCGGATGCCCAGCAGGGTCATCAGGAAGGCGTTGCCGCTCACCAACAGGACAATGCTGAGGATCAGCGCAGACAGGGAAGTGACCATTCGGGTCATGACAACGGCTCCGGGCGGCAGACAACAGACTATAAATGTTCGGGCAACAAGATAGCACCAGCCTCCGGACTGTGCCGGAACGGCATTAGACCAGCGGCACCGGGTGCAGGCTACTAGGGACTTCCCGAGACCCCGGAAGTATGCTCGAATAATCGTTGGATGGTCGCTAAACCTTGGGTTTACAGTGTTTTACATTAATGGGTCGTAACAGACCGACTGGCTCGGAGCAGGTAACATAAATTCGAGATACTCAATGGATCCGTGAGCGCCTGGATATGAAAAAGACGGACTGGCCCATCCGCTGGGATTTGCTGTTACGCTATCGACTGATCGAGACGATTGCCTTGTGGGAAGGTCGACTGACCACCAACCACATTTGCCACAGCTTTGGCATCGGCCGCCAGCAGGCATCCAAGGACATCAACACTTACCTGCGCGAGCTGGCCCCGGGCAACCTGTTGTATGACCGCCACCTCAAGGGTTACGTGCCGGCACCAAAATTCCGGCCGGTGGTCACCCGTGGGGAGGTCAATGAATACCTCGACCTGCTCGCCCGCCAACAGAACCTGAGTCACACCTTTGAATCGCTGGATCTGGGCCTTCCCGACAGTCACGTAGTGGCGGGCCCGAACCGGGTAATCGCTCCGGAAACCATGCGCGCCGTGGTGACCGCAACCCGCCATGGCCGGCAGTTGCGTGCCAGCTACACCTCGCTGAGCCGCCCCGAACCGGTGGAAACCATTCTGGAACCCCATACCCTTGTGTGCACCGGTGACAGCTGGCACCTGAGAGCGTGGTGCGACTCCAACCGGGAGTTCCGGGACTTTGCCCTGAGCCGTCTGCGCACGGTACCCGAAGCCCTGCGCCAGCGAGCCCGCCACACCTGCCAGCACGACGAGGACTGGACCCGTGAAGTCACCCTGGTAATCACACCAGATCACCGCCTGACCGAAGCGCAACAGGACATCATCGCCCGGGACTATGGCATGCAAGGCGGCCGGCTGACCCTCCAGACCCGGGCCGCACTGACGCCTTATGTCCTGTCACGCATGGGCATCACCTTTGACAACGAACATCCGGACCCTCTGGTCCAGCAACTGGAGCTGGCCAACCCGGATGAACTGGGGTTCGGCAGCCGTCGGGAGCAGGCACTCAAAGCGGTGGCCGGACTCTGCTAGACTGCCCGGCGTGAAATTATCCGCGCTGTTTGCCGCCACGACTCTTGCCCTTTCTCTGCTGACACCTCTCGCGTCGGCAGCCACTGCCTGTGGCGCCGCCGCCACCCCCATCGCCCTCATTCAGGGCGAAGGAGACCGCTCCCCCTTCGTCGGCCAGACCGTGACCTTGGAGGGCATCCTGACCCTCGACGCCCGGGGGCAAGGTGGTTTCCGCGGCTTTTACCTGCAACAGGCAGACGATCAAACCGACGACAATCCGGCCACCTCCGAAGCACTGTTTGTCTATAGCCGCCGCCATCAGGGCAGCCGGGGCCAAAGGCTCAGGGTGACCGGTGAGGTGAAGGAATTTCACGGGCTCACCGAAATAGTCAAGGTCCGGGAGCTGGAAGTATGCGGCCCCGGAACCTTGCCGGAACCTATCGCACTGCAGCTATCCGGGGCCGGCGCACTCGAGGCCCTTGAAAACATGCGGGTCTCCATCCCCTCGCCCCTGACCGTAATCGACAGCTATAACCTGGCGCGCTATGGCGAACTCACCCTGGCGCCCCAAGACCGGGTGATTGCTACCGAATATCTGCCGCCCGGCCCGATGGCCGGCAAGCTCGACAGCTCGGTCAACGGTCAGATCACACTTGATGACGGCCAGGGCAAACGGGATCCGCGGCCCGTGCCCTGGCCACCGGAAGGTCTCGGTGCCGACAACACGGTGCGTACCGGAGATACCCTCCGTGGGGTGCGTGGGGTGCTGGATTTCCGGTTCGGCCAATGGCGGGTCCAGCCCGAGCCATCACCGGATTTCATCGCCACCAATCCCCGGGAGCCGGCACCGGAGCGTCCCGGCGGATCGATTCTGCGGGTGATGACCCTCAACCTGGCCAATCTGTTCAACGGCGATGGCCGGGGTGGCGACTTTCCGACTCCCAGAGGTGCGACAACCGAATCTGCCTACCGGCAACAACAGGCGCGTCTTGTCTCGGCCCTGACCGCGCCGGACCCTGACATCCTGGCGGTCAGTGAACTGGAAAACGACGGCTATGGGGAACACAGCGCCGCCGCAACACTGGCCAGGGCCCTGGGCTCCCAATGGCGCTATATCCGGACCCCGGGAAAGGACGGCAACGACGCCATCCGCACAGCCCTGTACTATCGCCAGGACAGGGTAGTCCCGGTCGGCCAGGCAGAACGGTTGACCAGCGGCCCCTTCCACAATACGGGCCGGCCGCCACTGGCACAGGCGTTCCGGTTACGAAATGGTAAAGAGTCGGTCCGGGTGGTGGTTCCCCACCTCAAATCCAAATCCTGCCGCGGTGCCACCGGCCCGGAGCGGGACCAGCGCGATGGGCAGGGTTGCTATGCCCAACGCCGGACCCGGGCCGCCAGGGCAATCGCAGACTGGCTGGATCGCCTGCCCGCGCAGGGTGCGATAGCCGGTACGCTGATCACCGGGGATTTCAATAGCTACACCCGGGAAACACCGTTGCAGCTGCTGCAAAAACGGGGCTACACCAGCATGGTGGCGCATTAT
Source organism: Marinobacter sp. DUT-1 (assembly GCF_050379415.1). Lineage (NCBI taxonomy): Bacteria > Pseudomonadati > Pseudomonadota > Gammaproteobacteria > Pseudomonadales > Marinobacteraceae > Marinobacter > Marinobacter sp. DUT-1. Next base: position 542,493 of record NZ_JBNRLS010000003.1, read on the forward strand.
CACCCCTGCACGCCTGAGCAGTGCCGCCATTACACCTACCGTTACAAGGGCCGTAAGGGCTCGCTGGATCATGCCCTGGCTTCTGCCGGTCTTGCGGGGCAAGTCGTGAACGCCGTCACCTGGCGCATCAATGCCGACGAACCCAGGTCGCTCGGCTACCAGTCTGATATTGCACCCGGCAGTGTCGGGCCCTGGCGCTCCTCGGATCACAATCCCGTTATCGTTGACATTCGGCTCTAGCGTCCGTCTGGGTAATTCGCCTGATACCGGTGACTCACGCGCCCGCGGTGGAGGGCAGTCCAGCCAAGGCTGTCTGATCGACGACAGGTAAACTGGAGACGTGTCTTACTCCGACAGGACCTGTGATGAGAATTCCTGCTCCGAATTTCTGGCCCGCCGCCCGAACCGGGCAGCGCTGGCTGCTGAATGCCCGACGCCGGGTGACCAGCGTTGATGGCCACCGCATGGTTTACCTGGAGCGGGGAGAGCCCGGCCCTGACCGCCCGACGCTCCTGCTGATCCATGGTTTTGCGGCCATGAAAGAGAACTGGGCTTTGTGGCTGCAACGGTTGCCGCGGCACTGGCATCTATTGGTACCGGACGTTCCCGGTCTGGGCGAAAGCGACTACCGGGAGGATGCCAGCTACCGTTATGTCGCCCAGGCGCTCCGCCTGCGCCAATGGCTTGCCGGTCAGCAAACGGACAACATTCATCTGGTCGGCAGCTCCATGGGAGGCGCCATCGCCGCGGTGCTGGCCCACGAGATGCCACTGGCACCACGATCCCTGACCCTGCTCAACAGTGCCGGCATTCCCGAACACCCCGATGTGGACCTGGATGCGCCGTTCGAGACAGATCGTGACGACCTCCTGATTCCGGAGGACTGGAAGGGCGTCTACCGGATGTTCAACAGCGTCGGCAACGGCAAGGCCACAGCCACCGGCATGGCCATGGCCGGGCTGCTCGGGCCGGATCTCTTGAGCCGGACCGATGCCCTCCGGCATATCTTTGCGGACATGGTCGCCGACGCCCTGGCTCCGGCTCGCTACCTGGGGACAGACACGCCGCCATTGCAGGTCCAGTGGGGGGACCGGGACGTGATTACCCCGACCCGGTGCGTCCGCTGGTTTGACACCGCAACGCCCGATGCCGAGGTGCATGTATTTCGTCGGGTCGGCCACTTGCCCATGCTTGAGGTTCCGGGCAAGTCATCGGCCGTACTGGAGCGGTTTGTTGAGCGCCATGCGCGTTGACAGTGGCCCGTCGGGTGTATCGGGCCAGTTGGCCCGACCGGCCTTGCGCCCCGTCACAGCAGCCATGGGATTGCCCCATCATCCCGGCATAATTCCTCACCATCACCGCCCCATTACATAACAAAAACAGTACTGAACGAGGAAACCCATGCGCGCCTCCGTCTCGACTGCTCAAGATCTGGGTATGCCGGCCATCTACCTGCACACCCTGGCCGAACTGCTACACTCGATTGGCGTCGACGAACAGGACCTTCTGCTCCGCGTCGGCCTCGACCCCACCCGCCTGAACTGTCCGGAACTCCGGGTAAGCCAGGCCCAGGCCAGTGAGTTTGTCACCCGCGCCATCATCGAGAGCGGGGAACCGGGCCTGGGCATCCTGCTGGCCCGGGAAATGAAGCTGCCCCTGCATGGCACCCTGGGTACGGCGGTGATGAGCAGCCGGACCCTGAGGGATGCCCTGGAACTGGTGACCCGCTATCTGACCCTGCGCGCACCCCACCTGAAGGTGAGCCGGCACAGGCTCGAAGGCAAGGCCCGCTATTCCGTGTCCTGCGACGTCGACCTGGGTCCGCTGCAGGGCTTTATCCTCGATGCCACCCTGTTTGGCTGCGTCTTCATGGGAGCCCAGCTGACCGGCGCACCGGTGGACGGCACACGAATCATCAGGCGAGGTCCGGAACCCCATTATTTCCCGAGGTTCCGCCAGATCATCCCGGTGCCCGTGGAATACGAAGCCCGTGAAGACGCGCTGATCATTCCGGAGAGCCGGTTGACCCTGCCGATCCGGTTCACCAATGACCAGCTCGCTGCCGCCTCCCGGGCCCAGTGCGAAGAGGCCCTGCAACGCCTGACCGAGGATGCCTGCTTCGCCACCCGGGTACGGCGGGTGATTGAAACCAGTCACCCGTTTCCGCCCAAACTGGCTCGGGTCGCCGGCACGCTCTTTGTCTCGGAACGGACCCTGAAACGGCGCCTGCAGGAGGAAGATGCCAGCTTCCAGAACCTGGTGGACCAGGTTCGGCTGGAACGGGCGGGGGAACTGCTCACCAGCACCGGTATGAACCTGAGCCAGATTGCCGATGCCCTGGGCTACGCCGACGCCGCCAACTTCACCCGGGCATTCAAGCGCTGGACCGGCGTCAGCCCGAGCCAGTACCGCAATGAAGCGCTCCGGCCGAGGGCCACCGCCTGATCAGTCGATCCCGATGATCTTGTGCATCTGCAGGGTCAGGCGCCAGCGGGGATGGGCGAGGCAATAGTCGGTGGCCTTGCGGGTGTTACTCTGCTTGACCGGATCCTCACCGCTGGCCGGAAGGCTTGGGGAAGCCATGGGAGACAGGAAGTAGTGCCGGGCCCGGATATGCTCGAACCGTTCCGGCATCGCCAACGGCTGGGGATATACCAGCTTGAGCTCATCACAGGCTTCGAGAACCACGGGCGCATCCGCCTTGGGGCTGACACACAACCAGTCGATGCCGGCCGGCGCCGGAAGGGTGCCATTGGTCTCAACGCCGACTTCAAAACCGGCACGGTGGAAAGCGTCGATAAGCGCGTCGTCCAGCTGCAGCAAAGGCTCACCTCCGGTGCATACCACGTACGGCCGGCCCGGAGCATCGGGCCAGAGACTGCGTATATGCCGGGCCAGATCATCCGCGGTTTCAAACCGGCCGCCGTTCTGGCCATCGGTGCCAACAAAGTCGGTATCACAGAAGTCGCACACCGCGCTGGCGCGATCCTTCTCACGGCCGGTCCACAGATTGCACTTGCTGAACCGGCAGAAGACCGCCGCACGGCCCGCCTGGGCACCTTCACCCTGGAGCGTATAGAACGCCTCTTTGACCCGGTACATCAGGCCTGCTCCTCGTATTCCAGCGGATCGGTCACACCGTTGGCGGCAAATGCCTCGAGTCGTTCCACGCAGGAACCGCAGCGACCGCAGGCCTTGTCACGGCCGTTGTAACACGTCCAGGTCAGACTGTAGTCCAGCCCAAGTTCAAGTCCCTCGGCCAGGATTTCCCCCTTGTCCATACGAATGAACGGCGCCTCGATAGCCACCGGCTCATAATTGGCAACGCGGCACACCGCATCCATCTTCTCGACAAACTCGGGGCGGCAGTCCGGATAGATGGCATGGTCCCCGCCGTGGGCACCGAACCATACCGCGGAGGCTCCCACGGTCACGGCGTAACCGGTGGCGAGGGACAACAGAATCATGTTGCGGTTGGGCACCACGGTCGCCTTCATGCTGTCCTCCTCGTAGTGCCCCTCCGGCACCTCGATGTCGGAAGTCAGGGAAGAACCGCTCATGACCCCGGACATGGCACGGATATCGATCTCCTTGTGGGGAATGCCCAGGTCCGCGCATACCTGCCGGGCGCAATCCAGCTCACGGACATGACGCTGGCCGTAATTGAAGGACAGGGCATGGACCTGATAGCCACGGGCCCGGGCCAGGTTCAGCAGAGTGAAGGAGTCCATGCCTCCGGAATAGATTACAACCACGGTTTCAGTCATTCAGGCTCCCACAAGGTTCCGGGACAACAACGGCGTGTCATCGGGGTTTTACATTGAGTGGACATATTGTAACAGTGGACGCACAGGTTGGGTTCGCGTCTCGGGTACGGGGCGGGTAAACTCAACGAAAAACAACGCAGCAATGACCCTGACACCATGACCAGCGAATTCACTCCGGCATTCATCGATTTCGAGGCTTCAAGCCTGGATCTGATTGCGAGCTACCCGATTGAAGTGGGTATCTGCATGCCGGGCGGCGAACTGCACAGCTGGCTGATCCGGCCCCATGTGCTCTGGCAGGACTGGTCACAAAGCGCCGAACAGATTCACGGCATCTCCCGGGACACACTGAAGGAGGAAGGCAAGGCAGCGGAGGAAGTGGCCCACCACCTGAACCGCCTGCTACCGGAGCAGGTGTTCTGTGACGCCTGGACCTTCGACAGCTTCTGGCTGCACCGGTTGTTCCGAGCCGCCAACGTGCAGCCCGAATTCCAGCTGGAATCGATCTCCATGCTGCTGAACAGCCAGCAGGTCCGGCAATGGTCGGGCGTGCGCCAGCAGGTAATCTCAGAACTGGGGTTACCCGTTCACCGGGCTGCCAACGACGCCCTCATCCTCCACAAGACCTGGCGGCGGATTATTTTCCAGGACGAAGCCGCACTGCAATGAACTGCAGGCCGTCCTTGAGGGTATGCAGGGTCCAGTAGGTCGCCACGGCCATCAGTGCCGCTCCGGTGACAGTAAAGCTCAGGTCATCCCCTACGGTCTTGTCCTGGGCCAGCACCATGTAAATCGCCAGGGCGGCGATCAGTGCAATTTCAACAAAAAAATCAGAACGGAACTTGTTTCTGGCAGATCCGGGTTCGTCGGGCATTTGCTTAGGTTTCAACCTCTGTATTCGCAATAAGTTGATTGACAGGTTAGTGTGCAAATTATCGCCAATACAGACTGATCCTTCTGTACGAAGTAGTGGCTACGAACTTTCCGAGATGCCAAAAAAAACGCAGCCAAGACGGCTGCGTAGAAAGGAGAGATCCATTGATACCCGACTCGGCAGGTATCGCGGATTGCACAACGTAAAAACACGTGACGCTGTAAATTATGAGCTTGTCGGCCGAGCACGTCTGTACGGGTTTGCCGAAGCCAGCGGGCTCTTGCAAACCTTCCGATAGCCTATACACTGAGAAGTGAACCGAAACCAAAGAGCCGGTATGACCAGGATGATTTTACAGTTCATTGTTTACCCAGCCGCTGATTGCCAGAAAGGGCAGTCTGCGCGCGCCATGGTGAAAGACATCTAACGGCTTTCGGTCAGTCCCGGGAGCCTTTGCAGCGACCGGGTCAGGTTCTCCGCCAAACCCCGGTTGCCCTCGGCTCCGGGGTTTTTGTTTTTGCAGCCGCAAAACGATAAGGAGAACATCATGAAAAGACATCCGACAACACGTGCGGCGAACCAGCCGATGGGCAACCGCCAGGGCCCGATCAAACGCCCGGAGAAGCTGCCGCTGCTGGATGCGATCTGCAAGAAGCTGAACCAACGCGTCAATCTGGATGACGAGCAGCGGGTGCTTGGACTGTATGAGCGAGGCTGGATCTTCAACGGTGTGCTGGCCAACCTCAGTGGCGCCGAAGCCCGGTATGTGCGGGCGCTGGCGACGCGTTACAACTCCTGGATTGCCCGCCAGGTAGCCTGAGCAGGCAGCCAGCCCGAAGCGGAAAGTCTGAACCGGTCAATGTTGCCGGTTCAGTCCCTCCAGCATCGCCATCTCACCACCGTGGACCATCGCGTAGTTATTGACCACATCGTGTATCTTGTCCTGGGAGTAGGGCTTGACCACGTAGCCGTTGGCACCGGCACTGATCGCCCGCTGGATACTGTCGATGGAATCGTCCGCCGTCACCAGCACTATGTGCTGTTCTTCCCGCCGCTGTTTGAATTGCTGCATCAGTTCGTGACCATCACCATCCGGCAATCCCAGATCCAGCAGGATGATGTGGTATTCGCGGGCGTCGAATGCCTGCCTTGCTGAACCCACATCGACCGCCTCGGCCACTTCCGTGGCACCAGCCCGGTAAAGCATCTCCACCAGGCGCTCCCGCATCAGGGGCTCGTCTTCCACAACCAGAACTTTCAGATCCGTCATCGGTTTTCTCCACTGGTTCCTTGGCTGTTCCGTATATCAAGTAATCCCGAGGCTACAGCCGGTCAGTGCCGGTACGCCGGGGCAGGTCCAGGGGGGCTGATCGGGGCCTGCTGTCCTGCTGCGGACCCTCCACCGCTTTGCCATCCTCTTGCCCGATCGCCAATGTTTCGGTGCCGAACCGGGTCAGGAGGTTGCTGATGCTCACCGCAGTGCTGTAAAGCGATATGGCGATAATCAGCAATACCGGCTGGACGAAAGCGACAAAGCCGGGAACTTCCTGGTTACCGACAATGCTCAGCATCAGGATAATGGAAGGACCCAGCACCACGAACAGGGTCAGGGCAATAAAGAAGACAATCCGCTCCTTGTAACGCCCCAGCTCCCGATTGGTCACCAGGCCCAGGACAAACTTGCCGATGGCCAGTCCCGCCAGAATGGCCGCGGCAATGCTCAGGTCCGGTTGCATCAGGGTGTCGTACAACCGCCCGTCCCAGAGCCGTTGCATACCGATCACCAGAAACGGAAAGAGCACGAACAGGATATCGGCGTAGGTTCCGTACATCATACTCAGGGAGTGCTGTTCACTGCGTTGGGGCGACCTGTCTGTCATGGCATTTTCCTGTTGTTGCTGTTTTCGGAGACATGGGGCGATCTCGCCGTAGCCCCCCGGGCACGGTCTATCATTTCATCGAGTGCTGTCAGCTCACTGCGAACCCTGTCCCAGTCCGGCTCGCCATCGTCCTTCAGCAGGGCTTCAAGAATCCCGGCCTGCCGGGTCATCGCAGGGTACCCCATGGCACCGGCTGTCCCCTTGATCTGGTGCGCCTCGGTACGCAGGGCATCGGCCTGTCTGTCCGCAAGCGCATCGTCCATCACCCGTTTGCGCTGCGCCAGGCCCTCAAGAAAGCGGGCCACGAGCGCAGCAATTTCCCGGTCTTCGGACGACTCCGGAACCTCTCTGCCGGCACCGGCCAGATAACGGGCCAGGATGGTCTCCAGCCGGGACTGGTCTATCGGTTTATTCAACACCCCGTCACAACCGGCTGCAAGCAGGGCATCGGTTTCCTGCTGATCACCAGCGGTGAAGGCCATGATCGGGTGCCGGAAGCCGGCCTGGCGAAGCAGCTTTGTCGCTGCCACACCATCCAGCCCGGGCATGTGCCGGTCCATCAGTACCAGCTGCACCGTGTCCGACAGCGCCGTTCGGACCGCCTGATCTCCGGAACTGACCGCGGTCACCTCCAGGCCCAGCCGGCGCAGCATGCGCTCCACCAGCTGCCGGTTCTCCTCGTTGTCCTCCGCGACCAGTACCCGGCCCCGATAGTCCCGACGCCGGTCCGGCATCGCATCATGGCGAACCACCAGGTAACGGGCCAGCACCTCATAGAAAAGCTGCTTGTCGATGGGCTTGGCCAGGTGCTCGTTACAGCCGGCCCGGCGGTAATCGGCAATGTCCTCGGCCATGACATTGGCGGTCAGGGCAATGACCGGCGTATTCACGCCCGCCTCCCGCAAGGCGGCAGTGGCGTCCCGACCATTCATCACCGGCATCTGGATATCCATCAGGATCAGATCGAACGGCTCCCGGATTGCCAGTTCCAGGGCTTCGGCACCGTTGACCACGTGTACCAGGTCCGCGCCGGTGCGCGACACCAGCAGGGACACCAGACGACGGTTCACCTCGTTATCCTCGGCACAGAGAATGCGCCCGGTCAGCTGGGGCGCAGCCACCATGGGAATGGCACGCCGGCGTTGGCTCAGTTCCGAGGCATCCCGGAGAAAATGCACCTGGTCCAGCGGGCCGGTGCGAATCGCCAACTCGAATTCGCTGCCCTCACCGTAGGTGCTGGCCACCGTGATATCACCACCGAGCAGCTCTGCCAGCCGCCGGGAGATACTCAACCCCAGGCCGGTACCGCCATACTGGCGTGATATCGCGGCGCTGCCCTGGGCAAACGGGTCGAACAGTCGGCGCAGCTGTTCCGGCTTCATACCGATCCCGGTGTCGACCACCCGGGCCATCAGCATTTCAGATTCCCGATCACACCGGACCTCCAGGGAGATCGAACCTTTTTCCGTAAATTTAAGTGCATTTCCGCACAGGTTGATGATGATCTGACGGAAACGGGTAGGATCGGTGCGGATCTGCTCCGGCAGCGGATACTCGCAGATGATGGAAAAATCCAGGCCCTTCTCCCGAGCCCGAGGGGTAAAGAAGGCCCGGATTTCGTCCAGCAGCTCCGGCAGATTGACCGGAATCACATCCACATCGAGTTTGTTGGCGTCAATCTTGGAGTGGTCAAGAATGTCGTTGACCAGATCGAGCAGGTGGCGACCGCTGCGCACCACGGTCTCGGCACTGCTCTTCTTTTCGGTCTCGGTCAGGTCCGGATCCAGCAAGGTCTCGCCGTATCCGATGATGGCTGCCAACGGCGTGCGGATCTCGTGACTCATGTTGGCCAGGAACTGGCTCTTGGCCTCAGCCGAGTTGCGTGCCAGTTCTTTCTCCAGCCGCTCCTGTTCCCGCTCCCGCTCGATCCGCTGGCGCTGGCGACTCTCGGTCACATCGATACAGGTACCCTCCAGATGGGTGGGCTCACCGTCGGAATCGTAGGCGGTATGCAGGGAAATGGTGGCCCAGCGTTCCTCACCATCCCGGGTCAGGTAACGGGCCTCGATGCCCTTCACGGTGCCCCGGGCCTCGAGCTGTTCCACCACCAGGCGCCGCAGGCGGTCATCGGCGATACAGGTTTCCAGCACATCGGGATTACGCCGCAGCAGCTCCCGGCTGCTGTTGTAACCGAGCATCCGGGCCATGGCCGGATTGGCCGTGACGAACCGGCGATCCGGAGACATCTGGAACACCCCCTCCACGGCATTATCGAACAGCGACTGGTACCGGCGAAGGTTCGCCAGCGCCCGCTCACTCCAGCCCAGCGCCTCCCCCTGCACCTGCTTGATACGGTCAGCCAGGGCAAAAGAGAACAGGATAATCTGGGCGGTGAGGCCAAACTGGGGCGAATAGCTGGTGAAGGTATTCAGTGGCAGATAACCCATAACCGTCAGGGCATAGATCCCGAACCCGATCAGGGCCAGGGTCCAGGCAAAGAAATAGGACCGTGCCGCCGGATTGTAGTAGCGCCAGGACAGGTAACTGACCACGATCATGATGATGCTGAGCATGATCGAACCGAGCACGATCCATTCCATGGCCACGTGGTAGGGCAGGAAGAAGCAGAGCAGGAAAGTGACCCCGACCGAGTACAGGCAGAGCCGGACGATCTGGTCCAGGTCCCGGGAACGCTCGCGGGTTTCCAGCAGCGAACGGGCCATCAGCAGACCCCAGAACCAGGTCAGGACAATCTGGAAATGCAGGTATTCCTTGTTGAACAGAGCCGGGCGGCTGTCGAGCAGCTGCACCCCGTGAACCTGCTCGGTAAAGATAAAGATCGTCGCCGAGACCAGGTACAGGACGTAATAGATGTTACTGCGCTCGCGCACGGACACGGCGACGAACAGGTTATAGGCCAGGATCGCCAGCACCGCTCCCAGCAGGACGCCGCGGACCGCTTCATCCACGGAAACCTTCTCGATGTAACTGTCCGGATGCCAGAGGCTGATGGGCAGGCGGAACGTGTTGGTATTGGTAATCCTCAGGTACACCGTGTTGGTGGTGTCCGGCGCCAGCTTCAGGCGGAAAGTCGGGTTGGGAACGGCCAGGTCCCGTTCCTGCCAGTTGTCCTGGTATCCGGCCTGGCGCTGGTCCACCAGCTCGCCGTCACGCACCAGAAAAAGGTTGACCTGATCCACCAGGGGCAACGCCAGCTCCAGAATCCAGTCGGTCCGGGCCGCGCCGGCCCTGGGCTCCAGCTCCATGCGGGTCCAGTAGGCGGATTCGGTATAGCCAAAGTTGAGCACGCCGCCTTCGTGGCGGGTGAAGGCCCCGGGCTCGAGGGCCCGCACCTCCCGGAACGTCAGGGATTGGCCGGGATCTTCCAGGTACCAGACGCAACTGCCCAGGTTCCGGATGCTGCTGGTGTTACCGTCGAGCACCAGCTTGCCGTCACGGCAGAGGTCGTCAGCCGCTGCTGTCGATGGCAGCATAACCAGCGCCAGCAGCACCCATGCCAACAAGGCCGGGGCCGAAACCAGGTTTGAGAGCCGTTGCTGCAAAATGTGATCTCCGCGAGGGCAGATGCCGGTGTTATGTTTTATTGTCAGCATTCGGGCCGAAGCGGGCCCCGCGCGTATCCACTTTAGCGGTTAATGATCCGCAACGCATCTCAGGGCCTTCTGAAATGAGACATTCCTGCATTTTCGCTGTCTTTTCCCTCGCTTTGGTGAACCTTGGCGGTTGTGGCCTTGAGGATACCGGCCCATCGGCCCTCAATCCGGCCACCAATGTGGACCCGGTGTTCTCCAGTTTCACCCTCACCGAACAGACGTCCACCACCCTGTTCAACGACCTTTCACTGGCCGTTGAACCGGCCCCATCAGAGGACACCCAAGCCAGTTCCATGGCCAGGGACATCCGCCAGCAGCTGTCCGCGTTTCTCACCATCGTCTACAACGATGCGACGCCTCCAGCGATTAACTCGGTGCGCAACCCTCTGGATCTAATGCGTCGGGTCATTGGTGAGAACGAGATCGCGAACTTTGTGGAGGCCCGTCAGTACATCAGCGCCCGGATCGATGCCGGTGAAGCCGGCGAGTACAGCAACACCACCAACGATGTCTCTGTGCGATTCACCGACCGGGGAGCATTCGAAGAGGGTCTGCCGTTGGCCGACTATGAGTGGCGTTATCCCATCGTCAAATGGGTCTACACGCCGGACACCTCAAACCTGGTAACCCGGGTGTTCACCTGGGTTTCCTCCGGCACCTTTCCCGAAGGCAGCACCCGGCCAAGCGCGACTCTGGGTACCGAGTTCCTGCCACGGGATTTCCTGACCACCGGCTACAATGATCTGGCCCGGCTGCACAGCGAAGGCAGCATCGTGATTGCAGGCGAGCGGGAAATGGCATTTGTCCGCGAGTACAACGGGCTCAACACGGACACCATCAATATCGACGGCACCAGCATTGGTACCGATCAGGGCACTGCGGGTGGTCCGGAATTCTCGTTTGCCGGCGAGACGGTGGACTGCCTGAAGATCCGGATGCATTACGCCGAGAAACGCATCGAGGTGTTTACCTCACTGGATCAGCCACCGCGGGTGGAGGATCCGGACAATCCCGGGGCGCTGATGGCCAATCCGGATTACTGCCTCAATCGGGACACCGCGACAGACAGCTATCAGACAGTGGATACCGGGCTGCGCACCTGAAGCGGTGATCAGCGGGGGCCACCGTCCTTGAGGTTCCAGCTCTGCAGAAACCCCTTCTTGCGATCGAGCAACCGTTGGTAGGTCGAGATCAGAATATCGGCATGAGGCGCCCGGCTCAGGCGCAGGCTCGCAATCCGGCGTTCGAGATGTTCAACTTCCGAGCTGATACGCTCACGCACATGGCTGCGGACACTGTCATGATGATCGAGCTTCACAGCCCGGCGGATCGGTTTTTCGGGGGGAGCTGGCTTGTCCATTTGCGGCCTCGTCCATTGAGTCATGAATAATCCCTATTCGTTCAGCGAGAGTCTGCCCCTTTGCCCAGTCGCCTGCAATAACAATGAATGCACTTTCACTTTTTTTGACGCTTCCCGGGGGGCAGGACCACGTCCACCAGCCCATTACACGACGAATCCCCTGCTATAGTTCCTTGTAGCACCAAACCCCTGAATCGGCCAATTCCGGCCCGGAATATGTTGAGCACGCCATGACCCAGACCACCATTGCCGACACACTGCGCGAATACCAGTCCCTGCTGGAACTGCTGGACGATGCCTACTGGGAAGCCGGCACGATCCAGCACAAGGACATGCTGTACGACATCATCAGCGTTCTCAGTCAGGAGATTGCGGAGATCAACAAGCTGAACACCCAGGACCACCACTACCCCTACGAGGTCATCACCGAGGGAATGCGGCGCCTGGTGCCCAAGCTGGAGCGGCTGGATGAGCAGCGTGAAGACGTCATCCAGCGCACCCAGACACTGACCGATTTCCGGGACCTGCTGTCATCGGTACTCGGCATCCTGGAAGCGCAGGTCCAGACGCTGTAATCAGGCAGCCACCAGCGGGCGCTGGGTCTCCGGAATCAGAGGGAACTGCCGGCATACGGTATAGACAAACTTCGCCAGCGCCGGCAGGTGGTGCGCGACAATGGGCAGCCCGGTGTTGAGCAGGCTCACGGAAATATCGCGGGACGGATCGGCCCAGCACAACTTGTTGATCAGTCCCACGTGACCGAAGGCGTACCGGCTGTTCGGTCCCCACAGCCCCACAGGATTGCCACCTAGCATCATGCCGGCGCTGAACCGCATCGGAACCAGCATGGTACGGTCGATCTGCAGGGAGCCGAACTGCTGGATGGCGCGCTTTACCGTGATTTCGCTGCAGATCCGCCGGCCATCCCACAGCCCCCCGTTAAGCATCATCTGGAAGAACCGGCCCATTTCCTCCGCCGTCCCGCACAGGTTGCCGGCCGGAATGACTGCTTCCTGAAAACGCGGATCGTTGGTCACCGACTCCACCGTCCCGATATCGCCGCCCAGAGCCCGGCGCACTACCCAGGACACCGGGAAATGCGGGGTTGGTCCGGTGGCGTAATTGACCGCCAGGTCATTGAGGTGGTCCGGGGCAATGCCATAGGTGAACCACTTCATACCCATGGGCTTGCGCAGATACTTGTCCAGGTAGTTCTCGATGGTATCGCCGGTGACCTTTTCCAGCACCCGCTGCAACACGAAACCACCGGTAATTGCATGGTACGCCACCTTGGCGCCGTCCACCTCTACCGGCCGGGCCTGGCAGAGGATGCGCCAGATCTCGTCCCGGTCCCAGAGCACTTCGATGGGGGTTTCCCTGGGAATGGCAGGAATCCCTCCCCGGTGGGAAAGAATCTGGTGAACGGTAATTGTCCGCTTGCCACGACGGGCAAACTCCGGGCAGTAATAGGAGACCGGGTCCATCAGGTTTACCAGCCCCTGCTCGGACAACATGTGCATCAGCAACGCTGTGACCGCCTTGGAGGCCGAGAAATAGCAGACCGGCGTGTCCGTGGTCATCGGCACCCGCACCACATCCCGGCGGTCGTGTGGCCCGTTGCCACTGGCATGGCCAATAGCCCGGTGCAGGACCTGTTGGCCCCGGTGCCGGACCGAGACCTGGATGCCCGGGTGGACTCCGGTGCGGTAAAGGGCTTCGACACTCTGCCAGACCGCCTCGACGGTTTCCCGGCTGATACCTGCGGCATCCGGGTGTTCACTTGCTGCGTCCCTGCAGGTGACAGAACTCAGGTCTTTGGGAATCAATGAGGTATTCAGGGCTCGACGGGCAATGGGGATCATGGCTGGTACTCTGACATCCTGGACTGTTTTTTATTGTAGTGTGGACAGCCCGACCAAAGGTGGCATTGGCCGAAGTGGAAACGCAGACGCGTCACTGGTTGCACTCAGCCCCGGGCATCCTTCCGGTCATTATGATCCCCTTCGGCGTCCGGCGCCATGACCACACAGTTACGGCCCCGGCTCTTGGCGGCATACATGGCCCGGTCAGCCGCCGCACAAAGCGTCCCCCCATCGGTACCGTGGTCGGGGTAGACCGCCACCCCGACGCTGATGGTCATGGGAACGGCCTGGCCCTCATCCAACGCATGAAGCTGGCCACTGACCCGGTGGCGGATACGTTCCGCGGTTTCCCGGGCTTCACCGACTCCCATCTCGGGCAGGATAATGACAAATTCCTCGCCGCCGAACCGGCCCACCGAATCCACGCTACGGACACTGTCCTCCAGCAGCTTGCTGATGGACTTGAGAACCGTGTCACCGGCGGCGTGGCCGTAGGTGTCATTGATTTCCTTGAAGTGGTCGAAATCCACCCATAACAGGGCCATGGGGCGATTATAGCGGCGCGCCCGCTCCAGTTCTTCCTCCAGCAGGCGCGAGCTTTCCCGGCGATTGTACAGGCCGGTCAGGGGATCACGGGTCGCCAGCTCCTCCAGCTCATCCTCCAGCAACTTGCGGTCGGAGATATCCAGGATGATTCCTTCCAGCAGCATTTCGCCGTCATCATCCTCGACACCGCGGCCACGCTCCCAGACCCAGATCGGCCTGCCATCCTTGCGGATCAGCGGGTATTCAATGGAAAACGGTTCCCGATTCTCAACCGCCTGACGGACCTCATCGAGCACCTTTTCGCTACTCTCGGGGTCGGCAATCAGCTCAGCAAAACTGACCTTACGGTTGCGAACCAGCTCCCCGGGCAGATAGCCGGTCAGTCGCTCGCAACCCTGGGACACAAACAACATGGTCCAATGCTCGTCAAAACGACACCGGTAGGCCATGCCGGGGAGGTTGTCCATCAGGACCGACAGCTGACGTTCCCGTTGGCGCAACGCCTGCCGCTGATCGTACTGCAGTGCCAGCAACTTGCGATCCTTGTGGAACTGGCGAAGGGTAGCGGCAAACAGAACGGCACCGGTTACCAGAATGAACAGGAACCCCTTCCAGGTCTGTACCAGGGACAGGGTGTCGGCGTCGGAAAACCAGGCCTCGACCAGGCGATCCGAGAAAACGATCCAGACCAACCCGACCGCGATATAGATGGCAGCCGCCCACAGGGCCCGGCGGGCGGGACCCCGGTGATCGGACAATCGCCTGTTCCGCTGCTTGTCGACACCGGTTGAAGCCATGGATACCCTGTTATCAGATAACGGTGCTGGATGGTTAGGAAAATAGCCGCACCGGAACGATAAGTCGAGCATAATGCCAGTCGCCCGCCAATTGCAGCAGGAGTAGCCATGACCCCCGGAATCAATGTGGCGAAGAAAGCCAGGGTTCCCCACCGCATCCACGAGTACGACCACGACCCCAACAGCGAGAGCTACGGTACCGAGGCGGCGGAGAAGACCGGCGCCGATCCGGCCCGGGTATTCAAGACTCTGGTGACCTCGGTGGACAATCGAGAGCTGGTGGTGGGGGTGCTACCGGTGACGGCCATGCTCAGCATGAAACTGATTGCCAGGGCAGCCGGGGGCAAGAAGGCCACCATGGCGGACAAGCAGGAAGTCCAACGGGCCACCGGCTATGTCCTGGGTGGTGTCAGCCCCCTGGGCCAGAAACGGCGCCTGAAAACCTTCATTGACCAGTCCGCCTGCAACTTCGACACCATCTATGTCAGCGCCGGCCGCCGGGGCCTGGAGATTGAACTGGCGCCGGAGGACCTGGCAAAGCTCACCGCCGGTCATTTTACCGACCTGCAACAGGAATAGGGGAAATCCTGTGCACTACGCAACGGAATTGCTACTGATCGGCGGCACCCTGCTGTTGGCTCTGGCAGCCCATGGCCTGGGCCAGAAAATACACGTGCCACGGGTCACCCTGATGTTATTGGTGGGTGCCGTAGCCGGGCCGGACATGCTTGCCGTGCTACCGGAAAACAGTGATGAGAGTTTCGGCTTTGTCACCCAGCTGACGCTCGCAATGGTGGGTTTTCTGCTTGGCGAGCGGATGTCCGGCAAGAACCTGAGTGAAGGGCGGGAAGCGCTGATCGTGAGCCTGGCCGTCACTCTGGCAACAGCGTTCGCGGTGGCAGTGGTGATATGGTTTCTCACCGGCAATGTCGCTGCCGCGTTGCTGCTTGGCTCCATTGCCACTGCTACCGCGCCGGCAGCGACCCTGGACGTGCTCCGGGAAGCCGGGGCCCGGGGCCCTCTCACCCGCCTGGTCTACCAGGTGGTGGCCATCGATGACGCCTGGGGCGCGGTCCTGTTCAGCCTCGCCCTCGTCGCAGTCGGGCTCCTGGCCGGTTCTGCGGAAGCCGGAACCACCGCGTTGCTGCACGGCGTCACCGAAGTTGGCGGCTCGATCGTGCTAGGGCTCCTGCTGGGCTTTCCCATGGCCTGGTTGACTGGACGCCTGCGGCCAGGGGAACCCATGTTGCTCGAATCCGCCGGCTTCGTTTTCGTGGCGGCGGGAATCGCGGGCCTGTTTGAACTGTCCTACCTGCTGACCTGCATGACCCTTGGCGTCGTAGTGGCGAACAAGGCGCGCCACCACGTCCGACCCTTCCGATCCATCGAGGGCATCTCCGAGCCGTTTCTGGCTCTCTTTTTCTTCATGGCCGGCTACCAGCTGGAATGGTCGGCCCTGCCCACCCTGGGAGCCCTGGGACTGGCCTATGTCGGCGCCCGGGTCATCGGCCGCCTGCTCGGAGGGCAGGTCGGTGGCTACCTGGCCGGCTCGGACCACCACACCCGCAAACGCATCGGCGCCTGCCTGATGCCCCAGGCCGGGGTGGCCCTGGGTCTTGCCCTGGTCGCCACCGACCGGTTTCCGGAAATGAGCTATGTGCTACCTCTGGTCATCGGGGCGACGGTGATTTTCGAACTGGTGGGGCCGCCGCTCACCCTGATCCAGCTTCGCCGTGCCGGGGAAACCGGCAAGGGTTATGAGGAAGAACCGGACGAGGACTGACCACGGGCAATAAAAAACCCGGAGCAGCTCAGAGCTGTCCGGGTTTGATCTCAGGAGGCCGGAGCAGGTGCCCGACTGCTTTCCCGAGGGATCACTTCACGGATGCGCGGGCATCCTCGAAGATCTTGTTGAGGGTCTTGCTCGGCTGCATGACCTCGCAAACCTTCTCCATCGGCGGGTGATAGTAACCGCCGATATCCGCAGGATGACCCTGCACTACCGTCATCTCTTCCAGGATCTTGTCCTTGTTCTCTTCCAGCTGTTGGGACAGCTTGGTGAAGAATTCCTTCAGGTCCTTGTCGTCATCCTGCCTGGACAGTTCCTCGGCCCAGTAACGGGCAAGGTGGAAGTGGGATCCACGGTTGTCCAGCTCGCCGGTCACGCGGGACGGAGACTGGTTGTTCTCCAGCAGGCGCTCGGTGGCCTTGTCCAGGGTCTGGCCCAGCAGACGGGCGCGTTCGTTGTGCTGTTTCTCGCCCAGCTCGTCCAGGGAAACTGCCGTGGCCAGGAACTCACCCAGGGAATCCCAGCGCAGGTGATTTTCCTGGATCAGCTGCTGCACGTGCTTCGGTGCGGAACCGCCGGCACCGGTCTCGTAGAGGCCGCCGCCGTTGAGCAGCGGTACGATGGACAGCATCTTGGCACTGGTACCCAGCTCCAGGATCGGGAACAGGTCGGTCAGGTAGTCACGCAGGACGTTGCCGGTCACGGAGATGGTGTCCAGACCACGGATCAGACGCTCCATGGTCCAACGGATGGCGCGCACCGGAGACATGATGCGGATATCCAGGCCTTCAGTGTCGTGATCCTTCAGGTAGGTCTCGACCTTCTTGATCAGCTGGGCGTCGTGAGCACGCTCGTCGTCCAGCCAGAACACCGCCGGCATACCGGTAGCGCGGGCACGGCTGACCGCCAGCTTGACCCAGTCGCGGATCGGCAGGTCCTTGGTCTGGCAGGCACGCCAGATGTCACCTTGCTCGACGTTGTGCTCGGTCAGCACAGTACCGTCCTCGGTCACGACGCGGACAATGCCGTCTTCCTTGATTTCGAAGGTCTTGTCGTGGGAGCCGTACTCCTCGGCCTTCTGCGCCATCAGACCAACGTTGGGCACGGTACCCATGGTGGTGGGATCGAAAGCACCGTGGGTCTTACAGAAATTGATCACTTCCTGGTAGATGGTGGCGTAGGTGGACTCCGGCATTACTGCCTTGGTGTCCTTGAGCTTGTTGTCCCGCGCCCACATCTTACCGGAGTTACGGATCATCGCCGGCATGGAGGCGTCGACGATGACGTCGCTGGGAACGTGCAGGTTGGTGATACCTTTTACGGAATCCACCATGGCAATTTCCGGACGGTGCTCATAGCACGCGTGCAGGTCTTCCTGGATCTGCTCCTGCTTGGACTCCGGCAGCTGCTTGATCTTCTCGATCACGCTGGAGAGGCCGTTGTTCGGGTTCACGCCGATTTCGTCGAACAGCTCCCCATACTTGTCGAACAGGTCCTTGTAGAAAACCTTCACCGCATGACCGAACACGATCGGATGGGAGATCTTCATCATGGTGGCTTTCACGTGCAGAGAGAACATGACGCCGGTCTTCTCACAATCCTCAATGGCATCTTCGAAGAATTTGACCAGGGCCTTCTTGCTCATGAACATGCCGTCCAGCACTTCGCCTTCCTGCAGTGGCAGCTCGGATTTCAGGACAGTCTGCTCGCCCTTCCTGTTCTCGAACACGATGCGGGCGTTGGTGGCCTTGTCCAGGGTTACGGACTGCTCGCTGGAGTAGAAGTCGCCACCACGCATGTGCGCCACGTGGGTGCGGGACGCCGGGCTCCACTCGCCCATGGTGTGCGGATGTTTGCGGGCGAAGGCCTTGACCGCGGCCGGAGCACGGCGGTCGGAGTTACCTTCACGAAGTACCGGGTTGACGGCACTACCGAGCACTTTGGAGTAACGGGCCTGGATTTCTTTCTCGTCGTCTGTTTCCGGATGCTCCTTGTACTCGGGCACCTTGTAGCCCTGCTCGTTCAGCTCCTTGATGGCTGCGCGCAGCTGGGGAATGGACGCGGAGATGTTCGGCAGCTTGATGATGTTGGCGTCCGGATCCTTGGTGTACTCACCCAATTCAGCCAGGGCATCCGGAACTCGCTGGTCTTCCTCCAGATAGTCGGGAAACGCTGCCAGGATACGCGCCGCGAGAGAGATATCGCTGGTTTCGAATTCGATACCAGCCGGCTTGGCAAAGGTTTCCAGTATGGGAAGCAGTGACCGGGTGGCGAGTGCGGGGGCCTCGTCGGTCAGTGTGTAGACAATCTTGGCTTTGGATGATGTCATTTTCGTCCTCAGGCTATTGGGTGGGTTCAGGACGGTCATTGCAGGGTCAGGCGTCTTTTGGACGTCCGGCCTGTGCCATGACTGATTTCGGAACTTTTGATAGACCTACTAAGATACCATTTTTTCGTAATTTTTGGTTACGATCTTAGTATTAGAACGGACTAAAAATGCCGGATCTTCGGTTACAGGACGATGAAATGGCGGGAATTTACGAAATTTTCTAACATTATGAGTTTTATAACTTTGGAGTGGCGCGGCGTGGGAAGGGGCATCCGAAACCCGATCCTTCGGCACGTCCCTGTGACGCTTGAGCTCCGCCATCCATGGCTCCGCACAGTTTCGGATGCCCCTTCCCACACCGCTTGGCAGACGGCAAAGTTAACATCAAAGCGCCCAGGAAATCCCTTTTCTGAGCGCCAAGTTGTCAACAATCCACCAGCTATCCAGTCAGATTATTCCGCCGGCAGCAGGTTCGCCCCGGCCAGCCGATCCCGGATCTGGTCCAGGGCTTCCGGATTACCGAGGGCATCCCGGTTGTCGGCTTTTTTCGAGCCATTGATCAGCCGGGCCACCGCCAACTCTACCTTCTTGCCGCTACGGGTATAGGGAATGTCCGGCACCTGGACGATGTGCCTGGGCACATGCCGGGGGCTGGCGCCTTCGCGGATTCGGGTTTTGAGCTGTTTTCTCAGGTCGTCGGTGACTTCCTGGCCGTCGGCGGGGACGACCAGCAGGACGACTTCGACGTCGCCTTCGATCTGACGGCCGACCACGAGGCTGTCTTTGACCTCGGGGATGGTTTCCACCTGGCGGTAGATTTCGGCGGTGCCGATGCGGACGCCGCCGGGATTGAGGGTGGCATCCGAGCGGCCGTAGATGATGGCGCCGCCGTGTTCGGTGAATTCGATGAAGTCGCCGTGGGCCCAGACGCCGGGGAAGGTGTTGAAGTAAGCGTCGCGGTAGCGCTCACCGTTCGGGTCGTCCCAGAAGCACACCGGCATGGACGGCAGGGGCTGGCGGCAGACGAGTTCGCCGCGGCCTTCACTCACCGGTTTGCCGTCATCGCCGTAGGCCACGGCGTCGACGCCGAGGAAACGGCACTGGATTTCCCCGCGGCGTACCGGCAGGAGCGGGGTGGAGCCGACGAAGCAGCCGCAGATGTCGGTGCCTCCGGCGATGGAGCCGAGCAGCACGTTCGGGGCGCCGTCGGTGTACATCCAGTCGTAGTCTTCCGGCAGCAACGGGGAGCCGGTTGAGAACACCACGCGCAGGGCGCTCTGGTCCAGGGTTTTCGCGGGCTGGAGCTCGGCCTTGCGACAGCCGGCGATGAAGCGGGCACTGGTGCCGAAGTGGGTGACTTTTTCCTCGGCCACGGTGTCCCACAGGAAACTGAGGCTGGGGTAGCCGGGGGAGCCATCCACGGTGATGACGGCAGCGCCGGTCAGGAGGGCGGAGGCCTGCCAGTTCCACATCATCCAGCCGCAGGTGGTGAAGTACAGGAAGCGGTCCTCCGGGCCGACGTCGCCGTGCAGCATCAGTTCCTTGGCGTGGTTGACCAGCAGGCCGGCGGTGCCGTGGACGATGCACTTGGGTTTGCCGGTGGTGCCGGAGGAATACAGGATGTAGACCGGATGATCCGGGTCCATCGGCGTGAAGGACGGAGCCTGTCCCTCGCCGAAGGCCAGGGCGTCGCCCCAGGTGGTGACCAGTTCGCCGGGAATGGGGGCCTCGTCCGGCAGCTGTGGGATGCTGACGACGGTTTTGAGGGACGGCAGGCCGGCGATCAGTTCGGCGAAGTCGTCCTGGCGGGCGAACACCTTGCCGCCGTAGCCATAGCCGTTCACCACGATCAGGGCCGACGGTTCAATCTGCCCGAAGCGGTCGTTGATGGCACCGATGCCGAAGTCCGGGGAGGCGGAGCTCCAGATCGCCCCCATACTGGTGGCAGCCAGCATGCCCACCATGGCCTCGTAGCCGTTGGTGACCACACCCGCGACCCGGTCGCCCTGTCCGATTCCCTTGCTGCGCAGGAAAGCCTCGAGGGCGCCGGCATCGGCTTTGAGTTCGGCGTACGTCTTGCGCAGAACCGGGCGGGTTTCGCAGTAGGCCACCACTGCCTCTTTGTCGGCGTGGTCGCCGTCCGCCAGCCGCAGCAGGTTGGCGGCAAAGTTCAGCGTCATGCCCGGGAACCACTCGGCGCCAGGCATTTCCCGCTTGCCCAGCACCTTGGCCGCGGGGGTGTCACAGACCAGGCCGCAGTAATCCCACACCTTCTGCCAGAAGGTGTCGAGGTCACTGATGGACCATTGGTGCAGGGCATGGTAGTCGGCAAACGGGCCGAAACCCTGCTCCTCCAGCCAGGCCTTGAATCGGCCCATGCGGGAGTGCGTCAGGGTGGCTTCCGTGGGAGACCAGACTACCGGTGATTGTTCTTGATTGCTCATCCGTCTCTCCTGAGTGTTACTGCATATGCCAGCCGTGACTGACCACGATGGACTGGCCGGTCAGAGCAGCGGACGGGAAGGCAGCCAGGTGAACGGCCAGTTCTGCCACGTCTTCCAGGGTGGTGAATTCCCCGTCCACAGTGTTTTTCAACATGACTTTGCTGATCACTTCCTGTTCGGAAATACCCAGCTCTTTGGCCTGTTCCGGAATCTGTTTGTCCACCAGGGGCGTGCGTACGAACCCGGGGCAGATGATATTGCTGCGCACCCCGTGCTCGGCACCCTCCTTCGCCACCGCCCGGCAAAGCCCCAGCATGCCGTGCTTGGCCGCCACATAGGGCGCCTTCAGAGGTGAGGCTTCCAACGAGTGCACCGACCCCATATACAGCATGGAGCCACCGCCGCTTTCATACATGTGCTTGAGTGCCGCGCGGGTCACCAGGAATGCGCCATCGAGATGCACATTCATGACTTTGCTCCAATCGGAATATGCAAGCTTGTGCACCGGGTCGATGTGCTGGATGCCGGCGTTCGCAATAGCGATATCCAGACCACCCCACTGTTTAACCACATAATTGACGTTTACGTCAACTGCATCCTCATCGGTGACATCCATCTCAAGCGCGATGGCCGTGCCTCCGGCCTGCTCAATGGCGGTCACCGTTTCCTGCGCAGTCTCCAGTGTCAGGTCTGCCACGGCGACTTTGGCACCCTCTCTACCATAAGCTTCCGCGATGGCTCGGCCGATACCCCGGCCGGCACCGGTAATCAGGGCAATCCGGTTTTCCAGACGCATTGTTGTTTTCTCCTTAGTCGTAAGCCACGCTCGGCAACCAGGTCGCAATCTCGGGGACCAGGAACACAATAGCCAGAGCTGCCAGCTGAATAATGATGAACGGCACAACGCCACGATAAATGTCGGTTACCTTGATCTCCGGCGGCGCCACACCCTTGATGTAGAACAGGGCGAATCCGACCGGCGGTGTCAGGAACGACGTCTGCAAACACATGGCAAACAGAATGGTGAACCACACCAGATCAAAGCCGAGGCTCTGCACAACCGGGGCCACCAGGGGCAGGATGATCAGGGTGATCTCCACCCAGTCCAGGAAGAAGCCAAGCAGGAAAACTGCAAACAGGATGGTGAGAACCACACCGTAGGGTCCGAAAGGCAGTCCCAACAGGGCGTCTTCAATGACCTGGTCTCCCCCCAGACCTCGCAGTACCACCGAGAACGCGGTTGCGCCGAGGAAGATGGCGAAAATAAACGCAGCCGTTCGGGTGGTCTGCTGCATGGAGGAATTGAGCACGTTCAGGTTCAGTCGACCGGACATCAGAGCCAGCAGCAGAGCACCCAGTGCGCCGACCCCGGAAGCTTCCGTTGGTGTCGCCACGCCGGCGAAGATGGAACCCAGCACACCCAGAATCAGCGCGGCCGTCGGAACAACGGCCTTCGCCACTTCCCAGACGATGCCCCAGGTCACTTTCTCGGTGCCCTCCGGTACCGGCGCAATGTTCGGCTGCAGCATGGGACGGATCATGGCGTAAGCCACGTACAGGGCGCCCAGCATCAAGCCCGGAAAGAACGCCCCCATAAACAGGTCCCCTACCGACGCTTCGGGAACCGCCAGTCGGTCAGCCATCAGCACCAGCATGATGGAAGGGGGAATCAGAATACCCAGGGTCCCGGTGGCACAGGCGGTGCCCACGGCAAACCCCTTGTCGTACTTGTTCTCCATCATCACAGGCAGGGAAAGCATGCCCAGAAGCACGACGGAGGCACCAATGATACCGGTGGTCGCGGCCAGCAGTACGCCGATGACAATGACCGTAACGGCATAGCCGCCGCGAACGGCGCCAAACAGTTTGACCATGCTGTTCATCAACCGCTCGGCAACGCCGGACTGGTCTAGCATGATGCCCATGAAGATAAACATGGGCAGGGCGACAAGGGTTTCGCTGCTTACAACCTTCCATATTCGCTCGGGAACAAGCCCCATGGAGGAGGAGTAGTCAAACCACAGATTGGCACCAAAATTCTCAACAGCAATGACACCGACGACGGTCCAGATAACCGCGGTGCCACCCAACACCCACGCAACCGGATAACCGGTCATCAGCAGCGCCCCGAACGTGAGGAACATGCCGATTACAAAAAGGGTTTCAAGCTCCATCAGGACGCATCCTCTTTCTTGTTCTCACCGGGATCGACCCGGATTGGCTTCGGAAAGCCGAACAGCAGGGCAGTGACTTTCAGCAGACGGGACAGGGCAGCGATAATCAGTAGCACGAAAGACAGTGCCAGAACGCCCTTGAGAATCCAGCGATAGGGAAGGCCAGCGGGTGCCTGGCTGGTCTCACCCTGTTCCCAGGAACTGATGGCATAGGGGACCATTTCGTAGACCGCCAGCCCGAGAAACGGTAACAAAAGAAATACCAGACCGAAGAGTTCTATCCAGGCCTGGCCTTTCAATGACAGGCGTTCATGGATGACATCCACCCTCACATGATCATCTGTTACCAGGGTATAGCCCAAGCCCAACAACCAACCGGCGCCGGCCAGATGCCATTGGACTTCCTCCAGGGTTACCGACCCCATGCCAAAGGCATAGCGACCCACCACTGCATAGATGATCACGCCGGTGACCACAAACCAGAGCCAGGAAGCACTCTTGCCTATCGCAGAAATCACACCGTCCATAAATTGACTGAGCCGGGTCGTCGGAAACTCGGTGTGATGATGAATAAATTGACCGGCGTCCGACGCCGATGCGTGCACATCGGGCGGTGAGCCTTTATCAGACACTGCCATACAACAGTTCCTCGTTCAGAAAGCCTGTCGTGAAACAAGGATGGCCCCGCAGGGCCATCCAGACTTGATCAGGGAGCACCGGAACTGCGTCCGGTGCTCTGGGTCAGCCCCGAACCTTACAGGTCCGCCGGAACATAGGCGCGGGTGTCCCACACCTTGTAGGATTCCATGAATTCCTGCTGGCTCTCGTAAACACGCTTGAAGTCGGCATCCTTGGAGGCTTCTTCCTCAAGAACTTCCTCGGTTACTTCCCGCAACTTGAGCAAAACATCGCGGGGGATCTGGTCAGCCTGAACGCCCTTGTCCTGGAACTCGGCCAGAACCTTGCCGTTCTTGTACTCACCCTCGGCCAGACCACGGGTGGTTGCCGCGGTGCAGGAAGCCTCAACCAGCGCCTTCTGGGCCTCGGTGGCTCGTGCCCACTCATCCTTGTTGATCAGCATGTACTGGGCCGTGAACTGCTGGTGCCAGCCCGGGAACAGGTTGTACTTGACGACCTGGTTGAAGCCGAGGATCTGGTCGATGGCGGGCATGGAGAATTCAGTGGCATCAATGGTGCCCTTTTCCAGTGCCTGGTACAGCTCGCCGCCAGGCATCATGGTCACGGAGGCGCCCAGTTTTTCGAGGACCTTGCCACCGAGGCCGGCAAAGCGGATCTTCAGGCCTTTGTAGTCTTCCAGTGTTTTGATGGGCTTGGAGTACCAACCCGCTGTTTCAGGCCCGATGATGCCGCACAGCTGTGCATGAACGTTGAAGCCCTTGTTGGCATAGGTTTCCTGCAGCATTTCATGACCGCCACCGAAGTAATACCAGCCAATGTAGGCCGGAGGCTTCATGCCGAAGGGCACCGCTGCAAACAGGGGAATCGCAGGCACTTTGCCCTGGTCGTAGCCGATCCAGGTATAACCGGCCGATACTTTGCCATCGGACACAGCCTGGAGAATATCGAACGGCGGAACCAGCTTGCCCGGTTCGTAGACCCGGACCTGAATGCTGCCATCGGAAGCTGTGGTGAGGTTTTCTGCAACCCAGGCGGCGGGAGAACCCAGGCCCGGAAGGTTGGTAGCGAAGGCTACGGGCATTTTCCAGCGCAGGTCATCGGCAACGGCGGAACCCGTAGTCAGGGCGATCGCACCGGCGATCCCGGTGAGGGCCTTGAAGAGTTTCATTGGCAAGTCTCCTAGCATTGTTGTTTTCGTGGGCCAGACAGCAAAAAACTGGCAGGCCTGATCTGAGTGTAGTCAGACATCGCAGAAAACGAGACGGACAGGGAAAGCGGTGGGTCCAACAATAATCGTCAGTCTTGTTGTCTGCGTTGTTCTGACGTCCTGCAACCAAGGCATAGCAGGGGGCGTGCCAAATCAGAATTCCATCTATATTTCATAGAGTTACAAAAACACCGGAGAACGTCGAAGAAAAGATTCGTCCGAATATCCGGACATCTTTAGACCAGGGTCGTAGGTATTTGTACGGATATCAGGACGCTCGTCCGGATATCAGGACATCTTGGCGAGCTTTTCGTAGAGTACCGAGCGGGAGATTCCGAGCAGCTTGGCCGCTCGGGTCCGGTTGCCACGGGCGGCAACCAGGGCCTCTTCGATGGCCTGGGCCTCGGCTTCCGCCATGGTCTGGCCCAGAGGCCGGACGGGGCGCGGGGTCAGGGTCGATACCGGGCGGTTGCCGTTGCGCGGGAGTACCTTGAAGATGGCATCGGCGTCCAGCAAGCCGCCTTCCTCGCCCATGGTCAGGGCCCTTTCCAGCACGTTGCGCAACTCCCGGATATTGCCGGGCCAGTCGTATTCAGCCAGGGCCGAAACACCGGCATCGGTGATCTCGCCCCGGACATCCAGGCCATCGCCGATATCCTCCAACAGCGCCTCGCACAACACGCCCAGATCGGCCAGACGGTCACGCAGTGGCGGGATCGGAATTTCCAGCACGTTAAGACGGTAATACAGGTCTGAGCGGAAGCTGCCCTCGGCAATCATTGCTTCAAGATTGCGGCTGGTGGCGGCTATCACCCGCACATCCACGGGCATCACCTTATTCGAACCCAACGGTTCGATCTCCCCTTCCTGGAGGGCCCGAAGCAACTTGGCCTGCAGTGGCAGGGGCATATCGCCCACCTCGTCCAGGAACAGCGTGCCGCCGTTGGCCAGCTGGAACTTCCCATCGCGGGTACGCCGGTCTGCGCCGGTGTAGGCGCCGGGGGCAACACCGAAAAACTCGGCCTCTAGCAGGTTGTCAGGAATCGCCGCCACATTGACGCCCACAAAGGGCCTGTCGGTGCGGGTGGAGACCGAGTGGATGGCCTGAGCCAGCACTTCCTTACCGGTGCCGGTCTCACCCAGCAGCAGCACCGGCATGTCCCGTCCGGCGGCCAGGCGGGCGCGGCGCTTCACTTCCAGCGCGGCCGGACTTGCCCCGACAAAATCCCCCAGGCTGTAACGGGTGCCACGAGCTTTCTTGGCCAGCGCCTTGCGCGCCGCCGCCAGATCCTGATGCAGCCGCCGGTACTTGCTCACCAGCGGGGTCAGCGGCTGCAGATCGTCATAGAGTACGAAAGCCACGGCACCGACCAGGTTACCGTCATCATCGTAATAGGGTACGCGGGTAACCACGAGTTGCTGCTCATTATGTTCCATGATGTCCAGCAACAGAGGCTTGCCGGTTTCCACCACTTCCGGCATGCGGGTATGGGGAATCACCACCCGCACCGGTTTGCCGATGGCATCGGCAACATCGCCCAGTCCCAGCAATTGGGCGTAGCTCTGGTTGATCCAGGTGATCCGGGCCTCCCGGTCGACGGCGATGGCACCGGCGCTGGCTTCCTCGAACATCGGAAACAACGCCTCGATCAGGTCACGGGTCAGGCCATTCCGGCTCCGGTCACCAAACAACTGTGTCATGGAGTGTGCACCACCGCTCTCAGGATTGATCATCACAACAGCACCCGGGTATCCGGAAAACCGGACACCTCGCCGAGAGTATATGGACACCCCGGAAAAGGGGCAAATGGGTCATGCCCCGGCACGGGGCCGGGGAGAGGCTCAGGGGCATTACTCGGGAATCCGTAGCTGGTTCCCGGTAAAGGAGATCCGGTCCCCCGGTGCCGGCTCGGCACGGATCACTGGCAGGTTTGCCTCAGCCAATGGCGTGGCCAGACTGCCCCTGGGGACCGTTCGGACCACCTGACTCGGAGGTAACGGACGCTTGTCGGTCAGGTGCTCCCAGACCAGATCGAGCGCCTGGAAGTAATAGTGGTGCAGCGGGACGTAACGCTCGGCAATGCCGTCAAAGCCGTTGAGCACATCCAGGTGATGGGCGTTGAGGATTTCATAGTAGCGCAGCCCGCTGTGCTTGCCCTCAACCCGACGGTTGAGACCGACATAGGGACGGGAGGTATGGTTGATGGGCAGGATGGCATCGGCCCGCCCCGTCACGAACACCGCAGGCTTGCCCCGCAGATCCCCGGTAGCCCGGACGGCCGAGATACCCGCCGCTATGCGATCGGCCCAGAGCGCCTGTTCGCCGTTCAGCGGCTCGCCGGTAACCGGGTCCTGGCCGGAGGCGAGCGCACGCAGGCACAGGAGCGCATCCAGGCCGTGATCCGCCAGCCCGGAGCTCGCGGACACACTGGCCGCCAGCAACGTAGGCTGACCGACCGCAAGGTCGTTGACCAGGTTCACTCCACCGGTGGGGGGAATGCCGTTACTGGTGGCAAACAACGCCGCCTCACTGGCCGCGGGCAGGAGCGTGACCGAACCGAAGGCGTCGGTGGCCGCCAGGCTGATACCACACAAGCGATCCTCGACACCGGCGCCGCCATAGGCATTGGCGTAGGTCATGGCAATGCTCTGAGCTACGGAGAGGCCAAAGTGCACCGGCGCCAGGAGGTTCTGCTCGGGCTGGATGCCAAAGTCCTCATTGAGGATCCTCAGGGCATCCGTGGCCTGCTCCTCCACCGTCACCCCAGTCACCAACCCCTTGCTGGCCAGGGACTGACAGATGTTCTCACCGATGGCCGGCGGATTGAACAGGGCGTTGAGAGGCGCCTGGTCCCGGATCCCGGGTGCCCGATTGGCGCAGCCCTGATAGACCGCCACCGCCGTGGTGTAGTCCAGCAGGCTCCGACTGTGGTCGCTGATCACCGGCCCATCGCCCTGGCGAATGGTGAAGCTGTAATCCACCACCGGATTGAGATTCGGCTCGGACACTGCAATGCCGTCGATCAGCCCACGATCGTCCAGCTCCGCGGCCCGCACCGAAGCACCGCCACCATTGGAAACGCTGGAGGCGATCACCAGGGTGTTGCGGGGACGGATCGTCTCCAGGGTTTTACCATTACCCAATGCCCGACCATACTGGTCATTGAGCACATAGAAGCCGAACTCGATGGACTGCAACACGTGTCGCCCCCAATCCGCTTCGGGGTTGACCCCGGAATGGGCATGCTTCCAGGCAAAGCGATCCGGCCAGTCTGCATTGAAATCGCCGCGCTCCTGAACGGAAAGATCGGCCCGGAACTGGACCGGCTCATCGGCCGGGGTCGGGGTGCCGTCGATTCGTTGCGCCATGTTGGAGGCCAGGTTGTGTGCGCCAGTGCCCGTCCCTTTGTCGGTGTAGACCACAGCACAGCCCTTCTTCAGGCCCCACTCACCGGCGGTGCCGATGGCCCCGTAGATGCCCCGGGAACCGGACGATGGTGCCGTCACCAGGCAGGGCCGGCGTGGATCGAAACTGTCCGGCACCTGGGCCATCACCGTCACCGGGATGTCGCTGCCCGGCACCGTCATGTAGGCCAGGTACTCATGGCCCGCAATCAATCCTTCGCCGTCACTACCCACACCCGGCCCGAAAAAGCTGCCATAACCACCACCGGGCACGGTATTCACCAGTGCCCGATAATTGTTGTAGATTGCCAATCGTCGTAACTCGGCCGGTGTTGGATTGAGGGCATCGTCGAAGTCCGGTGGCGCCGGGTTCTGGAGTCCCGAGGCTCCAAGGCCCGCGGTGAGAAGGTCGTTGGTGACACCGTCGTACCAGGTGCTTTGGACGGATCCCTGAAGGAACTCCGGGCGTTCGCTGAATGGTGGCGCAGCTGCGGCAACCCCCGAAGCGCCAATCAAGGCGCAGAGCATGAGTCGTTTCATAATCGTTCCCTGTTTGTTTTTGTTGGCGAACCCGAGGCCGGCAGTTCCGCCGCCTCTGCCACTGCCATGCGGATCCTGTGCCAAAACGACAGGCCATTGAATTTACAAGTTTTTTAGAGATTGGCCGATGTCACAAAGGGTGGGGCTTCCGGATTTCCGGACAATCGGAAAAGCCAACCAGGTAACCAGGCCGATAGCCGCGCCGCCGGCTGGACCTGTCCCCGGTTCCGGACACTGTCAGGAAATCCGGACAGGAAGAATTAATCAGCCGGCGATCCCGGTCCCTGCTGAAGACGACCAACGCCGGCAAACTTCCTCCGGTACTGGGCCGGGGTTAGCCCCACTCGCTGCTGGAATTTGCGGGAAAAGAACGCCGCGTCCTGATAGCCCACCATCTCCGCCACCGCTTCCACCGAAACATGGCTGGTCTCCAGAATCTGTTTGGCCTCCTCCAGCCGCAGCGTCAGAACGTACTCGATCGGGGTCATCCCGGTGGCCTGGCGGAAGCGGCGATGGAAGGAGCGTTCACTCAGTCCGCTGAGGCCGATCATGCCCGCCACCGGTGAGGGCTGGTCGTAATGGTGCGCCAGCCAGCGCTGGCATTCGGCGATCACCGCGTCACTGGACTGGCGCTGGTGGTTGATGGCAACGAACGGCTGCTGGCCATCCTCGTGCCATTCAATCAGGTGCACCTTGGCGACGCGGATCGCCTCGGCCTGGCTGCAGAAGCGGGCAATCAGGTACAGGCCCAGATCCATCCACGATGTGCCGCCGCCGGACATGATCAGGCGCTGACCGGTGCCGGAGGCAACCATGGCCCGTTCCGGATGCATGCGGACACCCGGGAAACGGCGGGCCATGAACTCACAGAAGCCCCAGTGGGTGGTGGCATCCTGGCCCGCCAGCAGCCCTGCCTCCCCCAGCAGGACCGCCCCGGTGCAAGCGGTCGCCAGCAGTCCGCCCTTGTCCCAGTAGTCCCGGATCCAGGCCACCTCGCGCTCGAACAGTCCGTCCGGCCCGTCCGCCGGGTCGAACGTCACTTCCAGAATGCACAAGGCATCGGGGCAATAATCCCGGTCCAGCCGGCGGGTTGGTCGCACCAGGGCGCCGTTGGCCAATTCCATGGGCTCACCTGCCACCGACACGATCTCCGCCCGGATCAGGGGCCTGCCGGCTTCCCCCTCCACCAGCAGGCTCCAGTCCCTGCCCGCCGAACCCAGCAGCTCCTGCATGCCATAGATCGGTGAGGCGGTCGCCTGGGGCATGGCCAGGACGCCGATCTGCACCGGCCGGGCCGTCTTCCTGTCATTCGCCATGGAGATTTCCTCAGTGTTCCTGACCAAATCTTCCGCCATGGGGTAAAAAAAAAGCAAGTCCGGGGATCCGGTGGCGGATTCGGACAGGAAGTGACCGATTTCGCTGAAGGACAACAGGAGCCAAGGGGGCACGATCAGGGGGCATCCACAACAATACCGTAAGGAGCACCAACATGAACGCACCCCTGAATCTCGACACCCACCAACCGCGGACACCGGAAGCCTTTGGTGAACAGTTTGCCACCATGGTCAACCACGCCGCCGTGGTAACCATGACCTCGCTGGGCCACCGGCTCGGACTTTTCGATACCCTGGCCAGTCTGCCGCCCTCGACCAGCCAGCAGATTGCCGACGCCTGCGACCTGAACGAGCGCTATGTGCGGGAATGGCTGTCGGTGATGACCACCGGCGCCATCGTTGACTACCAGCCCGAGGCCGGAACCTTCAGCCTGGACCCGGCCCATGCCGCCTGCCTGACCCGTAATGCCAGTCCCGACAACCTGGCGGTGACGGCACGTTTCATCCCCGTGATCGCCAGCATGGAAGAGCCCCTGACAGACTGTTTCCGCACCGGAGAAGGCCTGGCGTACCACCGCTACCCCTGCTTTCATGAGGTGATGGCGGAAGATAGCCACCAGACCGTGGTGTGCGCCCTGTTTGACCACATCCTGCCGCTGGTTCCGGACCTCCGGAGCCGTCTGGAGCAGGGCATATCGGTACTCGATGCGGGCTGTGGCCGGGGACTTGCCCTGCTGACCCTGGCAAAGGCCTTCCCGAACAGCCGATTCCAGGGCTATGACCTGTGTGAGGAAGCCTTCGGACCAACCCGGGCCGAAGCCCACCGGCTGGGCCTGACCAACCTGCACTTCGCCGGCCGTGATCTGCGGGATTTCAACGAGCCCGGACACTACGACCTGATTACCTCCTTCGACGCCGTACATGACCAGGCCGATCCCGCAGCCCTGCTGCGCGGTATTGCCCGGGCCCTCAAACCCGACGGCATCTACCTGATGCAGGACATTGCCGGTTCCAGTTTCCTGGAAAACAACCTGGACCACCCGCTGGGGCCGCTGCTCTATGCCATTTCCTGCGCCCACTGCACACCGGTGTCACTGGCCCAGGGTGGCCCGGGCCTGGGTACCCTGTGGGGCGAGGAGCGGGCGGAACTGATGCTCCGGCAGGCCGGATTCGGTGATATCCGGTCCCAGCGGCTCAACCACGACCCGTTCAATGTCTACTTCATCGCCCGGCACGGCGAGGGAGAGCAGTCATGATCAAGGTCCAGTTTCTGGACTATGTCCCGGCCAGCTATCACCATGCGCGCATCCGCAACCGCGAATCGCTCGTAGATTGTCCTGACAGGTAGCAACAACAGGAGCCCTGCGGGTGAGACAACGCTGGAGCGCAAACCTGGCCGCCCTGATTATGGGCGGCCTTTTGCTGGCCGGGTGCGCCAGCCATGAAAACGCACGCCAGGGGCCGGTAGCCTTGCCGGAGACCGGCTACGAGGTGCGCTCCCCGGTCCGTTTCTCGCCGGATGACTGGCCCGAAGCACTGTTTGCGGACCTCTATCTGCCAGAGCGGCCGGACCCGGCACCGGCCGTGTTGCTGGTTCACGGCGGCGGCTGGGAACGACGCTCCCGGGAAGACATGACCTGGATTGCCGAGGAACTGGCCGCGCGTGGCTTCGCGGTGATGAACATCGATTACCGGTTTGCGCCGGAATACACCTTCCCGGCGCAGCTCCATGACCTGCAGGTGGCAATGCGCTGGCTGCGGGAGCAGGCAACTGGCTACCGGATTGATCCGGATGCCATCAGCGCCTTCGGGTTCTCCTCCGGCGCCCATCTGGTGAGCCTGCTGGCCCTGACCAGCGATCCCGGGAATCCCCTGAGCGAACCCCACGGCGGGCCCGGGACCCGACCGGTTGCGGTGGTGGCCGGAGGCATCCCCAGCGATCTGCGCCGGTTTGATTCGGGACGACTGATCCGCCAGTTCCTGGGTGGTACCGAGCAGGAGAAGCCGGAAACCTACCAGCTGGCCTCACCCATGGCCCATGTCTCCCCCGATGCGCCCCCATTCTTCCTGTTCCACGGCAACCTGGACATGCTGGTACCGCCGGAGCAGGCGGAAGACTTCCACAATGCCTTGCTCGCGAAAGGGGTGCACTCCGAGCTCTACCTGATGCACCTGCGGGGGCACATCACCAGCTTCCTGACCGCCGGCGATGCCGTGGAGCAGGCAACAGAATTCCTGGTCCGTTTCGGTGGCGGGTCCAGTCATCAGCCGTGATCTAGCCGAGACCAACGAACGGTGCGAGGGTTAACGCCAGGATGACCAGGATGGCGACACAGGCGGCAAGGATAGTCACCGGCTTCCGGCGGAAGCTGTGCCAGAAACCCACTTCACCCCGGGCCTGGCGCGCTTCAAAGTCCTCCCGCTGCCGGTCTCGCCTCTGCCTCTGGTATTCATCCAGCAACGACCGGGCCCGGGCAGCCTCATCGTCATCATGCACCCAGAAGCCCCCCATGCTGATACCCCAGCGGCTCGGGGGCGTTTCGTAATAGCGAACCCCGTGTTCGTCGAACAGGGCCCGGATCTCGTCGGCCTCGTCATCGGGTACATGGCGCAGATTCATCAGGTGGTGGGGCATGGGCTTCCGTTGGCTGGTATCAGGATCGGGATTGCCTATATGCTAACAGCAAAGCACCAATGACCGAATTTGCCACCAGGACACTGCATGAGCCAGAACCCCCTTCGTCTGCTGCTGGATTTTGACGACCGTATCCAGCGGGACAGGGACCAGCCCTCCGCTTTCCTCCACCGACGGGACCGTCGATTTGCCCTCGACTGCGAGCAGCAGGGAATAACCCCCGATGCCTCGCGCTGGCTGGCGCACATGGATCGCCTGTCCGGCCCGGGCGGCACCGTCACCGCCGGCAGCCGCGAGCTGCGACTCTGGCGCCGGGTCAATGGCGGCTTCATTGCCGCCGGATGCGTCATTGGCATCCTCACCATGCTGGGCTTGCTGTTCTATGACGGCGGCCAGCGCATCAACATCACCGTGATCCTGGCGTTTGTCCTGTTCCAGCTGCTCCTGGCGCTGGCTACCACCGTGCAGGCACTGGTCGGCTGGCAACCCTGGCGCTGGTTAGTGAGACGCCTTCACCGGGACCACGCCAGCCCCACACGGGCCCGGCTCCAACCACTGCTCATGGCCCGCGCTGCCCATGCCGGCGGCGTTGCCTTCGGCCTTGCCGGCCTCGCCACCCTGCTGGTGATGGTCGTGGTCCAGGACCTCGCCTTCGGCTGGAGCACCACCCTGGATACCGCGGCCTCCGGCTACCACAGCCTGGTCAACACCCTGGCAAAGCCCTGGTCCTGGCTCTGGCCCGCAGCCGTGCCGTCCCTGGAACTGGTGGAAGCCACCCGTTTTTTCCGGGCCGCTTCGGGCATAACCGGGATTGATCCTTTCCGCTGGGGCCAGTGGTGGCCTTTCGTGGTCATGCTATGGCTGACCTGGGCCGTGATACCACGGGTACTCCTGCTGATCCTCAGCCAGGGTCTGCTTCGCCACCGCGCCACCCGGCTACTGGCCTGTCACCCGGGTATGCAGGCTCTGTTGTACCGGATGGAGACCGCGACCCTGGATACCGGCAGCGGCCATAACGACGCCGCCGACCTGCCCGATACCCGGACCCGGACGCGCCCGGACCAGCTACCGGACACCCCGATCATGATCTGTTGGGCCGGAGCCGGAGAACCGGAACTGCCCCAGCGCCTGCAGGCGCCGGATACCCGCATTTTCCGGGCCGGAGGCCGGGCCACCCTGGCCCAGGACGACGAGGTGCTGGCACAGGTGGGCGACAAACTGGCCGGCCAGAAAGCGCCAGCTGTGATTGTCGTCACCCGCAGCTGGGAACCGCCCACCGGGGAACTGCACGACTTCCTGGAAACCGGCCGCGAGCGCTGGCCATCGGGTACCCGTGTGACTCTGTTGCCTCTGGCCAGCGACCCGAACCAGCTCCCTGAAACGCACCTGGTGCAACCCTGGCTTCGATTCACCGAGCGCCTGACCCCGGGCTTTGCCTCCGTCGCCTTGCCACCTACCGATGAGCCGGATCCCTACCTGGCCGGGAGCATCCAGCCATGACCCCACCACCGGTATTCGCCGTCGTCGGCCACCCGAACAAGGGCAAATCCAGTGTCGTGGCCACCCTGTCCCAGAACGACGCCATCGCCATTGCCCTGGAACCGGGCACCACCCGGGCCCGGCAGGACTATCCGCTGACCGTCGACGGCCAGAAACTCTACACCCTGGTGGACACGCCCGGCTTCCAGCGCCCCCGGCGAGTGCTGCAATGGCTGGAAGCCCACAGCATCTCCGCTTCGGACCACCCGGAGACGGTCAGGGCCTTTGTTCTCCAGCACCGTGGCGATGACCGGTTTGTCGATGAATGCGAACTGCTGGCGCCGATCGTGGAAGGAGCCGGAATCATCTACGTGGTGGATGGCTCGGTGCCCTACAGCGCCGAGCACGAAGCAGAGATGACCATCCTGCGCTGGACCGGCCGCCCGAGCCTGGCCCTGATCAACAGCATCGGCGAGGACGATTACAGTGATACCTGGCAGTCGGCACTCGGCCAGTTCTTCCAGGTAGTCCGGAGGTTCGACGCCGTTCGCGCCCCGTTCGAACAACATCTCAGCCTGTTGCGTGCATTCGGCCAGCTGGAGCCGGACTGGGAGGAACCACTGGAACGGGCCACCCGGTTCCTGTCCGAGCAGCGCCGCCAGCGCAGGCACCAGTCAGCGGGCCTGATTGCCAGGGCTCTGGAAGACCTGATGTCCTACCAGGAAAAACGCACCCTGACCCTGAACCAGGTGGCCGAAACCAGCGATGCCAGCCTCGCCGAGTCCCTGAGGGACCGGTGGTACCGGCACCAGCGCAAGCGGGAACAGAATCTGCGTTTCGACATCGAGCACCTGTACCAGCACCAGCGCATCCGGCGCCAGGAAGCCGAACTCCAGTGGCATAGCCAACATGACCTGTTCTCCGAGGACACCCGCAAACACTGGGCCGTCAGCAAGCGTTACCTGGCCACGGCGGGCTTTGGTGCCGGCGCTGTGGGCGGCGCCGGCATCGATGCCATGACCCTGGGCTCCTCCATGGGAACCGGGGCCCTGGTCGGCGGCTTGATTGGCGCAGCCGGCAGCTACTTCTACGGCGACCGGCTGCTGCTTCCGGCACTGAACATCGGGCCCCTGAAGGACGGCCTGAAAACCGCCAGTTTCGGGCCTGTACAGGACAGCCAGTTCGGCTATGTTGTATTAGGGCGGGCGGTGGACCACTGGTGGCATATCAGTCACCGGAACCACGCCGGACGGGACCTGCTGGAGCTGGAACCGGCCGACCACCACTGGCTGGAACAGCTCGACAAGACCTGCCGGCGGGAGATTCAGCGGGCCTTTGACCGGTGCCGGAAACAGCGGCCGCTGACCCACCAGCAAAGGGAAAATCTGACTGCAGCCATCGAGCAGGCGATGTCGGCTTATGACGACTGGCGGTTGAACCGGGCCTGAGCCGCATGTTTATACTGTGCGGCTATTCCATCACAAAATGAGGAATGCGAATGAAAATTGTACGAGTGCAAGACATCATCGGTACCGAGCGCGAAGTTCACGGCCCGGGCTGGACCAGCCGCCGCATGCTGTTGAAAAAGGACGGCATGGGCTTCTCCTTCCACGAAACCATCATCCCGGCGGGCGCTGAACTCAACCTTTGGTACAAACACCATCTGGAGGCCGTTTACTGCGTGGCCGGCAATGGCTCCATCACCGACAAGGCAACCGGTGAGACTCACGAGATCACCGACGGTACCCTCTATGCACTCGACAAGCATGACCAGCACACTCTCCGCGGTGGCACCGAGGACATGCGCCTGATCTGTGCCTTTAATCCGCCGGTCACCGGCCAGGAAGTCCACGACGAAGACGGCGCCTACCTGCCGGACACCAGCGAAGACTGATCCGGCATACCGTGGCTGAACACCTGGCCGCGAACACACCGCCACCGCCAGCCCGACTGCTGCCGGTGGCGGTGTTGCTTTGGCTATCCGGCGTTTACCTGCGCATCCCCGTCCTGGTGGCGCCGCCACTGGCTCCCTTTATCGGCGAAGAACTCGCCCTGTCCAAGGCACTGACCGGTGCCCTGACCACCTTGCCCATCCTGATGCTTGCCATCGGCGCCATGCCCGGTTCCCTGGCCATCTCCCGCATCGGACCGAGAAACACCCTGGCCCTGGCCATGGTCATCATGGTGATCGGCTCCGCCAGCCGCGGCCTGGCCCCTGAAACCATGACCCTGATGATCGCCAGCGCCGTCATGGGCCTGGGTGTGGCCATGATGCAGCCGGCCCTTCCGGCCCTGTTACCACGGTGGCTCCAGCCCCACCACCTGGCCCTGGGCACTGCCATCTACATGAACGGCATGCTCATGGGCGAATTCATCGGCGCCGGCGTCACCCTGCCGGTGCTCATGCCGCTGCTGGATAACAGCTGGCGCGCGACCCTGATCGCCTGGTCGCTGCCGGCCCTACTGGTGGCCGCCGCCCTGTTCCTGCCCAGACGGGACCTGGCCCGTCCGGTCCGCAAAGCCGCCTGGCTCCCCGACTGGAGCAACCCCCTGACCCTCAAACTCGGCCTGCTGCTGGGCCTTTCCGGCTCCATGTTCTTCGGCCTCAACGCCTACATGGGCAACCTGCTCGAACAGCAGGGCCAGTTCGACAAACTCTCCGAAGCCCTGTTCTGGTACAACATCGCCCAGGTCTTCGCCTCCCTGACCATGCTCAAATTCGCCCGCGCCTGGGTCGGCCGCCGAACGCTCATCGTGACCATGGCCACCCTCAGCATCCTCGGCACCGCAGGCACCATCGCCCTCGACGGCTGGTGGTCCATCGCCAGCGCCACCCTGATGAGCTTTGTTGCCGGCATCCTGTTGATCCTGCTGGTGGCACTGCCGCCCCTGCTGGTCCGCTCCGAAGAAACCGGCCGCCTGTCCGCCGGCACCTTCCTGGTGGGCTACACCCTGGCGTTCTCCGTGCCCATGGCAGGCGGCCTGCTGGCCGACTGGACCGGTGATGTGCGTCATGCGGTGATGGTGATGATTGGTTATAGCGTGGTGGTTTTGCCGCTGGCGTTTACGTTGGATTTGAGGCGGAGGGAGAGGTGAGTGAAGTTGGGGTCAGAAGAAAGTGTTCTTCAGACCCCTGAGCGGGGCGGAAAATCGGGAGAAAGAGCATCCAAGATGGGGTCAGAAGAAGGCTTTCTTCAGACCCCGACGAGGCAGAGCAATCCCCCAGCGGAACCACCACCAATGGCCGAAAGGCCGAGACAAGGGGTGCTTTTCCGCAGGGAACAATTGTCTGAGCGAAGCGAGTTCTTTGTTCCCGAAGGAAAAGCACCCCTTGCCTCGGCCAGACTCCCAGATCAGATGTAGTAGTCCCTGAGCGGAGGAAACCCGTTAAACTCAATAGCACTGTAGGTCGTCGTATAGGCCCCGGTAGAAAGCCAGTACATCCGATCCCCGATGGCCAGATTCAGCGGCAGCGGATACTTGTGATGCTCGTACATGATATCGGCACTGTCACAGGTCGGCCCCGCAATCACACAGTCCTCGCCCTCGCCGGACTTCTCCGTCCAAATCGGAAACTTGATCGCCTCATCCAGCGTCTCGATCAGCCCCGAGAACTTGCCCACATCGGTATAGACCCAGCGGTGCAGGGCGGTACGGGATTTACGGGAAATCAGTACCACCTCACTCACCAGCACCCCGGCATTGGAAATCAGTGACCGCCCCGGCTCGATGATGATCTCCGGCAACTCCTCCCCGAAGTCTTCGCGCAGGAAACGGGCAATTTCCTCGGCGTACACCCCCAGCTCATTGGTCCGGGTGATGTAGTTGGCCGGGAAGCCACCGCCCATGTTGATCATCTTCAGCTCGATGCCGTCCTCTTCCTTCAGACGCTCGAAGATCACCTTCACCTTGTTCAGGGCCGCATCCCAGGCGCCGATTTCCCGCTGTTGGGAACCGACATGGAAGGACACACCGTAGGGCACCAGGCCCAGGTCACGGGCCAGGATCAGCAGGTCCATGGCCATGTCGGTCTGGCAGCCGAACTTGCGGGACAGCGGCCAGTCGGCGGTCAGGGTGCCCTCAGTCAGGATGCGCACATACACCTTCGAGCCCGGAGCCGCGCGGGCGATGTTGCGCAGGTCGGCCTCGGAATCGGTGGCAAACAGGCGAACACCGTGCTCGTAGAAGGTGCGGATGTCCTTCGCCTTCTTGATGGTGTTGCCGTAACTGATCCGGTCACCGGTCACGCCCAGGGCCAGCACTTTCTCCAGCTCATACACCGATGCGATGTCGAAGTTGGCGCCCTTGTCCCGCAGCATGGTCAGGATCTGGGGGGCCGGATTCGCCTTCACCGCGTAGTAGACCTTGGCGTAGGGAAAACCTTCCACCAGCTCGTTGTACTGACGGTCGATGGTTCTGGTATCGATCACCACGAACGGGGTCTCTTTGGTGTCGGCGAAATCCTTGATCCGCTTGAAGGTCTCGGCGTCGTAGTAGTCGGCGATGTTGGCGTTAACGGCTTCGGTCATGGGTGGTGTTTCCCTCCACAGGGCAAACAGGCATAAAAAAAGGCGCTACAGCAACGCTGCAGCACCCGTAAGATGGCGCGATCATCGGGCTTTTCTCCGATCACCGCAAATGCGCATATCTACCCATAGGTAAAACAAACAGGGCGGGAGGGTTATGGCACGGAAATTGTCACCAAAGCGAAAGCTCAGACCGCCACCGGCCACAGCGGCGGCCCGGTAGGACCGTCCGGATCCCGGGGTTCGCCCTGTTGTTTCAGATACCCGAGAATGGCCTGCTGCAGGTCGGTGCCCTTGTCCAGTCCCTTGTTGCCGAACAGCCGGTTGAACTCCAGCACGTAGGGGTAACCTTCCACCAGCGCGATGTCGAACCCGGCATGATCCACCCCCAGCTCCCGGGCAAGCCTCAGCGCCAGGTCGATCGCCGCCTGCGGCACCGGGCTGTTATCGATCTGTCCACCCCGGGCGACGTTGTTGTAGAAGCCCTGGTCCGCCTGGGTGCGCCAGTAGGCCGTCAGCACCTCGTCACCGATCACCACCACCCGGATATCCCGGTCGATGGGAAGGTATTCCTGGGCATAGAGCACCTCGGTGCGCTCACAGTAACGGCGCCAGTCCTCCCGGGTCTCGATCAGCCACACACCCTCGCCCATGCTGGCCTTGGGCAGCTTGGCCACAAAGGGCAGGCCCATGGCATCCCGGATCATGTCCCGCTCCAGGGGGCCGTTGGCCTCGATCATGGTCCAGGGCGTGTGTTCCGGCGCGACCGTCTGGAAGGCCCGGGTCATCTCGACCTTGTCATGGCCGATCCGGTAGCTGGCTATGCTCGGGAAAACGCGGCACTTGAGGCCATGGACCAGGGCGTTCAGTTGCCAGTACTCCGGAAACAGAACCCAGTCTGCCTCCTGCAGCAACGCCTTGTGCTGCAGGTAGTGCTCGGGCTTGAGCACAGTGGTATCGGGAAAGCCGAGGGTACGGAACGCGTTGAAGGAAACAAGGTGCATGGTAACGGCCTGGTGGAAAACTGAACGCATTTTATTCAGCTTCCGGCATCTGGCAAGGGCTATTTTTCATCAGACCGTGGTCACCGATGTCGGAACCACGGGCCAGGGAAAACCCTGCTACCCTCTAGCAGACAACGGCAATGAACCGGAGTGACTGAAATGGATGCAAAGGCCCGCGCTATCGTTGCGACCGTCAGGGAGGACCGCCAGGCCGGAGCGGCCCAACTGACGACCAATGCGCTGGGCTCGGTCCGGGACTGGCTGATCCCGGGCGGAGTGTCCGCCAGTATGCTGGAGGCAGTGCTCGAGGGCCTGACCGAGGCCCGTCCGAGCATGGTGCCGCTGGCCAACGCGGTGGCGCGCTGCCACGAGCTTTTTGGTCCCTGGCAGAACAGCCGCGATGTGTCCGAGCAGGCCGCGCCGGTGGTCAGTTCGGTGCTGGAACAACTGGCCCGGGCCAACGAACGGGTTGCCCTGAGCGCCTTCGAACTGGTGCCGGAACAGGCAACCATCCTGACCCACAGCCGCAGTTCCCAGGTAGTGGCCCTGTTCCGGTTGCTGGCTGAACGGCAGCATCCTTTCTCGGTCATCTGCACCCAGAGCAGTCCGGGCAACGAAGGTTTTACGCTGGCCCGGGAACTGGACGGGCTGGGCGTTCCGGTGACCCTCATCACTGATGCCCAGACCGGACTATTCATGGCCGAGACGGATATCGTCTTCAGCGGCTGCGACACCTGGCTTTCGGACCAGCACTTCGTGAACAAGAGCGGCACCTATCTGCTCGCCCTCGCCGCCCGGGACCAGGGCAAACCCCTCTGGGTCCTGGCCGACAGCTTCAAGGACAGCCCCGGCACGTGTCAGTCGGTGGCACTGGAGGAGATGGCACCGGAAGAGCTCGGTGGTCCCACCGGCGCCCATATCCGGGCCCGCAATATCTACTTCGAAACCGTGCCGGTGCAACTGATCACCGGACGGGTCAGCGATCAGGGCGTCTTTTCGTTCCCTGCTGAGCCTCGGCGGTGAACGGGTCCTCTGGCCAGGGGTGCTTGGGATACCGGCCGCGCATGTCCTTGCGCACTTCCGGATAGGCATTGCGCCAGAAACTGGCGAGGTCCGAGGTAACCGCCAGGGGCCGCTGAGCGGGGGACAGCAGATGGATCACTACCGGCACCTGTCCGCCCGCCACCCTCGGGGTTTCCGTCCATCCGAACAGGGCCTGGAGTTTGGCCGCCAGCACCGGGCCATGATCCGGAGTGTAATCCAGAGTGATTTTCTGGCCGGTAGGAATGGTCAGGCTCCGGGGCGCCAGCGTCTCCAGCTGTTGTTGCTGTCGGTAATCCAGGAGTGAGGTCAGGGCCTGAAGAAGATTGAGCCTGGCGAGATCGGACCAGCGTTGCAGGCCGGCAAGGAACGGGCCGAGCCACGTGTCCAGGCTCGCCAGCAGAGCCTCATGCCCGGTGTCAGGCCAGTCTCCGGGGTACAGTTCCGCCAAAAGGCCCACCCGGGCACACCACTGCCGGGCCTCGGGTGTCCACGGCAAACTGTCCAGGCCTTTGGTTCGCACTGCATTCAGCAGGCCTTGCTGGATCAGGGCAGGATCCACCCGGGGCAGCGCCTGCTCGGCCAGCACCAGCTCCCCGAGTTTCCGGACCTTCCGGGCGATCACAGTGCCCCGCCGATCGTCCCAGATCGCCTCATCCTGCTCAATGATGTGGTCAGCCAAATCCTGTTCCAGATCCCGCAGATCCACCGGCGCAGCCAGGTAAATGGTCGCCTCCCGGGCCTTGCCATCCAGATCGGCGGCCACCAGCCAGTCGAGGCGCGCGAGCGGATCCTCCTCTCGCAACACGGCACCCTTGCCGTTACTCAGCTGATATCGCGGTGCCGACCCGGGACGCCGGCGGGCGATCCGGTCAGGGTAAGCCTGAGCCAGCAGCCGGCCGACCAGGGCTTCTCCGGGTTCCGGGCCCTTCAACGCGTCGGCGTCCAGTCGTTTCGCCGCCTGCCGCACGGCTTTCAGCCGGGCCGGATCTACACGCCGGTCGCCCATCTCACCACGCAGCAGGCGTACCCGCTGGTGCAGGTCCGCACCTTCCCCCGGTCCCAGCAGATCCCGTTCCCCAAGGAGGGCGGCCAGTTCCCCCGCAAGGCCACCAAAACCCAGCTCCCGCCCTCGAATCACCATATGGGCCAGGCGGGGATGGATACCCAGATCCCGGGCGGCCTTGCCGTGGTCGGTGATGCCGCCATCGTCATCGAGCAGATCAAGCCATTGCAACAGGGCCACCGCCTGGTGCCAGTGAGGCCGGGGAGGAGCGTCAATCCAGGCCACCTGGTCTGGCGAGCGGGCACCCCACTGGGCCAGTTCCAGCACCAGTGGCGCCAGATCCGCCTCCCGGATTTCCGGGGGCGTGAACTCCGACAGGCCAAATTGTTCCGACTCACTCCAGAGCCGGTAACACACCCCGGGCTCCACCCGGCCAGCTCGGCCCTTTCGTTGTTCCGCCGAGGCTTTCGACACCCGACCGGTCACCAACCGGGTCATACCGCTGTTGGCATCGAACACCGCCCGGCGCTGCTGACCGGCGTCGATGACCACCCGCACGCCCTCGATGGTCAGACTGGTCTCCGCGATGGCAGTGGCCAGCACCACCTTGCGGGTACCCTCCGGCGCCGGTGCAATGGCCCGGTCCTGGGCTTCGGCACTCAGATTGCCGTAGAGAGGCGCCAGGAGGACATGATCCGGCACCTGCCCCTGCAGTTGCTGCGCCACCCGGCGAATTTCGCCGGCGCCGGGCAGGAATATCAATATTGAACCGGTCTGGTCTCGAAGAGCTTCCTGCACTACCGCCACCACCTGGTCGACTATCCGTGTGTTTCGCGGCAAAGGCCGATACAGCACCTCCACCGGGAACGCCCGCCCTTCGCTGCTGATCACCGGCACGTCTCCAAGCACCCGGGCGATCGGCGCAGTCTCCAGCGTGGCCGACATCACCAGCAAGCGCAGGTCTTCGCGCAGGGCCTGCTGGGACTCCCGAACCAGGGCCAGACCCAGGTCCGCCTGCAACGAGCGCTCA
This sequence comes from Marinobacter sp. DUT-1, assembly GCF_050379415.1. Taxonomy (NCBI): domain Bacteria; kingdom Pseudomonadati; phylum Pseudomonadota; class Gammaproteobacteria; order Pseudomonadales; family Marinobacteraceae; genus Marinobacter; species Marinobacter sp. DUT-1. Next base: position 585,775 of record NZ_JBNRLS010000003.1, read on the forward strand.
TGGAATTCATCAAACAGAACAGCGGCGTAGTCTTCCAGCATGGGATCGCTCTGGATCAGCCGCGTCAGGATGCCCTCGGTCACCACCTCGATCCGGGTGGCGCCGGAGACCCTGGTATCCAGCCGGGTCCGGTAGCCCACCGTCTGGCCCGGCGACTCTCCCAGCTGTCGGGCCATGAACCGTGCCGCCGATCGTGCCGCCAGCCGCCTCGGCTCCAGCATCAGGATCTTGCGGTCCTCGCGCCAGGGAGCATCCAGCAGTGCCAGCGGTACCCGGGTGGTCTTGCCGGCGCCCGGAGGGGCCTGTAACAGGGCGGTGGTGGACTGTTCCAGGGTCTGCTTCAGGTCCGGCAGGATCTGGTCAATGGGCAGCATGGCTTTGGCTTTGTTTTCAGGATTCACGCGAATGCCAGAGCTCCGGGCGGGGCACGAAGAACGCGAAAAACAGTCCGAACGCCAGCGCTCCGACACCAATTCCGAACGCGGAAACCAGGGTACCGCCTGCCTCAAGCCATTGTTTGGTCAACCACGGCCCGACCATCTGGGTGAAGCCGTAAAGCGCCACCATGGCCGCAGACAGCCTTGGCCCCTGGTGCGGATGCAGGGCACGACCGATGCGCTGGGTCAGCAACACAGTACCGAGGAAGGTACTGCCCACCAGGACAGAACACAGAAACAGGCCGACATCGCCCGGCCATACGACCGCTACCAGGACACCCAGCAGCTGGATCAGAAAATTGAGCCTCAGTGCAGGCAGATCGCCGATTGTCCCGCCCACGCGGTTCCAGATCCAGGCGGCGGGAATGGTACACAACGCCACGATGACCCAGGCACCATCCAGCAACCAGTGGCCGGACGGCAGTTCGATTTTGGCCAGCAGTGGCAGGAAAGTCATGGGCAGGATATAGCCCAGTCCCGCGCCGGCGTACGACAGAAAGAGCGGGATGCTCGCCCGATCCAGCAGGGGCGTGGACGTAACGACCTTGCCCGAGTCGTCATAACTGGCGGACGGGATATCAAGACGAATCAACCGAACCGCCCCCCACCAGGCCAGGGGGATCGACAACAAGGCTGCGGGCCACCACCGTTGGGCACCTTGCAACCAGTCTGCCGTGCCTGTCACGAGACCGCTGGACAACAGCAGCCCGATACCCACACCAAAATACACCAGGCCACTGATCGACGCCCGGTTTCGCAATACCAGCCATTCCAGGATCAAGGCAGGGGCATGGACAAAGACCATGCCATTGGCCACACCGTTCAGAGTGCGGATGGCAGAAATGAGGGTCAGGTTATCGGTCTGGGTGATCGCCAGGGTGGTGATCACATGGACAGCAAGGGACACCGGCAGGAGCATGCGAATCTGATCAATGCGGTGCCACCAGATCGCCAGCATCGCACCTATCAGATAACCCAGGTAGTTCCAGGTGGCCACCGCCGCGCCGTTGGCGGCACTGAACTGTCCGTCGTCCACCAGGTAGGGCAACAGCGGGGTATAGATGAACCGGCCAAGGCCGTGAACCACCAGCAACACCACTGCGCCGGCAGCAAGGACGGAAAACAGCTCTTTTGGTGGCGTTGAAGTCTGGGTTGGCATCGGCAAACAGTCCGGCGGTCAGTTAATCAGCCCAACAGTCTAAGCCACCCCTGCCCGGATGTCTTTTGGACCTTGGCCAAAACCACCTATCAATCAGGAGCTTGTCCGTTCCCGATTGGCTTTGGCCCACTGATAAATCCGCTCGAAGGCCTTTGCCAGTTCCTCCGGCCGGTGCGGCGGCTGGATCAGTGCCTGTAGCTGGCCCTCAGGATTCAGCAGGGCGAAATGGCCACTGTGATCCACCAGTAACTCGCCGTCCACTTCCCGGTGGACAAACACCGCACTCAGGCTCTTCGCCAGTGCCCGTGTCGTTTCCAGATCCCCGGTCAAACCGTGGAAGTGTTCGCCAAAGAAACCGGTGTAATCTTTTAGTTTCTGCGGTGTGTCATGTTCCGGATCAGCACTGATCAACAGGTAATCCGGCTGCGGCAACTCCGCCGGCAGGCGCTGATCCAGCTGGCGCAGATTGGCCATCGCCGCCGGGCAGATATCCGGGCAGTTGGTGTAGCCGACAAAGGCAAAGGTCCAGCGTCCCTTCAGGTCTTCGCGGGTGACCGTCTCACCGTTCTCGTTGGTCAGCGTAAACTCCGCCAGCGGTTTCGCCTGATCATAAACGTAGGTGTTGAACTCGGAGAGATCCGGTGCCGGCTGCGGATCCCCGCCAACCAGATACACCTGACGGGCAACCACCAGCCCGAAAATGAGAAGAACAATTAACAGCAGCGCAACCAGCGTTATCCGCACAGACCGATTCATCAGTACTCCAATACCGAACTCGGGGGCTGGGAGCGGGCGGGGGTACCTTTTCTTCTGGGAACAAAAAACTCGCTGCGCTCAGACAATTGTTCCCGCCAGAAAAGGTACCCCCACCCACTCCTTCAGACTATGTGCCTCGGGTTAGAAGAAAACAAAATGATCTACAAGGAGTACCACAAACAGCGCCATCAGGTAAGTGATGGAATACTTGAAGGTATTGAGAGCAACGCGGCGATCATCGCCCTTCAGCAGCCGGATGGCGTACTGCAGGAAGCGCAGGCCCAGGGCCAGGGCGCCAATGAGATAGATGCCACCGGACATGCCTGTGACAAAAGGTAGCAGGCTGACGGCAAGCAACATCAGGGTGTACAGCAGGATGTGCAGCTCGGTGTACTTGTTGCCGTGGGTGACCGGGAGCATGGGGATACCGGCCTTGGCGTATTCTTCCTTGCGATGGATGGCCAGGGCCCAGAAATGGGGCGGGGTCCAGGCGAAGATGATCAGGACCAGCAGCAGGGCGTGACCTTCCACCTGGCCGGTCACCGCGGTCCAGCCCAACAGCGGCGGCATGGCACCGGCCAGACCGCCGATGGTGATGTTCTGGGGGGTGGCGCGCTTGAGGAACAGGGTGTAGACGCCAGCGTACCCGACCAACGAAGCCAACGTCAGCCAGGCGGTCAGGTGATTGACCATCAACATCAGGATCGCCATGCCGACGCAGGCCAGCAGGGTCGCGAACACGATGGCATCGACCGGGGCTATCTTGCCGGTGGCCACTGGCCGCTTGCGGGTGCGGGCCATGACGGTGTCGATTTTCTGGTCCACCACGTGGTTGACCACGGCGGCGGCACCGGCCAGCAGGGCGATGCCCAGGTTGCCGAACAGCAGCACGCTCCAGCCGGGCACGCCCGGAGCCGCCAGCAGCATGCCGATGACGGAGGTAAGGATCATCAGCGCGACCACCCGGGGCTTGGTCAGCTCCAGGAAATCCCGCCAGGAAATGGTCTTGCCGGAAGCACTCGCAGTATTCCGGGCCGGCAGCGCCTTCACTTGCTCGCTCATGCCGTTACCTCCCGATTTATCGTTGTCGTTTGGGTTGCGCTTATAGTCTTGGGCTGGACCAGCAGGTGATGACGCCAGACCAGATGAATCACGGACAGCAGCAGTCCGGCGCCCATCGCGTTATGGGCCACTGCGATGGACAGCGGGATGTGGAGCATGACGTTGGCCAGGCCCAGAGCGATTTGTGCGGCCAGGACCAACGACACCAGCTGTATCGAGCCATCCAGGCCGCTGGCTTCCCGTCTCCACCACATCAGGGACAGCAACACGGTGAAGTACACCAGCACCACCATGGCCCCCAGGCGGTGCGTCACGTGAATGGCCACCCGGCCATCGGCTGTGAGCTGGCCACCGAGGTAGTTCGGGCCTACGTGCTGGGCGACGTCAAAGCCATGTCGGAAATCCATGCCATCCGGCCACCACTGGCCCTGGCAGGTGGGCAGGTCGGTGCAGGCCACAGCGGCATAGTTCGCGGCCGTCCAGGCGCCCAGGGCAATCTGTAGAACCACCAGTAGTAGCCCGCCATAGAGCCAGGGCCGGAACCGGGCGAGAGCCGGAGCGGCCGAAGGCCTGGTTGCCCCTCTTGCCTTTCGCCACAGGCGCAGGCTGAGCAGGGTCAACAGACTCAGGGTGGTGAACCCGCCCAGCAGGTGCAGCGCGACTACCTGGGGCCAGAGCTTCAGGGTGACGGTCCACATGCCAAACGCACCCTGCAGAACGATGAAACCGGCGATGAACAGCGGCAGCTTGAACGGCACGCCGGTTTTGCGATGCCGAACTGCGTAGGCTGCCAGGCCAAAGACCACCAGCCCCAGGGTTCCGGCGGCGTAACGGTGAATCATTTCCGGCCAGCCCTTTTCCACATCTACCGGAGTTTCCGGGAAGCGGGCATTGGCAATGGCAATGCTGGATTCGCTCTGGGGCACGGTCAGGAAGCCGTAACAGCCGGGCCAGTCCGGACAACCGAGGCCGGCGTGCACCAGCCGGGTCCACGCACCCAGCATGATAACCACCACCGCAAGGCACGCAGCAACGGTTGCCCAATGCGCCATGTTTCGGTGGATACCGGAACTCGTAACCTCGGGACAGACAGACGGGTTCACTGGAACAACCTCCGGCCTCAGCCAATCTGGGACAGTTTGAGAAGGTGCTTTAGGTCCTCAAGCATGTCCTTGCCACTGTGCTCCGATCCGTAATGCATCATCACGTTGCCGAAGGGGTCCACCAGCAGGATCCGGGGTTCACGGGCGGGATTGACGCCGGTCGGCCATGCGGGAGTCGCGCCTTCCGCAGGTGCCAGCCGTTCCATCAGGCTGTATTCCCGAGACCATTTTGCGGAGAGATCCGACGGTACCGAACCCAGAGCCGCCGCACGGGATACCCGGTTGGCATTCTTGCCCAGGGCAATATTGACCTGCCGGGCCAGATAGAGAAGTTCCTGGCAGTCACTGCCACACTCACCGGCAACCACCATCAGCAGCCACTGCGGGTCGACTTTGTCAGGCCCGAATCGCGCTTCGACCGGCTCACCTGCCTCGGTCTGGAGGTGAAGTGCCTGAACCGGAACCACCGGCTGAACCAGCGTGCCATTGTTGGTGTGTCCCGCCGGATTGAGCCAGCCGGTGTAGAACATAATGGTGGCCACGATCATCGGGCCGAAGCCGAGGGCAAACAGAAGAAAAGCCGTACGACGCCCCCTGCGAACCTGTTCAGGGGTCGGTTGGTCAGACTCGTGGTGCTGGGTACCCTTGTCAGCCATTGTCATTGTCATTATTGGCTCCTGTCTTTCGGTAACTCGCCGCTACAGTCAATATAGTCAGTGCCACCGCGAGCGCAAACCATTGAGCTGCATAACCATAATGGGTTCCGGGACCCATCAGGTCCGGCGCCCAGTCGGCCCGGAAGGCCCCGGCCTGTTGGCCATTTTCGAGGCGGATCATCAAGGCCGGTAGTCCTTCCACGTCATTCGCGGCCGCCTCTCTCGGAAGACGCTGGACCCTGCGCGGCCACCCCTGTTCTTCCTGGACCTGCTCAGCAAGCACCGGAGGGACGGGATAGTCAGCCAGCCGGCCGGACAGGGTAAACAGACCATCGGGAATGTCGACCTGCGGCAGACGGTCCCGGCTCCGGGGCGCCTGGATCCAGCCACGATTTACCAGAACCGGCGGCCCTTCCAGGGGATAGAAATCCGTGATCACCTCGTATCCGGGAACGCCGTCGCGGGTCCGGTTATCCAGCAACCAGCTTTGCTCGCCATATACCCCGGTCATCCGGACCGGCTTGCCGGAACGCACCTCGCCTTCGATCAGTTGCTGCCAGGGAAGGGTCTCCGCCTGTTGCTGCCAGCTGTCCAGCATCACCTGCTTCTGGCCGGCCCGGTCCAGCTGCCAGATGCCCAGGCCGATGAGTACCGGCAGGAAGAAGCCGCTGAACAGCATCAACCGCCAGTCAAAGTGCCATTTTCGTTTCGATACCTGCGGATCGGCCATGCTTTGCTATAGTGACTCCACCGGCACCGCAAATTTCCGGTTTCGCGCAACCCCCAAACCTATAACAACAGGGATTCCCATGCTTAAGGCCGTCATCGTTGTACTGATGCTCGCCGTGGTCGCCAGCCTGTTCAGCGGGCTGTTCTTCCTGATCCGGGACGGTGGCAAAACCAATCGGGTCGTCAATTCGCTTGCTGTCCGGGTCGCCCTCAGCATACTGCTCCTGGTGGTTATCCTGATTGCCCTGTGGCAGGGCAGCCTGACACTGAATCCGACGCCCTGACCACACACCCGGTCAGATGATGTAGACAAACACGAACAGGCCGAGCCAGACCACATCCACAAAGTGCCAGTACCAGGCCGCCGCCTCGAAGCCGAAATGGTTTTCGGCCGTGAAGTGTCCTTTGAAGAGTCGCACCAGCATAACCGTCAGCATGATCGATCCCAGCAGTACGTGCGCGCCGTGGAACCCGGTCAGCATGAAGAAAGTGCTGCCGTAGATGCCGGATTGCAGGGTCAGGTCCAGATCCTGGTAGGCGTGGATATACTCGTAGCCCTGAACAAACATGAACACGACCGCCAGCGCGATTGTGGCACCCAGCCAGAGCTTGGTCTTGGCCCGATGGCCTGCCTTGAGGGCATGGTGAGCGATCGTGATCGTAAAGGACGAGGTGACCAGCAAGATGGTGTTCATCAAAGGCAGACCCCAGGGACCGATGACCTCGCGGGGTCCTGGAAAGGCCTCAGGGTTCGGGTTCTGGACCAGCGGCCAGGCAGCATTGAAGCCCTCCCACAACATGGCGGAGGAGCCTCGGTCCCCCTCGCCGCCAAGCCAGGGCACCGCGAACACCCGGACATAGAACAGCGCACCGAAGAAAGCGGCAAAAAACATGACTTCCGAGAAGATGAACCAGCTCATGCCCCAGCGGAAGGAGCGGTCCATCTGGTCGCTGTATAGGCCGGCGCGGCCTTCCCTGATAACACTTCCGAACCAGCCGAACAGCATGTAGGCCATGATCAGGGCGCCGATGAAGAACATCACCCAGGATCCCGTCGTACTCTCTCCCTGGTTACCGTTCACCATGATCGAGGCGACACCGTACAGCGTGACCCCCAGGCCGACCGTTGCAACGATCGGCCATTTGCTCTGTTCCGGAACGTAGTAGGTCTGGTTTTCCGCCATGACTGTCTCCGATGGCTTAGCCGTTTTCGTTTGTTTTTGTTCTCGCCTTCACTGGTCTTGCCGGAGCCTCATTTCACCTCCGGCGGTGTGGCGAAGGTGTGATAGGGTGCCGGCGAAGGTACGGTCCATTCCAGGCCTTCGGCACCGTCCCACGGTTTGGCCGCAGCTTCCTTGCCACCCCTGACACACTTGATCACGATCAGCAGGAACAACAGCTGGGTCGCGCCGAACATGAACGCGCCGATGCTGGAGACCATGTTGAAGTCGGCAAACTGCAGGGCGTAATCCGGAATCCGGCGCGGCATGCCCGCCAGCCCCAGGAAATGCATGGGGAAGAAGGCCAGGTTCATGCCGATGAAGGACAGCCAGAAGTGGGTCTTGGCCAGGGTCTCGTCATACATGTGGCCGGTCCACTTCGGCAGCCAGAAATAGGCCGAGGCGAAGATGCCGAAGATGGCGCCGGGCACCAGCACATAGTGGAAGTGGGCCACCACGAAGTAGGTGTCGTGATACTGGAAGTCTGCCGGGGCAATCGCCAGCATCAGGCCGGAGAAACCGCCGATGGTAAACAGGATCACGAAGGCTACCGCAAACAGCATGGGCGCCTCGAAGGTGAGGGAACCCCGGAACATGGTGGCCACCCAGTTGAACACCTTCACCCCGGTGGGCACGGCAATCAGCATGGTGGCGTACATGAAGAACAGTTGGCCTGCCAGCGGTACGCCCACGGTGAACATGTGGTGCGCCCAGACGATAAAGGACAGCAGGGCAATGGCGCCGACCGCGTAAACCATGGAGGCATAGCCGAACAGGCGCTTGCGGGAGAAAGCGGGGATGATGTGGGACACCGCACCGAAAGCCGGCAGGATCATGATGTAGACCTCGGGGTGCCCGAAGAACCAGAACACATGCTGGAACAGAACCGGGTCACCGCCGCCGGAGGCATCAAAGAAGCTGGTGCCGAAGTTGATGTCCATCAGCATCATGGTGACCACACCAGCCAGTACCGGCATGACTGCTATGAGCAGGAATGCGGTAATCAGCCAGGTCCACACGAACAGGGGCATCTTCATCAGGGTCATGCCCGGGGCACGCAGGTTCAGAATGGTGGCGATCACGTTGATGGCGCCCATGATGGAGGAGATCCCCATGATATGGACGGCAAAGATGAAGAAGGTGGTGCTCGGCGGCCCGTAGGTGGTCGACAGGGGCGCGTAGAAGGTCCAGCCGAAGTTGGGTGCGCCGCCCTCCATGAACAGGGTGGACACCAGGATCAGGAACGCGCACGGCAGCAGCCAGAAACTCCAGTTGTTCATCCGTGGCAGGGCCATGTCCGGTGCGCCGATCATCAATGGCAACATCCAGTTGGCCAGCCCGACAAACGCCGGCATGACCGCGCCGAACACCATGATCAGACCGTGCATGGTGGTCATCTGGTTGAAGAATTCCGGCTGCACGATCTGCAGGCCGGGCTGGAAGAGTTCTGCCCGGATGACCATGGCCATGGTTCCCCCGAGGAGGAACATGGCGAAACTGAACACCAGGTACATGGTCCCGATGTCCTTGTGGTTGGTGGTCAGCAGCCAGCGGCTGATGCCTTTGGCCGGGCCGTGATGATGTTCCTGGGCGTGGGTATCTGCAACCGCACTCATGAAAACCCCCGTTACCGCCGTTAATTTTGGCTGGTGATCGTTATTATCTGGCGTCGATTACTGCTGGTTCTTGTAATCCAGTATTTCCTTGGGCGTGACCATGTCACCGGTGTTGTTACCCCAGGCGTTCCGCTCATAGGTAATCACCGCCGCCAGGTCCACCTCGCTCAACTGGTTGCCGAAGGCCTGCATGGCTGTGCCGGACTTCCCGTTGACCACAATATCGATGTGCGCGGTCATGTCTCCGGTGGCAATCGGGCTGCCCTTCAGCGCCGGGAAAGCCGGTGGTGCGCCACTGCCGTCCGGCTGGTGACAGGCCGCGCAGGCGGTCTGATAGGCCTTTTCGCCACGAGCCATGAGCTCATCCATGGTCCAGTCTTTCTGCGTCAGCTCGCGTTCTTTCTCGGCGGCCGCTTTCTGTTCTGCAAGCCAGACCGTGAATTCCTCCTCCGGAACGGCCTCTACCACGATCGGCATGAAACCGTGGTCCTTGCCACACAGTTCGGTACATTGACCACGGTAGGTGCCCGGCTCGTCCACCCGGAACCAGGCCTCGTTGATGAACCCCGGAATCGCATCTTTCTTGATGCCGAACTCCGGCACCCACCAGGAATGAATGACATCGTTAGCGGTCAGCAGCAGCCGGACCTTCTTGCCGACCGGGACAATCAGCGGGTTGTCCACCTCCAGCAGGTAGTTCTCACCCTTGTCCTGCCGGTTATCGATCTGATCGCGGGGAGTGGCGAGGTTGGAGAAATAACCGAACTCCTGATCGACATACTCGTACTGCCACTTCCACTGGTAACCAGTGACCTTGATATCCACCTCGGATTCGGTGGTGTCGTACATATCGACGAGCGTGGCCGTAGCCGGGATCGCCATGACCACCAGAATGACAAACGGTATGATGGTCCAGAGAATTTCCACCATTGTGTTTTCGTGGAAATTCGCTGGTTTGTGACCCTGGGATTTGCGGTGGGCGAAGATAGACCAGAACATGACCCCGAAGACCACCACGCCGATGACGACGCAGATCCAGAGAATGGTCATGTGAAGGCTGAAAATATCATTACTGGTGCCGGTTACCCCGGGCGTCATGTTCATCGTCCAGTCCGCCATGGACCAGGTCGGGAACACAAGACCACCCAACAGGGCACCTGCCCGCTTAGCGTGCACGCGCATACTGTGTCTCCACAGAGTGTTATTCTTGTCGGATTTTGCGTTATCCCTCTGTTTTGACGGCACTCGCAGAAACACCAGTCAAACCAGAGTGGAAGCCTGCTTACGGATACTCCAAATTCGAGTATAGACACAGATCAAAAAAACACTAAAAAATCGGCTAAATCTAAACCTGCTAACCCGGAATTTTTAAGAATCAGAACGAATATGACTTTTCAACTGGCCACCACCGACCGGCGACTCTGGGCGCTGGCCTGGCCCCTGATGCTGACCAACCTGACCGTGCCCCTGCTCGGCCTGGTGGACACCGCTGTACTGGGTCATCTGGAGAGCCCGGAATACCTCGGAGCGGTCGCCGTCGGCGCCAACCTGTTCAGTATCCTGTACTGGACCTTCGGCTTCATGCGCATGGGCACCACCGGCCTGGCGGCCCAGGCGTGGGGCAAACGGGACAGTTTTGGCCAGGTGGCGTTGCTGTTGCGCTCGGTGCTGCTTGCCGTGGGCATCGGCCTGTTGCTGATCCTGTTTCACCAACCTTTGATCCGCATCGGCCTGGCGCTGATGAATCCGAGCCCGGATGTGACCGGGCTCGCGGCCGAATACGCGGCCATCCGGATCTGGAGCGCGCCGGCGGTGCTGTGCCAGTACACCCTGGTGGGCTGGTTGATCGGCACGCAGTTTCCCCGGGGGCCGATGATCATGCTGATCGTCGCCAACGGCCTGAATATCGTGCTGGATGTACTCTTCGTGACCGGGCTGGGCTGGAACAGCCGGGGTGTGGCGATCGCCACGGTGATCGCCGAATACGGTGCTGCCATCATCGGCTTCGCCATTGTGCTGACCCGCCTGCCGGAAGGGCAGCGTCTGACCCGGGAACTCTTCGGGCGGCTGTCCGACTACCTGAAAATCCTGCGGGTCAACCGTTACATCATGGTGCGGACCATCGCCCTGTTACTGGTGCTGGCCTTCTTTACCGCCCAGGGTGCCCGGCAAGGCGATACGATCCTGGCCGCCAACGCCGTGCTCATCACTTTCCTGTTGGTGATCTCCAATGCCCTGGACGGCTTCGCCAATGCCGCCGAGGCACTGGTCGGCGAAGCGATCGGCAAGGACAGCCGGCGCCGGTTCCGCGTGGTATTTCGCAGCGCATTAAGGTGGTCCTTGTGGGGCGCCCTGTTGCTGACCATTGTCTTTGTCCTCGGTGGGCGCCAGCTGATCGCGCTGCTGACCGGCATCGAGTCGGTCCGCATGACCGCCTGGGAATACCTGCCATGGCTGTGGCTGCTGCCGTTCGCGTCGGTCTGGGGCTTCCTGCTGGACGGGGTGTTCATCGGCGCCACCCGCACCCGGGACATGCAGAACACCATGTTGTTCTCCGCCCTGGGCGTGTTCCTGCCAGTGTGGTGGCTGACCACCGGCTGGGGCAATCACGGTCTGTGGTTCTCCCTGATCTGCCTGATGCTCGCCCGGGCCGTCACGATGGGTTGGCTTTGCTGGTCCCACACCCGGGCCGGGCGCTGGTTTGAGGCGTCGTGACACAACCTGTCCGGGCGGTAATCTTCCGGCGATGCGATTTGCAGACGACGAACCGGCAAGCGGACAAATGTCGACTACACTAGTCAGAAACAGCAGGCGGGTTGGTACAGTGCACCGCTTCCTGCTGCACTGACTGACTCGTTGCAAACAACGGGAGGCGCCTTGCGACCTCAATTCGTACAGACACTGGCATCTCCTCACATGACACCACAGGTAGTGCTCGAAATCATTGACGACGCCCGGCGCAAGGAAGCCCGATCCGGGACCTTCCTCCGCCAGCTTCGCGAGACGGCAGAGCGGTTACCATCGTCCGTGGTTATTGAGGGCTACCAGCCGGCCACCGCATTGTTCCAGTTCGCCATCGAGTACATTGAAATGGCGCCACGACTGATTGAATGTGTAGAAGCCTGCGCCCGTGAGGCGGGTAAAGCCGAACTGTTCCGGCCTTTCGTGGACGCTGCCATCCGTTACTTTACCCAGCCCTCCGTTCTGCTGGTGCGTTACGATGGGCTCGACGGCCTGCTCATCCGCGCTTACCTGTGCCACCGCCTGATGGAAGAAATGCACGAAAACAATCGCTCCATCCGGCAGAGTGAGCTGGTGGATATCGAGGCTACCCGGGCCAATCTTCTGGTTCACGAACTGATCGGCGAACCTTTTGCCAACGAGCTGGATGATTCGGTCGCTGTCACCGTACTGCAGATCGCCGGCACACCGGACTACTACAACCTCAACCTGGATCCGTTCGTCGAGCAGGTAAACAACGAAGCCTGGAACTGGATGCGCCACTATTGGGAAAACCTGCTGATCCGTAACCATATCCGGTTTTCACTGGGCGGCGGTCTGGTTTAGGCGGTATCCTTGGCGGTTTTCCACCACTTCAACCGGCCACAGGAGGCTTCATGCTGGAAAACGCCGATCTGGGAAAACTGATTCTGCGCCTGACCCTGGGTGGTCTGATGCTGTTTCATGGCATTGCCAAACTGCTCAATGGGGTTGGCTTCATCGAGGGAGAATTGGCCAGCCACGGGCTGCCCGCATTTCTGGCCTACGGCGTGTTCATCGGCGAGCTGGTCGGGCCACTGATGGTCATCCTCGGCTACCAGACCCGGATAGGCGCCATGCTGATTGCGTTCAACATGATCGTCGCCATTATCCTGGTGCACGCCCATGAGTTGCTGGCACTGGGCCGTAACGGCGGGCTGGCCCTGGAACTCCAGCTTTTCTTCCTGTTTAATGCTGTCGCCCTGGTCTTCCTCGGACCTGGCAGGTACAAGCTCAAGAACTGAAAGGGCTGACCATGACCGACAAGAAACCGACCATAAGTCCCGGGCGTTACCGGCACTACAAGGGCCAGGATTACGAAGTGATCGGCGTCGCCCGCCACAGCGAAACCGAGGAGCCCCTGGTGGTCTACCGCTGCCTGTACGGTGACTACAGCCTCTGGGTACGTCCCCTCGCCATGTTCCGGGAAACGGTGGAAGTCGCCGGAGAACTGGTTCCCCGCTTTGCCCGCATTGACGACTGAGTTCGGTAATCCCGTTTTGACTCGGGCGGTCATTTCCTGCACATTAGCGCGCTTTTCATGACGCCGGCCCCCATGAGGGGCCGGTAAAACCGTTGATTCCTACCCGGAGTTTGCCATGAATGCCGTTGTTGCCGCGGTACTGATCATGCTCGTACTGAGCCTGTGCCGCATTCACGTTGTCGTTGCCCTGATCGTCGGCGCCATTTCCGGCGGCCTGATCGCGGGCATGTCCCTGGACGCCACTATCGAAGCCTTCAACAACGGACTGGGCGGTGGTGCCACCGTCGCGCTGTCCTATGCCACCCTAGGTGCCTTTGCCGTGGCCATCGGCAAATCCGGCCTCGCCCACGCCCTGGCCGACCGCGCCCTTGCCCTGGTCGGCCGCCAGGAAGACGGCAGCGCCGCCACCGGCATCCGCTTCCTGATCGTCGGGCTGCTGCTGGCCATCGCCATTTCCTCCCAGAACATCCTGCCGATCCACATCGCCTTCATCCCGCTAGTGGTACCGCCGCTGCTGTACGTGATGGCCAAACTCAACATGGACCGCCGGTTGGTGGCCTGTGTGCTGACCTTCGGCCTGATCACCCCGTACATGTTCCTGCCGGTGGGTTTCGGCGGCATCTACCTGAACGAAATCCTGCTCGCCAACGTGGCCGACAACGGGGTCGACGCCAGCGAGCTCAACGTCATGTCCGCCATGGCCCTGCCGGCCCTGGGCATGCTCGTGGGCCTGCTGATCGCGGTGTTCTTCAGCTATCGTGGTGAACGCAAGTACAACATGGAAGCGATCGCGAAGACCGAGCGGGTCAACGTCGCCTACAGCCCCCGCACCCTGGTCATGGCCCTGGCCGCCATCGTGGTCGCCTTCGTGGTCCAGCTCTGGCTGGGCTCCATGATCCTGGGCGCCCTGGCCGGCTTCGTACTGTTCAACCTGTCCGGCGTGGTGAAGTGGAAAGAGGCCGATGACCTGTTCACCGAGGGCATGAAGATGCTCGCCATGATCGGTTTCATCATGATCGCCGCCAACGGCTTTGCGGAAGTGATGCGGGAAACCGGCGACATTGCCACCCTGGTGGAAGGCTCCGTTGCCGCCATCGGCGAGAACAAGCCCCTGGCCGCCTTCCTGATGCTGGCTGTAGGCCTGCTGATCACCATGGGTATCGGCTCGTCCTTCTCCACCATCCCGATCATCGCGGCCCTTTATGTCCCGTTGGCCCTGCAGATGGGCTTCAGCCCCCTGGCCATCGTGGCCCTGGTCGGCACCGCCGGCGCCCTGGGCGACGCCGGCTCCCCGGCCTCCGACTCCACCCTCGGCCCCACCGCCGGCCTGAACGTCGACGGCCAGCACAACCACATCTGGGATACCGTGGTGCCGACGTTCCTGCACTATAACCTGCCGTTGCTCGGGTTTGGGTGGTTGGCGGCTATGGTGCTCTGACCCTTGGAGTACGCCGTTCTTTTGTAGCCTGCTGGTTTTGGGGGCTTACGAGGGGGCGGGGTACCTTTTCTTCTGGGCACAAAAAACTCGCTTCGCTCAGACAATTGTGCCCGGCAGAAAAGGTACCCCGCCCCCTCGTTCTCTGACTAAACAGATATGTCCAAGAGAAACGGACTAGACCTGTTACCGGTCACGTGCCCCGTAATTCAAGCTGCGGGAACATAAGGAAAGCTAGGACCCATTGCAGAAAACTGCACAGACCACTAATCCTGCTGGGCAGATATATCGAAGTTGTTCAGTGAAAGAGGGAGTGGGGGTGCTTTCCTTCAGGGCACAATTGTCTGAGCGAAGCGAGTTCTTTGTGCCCGAAAGGAAAGCACCCCCACTCCCTCAAAGCCCCCACAACAACCAGGCTAGGCCAGGCTAGAAACGCAGCAAGTCAGTCCTCAGACCCAGCCTTGAAGAACACGACCTGTTTAACAGTGTGATCGTCCTCATTCTTACGCTTGTTCACCCGGGTCTCCAGCTCCGGCACCTGGGTATCCGGCTCCTCGGACAACCCATCGGTGAACCCGCAGGCCACGCACTCGCGTATCTGCTTGTCGTTGTCATCCGTGAACATCATGATCTTGTCCATCTCCGCACAGCGGGGGCAAACCGCACCGGCGATGAAACGTTTCGGACTTGCCATAGGTTACTCCGGTTTTTCAGATCGGCGGCCGGGCTTCGAATGGTTCCACCCGGCCAATTACCGACATTGTATCAGGCGGCTTCGTCCGTGATGCCGGATTGTCTCAAAAGGGCATCCACCTGAGGCTCTCGACCCCGGAAGGCCTTGAACAGTTCCATGGGCTCCTGGGAGCCGCCTTTCTCAAGGATGTTATGCAGGAAGGCCTTGCCGGTTTCCGAGTCGAAGATACCCTTCTCCTCGAACAGGGAGAAAGCATCCGCCGCCAGGACTTCCGCCCACTTGTAGCTGTAATAACCCGCCGCATAGCCGCCGGCGAAGATGTGGGAGAAGGCGTTGGGGAAGCGGTTGAACTCGGGGGCTTCCACCACAGCGATCTCTTCACGCACCTTGCGGTGCATGTCCAGCGGGTTGGTGGGAGCCTCCTCGGTAAATTCCGCGTGCAGGCGGAAGTCGAACAACGAGAACTCCAGCTGGCGCACCATGGCCATACCGGACTGGAAGTTCTTCGCTGCCAGGAGCTTCTGCAGCAGGTCTTCCGGCAACGGCTCGCCGGTTTCGTGATGGCTGGCGATCAGTGCCAGGGAATCCGGGTTCCAGCACCAGTTCTCCAGGAACTGGCTGGGCAGCTCCACAGCGTCCCAGGCCACGCCGTTGATGCCGGATACGTCCAGTACGTCCACTTGGGTCAGCATGTGGTGCAGGCCGTGCCCGAACTCGTGGAACAGGGTGGTCACTTCGTCGTGGGTCAGCAGTGACGGCTTGCCATTCACCGGCGGGGTGAAGTTGCAGGTCAGGAACGCCACCGGAAGCTGCAGGCGGCCGCGCTGGTCACGCCAGCGTACCCGGCAGTCGGCCATCCAGGCGCCGCCACGCTTGCCCTGACGGGCGAACAGATCCAGGTAGAACCACGCCACCGGTTCGCCATGGCGGCTGATGCAGTAGGCGGTGGCGTCCTCGTGCCAGGTCTCCACTTCGGGGCGTTCTTCAATCTGGACATCGAACAGCTTTTCGGCCACCCGGAACAGGCCAGGAACCACCTTGTTGACCGGGAACCAGGGACGCAGGGTCTCCGGGGAGATGTCGTACTGCTTCTGGCGCAGCTTCTCACTGTAGTAACCGATATCCCAGGCCTTCAGGTCCTCCACGCCATGTTCGTCTTTGGCGAAGGCTTTGAGTTCGGCAAATTCCTTTTCCGCCACCGGCTTGGATTTGGCCGCAAGCTGGTTCAGGAACTCCAGCACCTCATCAACACTGCGGGCCATCTTGGTGGCCAGGGAGCGTTCGGCGTAGTTGTTGAAGCCCAGCAGCTGGGACAGGGCGTGACGACGCTTCAGGATTTCCGCCATAACCGGGGTGTTGTCCCAGGTCCCGGCGTCCGGGCCCTGGTCGGAAGCCCGGGTGACAAACGCCTCATAGACTTCCCGGCGCAGATCCCGGTTGTCGCAGTAGGTCATGACCGGGAAGAAGCTGGGGAAGTCCAGCGTGATGACATAGCCATCGAGATCTTTCTGGCGGGCGGCCTGCTTCGCGCCTTCGATGGCGGTTTCCGGCAGGCCGGACAGCTCGTCTACATCGGTAATCTGTTTGAACCAGTGCTGGGTGGCGTCCAGTACGTTATCGCTGAACTTGTTGGACAGCTCCGCCAGCTCCCGCGAGAGGTCAGCGTAACGCTTCTTCTTGTCTGCCGGCAGATCGACACCACCAAGGTGGAAATCGCGCAGGGTGTTTTCCACCGACTTGCGCTGGGGCTCGCTCAGGTCCTTGAAGTCGTCCCGGGCCGCCAGTTTCTTGTAGGCGTTGCACAGGGCTTCGTTCTGACTGATCTCGGTACTGTACTCAGTCAGCTTCTCCAGGCAGTTCTTGTAGACCTTGCGCAGCTCATCGTTGTTCATCACACCATTCAGGTGCGAGATCACCGACCAGGCATTGGAAAGCTTGTCTTCCAGCGCCTGCATGGGTTGGGCCAGGGTGTCCCAGGTCGGATCTTCCTGCTCGGCAAGCTGGCTGATCTTCATGCGGTTCTCGCTGAGAATCTGGTCAATCGCCGTTTCCATGTGCTCGGTGCGCACATGGTCGAATTTCGGCAACAGATCGTCGGTCAATAAAGGGTTATTCATAAGTCCTCTTCTCAGCTCTTTGCATCTAAGGTAGTTTCGGTGCCTCTACTATGGGGCAGGCACCTGTGGGAGAGACCCTGCCAAAACACGCTCCTTCGGCACGTCCATGTGACGCTTGAGCTCCGCCATCCATGGCTCCGCACAGTTTTGGCAGGGTCTCTCCCACAGGTGCCCCAAGCCTCCGGGCAAATCAAGCACAGGTATATGTAATGACGAATGTACGCTCTCACAAGGGTATTACGCCACATTTTGGGGAACGGTGCTGGGTGGATCCCAGTGCCGTGGTCATCGGAGATGTCCAGACCGGTGAGGATGTCTCCATCTGGCCGATGACCGTGGTGCGGGGTGACATGCACCAGATCCGGATCGGGGACCGGTGTAGCATTCAGGACGGATCGGTACTGCATATCACCCATGCCAGTGACTATAACCCCGGCGGTTATCCGCTGACGCTGGGAGACGATGTGACGGTCGGCCATAAAGCCCTGTTGCATGGCTGCACCATCGGCAATCGGGTGCTGGTCGGCATGGGCTGCATCATCATGGATGGCGCTGTGGTCGAAGACGAGGTGATCGTGGCTGCCGGCTGCCTGGTGCCGCCCGGCAAGACGCTGGAATCCGGTTACCTGTATGTGGGATCGCCAGCCAAACAGGCCCGACCGCTGACCGAAAAAGAGCGGGCCTTTTTCAAATACACCGCAGCCAACTACGTCCGGCTCAAGGACGAGTACCTGGCAGAAGCACCCCGCTGACACAGGTCAAAAATCATTCAATAGGTGCTTGAAAAATGCCCGGGGGATCCTACATTCGAACATAGCAGATGTTCACGGATAACCAGCCGGCACGGCGCCACCGGCATGGAGCTGTTCCGCGAGCGAAGCTGATAACACACCTTCAGATTCGTTTTCGTACCAAGGAGGAATGACTATGAGCAACCTGACACGCTGGAATCCGATCAATGAATTCGAAGACCTGATGAACCGCTACAACCGGATGTTCGGCCTGACCCGGGCCGGCGAGCGGGAAGGCAAGGACCTGTTCAGCCGCAGTGACTGGGCTCCGGCGGTGGATATCAAGGAAACCGACCAGGCTTTTACCGTTGAGGCCGAGTTGCCAGGTATGTCCAAGGACGATGTGAAGGTAACCGTGCATGACGGTGTCCTCACCATCAAGGGCGAGCGCAGGCAGGAAGAGGAAACCGAGGACAAGAAGATGCACCGCATCGAGCGGTTCTATGGCAGCTTCATGCGCCGCTTCACCCTGCCGGAAAATGTGGACGAAAACAGCGTCAAGGCCAACTTCAAGGATGGTCTGCTGACCCTGACCATCAACAAGGCTGAACCGAAGGAGCCGAAGGCCATCGAAGTGAACGTGGAGTAAGTCCGCTTCGGTTCACACTGACCCTTCCCCAGGCACAGGCAGGCGCCGGGATCAGGCCCCGGCCACTGCCTTTCTTTTTACCCCGCCCGGCTCAGTCGATGCGCAACTCCTCGACCACCGATGCGGTCTCGGGGCGCACGCCGCGCCAGACCCGGAACGACTCGGCGGCCTGTTCCACCAGCATGCCGAGACCATCGACCACCCGGTTTGCCCCCTGGTCCAGTGCCCACTGGTTGAACGTGGTGGTCTTCAGGGAGTACATCATGTCGTATATCACCGTGTCCGAACCAATAACCACGGGAGACAGGGCCGGCAGATCACCCTGGAGGCTGGCGCTGGTGCCGTTGATGATCAGGTCGAATGGCTGGTCGGGCTCCCCGAACCCGCAAGCACTGAGGCGGGTGTCACCAGCATCGTCAGCAAACAGATCCACCAGGGCTTCAGCCTTCGTTACGGTCCGATTGGCGATGACCAGCTCCGCTGGTTTTTCCGCCAGCAAAGGACCGATCACGCCGCGCACAGCGCCACCGGCGCCGAGCAACAGGATCCGGGCGCCCTTGAGGGTCACACCATGGTTGCTGGCCAGATCCCGGACGATACCGCAGCCATCGGTGTTATCCGCCACCAGTCGGCCGTTGTCGTAATACAGGGTATTGGCGGCGCCGGCCTTCTCCGCCCGCCCGGTGCGCTGGTCCGCCAGCTGCCAGGCCTGTTCCTTGAACGGGACCGTGACATTGAGGCCTTTGCCGCCGCGCTCGAAGAACTGCCGGACGGTACCGGCGAAATCATCGAGAGGCGCCTGGATGGCGGTGTACTCCACCGGCTCACCGGTCTGCTGCGCGAACAGGCTGTGGATCCGAGGAGATTTGCTATGGCTGATCGGGTGCCCGATCACCGCGTACAGATCATTGATCATGGTTCTCTCCCAGCCAGTCCCGGCCCGTGAGGAAATACTCGGTCAGACGTGCTTCCTCGGTGCCAGGCTCCGGCACCCGGTTATAGTCCCAGCGCACCAGCGGCGGCAGGGACATCAGGATTGACTCGGTCCGGCCGCCGGACTGCAGGCCGAACAGGGTGCCCCGGTCGTACACCAGGTTGAATTCGACATAGCGACCCCGGCGGTAGAGCTGGAAGTTGCGCTCCCGCTCACCGAAGTCCGTGCCCATCCGTTTCCGGACGATCGGTTCATAGGCTTCAATATAGCTGTCACCCACCGACTGCATCAGGGCAAAGTCCTGGCCGAAATCACCGGTGTTGTGGTCGTCGAAGAAAAGGCCGCCGACACCCCGGGGCTCGTTCCGGTGCTTGAGATAGAAATAATCATCACACCAGTCCTTGAAGCGCCGGTAGGTATCCTTACCGAAGGGCTCACAGGCAGCTTTTGCGGTCCGGTGCCAGTGCACGCAATCCTCGTCAAAACCATAGTAGGGCGTCAGGTCATACCCACCACCGAACCAATACACCGGCTCACCCTCTTTGGGCGTGGTGATAAAGAAACGGACATTGGCATGGGAGGTGGGCACGTAGGGGTTGTTCGGGTGAATCACCAGGGAAACCCCCATGGCCTGCCAGGGCGCGCCCGCCAGATGGGGCCGATGGGCCGTGGCAGAGGCGGGCATGGTGTCCCCCATGACGTGGGAGAAGTTCACGCCGCCTTTCTCGAACACCCGGCCTTCACTGATGACCCGGCTGATACCACCGCCGCCTTCCGGGCGGTCCCAGGAATCGCGGATGAATGAGGCCTCGCCGTCCACCGCTTCCAGGCGACGGCAGATGTTTTCCTGCAGGCCGAGCAGGTATTCCTTGACGGCCTGGCTGTCGGGCTGTTGTGACATGGGCTCTCCTATCGAAGCTGCTGGCCGGTGACGATATCAATAATGCGGCTGGGTTTGCGATTGCCGCCAAGCTCACCGGGCACGATCCAGTCCAGCTGATCACCGAAATAGCGGCGCACCTGCCAGGAATGACGGGCCGGCTGTCGCCCGGCAGGATTGCAGGAGGTGGAGACCAGCGGCATGTCGGCCGCCTCGCACAGGGACCGGACCACCGGATGGTCGCTGACACGCACTGCAATGGAGCTATGGCGCCCCCGGACCCACTCCGGAATCTGCTCGTTCACATCGGGTAACAGGCAGGTCACAGGCCCGGGCCAGTGGCTCAAAGCGGTTTCCCGGAGGTTTGCCGGCAACGGGTCGAGCAGGAAACGCACCTGCTCGACCGAAGCGGCCACCAGGATCATGCCCTTTTCCATGGGGCGTTGTTTCAGTTCCAGGATGCGCTCTACCGCCAGAACATCCCAGGGATCACACCCCAGGCCCCAGACCGCTTCGGTCGGGTAGGCGATAACACCGCCCTGGAGCAGGGTGCGGCGGGCACGACGGCGTTGCCAGTCAGTCAGTGGTTTGGACACGGGCATCGAGAATCATCTGTTCAGAACGGGGTGGAACAGGGCACCGGGTTCAGGCGATTCGCAGGTAGCCGCCTGGTGCTGAACTGGCCAGCCCTTCCAGCTCCAGGAGCAACAGGGACTGCATCAGCTGGTCCGCGGCCAAACCGGTCGCCAAACCCAGTGCATCGGTTGATACCGGATCATACCCTAATGCCTCAAATACCGCGATTTCCCGTTGTCCCAGGCGCGACAGATCCGGCGCCCCCGGAGTCTGGACGGGATCCGACTCGCCAGCTTGCGGCGACCACCAGGCACCCAGCTCTTCCAGCACGTCGTCCACGGTTTCCACCAGCCGGGCGCCCTGCTTGATCAGGTGGTGACACCCGCGGGCGACCGGGCTGTGGACAGAGCCGGGAATGGCAAACACTTCACGGCCCTGTTCCAGCGCCAACCTCGCGGTAATCAACGAGCCACTCTTGAGGCCCGCTTCAACCACCAGCACACCCCGGGACAACCCGCTGATAATACGGTTACGTTGGGGAAAATGGGCAGCGCGGGCTGGCGTTCCCGGTGGATATTCGGATACCAGCACGCCCTGTTCGATCACCCGCTCGCCCAGCTTGTGGTGCTGGCGCGGGTAGATCTGATCCAGTCCGCAACCGATGACCGCAATGGTGGGAGACCCGGCATCCAGAGCGCCGGCATGGGCGGCACCGTCCACACCCAGGGCCAGGCCACTGGTAACCACCAGTTCCCGGCGACTGAGTTCCGCTGCGAACCGGCGGGCATGGTCCAGGCCCGGGCGGGTGGCATGACGACTGCCCACAATGCCGATCTGGTCCCGGACCAGCAGCCCATGGTTGCCCAAGGTATAGAGCACCAGAGGAGCGTCATGAATATGGCGCAGTGCCTCCGGATAATCGGTATCACCCCAGGTAACAATGTGGATGCCATGGTGCTGACACCCGATCAGGGCCTCCGCGACCTCCCTCAGGGCAGGGTGGCTGGCATCTTTATCCTGCCAGGCGCGGATTCCGGTAATGGTTTCCGGATGGAGGCCGATGGCTTTGAGACTGGCGGCGTTCATGGCCAGCAGGTCGGTCAATTGTGCGGTTGCAGCCATCGCAGCTTCACGCCGCCGGATACCGAATTGGGGCAGGGTTGCCAGCAGCAGCCAGGGCGCCGCGGGGTGTTCAAGCGCCTGGCAAAAACGGTCGCGGGAACCCGCGCCGGAAAGCAATTCGTTCATGATTCCTCATCCTTGAAAACAACAATGGCCGGGCAATCCCGCCCGGCCATTCAATTGCAGCTGGAAGCGTCTGTCCGATCAGGGATTGGTGACCTTGTCACCCACGGACAGCGGGCGGGTGGCCTGCAGGACCAATCCGTAGCTCATCTTCTCGTAAGCCTGGAATACCATCAGCAGACCGGCACGCTCCGAAGGCAGCTCGATGGTCTCACCAGTCACCGGATCCCGCACCAGGTTGCCGCTCTTGAGCACGGCCATGACATTGCCGGCTTCAAGGCCATCCCGTTCACCGCGGTTGATCGCCACCACGTCGTACTGACCGATCTGGTTGACACCGCCGTCAACGGCAATCATCTCACCCTCGATGGTTTCATCCGGCGAGCTGGGCACAAAACTGGTAGCGATCGGACGGTCGACACTGGTCAGCAGGCGATCACCGATACGGATTTCCTGGTTGGACTTGGTCAGGCGCAGGGTCAGCACATCCCCATTCTCGGCTGTGATGTTGCCGGCACCGATGCTGCGGGCCTCCAGACCCAGGAACTCGCCGGTATCCGGATCGCGGAATTCCTTGGTGCGGCGGAAGATACCCACCTTGTCTGCCGGCTTGTCGCCACGGGCATAGACCCGGTCACCAGCGCCGGTGATGATGCGGCCGTCTTCGCCTTCCAGCACGTAGGGCGCACCCTCGAGCTCTTCCGGGGTCACGATACGGGTATCGGTCAGGAAGCTGCTGATGGCGTCCAGGGGAATGGCCGGAATCGGGGTATCAATCGGCTCGGAACGCACCTGCGGCGAGAGCTTCACCACGCCGTTGGACGCCACCTTGGTAATCCGCGGCTTACCGTCGATGTAGACCAGGGCGAGGCGATCGCCCGGGTAAATGAGGTGCGGGTTGGCAACCTGGGGATTAACGTGCCAGATCTCCGGCCAGTACCAGGGATTGTTCAGAAAGCGCGCCGAAATGTCCCAGAGGGTGTCCCCCTTCACGACGGTGTAACGCTCGGGATGGTCGGACCGCAGTTCCGGTTGAGCCTGGGCCCAGGAAGTGAACAGCAGCGCAGTGGCTGCCAGAGCGTACAGCAGTTTCCTCATTGTGTAAGTCCTTGATCGCGTGCCTTGAGTCTTTGCATTCTGTCGGATGCAGCCGGATTACCTGCAGCTTATTACGTTGTAATTCCTGATACTATAGAAGAAGTCTCGGAAATTGTGATGTTATCTTTTGTTCTTCCAGTGAATTCTATTCTGCCCGTGAAAGATTTTAACTATTAACTGATCAGTTTGTACTCAATCGTGGAATTGGGGGATAATATCGAGACTTCCCTCACAGGATTACAAAACTCAAACGGTAGCCGGGCGGATTGCCTGAACTGCCGGACATACGGACCAGAAACGCGAGCGTTATGATACTAGAAATCCTCGAATACCCGGATCCCCGTCTACGCACCATTGCCAAGCCGGTGAACGAAGTCACAGACGACATCCGCAAGCTGATCGACGACATGTTCGAGACCATGTACGATGCGCCCGGAATCGGTCTGGCGGCGACACAGGTCAATGTTCACAAGCAGATCATCGTGATGGACCTGTCCGAGGACAAGAGCGAACCACGGGTATTCATCAACCCGGAAGTGGAGGTCCTCGAAGGCGACTATGAAGCCATGCAGGAAGGTTGTCTCTCTGTCCCGGGCTTCTACGAGGATGTCGAACGTGTCGAACACTGTCGGATCCGGGCCCTGGACCGCAATGGTGAGCCGTTCGAGATTGAGGCGCAAGGTCTGCTGGCGGTCTGCATCCAGCACGAAATGGACCACCTCAACGGCAAGTTGTTCGTGGACTATCTCAGCGCCCTGAAGCGTAACCGGATCAAGAAAAAACTGGAAAAGCTTCATCGCAAGAGTGCCTGATCTGTTTCAGGCCACCAGAACAGACAGGCAGTGACGGACCGGGCGATGACCCGGTCTTTTCGTATTCAACGGAACAGAGACGACACCACAGTGCGAATCGTATTTGCCGGCACCCCCGACTTTGCCGCTACCGCCCTGACAGCCCTTCTGGCGACCCACCACGACATCGTCGGCGTCTACTCCCAGCCGGACCGGCCTGCCGGCCGGGGCCGCAAGCTGATGCCCAGCCCGGTCAAAAAGGTGGCGCTGGAGGCGGACCTGCCGGTGTTCCAGCCCGAGAACTTTCGCAGCCCGGAAGCACAGCAAGAGCTGGCGATGCTGAACCCGGATGTAATGATTGTTGCCGCCTACGGCCTGATCCTGCCCAAGACCGTGCTGGAGATCCCGGCCCAAGGCTGCCTCAATATCCACGCGTCTCTGCTACCACGCTGGCGCGGTGCCGCGCCGATCCAGCGAGCCATTGCCGCCGGCGACCGGGAAACCGGCATCACCATCATGCAGATGGATGAAGGCCTGGATACCGGCGCCATGCTGCTGAAAACCATCACGCCGATCCACGACGACGACACCGGCGGGAGTCTCCACGATCGTCTCGCAACCATGGGCGGGGAGGCCATCGTCAAGGCGATGGCATTGCTGGAAAAAGGCGAGCTGTCCGGGGAGGCACAGAACGACGACCAGGCCTGCTACGCGCACAAGTTGTCGAAAGAAGAAGGCCATATCGACTGGCAACAGGATGCCGCCGCCATCGAACGGCTGGTGCGCGCCTTCAACCCCTGGCCCGGCACCTACACCGACCTCGACGACCAGCGCATCCGCATTCACGAGGCCCGCGCCCTTGCCGATGCATCCGCCGAAGCCCCGGGCACTGTGATCCGCCGGGAACGGGAAGGTATCGACGTGGCCTGCGGCGAGGGCACTCTTCGCATCACCCGCCTGCAGCTGCCCGGCGCCCGCGCCCAGAGCATCAACGACCTGATCAATGGCGGCAAGCAGCTGTTGTTGCCCGGCCAGGAGCTGAACTGATATGGGCTCCGGCCAACAACCCTTGCGGTCCGTGGCAGCCAGCGTCCTGTTGGCGGTCGAGCAGGGCCAGTCCCTGTCCCAGTGCCTGCCGCCAGCCCTGAGCCGTGTCGGGGAGGGCGAACGGGCGGAACTCCAGGCGCTGTGTTACGGCACCTGCCGCTGGTTTCAACGTCTCGATGGTGAACTGCAGGGCCGGCTGAAGAAACCGCTGCGCAAACAGGACCGCGTTGTTCACCATCTGATGCTGGTTGCCCTGTTCCAGCTCCGGTTCAGCGAGCAGGCCACCTACGCAGTACTCAATGAATCGGTGGAAGCCTGCCGGGCCCTGGACAAGCCGCACCTGACCGGTCTGGTCAATGGTGTCCTGCGCGCTGCCGAGCGTGAAGGCGCCCCCGAGCCGAAAGACGACGCGGTGCGCTTCAGCCACCCCCAGTGGATGGTGGACAAGCTGCGCCACAACTGGCCGCGGGACTGGCAGCAGATTCTCGATGCCAATAACACCCAGGCCCCCATGACCCTGCGGGTCAATGCCCTGCGTTTCACCCGCGAACACTACCTGGGCCTGCTGGAAGAGGCGGGCATCGAGGCCACGGCGACTGGGTTCGCACCTCACGCCATCCAGCTTGTCCGGCCGGTGCCGGTGGACCGCTTGCCCTGGTTCGCCGACGGCGCCGCCAGCGTCCAGGACGAAGCCGCCCAGCTGTGTACCACCCTGCTGGATCTCGCCCCCGGCCAACGGGTACTCGATGCCTGCGCTGCCCCCGGAGGCAAGACGTGCGCCATCCTGGAGGCCTGCGGTGAACTGTCCGAAGTGGTGGCCATCGACGAATCCGCCGAACGCCTGCCCCGGATTCAGGAAAACCTGGACCGCCTGGACCTTACCGCCACGCTGACACAGGCCGATGCGGCGGATATCGACAACTGGTGGGATGGCACCGAATTCGACCGCATCCTGCTGGATGTCCCCTGCAGCGCCACCGGCGTGATCCGCCGGCATCCGGACATCAAGCTGCTGCGGCGGGAATCGGACATTGCGCCACTGGCCGGGATCCAGCTGGGGCTGCTCAAGGCCATGTGGTCTATCCTCAAACCCGGTGGCCGCCTGGTGTATGCGACCTGTTCCGTGTTCCCCCAGGAAAACCACCGTATAATCCAACGATTCATGAAACAGCAGCCGGATGCCGGCCTGGTCGAGCCGGATGTGGCCTGGGGCCGGGACACCGGCGCCGGTCGCCAGTTGCTGCCGGACCCTGACAGCCACGACGGCTTCTTTTACGCGGTACTGGAGAAACCCGAACTATGAAGATCCTCATTCTCGGCGCCGGCCAGGTGGGCGGAACTCTGGCCGAAAACCTCGCCAATGAAGCCAACGACATCACCGTGGTCGACAGTGACAGCGTCCGGCTCCGGGAACTGCAGGATCGTCTGGACATCCGGACGGTCCAGGGCAAGGCGTCCTATCCGACAGTACTCCGGCAGGCTGGCGCCGAAGACGGTGACATGGTGATTGCCGTCACCAACAGCGATGAGACCAACATGGTCGCCTGCCAGGTCACCAAGTTGTTGTACAAGACACCGACCACCATCTGCCGGGTCCGGGCCAACGCCTACCTGGCCAAGCCCGAACTGTTCTACCAGCGCGACAAGGCGAAGGACCTGGACAGCCTGCGCGGTTTTCCCATTGATGTCCTGATCAGTCCCGAGCACCTGGTGACCAAGCACATCACCCGGCTGATCGAATACCCCGGAGCTCTTCAGGTACTGGAGTTCTCCAAGGGCCTGGCACGACTGGTGGCGATCCAGGCCACCAAAGGCGGGCCACTGGTGGGGCACGAGCTGTCCTATCTGCGCACCCACATGCCCAAGATCGATACCCGGGTAGCCGCCATCTTCCGGAAGGACCGCGCGATCATGCCCCAGGGCGACACCGTGATCGAGGACGGCGACGAGGTGTTCTTCATCGCCGGCGCCGACCACATCCGGTCCGTGATGAGCGAATTGCAGCCCCTGGAGAAGCCCTACAAGAAGATCTTCATCTGTGGCGGTGGCAACATCGGCCAGCGCCTGGCCAGCACCCTCGAGGGCCGCTACCAGGTCAAGCTGCTGGAGCGGGGTCACGAACGCTGCGTGATGCTGTCCGAAAACCTGCGCAAGACCGTGGTGCTGGAAGGCAACGCCGCCAACAAGGACATCCTTCTGGAAGAGAACATCGAGAACACCGATGTCTTCTGTGCCGTCACCAATGATGACGAGGCCAACATCATGGCCTCCCTGCTGGCCAAACGACTCGGCGCCCGTAAAGTGCTGACCCTGATCAACAACCCCGACTACGTGGACCTGATCCAGGGCGGGGATATCGATGTCGCCATCTCGCCGCAACAGACCACCATCGGCAGCTTGCTCACCCACGTCCGCCGGGGCGACGTAGTTAACGTTCACTCACTGCGGCGCGGCGCGGCCGAGGCCATCGAGGCCATCGCCCATGGCGATCACCGGTCCTCGAAGGTGGTGGGCAAACGGCTGGACGAGATCTCCCTGCCGGAGGGCACCACCATCGGGGCCATCGTCCGCCACAACGAGGTTCTGATCGCCCACGATCACCTGCGGGTACAACCGGATGACCACGTGATCCTGTTCCTGGTGGACAAGTCCCGGGTCCGGGATGTGGAGAAGCTGTTCCAGGTCGGTCTGACCTTCTTCTAGTTCAAAATCAACGCAGTGAAGACCACTTAGAAATACCGCTTTGGCAAGCGTATAATGCGCCTTTTTTCGGAGTGCCCCGGAGGATGATCGGGGCGCCACACACAGACTGAATCAGCAGGCAAACGTCGTGACAGACAAGGCAACGAACAACTCCGCGCCGGATATCAAGACCTTCCAGGGTCTGATCCTGGCTCTGCAGAATTTCTGGGCGCAGCACGGCTGCGTGGTTCTCCAGCCCCTGGATATGGAAGTGGGCGCCGGTACGTTCCACCCGGCCACCTTCCTGCGGGCGATCGGTCCGGAGACCTGGAATGCGGCCTACGTTCAGCCCAGCCGTCGTCCCACCGACGGCCGTTACGGTGAAAACCCCAACCGTCTGCAACACTACTACCAATTCCAGGTGGTCCTGAAGCCATCCCCGGACAACATCCAGGAGCTGTACCTGGATTCCCTGCGGGCCCTGGGCCTGGACCCGCTGGTCCACGACATCCGCTTTGTCGAGGACAACTGGGAATCCCCCACCCTGGGTGCCTGGGGCCTGGGTTGGGAAATCTGGCTCAACGGCATGGAGGTGACCCAGTTCACCTACTTCCAACAGGTTGGCGGCCTGGAGTGCTATCCGGTAACCGGCGAGCTGACTTACGGCCTGGAGCGGATCGCCATGTACCTGCAGGGCGTGGACAGCGTCTATGACCTGGTCTGGACCGAAGGCCCGGACGGCGTTGTGACGTACGGCGACGTGTTCCACCAGCAGGAAGTGGAGATGTCCACCTACAACTTCGAGCAGGCCGATACCGAATTCCTGTTCCACAGCTTCGACGTCCACGAGCGCGAGAGCGCCCGACTGATTGACGCCGGCCTGCCGCTGCCGGCCTATGAACAGGTTCTGAAAGCCTCCCATACCTTCAACCTGCTGGATGCCCGCCACGCCATCTCCGTTACCGAGCGTCAGCGTTTCATCCTGCGCGTACGCACCCTGGCCCGTGCCGTGGCCCAGGCCTACTTCGACAGCCGCCGCAAGCTCGGCTTCCCGCTGGCCCCGGAGGCCCTGAAACAGGAAGTGCTGTCTGCGGCAGAAGCCGCTGAGGCCAAGGCCAACGGCAAGAAGAAAGGCAAGAAAGCGAAGAAGGCACAGCAGGAACAGGGGAACGCATAACCATGGCTACACAGGATTTTCTGGTTGAACTGGGCACCGAAGAACTGCCCCCCAAGGCTCTCAAGCCACTGTCTGATGCCTTTACCCAAGGTATTGCCAAGGGCCTGGAAGACGCCGGCATCGAATTCGGCAAGGTGGAAGCCTTTGCCGCGCCGCGCCGCCTGGCCGTCCGGGTCCGCGACCTGGCCGACGCCCAGCCGGACAAACCGGTAGAGAAGCGTGGCCCGGCGGTCAAGGCCGCCTTCGACGACTCCGGCAACCCGACCCGGGCGCTGACCGGCTTCGCCACCTCCCTGGGCATCACCCCGGACCAGCTCGACACCATGGAAACCGACAAGGGTGCCTGGGTGGTCTATCGCACCGTGGAGAAGGGCCGCCCGACTGTGGAACTGATGCCGGAACTGGTAGAGCGGTCCCTGGCCGCCCTGCCCATTCCCAAGCGCATGCGCTGGGGCGCCTACCGCACCGAGTTTGTCCGCCCGGTGCACTGGCTGATCCTGCTGTTCGGCAACAAGGTGATCGACGCCTCCATCATGGGCCTGAAACCGGGCAACACCACCCGCGGCCACCGGTTCCATTGCCCGAAACCACTGATTGTGCCCACCCCGAATGACTACGAGGTCGTGCTCAAGCAGGAAGGCTATGTGCTGGCGGACTTTGCCGAGCGCCGGGAGCACATCCGGGCCGGTGTTACTGCCCTGGCCGAGAAGGAAGCCGGTGGCAAGGCGGTCATCGACGAGGACCTGCTGGACGAGGTCACTGCCCTGAACGAATGGCCGGTGCCGCTGATGGGCCGGTTCGAGGAGCGTTTCCTCGAGGTTCCTGCGGAAGCGCTGATTTCCTCCATGAAGGAGCACCAGAAGTATTTCCATGTGGTGGACAAGCACGGCAAGATGCTGCCGCTGTTCATTACCGTGGCCAACCTGGAAAGCAAGGATCCGAGCCAGGTCATCTCCGGGAACGAGAAGGTGATCCGCCCGCGCCTGGCCGACGCCGCCTTCTTCTACGACACCGACCGCAAGACCCGGCTGGAAGACCGCATCGAGGCTCTCAAACCGATCGTGTTCCAGGACAAGCTGGGCAGTATCTACGACAAATCCGTGCGCGTCGCCGCCCTGGCGAAGAAAATTGCCGATGCGATCGGCAGCGATCCGGCCCTGGCCGAGCGCGCTGCCATGCTGGCCAAGACCGACCTGGTCACCGAGATGGTCCTGGAGTTCACCGACCTGCAGGGCATCATGGGCCAGTACTACGCCGCCAACGATGGTGAGCACGAGGACGTGGCCAAGGCGCTGAACGAGCAGTACATGCCGCGCTTTGCCGGTGACGACCTGCCCGGCACCCTGACCGGCTGCGCTGTCGCCATTGCCGACCGCATCGATTCCCTGGTGGGCCTGTTCGGCATCAACCAGCCGCCCTCCGGCACCCGCGATCCGTTCGGTCTGCGCCGCGCCTCCCTGGGCGTACTGCGAATCATCATCGAGCGTGAACTGCCGCTGGACCTTCAGACCATTTGCGAATGGGCGGAAGAGAACTTCACCGTGCTGACCGAGCAGAACACCGCCACCACCGTGGTGGACTACATGCTCGAGCGTTTCCGCGCCCACTACGAAGAGCAGGGCATCGGTGCCGAGGTTTACCTCGCGGTGCACGCCCGCCGGCCCACCAGGCCGCTGGACTTCGATCGCCGGGTAAAGGCCGTGGAAGCCTTCCGCCAGCTGCCCGAGGCCCAGGCCCTGGCCGGCGCCAACAAGCGGGTGTCGAACATCCTGACCAAGCAGGGCGGTGACAGCATCGGGGAAACCGTGGACGAAAGCCTGCTGCAGGACGCCGAGGAAAAGACCCTGGCGGCGCAGGTGGAAGAGCAGGCCCGGAAGGTTCTGCCGCTGTTCGAGAAAGGCGACTACGCCAGTGCCCTGAGCTCCCTGGCGAGCCTGCGGGAGCCGGTGGATACCTTCTTCGACGAGGTTATGGTCATGGCCGAGGATGAGGCGATCCGCAACAACCGCCTGGCGCTGCTCAACCGTCTGCGCAACCTGTTCCTGCGGGTGGCAGACATCTCCCTGTTGCCGACAGCAGGGTAATATCTCGGGGAGTGCCGGCACCACGCCGGTGCTCCCGATTTTCCCTTCAACCGTCTCCCGTCAATGCCGCCAGAATTCCGGCGACAACATCACGAATACACTCAGCAGTTCCAGCCGACCGAGCAACATCGCACCCATAAGAACCCACTTGGCCGCATCCGGTAGCGACTGGAAGTTGCCTGCCGGTCCGATGGTATCCCCGAGTCCGGGTCCAACGTTGGTCAACGCTGTGGCGGCCCCGGAGAGGCTCGTCACCAGATCCAGCCCCAGCAAGCCCAGTATGGCGGTGACAAATGCCAGGGTGGCAAGAAAAATGAACGAAAATGCCACGCTCGACGCAACAATATCGTCGCCAATGACCCGACCATTGTAGTTCCGGGCAAACACGGCCCTCGGATGCAGGAGACGGCGAACCTGCTCCCTGAGCAGGAGAATGGACAGCTGGAACCGGAAAATCTTCATGCCGCCGGCGGTTGAACCGGAACACCCACCAATGAACGTGATGAACAGGAATATCACCACCGCAAACGGACCCCACAGCGAGTAATCCTCGGACGCATATCCGGTCGTGGTCACCACCGACGTAACATTGAAAAGGGCGTGGACAAAAGACGCCACCGGGTCCGAAGCATGGTAGACCACTCGGTACACGGTCAAAATGAGAGCGATTACCAGCAGCAAGACCAGGAAAAACCGGACCTGCTGATCCCGGAACAGGGGCTCACGCTGGCCATGGATAAATCGGACAAACAGGAAGAAGGGCATGCCCCCAAGGGCCATGAACACAGTTGACACCAGCAGGATGGGAGAGGAATCGAATTGCCCCATGGAACTGTCCGACGTGGAGTAACCACCAGTGGAAACCGTGGTGAGCGCATGATTGAGCGCATTGAAGAACGTCATCCCGAGCACCCAGTAGCTCAACACGCACGCAATCGTCATCCCGAGATAGATTCCGACCAGACTTCTCGCCAGGCTGTTGGTCCGGGGCACGACTTTCTCACTCCATTCCGACGATTCGGTGGCAAACAGCCGCATACCGCCAATGCGCAGGAACGGCAGGATCGCCACGGCCATCCCGATGATCCCGATGCCTCCCATCCACTGCATGAGCGAGCGCCAAAGCAGGATGTCATCCGGCATGGAATTCAGACCGGTCAGGACTGTCGATCCGGTGGTGGTGACTCCGGAAATACTCTCGAAAAAAGCATCGGTCACCGTCAGTTTCATATCGCTCATAAGCAGTGGCAGACTGGAAAACAACGGGATCAGGACCCAGGCAGACACCGTGAGCATGAACATCTGCTTCTGCTTCAGGGCATGCTTCTTTCGCCCCACCACCATCAGAGCCGCCACCCCGAGGACAAAACAGATAACAGCGGATTTGACGAACGCCAACCAATCCGGCGTCTCGCCAAAGATCAGTAAATTCACGGGCAGGGTCATCAGGAAGCTGAGCAGGATCAGCAAAAAGCCAAGGATCTGGACAATCGGTAGAATAGTCACTGCAAGCCGAAGCTCCAGGTTTCAATGAGGCGAAAAGGGAACGCGCAAGTTATACACCTACCGACGACAGATTCCCATCCGAGAGGAAACGATTCCCCGGAAAAAATCATCAGGAGCCTCCACAGGGTCTGGTAAATCGCAAACGAATCCGTATAATACCGGCCGTTGTTCGGCGTGTGGCGCAGCTTGGTAGCGCACTTCGTTCGGGACGAAGGGGTCGCAGGTTCGAATCCTGCCACGCCGACCATTTTCCCGCTTTTTCTGTACCTCCTTTTTATAATTCACAACACCGTTTCCGTGTCAGGTTCTTACACCTGAAGCCCATGAATTTCTGTATCCTCTATAAATCTGCTAGAGATTAAAGGGGTTATTTTGATGAATGAGGCGATTGCCCGACTACGACAATTCCGGGATGACAGAGACTGGAAGCAATTCCATAACCCAAAGGACCTCTCCCTGGCATTAAGTATAGAGGCGGCGGAACTGCTCGAGCTTTTCCTGTGGAAATCACCGGATCAGGCCGATATCGGCAAAGTGAAGGAAGAGCTGGCCGATGTCATCGCTTATGCGCTGCTACTGGCAGACAGCTATGAGCTGGACGTTGAACAGATTGTTCTCGACAAGATTGCACTGAATGAAAAGAAATACCCTATAAGCAAAGCCAAGGGAACAGCAAAGAAATACACCGAGCTATGAGTCACTCGCCGTTGGTAGAAATTCAGCGCTACCCATTCAGCCGGGAAGCTCTGGACGACTTGCGTGACAATGCGTTTGCCGCGGGCAACTGGCCACTGGTGTACGTTCTCAGTGACGAAAAGCACCGGCGCGCCTACATCGGCGAGACCACCGATACGCTCACCCGCATGAGCACACACCTGAAACACGATGAGAAGCAACTACTTACCGCGGCTCATCTGATCACCAGCGAGTATTTCAACAAATCCGCTACCCTGGATGTAGAATCCCTGCTGATCAAATACATGGCGGCCGACGGCCAATACACCCTGCTGAACGGCAATCTGGGGCTGGCTGATCACAACTATTACCAGCGCGATGCACTTTATGAAGAAGTATTCCGGGAAGTCTGGAACCGGTTGATTGCCAAGGGTGTTGTATCCCGCACCCTGGACCATCTTGATAACTCCGATGTCTTCAAATACTCCCCCTACAAATCCCTGTCTTTCGACCAGCGTCAGGGATTGCTCACCATACTGCATGAGCTGACCAACCCCGGTGTGCAGAACATTGTGGTGGAAGGGGGAGCCGGAACCGGCAAGTCCGTGCTGGCAATCTTTCTGTTCAAACTGCTCAACTCAGAAGATCACCAGATCAATCTCCGAGAATTCTCTGACGAAGAGGCCGAAATCCAGTCTCTGTTGGCGTCACTCAGAGAATCCCTTCCCAAGCCGAAAATGGCGCTGGTGGTACCGATGACCTCCTTCCGAACCACCTTGAAGAAGGCGTTCAAGCATGTTTCCGGACTTAGCCCCAACATGGTGATCAGCCCATCCGAGCTGACCAAAGAGCACTACGATATTGTACTGGTGGATGAGTCTCACCGTTTGCGCAAGCGCAAGAATCTGGGTGCGTACTTCGGCAGTTTTGACAAAGCCGCGGCTACGCTGGGTATAGACAAGCATACCTGCAGTGAAGTCGACTGGGTTTGCCTGCAGGCAGACAAGGCAATTTTCTTCTATGACGAAGGCCAGTCCATCAAACCCTCCGATGCCGATGTGGAGGTGTTCCAGCGGCTAAAATCTGCCAGAGGCTCAGTGACGCACCAATTGCTGTCCCAGTTCCGGGTCAAAGCCGGTCAGCCCTATGTGGAGTTTGTGGATAAGTTGCTGAACGGCCGTGTTGATGAAGGTGAGGTATTCGCCGCCAAAACCTATGAGTTTGAAGTGTTCGATTCTCTCAGTGACATGGTCAGCACTATAAACGAGAAAGAGGAGCAGGTAGGACTATCCCGGCTGATTGCTGGCTATTCGTGGCCCTGGGCTTCCAGGAAGGATGGTGAGGCCTATGACATAGTCATCGACGATGTTCGCCTACGCTGGAACAGCACCAATACCGATTGGATCAATAAAGCAGGCTCCCACAGGGAAGTCGGCTGCATTCATACCACTCAGGGGTACGACCTGAACTACGCCGGCATTATCTTCGGTGAAGAGATCCGGTATGACCCGGAATGCCAGTCTATTGTGATCGTAAAGGACAACTACCACGACCGCACCGGTGGACAGGGCATCAAAGACCCGGCAGAGCTGAAGCAGTACATCATCAATATCTACCGTACCATTATGCTCCGGGGTATCCGCGGAACCTTTGTCTACGCTTGTGACAAAGCACTTCGGGATTATCTGAAACAACACATTCCAGTCCACGTTACCAATGCAGCAATGCCTGAACCCCTTAACGTGGTTGAGCTCGAACCCTATGTAAATGCGGTACCACTGTTCGACCTCCAAGCTGCAGCAGGGGATTTCGGTGCACTCAAGGATGTCAGTGACCTTGACCCCACCAAACACCAAAACTGGGTCGCTGTGCCCACGGGAGTCCCCGTGCACAAAGACATGTATGCCTGCCGAGTCTTCGGTGAATCCATGAATCGGGTAATCCCCAATGGTGCCCTGTGCCTGTTCCGAAGCGACCGCGGCGGTTCCAGAAACGGCAAGACAGTGCTGGTTGAATGCATAGACAGCATTGATACCGATTCCGACTCACGCTACACAGTGAAGGTGTACGAAAGCTTCAAAACTGAAGACGAACACGGCTGGCGCCATACCCGTATTCAGCTGAAACCTAATTCATACGATGACATCTTTCAGCCCATTGAGGTGACCGATCAAGAAGCTCTTCAGTACCGAGTGGTAGGGGAGTTCCTTTGTGTGATTGACCAGTGATGCAAACACTTACTGCTCCACCACAATCAACTCCCCAAGCTCAAACCCCTCCGCCTCAGCCCGAGCTTTGAACGCCTCCAGCACCTCGTCACTCACCTCCGGCGTACGGGACATCAACCACAGGTAATCCCGGTTGTAGCCGGTCAGGTAAGCTGTGGAGTAGTCCTCATCCAGCCAGAACACCACGTAAGAGCCGTAAAAGGGTCCGAAGAAGGACACTTTCAGGTGGCCCACATCGCTTTCGCCCACAAACACGGCGCGGCCTTCGGCTTCTTCCCACTCGCCTTCTTCGGCATTGTAACCCCGGTTGATGACTTTGATGCTGCCGTCCTCATTCAGGGTGTACTCGGCGGTCACCTTGCTCAGGCCTTCCTCGAAGGAGTGGTCCAGGCGGGCGATCTCGTACCAGGTGCCCAGGTATCGGTTTTTGTCGAAGCCGGCGACCGGTTCAATGTCTTCGGGCAGGCCGGTGCAGCCAGCCAGTAGCAGCAGAGTGGCTGCAATCACGGGCAGGGCTATCATGGAGTTCTCCTCAAACCGACAGGTGTTTGCGGAACAATACCAGAGCCGCAGCGAAAAACACGCCACCAAAATGGCCACCAGGGCCAGGCTTCGGAATCAGGCCGGTCACATTACAGCAGGGATTCGATCGGCATCAGTGACCAGAAAAACACCAGCATCCGCTTCAACGGCCCGGTTCCCGGTTCATGGCTGTAGGTCACCGTCCGGTGTTCCTGTTGTTCCAGCCAACGCAGTTCGCCATCCTCGTTCAGCACCACTCGATAAGCGGTGAACCGCACCTGCTGGTCAAATTCGCTTTCCAGCACCCGTGCCAGTTCCGGGCTCTCGATCACGAAGCCCAGTTCGGTATTGAGGTGAATGGATCGGGGATCGAAATTGAACGAGCCCACGAACAGGGTCTCACCATCAACCGCGAAGGTCTTGGCATGCAGGCTGGACGCCGAACTGCCCATCATGCCGGTTTGCAGGTCCTGCTCCTGCGGGGGCTCGTCATCGAGCCGGCGCATCTCCCACAGCTCCACACCCGCCCGCAACAGGGGTTTCCGGTACTTGCTATAGCCGGCATGCACCTGGACCACATCGTTGGCCTCAAGGGAGTTGGTCAGAACCCGTACCTCAACGCCCCGCTCTTCGAGCTTCCGGAACAGCTCCACTCCGGCATCCCGGGGAATGAAGTAGGGAGAGACCAGGGTAATGCTTTGTTCAGGGTCCTCCAGGGCACGGGACAACTGGCGGCTGAGCAGATCTTCCTTATCATTCCGGCCCATGACTTTGGCGGGATCATCGCTGACCATCACCACCGGTGCCCACTTGAAGGTCAGTTCCCTGGCCAAGAGCTTTCTCAGGAACGCCGAATCCTCCAGCGCGCGGACATAAACCGAAGCGGCATCGCTGTTCTCGGCGTTGCTGAACAGATCGGTGAGCGCAGCTACCGCGTCCGATTCGGGTTCGCCCAGGATGCGCTGCGCCGGCCAGGCCGCGCTACTGGCCCAATAGCGGTCGAAATCCCGGGAAATATCATCCACCGCCGGGCCGATGGCCAGCACATCCAGATCCGCAAAAAGGGTGCCCTGGCCGGCACCGAAGTACTCGTCGGCGATGTTCCGGCCACCAATGATCGTGGCCTGGTTGTCCGCCGTGAACGACTTGTTGTGCATCCGGTAATTCAGACGCCGGAAATCCGTGAAGTAACCCAGCCACTTGGGATTGCGGACCACAAAAGGATTGAACAGGCGAATCTCGATGTTGGGGTGCTGACCCAGGGCCGCCAGGATATCGTCCATGCCGGCGATGCCGTTGTCATCCAGCAATAGCCGGACCCTGACGCCCCGTTCTGCCGCCCGGTACAGGGTATAAAGCATCAGGGTACCGGTGGTGTCCGGGCGCCAGATGTAGTACTGGACATCCAGGCTGGTTTCGGCCGCCTCGGCCAGCAGCGCGCGCACGGCGAAGGCATCGAAGGGGTCCGGTAACAGGACAATGCCACTCTCGCCGGGATGGGCGTCGGTTTTCGGGGTAATGGCCTGGCCGAGGACGGTTTCGCGGGTCTCGGACTGGGAGAACGACCGACTCTCCGGCCGGTCGGCCAGCGGTGGCAGGGCGCAGCCCGACAGCAACAGGAGAATGGTTACACCCATCCATGCTCCGGCCCGTCGCAAAAAAAGAAGTTTCGCCGTCAATGACTCCTCCCATGGGCGATCAAAAAAAGTTCCATTGCTGACAATATACTGCACATCCGCATCCGGGCCTTCATGAAACCTGGCTCAGGAATCATTCGGAGATTGCGCGTACCGCGCCGCGAGAGTGTCCGGTATTTCTGCCACCACCCATAGAGCTATTTGATATAACGTTATACCTCCATGTTTGTTAGTATTTGATCAATATCAACACCGATCAGCCGGTTGATCAAACAATGACAACAAGAGGTTCAAGGCATGAGTCTGAATGCAATCCCACGGGAGTCCGATAAGAAACACACTGTCGTGATTGTCGGGGGCGGTGCCGCCGGTATATCCGTTGCCGCCAGCCTTCACAAGCGGGACCACTCCCTCGATATCGCGGTGGTGGAACCTTCCTCCAGCCATCATTACCAGCCCGGGTGGACCATGGTTGGCGGCGGCGTCTTTCGTCCCGACGTAACCTCCAAACCCATGAAAGAGGTCATGCCCTCGTTTGTCAGCTGGTACCAGCAAAAGGTTACTGCCCTGGATCCCGACCAGAACGCCATCCAAATGGCGGACGGATCCTGGATGATCTACGAAACCCTGGTACTTGCTCCGGGTCTTGAGCTGAACTGGGGCGCCATCGAAGGCCTGGAGGAAGCCCTCGGCCAAAACGGTGTGACTTCAAACTACCTGGAGGGCATGGCCAGTTATACCTGGGAAACTGTCCAGCGGCTAAAGAATGGCCGAGCGCTATTCAGTCAGCCACCGATGCCGATCAAATGTGCCGGCGCCCCCCAGAAAGCCATGTACCTGTCGTCTGACTATTGGCTCCGGCATGGTGTGCTGAATAACATCGATATCCAGTTCCATAATGCTGGAGCGGTGTTGTTCGGCGTTCCCGATTACGTTCCGGCATTGGAGTCCTACATCCGGAAATACGGCATCAATGTCAACTTCCAGAGTAACCTGGTGGCAGTGAACGGTCCGGCCAGGAAAGCTACCTTCCGCATGATCGATGCCGAAGGCAACGCCCGGGATGAAGAGGTCGGCTTCGACATGCTGCACGCGGTGCCGCCACAGCGGGCGCCAGAGTTTGTCCGGCAATCTCCCTTGGCCAATGAAGGCGGCTGGCTGGATCTGCAAGACGATACCCTGCGCCACAAGCGCTTCGCCAATATCTTCGGCCTCGGGGATGTCAGCGGTACCGGCAATGCCAAGACCGCTGCAGCGGTGCGTAAGCAGGCTCCGGTGGTGGCAGAAAACCTCTTGGCCACGGTACGTAATCAACCCCTCAAAGCAGCCTACCTGGGCTATGGCTCCTGCCCGCTGACGGTGGAGAATGGCCGGATTGTGCTCGCGGAATTCGGCTATGGCGGTAAGCTGCAGCCCAGTTTCCCGAAGTGGATCAACGATGGCACCAAGGCAACGCGGGCGGCCTGGTGGTTGAAGGCCAAGCAGCTGCCGGGCCTTTACTGGCACGGCATGCTGAAGGGTCATGAATGGCTGGCAAAGCCCGCACCGCGGGGGTGAGGGCTAAGGCTCAGTAAGCCCCGCGGATAAGGTCAATCCCCGGGTTCAGGACCTCACGCCAGGCCTTGCCCAGCTCCGGCGTGTAGTCGGGGTCGTGCTGGCGCACCGTTTTCAGCAGGGCTTCCAGCCACAGCGTGTACCACTCCGGCTTGATGTCGTAGTGGTTCCGGTTGTGGCTCTCACCCAGGGCTTTCAGCTTGCGGTCCGACATGCCACGGGCGTGCAGGATCAGCTGCATGATGCCGTTGCGGAGCAGGTGCCGCTGGGCTTCCATGTCGGTTTTCAGGAAGCGTTTGCGGATGGTGTCGGAACTGGACATGAAGAAGTCGTAGAAATCGACGAAAAAATCATCCTTGCGGCAGCAGCGTCCATAACTCTGGAAAACGAGATCCGTGTTGTTCATTTGCGCTCAGTGTCCTTGTCGAAGTTGAAACCAGTCTGATAAGGCCACGCATTCTAGTTCGGCAAATGAACTTTTCCATAGCAAAATGTAACTACAACTCCCGTTTATAGTTAATTTTTGCATATGACGGATGCACGCTTTCATGACACGGCTGCCGCGACCTCGGCCTTGCCGGTCTTCAGAACCGCATACCCCAGGCCGATCACCAGGGAACCAACCGCAATGGCGATCAGGTAAGGAATCACCGCGCTCACTGCATTCGGTATGGCCAGAACAAACAGGCCGCCATGGGGTGCCAGCAGCTTGACCGTGAACAGCATGGACAGCGCCCCGGTGATGGCACCACCGACCATGCACACCGGAATCACCCGCAGCGGGTCTTTGGCCATGAACGGAATCGCACCCTCGGAGATGAAGCACAGGCCCAGGACAAACGACGCCCGACCAGCCTGGCGCTCGGCCTCGGCGAATTTCCGGCGGGCGACGAAGGAGGCGACCCCCATACCAATGGCCGGGACCATACCGGCCGCCATGATCGCCGCCATGGGCGCGGAGCCGCCGCTGCCCTCGGACAGCAGGCCAACGCCAAAGGTATAGGCAGCCTTGTTCACGGGGCCTCCGAGATCAAAACACATCATGGCGCCCAGGATTCCCCCCAGCAGGATCGCATTGGTGGTGCCCATGCTCTCCAGCCAGCCGGTCAGGCTGCCCATGATCGCCGCCATCGGCTCACCGATCACGTAAATCATGCTCAACCCGGTCACCAGGCTGGCAATCAGGGGAATGATGAGGATCGGTTTCAGGGATTCGATGCTCTCGGGTAGCGGCAGCTTCTGGCTCACTGTCCGCGCGGTATAACCCGCCAGGAAGCCGGCAACAATACCACCCAGGAAACCAGCCCCCAGGGTTCCGGCCAGGTAGCCACCGATCATGCCCGGCGCCAGGCCGGGGCGGTCGGCGATCGACCAGGCAATATAGCCGGCCAGCAGCGGAATCATCAGTTTGAACGCGGCTCCTCCGCCGATCTGCATCAGGGCAGCGGCCAGGGTACCTTCCTCCTGGAACGCCTCGATGCCGAAGACAAAGGACAGGGCGATCAGCAGGCCACCGGCGACGACCATCGGCAGCATGAACGACACACCGGTCAGCAGATGCTTGTAGGGACCGCGCTTCTCGCCGCCAGCGCTGCTCTCCGCTTTCTGGCTCGAGCCCGTGAGGACGGTGGCCTGAGCCAGGGCATCGCCGATGGTATCTGCCGGCTTTTTCAGAGCCGCACCGGTGGAGGTCCGCCAGACCCGTTTACCGGCGAACCGGCCCGGATCAACCTCGATGTCGCAGGCCAGGATGACCACATCGGCCTCGGCAATTTCTTCCGCGGTCAGCGGGTCCTGTGCCCCGACGGAACCCTGAGTCTCCACCCGGATCCGGTGACCTGCAGCCTCCGCAGCCGCTGTCAGTGCCTCCGCCGCCATGAAAGTATGGGCCACCCCTGTCGGGCAGGCCGTGACCGCGACGATGAACTTGCCAGCGGAAACTTCCGCCGGCCCGGACGATGTCGTCTCCGTGTCCGGCTCGAAGGGTATCGCTTCCTTTTTAGCAGCCTCCAGCACCGCCCCGGGATCCGGCAACGCTTCCGTCACCGGCAGGCGATACAGTGGCTTGCCGGCATAGGCACTCAGGTCGGTTGGGGCACTGACTGCGGCAACGACCAGATCCGCTGCGGCAATGGTTTCCGGCTCCGGAAGGTTGGTAATCCGGCCGCCCTCGCCACGGATATCGGTGGTCACTTGCCAGCCGTGCTGCAAGGCCGCCCGTTGCAGGGCCCGTGCGGCGAGAAAACCGGTGGCCACGCCCTGGGGGCAGGCGGTGACAATGATCAGATTCATGATGGCATCTCCCCAATGTTGTTATTCCCGGGCCAGGGGGTGATCCGGGTCTGTTCGAATAAGGATTGGAAATCCGGGGCATCTGGTTCACCGACACCCACGTGGCGTACACATTCGGCGGACAGGGCGGTGGCGTAGCCAAGCACCTGTTCCGGTTGTTCCGGGGTGGTCAGCAGGCCGTGGACCATCCCGGCCAGCAAGGTGTCTCCGGCACAGACGGTATTGGCAACGGACACCTCCGGCGGGGTCGCAGCCCGGGATTCGCTTCCGGACCACCAGCGCACGCCGTCGCTACCCAGGGATACCACCGCATGCCGAACGCCAGCTCCCTGAAGACGCCGGATCGCCGCATTGATGGCCTCATCGTCCGCCAGTGGCTGACCAACCCAGCCAGACAGCTCCTCCAGGTTCGGCTTTATCCCATAGGGCGCGGCGGTCAGCCCTTGGGCCAGGGCATCGCCACTGGCGTCGAGCCAGACCGGCTTGCCGGTCTCATGACCAAGGCCAACCAGGTCGGCAACCGCCTTGGCAGGCAGTCCAGGGGGCAGGCTGCCGGCCACGATCATGGCATCGCAATCCGTCACCAGGAGCGTCAGGTGTTGTTTGAGGCGATTGC
Organism: Marinobacter sp. DUT-1; assembly: GCF_050379415.1. Classification (NCBI taxonomy): domain Bacteria; kingdom Pseudomonadati; phylum Pseudomonadota; class Gammaproteobacteria; order Pseudomonadales; family Marinobacteraceae; genus Marinobacter; species Marinobacter sp. DUT-1. Next base: position 627,926 of record NZ_JBNRLS010000003.1, read on the forward strand.
GGATGTCCGCCGGCACCGCAAAGCCCGGGCCATTGATTTCAGTGACCTGCCCACCGGCATCCGCCAGCTTGATGTTGGTGCGGGTCTGGCCGGGAACCCGGACGAAGCTGTCTTCAAGTTCCTCGTCGATGAACAGCTGTTCGAAGACCCCGGCGTTGGCTTCGCCCAGCAGTCCGGAAACCGTGACACGATGACCAAGACGGGCCAGGACCCGGGCAACGTTGATGCCCTTGCCCGCAGGCACCAGCCGGGTCTCGGTCGCCCGATTGACCGCTCCTGGCTGCATTCGCTCCAGCTCCACGTTCAGATCCAGGGCGGGATTGAGAGTAATGGTCAGGATACGGGCCATCAGAATGCCTCCAGGGCGTCCCGCACTTCGGCTGCGGTGGCTTTACCCAATGCCAGTGCCGCCTGTTCCCGGGCCTCAGCCCGGCTCAGGCCACGGATGCAGGCTTTCACCAGGGGCACCCGCCGACTGGTCACCGACAACTCATCGACATCAAGGCCCACCAGAACCGGCACGGCCTGGGGATCGGAGGCCAGTTCACCACAGACCCCGACCCAACGGTTATGGGTGTGGGCCGCCTCGACGGTCATCCGGATCAGGTGCAGTACCGCCGGGTGCAGGCCATCGGACTCCGCCGACAGTTGGCCATGTCCCCGGTCAATGGCCAAGGTGTACTGCGTCAGGTCGTTGGTGCCGATGGAGAAAAAATCCACTTCCGGTGCCAGAGTCGGCGCCAACAGCGCACAGGACGGCACTTCGATCATCACCCCGATCTGAACGTCGGAGGCGTGCACTTCCTCGCGCACCTTATCCACAATCGCCTTCGCCGCACGGAACTCCGCCAGGTCCTTGACCATGGGGAACATGATCCGCAGAGGCCGGTCATCCGCCGCCACCAGGAGGGCACGGACCTGGGTTTCCAGGATGTCCGGGCGGGTCAGGGACAGGCGAATACCGCGCAGGCCCAGGAACGGGTTGTCCTCCTGGGGCAGGGGCCAGTAATCCAGCGGCTTGTCGCCACCCACATCCAGTGTCCGTGCCACCAGGGGCAAGCCGTTCAACGCGTCGAACGCGTGCCGGTATTCCTGCACCTGGGTTTCGAGGTCCGGAGCTTGCGGGTGCGCCATGAAAATGAACTCGGTCCGCAGCAGGCCGACACCGTCTGCACCCCGCGCCACCGCATCCGGGGTATGGGCGGTGTTACCCAGGTTGGCGCAGACGTCGAGGGTATGGCCATCCCGGGTGGTTGCCGGCTCATCCTTTTGCTCATGGGCTTGGGTCTGCAGGGATTCCAGTTGGGCCAGACGACGTTCGATGCGGGCCCGGCGCTCGGCTCCGGGATTCGGGACCAGGCATCCACGTTCACCGTCCACCACCAGATCGGTCTCTCCGGCCAGGGACAGAATCCGGTCACCGGCACCCACCACCGCGGGCAGACCCAGGGCCCGGGCCAGAATGGCACTGTGGGAGGTAGCACCGCCCCGGGCGGTCACCAGGCCCCGCACCCGGGATGTATCCAGTCGCGCGACATCGGAGGGGCCAAGGTCGTCAGCCACCAGGATGAAGGGATGCTCCGGCGGTGTGGGCATGGTCACGCCACACAGATTGGCCAGGACCCGGCGACCGACGTCCCGAAGATCGGCGGCACGCTCGGCCAGCAGGCGATCTGCCAACGCTTCCTGGGCCTTCGCCGCAGTGTCGATAGCCTGCCACCAGGCAGCTTCGGCCGAAGCGCCGTCGTTATTAATCGCCTCCAGCGCCGCCTGGTACAGATCCTCGTCCTGGAGCATTTCCACATGCACGGAGAGGATCGGTGCTGCTTCACCGCCTTCCGCCTGGCGGATCAGGGTCCGCAGCTGGCCATCAGCATCATCAATGGCCTGGTTCAGGCGCTGGATTTCGGTCTCACTCTCGCTGGCCCGGGCCGGGTACTCGAGTGTCGGCTGTCGCAGAATGAACGCCGGAGCCAGGGCCAGTCCCGGCGATGCCGCCACCGCCTTGACCGGCTGGTCGTCGATCAGAGGTTCCGGATCCGGCTCTCTGGTCAGGCCGGATTGCTCATTTGTGCGCAGTGGTGCGACCTGTTCGCCGAGACCGTCGGTGATGGCCCTGGACAAGGCCTCGATGGCGGCACCGGCCTGCTCACCGGTGGCAGACAGCACCAGGGTCTGGCCACGACGGGCACCCAGGCCAATAATTCGGGTCAGGCTCGTGGCAGACACGGCATTGCCGTCCCCCCCCTGCAACCGGACCCGGATGCTGGCGTTGAAGCGACGCGCTTCCTGTACCAACTGCTTGGCCGGACGGGCGTGCAGGCCATGGGTATTCAGCAGCGTCACCCGGGCCGTGACCGCGTCAGCCGCCTCTCCGGACAGCCGGGCAAGCACCGCTTCTGTGGATAACCCCTCAATCGGCTCGGGGTTCGCCAGAAAGTTATCTATCCGTTCCAGCAGTTCGTGGCATTGATCACCAGGCCCAGCCAGGCAGAAAACGCCACGCAGTGATGCCGTCACCCGCCGGGGTGTGGCCAGCGCCAGGGCGGGGCGGCGCGCCCCCATGGTGTGGTGCACCAGCCAGTACCCCTGGCCCAGATCCACCGGCTGATGGCCCGTGATGGCCGCCAGAAAATCGTGACCCACACAGTTCAGACGCTGCAGCCGGGCAGCCGCCACCATGGCCAGTTCGGTGGGCGTGGTGGCATCGGTATTGAGGCAAAGGGTATCTGCATCGCACCTGGGGACCACCGGCTCCCGGGACAACAGCGCAACCAGTTCGGCAGCCTCGGTCACCGTGGCAAGCTTGTCCGCCAGGCCCGGTTTATCCAGCACACGGGTCAGGTGGCGCAGGATGCCCAGGTGCTCATCGGACTGGGCGGCAATGGCCACCAGGACATACACGGTTTCATCATCGTGCCAGGAGATTCCGTCAGGAAACTGGAGGATCCGGATACCGGTGGTAATGACCGCCTGGCGGCTTTCCGGGGTTCCGTGGGGAATGGCAATGCCGTTGCCCAGTACGGTGGAGGACTGGCTCTCACGGTCCAGCATGCCAGCGAGATAATCGGGGGTTATACGTCCGGCCTGCTGGAGATCCTCGGCGGCCAGGGTCAGGGCATCTCGCCAGTGATCGGCGGAGACGCCGAGACGTACGTCATTGGCAGTCAGCGTCAGCATGGGAAGGTGCCTCGCTTTGTTGTTGTGGTATCCGTTTTGGTAAAACATTGGATCGTGTTTGCTGAATCGTGTCAGCATGCTTAAAATGGATCATGAAACAGATATGATCAGAAATCAAGCAGACTTTTCAGACGCCGCCGTATCTTCAGGGGAGCCGACAGCATGACACTGGCCGAACTTGCCCGCCTTGCCGGGGTATCTCGCACCACCGCCAGCTATGTGATCAATGGGCAGGGGCTGGCCCGGCGTATCAAACAGGAAACCATCGACAAGGTGCTGGCGATTGCCCGCGACCACAACTTTCAGGTTGATACCCAGGCAGCGGCCTTGCGGGGCGGTGCCAGCCGGACCCTCGGTTTTATCCTGCCGGACCTGGAAAACACCAGTTACGCACGGCTGGCCAAATTGCTCGAACAGGGGGCCAGGGCCCGCGGGTATCAGTTACTGATCGCCGGCTCCGACGACGATCCCGAGACGGAGAAAACTCTGGCACACGCACTGAAGGCCCGCCGATGCGATGCGCTGATTGTGGCCAGCGCGCTGCCCAGGGATGACGGGTTCTATCCACAACTCCAGGAACAGGGTCTGCCGGTGATCGCGGTGGATCGGGCCCAGTCACCGGATCGGATCTCCTGTGTGGTGAGCGACAATGCCAGCGCGGCCGAGGAGCTGACCCTGTCCCTGCTGTCCGATGCTCCGGGCACCGTGCTGTGGCTCGATGCCGTACCCGCGCTGGCCATGACACAGGAACGTCGGCGGGGCTTCGAGCAGGCCATGAGCACACTGGGTTGCAAGGCGATGATCGAAAGCTGCTCGCACTATGACCGCAGGGCCGGTGCCAACACCTTGCGCGCTTTCCTGAGGTCCCATCCGATGCCCGATGCCGTGATCACAGCGTCGTATACCCTGTTGCAGGGCGTTCTGGATGTACTACTGGAGCAGCCGGAAGGGTTACCGGACCGTCTCCGGTTGGCGACCTTCGGTGATGATCGCCTGCTGGATTTCCTGCCGCTCCCGGTCAATTCCCTGCCCCAGAATCATGAAGCCATCGCCGCCGCGACCCTGGAGCAGGCCTGGCGGATCATCGGCGGCGATACCGCCCCGAAAACCATCACCATCAACCGGTCGTTGACCCGCCGTCTTCAGGCCCGGCAAACCACCAGCGCGGCAGCAGGTTCCGCACCTGCGGGCGTGTGAACCGGTCATCAATCAACCAGATCACGCCCCGGTCCTCCGGGGTCCGGATCACCCGGCCGGCGGCCTGGGCCACTTTCCGCAGGCCTGGTATCAGGTAGGTGTAGTCATAGCCCGCACCGAAACGTTCCTGTAACCGATCCTTGAGTATTTCGTGCCAGGGATCGAACGGTGGTAGTCCCAGGGTCGCCACAAAAGCGCCGATCAGCTGGTCACCCGGCAGGTCGATGCCTTCGCTGAACACCCCTCCGAGCACCGCAAACGCGACACCGGGCTCCGGCTGACGGAACTCCGCCAGGAAGGCCTCCCGCTCGGCTTGGCTCATGCCCGGCGCCTGACAGCGCTGGGGAATATCCGGTGCCTGTTCGGCGAGGGTCTCGCTGACGTTCCTGAGGTACTGGAAACTGCTGAAGAAAGCCAGGTAATGGCCGGGACGTTCCCGGAACTGACGGGCAATGATCTCTGCGATCGGTGCCCGCGACGACTCCCGATGCGCCTGGCGGGTACTGATCCTGGGCGTAAAGTGGATCTGCAGCTGATCGGCGCTGAAGGGGCTGGGCAGGGAGGTAAAGGCTGTGGTTTCCGACAGGCCAAGCAAATCCCGGTAGTAGATGCCCGGGCTCAGGGTGGCCGAGAACAACAACACCGATCCCGCGGCCGCAAACCGTTCGCGCAGGAAGTCCGCCGGAATCAGGTTCTGGATGGTGAGAGAGGCCCGGCCACGACCGGAACGCCGGAATTCACAGAGGGAGTGGTCACCGAAGCTGTCCGCCAGCTTCATGAAACCGACGCTCTCGAACAGCAGTTCCTGGAGCGCCAGGTCCGGCGGGTGGTCCGCCAGATAATCGGTGAGGGTGGAGACCAGTCCCTGCAGGCTGCCGATCAGGCTCGGCGGCAAGGTCTCGAGAAACACCGGCACAGCCGGGTCCACATCCTGGTCCCGGATCAGGGTTTGCCAGGCGCGCGCGGTGCGGTCCAGGGCCTTCTTGAGCACCTTCGGGGCGGTTTTCTTTACCCGCAACAGTCGCTGCTGGTCAAGCGTTACCGAGTACATGCCCCGGGCCCGGTCCACCAGGTTATGGGCCTCATCCACCAGGATCGGGACCTGCCACTGGTTCTGGCGAACCAGGCCGTGGAGCAGGGCGGACTGGTCAAACATCCGGTTGACGTCGCCGATCACCACGTCACTCCAGCGGGCCATCTCCTGGGCCAGGAAATGGGGACAGATATCATGGCCCGCGGCAATACGCGCCAGTTCGGCCCGGATGAGTGTCCCGGATTGGGCAGCCTCGGCACGGGCAGCCGGCAGCCGATCGAAAAACCCCTTGGCCAACGGGCAGGAGTCACCGTGACAGGCCTTGTCCGGGTGTTCGCAGGCGTCGTCCTTGGCCACCAGCTCCAGCACTCTGAGTGACCAATCAACAGCGTCGTCCTGGGCGGCCCTGAGTTTATCCACAGCGTCCAGGGCCAGTTGCCGGGCGGTATTGCGGCAGGTCAGATAGAACAGGCGGTCCTGGTCGGCCCGGGCCATGGCCATCAGGCCCGGAAACAGAGTGCCCAGGGTTTTACCCAGGCCGGTGGGCGCTTCCAGCAACAGGGTGCCGCCGGTCACGGCATTCTTGTAGACGGTTTCGGCCAGTTGCCGCTGGCGCGGTCGGAAGTCGGCAAAGGGAAAATTCAAGCGGGCAAGGGCTACATTACGCTGTTCCCGGTGGTGTTCTTCCTGCTCGGCCCAGGCGCGAAATTGCCGGCACAAACCCTCGAGTTCCTGCCAGAGTTCTTCGGCGCCGGCGGTTTCGGCAACCAGAGTTTCCTTGTCCCGGCCGGTGTCGTAATACACCAGCACCAACTCGATCTTTTTCCGCTTTTCCTGTTGGCACAGCAGGGCACCGTAGGCACGCAACTGGGCCCGGTGCAGGGCCCGCTGGTGTTCCCGAACCCGGGCAAGGTCGCCCCGGTGGGTCTTGATTTCCTCCAGCCGGCCACGATGGGGATCATAACCGTCCGCTCTGCCCGAAAGCTTTATTCCCAGGCACTCTCCGGTCAGTAAATACTCGCTTTTATAACCGTAGCCCCGGCGGGACTGGATGGCCTGGTGGCCGGCAATGCCCTCCTCGGAGGACGGTGCTGGGGTGTACCGGAAGTCCAGGTCCCCGGCCCGGGCGGCAAACTCGCACAGGGTACGCACCGCCGCCTTCATTCACGGCTCCCGACGCCGGAATCCTCGTCCCAACGAACGTAACAGACACTGGCGGGTATACCTTCCCGGGCAAAGAAATCCAGCCATCGGCGCTGGTGATCCTGCAATCGGTCACCCGGGCCTTTCACCTCCACCATTTCATACCGCGGTTCATCGTCCGGACGCTGCGGGTGGAACTGGATCAGGTCCGGGAAGCCGCTGCGATGCTCCTTCACATTCAGTAGCAGGCGCCGAAACATAACCTTCAGGTGCTCCGCCGGGATGCACTCCAGGGCCAGCTCGACCAGATCCTTGGACAGGGCCGGCCAGATAACAAACGGATTGGCGAGCCCCTGCTTGTCATGCCAGGTATCCAGAATGCGCTGGCGGTATCCGCCATCGCCGAGGGTGACGAAGCAGGCCTCGAAGTCGGGACGGCGGCGCTCCACGAAATCCTCCCGGGTCAGGTCGGCGGGGCCGGTATGGAAGGGGTGGAAAAAAGCACCGGGCACCGGCTTGAAGATCACCGGCCAGCACAACAGGCCGAACAGGCCATTGATCAGGGTGTTTTCCACATAGGCCACCGGGGCCTCGGGTCGGTTAAGGTGTTCCGCCGCGGCCCATTCCACCGAGCCGACCGCCGGCCGGGGTAACGAAATCTGCCATTCATTGATCGGCAGTGTCGTTACCGGAGCCGGCCTGGGCTCGCCCACCTTCGGGGCCAGCCGTTTCAGGATCCGGTGCAGGCCCTGGCGTTCGGCATCACTCATTTCTTCGCTTTGCCACTGGCTGGCGATGTCCCAGGCTTCCTGGTGCCGTTTCATCCGCTCCAGCAGCCGCAACTGCTTCAACCGGGCCTCCCGATGCTGGCTCTGAGCCCAGGCTATCAGCGCCAACTCCCTATCGCCCTGGCGCTCGGCCTGCCTGCCCAGCTCCAGCAGCAGCCGGTCCCGCCGGCTCGCCAGCCAGGCGTTGGTCACCGGCCCGGGCACCTGCGGCCACACTTCAGACGCCGGAACCTCCTGGTCGAGCTGATCCCGACAGGCCTGCATGGCCAGATAGCAGTCCACGTCGCTGCGACAGTCGAAGGCCCGGGATTCGCGGCTGAGAGGCACCTGCTCATAAGCCTGGTACCCCAACTCCACCAGCACAAAGTCGGACCAGGTCTGGCGCAGATTACCGAAGAACATCAAACGGATGCGGTCAAACAACGCCATGTGTTGCAGCCGGATCACCCGGACATCAGCGGCGTCGAACCATTCCGCCAGCGGCCGCGTGCCCGACAAGTGGTCGGACAACACTGCTTTCATAGTGGCCTTCGGAACGGTCCGGCCTTGGCCAAGGTTTTGCAATACATCTGCGAAGGCGGGCCGCAGCTCTGCCAGGGTGAACAGGCGGAAAAGCTCATCGAGGTCGAGCACAGGCTCAGATTCGAGCCAGTCTTCCGACACCAGGCGAGACAGGATTTCAGGAACTGGCGAATCCAGCTCCGGATAGACCAGTTTGTCCGCCCGGAACAGTTCGCCCGTGCGCATCACCAGACGGGTCAACAGCGCTTTTTCCTCTGTCTCAAGACCGAGGAAGGTTTCCAACAGGCTGAATTCAGAGCCGGTCAGCAGATCACCGTGATGATCCCGCACCCAGCGCACCACAGTTTCCATGTTTTCCAGGTAATACAGCGGATTATCCAGGTCCGCGGCACGCGGCACAGAGGCAGGATCAAAGGTGGTCATAGGGCGAGCAGGTACTTCACGGAAAGCAGTCAGGTCATGCAACTCTACGCCCGCTCGCCCGTGACCTCAAATACGCTTTAAATTCCCATGTCCGCAGGCTGCAATTGCACACCGGCCACCCGCCAGTCGCCATCACTGCGCACCATCCGGTAGTAGGCATCCCAGCGTTGTCCGTCCGGGCCGGTCAGTCGTACCACCTGGATATCGAACGTACCGTGAGGGACCAGCTCGACAAATTCGATGGTCGTGGCCCGATGCACCGCAGGATAGGCCTCCCGAACCATGCTGAAGAACACATTGGCATCACCAAACCGACGCTTGATACCCTCGGATGCGAACGACCAGGCGGCCTCCTGGTCGTCGTTGGCAAAGGCCTCAATCTGCCTCAGGATGGTCTGTTCAATGGCCTCGTCCTGTTCCTCGGCACTGGGTACCCCTGGCAGCGCGACTACCAACAAGACGATCAGAAGGAAACACGGTAATCGGACTCTAGTCCGGAGAGGATTCCAGGCCATCTTTCTCACCTCCGCTTTTGCGCCACGCCCTCCCTGAATCATACGCTGCGGACCACGAACAGATGATTAAAAAGTGATCGACCAGTAAAGCTCCCGCGACGGTATCTGTCGCAGCCATTGGTCAGACTGATCAGGCATAATGACCGTCTGATTTTCCAGCCACATACGGTAACCTGTGGCATCAGGATTGAACCGATTGCCAACAAGGAGCCCCATGGCCGACCACTCCGCCATCCAGCCCGGCTTTCACGCCATCCATGCCAACCACCTGGAAGACCTGCGCCGTGCGGTGATTTTCCTGTGCCGGGAGAACCCGCTGCCACCACTGCAGAGCGAGACTTTCCTGGTCCAGAGTAACGGTATTGCCCAGTGGCTGAAGCTGGCCCTGGCCGAGAAACGCTCGGACGATGGCGCCGAAGGGGGCCTGGGTATCGCCGCCGGCATGGACTTCCTGTTTCCCGCGCGGTTTATCTGGCAGGCATACCGGGCGGTACTGCCGGACGGCGAAGTGCCGGAACAGTCGCCCTTCGACAAGCGCCGACTCGTGTGGCGGCTGTACCGGCTGTTGCCGGACCTGGTGGGCCAGGACCAGGCCTTCACGCCGCTGGCGCGGTTCCTGGATGGCACCGACACCGACCTGCGCAACTTCCAGCTGGCGGAGAAGGTGGCGGACCTGTTTGACCAGTACCAGGTATTCCGCGCCGACTGGCTCAGTGCCTGGGAGCAGGGCCGGGATGTGGTAATCACCGCCCGCAACGAGGAAAAGCCCCTGGACCCGGAGACGCTCTGGCAGCCTCTGCTCTGGCGCAAACTGGTGGAGGATGTGGGACAGCACGCCCACACCAGCCGGTCCCGGATTCACACCCGGTTCATGGCCGAGGGCCAGCGCCTGTCAGCGCCGGCGAACCGCTCCCGGCTGCCCACGCGGATCGTAGTGTTCGGTGTCTCCTCGCTACCACGGCAGGCCTTGGAAGCGCTATACGTACTCAGCCGGTTCAGCCAGGTGGTACTGTGCGTCCACAATCCCTGCCAATACTACTGGGCCGACATCGTCAGTGACCGGGAACTGCTGAAGGCCGAACGCAAACGGGGCATCACCCATCCGGAACTATCGAAGATCGCCGACCCGGACCAGCTGCACCAGCATGCCAATCCGTTGCTGGCAGCCTGGGGCAAACAGGGCCGGGACTACATCCGCCTGCTGGATGAATTCGACAATCCCGAGGAATACCGGGACCGGTTCGAGACCCCGGACCAGAAAATCGACATCTTCTCCGCCCACGGAGAACCGGGCGAACCGTCCCTGCTGCACCAACTGCAGAATGACATCTACAACCTGACGCCACTGCAGGACATCCGCGCGGAAAACCGCGAGCTGGACCTGGCCCGGGATCACTCGCTGGTCTTCCACGATGCCCACAGCCCCCAGCGGGAAGTGGAAATCCTCCACGACCAGCTGCTGGCGGCCTTCAATGCCGATCCCGACCTGCGCCCTCGGGACGTGATGGTCATGGTACCGGACATCAATGTTTACGCGCCCCATATCCAGGCCGTGTTCGGCCGCTACCAGGCCGGACAGAAACGCCACATCCCGTTCACCATCTCCGATCAGGGGCAGCGCCATCATGAACCGGTGCTGATTGCCCTGGAAACCCTGATGTCCCTACCGCGCAGCCGCTTCGGAGTGAGCGAGATCCTGAGCCTGCTGGAAGTACCCGGCATCCGGGACCGCTTCGGTATCGACGAAGGCGAGATTCCCCTGGCCCGGCTCTGGGTGGAAGGCGCCAATATCCGCTGGGGCCTGCACGGGCAGCACCGGCAAAGCCTGGAGCTGCCGGCGGAGCTGGAACGCAACACCTGGCAATCCGGCCTGCGAGCCATGTTGCTCGGTTACGGCATGGGCGAGGATGAGCCCTGGGCCGGCATCGAACCCTATGGTGAAATCGGCGGGTTGCAGGCGAGTCTCGCCGGGCGGCTGGCGGAATTCGTGGAACAACTCGAGGACCTCTGGCAGGCCCTGCAAACGCCGCGCACCCCGACGGACTGGGAGACCCTGTTCTCGCAGATGCTCGAGCGCTTTTTCCTCAGGGTCGAGGGCAACGACCTGTTATTGCTCAACCGCTTCCGCCGCCAGCTGGAACAATGGCTGGAGGATGCCCTGGCCGCCGGGCTGGACGCCCAACCCCTGCCACTGAACATCGTCAAGGATGTCCTGCTGGCCGGATTGGACGAAGGCGGACTGAACCAGCGCTTCCTCGCCGGCAAGGTCAACTTCGCCACCCTGATGCCGATGCGGGCGATCCCGTTCCGCAAGGTCTGCCTGTTGGGCATGAACGATGGCGACTATCCGCGCTCCCGGCCACCGGTGGATTTCGACCTGATGGCCAACGACTACCGCCCCGGGGACCGGTCCCGGCGCGAGGATGATCGCTACCTGTTCCTGGAGGCCCTACTGTCAGCCCGGGAACAGCTCTATATCAGCTGGGTGGGCCGCAGCATCAGGGACGATTCGGAGCGCCCACCCTCCGTTCTGGTGGGCCAGCTTCAGGATCACCTGGACAGCCTGTGGACAATCCCGGGCGAGCCAGACGGATCGGTCACCGAAGCCCTGACCACCCGGCATCCGCTGCAGCCCTTCAGCCGGGATTATTTTCCCCGGAGCAACGGCCTGGACGCCGGTCCCGAGAGCCCGCCCCGCCCCCTGGCCGAGGTGCTGCAATCCCGAAGCCTGTTTACCTTCGAGCGGGAATGGCGCAGTGCTCATGGCACCGAACCAACCGAACCGGATCAGGCACCGCTGCCGTACCAGCAACCGGAGGAGCCGATCCGGCTGGCCGACCTGTCGAACTTCCTGAAAAAGCCCATCGACACCTTCTACCAGCGACGCCTGCAGGTGCATTTCGAGGAGCTGGAGGACGATGACACCGATAACGAGAACTTTGACCTCAACGGCCTGGACCGGTGGCGGCTGGACAGCGAACTGATCCGCGAAGGCGTGATCAAGGCCGTCAGCGAGGAAGACCTGCACGAACGGCTGGAAGCCACCCTCGATCGCATGGCCCGGCGCGGCGACCTGGGCATGGGGGTCACCGAACACCGGTTGCGCACGGAACTGGCCGGTCGGTTACCGGACCTGCATCAACGCTACCGGGCCGCGCTGTCCGACTGGCCGGAGGCCATCTCCGAACCATTGAACTTCGAGTACCAGTACCGGAACAACACGGGCTCGGTGGAAGTGGTCGACCTGATCGACAACCTGCGCACCAACCCCGACGGCCGGTTGTGCCGTCTGGTGGTGGCCGGCTCCAGCCTGTTGTCCGGCTCCGGTGGCAGCAGGAAAGTGCGCTACGCCAACCTGATGCGGGACTGGGTGATTCACCTGGCCGGCCAGCTCACCGACCAGCCTTTCGAGACCCTGATTCTGGCCAGGGAGGAGAAACGCACCTTCAGTTTCACAGTCATGGCTCCGGAACAGGCCAGGCAGTACCTGGAGGCCATCCTGACCCGGTGGATGGAGGCCACCACCCGCACCCTGCCCATCCACTGTGAGGCGGGATTCGCCTGGATTACCAGCTATTACCAGAGCAAGAAATACCGGGGCGATGACGAGCGGGCCCGCAATGATGCCGAACAGGCCTACAGCACGGCCCTCGAACGGGACACCGGTTACCTGCGCGGCGCCTTCGACAGCCCGGAGGCGTTACTCGCCAGCGGTGAATTCGAGGCCTTGCTGCACCAGCTGTACGTGCCACTCTGGGAGGCAGAGCAGGGCAAGTCCGCCGCCGAACAGATCGAGGGAGAGGCATGAGTACCGAGATGACCAATCGCAACCCGAACCTCGACCCTTTGACCCTGCCCCTGAACGGCAGCACCCTGATCGAGGCCAGTGCCGGAACCGGCAAGACCTTCACCATCGCCATCCTGTACGTGCGGCTGGTACTGGGTCATGGCCAGAATGAAGACAGCCCGCTGGCCCGGGGCATGCTGCCGCCCAACCTGCTGGTGGTGACCTTTACCGATGCCGCCACCAAGGAGCTTCGGGACCGCATCCGTACCCGCCTGACCCAGGCGGCCGAGGTGTTTTCCGACAGTAAGGACGCCAGCGAGCCCCCGGCCGAAACCCGACTCTTGTATGAGCTGAGAGACAGCAGCTACCCGGACCCGGCCAGCTGGCCGGAGTGCCGGAAAAAGCTGTTGCTGGCGGCGGAATGGATGGACGAGGCGGCGGTTTCCACCATCCACGGCTGGTGCAACCGGATGCTCAGCGAACACGCCTTCGACAGCGGCAGCCTGTTCCGGCTCACCCTGGAAACCGACCAGAGTGAACTGCTCGACGACGTGGTCCGGGACTACTGGCGCACCTTCATCTATCCCTTGCCTCCGGTGCTGATGGACGAGGCCCTGGGCCACTGGAAGACCCCGGAGGCCCTGCGCGGGGCCATCCGTAACCTGATTCCCGAGGCCGGCCAGCTGGGCTCTCCGGCCGGCGATGTCCAGGAGGTTATCGATTCGGTGGTCAGCGCGCGCCTGGCCCGCGCCCGGGAACTGAAAGCTTGTCCCTGGGCAGAGTGGCGGGGCGAGGTGATTGTCCTGCTCAACGAGCTGAACAAGAGCAAGCGCCTGCACGGCGTCAGCAAGAACGCGATGGTCAAAATCTGGGACACCCTGGTGGCCTGGGCGGAGTCGGACGAACCGATCCCGGACGGCCTGGACAAGGCCGGGTTCCGGAACCAGACTCCGGAGGGCCTGGCGCACATCCTCAAGGGCGAGGACCCGGCCCCACATCATCCGGCCTTCGACGCCATCGATGAACTGATCGAGTTCAGCCAGAACCAGCCCAGCGCCCGGGCGGATATCCTCCGGCACGCCAGCATCTGGGTCGCGCAACGGCTGGAATCGGAGAAGCAGCAACGCTCGGAGATGGGTTTCGACGATTTGCTCACCCGCCTGGACGATGCCCTGCACGGCCCCCGGGGCGATCAACTCGCCAGCACCATCCGCCGCCAGTTCCCGGTGGCTCTGATCGACGAGTTCCAGGACACCGACCCGGTGCAGTACCGGATCTTCAACCGCATCTACCGGGTGGCGGACAACGACCCGCATACCTGTCTGCTGATGATCGGGGACCCCAAACAGGCCATCTACGGATTCCGTGGCGCAGACATCTACACCTACCTGGAAGCCCGCCAGGGTGCCCGGGACCGGACCTGGACCCTGGGCCGCAACTTCCGCTCCTCCGCCAGCATGGTGGCGGCGGTAAACCGGGTATTCGAGCATGCCGACCAGCACAGCCGGGACGGCGCCTTCCTGTTCGGCAAGGGCGACCGCACGCCACTGCCGTTCCAGGGCGTCGATGCCAACGGGACCAAACGGCAATGGCAGATCGACGGCGAGGACCAATCCAGCCTCAGTTTCTGGACCCTCGACAGTGAGGACGAGGACCGGAACGGCAACCGCAAGCCCCTGGCCAAGGGCACGGCCACCGCCGAGGTGGCACAAAGCTGTGCCAGCGAAGTCGCCCGTCTGCTGACCCTGGGGCAACAGGGCAGGGCCGGCTTTGCGCTGCCGGATAGCCCGGCGGACCTTCAGCCGGTCCGCCCGGCCGACATCGCCATCCTGGTCAATAATCGCAACGAGGCGGCGGCAGTGCGTGAAGCCCTGGGCCAGCGCCGGATCAAGAGCGTGTACCTGTCCGACCGGGATTCCGTGCTGACCTCCACCGAGGCCAGCGAGGTGCTGACCTGGCTGCGGGCCTTTGCCGAACCCCGGCAACTGGCGCTGACCCGGGCGGCACTGGCCACGCCCACCCTGGGCCAGTCCTGGCAGAGCCTGGATCGGCTACTCACCGACGAAATCGCCCTGGAGCGGGAAATCGAACGGTTCATGGGCTATCACGACCAGTGGCGAAGCCAGGGCGTGCTGCCCATGCTGCGCAGCTTCCTGATGGACTTCGAGGTCCCGGCACGGCTGCTGCAACGGCCCGATGGCGAACGGCGGCTGACCGATATCCTGCACATCGCCGAGCTGCTGCAGCAGGACAGCCTGCAGCTGGATGGCGAGCACGCGCTGGTGCACCACTACGCCCAGATCCTGAGGGCGGCGGACGAAGAGGACGAATACCGCACCCTGCGACTGGAAAGCGACGCCGGCCTGGTCAAGGTGATTACCGTGCACAAATCCAAGGGTCTGGAATACCCGCTGGTGTTCCTGCCGTTCGGGACTGCCTTTCGGGCCCAGAACGACAAGCAGGCCTATGTCCGCTACCACGATGACCAGGGCCGGCTGGTAACTGTGTTCGATCCGGAGCCCGAGGCGGTTGCCCGCGCCGACCGGGAACGGCTGGGCGAGGATATCCGCAAACTCTACGTGGCCCTGACCAGGGCCCGGTATGCCACCTGGGTGGGGGTCGCCGCCATCGACAACTGGGCACAAAGCGGCCTGGGCTACCTGCTTGGGGGCGAAGGCCGGGAACAGTCCCCCCTGGCCGACAGCCTGAATCTCCTGGCCCGGGACGAGGAAACCATCACGGTCATGGCGCTGCCCGAAGCCGATACGGCCGGTTATTCCGAGGCGGCGCCGCAAGCCCTGGGGCCGGCACTGCAAGCGACCCGGGAAGCCCGGGAAGACTGGTGGATTGCCAGCTATTCCTCGATCGAATACACCGGCCTGGCCGGGACCGGCGTGGTGTTCAGCGGGGAGGTGGAGGATGCCGAAACCCAGAACCTGCTGGAAGAATCCGCCCAGGGCACCGATGATGGGGGGCCGATACCCCCCGCCGGTCACTCCCTCCATCAGTTTCCGAAAGGGGCGGGGCCGGGCACCTTCCTCCACGAGCTGCTGGAATGGTGCTGCCAGCAGGGGTTTGCCCGGGTTGTGGATAACCCGGCGATGCTTCGGGAATACCTGGAGCGGCGCTGCACCATTCGCGGCTGGAGCGACTGGACCGATACCCTGGAGCACTGGCTGCTGAGCCTGATCCGGACCCCCCTGCGCCTGGACCGCGACGGGGACACTCGCACCGCCCTGATGGAGTTCGGCACCGTGCGGCCGGAACTGGAATTCTGGTTCGAGAGCTGCAACGTCACCACCGGTTCCCTCGACAGCCTGGTGCGCCGGCACACCCTCGAGGGTGCAGACCGGGTCCAGGTGGATAACCGCCGGTTCAACGGCATGCTCAAGGGCTTCATCGACCTGGTATTTGAACACGAGGGCCGCTACTACGTGCTCGACTACAAATCCAACACCCTCGGGGAAGACGACAGCGCCTACACCGACCAGGCCATGGGCCAGGCCATCCTCGACAAGCGCTACGACCTGCAATACGTGCTCTACCTGCTCGCCCTGCATCGCCTGCTGAAGGCCCGGCTGCCGGGTTATGACTATGACCAGCACATTGGCGGTGCGGTCTACATGTTCCTGCGGGGTATCCATGCCCCAGGCGCCGGTGCCTTTACCGACAAACCGCCACGGGCGCTGATCGAACAGCTCGACGCCCTGTTCGATGGTGATGCCTTGCACGGGGAGGATGCCGCATGAATCTCGAGCAACTGGAAGCACTGCTGGAGCAATGGCGCGAGGCCGAATGGATCCGCCCCCTGGATGTAGCCTTTGCACGGCTGATCCGGCAACTGTGCGAAGTGCAGGGCGAGACCCCGGACCCGCTGCTGCTGTTGCTGGCGGCCCTGGCCTCGCACCAGGTCGGGCGTGGGCATGTCTGCATCGACCTGCTGAGTTTGCTGGAGGACGCCGGTAACACCCTGGCCTTGCCCCCGGAAGACCCCAGCGCCGTCTACCCGGACGGGAGCCTGGACGGTTGCCCCTCACCGTCCGAGGTCCTGGCTAAGGCCTCCCTTGAGGACTGCCTGTCGTCCCTGGCCAACACTCAGGCAGTAAGTGATGGTTCACTTACTACACCTCTGGTTGTGAACGACACCCGGCTTTACCTTCGGCGTTTCTGGCGTTACGAACAGCGGATTGCCCGGGGCATCAGCACTCGCCTCGCCCTGAACTCCCCGCTCGATGATCCCGGCTCCGGCGCCACACAAACCCTGGCCGCAACGCTCAGTATCCTGTTTCGGCCAGCTGATGAGCTGGACTACCAGAAACTGGCCTGCGCCCTGGCCGCGCGTAACCGCTTTGCGGTCATCACCGGTGGTCCCGGCACCGGCAAGACCACCACCGTGGTGAACCTGCTGGCGGCCTTGCAGGCAGTGGCGGGTGAGGATCCCGGCCGTGCCGGCCGGAAGTTCCGCATTCGTCTGGCTGCACCCACCGGCAAGGCAGCGGCACGCCTGAACGAATCCATTGGCGGAGCGGTCAGTCGCCTGCCGCTGGACCAGCTACCCGGCCGGGTCCGTCTGGAGGATATCCCGACCCGGGTCACCACCCTCCACCGGTTGCTGGGCAGTCGCCCGGATACCCGAAAATTCCGCCATAACCGGGACAATCCCCTGCTGGTGGATATCCTGGTGATCGACGAAGCGTCCATGGTGGATGTCGACCTGATGGCCTCGGTGTTCGAGGCCCTGCCGGACCATGCCCAGCTGATTCTGCTCGGCGACAAGGACCAGCTCGCGTCGGTGGATGCCGGCGCGGTTCTGGGCGAACTCTGTCAACGGGCCCGACAGGCCCACTATCGACCTGACACTGCACAGTGGCTGCAATCAGTGACCGGGCAATCACTACCGGAGGATCTGGTGGATTCCCGGGGCCAGGCACTGGACCAGGCCGTAGCCATGCTTCGCAAGAGCTACCGCTTCACCGAGAACAGCGGTATTCGCCAACTGGCAGAAGCGGTCAATACCAACACCCTGGATGCCGCGATGCTCCAACACTGCCGCAGGGCGACCTTCGAGGACGTCATCTGGCTCAACGGCGACGATGCCAGCCCGGATCCGGAAACGACCCTTGAAAACCTCTGCCACCATGCCATTTCCGGCAGCCCCGGGGCATTCCACGACGGTGGCAGGGGCAGGGTACTGGATGGTAAGGAACTATCGGCGCCGGTGGGCTATCGCCATTATCTCCAACTGATGGCCAACCACGATCTGGGGATGAACAGTCCTCTGGCGGACTGGGACCAGCTGGCCCGCAAGGTGTTATCAGCGTTCGGTGACTTCCAGCTCCTGTGTGCCCTGCGGCAGGGTCCCTGGGGCGTGGAAGGCCTCAACGAGCGCATTGCCCGGCACCTGCTGGCGGAGAAACTGATCCCCCGGGCGGAAGGCTGGTACGCCGGGCGGCCGGTACTGGTCACCGGCAATGACTACAATCTCGGCCTCATGAACGGCGATATCGGCATCACCTTCAGTGTGCCCTGGGACCGGGCCGAGAACGGGGAGCCCCGGCCGGCATTGCGGGTGGCCTTCCCCAGCAGCGACGGTTCCGACGGCATCCGCTGGATATCGCCGAGCCGCCTGCAGCAGCTTGAGACGGTCTATGCCATGACGGTCCACAAATCCCAGGGCTCGGAATTCAATCACACCTGCCTGGTGTTGCCTGACCGCATGAGCCCGGTGCTGACACGGGAACTGGTCTACACCGGCATCACCCGGGCCCGGAACTGGTTCAGCCTGATCACCGGTGACGCCGGGGTGTTCAGAGCCAGTGCCAGTCAACAGGTGGTGCGAGCCTCCGGGCTGGCCCGGGCAATTCGTCACGCCGACGACTGATCCTGGTGTTGCTGGCGCCAGAGTCGGGCATAATGTTCGTTGCGGGCCAGCAAGTCGTTATGATGGCCACTCTCCACGATCCTGCCGGCATCCATCACCAGGATGGTATCGGCATCCCGGATGGTGGACAGCCGATGGGCGATGACCAGGGTGGTCCGCTGCCGGCTGACCTCCCGCAGGGCCCCGAGGATGGCCTGCTCCGACAGCGAATCCAGTGACGACGTGGCCTCGTCCAGGATCAGCAGGGGCGGGTTCTTGAGGATCACCCGGGCGATGGCCACCCGCTGCTTCTCGCCCCCCGACAGTTTCAGACCACGTTCACCGACCCGGGTGTCATAGCCCTCGGGCAGGCTGTGGATAAACCCCTCCAGGTGAGCCATCCGGGCTGCCCGGTGCACATCCTCTTCAGTCGCTTCCGGCCGGCCATAGGCGAGATTCCGGTACAGGGTGTCATTGAACAGAACCGTATCCTGGGGCACCACCCCGATGGCAGCCCGCAGGCTGTCCTGGGTCACGTCCCGGATATCCTGGCCATCAATCCGGATACTGCCGCTGTCCACATCGAAGAACCGGAACAGCAACCTCGCCAGGGTGGACTTGCCGGCCCCACTGGCACCGACCACCGCCACCGTATGCCCGGCGGGAATGGCGAAATCCACATCCTTCAGGATCGGCCGGTCGGCCCGGTAGCCAAAGTGAACGTGATCGAACCGGACCTCACCGTTATCCACAGCCAGGGCCGGAGCACCCGGTTTATCCACAATCACCGGCCGGTCGCCAAGCAGCTTGAACAGACGCTCGACGTTCACCAGGGCCTGGCGGATTTCCCGATAAACAAATCCCAGGGCATTCAAGGGGATGAACAGCTGGATCAGGTAGGCATTGATCATGGTGAAATCCCCCAGGGTTATCTCCCCGGACGCCACCTCACGCACCGCCATGGCCATGATCACGACCAGGGCCACACCAATGATCAACGCCTGGCCGCCGTTCAGGGTGGCCAGTGACAACCGGTTTTTCAGCCGGGCTGCTTCCCAGTCCTCCAGATCCCGGTCATACAGCTCCGCTTCATAGCGCTCATTGTTGAAGTACTTGACTGTCTCGTAGTTGAGCAGGCTGTCCACAGCCCTGGAGTTGGACTGGTTGTCCCGGGCATTGGCCTCCCGTACGAACTTCGTGCGCCATTCGGTGACCTTGATGGAAAACACCACGTAGACCACCACCGCCACCAGGATCGCCAGCACGTAACCCACGTTGAACACCACCAGCAGGATGCCGGCGACCAGCAGGATCTCGAGCAGGGTGGGGACGATATTGAACAGCGTGAAGCGCAGCAGGAAACTGATGCCGTTGGTTCCCCGCTCGATATCCCGGGCCAGGCCCCCGGTCTTCCGGTCCAGGTGAAAAGCCAGTTCCCGCTGGTGCAGATGACGGAATACCCGCAGGGACACCCGCCGCATGGCCCGTTCCGCCACCCGGGCAAAGACAGCATCACGCAATTCACTGAACAGGGTGCTGCCAAACCGGAGACTACCGTAGGCGACAACCAGCACTACCGGTATCCACAGCACCATATCCGCCCCCCGATTCTGGTCCAGGTAATCGACGATGTACTTGAGGGCAACCGGCGTGGCCACCGTGGCCAGCTTCGCCAGCACCAGCAACGACAGCGCCAGGATCACCCGGCCACGGAACTCCGCCAGGTAGGGCCAGAGGCCGGCTATCACTTTCCAGTCGGGTTTATGGTCGGTGGGGTAGTCGTTGTCGGCGTAGGCGCGCACGGGTTTTCCTTTTCGGTCAGGGCAAAATGATCGATTCAGCCGTATGATGGACAGCGAGCAAAGTGTACAGCACTTCCTGTGGATATCCGGAGGCCGACTATCAACACCCGTCATCGCAAGGTCCTGAAACTGGTCTATGAGTTCATTAGCCCGTACCGGCGTGCCGTTGCCGGCGCCCTGGTGGCCCTGGTGATTACCGCCGGCATCACCCTGAGCCTGGGGCAGGGGCTGCGGATCCTGGTGGATCAGGGCCTGGCCACCGAGTCACCGGCCAACCTGGCCCGGGCCATCGGCCTGTTCTTTGTGCTGGTGCTGGGCCTGGCGTTCGGTTCCTTTGCCCGGTTCTACCTGGTGTCCTGGATCGGCGAACGGGTGGTGGCGGACATTCGCAAACGGGTGTTCAACCACCTGATCGACCTGCACCCGGGCTTCTTCGAACAGAACCGGGCGCTGGAGATCCAGTCCCGGTTCACCGCCGATACCACCGTGCTGCAATCGGTGATCGGCTCGACGGTATCCATTGCCCTGCGCAACGCGCTGATGCTGGTGGGCGGGCTGGTTCTCCTGTTCGTGACCAACCCGAAACTGGCCAGCATCATCCTGCTCGGCTTTCCGCTGGTGATTGCGCCGATCCTGTTCTTCGGTCGCCGGGTCCGGCAGCTGTCCCGGCTGAGCCAGGACCGGGTGGCCGATGTCGGCAGTTACGTGGGCGAGAGCCTCACCCAGATCAAGACGGTACAGGCGTTCAATCACCAGCCCCAGGATCGCCGCTATTTCGGGGAAGTGTCGGAACGGGCATTCGACATCGCCCGGGACCGTATCCGGCAGCGGGCCTGGCTGACCACCCTGGCGATTTCCCTGGTGATGGGGGCCGTAGGTATCGTGATCTGGATTGGCGGTCTCGATGTCATCGAGGGCCGCATCAGCCCCGGGGAGCTGGCCGCCTTCGTGTTCTACAGCCTGTTGGTGGGGGTGGCCGCCGGTGCCATCAGCGAAGTCATTGGCGAGCTGCAACGGGCCGCCGGTTCCGCGGCCCGCTTGTTCGAACTTCTGCAAACCCGCCCGGAATTTGGTGAGCGGAGCAATACAAAGGCCAGACTGCCGGTGCGGGTAACCGGCCGGATCGAGATTGAGGATCTGCGGTTCAGTTACCCGAGCCGGCCCGGGACGTCCGCCCTGGATGACCTGTGCCTTACCATAGAGCCCGGCGAGACCGTCGCTCTGGTGGGACCCTCCGGTGCCGGAAAATCCACGCTGTTCGACCTGCTGCTGCACTTCTATAGTCCGCAAGCGGGTCGTATCCGGATTGACGGTGTCGACAGCTCCTCTGTCGAGTTGTCTGATCTACGTCGGTGCTTTGCGCTGGTGCCGCAGAATCCGGCGCTTTTCAATGGGTCGGTCGCTGACAACATCCGTTATGCCCGCCCGGACGCCAGTCAGGCAGAAGTGGAACAGGTGGCCCGCGTGGCCCATGCCCACGAATTTATCCACAGGCTGCCGGAGGGTTATGACACCCGGCTCGGTGACAACGGCCTGGGCCTGTCCGGGGGCCAGAAGCAGCGCCTGGCTCTTGCCCGGGCCCTGCTGGCCGATGCCCCGATACTATTGCTGGACGAGGCCACCAGTTCCCTGGATGCGGAGAGTGAACATCTGATTCAGCAGGCGATGCCGGCACTCACCCACGGTCGGACCACCCTGGTGATCGCTCATCGTCTGGCCACAGTGCGTGACGCCGACCGGATTGCCGTACTGGATGAAGGCAGGTTGCTGGCTATCGGAAGCCACCAGAAACTCATGGAGACCAGCCCCTTGTACCAGCGTCTCGCCCGCTTGCAGTTCCGGGACCAACGGGAGTAAGACGGTGGTCGGTTTGTGGCCGGCGCCCGTACTCCTTACACTGGTAGTTAAACCTACTGACTCCCGAACAGGAGGATCGCAAAGTGAGCAATCAAGAATTGCAGGCACTGAAAGAACGTTACGTGGCAGCGGGCGCGGCAAGCCCCAATGAACAGTTTGCCGATCACGCCCTGAACGCCGAACTCTGGGACGCGGACGGTAAACGCATGATCGACTTCGCCGGCGGTATCGGCGTTCTCAACATCGGCCACCGTCATCCCAAGGTGGTCGAAGCGGTCAAGGCACAGCTGGACAAGCTGATGCACACCTGCCAGACGGTGATGCCCTACGAGGGCTACGTGAAGCTGGCACAGAAGCTGAGCGAAGTAGTGCCGGTGCGCGGACACGGTAAAGTCATGCTCGCCAACTCCGGTGCCGAGGCGCTGGAGAACGCGGTCAAGATCGCTCGGGCAGCCACTGGCAAGACCAATGTCATCTGTTTCGACGGCGGTTACCACGGCCGTACTTTCATGACCATGGCCATGAACGGCAAGGCCGCGCCCTACCAGACCGACTTCGGCCCGATGCCGGGCATGGTATACCGGGCGCCCTTCCCGGTGCCGTACCACGGTGTCTCCGAGGACGAGGCTCTGCGTGGACTGGCCATGACCATGAAGGCCGATTCCCCGGCCCGCAATACCGCAGCGATTGTGCTGGAACCGGTTCTGGGTGAGGGCGGTTTCTATCCGGCACCGAAGAGTTTCCTGGAAAAGGTCCGGAAGATCTGCGACGACAACGATATCCTCATGATCGTCGACGAGGTCCAGAGCGGCTTTGGCCGTACCGGCAAGATGTTCGCGATCGAGCACAGTGGTGTAGAGCCGGACATCATGACCATGGCCAAGTCCATGGCTGACGGTATGCCGATCTCCGCGATTGTTGGCACCGACAAGGTGATGGATTCCTCCGGTCCGAACTCCCTGGGCGGCACCTACACCGGCAGCCCGACTGCCTGCGCGGCCGCTCTGGCAGTCTTTGACGTGTTCAAGGAGGAGGATATCCTGGGCAAGAGCCAGCGTCTGGGTGAAAAGCTCAAGGCCCGTTTTGCCCAATGGCAGGAGCAGTTCGAACATGTGGATAACGTGCGCAATCTCGGCCCCATGGCGGCGATCGAGCTGGTCGAAAACAAGGATTCCCACAAGCCGATGCCGGAACTGGCCGCGGCAGTCACCAAGAAGGCCAAGGAAAAGGGCCTGATCCTGCTGAGCTGTGGCATGTATGGCAATACCCTGCGTTTCCTCATGCCGGTCACCATCCAGGATGACGTACTCGAGGAAGGCCTGGCGATTGTCGAGGAGAGCCTGAAAGAGGCAGGTGCCTGATCGTCAAAGGCATTTGTTGGCCGGGCCCCGGTGGCCCGGCCAACTCCCTTCGAATACCCCCGGAATCATCGTATACTGCCTGAACATCTTTATTCACCGGGCCTGTGTGCACAGGCTGTTCAACCAGGTAACTCAATGACTCCGGACACTCCCCGATCCGTTCCCGATCACAAGCCCCGCCCCTGGGTCGATCTGCTCGTCAGTATCATCATCCCCTCGGTCATCCTCATGAAGTTCAGCGGGGACGAACACCTCGGCAGCGTGAATGCCCTGATCATCGGCCTGGCATTTCCTCTGGGGTGGGGCCTGTTCGAGCTGGTGCGTTACCACAAGAAGAACTTCATTGCCCTGCTGGGGCTGATCAGCGTAGGGCTGACCGGCGGCATCGGTCTGCTCGAGCTCAACTCCCAGTGGCTGGCGATCAAGGAAGCCGCAGTACCGGCTATCATCGGGTTGGCGGTGCTGGTGTCGACCCGGACCCGCTATCCACTGGTTCGTACCCTGCTGTACAACCCGTCGGTGCTGGATGTAGATAAGATCCAGGAACGGCTCGTGGACGAGGGCAGGGAAGGTGAGTTCGAGGGCCGTCTGCTGAAAGCCAGTTACTTTTTCGCCGGAACCTTCCTGTTTTCCTCGATCATGAACTATGTGTTGGCGAAATGGATCGTCACCAGTCCATCCGGCACCCAGGCCTTCAATGAGGAACTCGGGCGCATGACTCTGGTGAGCTATCCGATGATCGCGATTCCCTCCATGGTCATGATGATGCTCATTTTCTGGTACCTTTGGCGCACCATCCGCCGGCTGACCGGCTACACCCTGGAAGAGGTGATGGCACCTCACCTGGTAGAGAAGGAACGTGAGAAAGAAAAAGCGAGGTCCAGGGAACAGACCTCTGGGAAGTAGGCTTTAAAGCTTCAGGAAATAAAAACGAATGGTTTAAAACAAAAAAGGCGGGAAGCTCTCACTTCCCGCCTTTTTTTATGCCTTTTTCAGGGCACTTACACGTCCAGGTTGGTCACTTCCAACGCGTTGGTCTGGATGAAGTCACGACGCGGCTCCACATCATCACCCATCAGGGTGGTGAAGATCTGGTCGGCCGCGATGGCATCCTCGATGGTGACTTTCATCATCCGGCGGGTTTCCGGATCCATCGTGGTTTCCCACAGCTGTTCCGGGTTCATCTCACCCAGCCCCTTGTAGCGCTGGATGTTGAGACCCCGCTGAGCCTCCTTCATCAGCCAGGCCAGGGCGCCTTCGAACGACAGCACCGCCTGCTTGCGCTCGCCACGCTGGATATAGGCACCTTCCTCGATCAGTCCGTCCAGGGTTTCACCCATGCGCGCAATGGCGGCATAGGACGAGGATTCGAAGAAATCGTGACTGAACACGTGCTCATGGGGAATACCGTGCACGTAGATGGTGACCTTGGGCAGGAACAGGCCGCGCTCTTCGTCCCGGGTGACCGAGAAGGTGTACTTGGTACCGGTGCGGGTATCCAGGTTCAGACCCTCGCCCAGGCGACCGACCCAGCGGGCCACTGCCTCTTCGTCCTTCAGATCGTCCATTTTGAGCGTGACGTTATACAGCATCTGCTCCAGGACCTTGGCGGGATAGGCCCGTGACAGGCGATCAATCATCGCCATCACCGCCTGGTAGTCCTTGACCATGGTCTCCAGGGCCGAGTCCTTGATGGCCGGCGCATCGGGGTTGACGAACAGCTGGGCGCCTTCAAGCGCGGTTTGTGTCAGGTAGGCTTCCTTGGCCTTTTCGTCCTTCAGGTACTGTTCCTGTTTGCCTCGCTTGACCTTGTACAGGGGCGGCATAGCAATAAAGACATGGCCGCGCTCGATGATTTCCCGCATCTGCCGGAACAGGAAGGTCAGTAGCAGGGTCCGGATGTGGGAACCGTCCACGTCGGCATCGGTCATGATGATGATGGAGTGGTAACGGAGCTTGTCCGGATTAAATTCCTCACGGCCGATACCACAGCCGAGAGCGGTGATCAGGGTGCCCACTTCCGCGGAAGACAGCATCTTGTCGAACCGTGCTTTCTCCACGTTCAGAATCTTGCCCTTCAGGGGCAGGATGGCCTGGGTCTTGCGGTCACGGCCCTGTTTGGCGCTGCCGCCTGCGGAGTCACCCTCCACAATGAACAGTTCGGAAAGGGCGGGATCTTTTTCCTGGCAGTCAGCCAGTTTGCCGGGCAGGCCGGCAATATCCAGGGCGCCCTTGCGGCGGGTCATATCCCTGGCCTTACGGGCCGCTTCCCGAGCCCGGGCCGCCTCAAGCATCTTGTTGACGATCAGCTTGGCCTCGTTCGGCTGCTCCTGCAGGAAATCACTGAAACTCTGGTACAGCTCCTGCTCCACCGCTGTCTTCACTTCCGAAGACACCAGCTTGTCCTTGGTCTGGGAGGAGAATTTCGGGTCCGGAACCTTCACCGAAATGATCGCTGTCAGGCCTTCACGGGCATCATCACCCGAGGTCGCCACCTTGGCTTTTTTGCCCAGACCCTCATGCTCAATGTAGTTGTTCAGTGAGCGGGTCAGGGCGGCCCGGAAGCCCGCGAGGTGAGTACCGCCATCCCGCTGGGGGATGTTGTTGGTGAAGGAGTAGATGTTCTCCTGGAAGGCGTCGTTCCATTGCATGGCGACTTCGACGGCGATACCGTCCTCACGCTCACGGTTGAAATGGAAAACCCGGTTGATGGGGGTCCTGGTGGAATTCAGGTGCTCAACGAAGGCACGCAGACCACCCTCATATTCGAAGACCTCTTCCTTGCCAGATCGCTCGTCGGTCAGTCGAATCCGTACGCCGCTGTTCAGGAAGGCGAGTTCCCGCAGGCGCTTGGCCAGGATGTCGTAGTGGAACTGGATACTCGAAAAGGTTTCCGGAGAGGGAATGAAATGGACCTTGGTGCCGGAGGCATCGGTGTCACCGACCACCGAGAGTGGTGCTTTCGGTACACCGTGAGCATAGGTCTGCTCCCAGACCTTGCCGTCCCGGCGGATGGTCAGGGTCAGGTTAGAGGAGAGGGCATTAACCACGGATACGCCAACCCCGTGCAGGCCGCCCGACACCTTGTAGCTGTTGTCATCGAACTTACCACCGGCGTGCAAAACGGTCATGATCACCTCGGCGGCGGACACGCCTTCCTCCTCATGGAGGTCGGTCGGAATGCCGCGACCGTTATCCTTGACGGTCACGGACTCGTCCGGGTGGATAATCACCCCGATTTCGGAGCAGTAACCTGCCAGAGCCTCATCGATGGAGTTGTCCACCAACTCAAAGACCATGTGGTGCAGGCCGGTGCCATCATCGGTGTCACCGATGTACATGCCGGGCCGCTTTCGCACCGCATCCAGTCCTTTCAAGACTTTGATACTGGAGGAATTGTAGTTCGATTCACTCATTAGGTGACTCCTGAAGGGTGATGACCGGTGCTAGCCTGAGTGCCTCGTGAGCTTCTTCATCAGGGTTGCCATCGCCGGTTTATTCTTCCGTCAATTTTCCATGTTCCACGTGGAACATTCTGTAATCCGGAGTTTCGTCACTACCCCAGAGAGACTCTGGGTCCGGATGTTCAATCGATGTAATAAATACCTGACTGCCCAAGGCGCGGAGTTTCCGGGCAAGCATCGCCCGATGACCAGCGTCCAACTCCGCGTTGATGTCGTCGAGCAAAAACGTAACCTGCCGGCCCATATCGCTCAACACCATCCCTTGGGCAATCTTCATTAAAATAACCAGGGTTTTCTGCTGCCCCCGGGAAAAAGTCTCGGCAACCGGCCGCCCCTGGAACTTGAGGCGGATGTCCGCGCGGTTGGGGCCATACAGGGTATGCCCCATCTTCAGCTCCTGTTCCCGATGATTACTCAGGATCACGGTGAGCGCCTGCGTCCGATCCCAGCCCGGAAAGAATTCCATCTTCAGGCCCTGGGTCCAGGGAACATCCACCTGCTCAACCAACAGTTCGAATGCTTCCTTGAACCGCTCGAAGGTGAATTGCCTCGAATCGCTCAGACGCTCACTGAGAGCTGCGTACTGACTATCCCAGACCCGCAGCAGTGATTCGTCTATTCTACCATTTCTGAGCGTCTGATTCCGCTGTGATGTGACTCTCTGACATTGCTGCCAGACCGACGCAAAGGAAGGTTCCACGTGGAACACTAACCAGTCGAGGAACTGCCTTCGTTTGCCAGGGCCGCCCGCTACAATGTCAAAAACGCCGGGGTCAATCACCGACACCGGCAGATGCTTGGCCATCAAGGAAAGGCTCCGGACACTCTCACCGTCCACACGCAGTGATGTTTCCTTGGCACTTACATCTCGGGAAATCCCGAGCCGATGGGATAGACCACCGTCGCCCCCGGAAACCGAGTCTCCCGCGCCCCGGTCCAGACCACCGAACACCGTAAGGCGGCTCTGCCCATGGGCAACCACCGCCTGGTGCCGACTGACCCGGAACGAGCGGCCAAGTCCAAGATACCCGATCGCCTCGAGTACACTCGTTTTTCCGCTGCCGTTGGCGCCGTAGAGAAGATTGAACGACGGGGAAAATGACACCGGATCTGGCGCCAGATTGCGGAAGTGCTCGGTCTGGAGTCTGACAAGGGCCATAGAAGGGTTGGCTTTCCGGAGGGACGAAACTCGGCCATTAAAAAAGGCAGCGCCGGGTTATCCGTGCGCTGCCTTAGTGTACAAAAGCTGTCAGGTGATGGCGACAGGCTCAGTGCAACATGTTCAATCGTTCATCCATAAAGACATCCATTTCCGGTGCCAGGATGTGCACATAACGGTCAAAGTACAGGAACTGTTTCAGTAGCAGCGCAAATTCCCTGGGGAAATGCAGACCATGGCTCTCGCCGATCTTCACCATATCCATCAAAATATTATTCACATCGTCTTCGGCCTGGTCCGCTTCATAAGGCACATGATCAGGCACCATCCTGTCCATCTGCTGGTACAGTCGACGCAAATCCGCCGCCAGATCCGAGACCTTCACAGTCTGATGGGTGACCCCGATCCTGATCATGGCCGACGCCATGCCGTCAAAATTGCCAACCATGATCGCCGAGATGAAATCACTCACCGCCTGCCAGGTATCCGGTTTGATCCGGCCCACGATTCCGAAATCGATGAAACCGACCCGGCCATCCCGCAAGACCATCAGATTGCCGGCATGTACGTCCGCATGGAAAAACTCGCACTGGGTCAGGCTCGCAAACCAGGTATTCATGGCGGTGATCAGTGTGTGCTCCGGATCCCGCGCATAACCGCGAATGCTTTCCAGATCGGTCAGCGGCACGCCATAGAACCTTTCCATGGTCAGAATTCGGCGGGTACTACAGTGTTCATAGACCTTGGGGCAGGTTGCTTCTTCATTATGGGTATCGTGCAGGAAATTGCGGAACACCTTAAGGTTGTTCGCTTCCTTGATGAAGTCACATTCCTCCATCATCGTGCGCTGGATTTCTTCCACAATGCCGGACATAGAGGTCCATGACAGTTTCGGTGCCAGCGTCTCGACAATGCGCGCCGACAGGTACAGGAAGTTAAGGTCCGTCAGCAGGATGTTCTCCACACCCGGCTTCTGGACTTTGATCACCACATCTTCACCGGTCACCAGACGGGCCGCATGAACCTGGGCTATGGAAGCGGACGCCAGCGCCACCGGATCGATCTCGGAGTAGACCTCCTCGATCGGGCGGCCCAGTTCCTCCCGGATGATTCTCTTGATCACCCCGAACGGAAGACTCGGAGTCTTGTCCAGGCAATACTGGAATTCCTCGACGTATTCCTTGGGAAAGAACGTCGGCGAACTGGCGATGAACTGACCGAGCTTGATGTAGGTGGCACCCAATGATTCAAACGTCTGCCGCAGCAGACGCGGGGCAGGGGGCCGCTCGCCCCGAACCCAGTTGACACCGGTGCGACCCAGAACCGACAGTGTCTGGCCAATCCTGAATGCGCCTTTGATTCCGTTCGTTACGGTACCCATGGTATGTCTCCCTTACCCGGCACCCCGGTTACAGCCGCATCGGCATGACCACGTACAGGCACCGGTTATCATTTTCCGATTCGATCAATGCGCTGCTGTTCGGATTGGACAGGGTGATCTTCACCTGATCATCATCCAGCGCATTCATCACATCCACCAGGTAGCCTACATTAAAGCCGATCTGGAGTGATTCGCCCTGATACTCCACCGGCAGCGCGTCTTCGGCCTGTTCCTGATCCGGGTTGTTGGCAAACACCTGGAGCTGGTTCGGACCCAGGTTCAACCGGACACCCCGGATATTTTCGTGGGAAAGAATACCCGCGCGCTGAAGCGTGTTCTTCAGGGTGGACCGGTCAGCAAGCACAACCTTGTCACCACCCCTGGGGATAACCCGGTTGTAATCCGGGAATTTGCCTTCGATCAGCTTGGAGGTGAAGGTATAGGCACCGACGGTCGCACGCAGATGGTTATCCCCGATCACCAGGGTCACCGGCGTTTCCACGTCATCCAGCAGACGGGCCAGTTCCAGCACGCCCTTTCTCGGCACGATGACCTGGCGCAGCTCGGACCAACCGGTCTGCATATCCACATGGGCCATCGCGAGCCTGTGACCATCGGTCGCCACCGTGCGTACGTGATCCGCCGACACTTCCAGTAACAGGCCGTTCAGGTAATAGCGAACATCCTGCTGCGCCATGGCAAACGCGGTGGCATCCAGCATCCGGCCGAGTTCCTTCTGGGGAAGTTCCAGCCGGAAGCTCTCGTCTTCATCCTCCACGTTGGGGAAATGCTCCGCCGGCAACGTGGACAGGGTGAAATGACTGTTGCCGGAGCGCAGGTGCAGGCGATCTCCTTCCAGGGACAGCTCGATCGGTGATTCATCGCCCAGGGCACGACAGATGTCGGCCAGCTTCCGGGCGGGCACCGTGATCCGGCCAGACTGGTCCACATGCACCGGAGTCACCCGGCCAACCAGTTCAACCTCCATATTGGTCCCGGTCAGGGTCAGCGTATTGTCCTCGGCCACCAGCAGTACGTTGGAAAGCACGGGCATTGTCTGTTTCTTCTCCACCACGCCGGCAATGCTTTGCAGCGGGGTGAGCAGGGATTCACGGCTGATCGTCAGTTTCATGGCACTCAGCTTTCTTTGGTGTTGGAAGGGTGAATGTTGTCGCTAACGCCCGGCATCAGGTGGTCAGCAATCTCATAAAGTTCTGATAATCCTCACGGATACCCGGATCTGAATCCTGCAGTTCCAGGATCTTCTTGCACGCGTGCAGCACCGTCGTATGGTCCCGCCCGCCGAAGGCGTCGCCGATTTCCGGCAAACTGTGGTTGGTCAGTTCCTTGGCCAGCGACATGGCAACCTGCCTGGGCCGGGTAACCGTCCGGGTCCGGCGCTTGGACAGCAGGTCCGCCACCTTGATCTTGTAGTACTCCGCCACGGTGCGCTGGATATTATCGATGCTGACCTGCTTTTCATGGAGGGCCAGCAAGTCTTTCAGGCTCTCACGGATAAACGGCGGAGTAATCTCGGAGCCCGTGAAGTGAGCATTCGCTATCACCAGACGAAGCGCCCCTTCAAGCTCCCGTACATTGGAGCGTATCTTCTGGGCAATAAAAAAGGCCGCTTCACTACTGAGCTTGACGTTCGCCTGTTCGGCCTTTTTCATCAGGATCGCGACCCGGGTCTCCAGCTCCGGCGGCTCCACCATCACGGTCAGGCCCCAGCCAAACCGGGACTTCAACCGCTCTTCCATATCGGAGATTTCTTTCGGGAAGCGATCACAGGTCACGATGACCTGCTGACCGCCCTCAAGCAGGGCGTTGAACGTGTGGAAAAACTCTTCCTGGGAACGCTCCTTGCGGGCAAAGAACTGGATGTCATCAATCAGCAGGGCATCTACCGACCGATAATAACGCTTGAACTCGTTGATGGCATTGAGCTGCAATGCCTTGACCATATCCGCCACAAAGCGTTCGGATCTCAGGTAGGCCACCTTGGCCCGGGGATTACGCCGAACGATCTCATTACCAATGGCGTGCATCAGGTGGGTCTTACCCAGGCCCACACCTCCATACAGAAACAGCGGGTTATAGGCGCCACCGGGATTCTCGGCGACCTGCATGGAAGCGGCCCGGGCCAGCTGGTTCGACTTGCCTTCAACAAAGGTCTCGAACGTAAAACCTTCGTTGAGAAAGCTCTGGTGCTTGATGTCACCTTCTACCTGCACTTCCCGGCGATCATTGTCCGTTTTCGGCTTGACGCTCACCGGCCCCGCTACGGTGGCCGCGACACCCTTTTCCTCTTCGGTGACGTGGTTGCCGGTTTCCTCCTGCAGCCTGCCATTGACTGCCGGTTTGTCGGCGGCGCGGTTTACCGGTGCCTGTTCCCGAGGGGCAGACCCCACCTTCATGTTGACCCGGGGTGCCTGGCCTCCGTTGAGATCCTTGAGGACTTCCTCTATACGGCGAAGATATTTTTCATTGACCCAGTCCATCACAAACCGGTTGGGAGCAAACAGCACCAACTGACCTTCCCTGTGGTCCGACTGTAGCGGTCTCAACCAGGTATTGAACTGTTGTGCGGGAAACTCGTCCCGGAGTACTTCAAGACATTGATGCCAGATACTGTTCGGCACGACCGTCTGCTCCCGATAACCCAGAAATTCTTCTCTCCGGAATGACTGCTTCCGGTAGTAAAGAGGTGATCACGGATTCTAACCCGAGCGACCTGGCAGTAAAAGTCCAAAACTGAACTCATAAACAGCCTGTGGAAATTAAAAACATTCAAAAACAAAATCTTAGAGACTTACCTACAGCCTTGTGTACAGTAAACCCCTTCAAAAAAAGTTACCCACAGCCCTGTGTGCACACCCTGCGTGCAACCCTGTGCGAAAGCCCGGGACGGATCAGGGGATAACCTGCACTTTTCGGGCAACGCCGACTTTCCCACATTTCGTCACTGCTTCCTCCACAGGCCTCACGCCGCCTTTTCAATAACCTTGTCAACGCCAGAAGAATTTGAATTAAAAACGAAAATTGCGCTTTTCCACAGAAATCATGGACCCTAATAACAGTAATAAATAATCCTTAAAAGAATTCATAAAAGACTTACTGATTCTGTTATCTGCTCGCCCCACTGCCGACCCCACCAACCCCGTATTGTCCCTGACACAATAATCATTGAATTCTCACCGGTATTTGCATAGAATGCCGCTCCTGTTTTGGCTGTACATTTTCCAGCCAGTTACTGAATTTCAAACTTACGAAATGTGAGATCGTCACCATGAAAAGAACGTTTCAACCAAGCGTCCTGAAGCGTAAGCGCGTCCACGGTTTCCGTGCCCGTATGGCCACTGCCAACGGTCGCAAGGTTCTGTCCCGTCGCCGTGCCAAAGGTCGCGCGCGCCTGTCAGCGTAAATCCTGTTCGCCTGATGAAGGCTTTGGGTTTTCCAAAATCCGCCCGGCTACTGCGGCCCGCGGATTACAGCAAAGTCTTCGATGACGTACAGCTGAAGGTTCCGCACCGGAATTTCCTGATCCTGGCTAAACCGAACGATCTCGGTCATGCCAGGATTGGTCTGATATTTTCCAAAAAGAACCTCAAGCTGGCCGTCCAGAGAAACCGGGTTAAACGCCAGGTCAGAGAGACTTTCAGGCTCCAGAGCGACCTGCCCGGCGTAGACATCGTGATCCTTGGGCGTCAAGGACTGGCCAACCTGGATAATCAGACCATCCGGGATTCCCTGAACGATCTCTGGCGCCGACTTAAAAAAAAATACCATCAGTCATCGCCATCCCGAGCAGCTGAATCCAAGCCTGCCGGTAGAGGAACGGGTTAATGCGCAAACTGTTGCTTCTGCCCATTCGCTTCTATCAATATGCAATCAGCCCCCTGATGGCGAGTCACTGCCGCCACTATCCCACGTGCTCGCAATACGCTGTTGAAGCCATTACCCTGCACGGTGCTGCCAAAGGCTCGGTACTGGCCATCCGGCGTCTCGGCAGGTGTCACCCCTGGAGTGAAGGCGGCTACGATCCTGTTCCAGGTACTGAGCATTCCCCTCAAACCACCCAGACCAGACAGTAATCCTATGGATATTCAACGCATTGTTTTGTTTGCCGGCCTGGCGATTGTCAGTTATCTGATGGTGCTGGCCTGGAACGAGGATTATCATCAGCAGCCACAGACTACTGAAACTGCACAGGTTGCCAGCCCGTCAAACGCCAATGGTACAAACGGTGACGACGGTATGGTGCTCCCGGAACAGGGCAGCTCCACATCTGCCGGCAACGAAGAGTTTTCCACACCCGAGAGCGGGCAGGCCACCGTCGCTACAAGCGCGGAAGGCACCTCGGTTGATAACCAGTTCGTCACCATCCGCACTGACGTCTACGACCTGACCATTGATCGGGTCAGCGGTAACCTTGTCCACAGCTCGCTCCTCAATTACGACAAATCGCTGAACAGCGAGGAACCGCTCAGACTGCTGACGAACACCGAAACCCGTACCTACGTGCTGGAAAGCGGTCTGATTGGTCGTGACGGCCCGGACAGCCAGAAAAACGGCACCGCACCCGTCTACCAGACCGCGGCTGATCAATATCAGCTCGACGAAGGTCAGGACCAGTTGACCGTCGATCTCACCTACACCACCGATACCGGAGTCAAGATTACCAAGCGCTACCAGTTCGAGCGTGACAGTTATGAAATCGGTGTTCGTTACCTGGTGGAGAACAATTCCGGAGAGCCCTGGCAGGCCAACTTCACTGGTAAGATCGTCCGTGACGAAGCTCCCGACCCCACCAGCCAGGCCAGTATGGGTATCCGTGCCTACCTGGGCATGGTGATGAGCTCGCCGGAAGATCCCTATGAAAAGTTCGACTTTGACGACCTCAAGGAAAATCGTGTCAACCAGCAGGTTACCAACGGCTGGCTGGCTTTCCTGCAGCACTACTTCCTGAGTGCCTGGATTCCCGAACGCGATATGCCGGCCCAGTTCCAGACCACCCAGCGTGGTCCGCTGCATGTGATGGGCTTTGTCTATCCGGCCACCACCGTGGCTCCGGGCGAAACCGCCGAAGTTGGCGCCAAGGCCTATGTTGGTCCGAAAATTCTCGACCGGCTTGAAGCCATTGCCCCGAATCTCGACCGCACCGTGGACTTCGGCTGGCTCTTTTTCATCTCCCTGCCGCTGTTCTATATCCTGCAGTGGTTCCATGCCCTCGTAGGCAACTGGGGTGTGTCCATCATTCTTCTGACCGTGCTGGTGAAGGCGGTGTTCTTCCACCTGTCCGCCACCAGCTACAAGTCCATGGCCAAGATGCGCGCGGTTGCCCCGCAACTGACCCGGCTCAAGGAACTCTATGGCGACGATCGCCAGCGTATGTCCCAGGAAATGATGGCCCTGTACAAGCGGGAGAAGATCAATCCCCTTGGCGGCTGCCTTCCGATTCTGGTGCAGATGCCGGTATTCATTTCCCTGTACTGGGTTCTGTTCGAGAGTGTCCAGCTGCGCCATGCACCGTTCTTCCTGTGGATCAATGACCTCTCGCAGATGGATCCGTACTTCATCCTGCCGATCCTGATGGGTGCCAGCATGTTCCTGCAGATGCACCTGAACCCAACGCCACCGGATCCCATGCAGGCGAAGATCATGAAGATGATGCCGCTGATCTTCACCGTGTTCTTCCTGTGGTTCCCGGCGGGCCTGGTACTGTACTGGCTGGTGAACAACATTCTGTCGATCGCCCAGCAGTGGTACATTACCCGCAAGATTGAAGCGGAAGTGGCAGGCAAGAAGCACTGACCAGAGTGCTGACCTGACCCGACAGAGGCTCCTTCATGGAGCCTCTGTTATTTCAGCCGGGGAATTTTCATGCAACAGAGCACAGACACCATTGCCGCCATTGCCACCGCGCCGGGCCAGGCCGGTGTCGGCATCGTCCGGGTCTCCGGCCCGAAGGCCCGGGACATCGCCCAGCGCATGCTGGGTTTCGAGCCGAAACCCCGGTACGCTCATTACGGCCCCTTTGTGGATAACTCCGGCCAGCTCATCGACGAAGGTATCGGGCTGTTTTTTCCCAACCCCCATTCCTTTACCGGTGAGGATGTGTTCGAGCTTCAGGGCCATGGCGGTACTGTCATCCTGGATCTCTTGCTCCGGGAGGTATGCAGCCTTGGTGCGCGCCTGGCCCGACCGGGTGAATTCTCCGAACGGGCCTTTCTGAATGACAAGCTCGACCTGGCCCAGGCCGAGGCCATTGCCGATCTGATCGAGAGCAGTTCGGAGCAGGCGGCGCGCTGTGCGGTGCGGTCAATGCAGGGGGTTTTCTCCCGTCGGATCGACGATCTGGTGGAAGCGGTCACTCACTTACGGATCTACGTGGAGGCCGCCATCGACTTTCCCGAGGAGGAAATCGATTTCCTGGCCGACGGCAAGGTGGCCTCCGATCTCCATGCGCTGATCGAACGGGTCAATACCATCCAGGTTGAGGCCCAGCAGGGCACGATTCTCCGGGATGGCATGAAGGTGGTCATCGCAGGCCGCCCCAATGCCGGCAAATCCAGCCTGCTCAATGCCCTGGCTGGCCGGGAAGCCGCCATTGTGACCGCGATCGAGGGCACCACCCGGGACGTGCTCCGGGAACATATCCACATCGATGGTATGCCGTTGCATATCATCGATACCGCGGGTTTGCGGGACAGTCCCGACGAGGTGGAGCAGATCGGCATCGCCCGGGCCTGGGATGAAATCCGCCAGGCGGACCGGATCCTGCTGATGGTGGATGCCACCACTACCGACAAGACCGAACCCCACGAAATCTGGCCGGACTTCATCGATCGGTTGCCCGCGAACGCACCGGTGACCGTGATCCGCAACAAGGTGGACCTGTCCGGGGAAACGGTGGGCATGACCGCCGAACCTCACCAGGCGGCGCCGGTGATTCGGCTGGCTGCCAAGTCCGCCGAGGGGCTTGAGGTGTTGCGGGACCATCTGAAGCAATGCATGGGCTTTGTCACCACCACCGAGGGTGGCTTCCTGGCCCGCCGCCGGCACCTGGATGCCCTGGAACGGGCCCGGGATTCACTGCTGCAGGGCCAGACCCAGCTGGAAGGTTACGGTGCCGGCGAACTGCTGGCCGAGGACCTCCGCGCGGCCCAGGATGCCCTGGGGGAAATCACCGGGCACCTGACACCGGATGAACTTCTGGGCAAGATATTCAGCAGCTTCTGCATCGGAAAATAAGGGAACAAAGCCATGGAAAAGTCACACAGCCGGGTGCTCGCGCTCGCTTCAGCGTTTCTCCTTGCCCTGGCAATGGGCGGCTGCAGTACGGTGTACTACAACACCATGGAAAAACTCGGTTTCGAGAAACGGGATATCCTGGTGGACCGAGTGGAAGACGCCCGGGATGCGCAGTCCGAGGCCCAGGAAACCTTCCGTTCGTCCCTGGCCCGTTTCCAAAGCGTAGTGGCGACGCCGGACACCGAACTCAAGGAGAAATACGAGGACATCCGTGACGCTTACGAGGACAGCGTCGATGCCGCTGACAAGGTGAGGGATCGTATTGACGGTGTCGAGGATGTTTCCGAAGCTCTCTTCGATGAATGGGAAGAGGAGCTCGATCTGTACGAAAGTGCCTCCTTGAGGCGCAGCAGCGAACAGCAGCTGCGGGAAACCCGAAGCCAGTACCAACAACTGATCACCCGCATGCATCAGGCCGAAGATCGCATGGATCCGGTTCTGCAGGCCTTCGAAGACCAGGTGCTGTATCTCAAGCACAACCTCAACGCCCAGGCCATCGGCGCCCTGGAGAACGAACTTGGCAGGATCCGTAGCGATGTGGACAGCCTGATCCGCAACATGGAAGCCTCCATTGCCGAATCCGAGGCCTTTATCCGGCGGTTCCGGGATCAGTAATCCGCCTCAACAGCCACCTACTGGAAAGGGAAGCCGCATTCGGGCTTCCCTTTTCTTTTTTTCAGCAAGCCTCTCGACGATTCTGGTTACCAGACAGTACTGCTCATTTATTTGTTGAGTGATCGCTCAATAATTATTACAGTACTGGACAGCAAAAAAACAACAGCAATTGTTCAGGAGCCGAGAGTGATGAATCCCAGGATCGATTATTACTTCACCAGCATTTCCCCGTTCACCTATCTCGGACACCAGGTGTTTCTGGAGACGGCCAGAAAGGCTGGCGCTGAGGTCAATTTCAAGCCGGTGAAGCTGGCAAAGGTGTTTGCCAATTCCGGCGCGAAGCCCGTTCCTGAGCGCCCGATCTGCCGTCAGGCATACCGCCTGCTTGAGATCGAACGGTGGGCAAAGAAACGGGGTTTGGCCGTCAATCTCAAACCTGCGCACTTTCCGACAGATCCCGGCTTGGCAGACCGTTGCGTTATTGCACTGCAACACACTGGCCGCAATCCCGGCGAATTTGTACAGCGCGTTCTGGCAGCCTGTTGGGCCGAGGAGAAGAACATCGCGGATGAAGCGGTGATTCGTGACATTCTGAATGCTCTCGACCTGGACGCGGATGGAGTAATTGAAGCAGCACAGTCAACGGATATTGCTGACCAATATGACCGCAACAGCGAAGAGGCTGTTGACCAGGGCGTTCTCGGTGCTCCTGCCTATGTGTTGAATGGTGAGCAGTTCTGGGGTCAGGATCGGATTGAGTTGTTGGCTGAGACTCTGGAATCAAAAGCCGGAGAGCAGTGATGATTGATCTCTATTACTGGCCTACTCCTAATGGCCACAAGATCACTATTTTCCTCGAGGAGGCGGGTCTCGATTACCGGATTCATCCAGTGGATATCAGTGCCGGAGACCAGTTCAAGCCGGAGTTTCTCTCCTTCTCACCGAATAATCGCATGCCGGCTATCATCGACCAGGACCCTGACGACGGTGTTGATCAGCCGATCACCGTGTTCGAGTCCGGAGCCATCCTCCTCTACCTGGCCGAAAAGACCGGCCGCTTCCTTCCTGTCGATCTTCGGGGGAGGAAAACAGTACTGGAATGGTTGATGTGGCAGATGGGAGGGCTGGGGCCGATGGCGGGGCAGGCCCACCACTTTGTACAGTACGCCCCGGAACAGATTCCGTATGCAATCAATCGTTACGTCAATGAAACCAACCGCCTGTACGGCGTGCTCGATACCCGTCTGAAAGGTCGGGACTGGGTTGCCGACAATTACTCCATTGCTGATATCGCCATTTATCCCTGGATCGTGCCGCACGAGCGGCAACGGCAATCCCTCTCTGCCTTTCCCAACCTGAAGCGGTGGTTCTACTCGATGCAAGCAAGGCCGGCGGTGATTGCTGCCTACGAGAAAGGCAAGCCCTGGTCCAGCCGTCCGGCGGTCACCGAGGAAGGAAAGAAACTGTTGTTTGGTCAAACGGCAGCGGTGGACCGAAAAGGTTAGGGGAAGCCTTCCGGCTTCCCCCTTCGGTTTCAATCGCAGGGTAGTGTTACCCGGTTCTGCGCAAGTTGTCCTGACCAGCCGGTTCCAGCGCTTCGGTGCGGGTGCGGTTGCCGAGGAAGTCCGGCCGCGGCTTGTTGCCGCAGTAAGGCTGTTCCAGCTGGTTTTCCACACTGTTGTAGACGAAGAACAGGTTGCTCCGGGGCCAGGGTGACATATTGGCGTTGGAGGCGTGCAGGGTGTTGCACTCGAAAATGATCAGCGAGCCGGCCGCACCGGTGGGCGCCTTGATGCCGAACTCATCGGCCATCCGTTTCAGGTCGCGGTCATTGGGAACGCCCAGCTCCTGCTTTTTCAGGGAGGATTGGTAGTTGTCCTCGGGGGTGCGACCGACACAGGGTACAAAGGTCTTGTGGGAGCCGGGAATCAGCATCAGGGGGCCGTTGAACGGGGTGTTGTCGGTCAGGGCGATGGAGAAGCTCACGGCACGCATCCGCGGCATGCCGTCCTCGGCGTGCCAGGTCTCGAAATCGGAGTGCCAGTCGAAGCCCTTGCCGTGGAAACCCGGCTTGAAGTTGATGCGGGACTGGTGGATGTAGGCATCGCTGCCCAACAGTTGCCGCACCATGGCGAGGATCTTCGGGTCCCGGGTCAGGCGGTCAAAGCGGTCGGACAACTCGTGGATGCCGAAGATCGAGCGGATCTCCTGCTTGCCCGGCTCGGTAATCGTGCCCTCTGAGCGCAGAATGCTGTCGTCGTCCTCGTAGGCGCGCAAATCTTCGCGGAATTTCTGCACCGTGGCCTGATCGAGGAAGTTGTTGATGGTCAGGAAACCATCGCGCTCGTATTGGGCCAGTTCGGTTTCGCTCAAAGGACCGTTGGTGCGGTCATCTCCGGAGCTGTGGATAACCGGGTCCCGGCGTTCGAAGCTCGGGGTGGGGCGTTCCAGGCGGGTTGGATAAAAGTCGTCAGTACGAGTTTCCATATTCGAACCTCCTTCTTTTATTCAATATCTGAAATTTTCCTTTCACCTCATGAAGTTAATGACTTTGGCATGGAAAGGCACCAAGGATGTGGGGTTGCCTTCTCCGATTTCAAGGGTAAAAAAATCCCGGGGCGGGGCACCCCGGGATCAAGAGGCACCGGCCGGATCAACCGGTGAAGGCCATATGATCCGAATCCAGCTGCATCAGGCTGCGGGTCGGGCTCAGCATGCTGGTGGCATGGGCCTGGGCCCGGGGCAGCAGACGTTCAAAGTAGAATTCGGTGGTGGCCAGCTTGGCCTGGTAGAATTCGTCCGATTCCTCACCCCCGTTATCCAGTTTATCCACAGCCACGGCGGCCTGGCGCAGCCACATGTAGGCCATGGTCACGTAGCCGCTGTACATCAGGAAGTCGTTGGCGGCGGAACTCACCACATCGCGATCCTTGCGTGCGGCGAGCATCACCCGCACGGTCAGCAGGTTCCACTGGGCGGTCAGCTTGAGTAGCTCCACCGCAAACGGGCGCAGGCGTTTGTCGGTCAGGTGTTTGCGGGCGTGGTTGGCCACTTTCAGGGTGAATTCCCGGACCGCGCCACCCTGGGTCATCAGCAGCACTTTCCGGCCCAGCAAATCCAGGGCCTGAATGCCGGTGGTGCCCTCGTACAGGGTGGCAATTCGGGTATCACGAACGATCTGTTCCATGCCGTGCTCCCGGATATAGCCGTGGCCACCGAATACCTGCATGCCCAGGTTGGTACATTCGTACCCGAGTTCGGTCAGGAAGCCCTTCAGGATCGGGGTCAGGAAGCCGAGTTTGTCGTCGTAAGCCTCGGCTTTCTTGTCGTCACCCCGGGTATGGGCCTCGACCATATGGTCCGCCAGCCGGGCGGCGTAATAGAGCATGGCCCGGCCACCCTCGGCGACGGCTTTCTGGGTCAGCAGCATGCGCCGGACATCGGCGTGGTGGATGATGGCATCGGCCACCTGCTCCGGCTCTTTTTTTCCGGACAGCGCCCGCATGGAACGGCGCTCTTTGGCATAGTCCAGGGCCCATTGGTAGGACAGCTCGGCCGGGCCGACACCCTGGATGGCGGTACCGATACGGGCGGTGTTCATGAAAGTGAACATGCACTCAAGGCCCTGGTTCTTGGGCCCGATCAGGTAGCCGGTGGCGCCGTCAAAGTTCATCACGCAGGTGGCGGAGGCCTTGATGCCCATTTTCTTTTCCAGGCTGCCGCAGCTGACGCCATTGCGCTCGCCGACACCTCCGTCGGAATCCGGCAGGAACTTTGGCACGATGAACAGGCTGATGCCGCGGGTACCCTTGGGCGCATCCGGCAGGCGGGCGAGGACGATGTGGACAATGTTCTCGGTCAGGTCATGCTCACCGGAGGAAATGAAGATCTTGGTACCGGTGAGGCGGTAGCTGCCATCCTCCCGGGGT
The DNA here is from genome assembly GCF_050379415.1 of Marinobacter sp. DUT-1. Taxonomy (NCBI): domain Bacteria; kingdom Pseudomonadati; phylum Pseudomonadota; class Gammaproteobacteria; order Pseudomonadales; family Marinobacteraceae; genus Marinobacter; species Marinobacter sp. DUT-1. The sequence continues at coordinate 669,256 of NZ_JBNRLS010000003.1, forward strand.
TCAGCCTTGGTCTTTACCTGGCCCAGATCGGTGCCACACTGGGGCTCGGTCAGACACATGGTGCCGCCCCAGCGGCCTTCGGTCAGCGGCGTCAGATAGGTTTGCTTCTGCGCCTCGCTGCCATGCAGGTAGATGGTATTCATGGCCCCCAGGGACAGGCCCGGGTACATGGAAAACGACCAGTTGGCAGTGCCCATCATTTCCTGCTTGAGCAGCCCCATGGAGGCGGGCAGACCCTGACCGCCGTATTCCTCAGGAGCAGACAGGCCCTGCCAGCCGCCCATCATATACTGGTTGTAGGCTTCCTTGTAGCCGGCGGGTGTGGTTACTTCACCGTTTTCCAGCTTGCAGCCTTCCTCGTCGCCGGACTGGTAGAGCGGGCTCAGGACTTCTTCACAGAATTTGCCGCATTCGGCCAGGATGGCATCGACGATGTCTGGCGTGGCGTTCTCGCCGCTGGCCAGTGACGCGTAGTGTTTCGGGTAATCGAACACTTCATTGAGCAGGAATTTCATGTCGCGCAGGGGCGCCTTGTAGACCGGCATAACGAAACCTCTGTACCTGTAATGGATTCGGGGGAGGGCGATTGGCCTCCGATGGTTTTTGTTTTACGGCATTCCCGGGGCGCTGCCATTGACGAAAAGCACCGGAGGGTATGTCACCAAAGACAATTGGCTGAAATGACGTTACGCCGCCGGGTTGAGGAGGAAGGTTCTGATCGAACCCCGGCCATGGCTCGTATCTTATTGGTGAGTCTTGTGAATTTTCAGCCACGGGGGAGTGTAAAAGTCATGCAAAAGCGTCAAATTCTGCATCGGGACAGTAGCCCTGTAACGCTGCTGTGGTTATGTTTGAGTCTGGTGCTGCTGTCCGGCTGTGCGTCTCCTTCGTTGGAGGATTATGCAGGCCGATCGCCGAAACTGGTCCCGGAACAGTTTTTTAGCGGCGAACTTTCGGCCCGCGGGGTGGTCAAGAATTTCTCGGGCGAGGTGATTCGTACCTTTGACGCCGATATCTCGGCCTCCTGGGATGGCAATGGTGTCGGTACCCTGGACGAGGTGTTCCGCTTCGATGACGGCGAGGTCCAGACCCGGGTATGGACCCTGGAACCCACGCCGGAGGGTTATCGTGCCAATGCCGGCGACGTGGTCGAGCCCGGTACCATGCGCTGGCAGGGCAACGCCATCCATATGAATTATGTGCTGAGGGTCGCCTACGGTGACGGCACCATCGATGTGCGCATGGATGACTGGATGTATCTGATTACCCCGGACACCCTGATCAACCAGACCACCATGAGCAAGTGGGGGATCGACGTCGGGGAGATTGTGCTGGTCATCCAGAGAAAATAACCGGGCTGGCATACCGGATCATCAATCAACAGGCAGTCATACCATCATGTGGAAACAATGGGTCATTGCGCTGGTTCTCGTCGCCGTTGCTGTCGGCGGGGCCTGGGTCTACCGCACATACGACGGCGGTTCGGAACAGCAGGCCGGTGGTGAGCGCCCTGCCAGTGCCGTGAACACCATGCGCCCGGAGCGGGACACGGTCAGGGATGTGGTCAAGGCCGTGGGTAATCTGCAGGCGCTGAATGCTGTGGAACTGACCACCGAAGTCAGTGGCCGGGTCACTGAAATCAACCTGGCGGCCGGTCAGAAAGTGGCCGAAGGCGACCTGCTCCTGCGTCTCGATGACCGCCAGGCCCGGGCGGATCTCGCCGAGATTGAAGCCCGGCTGGCCGATGCCCGGCGGCAACTGGAGCGGGCCAACCGCCTGCGTTCCAACAACAGCATTTCCCAGTCCCGGGTGGATGAACTGAGAACGGCCGTTGATGTGGCCCTGGCCCAGCGCCAGGCCGCCCGCGTGCGGCTGGATAATCATCGCATCGAGGCACCGTTTTCCGGTGTGGTTGGTCTCAGCGATATCAGCATCGGTGCCTATGTCACGGCCGGAACCGCGATTACCACCCTGGATACCACCGAACGCATGGAGCTGAACTTCAGCATTCCCGAGCGCTTCCTGGGGCAGGTGGCTGCCGGACAGGAGGTCCGCGGCGTATCGCCAGCCTACCCCGATCAGCCTTTTCGTGGCGAACTGGTGGAACTGGGTACCCGAATCAACGAGTTGAGCCGGAGCCTGCCGGTGCGGGCCCTGATTGACAATGCCGACGGGCGGCTGCGTCCGGGTCAGTTCATGTCGGCCACGCTGACCCTGCAACAACGGGAGGCCCTGGTCATCCCGGAACAGGCGGTGATGATTCGCGGTGATGAGCAGTATGTGTTCGTGGCGGAGGACGGCACTGCCAAACGGGTATCGGTGCAACTGGGTTCCCGGATGCCCGGCATGGTCGAAGTGGTCAGTGGGGTGCAACTGGAGGATGAGGTGATCGTCACGGGTCAGGATCGCCTGAGCTCCGGTGACCGCATCCGCGTTCTGGACGGCGAGAATGTTATCCCCGAAAACCGCTTTGTCAGTTCCGCGGAGTCGTAACCCATGGTGTTGTCCGACATTTCCATCAAACGACCCGTCTTTGCCACGGTCCTGAGCCTGCTGATCGTGGTGTTCGGATTGGCGGCCCTGTTCGAGCTGCCGGTCCGGGAATACCCCGACATTGATCCGCCGGTAGTGTCAATTTCCACCGATTACACCGGTGCCGCCGCTGAGGTGGTCGATACCCAGATCACCCAGGTGATTGAGGGGGCCATCAGTGGTATTGAGGGCATCCGCTCCATCGAGTCCTCCACCGAGCAGGGCGAGTCCCGCACCAGCATTGAATTCAACATTTCCCGGGATGTGGATATCGCCGCTAACGATGTGCGTGATGCGGTCTCCCGGGTGGCCAATCAGTTGCCGGACGAGGCCGATGCGCCGGTGGTGCAAAAGGCCGATTCCGATGCCCGGCCGATGATGTGGATAACCTTGCGCAGCCAGGTGTGGGACAGTGCCGAGCTCAGCGATTTTGCCAACCGGGTGCTGGCTGACCGGTTATCCGTACTCGACGGGGTGGCGGATGTCCGCATCGGCGGCGAGCGCCGGTACGCCATCCGGGTCTGGCTTGATCGCGAACGGCTGGCGGCCCGGAACATTACCGTGGCTGAGGTGGAACGGGCGCTGCGTGCCAACAACGTGGAGCTGCCGGCCGGCTCGGTGGATTCCTCCACCCGCAACTTCACGGTGCGGGCCGAGGGCAGGTTATCCACAGTCGAACAATTCCGGGAGCTGGTGATCCGGCGTAATGGCAATGATTTGTTACGCCTGGGTGAAGTGGCCAATGTACAGATGGGGGTGGAGTCGGATGTCAGCCGCCTGCGTGCCAACGGCGAGACTGCCATCGGCATGGGTATCATCCGCCAGTCCAAAGCCAACACCGTGGCGGTGTCGGATGGCGTTCGGGCCGAGCTGGACCGGATCCGGGAAACCCTGCCGCCGGAAGTCACCATCGCCGAGAGCTACGACGAATCGATCTTTATCCGTGCCTCGATCAAGGAGGTGGTGATTACCCTGGCCATTGCCGTTTCCCTGGTCATCCTGGTGATCTTCCTGTTCCTGCGCTCCTGGCGGGCAACCCTGATTCCGGCCGTGACCATTCCCGTTGCGGTCATCGGCGCCTTCATCGGCCTGGGCTTTCTCGGGTTCTCCATCAATGTGCTGACTCTGCTGGCGGTGATTCTTGCTATCGGCCTGGTGGTGGATGATGCCATTGTCATGCTGGAGAACATCCAGCGTCGGATTGATGAGGGCGAGCCGCCCTTGCTCGCCGCCTATCGGGGGGCCAAGCAGGTCGCCTTCGCGGTAATCGCCACTACCCTGACCCTGGTGGCGGTGTTCGTGCCCATCTCGTTCATGGGGGGCAACGTCGGCCGGCTGTTTGCCGAGTTCGGCTTCACCCTCGCCGCAGCCGTGGTGTTTTCCAGCCTCGTGGCCCTGACCCTGGCGCCCATGCTCTGTTCCAAATGGTTGCGCCACAGCCCGGAATCTGCCGAGGGACACCGGCTCTGGGCCGCCAGTGAGACAGTTCTCAATGGGCTGGCCCGGGGTTATGAGCGGCTGTTGCGCTTTTCCCTGAGGATGCCGGGCCTGCTGATCGGCCTGGGCCTGGCAGGCCTCGTCGTCGCGGCCGTGATCTACCCGAAGCTGCCCCAGGAACTGGCTCCCACCGAGGACCGGGGTATCATCATCATGCCCACCAGCGCCCCCCGGGGCTCCACCGTGGAATTCACCGACCATTACGTGCGTAAGGCCGAGGAGAAGCTGCTGCCTTACCTGGATGAAGGAATTGCCAACCGGCTGCTTTCTATCGTCGGCTTCCGGGACGAAGAGGATAACGCCTTCATGATCATGGGGCTGGTGCCCTGGGAACAGCGGGACATCAAGCAGCAAAAGGTGACCAGCGAGATCCGCCAGAAGCTCAGTGACATTTCCGGGATCCGGACGGTGGCAGTGAATCCGCCGGGCCTGGGCCAGCGGGGCTTCAGCCAGCCGGTGGAGTTTGTGATCGCCGGTCCTGACTACGAGTCGGTGCAGGCCTGGAGTGAGGAGATTGTCGAGCGGGCCAATGAAAATCCGAGCTTGCTCAACCTGGAGACGGATTTCGAGCTGACGCGTCCGGAGTTGCGCGTCAACATTGACCGGGAACGGGCGGCGGACCTGGACATCACTATCGAGGATGTCGGCCTGACCATGCAGACCATGCTGGCGTCCCGCCAGGTCACCACCTACCTCGACCGGGGCCGGGAATACGATGTCATCATTCAGGCGACAGATGCCGATAGGGCAACGCCGGCGGATCTGGGCCAGATCTTCCTGCGCCCGCGGGAAGGCGGCAACCTGATTCCGCTGCAGGCTTTGGTGTCGGTGGAGGAAATCGGCGCCAATCCGGACCTGCGCCGGATTGACCGCCTGCCGGCAGTGGTGATCAGCGCTTCCCTGGCGGATGGTTATGATCTCGGTTCGGCGCTGACCTACCTGAATAATCTGGCTGTGGATAACCTGCCGCCGGAGGCGCGGGTCAGCTACAAGGGCCTGTCCCGGGAATTCGAGGAATCCTCCAATGCTGTCTACGTAACCTTTGGTCTGGCCTTTGTGATTGTCTTCCTGGTACTGGCGGCCCAGTTCGAGAGCTGGATCCACCCGCTGATCATCATGCTGACGGTGCCGCTGGGAGTGACCGGTGCCTTGTTGGCGTTGCTGTGGTCAGGCATCAGCCTGAATATCTACAGCCAGATCGGCATCATCATGTTGCTGGGGTTGATGGCCAAGAACGGCATCCTGATCGTGGAGTTTGCCAATCAGCTCCGGGACAAAGGTTATGAGGTCCGGGATGCGATTCTCGAGGGCGCGGTACTGCGTTTCCGCCCGGTATTGATGACCACGATTTCCACGGTGTTTGGTGCCGTTCCGCTGGTGATTGCCACCGGCGCCGGTGCCGAGAGCCGGGCTGCCATCGGCATGGTGATTCTCGGCGGGCTGATTTTCGCTACCACGCTGACCCTGTTCCTGATTCCGGTGCTCTATAACCTGCTGGCCCGGTTCGCCAAGTCCACGAATGCCGTGGAGCAGGAGCTTGAACGTCTGGCCGCTGGCCAGGCGGGAGGTACCGGGCTGGCGAGGGCACCGCAAAAACGGGCGGATGATTTCTGAGTTAGGACTCTTGTGGCGGTAAACTCCGAGAATTCTGTGGAAAAATAAATGGACAAAACGCGGATAACCTCTGAATTCATTTTAGATAGTTTAATTAAAACAATAATTTAAGGTGATTTTTCGGCCTAACGGCATGCCTCTGAATCTGTGGATAACTTTTTGAAAACTTTTCTGAGAAGAGTCTTCCAAGCCACTGAAAAAGCAAAAATTTCGGTTATTACTTATACAGATTCGGGATTATTCCGGGGGTTATCAACAAGTGCTCCTGCGACGGTGACTTTCAAGTGTCGCCGACTCTGGTTAAAATTTGCACATCCTGACTGCATTTTCCACGGCGAGGCGTTATACTCGCCGCCCTGTTTTTATCCCCCGATTTCCGAGGTGAAGAGTGGACTTTCCGACCCGTTTCGATGTCATTGTCATTGGTGGTGGCCACGCCGGTACCGAAGCCGCGCTGGCTTCAGCGCGCATGGGTTCGCAAACCCTGCTGCTGACCCACAACATTGAGACCCTGGGCCAGATGTCCTGCAACCCGGCGATCGGCGGGATCGGCAAGAGCCACCTGGTCAAGGAAATCGACGCCCTTGGCGGTGTCATGGCCCGTGCCACCGACCATGCCGGTATCCAGTTCCGGGTACTCAACAGCCGCAAGGGTCCGGCGGTGCGCGCCACCCGCGCCCAGGCCGACCGGGTGCTGTACAAGGCGGCGATCCGCCATACCCTGGAAAACCAGCCCAACCTGACCCTGTTCCAGCAGGCAGCGGATGATCTGGTTGTGGAAAACGATCAGGTGGTGGGCGTGGTGACCCAGACCGGCATCCGCTTCAACGCCAAAACCGTCGTATTGACCACCGGTACCTTCCTCGGCGGTGTTATCCACATCGGCATGCAGCACCACTCCGGTGGCCGTGCCGGCGATGCGCCGGCCAACGCCCTGGCCAAACGCCTGCGCGAACTTCCATTCAACGTCGGCCGCCTGAAAACCGGCACCCCGCCCCGGATCGATGCCCGGTCTGTGGATTTCTCGGTGATGGACGAGCAATGGGGTGACAACCCGACCCCGGTGATGTCGTTCATCGGCAGCCGGGATGAACATCCCGAGCAGATCTGCTGCTATGTGACCCGTACTACGGAGCAGACCCACGACATCATCCGCAGCGGTTTTGACCGTTCCCCCATGTTTGCCGGCAGCATCGAGGGCGTTGGCCCGCGCTATTGCCCGTCGATCGAGGACAAGGTGAACCGGTTTGCGGACAAGGATTCACACCAGATTTTTGTGGAGCCCGAGGGGCTGACCACCAACGAACTGTACCCGAACGGCATCTCCACCAGCCTGCCGTTCGATATCCAGCTGGCGGCGGTGCGCTCGATTCCCGGCTTCGAGAACGCCCATATCACCCGGCCCGGCTATGCCATCGAATACGATTACCTGAACCCGCAGGACCTGCGCCACACCCTGGAAACCAAGTTCATCCAGGGCCTCTACTTCGCCGGCCAGATCAACGGCACCACCGGTTACGAAGAAGCCGGTGCCCAAGGCCTGCTGGCGGGTATCAATGCGTCCCTGCGTGCGCAGGAGAAGGACGAATGGTATCCACGCCGGGATGAAGCCTATCTCGGCGTGCTGGTGGACGATCTGATCACCATGGGTACCAACGAGCCCTATCGCATGTTCACCAGCCGCGCCGAATACCGGCTGATCCTTCGGGAAGACAACGCCGACCTGCGCCTGACCGAGACCGGTCGCAAGTTGGGTCTGGTGGATGATGAACGCTGGCAGAAGTTCAACGATAAGCGTGAAGGCATCACCAAAGAACGTAGCCGGCTGGAATCCACCCGGATCCACCCGAACACCGAGGCCGGCGAGCGGGCCAATGGCTTCCTGAAACAGCCCATGGCTCGCGATCAGTCGCTGGCGGAGTTGCTGCGTCGCCCGGAGATTGCCTACAACCAGATTGCCGAGATTGGCGGTGAGCGGGCCGAAGATCCGAACGTGGCCGATCAGGTTGAAATCGAGATCAAGTACGAAGGTTATATCTCCCGCCAGGCGGATGAGATCGAACGTCTGCGCAAGAACGAGAACACCCCGTTGCCCATCGATCTGGACTACGATGTGATCGGCGGTCTGTCCAACGAGATCAAGCAGAAACTCAAGGATGTGCGGCCGGAGACTGTGGCGCAGGCGTCCCGCATTCAGGGCGTCACTCCGGCGGCCGTGAGCCAGATCCTGGTGCACCTGAAAAAGCGGGACCTGCTGCGCAAGCAGAGCGCCTGAGTCAAGCCCATGACGCGAACACTCTGGCAACGCCAGCTCCGGGACGGGCTGGCCGAGATGAATCTGTCCCTGACCGACGGCCGGCAGCAACAGTTGTTGGCCTTTCTGGCTTTGCTCAACAAGTGGAACAAGGCGTATAACCTCACCGCCGTGCGCGACGAACGGGTGATGGTCTCGCGCCAGCTGCTGGACAGCTTGAGCATCCTGCCGTGGGTCACCACGGATCACCTGCTCGATGTCGGTGCCGGAGGCGGTTTGCCGGGCATTCCCCTGGCCATCGCCCTGCCGGAAAAGCGCTTTACCCTGCTCGACAGCAATGGCAAGAAGACCCGGTTCCTGAACCAGTGTGTGCTGGAACTGGGGCTGGACAACGTGGACGTGATTCACGGCCGGGCCGAGGACTGCCAGCCCGACCCGCTGTTCACCCAGATCAGCAGCCGCGCCTTCACGGCTCTGGATAACCTGGTGACCTGGTGCGGCTCGCTGCTGGACAATGAGGGCGAGTTCCTTGCCATGAAAGGTCAGTTTCCGGATGATGAGGTAGCTGCCCTTCCGGCTGGCTGGCAGGTAAAATCCAGCCATTCCCTGAAGGTTCCCGGTGCAGATGGCGAGCGGCATTTGCTGGTCGTTGCCCGGGCAGAGCATTCCCGGTAACCCGCAACAGGAGGCAAAACATGGCGCGCGTGATTGCAGTGACCAATCAGAAAGGCGGTGTGGGCAAGACCACCACCTGCGTCAACCTGGCTGCCTCCCTGGCTGCAACCAAGCGGCGTGTGTTGCTGGTGGATATGGATCCCCAGGGTAACGCCACCATGGGCAGTGGTGTGGACAAGAATGCCCTGGAGTTGTCCGGTTATGACGTACTGACCAAGCGCGCGACGCCGGCGGAGGTGATTGTCACCGTGGAAAACGCCGGTTTTGACCTGCTGCCGGCCAATGGCGACCTGACCGCCGCGGAAGTGGAGCTGATGAATGAAATCGGCCGGGAACACCGCCTGCGTCTGTCCCTGAACAGCATCCGGGACAGCTACGATTATATTCTCATCGACTGTCCGCCGTCCCTGAACCTGCTCACCGTCAATGCGTTGTCGGCGGCGGATTCGGTGCTGATTCCCATGCAGTGCGAGTACTATGCACTCGAAGGTCTGGCGGCGCTGATGAACACGGTGGAGCAGATCCAGGAAACCGTGAATCCGAACCTGGAGATCGAGGGCCTGCTGCGCACCATGTACGATCCGCGCAACAGCCTGACCCTGGATGTGTCGGCCCAGCTGGCGGAGTTTTTCGGTGACAAGGTCTATCGTGCCGTGATCCCCCGTAACGTCCGGCTGGCGGAAGCCCCGAGCTACGGTCTGCCGGCCCTGAAGTACGATCGTGCCTCCAAGGGTGCCGTCGCTTACCTGGCCCTGGCGGGTGAAATGGTCCGCCGCCATGGCTCGAAAAAGACATCCGAGCCGGTTGCGGTGTAACATACCGGGCCGTTGGCACACGATACACAACGCTTTTCAACGGGAAGAATGACAGACACCATGGCGGCGAAGAAACGAGGATTGGGTGAGCGTGGACTGGGAGCCCTGCTGCAGGGTTCGAAGGTCAACCTGAACCAGGAGGTGAAGGACCACGACGGTGAGCTGCGCGAGATTCCCATCGATCTGGTTCAGCGCGGCCGCTATCAGCCCCGCCGGGACATGGATCCCGCCGCCCTGCAGGAACTGGCTGATTCCATCCGCCAACAGGGGGTGATGCAGCCGGTGGTGGTGCGTCCCATCGCCGAGGGCCGCTTTGAGCTGATTGCCGGTGAACGCCGGTGGCGGGCCGCCCAGATTGCCGAGCTCGACAGTCTTCCCGCCATCATCCGCGATGTGCCTGATGAAGCCGCCATCGCGATGGCGCTGATCGAGAACATCCAGCGCGAAAACCTCAATCCCATCGAGGAAGCCTTTGCCCTGCAGCGCCTGCAGGACGAGTTCGGGCTCACCCAGGCCCAGGTCGCCGAGGCTGTGGGTAAATCCCGGACCACCATCACCAACCTGCTGCGACTGATCGGACTGACCGAGGATGTCCGGTTGATGCTCGAACACGGTGACCTGGAGATGGGCCACGGCCGGGCCATGCTGACCCTGCCCCCGGAACTGCAGATGCAGGTGGCCCGCCAGGTGGTGGCCAAGTCGCTGTCGGTGCGACAGACCGAAGCGCTGGTGCGCCGGGTCCAGCAACAGTCGCCCGAGGGCAAGTCGAAGGACAAGGGCGCCCTTGATCCCAACATCCGGGCCCTTCAGGACGATCTGGCCGAGCGCCTTGGTGCCCGTGTCTCCATCAGTCATGGTCAGCGCGGCAAAGGCAAGCTGGTGATCGAATACAGTTCGCTGGACGAGCTTGATGGCATTCTGGGCCACATCAAGTAGCCGGAATTTTTTCCTACTCTTTTCGACCCCCTACGAAAGTCCGTATCGGGTCTCTCACACAACATGTAGTGTTCAAAAAATGGTCCCACGCCTATTTGTGTGCGACCGGCATGAACTGCACTGATTTCAGGCCATCCGGGCCCCTGTAGCGCAGTCGGATTTGTTGATTCGTGCACATTGAACACATATAATCTGCCGCGCTTGTATCGGTGTATTTGTTTATTTTTTAGGCCGAATCGAGTCGAAAACACCGAATTCCCGGGAAAAACATGACGAAGGCAACCCCGAGCGGTATCCGCCGCCCGCCCATCGCACGATGGTTCTTGATTGAAAGTGTGATCCTTGTCGTCGTCAGCCTGGCCTTTTTGTTACGCAGCCAGGTCGCAGGTTACTCAGCGCTACTGGGCGGTCTTATTTTTCTGCTGCCCCATGGTTACTTTGCGCTCAAGGCATTCCGCTACTCCGGCGCGCGGTCTGCCAAAAAGATCATGAGTTCTTTTTACCAGGGTGAGGCCGGCAAGCTCATCCTGTGCGCCATCCTCTTCACGATGGTGTTCAAATGGATTCAGCCGCTTGATATAGCGGCACTTTTTTTAACATTTGCGATCATGCTGGTCACCAACTGGTTGACACCGCTTCTGGCGGGCAGCAATACGCAGCAAAGCTAACTGGACCTGGGAACCCGTTATGGCAGGAAGTGCATCCGAATATATACAGCATCACCTCCAGAACCTGACCTACGGTAAACTGCCGGCCGGATATGAGCGCGCCGACGGTTCCGTGGTTGAAGAAGCCACCTGGACACTGGCCCGCACCGGCCAGGAAGCCTCCGACATGGGCTTCTGGGCGTTGCACATCGATTCTCTGGGCTGGGCCGTGGGCCTCGGCGCTCTGTTCCTCTTTCTGTTCCGCATGGCGGCCAAGCGCGCCACTTCCGATCAGCCCGGCGGGCTTCAGAATTTCGTCGAAGTGATGGTCGAGTTCGTGGATAACAGCGTGAAGGAAACCTTCCACGGCAAGAACAAGGTGATTGCCCCGCTGTCCCTGACCATCTTCTGCTGGATTTTCCTGATGAACCTGATGGACCTGGTGCCGGTGGACTTCCTGCCCCAGCTGTTCCACCTGATGGGTCTGGAATACATGAAGGTCGTTCCGACCACCGACGTGAACGTGACCCTGGGTATGTCCCTGTCCGTATTCGCGCTGATCATCTACTACAGCCTGAAGGTGAAGGGTGTGGGTGGCTTCCTCGGTGAGTTGACTCTGCACCCCTTCTCTTCCGACAACCTGTTCCTGAAGATCCTGCTGGTGCCGGTGAACTTCCTGCTCGAGGGGGTGAGCCTGATTGCCAAGCCGATCTCACTGGCTCTGCGTCTGTTCGGTAATCTGTACGCCGGCGAGCTGATCTTCATCCTGATTGCACTGCTGCCGCTGTGGGCGCAGTGGACGCTGTCTGTACCCTGGGCGATCTTCCACATCCTGGTTATCACCCTGCAGGCATTCATCTTCATGATGTTGACGATCGTGTACCTGAGCATGGCTCACGAAGACAGTCACTGATCGGACACCATTGAACCGTAGTCTTAAACCCTAAACCCTTAAACTGAAAACCTAACTGAAACTGGGAGTTATCATGGAAACTGTAGTTGGAATGACCGCTATTGCTGTTGCACTGCTGATCGGCCTGGGTGCCCTGGGTACTGCAATCGGCTTTGGTATCCTCGGTGGCAAGTTCCTGGAAGGCGCTGCGCGTCAGCCGGAAATGACCCCGATGCTGCAGGTTAAAATGTTCATCGTTGCTGGTCTGCTGGACGCCGTAACCATGATCGGTGTTGGTATTGCGCTGTTCTTCACTTTCGCCAACCCGTTTGTCGGCCAGATCGCCGGTTAATCGAGTCGCCAGCCGGGGGCTTTACCCCGGTCAGATGATTCTTAACAAAACAGGCGAGAGGTGAAGACGTGAACATTAATTTGACGATGATTGGTCAAGCCATCGCGTTCTTTATCTTTGTCGTCTTCTGCATGAAGTATGTGTGGCCGCCAATCATGGCCGCACTGCAGGAGCGTCAAAAGAAGATCGCTGACGGACTGGCTGCCTCAGACCGCGCTGCGCGCGATCTGGAACTGGCTCAGGAAAAGTCAGCTCAGGAACTGCGTGAAGCCAAGCAGCAAGCTGCTGGTCTGATTGAACAGGCCAACAAGCGCGCGGCCCAGATTGTGGAAGCATCCAAGGATGACGCCCGCAAGGAAGGCCAGAAGCTGATTGAGCAGGCCAAGGCCGAAATTGAACAGGAGCGCAATCAGGCTCGTGACGCCCTGCGTGCAGAAATTGCCGCAATCGCTGTCGCCGGTGCTGAGAAGATCCTGGAAACCTCTGTCGATGCCTCCAAGCACAACGAGATGTTGGAAAAACTGGCGGCAGAACTTTAAACGGCGAGGTTCATCATGGCAGAACTGAGAACGCTGGCCCGTCCATACGCGAAAGCAGCATTTGCAGCCGCCCAGGAGCATAAAGAGCTGGCTGAGTGGTCCCAGGTGCTGACGATTGCCGGACAGGTCACCGCGAATGAAGACATTCGACAGCTTCTCGCGAATCCGGGTCTGGAGGAGCAGAAGAAAGCCGAGCTGATTCTGGAGGTCGTCGAGGACGGCGTCACCGAGCAGGTTCGCAATTTCTTCGCTGTACTGGCAGAAAACCGCCGGCTGACTCTTCTTCCTGAGATTGCAGCGCTCTTCAACACGTACCGGGCTGATCTGGAGCGCACTGTTGATATCGACGTCACCGCCGCATTCGAGCTGACGGACGAACAGCAACAGAAGCTCGCCCAGGCGCTCTCCGAAAAACTCGAGCGGAAAGTGTCACTCGCAGCGTCAACTGACAAGTCTCTGATTGGCGGTGTGATCATCCGCACCGGCGATATGGTCATTGACGCATCTGTACGCGGAAAGCTGAACAAGCTGGCCGACGCTCTGGGCTCCTGATTTCAGCACAAGGTTTGAGGATATTGGCATGCAGCAACTGAATCCATCCGAGATCAGTGACATCATCAAGAAGAGAATCGAGAAGCTCGATATCTCTTCCGAAGCAAAGAACGAAGGTACGATTCTGTCCGTTTCTGACGGTATCGTGCTGATCCACGGTCTCGCCGACGTTATGTACGGTGAGATGATTGAATTCGCCAACGGCACTTTCGGCATGGCTCTGAACCTGGAGCGTGATTCCGTTGGTGCGGTTGTACTGGGTGACTACGAAGATCTGGCCGAAGGTCAGAAGGTTCGTTGTACCGGCCGCATCCTGGAAGTTCCGGTAGGTCCGGAGCTGATGGGTCGTGTGGTTGACGCCCTGGGTAATCCGATCGACGGTAAGGGCGATCTGGGCACCGAGCTGACCTCCCCGGTCGAGAAGGTTGCACCTGGTGTTATCGCTCGTCAGTCCGTTGACGAGCCGGTCCAGACCGGTCTGAAAGCCATCGACACCATGGTGCCGATCGGTCGCGGTCAGCGTGAGCTGATCATCGGTGACCGTCAGATCGGTAAGACTGCGGTTGCGATCGACGCGATCATCAACCAGAAGGACACCGGCATCAAGTGTATCTACGTTGCCGTTGGCCAGAAGCAGTCTTCTATCGCCGCTGTGGTACGTAAGCTCGAAGAGCACGGTGCCATGGACCACACCATCGTGGTTGCCGCCGGTGCTGCGGATCCTGCTTCCATGCAGTTCCTGGCTCCGTACGCCGGTACCTCCATGGGTGAATACTTCCGTGACCGTGGTCAGGATGCCCTGATCATTTACGACGACCTGTCCAAGCAGGCTGTGGCTTACCGCCAGATCTCCCTGCTGCTGCGTCGTCCTCCGGGCCGTGAAGCTTACCCGGGTGACGTATTCTACCTGCACTCACGTCTGCTCGAGCGCGCTTCCCGCGTTAACGCTGACTACGTGGAGGAGTTCACCAACGGTGAAGTGAAAGGCAAGACCGGTTCCCTGACCGCACTGCCGATCATCGAGACCCAGGCCGGTGACGTTTCCGCATTCGTACCGACCAACGTGATCTCCATCACCGACGGCCAGATCTTCCTGGAAACCAACCTGTTCAACTCCGGCATCCGTCCGGCTATGAACGCCGGTATCTCCGTATCCCGGGTAGGTGGTTCCGCCCAGACCAAGATCATGAAGAAGCTCGGCGGTAACATCCGTCTGGCCCTGGCCCAGTATCGTGAACTGGCCGCTTTCGCCCAGTTTGCTTCCGATCTCGACGAAGCAACCCGTAAGCAGCTTGAGCACGGTCAGCGTGTTACGGAACTCATGAAGCAGAACCAGTACAGCCCGATGTCCGTGGCTGAGATGGGCACGGTTCTGTTTGCAGCCAACGAAGGCTTCCTGGACGACGTTGATGTCGACAAGGTGGTTAAGTTTGAAGCGCAGATGCTCGACTGGATGCGCTCCGAGCAGAAAGACCTCCTCGACAAGATCAACGAGAAGGGCGATTACAACGACGAAATCGCTTCCGGCCTGAAAGCTGCACTTGAGAAATTCAAGACCACTCAGAGCTGGTAAGAAATCGGGCCTGCGGCATCAGTCGCGGGCCGCTTTCGTAGCAACGAGTGTCTAACTTGAGAAGGCAGTGAGTTATGGCCGTCGGCAAAGAAATACGTAACCAGATTTCAAGCATCAAGAGCACGCAGAAAATCACCAGCGCCATGGAAATGGTGGCTGCGAGTAAGATGCGGAAGGCTCAGGAGCGCATGCAGGCGACTCGCCCGTATGCCGACAAGATGCGTCAGGTGATCGGGCACATTGCCAAGGCGAATGCTCAGTACAAGCACCCGTTCATGGTCGAGCGCGACGTCAAGCGCGTGGGCTATATCGTGGTGTCGACTGATCGTGGCCTCTGCGGTGGTCTGAACATCAACCTGTTCAAAGCGCTTGTCCGTGAAATGAAAGCGTGGAAAGAAAAAGGGGTCGAAACCGATCTGTGCGCCATCGGGCAGAAAGGGGCTTCCTTTTTCCGGAGCTACGGCGGCAATGTCGTCGCGGCGCTGACCCATCTGGGTGACAGCCCGAGCTCCGAAAAACTCATCGGCAACGTCAAGGTCATGTTGGACGCGTTCTCGGAAGGCAAGATCGATCGCCTTTACGTGGTAAGCAACGAGTTCGTCAACACCATGACCCAGAGCCCGAAGGTGGAGCAGCTTCTGCCCCTGCCTCCGAGCGAGGACGAAGAAGAGATCAAGAACCAGTGGGATTATCTCTACGAGCCCGATGCCAGGCAGATCCTCGATGGCCTTCTGCCACGTTTTATTGAATCCCAGGTATACCAGGGTGTGGTAGAGAATCTGGCATGTGAACAGGCAGCCCGGATGATCGCCATGAAGAGCGCAACTGATAACGCCGGTAGCATTATCGACGAACTTCAGCTGGCCTATAACAAGGCGCGTCAGGCAGCCATCACCCAAGAGATTTCAGAGATTGTGAGTGGTGCGGCTTCGGTCTGATCACCCCACGATCCAACTGGTTTTATTGACTATCAAGATAACGAGGAACCGAGCATGAGTAGCGGACAAATCGTTCAGATCATTGGCGCGGTTATCGACGTGGAATTCCCACGTGACTCCGTACCCAACGTATATGACGCACTGCTGCTTGAAGGTGGCGAAACAACTCTGGAAGTCCAGCAGCAGCTGGGTGACGGCATTGTTCGTACCATCGCCATGGGCAGCACCGAGGGCCTGAAGCGTGGCCTGAAAGCAGAAAACACCGGCAAGCCGATCTCTGTACCGGTTGGTACACAGACTCTGGGCCGGATCATGGACGTTCTGGGTCGTCCCATCGACGAGCAGGGCGACATCGGCGAAGAAGAGCGCTGGGCTATCCACCGCAAGGCACCGGGCTATGCCGATCAGGCAGCCTCTGCCGACCTGCTGGAAACCGGCATCAAGGTTATCGACCTGATCTGCCCGTTCGCCAAGGGTGGTAAGGTTGGCCTGTTCGGTGGTGCCGGTGTAGGCAAGACCGTAAACATGATGGAGCTGATCAACAACATCGCGAAAGAGCACTCCGGTCTCTCCGTATTCGCGGGTGTTGGTGAGCGGACCCGGGAAGGTAACGACTTCTACTATGAAATGAAGGAGTCCAACGTTCTCGATAAGGTTGCCATGGTTTACGGCCAGATGAACGAGCCTCCCGGAAACCGCCTGCGTGTGGCCCTGACCGGTCTCACCATGGCCGAGAAGTTCCGTGACGAAGGTCGTGACGTACTGTTGTTCGTTGACAACATCTACCGTTACACCCTCGCCGGTACCGAGGTATCTGCACTGCTGGGCCGTATGCCGTCCGCGGTAGGTTACCAGCCGACCCTGGCCGAAGAGATGGGTCAGCTGCAGGAGCGGATCACTTCCACCAAGACCGGTTCCATCACGTCCATCCAGGCGGTATACGTACCGGCGGATGACTTGACCGACCCGTCTCCGGCCACCACCTTCTCGCACCTGGATGCGACTGTGGTACTGAGCCGTGACATCGCCTCCAAGGGTATCTACCCGGCGATCGATCCGCTGGATTCCACCTCTCGTCAGCTGGATCCGCTGATCATCGGTCAAGAGCACTATGAAGTGGCTCGTGGCGTGCAGACCAACCTGCAGCGCTACAAGGAACTGAAAGACATCATCGCCATCCTGGGTATGGACGAACTGTCAGAAGAAGACAAGCTGACCGTTGCCCGTGCCCGTAAGATCGAGCGTTTTCTGTCCCAGCCGTTCCACGTTGCTGAAGTATTCACCGGTTCCCCCGGTAAGTATGTGTCTCTGAAGGAGACCATCAGCAGCTTTAAGGGCATCCTCAACGGTGACTATGACGACATGCCTGAGCAGGCGTTCTACATGGTCGGTACCATCGAGGAAGCGGTCGAGAAAGCGAAGGAAATGAAGAGCAAGGGCGAGTAAACTGAAGCCTGAGCCCGAATTTCCGGATCGATCAAAGAGGCAACTGACATGGGTATGACCGTGCATTGTGACGTGGTAAGTGCCGAAACAAAGATCTATTCCGGATTGGTAGAGATGCTGATCGCAGCGGGTTCTGAAGGTGACCTGGGTATTGCCCCGGGTCACACTCCGCTGCTGACCCAGCTGAAGCCTGGCCCCATTCGGATCATCAAGCAGGGCGGTGAGGAAGAAATTCTTTACGTGTCCGGCGGATATCTGGAGGTCCAGCCCAATCTGGTGACTTTGCTGGCAGACACAGCCGTTCGTGCAAAGGATGTGGACGAAGCTGCTGCGCTTGAAGCCCAGAAAGAGGCTGAGAAGGCACTTGCCGACAAGACCGGTGAATTCGAGTATTCCCGTGCCGCTGCGGAACTGGCCGAGGCTGTCGCACAGCTTCGGACTATCCAGCAGCTGCGTAACAAAATGCGCTGAGCATTTTCGTTTCGGGTTTGCCGAACACCAAAGCCGCATCCTGAGCGGCTGGAATACCAGCGCACCGCGTTGGCAATCCGGCCCTGATGGTTGCGGCTTTTTTATTGATTCAAACAAACATCCCGGGAGCCTGAGTTTTCCATGAGCCCGTTACACGTTGTGATCCTGGCCGCCGGCCAGGGTTCCAGAATGAAGTCCGCACTGCCCAAGGTTCTGCATCCGGTGGCGGGTAAAGCCATGCTGCATCATGTGGTGGATACCGCGAAGCAGCTGGGGGCGGAGAGAATTCACACAGTGATTGGCCATGGCGCGGATCAGGTGCGTGCTTCCCTCGACGATGAGGCGGTGAACTGGGTACTCCAGACAGAACAACTGGGCACCGGCCACGCCGTTGCCCAGGCCCTGCCGGACCTGCCGGACGATGCCCGGGTTCTGGTCCTGTACGGCGATGTCCCCCTGACCCGCCGGGAAACCCTGGAGGCCATGGTCAGCGAGCTGGACCAGAGCAATCTGGCACTGCTGACGGTGGACATGGACAACCCCCATGGTTACGGCCGCATCGTGCGCAATCCTCAGGGTGACGTTCAGGCCATCGTCGAGCAGAAAGACGCCACGGCCGAGCAGCAGGCCATCCATGAGGTGAATACCGGGATTCTGGCCGTTTCCGCAAAACATCTGAAAAGCTGGCTGCCGACCCTGTCCAACAGCAATGCCCAGGGCGAATACTATCTGACCGACATCATCGCGATGGCGGTGGAGCATGGGTTGGAAGTCACCGTGTCCCAGCCGCTCAATCCGTTCGAGGTCCAGGGCGTGAACAACCGGGTGCAACTGGCGGAACTGGAGCGCTGGTACCAACGCCAGCAGGCAGAGCGCCTGATGACGGAAGGCGCGAGCCTGGCGGATCCGGCCCGGGTGGATGTCCGCGGTGAACTCACGATCGGCAACGATCTGTGGATCGACGTGAACGCGGTCTTCGAGGGCAGGGTCAGCCTGGGCAACAACGTGGTTATCGGTCCCAATTGCGTGATCAAGGATGCCATCATTGCCGACGGCGCCGAGATCAAGGCCAACAGCGTGGTTGAAGGCGCGGTGATTGGTGCCAATGCCCAGATCGGCCCGTTTGCCCGGCTGCGTCCGGGTACCGAGCTGGCCGCCAACACCAAGGTGGGCAACTTCGTCGAGACCAAGAAAGCCGTGGTGGGTGAGGGCAGCAAGATCAATCACCTGAGCTACGTGGGTGATGCCTCCCTGGGTCGTAATGTGAATGTGGGTGCAGGTACCATCACCTGCAATTATGATGGGGTGAACAAGTACCGGACGGTGATCGGTGACGGTGTCTTTGTGGGATCCAATACCTCCCTGGTCGCGCCGGTTACCATTGCCCCGGAGGCGACCATCGGTGCCGGTTCTACCATCACCCGGGATGTGGCAGACAGCGAGCTGGCCGTGGCCCGTGGCCGCCAGCGCAACATCTCCGGCTGGGAAAAGCCGAAAAAAGCCTAAACGAACGATCAGCAAACAGGTGACAACAGCATGTGTGGGATTGTAGGAGCGGTTTCCGAACGGGACGTCCAGGGTATTTTGCTGGAAGGACTGCGCCGCCTTGAGTACCGGGGTTATGACTCCGCGGGTATGGCCGTCATTGACGGCAAGCATGAAGTCCAGCGTGCCCGGGAAGTCGGCAAGGTCGCGGCCCTGGCCGAGGCCATCGAGGCCAATCCCCTGAGCGGTCACCTGGGCATCGCCCACACCCGCTGGGCCACCCACGGCGAGCCGTCCCAGCTCAATGCCCACCCGCACATGTCCGGTGATCGTCTGGCCATCGTCCACAACGGTATCATCGAGAATTACCAGGAGCTGCGTGAGGAACTGAAAGCCGATGGCTTCGAGTTTACCTCCCAGACCGACACCGAAGTGGTCGCCCACCTGATCGAGAAGAACTACCGGGAACTGGGCGAACTGTACGGTGCGGTGAAAGCTGCGATTGCGCGCCTGCGCGGTGCATACGCTCTGGCCGTCGTCCATGCCGACGAGCCGGGTCACCTGGTGGTGTGCCGGGAAGGCAGCCCGCTGGTGGTGGGCGTCGGCATCGGCGAGAACTTCATCGCCTCGGACCAGCTGGCGTTGTTGCCGGTGACCGACCGGTTCATGTTCCTGGAAGAAGGCGACATGGCCGATATCCGCAAGGACCGGATCGCGATCCACGACCGTGAGGGCACGCCGGTGGAGCGCCTGATTACCCGTTTCGAGCATGGCGCCGATTCTGCCGACAAGGGCGAATACCGCCACTTCATGCTCAAGGAAATCTACGAGCAGCCGAAGGTGATCAAGGCCACCATGGAAGGCCGTCTGACCGACTCACGGGTGCTGGAACAGGCGCTCGGTACCGAGGCGGCCAACCTGCTGGACAACGTTCGCCACGTCCAGATCATCGCCTGCGGCACCTCCTACCACGCCGGCATGGTGGCCCGTTACTGGATCGAGGACCTGGCCGGTGTGCCCTGTTCCGTGGAAGTGGCTTCCGAGTTCCGTTACCGCAAGCACGTGATCCAGCCGGACACCCTGTTCCTGTGTATCTCCCAGTCCGGTGAGACCGCGGACACCCTGGCCGCCCTGCGCCAGGCCAAGCAGGCCGGTTTCCGCGCCGCGCTGGCCATCTGTAACGTGCCGGGCAGCTCCCTGGTACGGGAATCGGACCTGGTGATTATGACCCAGGCTGGCCCCGAAATCGGTGTCGCCTCCACCAAGGCCTTCACCACCCAGCTGACGGCATTGTTGATCTTCACCCTGGCCCTGGCCCGCCATAACGGTCTCTCAGAGGAACGCGAAACCGACATCGTCAAGGCGATCCACCTGCTGCCCGGTCAGGTCAGTGATGTCCTGGCCCTGGATGGCGAAATTCAGGAGCTCTCCAAAGCCTTCATGGACAAACACCACAGCCTGTTCCTGGGCCGGGGTTCCCAGTTCCCGGTCGCCCTGGAGGGCGCCCTGAAGCTCAAGGAAATCTCCTACATCCACGCCGAAGCCTACCCGGCGGGCGAACTCAAGCACGGTCCCCTGGCGCTGGTGGACAGCGAGATGCCCGTAGTGACCGTCGCCCCCAACAACGACCTGGTGGAAAAGCTCAAGTCCAACCTGGAAGAAGTCCGTGCCCGCGGCGGTGAGCTGTTCGTGTTTGCCGACAAGGCGGCGGATGTGAAGCCGGAGGATGGCGTCCACGTGATGCAGATCCCGTCGGTGCACGAGATTACCGCACCGATCGTGTACACCGTTCCGCTGCAGTTGCTGTCCTACCATGTGGCCGTGCTCAAGGGTACCGATGTGGACCAGCCGCGGAATCTGGCCAAGAGTGTGACGGTCGAATAATTCCGACCAACCGGAGGAAGCCACCTGATATGCTGTTGCGATCAGGTGGCTTTTTTGTTTCAGGTAGCCCATGAACATCAGATCCCTCGAAACCTTCTACTGGATTGCCAAGCTTGGCAGTTTCCGCGCAACGGGTGAAAAGCTCTATGCCTCCCAGCCCACCATTTCGGCCCGTATTTCCGGCCTTGAGGACGAGCTTGGTGTCGAGTTGTTCGACCGTTCCGGACGCAGCGCGGTATTGACCGCGAAAGGGCGGGAATTGCTGATATATGCTGAGAAAATCCTGGAACTTCATCGGGAATTGCTGGAAAAGGTGGCCGATCCGGAATCCATCCACGGCACTATCCGGCTCGGTGTCGCGGAGACCATTGCCTACACCTGGCTGCCGAAGCTGATCGAGCGGATCAACGAGACCTATCCTGCGATCAACCTCGAGCTGGATGTGGACATCTCCGTCAATCTTGCCGAGAAGCTGATCAAGCGGGAGGTCGACATCGCATTCCTGATTGGCGATGTCCGGCACGAGGATTTTGTCACCAAACCCTTCTACAGTTATTCCCTGACCTGGGTTGCCAGCCCGAAAATGACCCTGCCCGAAGATCCGCTCAGCCTGTCATCTCTGGCAAGGATTCCGATCATCACCTACCCGCGGATGAGCGAGCCCCATGCTCACATTCGTTCACTGGTCCATCCTGTGGGGCGGTCTATCCAGATTCACTCCAGTTCGTCACTTTCGACCATCATCCGGATGACGGTGGATGGCATTGGCGTCAGTGCTTTGCCCAGGGAGATCGTGACCAGTGAGCTGGCCTCCGGCAAATTGCGGGAATTCCGGGTGGAGGCGACTGTTCCGGATCTGGTGTTCAATGTCGCCTACATGACGGCTCCCGGGGCGCATGTGGTTCGTGCCGTGGCGGATCTGTCGCTGGCGCTGGTCGCTTCCCAAAAGGACTAAAAAACCTGATTTTTGTAACTAATCAGGTTTTTCGATCAATTAAGATCCTTATTATCAATTGGAATTGATCATTGTTTTCGCCTTAACTTAAGTACAAACCAGTACAAGGCGAAAAAATGACCAACTCCAATTCTTACCCCGCTAAAGCGGTCCGGCTCCGGGCCCGTGATGGCAGCCTGACCGCCCCCACGGCCGGCCTGGCCAACGGTTTCGTTCAGGTTAACCTGGTCATCCTTCCCGAAGCCCAGGCCAACGGTTTCCTGCGCTTCTGCCAGGCCAATCCCAAGCCCTGCCCGTTGATTGCCGTCAGTGAACCTGGCCACCGCGGGTGTGAGATCCTGGCCGACGATCTGGATATTGCCCGCGACGTGCCGTCCTACTGTGTCTACCGTGATGGCCAGTTGTCAGAAACCCTTCCGGATGTCTCCGGTCTCTGGCGGGATGATCTGGTGACCTTCGCGCTGGGCTGTTCGTTCAGCTTCGAGCACGCCCTGGTACAGAACGGCGTGGCCGTGCGCCACATCGATGAGGGCCACAACGTGCCCATGTTCAAAACCTCGATCCCGCTTCAGACCGCTGGCGGTTTTGCCGGCCGGATGGTGGTGTCGATGCGGCCGTTCCGGGCAGCCCAGGCCATCCGCGCTGTCCAGATCACCACCCGCTATCCCCAGGCCCATGGCGCCCCGGTACACCTGGGCGACCCGTCACTGATCGGTATTTCTGATCTAGCGCATCCGGACTACGGCGATGCCGTTTCGGTCCATACTGATGAAATCCCGGTTTTCTGGGCCTGCGGTGTGACACCCCAACAGGTGTTGATGGATGCAGGCGTTCCATTCGCGATCACCCACAACCCGGGCCACATGCTGGTGACCGACATTCCCGAGAGTCACGTGGCCCTGCTGTAAAACCGAACGACAACAAAGAGAAGAGGAACCATCCCATGATCAACAAGACGCATCTTACCTCCGCTGTCGCTGCCGTTACCCTTGCATTGGCCGGTCAGGCTTCGGCCCAGGAGATCGACGAGACCAGCATTTCCTACGTCGGCAGCTGGAGCAGCCTGTCGCTGTACCAGAACTTCGAGCAGCCGTTCTGGAGCAAGCACATTCCCGAGGCTTCCGGCGGAAACATTTCAACTGAAGTCACCACCTTTGACCAGATGGGCCTGGGAGGGGGCGAGGTTTACCGCCTGATGGCCCGGAATGTCATCGAGGTTACCTCCACGGTTGCCGATTACGCCGTCCAGGATGCGCCGGAACTCGAGGGCCTGGACATGCCCATGATGGCGCCGGATGTGGAAACCGCCCGCAAGATTGCGGAGGCCTACTGGCCGGTTCTGGATGACGCCTTCAGCGAGCGTTTTGACGGTGCCAAGGTGCTGGCGGTGGTCCCGTATCCGTCCCAGGTGGTGTTCTGCAACACCGAGATCAGTGGTCTGTCGGATCTCGCCGGCAAGAAGGTCCGCGCCAGCGGCCGCACCACCGCCGAGTTCCTGCAGGCCCTGGGTGCGGAGGGTATTACCCTGAACTTCAGCGAAGTACCGGGGGCCCTTCAGCGCGGCGTAATCGATTGTGCCGTAACCGGCTCCCTCTCCGGCTACAGTTCCGGCTGGTATGAAGTGTCCACCCATCTGTACCCGCTGCCGGTCGGCGGTTGGGACCATGTGGTCACCGCCATGAACGGCAAGAAGTGGCAGTCCCTGTCCCCCGAGACCCAGGAGTGGTTGTTGAAAGAGGTAGAGGAAAACTACGAAGAGCCGGTATGGGCCTCTGCCGTTCCCGAAACCAAGGAGGGTATTGCCTGCCTGACCGGTCAGGGTGAGTGTTCCCGTGGCGAGCCCGGCGACATGGTTCTGGTGGAAGCTACCGAGAGCGATTTCGAGCAGGTTTCCCGCCATCTGGAAGAAACCCTGTT
This sequence comes from Marinobacter sp. DUT-1, assembly GCF_050379415.1. Taxonomy (NCBI): domain Bacteria; kingdom Pseudomonadati; phylum Pseudomonadota; class Gammaproteobacteria; order Pseudomonadales; family Marinobacteraceae; genus Marinobacter; species Marinobacter sp. DUT-1. The sequence continues at coordinate 693,230 of NZ_JBNRLS010000003.1, forward strand.
GCCAAACTGGGCCGCCCGTGTCGATCAGCGCTGGGTAGACCGCTGGAACGAGACCATTGGCAGTGTCACCGGTCTCAAGGCCTCCAAGTAACCCTTCATAACCTTCCAAAGAAATAGAACGGGCCGTGGTAGTCGGCCCGTTCTGGAGAACACTATGTTGGAACAGGTAACGTCCGGGCTTGACCGGATTCTTCAGGGCGTTCGGACCGGGTCGCTGTGGCTGGCCCGGGCCGGCGGCATTCTGATTCTTCTGACGGTGATTCTGGTGACCATCGAGGTGCTGTCCCGCCAATTTCTGGGCCGTTCGAAAGTACATGCCACCGAACTGACGGGCTACGTCATGGCCATCAGTGCCAGCTGGGCCTTTGCCTACACGCTGATGCGCAAAGCCCACATCCGGATCGATGCGCTGTACCTGAAATTCCCGGTCAGCGTCCGCGGTGTGCTGGACCTGGTTGCCTTGTTGTCCCTGGCCCTGTTCTGCGTTCTGGTGGTGGGGGCCGCCTTTGGCGTTGCCGAACACTCATACAGCGGCGGTGCCCGGGCCAACACGCCCCTGGGAACACCGGTGTGGATCCCCCAGGCCCTGTGGTTGCTGGGTCTGGTCTGGTTTTCCATCGCCGTGGTGTTGATGTCACTTCGGGTCCTGCTGGGCCTGATCGGTGGCCATGTGGATGAGGTTCAGTGGCTGGCGGGCAGTCCGACGCTGGATGAACAGATCAGTGATGAGAAAGGGGAAACCAACTGATGATTCTGATAACCCTGCTGGTGCTGTTGGTCCTTCTGCTGTTGAGTGTCCCGGTTGCCGCCACTCTGATCGTGCTGGGACTGTTTCTCGACGAGTTTTTCTCGCCCTTTCCGCTGGTTAATGCCATGGGAGACGTATTGTGGTCAGCGTCCAACAGCTTTCTACTGATCGCCATTCCCCTGTTTATCCTGCTGGGTGAAATCCTGGTTCGTACGGGCATTGCGAAGGGCACCTACCGGGCCCTGGAGAGCTGGTTGTCCTGGCTGCCGGGCGGCCTGCTGCACGCCAACGTCGGTACCGCTACCCTGTTTTCCGCCACCTCGGGCTCCAGCGTGGCAACCGCCGCCACCATCGGCACCGTGGCCATACCCCAGGGCAAGGACATGAACTACGATCCAAGGCTGTTCACCGGCTCGATCGCCGCCGGCGGCACTCTGGGCATCATGATTCCGCCGTCCATCAACCTGATTGTCTATGGCTTCCTGACCGAAACCTCTATCCCCCAACTGTTCGCGGCCGGACTGCTCCCGGGCCTGTTGCTGGCCTTGCTGTTCGTGGTCGGCACCGCGCTTATCTGCCTGTGGCGGCCCTCGATGGGAGGTCCGAGCACTCACCACTCCTGGGCGGAACGGTTTGCCGGGCTGAAACACCTGGTGCCGGTCCTGGTCCTGTTCGGCATCGTGGTTGGCTCCATCTACGCCGGTTGGGCCACACCCACGGAGGCAGCGTCGCTCGGTGTTATCGGAGCCTTTGTGATTGCCCTGTCCATGGGCAAGCTGAACAAGACCGTGGTCATGGAAGCGCTGGAAGGCACCATGCGCACCACAGGCATGATCATGCTGATCATCATCGCTTCCTATTTCCTGAACTTCGTTCTGGCCTCGGCGGGCATCACCCGGGAGTTGACGGCTTTCCTGGAGTCGGCAGGTCTGGGTCCCTATTCGACGCTGCTGCTGGTAATTGCCCTGTACATTGTCCTGGGCTTCTTTATCGAGACCCTGTCACTGATGGTTATCACCATTCCGATTGTGGCGCCGATTATCATCGGTATGGGCTTTGATCCGGTCTGGTTCGGCATTCTGCTGATCCTGCTGATCGAGATGGCGTTGATTACACCGCCGGTGGGGCTGAACCTCTACGTAGTCCAGGGTGTGCGCCAGGGCGGCTCATTCAACGATGTGATGGTCGGAGCCTTGCCGTATGTGGCGATGATGCTGCTGATGGCGGTGGCGCTGGTTCTGTTCCCGTCCATCGCCATGTTCCTGCCGGACCTATTGAACTGACCCGTAACCGGCTGACAACAACAGGAGACGCGTAATGACACAATTCCAGCTGGCCGATACCGGTGAAAAACTGGACATCACCGTCCGCGAACTGATCATTGCCGGGTGGGCAGGACGTGAACAGGCGGCCATCGATGAGCATATCGAGGAGCTGAAGGCGATCGGGGTTTCCCCGCCGTCCAGCACCCCCCTGTTCTATCGGGTGTCGGCGGACCTGCTGACCACCGCCGACAATGTCCAGTTCCTGGGCAACGCCTCTAGCGGCGAGGTCGAGGTGCTGCTGCTCGGTACCGACCGGGGCACCGTGGTGGGCATCGGTTCCGATCATACCGACCGTGAAGCCGAGGCCTGGTCGGTGGCCCATTCCAAGCAGGTGTGTGCCAAGCCAGTGGGCTACCAGCTGTGGTGGCTCGCTGATGTGATCGACCATTGGGATGAACTGGAGATGGCGTCCTTCGCCACCATCGATGGAGAGGAAGTGCGTTATCAGGAGGGCGGCGTTACCGGGCTGCTCCATCCGGAGGAGCTGCTGCGCCGTTTCGGCCTGGACCAGGCGCAACTGGCACCCGGGCAGGCCATGCTCTGCGGTACCTTGCCGGTCATAGGTGGTGTCCGTTCCGCCCAGTCGTTCCGGATGGTGTTGAGAGATCCGGTCACTGAACGCACTCTCGAGCACACCTATCACATTCAGACGTTGCCGGTGGTGAAATGACCCAGTTCAAAGCCGAGGATCTCAAGCCGTTGCCAGCCGAGACGCTCGCGGATCTGCTGGGTGGCATAGCGGTGGGTAAGTGGCGGGCTGTGGATTTGCTACAGACCTGTCAGCTCAACATCGACAACGGCGATGATCCTGATCGACAGATTTATACGGGCCGCTTCGATCGCACCGCGGCCGCGGAAGCCCGGGCGGTGGATGCACTGCGAGGCGGCCAGGCTCCTATGGGAGAACTGGCGGGGCTGCCCATTGCCCTCAAGGCGCTGTTCGATGTGGCAGGGGAGGTGACCCACGCCGGCAGCCAGTGGTGGGACACGCCGGCTGAGCACGATGCCCTGATTGTGTCCCGCCTGCGTCGTGCCGGGGCAGTGATCACGGGGCACACCAACATGACCGAATTTGCCTACTCCGGCATCGGCCTGAACCCCCATTACGGCACACCGGACAACCCGCTGGCCCCGGGCCGGATTCCCGGTGGGTCTTCCTCCGGCGCCGCCGTTGCCGTTGCCCGCAATATGGCAGCTGCAGCCATCGGCACCGATACCGGAGGTTCCATCCGTATTCCCTCCGCCTTCTGCGGCCTGGTCGGGTTCAAGCCGTCCCAGCAACGCATACCGAGACGGGGCACCTTTCCCCTGTCGGACAGCCTGGATTCCATCGGACCCATTGCCCGCACCGTGGACTGTTGTGCCCGGGTCGATGCAGTACTTGCCGGACTGGAGTGGCAACCGCTCAGGAAACGGCCCTTGGCGGGGCTGCGCCTTGCCGTGCCCGCCAATTACATGCTGGATAATGTTTCCCGGGATGTCGCCGATTCTTTCACCCGGAGCCTGAAACTGCTTCGAGATGCCGGCGTACGGATCGATGAAGTGACAGTACCGGTGCTTGATACCTTGCCGGAACTGCTCGAGGGTGGTGGCCTCACTGCCGCCGAGAGCTACCATATCCACCGGGAATGGTTGCGCTCCCATGGTGACCGGTATGATCCGAGAGTCAGTAGTCGCATGGAGCGGGGCGCGCAGCTCGGGGCCGCGGATTATATCGAATTGCTCCGGCGCCGACGCACACGTAAACAGCAGGCTGACGCCTGGCTGGCGGATTACGACGGGCTGCTTGCGCCGACAGTACCGATTGCACCGCCGCGCTTTGAAGAGCTTGTCAGCGACGAGGATTATGGCCGCCTGAACCTGCTGGTGCTGCGTAATCCTACCGTGGCCAATCTGCTTGACCTGTGTGCCATCACGCTGCCGAACCACGAGCCGGGTGATTTGCCATCGGGGCTGATGCTGGTCGGTCGCAATGGCACGGATGCCGCTTTGCTGGCGATCGCGGCTGGAATCGAGGAGGCGCTCAGGGCGGCATGCTGAGTGTTCTGATCGCAAAACTGGTGGCCACTGCCCTGGTGGTTATCGGCGTTTCGTTGGCGGTGGGTAAGGTGGGACCGCGGCTTGGCGGAATCCTGGCGGGAACGCCGATTGTGCTGGGCCCGGGCTATTTCTTCATGCTCCAGGAGCGTTCGGTGGGGTTCCTTCAGGCCGCCGCGCTGTCGACACTGCATGCCCTGATTGCCACCCTGATCTTTGCCATCTGCTTCGTGGTTGCGGCCGGTCGTTTTGGGGTTTTCGCCAGCCTGGCGCTGGCGACCGCATGCTGGGTACCGACCGCCCTGCTGTTTTCCCTGCTGCCCGGGGGCGTCTGGGGCGGTATGCTGGTTTACGGGCTGGTGTTGTTGACGGCCGAGGCCATACGCCGGGCACTGAAATTGGGTCAGACGGTGGTGGTTGCCCGGTCGGGCTGGTTTGATCTGTTGCTTCGGGGCTTGTTGGCCGGGATTCTGGTGAGCATCGCGACCACTGTGGCAGCGAAATCCGGACCGTTGCTTTCCGGTATGCTGGTCGGGTTCCCGGTGGGGCTGTTCACCATTGGCTGGACACTCCACGAGCGCTATGGCGCCGAAGTCGCCAGGGCAACCGTCAGTATGGCCCAGAAAGGCATGCTCAGTCTGGTGGCTTTCGCGGTGGCGCTGGCCCTGACCGTGGGTACCTTGCCGCCCATGGTCACTTTTGCCATCTCCCTGCTTGCCTCGATAATGGTGAGTCTGGGTATTTATGTCATCAGCCAGTGGCGCTATCGCGCACTGCAGACGGGAGAGGGGAAATGAGAACACTGTTGATCAACGCCGACATGGGCGAGAGCTTTGGTCCCTGGGTCATGGGCATGGACGAGCACGTCATGCCCCATGTCGATCTGGCCAATGTGGCCTGTGGCTTCCACGCCTCCGACCCGCATGTCATCCGGCGCACGGTGCGGCTGGCCAAGGACCACAGTGTGAAGGTGGGTGCGCATCCGTCCTACCCGGACCTGGTGGGCTTTGGCCGCCGCTCCATCGCCTGTTCGCCGGACGAAGTGGAAGACCTGGTGCTGTACCAGATCGGGGCCCTGTCCGGCATTTGCCAGGCCGAGGGCACGCGGATTCACTACGTAAAACCCCACGGTGCCCTCTACAACGACATGATCCGGGATCCCGGCCTGTTCGAGGCCGTGGTCAAGGCGGTCAAGGATTTCGATGGCAGCCTGCCACTGATGACCATGGCCTCCTGTGATACTTCGATGGAACAGGAAGTCGCCGATCGCTATGGCGTTACGCTCTGGTTCGAAGCCTTCGCCGACCGTGCCTATGATCGGGAAGGTCGTCTGGTATCCCGGCGCACGCCCGGGGCGGTCCATGAGGACCCCGACGAAATCCTGGAGCAGGCCATGAAGATTGCCAGGGGCGAACCGCTGATCGCCATTGACGGCAGTGAGATCGTATTGCATGCCGATACCCTGTGTGTGCACGGGGATAACAACGAATCCATCGCCGCGATCCAGTCGATCCGCGAAGCGATCCTGGCGCTGGGAAACCGGGCATGAGCCGCAGTGCTGCCAATGCCTTGCCCCGGCTTGAATCCGCCGGTCTCGATGGCTGGATGGTCCGGTTGTTCGAGGAGATCGACGAGGCCAATCTGCCCTGGATTACGGCTCTGGCCCGCCACTGCGAGTCGGCGTTTGCTGATACGCTGGTCGATCTGGTGCCTTCCTACACCACGCTGCTGGTGGTCTTCGATCCTGTCCGGCTGTCTCCGACCGAAGCCCAGCAAAAAATTGCCGCGTTACTGGTGGAGCTGGCACCGGACGAGGACATCGGTACCGGCCAGGTTCACGAACTGCCGACGTTTTATGACCCCAGCGTCGGGCCGGACCTGGATCGGGTCGCCGGGCACACCGGCATGACCGTGGCTGACGTCATCGATTGCCACAGCCGTAAAACCTACCGCGTGTTCGCCCTGGGTTTTGCTCCCGGCTTTGCCTTCATGGGCCTGACCGATCCTCGCCTGGAGTGCCCCCGGCTTGATACCCCGCGCAAGAAGGTGCCGGTGGGCAGCGTCGCGATTGCCGCTCGCCAGACGGCTGCCTATCCCACGGCTACTCCCGGTGGCTGGAACCTGCTCGGCCGCACCAGTGCCCGGTTGTTCGACCGTGAACGGGAAGGTTTCAGCCTGCTGAGAGTGGGGGACGAAGTGCGCTTTGTCTCTGTCAGCCGTGAGGAATTCGAACGCCAGGGCGGTGATACCACGCCCATGGAGGCGGCGGGATGACAGCACAACGCAGGACTGAAACCGCCGTCCGGGTCCACCAGGCCGGGCCGCTGGCGCTGCTACAGGATCGGGGCCGTTTTGGCGTACGTCATCTGGGCGTGACCCAGGGCGGGCCGGCAGATCTGTACTCCTGGGCCTGGGCCAATTACCTGGCGGGCAACCCCTGGGACACGGCGAACCTGGAGATCACCTTTGGTGGTCTGCAACTGATTGCGGAACGGGATCTGGACATCGCCATCGCCGGCGCTGACCTCGCCGCGACTCTGGATGGGCAACCGGTACCTTTGTGGCAGCGGATCACCTGGAAAGAAGGACAGAAACTGGCCTTTGCCTCGCCGGTGAGTGGACTGCGGGCTTACCTCTCGGTTCGGGGTGGTTTTGCTGCCGAACCGGTCATGGGCAGCGTTGCCTGTGTCAGCCGCGAGCAGCTGGGCGGATTCGACGGCTGGGGCGGCAAGCTGGCGGATGGCGACCAGCTGGCAATTTATATCCCCGATGGGGAGCCGGCTGAGGGTATCACCGAGGCACCAGTTCAAGCCCGGAAGGATTTCCGCGAGGCGCCAGTCCTTGAGCTGTTGCCGGGCGCCCAGATCGGGGAATTCACCGGCCGCAGCCTCTACGATGCCTTCAATACCTGGTGGCGGGTCGACGACCGGGCGGATCGGATGGGCGTGCGATTGCTTGGCCCCAAGTTGCATTGCCGGATCGGCTCGCTGATTTCCGAGGGCATCAACCTGGGCGGCGTCCAGGTGCCGCCGGATGGCCAGCCCATTGCCTTGCTCAATGACCGCCAGACCATCGGCGGCTACCCGCGGCTCGGGGCCCTGTCTCCGTTGTCCGCATCCCGGCTGGCCCAGTGCCTGCCAGGGCAGGAGGTTCGGCTGGTAGCCCGGGGCAGTGGACCGTTGCTCAGGGACTACCGGGATTTTCTGGAGCTGTTCAGATCCACTCGTTGACTGCAACTCGTGAAGCGTCAATCAGCAGGGTTCGCAGGCCCTTGAGTGCTGTCCCCGGCTTCAGAGGTCAGAGATACATTGGACAGGTCCTGCTGGAGTTTCTTGAGCAGGTGCAGCAGGCTCACGCCGTCATCAAAGCTCATCCCCAGCAGGGCCTGGCGATAGAACTCCGTAATAGTGCCCTGCAGCTGATTCCAGAATGTCCGGCCGGATTCGGTGAGTACCACCAGCCGCGCGCGGCGATCCTGGGGATCGGGAATGCGGATCACGTGGCCGTCCCGTTCCATGCGCTTGAGGACGCCGTCCAGGTTCTGGCGGCTGACGTAAAGGTATTCCTTGAGCTGGTTGAACGAGGTGCCTTCCTCAAACCCTTCCCGCGATAGTGCGCCCAGCACCGCCCACTGCACGGCGCTGATGCCCATTTCGTTCTGGACCTGGCGTTGCAGGATGTTTCCGGTCTGGAACAGCCGGAAAAACAAGCGGTTGGGTATGCCTCCGGATTCGTTGACGATCATCTGTGCTCCTGTAATGCCGCCCCGGCTTTCAGGCCAGGGCAGGCGGTCACCGGCACCCCGAATCGCGGAGGACATGGGGTGCATCACTTCGGCAGGTATTCGCGGGCGATGATGTTCTTCATGATCTGCGCGGTACCGTCACCAATCTGCAGGCCAAGAACATCCCGCAACCGCTGGGCAAAGGGCAGGTCCTCACTCCAGCCGGTGTGGCCATGGGCCAGCAGGCACTGTTTCACCACATCGAAGGCCAGCTTCGGCCCCCACCACTTGTTCATGGCTGCTTCGGCGTTGTGGGGGAGGTTGTTGTCCTTGAGCCAGAGCGCATGGTAGCACTGCATGCGCGCGGCATGAACGTAGGTCTGGTATTCCGCCAGTGGATGGGTCAGACCCTGGAACGCGGACAGGTTCTGACCGAAGGCGGTACGTTCGGTCAGCCAATGCCAGGTTTCCTCCAGGGATTGCTGGGCCACCGCCAGGCACTGCAGGCCGATCAGCGCGCGGCTGTAATCGAAGCCCTGCATGACCTGTTTGAAGCCTTTGCCTTCGTCCCCCATCCTATGGCTGGCGGGCACTTCCACGTTGTCGAAGAAGATGGAGCCGCGGCCGATGGCACGCTGGCCGTTGTCCTCAAATCGGTTGGTGGTGATGCCCGGGCTGTCCATGGGCACCAGGAACGCGCTGATGCCGGAGGCCCGTTGCTCTAACGTGCCGGTGCGGGCAAACACCACTGCCACGTCGGCCTGGTCGGCCATGGAGATTGAGGTTTTTTCGCCGTTGAGCACGTACACGTCGCCCTTCTTCTCCGCCTTCAGGCGCAGGTTGGCGGCGTCGGAGCCACCGTGGGGTTCGGTCAGGGCGATGCAGGCCACTTTTTGACCGGTGGTCATGCCGTGCAGCCACTCTTTGGCCAGGTCCGGGGCGGCGTGGCTGGCAATGATCTGGCCGTTCAGGGAGGCCAGCAGGGGAATGTAGCCAACGTTGAAATCCCCTTTCGAGATCTCTTCGATGATCAGACCGCTGGTAACACAGTCCATACCGCTGCCACCGAATTCCTCGGGCAGTTCGCCGCCGAGCAGCCCCATCTGGCCGAGCTGGCGGATCACATCCCGCTCGATCATGCCTTCCCGGTCCCGCTTGCGATAGCCCGGAGCCAGCACCTCGGCGCTGAAACGGGCCACAACTTCGCGAATCGCGTTCTGTTCTTCATTGAATCCGAAATTCATGGTGTTCTCCGGGCTATCGGGCCGTTACTTGTAGTACTTGCGGAATTCCGGCTTACGTTTTTCCTTGAAGGCGTTGACGCCCTCCCTGGACTCATCGGTGTCGTAATACAGGCTCAGGGCCTGCATGCCGAGGGCACCGATGCCGGCGATGTTGTCACTGTCGGCGTTGAACGAGCGCTTGGCGATGGTCAGGGCTGTGGGGCTCTTCTCCAGGATCTCGTCACACCACTTGCGCACTTCCTCGTCCAGCTGCTCCGGGGGTACCACGGCGTTCACCAGGCCCCATTCCAGCGCCTGTTGTGCGCTGTACTTACGGCACAGGTACCAGATTTCCCGCGCCCGTTTCTCGCCCACGACCCGCGCCAGGTAGGCGGTGCCGAAACCAGGATCCACCGAGCCCACTTTCGGGCCGACCTGGCCGAAGATGGCGGTTTCCGAGGCGATGCTCAGGTCACAGATCACATGCAGCACGTGGCCACCGCCGATGGCGAAACCGTTGACCCGGGCAATCACTGGCTTGGGCACTTCCCGGATCAGGCGCTGCAGTTCTTCCACCGGCAGGCCGATCAGGCCGCGGCCGTCGTACTGGCCCTCGTGGGCGCCCTGGTCGCCACCGGTGCAGAAGGCTTTTTCGCCGGCGCCGGTGAACACGATCACGCCGATGTCCTTGTTCCAGCCGGCGCGGTGGAAGGCGTCGATCAGTTCCATGCAGGTCTGGCCGCGGAAGGCGTTGTAGCGGTCCGGGCGGTTGATGGTGATGGTGGCGACGCCATCGGTTTCGTCGTACAGGATGTCTTCGTAACTCATGTCTGGGTCTCCGTGTTCGTGAAAGTTGGCGTTTAGCCGGCCATGGTCAGGCCGCCGGACACACTGATGACCTGGCCGGTGATGAAGTTGGCGTCGTCACTGGCGAGCAGGGCAATGATGCCGGGGTAATCGTCCGGCTGGGCCAGGCGTTTCATGGGCACGGCGTTGCGGAACGCTTCCAGAAGTTTCTCCGGGTTCGGCGCACTCTCGGCAACGCCCTTGAGCAGGGCGGTGTCGGTGGGGCCGGGGCAGACCACGTTCAGGCATACATTCTTGGTAGCCAGCTCCCGGGCTACGGTCTTGCTGAAGCCCACCAGACCGGCCTTGCAGGCGGCGTAGACGGACTCGCCGGAGGAGCCGACGCGGGCCGCATCTGAGGCGACGTTGATGACCTTGCCGCCGCCGGCCGCCACCATCTTCGGCAGCACCACGTGGTGCATGTTCAGCGCGCCGGTGAGGTTGACTGCAATCAGCTGCTCCCACAGTTTCGGTTCGGTCTTGAGGAACGGGATGAAGCGGTCGAAACCGGCGTTGTTCACCAGTACCGTGGGTACGCCCAGATCATTCTCGATGGCCGCCACGGTCTCGGTGATCGCGGCGTAATCGGTGATGTCCGCCGCATAGGCACGGGCGGTGCCGCCGGCTTCGGTAATCAGGTCAGAGGTGGCCTGGGCCGCACTCTCGTCCCGGTCCAGCACCGCAACCAGGCTGCCTTCCTCGGCAAAGCGCTGGCACACGGCGCGGCCGATGCCACCCCCGCCGCCGGTCACGATGACGGTTTTTCCGTTAAGGCCTCTCATGATGACTTGCTCCTGTTGCTGTTCAATCAAAGGGATCAGCCGCGTTTGGCCGGTTCCAGGCGAACCTCTTTGGCCTGCTCGCGCAGCTTGAATTTCTGGATCTTGCCGGAGGCAGTGCGGGGCATGGCCTCGATCACTTCCAGGTATTCCGGCAGGTAGTTCCTGGACAGCTGCTGTTCGGTCAGGTAGGTCTTGATCTGGTCCAGGGTCAGGTCAGTGGCGTTCTCGTCGAGGGTGACATAGGCGCACAGACGCTCGCCCAGGCGTTCGTCCGGGCAACCCACCAGCGCGACATCGACAATGCCGGGGAATTTGTAAAGCAGGTTTTCCACCTCCACCACGGGAATGTTCTCGCCGCCGCGGATCACCACGTCCTTGGTACGGCCGGTGATGCGTATGTAGCCGTCTTTGTCCATGCGTGCGAGGTCGCCGGTGTTGAACCAACCATCATCGTCCACGCCGTAGAGTTCAGGGCGCTTGAGGTAGCCGACAAACAGGCTGGAGCCACGAACCAGCAAGCTGCCTTCTTCGCTGGCAGGCAGTTCGTTGCCCTGGAAGTCGGTCACTTTCACTTCCATCCAGGGCAGAGCCTTGCCGTCGGACTGGCTGGCCCGTTCGGCGGGATCTTCCGGGCAGGTCATGGTGACCGCGCCGTTCTCGGTCATGCCCCAGGCCGAGACAATCTTTGCCTTCAGCACCTTGCCGGCTTGCTCAACCACGGCACTGGGGATCGGTGCCCCGGCGGACACGAAAATGCGCAGGGAATCCAGTTCACCCTCGTGCTTGGGAGCAGTCTTTACCAGGTCGGCCAGGAACGGTGTCGCCGCCATGGTAAAGGCCGGTTTCTCCGCGGCAATCACCTTGCAGACATAGTCCGCGTCCCAGATGTCCTGGAGGATGGCGGTGGTGCCCAGGTAAACCGGCATCATGATGCCGTACATGAAGCCGGTCTGGTGGGCCACCGGGGAGGCCATCAGCACCTTGTCATCCGAGGTCAGGTGCAGGCGGTCGGCGTATGGGCGCACGTTGGAGAACAGAGTGTTGGAGCTGTGCATGACGCCCTTGGGCTCGCCGGTCGTGCCGGAGGTGTAGAGGATCTGGATGGCATCGTCGGCGGTGAGCTGGCGTTCGGTAAACAGGGCCCTGGTGTCCCGCTTTTCTTCCCAGGGCGTCTCCACCAGGCGTTGTTCAAAGCTGCGCTCGCCCTCTCCGCCGATGACCAGCAGGGTTTCGAGGTCCGGTAGCTCTCCGCGAATACCGTCGATCATGGCCTCGTAGTCGAAGCCGCGGAACACCTTGGGAATCACCAGTAGTTTGGCCTCGCCATGCTTGAGCATGAAGCGCAGTTCCCGCTCCCGGAAGATCGGCATGAGCGGGTTCAGGATGGCGCCGATGCGCATGCAGGCCAGGTGCAGGGCGGTGGTCTGCCACCAGTTCGGCAGTTGGCACGCCACCACATCGCCTTTCCCGATACCCGTGCCCGCGAGACCGGCGGCCATGCGGGTGACCATGTCGTTGAGCTCCCGATAGGTGAGAGCGGTGCGGGTGTCACTGGTGACCTGGTAGCCGACGATGGCTTCCCGGTCCGGAGTGCTGGCCACGGCCTGGTCGAGGTAGTCGGTAATGAGCTTGTCGTTCCAGGCGCCGCTTTCGATCATGACGGCACGGCGTTCCGGATTGAGAGTGATGCCTGTGTCCATTTGATTCACCTGTTGTGTCCGGTTTGTTGTTGTTGGGGACCTGACTGCAGCGACAGGTCATTATTTCGCCCATGTCAAAGTAAGCCCCTACTCGATAATATGTCAATATATTGCTTAAGAAAGTTTTAGAGGGCGAGGCTTTTCCTGTTTTTAGTGTCTCTTTGTCTGTATTTCAGGGGAATAATAAACGGATTCTTATAAGGGACGATTTTAAATTGCGCAAAGATATTGCTTTAAAGAAAAGGGGGATTCTCGAAAAAAGTCAGCCGGAGTGAGTGCTCTGCTGGTATGCTGGGCCTATCAGCAGAGTGCTGTCGTATAACCGGGACCTGCAATTCAGTGGAGATGAGTCATGGCCAACCAAGCAAGTTTCAACTGGGAAGACCCCCTTTTGCTGGACCAGCAACTGACCGAAGAAGAACGCATGGTGCGTGACAGTGCCCGCCAGTTTGCCGAAAGCAAGCTTCGGCCCCGGGTGCTGGAAGCCTTTCGCAACGAACAGACCGATCCGGAGATCTTCCGGGAAATGGGCGAGACCGGCCTGCTCGGCGCCACCATTCCCGAACAGTACGGTGGCAGTGGCCTGAACTACGTGTGCTATGGCCTGATTGCCCGGGAAATCGAGCGGGTCGACTCCGGTTACCGTTCCATGATGAGTGTGCAGTCGTCCCTGGTGATGGTGCCCATCTACGAATTCGGCAACGAGGAAACCCGCCAGAAGTACCTGCCGAAGCTGGCCTCCGGTGAGTGGATTGGCTGTTTCGGGTTGACCGAGCCGGATCACGGTTCCGACCCGGGTAACATGGCGACCCGTGCGCGCAAGGTGGATGGCGGTTATCGCCTGACCGGTAGCAAGATGTGGATCACGAATAGCCCGATCGCCGATGTATTCGTGGTCTGGGCCAAGGACGACGATGGCGCGATCCGCGGCTTTGTGCTGGAGAAGGGCTGGGAAGGTCTGAGTGCCCCGGCGATCCATGGCAAGGTGGGCCTGCGCGCCTCGATCACGGGAGAGATTGTGATGGACGGGGTGTTTGTTCCGGAAGAAAACGCCTTCCCGGACGTACGAGGCCTGAAGGGTCCGTTCACCTGTCTGAACTCCGCCCGTTACGGCATTTCCTGGGGTGCCCTGGGTGCCGCCGAGGACTGCTGGCACACCGCCCGTCAGTATGTGCTGGATCGCAAACAGTTCGGCCGGCCGCTGGCGGCCAACCAGCTGATCCAGAAGAAGCTGGCGGACATGCAGACCGACATCACCCTGGCCCTGCAGGGCTGTCTGCGCCTTGGTCGCATGAAAGACGAGGGCACGGCCGCGGTGGAAATCACCTCGATCATGAAACGCAATTCCTGCGGCAAGGCTCTGGACATTGCGCGCCTGGCCCGGGACATGCTCGGTGGTAACGGCATCAGTGATGAGTTCGGCGTGGCGCGGCACCTGGTGAACCTGGAAGTGGTGAACACCTACGAAGGCACCCATGATGTCCACGCGCTGATTCTGGGTCGTGCCCAGACCGGCATCCAGGCCTTCTTCTGACCGTTTTTTATCATTTTTTCAGAAAGCGACCGCATTTGGCCGGAAATCGGTTAAAATGCGGTCGCCCAACCGGGCATTGTTTAGTAATATTACGAAAATTTTCAGGTTCGGCGAGAACAATCAGGCTTTCTTGTTGTTATTAAGACCAAATGCGGTCAAAGAATGTACCTTTGGACCATACCCCGGTACATAAATATCAAGGAAGATTCTGGCCCTTCGCCACATAATTTCAACAATCCGTTTTCTCAGAAGATCTCTGCAATGCCCACTACCGTGTTTTCCGGCTTTACCCACAATTTCCTTGGCAAGGCGCCTGTCTGGTACAAGCAGGCCATCCTGCTGTTCCTGATTGCCAACCCGATTGTGATGTACGTGCTCGGCCCGGGGGTGGCGGGGTGGTTGCTGATCGGCGAGTTCATTTTCACCCTGGCCATGGCGCTGAAATGCTACCCGTTGCTGCCGGGTGGTCTGCTGGCGGTGGAGGCTTTGCTGATCGGGCTGACCACGCCGGATGCGGTGTATCTGGAGGTACTGACGAACTTCCCGGTGATCCTGCTGTTGATGTTCATGGTGGCAGGCATCTATTTCATGAAGGAACTGCTGTTGGTCACCTTCACCCAGATCCTGGTGGGGGTGCGGTCAAAATCGGCGTTGTCCCTGCTGTTCTGCAGCGCGGCGGCAGTGCTTTCGGCCTTCCTCGACGCCCTGACTGTCACCGCCGTGATCATCTCCGTGGCAGTGGGTTTCTATTCGGTGTACCACAAGGTAGCGTCCGGTAAGGGCTACCATCACTCGGACCACAACACCAACAGTGACGACGAGGTGATCGAACTGCATCGGGAAGACCTGGAGAATTTCCGGGCCTTCCTGCGCAGCCTGTTGATGCACGGCGCTGTAGGTACCGCACTGGGTGGCGTGACCACGATGGTGGGAGAACCCCAGAATTTGCTGATCGCCAAGGTCGTGGGCTGGGATTTCATCGGCTTCTTCCTGAGTATGGCGCCGGTGAGTCTGCCTGTGCTGGTGGGTGGCCTGGTTACCTGCTGGGCCCTGGAGAAGTTGCGCTGGTTTGGCTATGGCGGCCGCCTGCCCAAGCCGGTACGCCGGGTTCTGGAAGAGTTTGCCGAGAATGAGCGTAACAAGCGCACCAAGGCCGATCAGGCCGCGCTCTGGGTCCAGGCCGCCGCCGCCGCGGTGCTGGTCATTGGCCTGGCCTTCCACCTGGCGGAGGTGGGGCTGATCGGCCTGCTGGTGATTATCCTGGTGACCTCCTTTACCGGCATCACCGACGAGCACCAGATTGGCAAGGCGTTCCAGGAATCACTGCCGTTCACCTCACTGCTGGTGGTGTTTTTTGCCGTGGTTGCCGTCATCCACGAGCAGCACCTGTTCAAGCCAATCATTGACTACGTGCTCTCGCTGCCCGAAAGCGAACAGCCGGGCATGTTCTTCCTGGCTAACGGTCTGCTCTCCATGATCAGTGACAACGTGTTCGTGGCCACGGTCTACATCAGTGAGGTCAAACAGGCCC
This sequence comes from Marinobacter sp. DUT-1, assembly GCF_050379415.1. Lineage (NCBI taxonomy): Bacteria > Pseudomonadati > Pseudomonadota > Gammaproteobacteria > Pseudomonadales > Marinobacteraceae > Marinobacter > Marinobacter sp. DUT-1. The sequence goes on from NZ_JBNRLS010000003.1 coordinate 708,680, forward strand.
TGGATGCCGGCGCCATCAGTGTCGAGCATTTCCGGGATCTGGCGGTGTCCATCAACACCGGCACCAACCTGCCCAGTGTGGCAACCCCCAACGGCCAGGCCGCCTTCCTGTTCCTGCTGACCTCCGCGATTGCTCCGCTGGTACGCTTGTCCTATGGCCGGATGGTCTGGATGGCACTGCCCTATACCCTGGTGATGGGTGGAATCGGCCTGTATTTCGTGGTGTACCACATCTGACATATTGGGCAAAATTGCGCCACGTGTCAGTGCAGACTCCGGAACTTCTGGTACTCTAGCCTGCTGGGATATCTGCAGAACTGGAGATCATGATTAATCACGCGAGGTTGTATTCCGGAGACGGAGTGGTTCGGCCACCGGTCCGGTTTTATGTGTGGGTAACCCTGGTGCTGTTGGCTATCGGCGCCCCGTTGTCACGGGCCGAGGCTTCTGAACATGGCGGCGTGCTTCGCATCGCCTACAACGAATTCCCGCCCTTTGCCCACCACACCCAAACCGGCGAGGCTTCCGGCCTGATTATCGAAATGACCCGCAAGGTGGTCGAGGAGGCGGGCTACCAGCCGGAATTCCTGTTCCTGCCCATCAGCCGGGTCTATCTCTACCTGAAAAATGGCACCGTGGATGCCTGGCCGGGGCTGACCAACATTCCCCAGCTGGAGGGGGAAGTCCTGGAAAGCTGGGCGCAGCCGATGACCGTACAACTCAGTGCTTGGTACCTCGACGGCAAGTCACCCCTGGACCACTTCGACGATCTCATGGGCAAGACTGTGATCGTGATCGCAGGGTACACCTATGCCGGGCTGATCCAGTGGTTGCAGGAATCCGACCAGATCCTGGTCACCGAGGCCCCGAACCACCGGGCGGCCATCGATATGCTCAAGCGCCACCGGGGCGACTATGTGCTGGATTACCACGCGCCGGTGCGGGAAATCCTCACCGAACCGTCCGACAGTATCGTGAGGGAGTCTGAAGTCCGCTCCCGGACCGCGGCCTGGCTGTTCTCCCTTGCCAACCCGCGGGCGGCGATTCTCCGGGAGGCGTTCGATGATGCCTACTTGCGATTGGTGCAGCGGGGGGAACTACCGGTCATGCCCCGCAACGGTCAGAGTTACGTGATTCCCGGTTTTCCCGAAGCCTACCGCTGATTTCCGATTCATTCAGGGCATGAGGGTGAGGTCCCGGTACCAGGCGGTGGCCTGCTCTCCGGTATTGTCCGAATCGGACATGATGGCAATGCCTACCACAGGCGGTGGTTCCTCACCGAACGCTTCACGGTAGTCCGCCACGATATCCCGTTCCACGCGGACCCATTGGCCGGTTCGGCTGCTGCCGGAGTTCACCGCCACCATTACGGTCCGGTCGGTATAGGAATTGGCGATGAATTCTCCCTCGGGAAGTTTGTTGGCCCAGATGTAATTCAGGGCATTGCCGGGCAGGGTTTCACCGAACAGCACTTCCACCGCCTTGCGTTTGGCGCGCTCGAAGAATCCGGCTTCTTCGGGCTCGAACTCGAAGGCCACGTAGATCCGGGCCGGGTAGTCATCGCCCGACTTCTCCCGGGCATTGCCGCCCTCGAACACGTTCGATACCTTCCACTGCCACGCCAGTTTCAGGCTGTTATCCGGCACCAGATTCAGGCGGGTAATCAGACCCGAGGCGCCGCCCTCGGTGGTGGCCCTGACCACCTGTTGGCCATCCTCCTGCACGAGTTCATAGCGGGTGTGCTGCTCGATTTTCGGGAACTGCAGCGGCTCCCAGCCTTCATCCAACGACCGGATCTGCGAGAAAGGCGGTATCGGGTTGTCCGTGGCCAGGGCCTGGGCACCCAACGCCGCAGCCACGGTGATGCCTGCCAGCCAGTACCATCGAGATTTCATGGCCTACCCCTTGTGATGATGTATCAACGAAGACAGGGCGATCTCGGAAAAGTGCCTTGTCCCGATTCTGTTACGTGTATATAGTGTTTCAATCCTTGGTCAACTACCAGATGTTGTGATCATTCTCTGATCGCCTCCGGTAGTCGGGAATCCGGTGAGAGTCCGGAACTGACGCGCAGCGGTATTGGGGAACGAGCGTGGCACGATGACACTGGCAAGGAGCCCCTGGTTACTTCCTGAATCGCCTCTGCGTGCTCTGAAAGCTGCAGATGCAAGGCGCGGCTCGCCGCCAATGGCCGAAGCCCTTGGCAAGAGTCGCAACACAGCAGGTGCAGCTTTCAGAGCGCGCCCTTCGGGGCTTTCAGAGCGCTTCACAATCGGCGTTGCGACTTTTTGAAAGGCCTCGGCCTTACTGCAAAGTCGCGCCTTGACTGTGAAGCGCTCTGAAAACCAGAGGCGACTCAGGAAGTAACCAGGGGCTCCAAACCGGGAAGTCGCCACGTAAGGCCGGATCAGACGATCCACGCCCCTGAGTCCGAAGACCTGCCAGGGATCAGGAGCCAGTAACACCGGCTTCTGGACTGCACCTTCGCGACTCAGGGTGAGCAGACCGGTTCCCGTTGCCTGTCCTCCAGGCAAAGTGTGCCCCTGCATTCGCGAAGGTGAAATGGAACCAACGCGAACCCAGGAGAGCACCATGACAGCCACCGCCTTCGCCGAACTACCGGCAGCTTCCACCGATACCCAATCCCTTCAGGTAATTAAACGCAACGGCACCCTGGTTGGATTCAATCCGGCCAAAATCAGTGTCGCCGTGACCAAGGCCTTCCTTGCCGTGGAAGGCGACAAGGCCGCTGGCTCCGCCCGTATCAACGATGCCGTACACCGGGTCACCGAACAGGTGGTCCAGGCCATCAGCCGCCGCCTCAAAGCAGGAGGCAAAGTCCACATCGAGGATATCCAGGACCAGGTGGAACTGGCCCTGATGCGGGCCGAGGAACAGAAAGTGGCCCGGGCCTACGTACTGTACCGGGAAGAACACGCCCGCAAGCGCGCCGTGGAAGAACCCATGGAGGCCCACCCGCACCTGACCGTCAAAAAGGCGGATGGCAGCATCGCCCCCCTGGACCTGGGCCTGATGAAGCTGCAGGTGGAGCAGGCCGCCATCGGCCTCGACGGCATCGACGGCGAATCCCTGGTGGAAGACGCCCTTCGTAACCTCTACGACGGCATCGAAGAAACCGAAGTGCTGTCCGCCCTGATCATGACCGCCCGCAGCCGGATCGAGCGCGAGCCGGACTACAGCGCCGTCACCGCCCGACTGCTGCTGGAACAGCTGCGCCTCGAGGCCGCCGAAGCGCTGGACCTGCCGCGCAGTCAAACGCTGGCGGAGGTTTATCCCCAGGCCCTGGCCGGATTCATCCACGCCGGCATCCGCTACGAGTTGCTGGACGAAGCCCTGGCTGCCTTCGACCTGGAGCGGCTGGGCGAGGCCCTGAAACCTGAGCGGGATCACCAGTTCGGCTTCCTGGGTCTGCAGACCCTGTACGACCGTTATTTCCTGCACTGGAACAGGGCTCGACTGGAGCTGCCCCAGGTATTCTTCATGCGCGTGGCCATGGGCCTGGCGCTGAGGGAAGACGACCCGAACGCCAGGGCCGTCGAGTTCTACGAGCTGCTCTCCAGCTTCGACTACATGGCCAGCACGCCCACCCTGTTCAACAGTGGCACCCGCCATTCCCAGCTTTCTTCGTGCTACCTGACCACCGTGCAGGACGACCTGGAAAGCATCTACGGTGCCATCCGCGATAACGCCATGCTGTCCAAGTGGGCTGGCGGCCTGGGCAATGACTGGACCCCGGTACGGGCGCTCGGCTCCCACATCAAGGGCACCAACGGCCAGAGCCAGGGCGTGGTGCCGTTCCTGAAAGTGGTGAACGACACCGCCGTGGCAGTGAACCAGGGGGGCAAGCGTAAGGGCGCAGTGTGCGCCTACCTGGAAAGCTGGCATCTGGACATCGAGGAATTCCTGGAGCTGCGCAAGAACACCGGTGACGAGCGCCGCCGCACCCACGACATGAACACCGCCAACTGGGTGCCGGACCTGCTGATCGAACGCATGCGCGAGGACCGCGACTGGACGCTGTTCTCTCCCAGTGACGTGCCAGATCTGCACGACCTTTACGGAAACGCCTTCCGCGAACGTTACGAACATTACGAAGCCCTGGCGGAGCAGGGCAAGATCACGCTGTTCAGGAAGATCCCCGCCAAACAGCTGTGGCGCAAGATGCTCACCGTGCTGTTCGAGACCGGTCACCCCTGGATCACCTTCAAGGACCCCTGCAACCTGCGCTCGCCCCAGCAGCACCAGGGCGTGGTCCACAGCTCCAACCTGTGCACCGAGATCACCCTGAACACCAGCGCCGATGAGATTGCCGTGTGTAACCTCGGCTCGGTGAACCTCGCCGCCCATATCGTCAATGGCGAACTGGATGTCCAGCGCCTGGAGCGGACCGTCACCACCTCCGTGCGCATGCTCGATAACGTCATCGACATCAACTACTACGCCGTGCCCCAGGCGCGGAACTCCAACCTGAAACACCGCCCCGTGGGCCTGGGCCTGATGGGCTTCCAGGACGCGCTCTATCAACTGGGCCTCCCGTATTCCAGCCCGGAGGCGGTGGCGTTTGCCGATGTTGCCATGGAGCAGCTCAGCTACTTCGCCATCCGGGCCTCCGCCACCCTGGCCGGCGAACGGGGCGCCTACGACACCTACGAGGGCTCGCTCTGGCACCAGGGCATCCTGCCCATCGACTCCATCAACCTGCTGAAGGAAAACCGCCGGGATGGAGACTGCTCGGTGAACACCGACACGCGCCTGGACTGGACCCCGGTGCGCGATCTGATTGCCAAAAACGGCATGCGCAACAGCAACGTCATGGCAATCGCGCCAACGGCCACCATCTCCAACATCGTAGGTGTGTCCCAGTCCATCGAACCGGCGTACCAGAACCTGTTCGTCAAATCGAACCTCTCCGGCGAGTTCACGGTGGTGAACCCTTCTCTGGTTCGCGATCTCAAGGCCGAAGGCCTGTGGGACAACGTGATGGTCAACGACCTCAAGTACTTCGACGGCTCGGTGCAGCAGATTGACCGCATCCCGGCGGAACTGAAAGCCCGCTATGCGACCGCCTTCGAGATCGATGCGCGATGGCTGGTGGAAGCGGCCGCCCGGCGCCAGAAATGGCTTGACCAGGCCCAGAGCCTGAATCTCTACATGGCCGAACCCAGCGGCAAGAAGCTGGACGCCCTGTATCAGCTGGCGTGGGAGCGTGGGCTCAAGACCACCTATTACCTGCGTTCCCTGGGGGCCACCGGCGCCGAGAAAACCGCCCCGGTTGCCGCGCCGCAACCGCAGGTGTGCTCAATCGACGACCCCGACTGTGAAGCCTGTCAGTAACTACTTACTTTATCTTTGGGAGGCATAGCCATGCTGGACTGGGACGACGAACCGAAAACCGAATCCGGACCGGCCGCCACCGGCGGCCCCACACCCGTGAATGTGGACGACAAGCGGGTCATCAACGGCGAGACCGACATCAACCAACTGGCACCGTTCAAGTACCCCTGGGCCTGGGAGTACTTCATGAACGCCAACAAGAACCACTGGACCCCGCTGGACGTGAACATGGCCCAGGACGTTCACGACTACCACCACCGGCTGAACCCGGCGGAAAAGCACGTGTACGAGAACGTGCTGGCCTACCTCACCACCTCCGACATCCTGGCCATGCGCAACATCGGCCTGGCGGTGATGGAGAAGATGAGTGCACCGGAGCTGCAGATCTACCAGGCCCGCCAGGTGTACGAGGAGTCCATGCACACCTGGGCCTACCAGCACTGCATCGAGACCCTGAACCTGGACCAGAGCGAGATCTACAACCGCTACCGCGTGGTGCCGGAGATCCACGGCAAGATCAGGATGGCCAACCGCCGGCTCGATGCCGCCATGCGCCCGGACATGAACCTGCGCAACCCGGACGACCTGCAGGAATTCGTCATGTCCTACCTGTTCTTTGCGGCGGTGTTCGAGGGCGCCTGGTTCTACAACGGCTTCAGCCCCATCTTCGCCCTGCAGCGTCGGGGTCTGATGCGCGGCACCGGGGAGCAGCTGCAGTACATCCTGCGGGACGAGGCCATGCACTTCTCCTTCGGTCTGAAAGTCGTGAACCAGATCCTCGAAGAGGAAAACATCACCCTGGACCCGAAAGCCGTGCGCGAGATGTGGGACGAGTCCGAGGCGGCGGAAACCGCCTACGCCAACTACATCCTGCGGGACCCGATCCTGGGTTATTCCGCCGAGTACCACAGCGAGCAGTTCCGCTTCGTGGCCAACCGGCGGGCGCGTACGGTGGGGCTTGAAGAGCCGTTCCCGGGCGCCAAAAACGTATCCCCGTGGCTGGATGAGCAAGCCACGCTCAGGAAGGAGAAGAATTTCTTCGAGACCCGGGTGATCGAATACCAGACCGGCGCGCAGCTGGAATGGTAGACGGCAGTCAGCTCTGACAGAAAAGGCCCGGCCAGTGTACCGGGCCTTTTATTTCCGGCAGGAGGTTTGCGCTCGGGTCTCCAGCCAGTATTGCAACTCCTCCAGCGGTATGGGGCCGCACAGCCAGTAGCCCTGTAACAGGTCACACCCCATGGCCTTCAGGCGCTCCGCCGTCGCCGTGTCTTCCACACCTTCGCCCACCACCTGGTAGCCGAGACTTCGGGCCATCTGGATCGAGGTGGCGACAATCACATCGGCGCTTTCGCTGGTGGTAACGTCATGGACCAGGGATCGGTCCAGCTTGAGTTCGGTGGCAGGCAGCTGTTTGAGGTAGGAAAGGGAGGAATAGCCGCTGCCAAAGTCATCGATGGAGACTTTAAGACCGATCGCGGCCAAGGCCTCCAGCGCCCGGAGACCCTCGACCGGATCTTCCATGGCGGCGGTTTCTGTCAGCTCCACGGTGATGGTTTGCGGTTCCAGGGCGTGGCGCGCCAGCGCGGAACGGAACACCTCCGGGAGCCCCCGGGAGGACAGGTCCCGGGCAGAAATGTTGAGCGACAGTGTCAGATCGGGGTGCTTTTTACGGAGGGTCGCCAGGTCGTGGGTGGCATGGTGGATCATCCACTCGGTCAGCTGGCTGATCACGCCGGTTTCCTCCGCCAGGGTGATGAACTCTGACGGATTGATCCTGCCCAGGTCCGGGTGTTGCCAGCGTATCAGGGCCTCCACCCCGATGATCCGGCCGCTGGCCAGGTGTTCTTTGGGTTGGTAGAAGATCCGGGTCCGGTTTTGCTGCAGGGATTCACGCAGATCCGCCATGAGCGTGAGGCGACTCTCGCTGTAGATGTCGTATTGCTTCGAGTAGAGCCCGGTCTCGTGCTGGCCATGGGGGGTGATTTCCATACCCACGTGGGCATTGCGGATGAGCAGGGCGGCCGAATCGCCGTGCTCGGGGTAACTGGCAGCACCAAATCGGGGGTGCAGATCGATGGCCAGCTGGTCCAGGGGGACCGGCTGGGCCAGGACATTCAGTGCCTGGTCCAACGCACTGAAGTCACCGCCGGCCTTGTCGGCGTCCACGAGCATGCCGAAGGTGTCGCCGGACAGCTGATACACCCGTTCCTCCCGACCACGATCATCGACAATGCTCTGGACCATGGACAGTGCCGCCGCCAGTTGCTCCATCTGATCGGCGATTCGTTTGAGCAGCCGTTCGCTCCGGGTCAGGCCGAGCGTACGGTTGATCTCGTCGAGGCGGGTAATGCGTGCCACGCCCACCATGTAGCGGCCCTCAGGATCCTTTTTCAGTTGTTGATCGACCATCCACTCGAACCGGTTGCGGTTGGGCAAGCCGGTCACCGGGTCGTGGGTCAGCGCCTCGGTGAGCTGATCACGGGCCTCATTGCGAGCCTGCGCTTCCCGCAGGCTCTCGGCCTGGGCCTGAATCTTCTGCTCGCGCTCCCGGTACAGGCGGTCGGCCAGTGCCAGGGTCAGGATGAAGGCTTCCAGACCGGAGCCGATCTGCATGGCGTATTCGGTCCAGAAATTGACCGGCAGGAAGCCAAGGGAGCGGCCTGCGGTGGCAAAGACCCCGATGGTCAGGGGTGTCCAGGCTACGGTGAAAAAGGCGCCGGCGCGCACACCGGCGGCCCAGGTAATCGGGCCCGCCACCAGTAGCAGGGAGAAGAAGATCAGTGCGGAAAACGCCGAGAGCAGTATCGCCGCGTTGTAACTGAGCGTCAGTGCGGCTGCGAAATTGAATACCTCGAACACCATCATGGCGATCAGCGCTTTGTGCAGCCAGGGGCTGTGGGATTTTACCCGCAGGAACTCGCGGCAGAACAGCACCGAGAACAGCGCCAGGATGGGCATCGACACCAGCAGGGCGCGGGCATGCAGCGCCGGGGCCTGTGGATAGAAATGCTGGAAACTGAAACCCTCGATGGACGTAAAAAACAGCAGGTAGCCGAAGATTGCCAGCGCATAGAACAGGTACAACTTCTCCCGGAGGGTCAGGAACACCGCCAGGTTGATGAGAATGATGACCGTGAGGGCGCCGTAGTAGAAGAAATGCAGTTTCAGTTCGTCTGCGGCGGCTTCGAAGAACGTGTGTTCCCACCACAGGTGTAACGGCAGGATCATGGACCCTGCGGTCTTTACCCGAACATACACCGTCCTGCCCTCATCCGGTGCCAGGGACAGCCGCAGCAGCATGTTCGGGTGGTCCACATCGCGGGGATAGAATGGTCGTGCATCGCCGGTTTCGAGTTGGCGGACCAGATCATTCCCGGAGAAGACATGGAAGGTCACATCGTCGAGCTGGGAGTAGCCGAGTTCGGCGATCAGGTTGAGGTTTTCCGTGGACGGGTTGTGAATGGCGAACCGGAGCCAGTAGGCGGAGTCGGTGACGCCGAAGCTGGTGCTGCCGTCGGCAATCTGCTTCCAGCGTTCATCGGCCAGTGCACGAACGCGACCGACGCCGGCGTCACCCGCCGGGTCTTCCCAGTATTGGAACCGGGCCGGGATCGGAGAGTCCCGGGTAACCTCAATCGGCTCTGGTCCGGCGTGGGCCGTATAGCAAAAGCATGCCAGCCAGAGCACGATCAGGGCTCGCAACGCCTGGTGTAGGATCACGTACAGCTAACCCCGTAGTCGGCCATTCGCCATTGTTGTTTGTTTTCCTGCAGGGACCAGTTTACCGCCCTGATCCCGGTGGGAAAGATGCCTGGTCGTCATTTCCTGTAGCAAAATGTGTCAAATCAGCGTTTCGCCATGGCTTCGAGCATCCGATTGACCGCATCCAGGTGTTCCGGCTCGTTGTGGCTCATGCCCTGGAAGCAGGCGCAGATGTCCAGGAAATCCTTCAGCTCCGTGCGCTGGGCCATCTTCATCAGGCGCTTGGTCAGGCGGGTGGCCTTGGGCGGCTGGCTGGCCATCTTGTTTGCCATCTTCAAGGCTGCCGGCATCAGCTCATCCGCCGGCACCACATCCATGACGATCCCCAGCTCCCTCGCCTCAGCGGCATCCACGATGCGGCCGGTCAGCGTCAGCTCGAACGCCCGCTGGTAACCGATCAGCCGCTGCATGAACCAGGCTCCGCCATCGCCGGGAATGATGCCCAGGTTCAGGAAGGTCTCACCGAATTTGGCCGAGTCCGCGGCAATGCGGATATCCGCCATGTTGGCCAGATCAAAGCCGGCACCGATCGCCGGGCCGTTAACGGCGGCAATCACCGGCACCTCCACCGCCTGCATGGCCAGCGGAATCCGCTGGATACCCTTGCGATAGCGCTCGGCACACTCGGCAGGATCCCCGGCGAAGTCTCCGCTGCGGTTGGCCATGTCCCGGATGTTGCCACCGGCACTGAACGCCGAACCGGCGCCGGTGATCACCAGCACTGACACATCTTCACACTGGTTGACCCATTCTGCCGTGGTGACAATGTCATCGATCAGGTTGGAGCCGGTGAGGGCGTTGCGCAGGTCGTGGCGATTCAGGGTCAGCACCGCCACGCGGTTTTCCAGGGTGAGCAGGGCATCGGTCAGCTGGGGCAGTTGGGTCATCGTGGATTCCTTGTCGTGTAGATTCACGGCGATTGTCTCCCTATGATTGGCCCATGCCAAGAACCTTCTACCGCCAAGGCCCCGATCACCGGGGTGATACCGCCGTCACCTTCCTGGACGTTCGCCGCCGGTTCCAGTTCCGCACCGTCGAGATCGGGCACTGGGTGACCGAACCGGAAAAGCAGCGCAGCGCCGGGCTTTTCTACGATGCCCTGTGTGACCTGATGACCATTCTCGGCGGCACCGAAACCCTCATCTCCCTGCGCGGCACTCTGGCGTTGCAGTACGGTATCGGCGGCCGCCCCGGCGTCTCCGCCCACTACAGCCCCGCCACCCGCAGCTTCGCCCTGGCCAAGAACGCCGGCCCCGGCAGCATCGCCCACGAATGGTTCCACGCCTTCGACCATTACATCGCCGACAAGTTATTTCCAGGCACCGGCAAAGGCGAGTTTGCCTCCAAACTCTGGCTCACCCGCGAAGACGCCATCGCCCATCCCCTTAACGAATGCCTGCAGGCCTGCTACCGGATCATTCTCCTCAACGAGGCCGGCACCGAACCCAGCGACCTGTTCCGACAATCCGCCAAAGCCGACAAGGCCGCCTGCGTGCACTACTACAGCCAGCCCGAAGAACTCTGCGCCCGCGCCTTTGAAGCCTTTGTGCAGGATGCCGACAGCAAAAACGCCTTCCTCGTCCGGGGCACCCGGGAATCCGAGGAGGCAAAGCTGGGGCTGTATCCACAGGGCGATCAGCGGGAGCGGATTAACCTGGCCTTCCGGGATTATTTCCACAACCTGGGCCGAGCCCTCCAGCGCACAGAGCAATGAGCGACGGAGTTATACGAACGCGTTCGCAAAACTCCAAAAGTTGCATGAGATATCCGTGTAAGTCTCTGATAGGGTTGGAAAGAAGGAAAATACTGGGCGGAGTTATACGCCCAAAACGGTGAGCAGGAGTGGCTCGAAGACGGGCGTATAACTCCAGCGGTAGCCGTGGTGGGATGCTCTCAACTAATTGGTTTTGAAGCAGTTATTTAGAATTCTTTGAGAGCTTTTAGATGGAGTTTTACGAACGGGTGATATGCGAACGCGTTCGTATAATTAGCTGTTATATTTCTTAAACCTCAATCAAGGAAGATTATGAGAATATCGACAATCCCCCTAATCGTTCTCTGCCTGTTCATGGGCTTTACCTTCTGGGTAATGGCAGGCGCCGAGCAGTCGCTTCTGGCCTTCGGTGTTCAGCTGATGTCTAGCCCGGATACCGCCCAGGTTGTCATAGATCTCTACATTCTCGCCGCGTTGGCCTGTATTTGGATGTACCAGGACGCCAAAAGCCGCGGCAAAGGGTTGGGCTACGTCATCCCGTTTTTAGTTCTGACAGCGGTGTTTGTATCTGCAGGTCCGCTGCTATATTTGGTGTTGCGTGGTGGGCGAGAGCCTGAAGCCCAAGCCAGCAAAATATAACCAGCCGCATCAGTACGCGGCCGGTGGCCGCCGGACGTCCCTGACGGGCCGCCGCTGTGCTCCGCGCGTTA